>PNAM01000005.1:0-368 GCA_003170275.1 Myxococcales bacterium
GCGGCGGCGGCGCCGAGCCAGGTGGTGGGCGGCTCGACGCCGATCGCCTCGAGCGGTGGGCAGGCCAGGCGCGCGTGCTTGGCGAACAGCGGCGAGCGGCGCGACACGGACCAGCGCCATGCCGTCAGGCCCGAGCCGATCAGGACAACCACCGCCGCCGCGACCAGCCAGCCGCGGCGCGGCGGGGCCTTGGCGACTGCCGGAGTCGCGTCGGGGGCGCGGGTGTGACTGAACTTCTCCAGGCGGGCCTGCAGCTCGGCGAGATCGGGCGGGCGTTCGCCGTCGATGATGGACAGGGTGGCGTCGAGGCCGATGTTTGCGGGGGCGGGCGGCGTGGGGGTCTCGTCGGTGCGCAGCACCGAGAGCGC
>PNAM01000005.1:492-3080 GCA_003170275.1 Myxococcales bacterium
GCGGCGACGGCTTCGCGGTCGAGCGCCGGCGCGAACGGCAGCGCGCCGGTGAGCATCTGGTAGAGCGTCACGCCGAGCGAAAAGACGTCGGTGCGGCCGTCGACGGCGAGGCCGGTCGCCGCCTCGGGCGACATGAAGCCGGGCGAGCCGATGATCGCACTCTCGACGGTGACCGCCAGCTTCATGGCGCCGACCGCGCGCGCCACGCCGAAGTCGAGCAGCTTGACCGCGGAGTCGACGTCGTCGCCGACCAGCATCACATTGGACGGCTTGAGGTCGCGGTGCAGGATGCCGCGCGCGTGCGCCAGCGCCATGGTGTCGGCGACGCGGTAGGCGATCTTGAGCGCGGTGCGCAAGGGCAGCGCGCCGCCGCCGTCGAGGTGATCGGCGAGCGTGCGCCCGGCGACGTACTCCATGACGATGTAGTAGCTGCCGTCGTCGAGGCGCCCGAGATCGAGCGGGCGCGCGACGCGGTGGCCGCCGAGCGCCGCCGCCACCAG
The DNA here is from genome assembly GCA_003170275.1 of Myxococcales bacterium. Taxonomy (GTDB): domain Bacteria; phylum Myxococcota_A; class Polyangia; order Palsa-1104; family Palsa-1104; genus PALSA-1104. Next base: position 993 of record PNAM01000005.1, read on the forward strand.
CGCCTCTTGCACGAAGCGGCCGCGCATGCTCGGCGCGTCGGCCAATTCGCGCCTGAGCACCTTGAGCGCGGCGAAGGTGTTGGGGAGCTGCTCGTGTCGGAGCAGGTACACCACGCCCATCCCGCCCCGGCCGAGCTGCCGCTCGACGACGAAATTGCCGACGCGCTTTCCGAAGAGCGACTCCGCTGGCTGTTCGTCCCCCATCCCGCCCAGAGACTACCGCAGCGTCACAGCTGGCACACGTAGAAGCTCAGTTCCTCAGCGCAGCTTGGTGAGCAGCGCACGCATCTCCGCCACTGCCGGCACCACCACATCGGCGTTGCCCCACTTGTCGACGACCTCCAGCGCCAACTCGCGCGCGCGCTTGGTGTCGCCGCGACGGAACGCCCGCTCGGCGACCCGCGGGACGCTGGCGGCGAGGCCGGCGAAGACGTTCCGCTTCAGCTCCTCCTCGTCGATCTCGGCGGCCAGGTCGTGGGCACCGGTCGCCTCGATGAACGCATTCGGGACCTCCTCGATCGAGTGTCCCGAGTCGCTGCGCATCCGGCGCAGCGAAGCGGCGGCAGCCGTCCGGTCCCCGCGTAGGGATGCCTCCAGCGCCTCGAGCATCACGTCGGAGGCGAACGACCATTCGTATTGGTGAGGGTGCTTGGGGTCGAAGTGTGAACGCAGGCTGGCGACGCATTTCTTCGCCACTGCGGGCGACGCGCGCATGCAGGCCGGAATCACCGGTTGCAGCGAGACCTGCAGCGCGAGCTCGTCGTCCTTCCCGGGCAAGACGTACTTGGTGACCCACTCGTCGGCGAGCGCGGGATCGCGCCCCAGCACTGCGGCGCCGTCCATGGCGTAAATGATGGAAGTGCCGCTAGTCTCCGCCGCGTGGCCGGGGATTCTCGCAAGGATCGATTCGCGCAGGCGCGCCACGCCGGCACCGATCCGTCCCTCCGACAGATCGACGCGGCCGAGCAGGTAGGCGCGAAGCTCCCGCTCATCTTCGCGATCGTCCGAGAAACCAACGGCGATGGCGCGCGCTTCCTGCGATTGGCCGAGCTTCAAAAGCGCCCGGCCGAGGCTCAGGGCAGCCCTCAGATCGCCGCGGTCCAACTCGAAGGCACGGCGTGCGAACCTGACCTGCTCTTGCGGAGACGAATAGTAGGCGCGAAGGCTCCACCAGTCCTGCTGCTCGGGAACCCAAGCGGATGCGGCGCGCGCGATGAGCGGTCGGCTGTTGCCATCTCCGGCGGCCAGGTTGCACATGTTCCAACCTTGGTATTCCCACGGGGCGAATTCGAGGGTACGCAGGACCGCGTCGTACGCCTGATCGCGCTTGCCGAGGCGAACCAGGAGCAGCGCTCGCGCCGTCATCAGATACTCCTCGGCGAAATACAAAGGAGGAACGCCAGCCGCGATCAGCCGATCGACCGCATCCAGCGCCTGTTGGAATCTCTTCGGGTCGTCACCGCGCTCGACCAGATCCATGGCGCTGTCAGTGGTCGTTGCGGGCGTCGATAGGTCGAGGCGAGGCGGCGGGAGCGAGCCGATCCAGCTGGGTTCGAAGGACTGGCAGAATCGGGCCGCTCCGCCTTCCGTTGCGCCCAGCCCGCTTCGATGCTGGAACAGGTAGCTGCAAGTCTCCTTCGAGACCGTGCGATCGTTATAGATGGCCAGGTCGAGGTCCTCGATGGACGACCAGCGCTGGCGCTCGGGCGACAGCCGCTTGGCGTGCGGCAGGACACGCGGATCCAGGGCCTTGATCGCATCGAGGGTGGCGCGACCGAGCTCCTCCGCCTGCGCGCTCGACGTGGCCAGCGCGCTGCCATCGCTGCGACGCAAGACCAGCTCGACCTGAAACGACGCGGACAAGCGGGTCACGGTTCCGTCGAGGTACGCGTCGGCGCGCCGGCGCGCCGCGGCGAGCGCTTGAGCGCGCGCCCCGGGCGAGCCGTAGGGATCGGCCGGAAACGACTCGCTCGGCCGCCGCGGCAGATCGAGGAGGTCACCGGGCCGAATCACGAACACCTCTTGCTCGTTCAGGAGGAGCTCGGCCGTGCCGGCGAGCTCATTGGCGGCGGCGGCGCCGAGCCAGGT
>PNAM01000071.1 GCA_003170275.1 Myxococcales bacterium
TGCCGGCGGGGTCGCGGGCACTGACGCGGCGGCGGGTGGCGCGGAGCCAGTGACGGGCGCGACGGCAACCGCGGGCAGTACGGAGGCCGACGGCGCAACGGCTACAGACGCCGGCGCGAGCGCGACTGCCGGCAGGGTGGCCACCGCGACCAGCGCCGTGGGCGCGTTGGGCGCCGGTGCGGCCGGGGCGGCGGCGATCGCGCCCGGCGTCGGTGCAACGGGTTGAGCGCCGGGCGCGGGCGCAACCGGTTGGGCAGCGGGCGCGGGGACCTCGGACGGCGCGGCCGGCGCCGGGTGTTCGGCCGTGGCCTCGGCAGCGAAGGCGCCGAGTGGGGCGTCCGCTGCGTTCTCGCCCGCTGCCGCGCCGACGATCATCGCCGGCATGCGCTTGGCTTTCCGTGCACTCTTCGAAGTCGGCGCGGCGACCAGGTTCAACACCTCGCGCGCGCCGTCGCGCTCGAGGGTCACGCGATCCTGATCCATGCCCACGATGCGCGCGCCATTCAAGTCGTCACCCATTCGCTTGAGCAGATACTCGCCCTTCACCTCGTCCCACAAGAGCGCCTGGGAGCTGGACAGAATGACGCCCACCAGTCGCGGCTGCGAGGGCGCCGCCGGCGCGACCTGCGCAGGAGGCGCAGCCGGCGGCGCCTCTTGGGCGCGCGCAAAGGAGGACAGGGTGAACGGCAACAGGACGACAGCCAGGAGGTTCCGCATGACGGCACGCAGAGCAGGCGCCATGCCAGCTACAAGTCCGCGTCGTCCGTGGAGATTAGGGGGTGATCGAGATCGCTCGTGAACGTTGCTTCACGCGCTCGGGTGTTAACTATTCTTCTTCGCGGCTGTGTCCCTTGGCCGATAGGGCGGCCTTCTGCGGCTCGTCCTTGTCCGAATCGTCCTTCTTTGGGAGCGCCTTCTGGCCCGCGGTGCCGGATGCCGGCAGTCCCATCTTGGCCTTGAGCTCTGCCAACGCCAGGTCTGCGCCCCCGGTCGACTCCAGTTGCTTGAACTTGGACTGCAGCGTGTCGCCGGTGAGCTCGCCGGCAAGCTCGACGCCGGCCTCGGCCTCCGCTTCGAGCTGGTCGACCTTCTCGGCCATCCGGTCGAAGGTGTCGAACGCGGAAGTATCGGACAGCCCCGCCATCGTCGACTGGATGGTGCGCTGCGCCTCGGCCCGCTTGGCGCGCGCGACCAGGATGTTCTTCTTGCGCTTGGCCTCTTCGATCTTGTTGTTGAGCCCGCGCAGCTGGTCCTTGAGCTTGTCGACCGCGTCCTTTTGAAGGTGCCACTGCTGCTCGAACTGGTTGACCAGCTCCTCGTGCTCCTTTTGCCGGGTGAGCGCTTCCTTGGCCAGCCCGTCGTCGCCCGCGTGCACGGCCATCATGGCCTTGCGCTCCCACTCCTTGGCCTGCGCGATCTGATCGTCCCACTGCTTCTTGAGGCGCTTCTCGTCGCCGATCGCGACCGCGACCTGCTTCTTGGCCTCGACCAGTTGGTTCTTCATGTCGGTGAGGACCTGCCCGAGCATCTTCTCGGGGTCCTCGGCCTTGGAGATCAGATCGTTGATGTTGGACTTGATGAGGGTCCCGAGTCGCTGAAAGATGCCCATTTAGGCCGCCTCCCGATACTTGGCCAACCGACCATGGTGCGACGCCACCGCGAGGGTGATGTCGTCGACAGTGGCGGCAAATTCATTGTAATCCAGATTCTCGAGCTGCAGCGCGTCCGAGATGATCACCGCGTCTCCTTCGACCCCGTACGCGCCGTGCATCATCTCGGTCGCGTTCAGCTCGAGGAGCGTGCGAAACAGCTCTTCTCTGTGATGCCGCGGAATCTCCATCAGCTTGATGCGATAGACCAGCACCGGCCCCGCCAAGGTGATGATCATATTGTCGACACCTTCCAATCCGCGCACCACCCACGTGCCCTCTCGAGGCTCTTCGTAAGGCAGCTCCATCTTCAACAAGTACGACTGGATGTCTGCAGCCGTCTTCATGGGATCATCCTCCGTGAGCGTACCCCGCAGCCTACACCATGTTACGGCGTGCAGTGGGTTCCGCTTCCAGTGATAGCAACGCACGAGGCCGAGGTTTTGGCGCACGCGATCTGACACAAGAGGTCGCCCGCCGCGCCCTTGACGCACGGGGCGGTCACGCACGACGCGCCGCCGTCGCCTCCGGGCCGCACGCCGGCGTCGGGCGGCAGACTACATTGACTCACCTGGCCGGTCGGCTCCTGGCAGAGGTTGTCCCCGGTGCAGGCCGCCGAACCGCAGATGGGCAGGACCATCCCGTCGGCAGGGCCGCCGTCGTCGGCGGGCACCAGGGCGTCGGCCGCCGCGTCGACCTCGACGTGCAGATCGAAGGGGACGGGCGCATCACCGTCGGCGCAGCCGAGGAGCAAGAGGGTCATCAGCAGCCCGGGGCGCATCCCGTCATCTTATTACCAACGCGCGCTACGGGATCTGCATTCCGCCGGAGACATTTATCTCCTGCCCGGTCACGAAGTCGGACATCGGTGACGAGAAGAACAGCACCGCATTGGCGATGTCTTCGGGTTCGCCGAAGCGGCCCATCGGGATCCGCTGCAGCATCGCCTGACGCTGCTCTTCGGGCACGCCGAGCTCGTCGCCCTTCTGCTTCGGTGCGGTGAGCCGGGTGTTGGTGAAGCCGGGCGCGACCGCGTTGCAGTTGATCCAGAAGCGTCCCCACTCCTGCGCGATGGTGCGGGTGATGCCGACGTTGCCCATCTTCGCGGCCGTGTAGTTGATCTGGCCGGGGTTGCCGCGAATCGCTGCCGTCGAGAAGAAGTTCACGATCTTGCGGTGATACTTCGGGCGGCCGTGATCCTCGATCTCCTTCTTGGCCACGTCGCGCATGTAGCGCGCCGTCGAACGGATGCAGTTGAACGTGCCGGTCAGGTTGACGTCGATCACCAGGTCCCACCACTCGTCGGTCATCTGGTGCGACATGCGGTCGCGCGTGATGCCCGCGTTGTTGACCAGGATGTCGAGCTTGCCGAAGGTGTCCGCGGCGGTCTTCATGAGCGCATCGGTGTCGGCCGGGTTGGCGACCGATCCGACGTGGATCGCGGCCGAGCCCTTGCGCAGCTCCTCGCAGGCCGCGCGTGCCTCGGCGGCGACCGCTTCCTCGACGTCATTGATGACCACCTGCGCCCCTTCGCGCACGAACCCGAGCGCACAGGCCCGGCCGATGCCGCGGCCGGCGCCGGTGATGACGGCTACCCGATCCTCTAGCAATCCCATAGGGCTGTTCTTACCCGGGCGGTGCGTACAACGTCAAGACGCAGTGGACCAGCCGGTCCATAATATGATAGGTGGGACTACAGATGCAGTCGCCCGAAAAGGACCTTCCCCGTCACGTCGCCATCATCATGGACGGCAACGGCCGCTGGGCCAAACGGCGCGGGCTTCCGCGCATCGAAGGGCACCGCCGGGGCGCCGATTCGGTTCGCGACATCACGCGCGCGAGCCGCGAGATCGGCTTGCAGGCGCTGACCTTGTACGCGTTCTCTTCGCAGAACTGGGATCGCCCGGTCGAAGAGGTGCGCTTGCTGATGGCGCTGTTGCGCGACTACCTGGTGGATGAGCGCGCCGAGATCCTCGACAACAACATCCGGCTGACCTCGATCGGCGAGGTCTCGCGCCTGCCCGACTTCGTGCGCGAGCCGCTCGACGAGCTCAAGGCCGCCTCGGCGGGCAACACCGGCATGACGCTGACGCTCGCGCTCTCGTACGGCGGACGCGAGGCGATCATCGACGCCACCAAGCGCCTCATCGAGCGCGTGCAGACCGGCGAGATCCGCATCCAGGATGTCAACGCGCTCTCCTTCGGCGAGGCGCTCTCGACCAACGGACTGCCGCCGCTCGATCTGGTGATCCGCACCTCGGGCGAGCAGCGGCTGTCCAACTTCCTGTTGTGGGAAGTGGCCTACGCCGAGCTGCACTTCACCGACACGCTGTGGCCGGACTTCCGGCGCGCCGAACTGTTCGAAGCGCTCGCGACCTACCAGGGCCGCGAGCGCCGCTTCGGGCTCACCTCCGAGCAGATCCGTCTAATCGCTTCGAAATGAGCGAGCGCCACGCGCGATGAGCAACCTCCTGGCGCGGCTGCTCACCGCCGTGGTTCTGATTCCGGTCCTCATCTTCGCCATCCACTGGGACAACCCGATTGGGGTCTGGGCCGAGGTGTATCTGGCGACCTTCCTCGCGCTGCGCGAGTTCTACAACATGACGCTGGCCAAGGAGCCGGTGGTCGAGCGCGCGTTCGGCGTGCTGCTCGGGATGGCCTTTGCCGCCGCGGTGTACTGGTTCGACGGCGAGCCGATGGCGGCCCCGGCCGCGCTGGCGGCGGTGACGATGGCGGCGTTCCTGTTCTATCTGTTCCGCTATCGCACGATCGAGACGGTCGCGCAGCGGGTGGCGTCGATGCTCATGGGCGTCTTGTACGTGGGCCTGCTGCTCACGTTCCTGGCGCTGCTCAAGAAGCGCGGCGTCGACGGGGGCGCCTGGGTGTACATCACGCTCACCTGCACCTGGTTCTCGGACACCGGCGCGTACTTCGCGGGGCGCTTCATCGGGCCGCTCTGGCCGGTCAAGCTCTACGAGTCGGTGAGCCCGAAGAAGACGGTGATCGGGGCGGCCGGCGGCCTGGCCTTCAGCTTCGGCGCACTGGCGCTCGCCAAGCTGTGGTATCTGCCGTCGCTGAGCTGGGCCGACTGCGCGCTGGTGGCGGTGCCGGCCAACCTGCTCGCGCAGACCGGCGACCTGTGCGAGTCGCTGCTCAAGCGCTCGGTGGGCGTCAAGGACTCGGGCAACCTTCTGCCGGGGCACGGCGGCATGCTCGACCGCATCGACGCGCTCCTGTTCGTGGTGCCCTATATCTATTGTTACGCGCGCTGGGGCTACGGCCGGTTCTAGCGGCTACTCGACCGGCTGGCGGACGAAGGCGGTGGCGAACAGGCAACCGACCATCATGGCGATGCCGCCGGTCATGTACGGCATGGTCGGGCCGTAGGCGAGCGTCCAGGTGCCGATGATCGGGCCGGCCACGCGCGCCAACGCGCCGCAGGCCTGCGACACGCCCAGCACGCCGCCCTGATGATCGCCCGACGCCGAGCGCGAGATCAGCGACGACAGCGACGGTGTGTTGAGCCCGTTGCCGACGGCGACGATGGCCACCGCGACGAACAGAAAGCCGATCGACTGCGCGGCGTACTGCATGAGGAAGCCGACGCCCATCAGCCCGGTGCCGATGATCACCAACTTGCGCTCGCCCACGCGCGGCACCAGCCGGCGCACCAGGCCGCCCTGCACCAGCACCATGATCACGCCGATGTACGCGAACAGGTACGAGGTCTCGCGCCGCCCGTAGTTGAACTGCCGCTCGAGGTACAGCGAGAACGTGCCCTCGAGGTTGGCGAAGCCGAAGGTGATCACGAAGAACAGCACCATCAGCACGATCAGGCGCGGCGTGGTGACGGTGCGCACCAGGCCGTCCCACGTGAGCGTGCGCGCGGCGGTGCGCTCGGCGGCCGGGCGCGGCTCCTTGAGGATGAAGCAGGCCAGGATGAAGTTGATCGCAGCCAGCGCCGCCGCGACGAAGAACGGCAGGGTCGGCGAGTACTGCGAGAGAAAGCCGCCCATCGCCGGGCCGAACACAAAGCCCATGCCGAACGCCGCGCCCAGCATGCCCATGCCGGCGGCGCGCGACTTGGCGTCGGTGACGTCGGCGATGTACGCCTGCGCGGCGGTGACGTTGGCGCCGCACACGCCGGCAAAGCCGCGCGCGATCACCAGCCAGGTGAACGACGGCGCCAGCGCGAAGCCGAGCTGCGAGCCGCACGAGCCGAGGATGCTGATCAGGAGCACCGGGCGCCGCCCGTGGCGGTCCGACAGACGGCCCCAGATCGGCGAGAAGAACAGCTGCATGATGGAGTAGATCGCCAGCAACAGGCCGGTGCCGATGTCAGAGGCGTGCATCATCTTGCCGTAGAGCGGCAAGATGGGGATCACCATCCCGAAGCCAAGTAGATCGAGGAAGACGGTCAGGAACAGCACCGCCAGGGGAGATCGCTTCATGTCAGCGGGAGTATGATACATGGCTCTCGTGCCGCCGCGCGGGAAGATGGCTCGCAATGACCAGGCGTTCGTCTGGTCGGCGGGGGTGCGCGTGGGCGGGACGTCGTTGTGGTGCGATGCGCCGCGCCTGCGCGACTGGTGCTTCGTGTCGCGCGCGGATCTGAAGGTCGTGTTTCCCAACCCGGCCGGCGCGCGGCTGATCGTGAGCCAGGGGACGTGCACGCTGCGCGAAGTGGCCAGGCTGGCGCAGCCCGACGATCCGCTGACGCCGCTCGACGGGCGGCCGTTCGCGATCGGCCGGCTGCGTTGCGAGCTGTTGCCGTCGGGCTACGGCCCGGGTTCGGCGCAGCTGATCGTCGAGACCAAAGAGCGCACGGTGGTGTACGCGGGCGCGCTCAACCCGCTGGTGCGGCCGACGGTCGAGCCGGCGCAGGTGCGCGCGTGCGACGCGCTGGCGATCGAGGCGCCGCTCGCGTCGTGGCTCGAGCCGCTGCCGCCGCGCGAGCCGGTCGAGGTGGCGCTGCTCGAGGCGGTGCGCGCGGCGCTCGACGATCAGGCGCAGCCGGTGCTGCTGGTGCCGCCGCTCGGCGTGGCCGGCGAGGTGGCGGCGCTGCTGATGGACGCGGGGGTGCGCGTGCGCGCGACCCGGACGATCGCCGCGTGGTACGCCCTGCCGGTCACAGGCTCGGGTGATGAGCGGCACCCGGGCGCGCTGTTGGTGCCGCACGCCTCGCGCGACGCGCCGGCCGTGAAGCGGCTCGCGCGCGCGCGGCTCTTGTACGTGGGCGAAGGCGCGCTCGCGCCCGACGCTCCGGCGCGCCTGGGCGTCCATGCGGCGTTCCCCTTGTCGAACTACGGCGACCTGCCGTCGATCCTCGCGCACGTGGTCGCCACCGGCGCGCGCGACGTCTACTTCACCGCCGGGTTGACCGACGAGGTGGCGAGCGCGTTCGCCGCTCGCCGGTTGCGCGTGCACGCGCTGGCCGCGCCCGCTCAACTCGCGCTCAGTCTCCAGAAGGACTACACTGACGGGCCATGACCCGCCCCCTCATCCTCGCGCTCGGCTCCGCGATGGCGATCGTCGTCATGGCGCTGGTCGTGCTCTTCGGCTTTCACGACGCCGCCGCGCGCGCGACCCTGATCGGGCCGGTGTTGATCGTCGCTGCGGCCGGCCTGCCGGCGTTGCTGTTCCTCTACGCGCAAGCGCAGAAGCTGCACCTGGTGGAGTCGGAGACCGCCTCGCAGGACAAGCTGATCGGCGAGGCGTCGGCGGGCATCGAGGAGCTGCGCACCACCATCGAGCGGCAACTCGGCGCCATCGAAGAGACCGCCGCGTCGCTGCACCAGATGACCGCTTCGCTCAAGCAGATCGCGCACTCGGTCGAGACGCTCGCCGCCGCCGCCGAAGAATCTTCGTCGTCGATCCTGGAGATGGCCGCGGCCAACGACGAGGTGGCCGAGAACATGGTCAACCTGGCCGGCTCGGTGCAGGAGTCGGCCACGTCGATCGAGGAGATGACCTTCTCGATCAAGGAGGTCGCCAAGAACGTCGAGGCGCTCTCGTCGACGGCCGAGGAGACCTCGTCGTCGATGAACGAGATGGACATCTCGATCCGTCAGGTCGAGAACAACGCCAACGAGACCGCGCGGCTCTCCGAAGAGGTGTCGCGCGCCGCCGGGCTGGGCGCGCAGGCGATCAGCCACACCATCGAGGGCATCAACAAGATCAAGGGCTCGTCGGAGGAGACGGTCAAGATCATCTCCAACCTGGGCAACAAGATCGGCGAGATCGGCAAGATCCTCGAGGTCATCGACGACGTCGCAGAGCAGACCAACCTGTTGGCGCTCAACGCCGCGATCATCGCCGCGCAGGCGGGCGAGCACGGCAAGGGCTTCGCGGTGGTCGCCGACGAGATCAAGGATCTGGCCGAGCGCTCGGCCACCTCGACCAAGGAGATCGCCGATCTGATCAAGGGCGTGCAGAAGGAGTCGGAGAACGCGATCGGCGCGGTGGAGCGCGGCGCGCGATCGGTCGACGAGGGCGTCAAGGTGTCGCACCAGGCCGAGGACGCGCTGCGCCGCATCCTCGATTCGGCCGATCGTTCGACGCAGATGGTGCGCGAGATCGCGCGCGCCACCGTCGAGCAGGCGCGCGGCTCCAAGCAGGTCACCGACGCCATCCACTCGATCGCCGAGACCGTGCAGCAGATCGCCTCGGCGACCTCGGAGCAGGCCAAGGGCTCCGAGCAGATCATCCGCTCGGCCGAGAAAATGCGCGCCATCACCAAGCACGTCGAGCGCTCCTCGCAGGAGCAGACGCGCGGCGGCAAACAGATCACCAAGTCGATCGAGTCGATCTCGGAGATGGTCTCGCAGCTCAACACCGCGCAGCGCGAGCAGGCGCGCGGCGGAGATCAGATCCTGCAGGCCGTCGAGCAGCTGCGCGAGATCACCAAGACGCAGGAGACCCGCTTCACCGAGCTGTCGCGCAACGTCGAGAACCTGCGCCGCGCGTCGGACATCGCTCGCGCCCGGGCCCGAGCGTGATAGACTAAGCCCATGTTCGGCCTCGGAATGGGTGAGCTGCTGGTGATCCTCGTGCTCGCCCTGTTGTTTCTCGGACCCAAGAAGCTGCCCGACCTGGCGTCCACGCTGGGCAAGGCGATCCGCCAGTTTCGCAAGGCGACCTCGGAGCTCACCGATCAGCTCGAGGTCGACGAGTCGGTCAAGCAGCCGCTGCGTGAGCTCAAGGCCGCGCTGCGCGACGAGCCGGTGCCGCATGTGATCGCCACGCAGCAGCCCGCGCCGCCCGCGACCACGGCCGCTGCGACTCCGCCCGCGACCACGCCCGAGCCGCCCAAGCCTCCCAAGCCCGACAAGGTCTGATGGTCGCCGAAGCGGACCCCGTGCTGCCCGCGCCGCCCGGAGAGGACAGCCCCGGCGAGCGGCGGATGTCGTTCCTCGATCACCTCGGCGAGCTGCGCACCTGCATTCGCAACGCCTCGATCGGCATCGTCGTCACCACCGTCATCTCCTACCTGTTCAGAAAGCACTTGTTCGCGCTGTTGGCCCGGCCGCTCATCGAGGCCTGGGGCAAGGCGCAGCAGGACGTCGGCCTCGGCAAGCCCGAGATGGTGTTCACCTCGCCCATCGAAGCCTTCATGGTGCTCTTCAAGCTCTCGCTGCTGGTGGGCATCTTCGGAGCGTCGCCGATCATCTTCCGCGAGATCTGGCGGTTCATCTCGCCGGGCCTGTATCCGCGCGAGCGCCGCTGGGGCCTGGGCTTCATCCTGGCGTCGGTGATCTTGTTCGTCGGCGGCGCGGGCTTCGCGTACCGTTTCGTGTTGCCGGCCGGCTACGAGTACTTCCTCGGGTACGCGTCCGAGAGCATGGGCGTGATCAAGGAGGTGATGGGGCAGGCGGTCGACGTGCACCTGTCGCTGCCGTTCGACATCAAGCCGATGATCACCATGGACGAGTACTTCGGCCTCACCTCGACCATGCTGCTGATCTTCGGCGCGGTGTTCGAGCTGCCGCTTTTGCTCTCGATCCTGGCGATGTTGGGGATCGTCTCGGCGGGGCAGCTCTGGCGTTTCAACCGCTACGCGATCATCCTGTTCGCGATCGCCGGTGCGGTGCTCACGCCCGGCGACTTCGTAGTGGCGCAGCTGGGCATGGCCGGGTCACTCACCGTGCTCTACAACTTGTCGATCCTGCTCGCGGTGATCGTCGGCCGCAGCCGGAAGAAGCGCGAGGCCGCGCAAGAGGCCGCCGACCAGGCGCTGGAGAAGGTCGAATAGCAGCGCACGAGACTAGGTCGCGCGGTACCAGCCGCCGACGACCGCGCCACCGACCACCAGCCAGATCGCGATCGTCCCGAAGGCGGCGCTGTTCGACATGCTCTCGGCCTGCGCATCGAGCCGCGCGGTCTGCTCCTGCAGCTCGAGCGCGTTCTTGAAGCGCGTCTGATCGGCCTCGGCACGCACCAACCCGACGCGCTTCTGCGCGCGATCGGCGTACGGCATCGACGCCAGATAGCCGACCAGCAGGCCAAGCCCCAGGCCCACCGCGACGCGCACCAGCGGCTTCTTGCGCAGCGCGCCCTGCATGATGCGCCCCGGCACCGGCGCCTCGGCGTCCGCGCACGCCTGGCACGGCTCGGGCAGCTCGTGCTCCTCGCACATGCGAATCTCTTCGGCCTCCATCGCCTCGGGCGGCAGGTTGGTGGCCGGCCTCGGCAGCGCCACGTCGATGTCGATCTGCATCGCAGCCGAGTCCAGCGACGGCGGCTTGAAGCGCTCCTCCGGGTTGGTCGGGGAGGTGCTCTCGCTCGGTTCCACGACGTTGGTGATCTGCTCGGAGTTGAGCGCGCCCGGATCGGGCGGGCGGATCGACGGCTCGGTGCGCGACACGAACGGGTCGGTCACGCTCACCTCCGCCGAGCCGTCGAGCGTCATGAGCGCCATCGGGTTGGTGGCCGCGTTGGTGGTCGGCTCGTCGCTGTTCGGCGATCCCGACCGGGTCGGCGCCTCGCGATCGATGGTGCTCTCCTCCGATGCCGCGCCGTCGAGCGACATGAGCGCGTCCTTGAGCAACAACGCGGGCGGGATGGCGCCGGCCGGCAGATCGACCATCGGCGTCTGTTCCTGAAACTCATCGAGGCTGGCCAGCGCAGCCTCGGGCGGGCGATTCTCCTCGACCTCCACCACCGCGCCCAGGCCCTGCAGCTCGAGGATCGCCTTCATCGCCGCGTCCTGATCCACGCCGCGCCGGATGCGAATGCGTTGTCCCGAAGCGATGAACGCCGCCGCGTCGCTGCGGTCGAGCCGATACAGCGTCTCGATGCGCTTGACCAGCTCGCCGCGATTCGGCGCGGCCGCGCTCACCCCGCTTACCCCATTGAGGTAGATGTCGAAATGGACGTACTGCGGCGAGGGCGCCACTTTATGCGAGGTCGATGACGATTACCCGGCTGCCCGACCCCTCCGGGTCGTCCCCTTCGGAGGAGTCCTCGTTGTACTGCAACGGCGACTTGGGCGGCGGCCGCGACGACCCCGGGTTCACCAGTGGCAGCTCGAATGGCTCGGGCTCCCACTCGCTGGCCCCGGAGTCACCATGAGCCTTCTGAACGCTCATGTCCTGACCTCTCTTGATGGGACGAGTATAGCACGCGAATCGCGCCTTTGCGAGGCGTCGCGACGAAGTAACCAAACAGAAACTTGACCTCGGGGATCCGCGCACCTACCGTTTAAGAAGGACACTGTGGAGGTCCCCACTTCATGCGCAGCCCTCACCCTTTGGCGGCCGGCCGCACCCGAATCTCCCTGAAAGCGTCCCATCACCGCGTCAGTCTGAGAATCTCCCATCGCCGGGACGTCAGCGGGGTCTCTAGCCCGCAGGAGCGCGATCGTTACATCGCGCCGCCCAAGCCGAGGCGTTAGCCGCTCGCCGCTCAACCGCCCTGCTGGGCGAGCTTGCGTTCGGCGACCTCGAGCGAGTGTTGCGCCTCCGCGTTGTTCGGATCGAGGCGCAGCGCCTTGTGATACTCGGCCACCGCCTCCTTGGCGCGACCGAGCTTGTAGTAGGTCTGGCCGAGCAGCACCAGGTAGCGCGCGCGGTTGGGTGACAGGCGGAGCGCCTGCATGAGGTTGATCTTGGCGGCGTTATAGTCGCCCTGCTCGAACGCGACCTCGCCCAGGCCGGCGAAGGCGTCGGGGCTCTTGGCGTCGTACTCGCGCGCCTTGTTGAAGTTGGCGGCGGCGGCGTTCAGATCGCTGGCGTTGAGCTTCTGGCGGCCGAGCTTGACGAAGAAGTCAGCCTGCGCCGACTCCGGTTTTTTCTCGCCGCCGGTCGCGAACGGATCCTTGAAGCCCTCCGGCAGCCGGCCGTGATGCGGGTCGGCGGACGCGACCTTGGTTCCCTTGTCCGGCTTGACGGGCTTCTCCGGCCTGGGCGCGACCGCCGCGATCGGCTTCGGCGCGGGCCTGGGCGCGGGCGGCTCGGGCCTGGGCGCGACCGGCGCAGGAACGGGCGCCGGCGCCGCGACGACGACCGGCTTCTCGGGCGCGGGCGCGGGAGCAGGTACGGGCGGTGCGGGGATCGGCGCCGGCGGCGTCACTGCCACCGCCGGGGCAGGCGCGGGAGGCGGGACGGGCAGGGCCGCGACGGGCGGGCTCGGCTCCGGCGCAGGAGGCGTCACCGCCACCGCGGGCGTCTCTTCCGGCACCTCGCCGCGCATCGGCTTGTGCGCGGGCTTGGGCAACAACAGGATCACCGTCAAGCCGATCAGCGTCAGCCCGCCGATCACGCCGCCGATGATCAAGCCGGCGCGATTCTTCTTCGGCTCGTAGTCCTCTTCATCGTCGACGAGCGTCGCGCCCGGCGCGCGCTGGATCTTGTCGAACTTGCCCGACTCGCTGAACCACTCGCCGGTCGGATCCTTCTTGCGCGCGCGGTTCTCCGGCGGCGGCGGCAGCGGTAGCGGCGCATCGATCTTCTGGATCGGGATGGTCGGCCCCTCGTCGCCGAACGCCGAGGACGCGGGCACGCGCTCGCGCACGGTCTTGTCGTTCGAGCCCGACTCCACCACCACCGACGGCACGTTGTCGCGTTGGGCGCGACCCGCCGCAGCCTTGCGCACCTCGCCGGCGGTCACCGCTTGCGCGGGAATCACCAACTGCGGCATTTGCATGGTCGCCGCCGGCGGCATGAGCGCAGGCGCGGCAGCGACGGGCGCGGGCGGCGGCTCGGGCGCTCTTGGCGGCGACTCGGGCGCTCTCGGTGGCGGTCCCGAGGCCGCGAACAGATCGCCCACCGCCTTGATCTGCGCGGTGGCGGTCAGCTTGGCGTGCTGCTCGCGCTCGTTCTCGTCGAGCCCCTGCGGCGCGTGGCGATCGCGCAGGCACTCCAGCATCTTGAGCACGGTGACGAAGCGCTCGTCGGCGCGCTTGGCGAGCGCGCGCTGGACGGTCAGGTCGAGCCATTCCGGGCAGTCCTCGCGCACCGCGCGCACCGACGGGATCGGCGAGTCCAGGTGCTTCTGCAGCACCTCGAAGGTCCCGCCCCCCGAATACGGCGGCACGCCGGTCAGCATCTCGTACGCGATCACGCCGAGCGAGTAGATGTCCGCGCGCCGGTCGACGGTCTCGCCGCGTGCCTGCTCGGGCGACATGTAGCGCGGATCGCCGAACGTCATTCCCAGCGCGGTCTGCTTGGCCTCGACGTTGGGGACGATCAGCTTGGCCAGCCCGAAGTCGAGCAGCTTGACGAAGTCGCTCTTGCCCTTCTTGGTGGTCAGGAAGATGTTGCGCGGCCGCAGATCGCGATGGATGTAGCCGAGCCCGTGCGCTTCCATGAGCGCCTCGGACACCTGCGTCAGGATGTTGAACACCCGATCGATGCCCAGCTTGCCGTCGCGCTCGAGCACCTTGGTGAGCGTCTCGCCCTCGAGGTACTCCATGGCGAAGAACAGCCGCTTGTCCTCGGCGCGTCCGAAGTCGAGCACCTGCAGGATGTGCTCGTTGTCGATCTCGCCGACGGTGGTCGCCTCGCGGCGGAAGCGCTCGATGGCGGTCTCGTCCTGCGAGAGCTGGTGGTGCAGGATCTTGACCGCGCACTTCTTCCGCAGCGTGGTGTGCTCGGCGCGGTAGATGGTGCCCGAGCCGCCCTGGCCGATGCGATCGAGCAGGAGGTACCGATCCGCCACCACCTTGCCGATCATCGGATCGGTCGCCACCGCGACGATCGCCGCGCCGCACTTCGCGCAGAAGCGGGCGTCGCCTTCTTGGGGATCTCCGCACTGGGTGCAGTGCTTCAACATCGGCCCACTTTTACCTAGCACACTCAGAAGCGGCCGCCCACGGTGGCCAACACGCCGCCCTCGAGCATCGGGACCACGGAAACGTGCTGCAACGCCCGGTTACGCGCGCGGTGGTCGAGGTAGAGCAGCACCGCGCCGGCTGCCGCGCCGGCTGCGCCCAGCGCCAAGAGGGTCCCACCACCACCGGCCGTATTATAGACTTCCTTGCACAGCTTGCGAGGATCGCCGCCGGCGGGCGGCGTGCAGGTCGGGTTGCCGTCGATCACCACCAGCGGGATGCCGACCGCCAGGCCGACGACGCCCGCCACGAGCGAGGCGATGCCTACCCAACGCCATGGAAACATTTTCTTTTCGGTCGTCTGACCGTCGGTCAGTCGGAGCTGCGCGGGAGCGGGAGCGGGCGCGGGCTCGACGGCCTTGGGAGGCGGAGGCGTGGGTTCGACAGCCTTGGGAGGCGGAGGCGTCGGCTCGACGGCCTTGGGGGGCGGAGGCGTCGGCGTCGCCTCGACGGCCGACAGGGCGGGCTTGGCGGCGCTCAAGAGCTTGGTGGTCGCGCGCGCCACCGCCTCGTCGGCCTCCTTGACGGTGCAGATGTCGCAGGTCTCCTCGGTCTTGCTGACCTCGCGGCCGGCCCCGTCGAGGAGCTTCAAGCGAATCGTGTAGTCCTTGCCGGCGATTACCACCTCGGAGGCGACGGTGTGATCGGTGCGCAGGTTCATCGCCGCGCGCGCCGCGCAGGGACCCGGGCCGCCGCAGCCCGACAGGTCGTCGCCGCCGCCCAGCCGCATGCGGACCTCGGCAGCGGGCACCGCTTCGTAGCCGGCCGCCGAGATTCCGCGGGTGACCGCTTCGTGGAAGCGATCGCGCAACTCGGGTCCACCGCCGCGCAGGATCGGGTTGAGCGCCGCGAGCCGTGGCGCCGCCTGGGCCGCCCCGCTCGACAGGAGGGCGGCGAGCACGATTCCCGTCGCCGCACCGCCGCGGCGAGCAAATTCCAACATAGTGGCGGAGTGTATCATAACGTGGGTGAAAGCTAGTCTCCTGCCTGCTCCTTGGCCAGCCGCCGCACCGCCTCGAGCCAGGATTCCTTGTCGATCACGCCGCGTTCCACCAGCAGCTCGACCAGCGCCTGGACCTTGAGCGCGCCCGAGGTCTCGTCGCCGACCTGGTGGTTGGGCTGGGTGGTCGGCTCTACGATCGCCACCGATGGGGTGCGGCTCGACCCGGGCGAGGTGCCGAAGATCGGACGGCGCGGGATCATCTTGGTGATCACGCCGCGGTAGTGGCGCTGGATGGCGTCGGCCAGCTCGTTGACCGGCGCGATCAACGGCTGGCAGTCGCAGCCGGTCGACATCTCGATCTCTTCGACCGCGTCGAGATCGAGCGGGTCGGCCATCGCTACCCGGATGGTGCGGACCTTCGCCGAGCGATCGAGCGTGAGAGGCAGCAGGCGCCGCGCGTCGGCGAAGTCGTGCGGCACCTCGCGCACCGCGTCCGGATCGACCGTCTCGTGCGACAGATCGACGCGCGGCAGGTGCAGCCGGCGCACCAGCATCTCGGCCAGCGCACCGTCGGTGAGCAGGCGCTGCTCGACCACCGCGCGGGCCAGCGACACGCCCGCGCGGCGCGCGTGCCGCCGGGCCTGGCGCAGCCCGGCCTCGTCGAGCAGGTTTTCTTCGAGGAGCAGGTCTTCCAGCCTGCGCCGCATCAGCGTGCGCCGCGCGCCAGGATGAACGCGCGGATGCGCGCCGCGAGCTCGTCGGTGAGCCCGACGAACTTGAGGCCCATGCCCAGCTCGGCCTCGTCGGCGGCGGCGTTGACGATCTCGGCGCGCACCTTCATCGGCTGAGAGTCTTCGGGCAGCGTGAACTGCAGATTGACCACCGTGCCCACCGGGTGCGGGATGGTCTTCTCGAGGAAGATGCCGCCCTCGGACAGGTTGGCGGAGCGCTGGAAATACAGCCCCTCCGGGCCGGACTCCTCGACCCACATCTTGACCGGAATGCGATGCTGGGTTCGGCGGTCCTTGTCGGACATGCTGCCTTCCATCGCTAGTGCGGGTTACAGGAATCGAACCTGTGGCCTTTGGCTCCGGAGGCCAACGCTCTATCCAGCTGAGCTAAACCCGCGGGGTTGCGGCTGTGGTTTATAGCACCACTCCAATCCAGGTGGACTAAAAAACTGCGGCTCGCTATAAGTTTGCAGGGTGGGTTGCAAAGAGGAGAGTTAGTAGATGGAGACCGAGTCGAATCAGGGTCCAAAGATTGGAACGCCGCGAAAAGTCGAGGAAGTCGAAACCGTCACCATTCGCTTCTGTGGCGATTCGGGTGATGGAATGCAGCTTACCGGCACCGAGTTCACCAAGGCCACCGCGCTGGCAGGAAACGATCTGTCGACGCTGCCCGATTTTCCCGCCGAGATCCGCGCGCCTGCCGGCACGCTGGCCGGCGTGTCCGGCTTCCAGCTGAATTTTTCCAGCAAGGAAGTGCTCACGCCCGGCGATCAGCCGGACGTGCTGGTGGCCATGAACCCGGCGGCGCTCAAGACCAACCTCGCGGACCTGCGCCCGCGCGGCACGCTGATCGTCAACACCGGCGCGTTCACGCCCAAGAACTGCGAGATGGCCGGCTACAAGACCAACCCGATCGAGGATGGCTCGGTCGACAGCTATCGCGTGTTCAAGATCGACATCACCAAGCTCACCGCGACCGCGCTCACCGACAGCGGCTTGTCGACCAAGGAGATCTCGCGCTGCAAGAACTTCTTCGCGCTCGGCGTGATGTTCTGGATGTACAACCGCGACACCGAGAAGGAAGTCGCCAACATCCGCGAGAAGTTCGGCAAGAATCCGGGCATCGCGGAGGCCAACGTCAAGGTGTTCAAGTCCGGCTATCACTACGGTGAGACCGCCGAGATCTTCACCTCGTCGTACGTGGTGCGCCCGGCGACCATCGAGCCGGGCCTGTACCGCAACATCACCGGCAACGAAGCGACCGCGCTCGGCCTGGTGGTGGCGGCCAAGCTGGCCGGGCTGCGGCTGTTCCAGGGCAGCTACCCGATCACGCCGGCCTCGGACATCCTGCACCAGCTCTCCACCTACCGGAACTACGGCGTCACCACCTTCCAGGCCGAGGACGAGATCGCGGCCATGGGTTCGGCGATCGGCGCGGCATTCGGCGGCGCGCTGGCCATCACCAGCACCTCGGGCCCGGGCATCGCGCTCAAGGCCGAGGCGATGGCGCTAGCGGTGACCACCGAGCTCCCGGTGGTGATCATCGACGTTCAGCGCGGCGGTCCGTCGACGGGCCTGCCGACCAAGACCGAGCAGGCCGATCTGTTGCAGGTGCTATTCGGCCGCAACGGCGAGTGCCCGCTGCCGGTGGTCGCCGCGGCGACGCCGGCCGATTGCTTCTTCATGGCCATCGAGGCCTGTCGCATCGCCACCAAGTACATGACGCCGGTGGTGCTGCTCACCGACGGGTATCTCGGCAACGGCGCCGAGCCGTGGCTGCTGCCGTCGCTCGAGAGTCTGCCGGATCTGAAGGTGAAGTTCCGCACCGATCCGACCGACTACCAGGTGTTCCGCCGCGATCCGGTGACGCTGGCCCGCGAGTGGGTGCGCCCGGGCACGCCGGGGCTCGAGCACCGCATCGGCGGGCTCGAGAAGGACGCGCTGACCGGCAACGTCAGCTACGACCCGGACAACCACGAGGCGATGGTGCGCATGCGCGCGCACAAGGTCGAGAACATCGCCAACGACATCCCGCTGCTGGAGGTCAAGGGACCCACCAAAGGCGACTTGTTGGTGCTCGGCTGGGGCGGCACCTACGGGGCGTGCACGCAGGCGTCGAACGAGGCGCGCGCGATGGGCTACTCGGTGGCGTCGGCGCACCTCCGGCACCTCAATCCGTTCCCGCGCAACCTCGAGGAAGTGCTGCGCAGTTACAAGCAGGTGCTGGTGCCCGAGCTCAACCTCGGTCAGCTGATCCTGCTGGTGCGCGCACGCTTCCTGATCGACGCGGTCGGCTACAACAAGATCCAGGGCAAGCCGTTCAAGGTGGTCGACATCGTCGCCAAGATCGAAGAAATGCTCGGCCACAAGAAGTCGCAAGTGAAAGAGGTGTTGGCATGAACGCTCCCGTCGTACCGATCAAGCTGGGCCGCAAGGATTTCGTCTCCGACCAGGACGTGCGCTGGTGCCCCGGCTGTGGCGACTACGCGATCCTCGCGCAGGTGCAGAAGGTGATGCCGGAGCTGAACATCGCGCGCGAGAACATCGCGTTCGTCTCGGGGATCGGCTGCTCGAGCCGCTTCCCGTACTACATGAACACCTACGGGTTCCACACCATCCACGGGCGCGCGCCGGCGATCGCCACCGGGCTCAAGATGGCGCGGCCCGAATTGCAGGTGTGGGTGGTGACCGGCGACGGCGACGGCTTGTCGATCGGCGGCAACCACCTCATCCACTGCCTTCGCCGCAACGTCGACCTGAAGATCATGCTGTTCAACAACCGCATCTACGGGTTGACCAAGGGGCAGTACTCGCCCACGTCGGAGATCGGCAAGAAGACCAAGTCGACGCCGAACGGATCGATCGATCATCCGTTCACGCCGATCTCGGTGGCGCTCGGCGCCGACGCCACCTTCGTGGCGCGCACCATCGACACCGAGACGCACCACATGCAGGTGATCCTCAAGCGCGCGGCCGAGCACAAGGGCGCCGCGTTCATGGAGATCTACCAGAACTGCAACGTCTTCAACGATGGCGCGTTCGAGTTCGTCACCGACAAGGAGACCAAGGCCGACAGCCAGCTGTTGCTCGAGCACGGCAAGCCGATGCTCTACGGCAAGGAGCGCAAGAAGGGCATCCGCCTCAAGCCGGGCACCTTCACGCCCGAGGTGGTGATCGTCGGCGAGAACGGCATCACCGAGGCCGACGTCCTGGTGCACGACGAGCACGAGGCGTCGGGCGCGCTGGCGTTCCTGCTCTCCCGGCTGGCGCCGCCGGTGTTCCCGACCGCGCTCGGCATCTTGCGCGCGATCGATCGGCCCAGCTACGAAGCGCTGGCCACCGCGCAGGAAGCGGAGATCGTCGCCAAGAAGGGCGTCGGCGATCTGAAGAAGCTGCTCGAGTCCGGGGAGACCTGGAGAATCTCGTAGATCGTCGCTGCGACAATTTGACGCATAACTTGCGCGGCCAGAGCGACTACGCTAACCGCAATGGCTGGCGTGTTGGTGGTAGAGGACGACGACGACATCCGCTCATCGATCGCGGAAGTGCTGACCGACGCAGGGTTTGCCGTCGAGACCGCGCGTAACGGCGCCGAGGCGTTGACGCGGCTCGATCACGGGCCGCTGCCGGGCGTGATGGTGGCCGATCTGATGATGCCGGTGATGACCGGCTGGGAGCTGATCGATCGCGTGCGCGCGAACGCGGCGTACAGCAGCATGCCGGTGGTGGTGCTGTCAGCGGCCTCGGAGCGCTCGCCGCCGGGCGTCGATCGCATCTTGTCCAAGCCGTGCGAGCTCGACACGCTGGTGCAGACCGTGCGGCATTACTGCGAGGCCGGGACCACCGTGCCGCCCGAGGAGGTGCGCGAGCTCGCGCGTCGCAACGTCGAGCTGATCGAGCTGCAGCGCTTTCGCAACGAGATGTCGGCGATGATCGTGCACGATCTGAAGAACCCGATGGCGGTCATCATGAGCATGATCGATTACCTGCTCGGCAATCCCAGCGACGAGGAAGACCGGGTCGGCGCGCTGGAGGACATGAAGACCGCGGGCAGCCGGATCTTGCGGCTGATCGCGAACCTGCTCGATCTGACCAAGCTCGAGACCGGCCGGTTTCTGCCCCAGCGCACCAGCATCCGGCTGAGCGCGCTGGTCGATCAACTGTTCGCGGGTCGCGCGCAGCTCGCGGTGACCCGGCAGCTCACGCTGGTGAGCACCATCGACCCGGAGCTACGCGCGTCGGTCGACGTCGATCTGATCTGCCGCGTGATCGAGAACATCCTCGACAATGCGTTGCGCTATGCGCCGACTGGCGGCCGTGTCTGCGTGTGGGCCGAGGCGAGCGAGGCGCGTGTGCGGATCCACCTCGGCAACGACGGACCGGCCATCCCGCCCGAGCAGCACGCGGTGATCTTCGACAAGTTCACGCAGCTCCACGGCGACCTCGGCAAGCGCAACCTCGGCCTCGGCCTGTACTTCTGCCGGCTCGCCGTCGAAGCGCTCGGCGGGCGCATCTCGCTCGTCGACGACGCGCGCCTTCCCGTGGTGTTCTGTCTCGATCTGCCGCGCTAGCCGGCGAACTGTCCTTCGACCAGCGACTTGGCACGATCTGCTGGTATCATGCGCACCCGCAATCTGGAGGGTTCATGCGAAACGTGCTCGGGTTGGTTCTGCTGTCACTCTTGTGCGCGGCGGCTGCGCGGGCGGACGACGACCCGCGCCGCCGTGGGGAGCTCGATCGGCTAGGGACCAGTCTACCGACGGTGGCGCCCGATCCGGGGCGCGACAAGGCGCCGGTGCGCTCGCCGCCGTGGTGCGCCGAGGCGAAGGCGGAGGGATCGTGGGCGCCCGATTCGATCGCGCGGACCATCGGGGCCGCGCAGCAATACTCCAACACCTGGTCGGGCTATATGGATGCGGCGACCCACACGTGCTTGTACCCGAACGAGCCGGAGGTGCAGAAGGCAGTCGCGGTGATCGAGCAGCTGTGGATCAACCTGACCGGACTGTCGGAGGCCGAGGCGGTGGAGACCATCAAGCTGCGCGTCGACAAGGCGAAGCTCAAGGCCGACCGCGACAAGCTGTGCGAGGCGCTCACCATTTCGGACGAGGTGGGCGGCGAAGAGAAGGCCTTCATGGAGACGCGCCGCGCGCTGTTCGGCTGCCACAACGGCTCGGACGTGATGTGGTCCGACTCGAGCATGCGGCTGCCGGATGATCTGCTGACGTTCCTCGACATGAGCGCCAACGAGCCCGACGGGCTGGTGCGGCTGGCGGTGGTGCTCGATGAGTCGCGCTTTGCGCTCCGTCAGCACGACAGCTACTTCGACAAGGCCCTCTTGTCGTACGCGATGCACCAGATCGACTTCAAGGCCCTGTCGCCGCCGGGCGTGCTCAAGATGCTCGACAGCGAGCCGTACAAGGGCAACTCGTTCGCGCGCACCGCGGTCCTCGAGTCGCTGGCGCGCGCCAAGATGGCGGTCGAGGCGGTCGAGGAGGCGGTCAAGAAGAAGTCGAGCGACGCCGATTGGAAGGAGCTGCTGATCACCGCCCCGCAGCGCGGCGTCGACGAGTGGAACGCCGAGGCGGCCAAGTACAAGAACGAGATCCAGCGCTCGAACGCGTTCGAGCAGAAGTTCTGGGGCCCGTCGCGCAAGGCGCTCCAGGGCTGCTGGCCGGTGCTGCGCAAGGACTTCCTGGTGCTCGCCAAGACGCTCAAGCACGGCAACGAGACCGAGTTCAAGGAGGCGCTGTCGGATCCGATCGCCAGCCTCTTGTTCTCGCGCCTCGCCGCCTGCGCGCCGGTCGAGCAGGACAAGCACTACGCCGAGGTGCTGCTGCGCATGTCCAACGATCTGCGCTACGCGCGCGGTCCGCGCCTGGCCGCCTACTACGCCACGCTCGATGCGCTCTCGAAGATCCTCGCCGACCGCACCAAGTTTCCCGTCGAGGGCAAGGACCTGGGCACGTTCGGCGTGCGCGCGCTCTACCGGGCGGGCTTCGACTCGGCGTACAAAGGTCGGTCGGGCATGGGCTTCGTCGCCATCTCGGCGCATGGGGTGGTCAAGGGCGTGAAGAAGGTCGCCACCGGCGTGCAGATCTCGTTCGCGACCCAGAAGCACCAGGAGATGAACCGCTCGTGCACCCAGACCGGCCGGATCCTGCAGTTCCGCCCCGACGGCTCGCCGGTGTACTACGAGAAGTGCCACGACACCGGCCTGGTCACCGTCGATGACACCGCCGAGGACATCACCGTGACGCCCGAGTGGGCCGAAGGGATCAAGCCTGGGATGTTCCTCCACTTCGACGCCGCGATCGGCCAGCCGCCCGGCCGCCGCGGGCTGCCCAAGACCACCTACACCGACAAGAACAAGAAGAAGCTGGTGAACTTCTACGGCTTCGCGCTCTGAGGAGCGGGCGCAGCGAAGAGCTTCGCGTAGGAACCGTAGCCCTCGGCGGCCAGCCGGTCGGCCGGGATGAAGCGTAGCGACGCCGAGTCCATGCAATAGCGCTGGTGCGTCGGCGCCGGGCCGTCGTCGAACACGTGACCGAGGTGCGAGTTGCCGATGCGCGAGCGCACCTCGGAGCGCTCCATGCCGAGCGTGCGGTCCGAGTGGGTGAGCACGTTGGCGCGCTCGAGCGGCGCCCAGAAGCTCGGCCAGCCGGTCCCCGAATCGAACTTCTCCTTCGAGGTGAACAGCGGCTCGCCGGAGACCACGTCCACATAGATCCCGGGCGCATGGTTGTCCCAGTAGGCGTTGTGAAACGCCGGCTCGGTGCCCTCGTCCTGCGTGACGTTTGAGACCTCCGGTGGGAGCTGCTTCTTGCGCGCGGCCAGCTCGGCGTCGGACAGCCGCCTCTCGAACGCCCCCTCGGCCGCGGGCGACGCCTTGACCGTTGGCGTTGGCGGTGGCGGCGGCGCATTCTTCGCCTGCGCGCTACAGGCCACGGAAAACAGCGCGAGGATCACCGAGGTACGCATCACGATCCTCCTTGGGATCCATACGTCCGCCGCCCGCTGCGGTTTCGCTACTTGACGATGCGAATCAAGCCTTCCCAGGTGACCACGCGGTCGCGGCGGCGGGCCACCAGCAGCGGCCGGCCCTGGTCGAGATAGAAGATGGCGCGCTGCTGGAACGAGTCGCCGATGCGCCAGGCCTCGTCGAGATCGATGCCCAGCACGGCGAAGCTCTCTTCGCGCCAGCGCGAGCCGGGCGAGTTGATCGCCGGCCAGCGCTCGACCATGCGCGCGTCCAGGTGCGCGGCGAGGCGGTCGTTCGCGCGCCGGTTTCGCTGCGGGTCGGGGCGCGGCTCGCCGAGCCCGGGGTTCCAGGCGGTGATCACCGCGAGGGTCGAGGCGGGAAACGAGGTCGGTTGCGTGCCGGCCGCCCCCGCGATCGGATCGATGGTGAAGCGCACCACCGGCGAGCCGGGCGGGTGCAGCTCGATCACGCACTCCCGATAAGCCTTCCAGATGCCCCAGCCGGTCGAGAACTCCATCGCTGCGCGCGTAACGCCGGCGTCGTCGCTGGTGGGCATCGTCTCGCCCGGCCCGACGCCGAGCGCGAAGCGCAGCCAGCTCGAGTGCGAGGCGATCGCGAGCAGCGCGGGGGTGTCGAGACTGTCGGGCACCGTCTTGCCGTCCATCTGCAGGAGGTTGTTCAGGGCCCGGGTCACGTCGGACATCGTTGAAATCCTATCACCCCCGTAGTAAGACGGCCCCAATTACACCGGGAGCGCTCATGAAGACGGCTCGTTTGCTCGTGGTACTCGGCACGTTGTCGGCCGCCTCGCTGGCGGTCGCCGACGAGGGGATGTGGACCTTCAACAATTTCCCCAAGAAGCTGGTCAAGCAGCGCTACAAGTTCGACGTCACCGACCCGTGGCTCGACCACGTGCGGCTGTCGTCGGTGCGCTTCAACTCGGGCGGCTCGGGCTCGTTCGTCTCGCCGCACGGCCTGGTGATGACCAACCATCACGTGGGCGCGGATTGCGTGAGCAAGCTGGGCGCGAGCGACCATGACTACATCAAGGACGGGTTCTACGCCAAGGATCAGGCGTCGGAGATCAAGTGCCCCGACCTGGAGCTCAACGTGGTGGTCGGCATCGAGGACGTGACCGCCGACGTCAAGTCGGTCGAGAAGCCGGGCATGGACGAGGCGTCGGTGAACAAGGCGCAGAAGGAAAAGATGTCGGCGCTGGAGAAGGCGTGCACCGACAAGACGCAGAGCCGCTGCGACGTGGTGACGCTGTACCAGGGCGGCGTGTACAACATGTACCGCTACAAGAAGTACACCGACGTGCGGCTGGCGTTCGCGCCCGAGTTCGGCATCGCCTTCTTCGGCGGCGATCCGGATAATTTCGAGTACCCGCGCTACGACCTGGACGTGGCGTTCTTCCGCGTCTACGAGAACGACAAGGAAGTGCAGCCGCAGCACTATCTCAAGTGGAGCGCGAGCGGCGCCAAGGACAACGAGCTGGTGTTCGTGGCCGGCAACCCGGGCAACACCGAGCGGCTCGATACGCTGGCGCAGCTCGAGATGCTGCGCGACACCTCGTACCCGCTGGTGCTGGGCGAGCTCAAGCGCATCCAGAAGGCGCTGCAGGCGTACGGCAAGCTGGGCGTGGAAGAGGAGCGTCAGGCGCGCACGCCGCTGTTCGGCGTGGAGAACTCGATCAAGGCGATCACCGGCTACCTGGGCGGGCTCACCGACGCCAAGCTGATGGCCAAGAAGACCGCCGACGAAGCGGCGCTGCAGAAGCAGATCGCCGCGTCGCCCGACAAGCAGAAGCTGTACGGCGGCGTGTGGGACGCGATCGCCAGGTCGCAGAAGGGCTACGCGTCGTTCTACAAGCGCTACGCGTTCACCGAGGGGCGGCGCGGCAACCCGATGTCGTCGGAGCTGTTCGGCCTGGCGCGCCTGCTGGTGCGCGCGGGCGAGGAGAAGGCCAAGCCGAGCGAGAAGCGCCTGCGCGAGTATCGCGACTCGAACCTACAGTCGCTCGAGCTCGGGCTGTTCTCGTCGGCGCCGATCCACGACGGACTCGAAGAGGCGCTGCTCACGAGCGCGCTCGAGCGGCTGTCCGCGCAGCTCGGCGCGCAGGATCCGATCGTGAAGAACGCGCTCGCCGGAAAGACGCCGGCGCAGCGCGCCAAGGAAGTCGTGAGCGGCACCAAGCTCAAGGACGTGGCCTTGCGCAAGTCGCTGTGGGCCGACAAGAAGGCGCTCGATGCGTCGAAAGATCCGATGCTGGTGCTGGCGCGCGCGCTCGACCCCGAGGCGCGGCAGCTGCGCAAGCGCTACGAGGACGAGGTCGAGGGCGTGGTGAAGAAGAACCTGGGCCTGGTCGGCAAGGCGATGTTCGAGGCCGAGGGGCTCAGCCACTATCCGGACGCGACCTTCACGTTGCGCCTGTCGTACGGCAAGGTGGCGGGCTACACCATCGACGGCAAGAAGATCACGCCGTTCACCACCTTCGGCGGGCTGTTCGATCGTGCGACCAAGGCGGAGAACAAGTTCCCGTGGGAGCTGCCCAAGAAGTGGGTCGACGGGAAGGCCAAGCTCAAGCTCGAGACGCCGTACGACTTCGTGTCGACCAACGACATCATCGGCGGCAACTCGGGCAGCCCGGTGATCAACGCCAAGGGCGAGCTGGTGGGCCTGATCTTCGACGGCAACATCCAGTCGCTGCCGGGCAACTTCGTCTACGACGACACGGTCAACCGTTCGGTCAGCGTGCACTCCTCGGCGCTCACCGAGGCGCTGCGCAACGTATACGACGCCGGGGCGCTGGCCGACGAGCTGCAGCCGCGCGGCGGCGCCGCCAAGAAGCGCTCCGCCAAGTAAGCTCCCGTCGAGCGAGGCGGCCGATCCTATTTCGGGATCGGCCGCTGATGCACCAGCACCTCGTCCCGCAAAAACTCCAGCTCCTCGGCCGTCGAGGTTCGTCCCAGCACCGCGTTGCGGTGCGGGTGGCGGCCGAAGCGCTTGATCGTCTCGTAGTGCCCGCGGGCCTGCTCGCGCGAGACCTCGTACAGCGCGCGCAGGTGCGGCGGGGCGCGGCGCACCGCCTCGTCGACCAGCGGTCGGCCGAGCTCGTGCAGCGCGAGCACCTCGGAGTGCCCGAGCGGCAGCCCGAAGAACGTCAACTCCCACGCCGAGAGCTGATCGTGCGCGCCGAGCTTCAGGCCCTCGAGGGAGAGCGCCTGCGCGCGCAGATCCTGCGCGAAGGCGTGCGGCGTGCCGCGGTAGAGCGCGCGCGAGAACTGATCGAGCACCAGGATCAGCGCCAGCCGCCCGCGCGGCGTCGCCGCCCACCCGTCGAGCGCCCCGCGGCGCGCCTGCTCGAGCGTGTGGGCAAAGCGCGAGCGGATCTGTTCGTCGACGCCCGGCCCGCCGCGAAACCACCACAGGATCTGCGCGCGGTGGGTCGCTTCGTCGCGCTCGTGCCCTTGGGGAAACCAGAAGGAGAGGACGGCGTCCGGGGTCATGCCTGCAACATATCAGAGCAGGCGGATCACGCCTTCGGCGAGCTGCACGTGGTCGCCGTCGCAGAGCTGCACCACGCGCACGCCGTAGCTGTGCGCGGGCTCGAAGCCGTCGCTGCGGCTCAGCTCGAGCTGCGCGCGCAGGGAGCGACAGGCGCGCGCCGGTCCTTGATAGATCGCGATCGTCTCGTGCGCCGCGAGCGCGCGCTCGTCGCCGAGCTCGAAGAACAGCACCAGCAGGTTGCCGGCGCGCGCGGGCCGCGAGAACGTGAGGCGCAGATCGAGCGGCCACACCAGCCTGAGCGTGCGCGGGATCGAGATCGGCGAGGGGCCGAGCGGCACGCCGCCGGGCGTGTCGACTGCGACGAAGCGCAGCCGCGTCGCGGAGGCCGAGTGGTACTCCGCGTGCGCCGCGCCGGCAGACATCGTCACCAGCGCGCCCATCACGCTGGTCCAGGACACGCGTTCCTTCATGTACGGGCTTCGGCGGATCCGCGTGCGACTTGAGCGCCGGTCAGTCCTCATCGGGCGCGCCGCCGGAGCGTGCCAGATCTTCGGTGCGGATCTTTCCCGCGTCCATGCCGCGCGCGCGTTTGGTCATGGTGGCGAACAGCTCGTCGAACGGCGGGGCGGCACCTTTCATGAAGCGCAGCGGGTTGACGCGCGCGACCACGAACGCCTTCAGGTACGGGCTGGTCAGGCCCTTCTCCTTGAGCTTGGCCACCGCTTCGCCGACCGCCTCGTCGAACTCGAGCACCACCTTGGCGCGCCGGCGCCGCTCCTCGATGGCCGAGCGCAGCGGCTGCTCGAGAAAGCCGTCGACCTTCTTCAGCACCGGCTGGTACGCGCCGCCCGACAGCCGGCCGCGCTCCTGGTAGGCGAAGCCGAGCGTGCACAGCTGCGGCTCCTCGAACTCCAGCACGTACTCCGACTCCTTGCGCGCGCCGTCGAGGCGGGTGAGCTCCTCGTACATGCGCACCACCTCGAGCGACTTTTCGCGCAGGTTGTGCGCCTTCTCGATGTTGAGCGCGAGGATCTGGAACGCCACCTCGCGCTCCGGCACCAGCAGCGCCAGCACGGTCTTGGCCCCCAGCTCCTTGAGCGCGGTCAGGCGGTGGTTGCCGTTTGGCGTCTGATAGCCCGTCTCGGCCTTCACCGCGATGATCGGATCGAGGTAGCGGCGGGTCTTGTCCATGGCCAGGGTGAGCTTGCGCACGTGCGCGTCGGACACGTCGCGCTGGTACGGCGTGGGCTCGACCTTGTCGATCGGCAGCGCGGCCAACAGCTGCACGTGGCCACCGAGCGGCTCGCGGTAGATCGCCAGCACCTGGCCCCCGTCGCTGGCGACCTGCGCGGCGAGCTCGGCGGCGGCGCCTTCGGGCGTGGCCACGGCCAGGTCGAGCGGGCCCAGGTCGGTCGGCTTGAGCTTGACGCCCTTGCGCGCGCGCGGCTTCCCCGACTTGGTGACCGGACGCTTTTTGGTGGCCATGCGACGGTACTATCAGACCGCGGCCCCGTGCGGTAGCGTGATCCGGAGCGTGAACGGAGACGTCAACGAGGAGGGCTTCGGCCGGCCGGTTCCGCCGGGCGGTTACGCGTGGTGGTACTTCGACGCGCTGTCCGACGACGGCACGCGCGCGTTCGCGGCCATCTTCTTCATCGGCTCGGTGTTCTCGCCCAGCTACGCGCGGCGCGTGCGGCGCGGCGAGCCGGCGCGCGCCGAGGAGCACCTGGGCGTTAACGTGGCACTGTACGAGCGCGGCAAGCAGGCGGCGTGGGTGATGAGCGAGTACGGCGCGCGCGAGCTGAAGAGCGCGAGCGCCTCGGAGCTGCGCATCGCCGGGTCGGGCATCGTGCGCTCGCCGTCGGGCGCCATCCGGCTCGAGATCGTCGAGCACTCGGCGCCGTTCCTCTCGTCGCTGGTGCGGGTGGGCGCGCGGGTGGTGGGCCACGTCGAGATCGAGCCGCTGTCGCCGTCGCTGGCGGGCAACGAGCTGGCTTCGGTCGATGGTCACCGGCATGGCTGGCGCGTGCCGGTGCCGCGCGCGCGCTTCACGGTCGAGATGGAGCGGCCGGCGTTTCGCTTCCAGGGCACGGGCTATCACGACACCAACTACGGCGACGGGCGGCTCGAGGCGGCGTTCTCGCGCTGGAGCTGGGCGCGCTTCCACACCGGCGATCGCACGGTGATCCTGTACGAGACGCGCGATCGCCGCGGCGTCGAGCGCGCCATGCTGGTCGACGCGCGCGACGGCGACGTGGCCAGCCAGCGCGCGACCCACGAGGTCGCCGCCGCCATCGACGGGCCGCTGCGTCGGGCGGGTTGGGGCCTGCAGCTGCCGGCCTGGTTCACGCTCAAGGACGGCTCGCTGCGCTGCGAGCCCCGGCAGTTCCTCGAGACCGCGCCGTTCTACGCGCGCTACGTGGGCGCGCTGCAAGAGAACGGCAAGCCGCTCGCCACCGGCATGGGCGAGTACCTCGATCTCGATCGCTTCTCCGGGCGTGGCATTCAGTTCCTGCTGCGCTTCAAGACGCGGAAGGTCTCGTGATCGCGCTCACGGTCCTCGTCGGGGTGTGGGGGTTCGCCTGCTTCGTGTTCACGGTCGCGGCGATCAACGCCGTTCGCAAGATGGTGCGCCGCTCGAGCGCCGAGGTGGCCAACGCCAAGAGCTGGCCGGCGCTGGCGATCCTGCGGCCGTGCGAGGGGCTCGACGCGGGACTGGAGGAGAACCTGCTCTCATCGCTGACCGCGCGCTATGACGGCCCGCGCGAGGTGTTCCTGCTGGTGCCGGCGCGAAGTGATCCGGCGTGGGCAATCGCGGAGCGCGTGGTCGCGCAGGCGGCGGCGCGTGCGCCGGGGGTCAAGGTGCAGCTGGTCGAGACCGCGATCCAGACGCGTGCCAACCGCAAGGTCGCGCAGCTGCTGGCCGCGGCGCCGTACGGCGATGCGCCGGTGATCGTAGTGGCGGACAGCGACATCCGCTTCGACGAGCGCACGCTGCCGTCGCTGATCGGCGTGCTCGAGGTCCATCCGCGCGCCGGCGCGTCGAGCGCGCCGTACATGGAGGTGCTCAAGGAGACCGCCGGCGATCGCGCGTCGGCGGCGCTGCTCTCGTCGACGCCGCACGCGTTCTACTGCCTGACCGCGCTGGCCGAGCGTTCGGGCGGCGCGCACGTGCTGTGCGGCGCGCTGATCGCGATCAAGCGCGCGGTGCTGGACGAGGTGGGCGGCTTCGCCTCGCTCGAGCCGTTCCTCGGCGAGGACTTCGAGCTCGCGCGCCGCCTGCACGAAAACGGCTACACCATCCCCACCTCGCCTGCCCCCGCGCCGGTCTTCGACCACGGCCGCACCGTCTCATCGGTGGTCCGCCGCTTCGCCCGCTGGTGCACGGTCACCCGCCAGCAGCGCCCGCACCTGTTCGCCACTTACACGCTGCTCCTCGGCTGCATGCCGCCGATCCTGTGTGGCGCCGCCGTCGCTCTCACCCTCCACGCCCCCTACGCCCCACTCGCCGCCTTGATCGTCACCGTCGCGCTCGCCGTCCGCATCGCCCTCGCCGCCACCCTTCGTCGCTGCTACGGCCTCTCCGCAAACCCCCTGCGCGCCCTGTTCGCGCTCCTGGTCGGCGAAACCGTCATCCTCCTCGCCGCCACCCTCGCCCTCGGCCGCCCCGAAGTCGAATGGCGCGGCCGCCGCTACCACGTAGGCCCCGGCGGCCTCCTCTCCCGCATCAACTAGCGACGCCTCACCGGACGCCTAGTTGGGCGAGTTGGGTTAGGAGGGACTGGAGTTGGGCGTCGGTGCAGTCGCCTTGGCTGGAGAAGAGGACTTTGCCGTCGGGGGCGACCAGGATGAGGTGGTTTTTTCCTTTGCTGAGGTTCCAGGACTTTCGGACCTGGCCGGTCCAGTCGATGTAGATGGTGGTGTTTTTGCTGGTGGCGGTCTTGCGGATGTCGGAGAGCGCGTACCTCTTGGCGGGCCACCAGTTCCACTTTTCCAGATCGGCGACGGGGAGCACGTCGACGAGGGCCTGGTTTTCCTTCTTGGAGTTGAGCTTGCCGAGGACGTCCTTGGCGTGTTGGTTCTGCTTGCCGCCGTCCTGGTCCTCGTAGATCAGCAGCACCGGCCGCGGGCCGGGGACGTCGCGCACGTTGCCGCTCTGATCCTCCAGCTTCACCGGCGGCGCGACCGCGCCCTGCGCGATCAGGAGCAGCGAGACGAGCAGCGCGATCACGGCTGAATCTTCTCCGGTGGGACGCCGCCGCTCAAGATCCCGATCACGACCTTCGACACGATCTTGTTGTGATCGAACTTCGGATCGACCGCGATGCGACGGGCGCCGCGCGGGCCGATCCCCGGCGGCGCGACCAGGTGCCCGTAGCGCGGCTGCATCACCGGATCCGACGGGAAGCTGGTGACGTACTCGACCACCTCGACGCCGCGCGGCGGATCGGGATAGCTGCGAAAGGTGCCCATCACCGACATCATCGCCGGGGAGCGCCACGCGTCGTCGAGCGAGAACGGCGGGCCGAGCATGCCGCCGAACGGCGCGCCGATGGTGATCACCTGCAGCCGGCGATCGCGCGGCACCAACAGCCCGCCGATCGCCAGCGCCGCCACCATGCCGCCCACCGAGTGGCCGATCACGATCACCTGCTTGACCGACGCGGGCGTCTGCCACAGCGCCGAGCCGAGCGTGGTGCGCAGGTCGCGCGACGCGCGCTCGAGCGAGCCCCACGGGTTCCACCAGAACACGAAGAAGTCGGCGCCCGGCGAGCGCAAGAGCGCCTGCACCGCGTCGTCCCATTCCCAGCCATAGCCGAGCACGCCCGGCACGATCACGAACAATCGCGTCACCCCGGCGCGCACGCGCGGCAGCGCCGGATGGCTGCCTTCGACGACGGGACAGGTCGGGCAGCGATCGCGCACGTGGGTCACGCAGCCGCCCGTCATCAGCAGCATCAGCAGCATCAGCAGCGCGACTCTAGAATTCACCACGGATTCCGAACGAAGGGAGGATTGGCAGGCCGGTGATCGGCGCCGAGCGCACGAAGTCGTAGCTCGGCTGGATCACTTCCTGGTTGGCGCGGTTGTAGACGTTCGAGACGTCGAGGTACAGCTTGAGCAGCCAGCGCTTGAACAGGAACGTCTTGTCGATGCGAAAGTCGATGGCGTTGAAATCGGCGAGCCGCGCGGTGTTGACCGGGCCGTGCGCCGGCGAGTACACGTCGGAGTCGGCGTCGTAGTAACCACCGGACGGCGGCGTGTACGGAAAGCCGGTGATGTAACGAAAGCGCAGCCCGAGCTCGAAGCCGCGCGGCAGGTACGCGTGCGCCACGATCACCAACACGTGCGTCTGATCGAAGTCGAACAGCCGCCAGCCGCAGGTGCTGCAGTCCTTGCGCTCGGACTTCATCAGCGTGTAGCTCACCAGCCCGAAGAACCACTTCGAGATCGACTGCCGCAGCAGCACCTCGAGCCCATACACGCGCCCTTCGCCGATCGACGCCACGCGCTCGGGCACCACCTGACCGCCGCGCTCGACGAACTTGCCGCTGGTCGCCGCCAGATCGTAGAGCTGCTTGTAGAAGCCGGTGGCCTCGACGATCAGGCCCGGCGCCAGACCCTGCTCGAGCGTGAGCGCGGTGTGCAGCGCCGATTCGGGCCGCACCGTCGGGCTGCCGAACTGCGCCACGTAGTCGGTCGGCTGCGGCGGCTGCGAGTACAACCCCACGCCCGCCTTGAGCCAGGTGAAGCCGGCCAGGCGAAATTGCGCCGACAGCCGCGGGTTCACCGTCGGGTGCTGCAGCACGCTGTAGTAGTCGAAGCGCAGGCCGGGCGTGATGCTGACGCGGCCGTTCGGCTTCCAGGTGGCCTCGGCGAACAGGCCGATCTCGCCGAGGTTGATCGGCGTGTGCAGGTGCTGCGTCTCGCCGGCCGAGATCGGCGACGGGGTCTGGCCTTCGCGCGTGGGCGGCGGCACGTCCAGATCGAGCGCGACGTTGGAGTAGACCACGTCCGCGCCGATGAGGAACTTGAGCTTGCGCGACCACTGGTAGCGACCCTCGAGCCGCGCGTCGAGACCGCCGACGCCCACGCCGTAGGACAGCGTGCTGCCGAGCGCGCCCGACGAGCCCTGGTAGCCGCCGGCGAGCTGCGTGAAGAAGTTCCAGTTGCCGACCGCGCGCGTCCAGCGCACTTGTAGCTTGTGGAAGAAGATGTGCGTGCCGAACGAGGTGAGCGCGGGATCGGCGTCTTGCGGGCGGTCGAAGATCAGCTTGAGCACGTCGTCGGAGCCGAGCGCCATCACGCGCAAGTGGCCGCCGCCGACCGGATAGTCGAACACCGCCTGGTAGTCGTAGTAGACCGGCGCGTCGGTGAACTTGAGGCCGGGCGCCGCCACCGCCGAGAGCAGCGCGTCGACGTAGCTGCGGCGCGCGGCGAGTAGCAGCGAGCCCTTGCCGACCGGGCCTTCGGCGGAGAGGCCGGTGTCGAAGACGTTGGTCTCGGCGGCGCCGTGCCAGCGGTCGCGCTTGCCTTCGCGCAGATCGGCGTCGATGGTGCCGGCGATCGCGCGGCCGTAGCGGACGCCGAAGTTGCCGGCGAAGAAATCGATCGAGTCGATCACCTGCGTCGGCACCACCGAGGTGAGCCCGCCGAAGTGGTAGAGCTGCGGCACCTCGGAGCCGCCGATGTACACGCGGCTGTCGGTGGGCCGGCCGCCGCGCACGATGATCAGGCCGGTGTTGAACGGCGCGCGCGCCACGCCGGGCAGGTTCTCGATCGCGCGCAGCGCGTCGCCGAAGGTGCCGGGCATCTTGACCAGCTCCTCGGTGGTGAGCACCTGGCGCGAGATCTCCTCGCGGTTGAGATCGGCGCGCACCGTCGATTCGTAGCGCGTGTACTGGCTGGGCTCGATGTAGTAGTTGACGGTCAGCACCTCGCGCTCGCCGATGGTCTCGTTGGTCTCGTGGCGGCGCGCCTTGGGGCCGTTGACGATCACGTGGTACTTGCCGGGCGGCAGACCCTTGAGCGAGAAGTGGCCCTTGTCGTCGATGTCGGATTGGAACGTCCCGGCATCGCCGACGGCGATCACCTTGCCGTTGGCCACTGGCGCGCGCGTGCCGCGGAGAAAGACGCCGCCGGAGAAGCGCACCACCTCGTCGAGCTTTTTCGGCTCGGGCCGGGGTGCGATCTTGAGCACGAACTTGTAGGCGTAGGTGATGTGCGACGAGACCGGCGTGCGATCGGCGAGCGCCGGCCGAAAGCGGAACTTGCGCGCCGCGGCGACCGCCGCCTCGTCGAAGCCGTGGCCGGCGGGCGTCTTGACCTTCACGTTGGCGACCGCGCCCTGGTTGTCGACGTCGAACTCGAGCACCACCGTGCCCGACAGGTTGGCGTCGAGCGCCGCTTTGGGATACGGCGCGGGCACGCGCTCGACCAGCACCGGAGGCGTGAATTTGGGTTGGCCCTCGCTGACGGGGGCATCCTCGGGGTTCATCTGGGCGAAGGCGGGCGCCCCGGTCAGGACGACGAGGAGCGCGACCGCGCGCAGCCACGGCGCTGGCACGCGCTGATGCTATCGCTCCGACGGTGGGAATTCAAGATCAGGCGGGCGTGCGCAGCGCCAGCGCGCCGAGCAGCGCGGCGCCGAACGCCAGGTGCACGAAGGCGGCCACCTTGAGCTGCGTCACGCGGTGGCGCAGGTGGTCGGCGGGCGTGCCGCGACCGAGCTGGTAGTGCTTGCCGTCGGGCTCCAGGCGCTGCCGGTGGCTCGAGCGCCATGGGCCGGCACAGGGCTCGCCGGTCACGCGCCCGACGACGTACACGTCCTCGCCGTCGACGAGCGGGAACGACGGCTCGCGATCGCTGCGCTCCAGGCCCGGGCCGAGCTCGAGGTGCGCGCCGTCGACCAGCACCGCGGCGCCCTCGGGCAGGAGCGCGCCGCGACGGTGGTCGCCGAACACCACCGCGCCGGGCGGCAGGCGCAGCGTCCCGAAGCGCAGGTTCGCGGTCGGGCGCATGGCGCGGCGCAGGTTCCAGATGGTGAGTAGCGACAGCCCGTACAGCGTCGCCAGCACCGCCAGCCAGATCGCGGGCGGGGTGTGCGAGAGGATGCCGACCGAGGCGAAGAGGGTGGTGGGATGAAGGCGGCGGCCGTGCGCGTCGAGGCGGATCGCCTGCGCCGCGCCGTGGTGGTTGATGGCGAGCCAACCGTCGCCGAGCGGGTGGGCGACGAAGTCATTGCCGACCCGCACGGTGGCCGCGCCGCGCCACTCGCCGTGCGCGCGGGCGCTGAGCTGGCCGTCGAGGTTGCGGAGCGAGAGGTGGAGCGCGCCGGCGTGCGTGGTGGTGCCGGTCTGGCGATCGCGATCGATCTCCAGCGGCTCGAGCTGGCCTTCGCGCGCGAGGAACACCCACGGCAGCGGCGCGTTCGGCGGGGTGTCGACGGCAAAGCCGAGGCTGCGCAAGCCTTGCTGGGCGGTGCGCGCGTTGCGCCAGGTGACGCGCGACCAGGTCAGATCGCCGTCGATGAGGTAGGCCTCGTCCGGGTACAGCACGTGCAGCCCGTCGGGGGCGGAGACGACCGCGAGCGCGTGGGCCAGATCGGGCTCGAGCGGCGGCGGAAGCTGCTGCGCGGCGCGTGGGGCGCGCGCGAAGTGGACGAAGACGGTGGTGGTGAGGGCGGTGGTGCCGAGTGCGGCGAGGACCAGGAGCGCGGCGGACGCCGGAAGCTTGCGCATTCACGTTTCGACACCGCCGTGGCGCGAAGGTTCCCGAACGAGCGCGTTTCCCCTCGCTAGACGAAGGGGCGGAGGGCGAGGAGGCCGAGGAGGGTGAGGGCGAGGGCGAGGTGCAGGAGCGCGAAGCGGTAGAGGGCGGCGTTGGCGCGGGTGGTGAGGTGGCGGGCGAAGTCGGCGGCGGTGCCGCGGCCGATCAGGTAGCGGCCGCGGGTGGCGTGCAGGCGCTTGCGGAGGGTGGCGCGCATGGGGCCGCCGGCGGTGTCGGTCTCGATCTGGCCGACCAGGTAGACGGGATCGCCGTCGACGAGTGGGGTGTGCGCGTCGAAGTCGTGGCGGCGCGGGCACGAAGAGAGGTCGAGGGTGGTGCCGGCGGCGTGCAGCTGGCAGCTGCCGTGCAGCGCGGTATGGCCGCTCGAGTCGGTGTGCAGGACGGCGCCGGGCGGGACGCGCAGGATGCCGGTGAACAGGCCGCGGGCGCCCGGCTCGTCGACGCGCGGCGCACGCTCGTCGAGGATGCGCAGCGCGCGGGCGGCGCGCAGGACCAACAGCGGGAGCGCGAGCGTCAACAGGCCGAGCAAGCCGAGCAGCGCGAGCCATTGATCAATGGGGCGCCCGGTGAGCGCCTCGACGGTCGCGGCGGCGCTGGTCGGGCTCAGGCGTTGGCCGCCGGCGTCGAGCAGCACGGCTTCGCGGCCCTCTTCGCTCAGCGCGAGGTAGCGGTCGCCGATCGGGAACGCGGCGAACTCGTACGGGGTGGTGGTGCTGGCGACCGCGCGCCACGCGACGTGCGCCGGCGAGCTGGCGTACAGGCGATGGCGGCGCGTGCGCAACTCCAGGCGACGCGCGTGCTGGCTGGTCTCGATCACGCCCGGCTCGTCGACGCCGTGCGCGATCGGCAGCGCCAGCAGCTCGCCGTTTTCTTCGACGGTGAACGCGCCGTAGCCGAGCCCGGAAGAGAACGCGTGCGCCACGCCCTCCTCGTCGAGGAACGGCACACGCGCGCCGCGCAGCGCCACCGCCGACGGAATGTGCGACGCGCTCCACAGCGCGGTCGCGCCGGCCGGCATCGGGTGGATCTGGCCGCTGAAATCGATCAGCCAGTGCGCGCCGCGCTCGCCCACGATCAAGAGCGGCGTCCCGTCGGTGAACACCATTCCCTCGATGGCGTCGAGGTGGATGTTGTAGGCCAGCCCGACGCGCCACGGGTCGGCGAAGTACGGCTGGTCGAGGCTCGCGCGGATCAGGTGCATGCCGTCCAGGTAGTAGAGGTGGAACCCCGTGCCGGCGCGGTGGACCGCGAGCGGCTTGACCCGCATCGGCATGCCCACTTCGGTGACGCGCGCGCCGGCGATCGACACGTCGAGCACCTTGTCTTCGCGGCCCTGCCGGCAGATCAGCGCCAGCCGCCCCGCGTTCCACGCGCTCGACAGGATCAGATCGACGTGCGCGCCCGCCGGCCAGGCGAACGGCATGCGCTCGAGCGACGGCGTGATCAAGAACGCGCTGTCGGCGGCGATCACCAACAGTCCCTCGTCGGTGGCGATCGCCAACCGTGGCGCCACCGGCTGCTCGCGCGGCGCGAGGATGCTCGCCACCGACGGAAGCGCGGCCAGACGCGCCAGCGAGACCACACACAACACCGAGGCGACGAGCGCGGCGGCGACTGCCAACCGCGCACCTTTGCTCACACGACTCATCGCGACCTCTCCTCCGAGTGTACGCTCCGGATGAGAGATCGGAAGTGCGGAAAATGTTCCTACAAACCGTCCGGAGAGGGCAGCCGCCGCGAGACCACGTGTCCGCAATTCGGGCAGGTGTGGGCCTCGATGCCGATCGCCGGGTTGATCGCGCTCAGGCTCGCGCCGGAGGTGGTGAACGGCGCCTTGCAGCTCGGGCAGACGATGTCGGTGGCGACCACGCGCTTGCGCGCCTCTTCGAGCTGTTTGTCATCTACGGTGGTGAACAGTCCCATGGTGAATGATTGTTGCCTCCGCGCGCCCGTGGCGCGCTAGGTCGCGTCGGAGATGGGTGGATGGTAGAGGATCTGGATCACGTTGCCGTCGGGGTCGGCGGTGTACAGGCTGCGCGCTCCGTCGCGATGCGTGCGCGGCGCGGCGGACAGGGCGACGCCGCTTGACTGCAGGTGCGCGGCCCACGCGTCGACCTCGTCGGGCCGCTTGACCACGATGCCCAGGTGCGCGAGGTGCTGGCCGCGCCGCGCGAAGAAGGCCGCGGCGTCGCCGGTCGGATCGGCGGCCGCGGGCTCGAAGCGGTGCAGCGCCAGGTTGTCGAGCCCGAGCCGCAGGTACAGGTTGTCCGCGTCGGGGCGCCACTCGACGGTAAAGCCGATCGTGTCCACGTAGAACCGCTCGGCGCGCGCCACGTCCCCGACATTCAGCGCGAGGTGTCGCAGACCGATCGCCGGGGGCACAGGCATGCGGCGCATTCTACAGGAAGTCGGCGCTCGCTTGCTCCCCCGGCGGAGCGCAGCGTGCCTGTGAGCCACAGTTGAACGCTCCATTGATGTATACGAGCCACAACTCGCAACCCGGGTGTGCAAGAACGACCACGGTGCGCGCGTAGTTCACACTGCTCGACGACCTGGCACCCCGATTGCTCAGTGCACCTGCCCATGACGATTCATCACACGAGCATTTGCCTCCTGGTTGCGGGATTGGTTGGTTGTGGAGGAGGCGGGGGCACGACCGGTGGGCAGCCGGGCGCGGTCGGCGCCGGGGGAGCTTCCGATCCGGGGGCGCCTGCCGCAGGCACCGACCCGGGCGCGCCTGCGCCTGCCGGCGACAACGGAGCGCCTGCGCCCGCACCGGCACCGACGGGCGGGACGGGTGGAACGGGTGGAACGGGCGCGGCCGCACACGCCAACCACACGCACTGCGGCTGGATCGGCGCCGACACCGCCGCGCAGGGCACCGCGACCTTCGTCGCCAACCCCGACTACTTCGACGCGATCCACCCCAAGTGGTTCACGCTCTTGACCGACGGCACGCCGCGCTCGATCTCGTTCACCGACGACAAGACTGTCACCGACGTCGCGCGCGCGCACGGCGT
Source organism: Myxococcales bacterium (assembly GCA_003170275.1). Classification (GTDB taxonomy): domain Bacteria; phylum Myxococcota_A; class Polyangia; order Palsa-1104; family Palsa-1104; genus PALSA-1104. Next base: position 37,954 of record PNAM01000071.1, read on the forward strand.
CAAGCTGATCCCGCTGATCGACTCGGACGATCCGGCGTACCTGCGCGCCATGCTCTCGTCGCCGGCCAACATCACGCGGCACGTGCAGCAGCTGGCCGACCTGGTCGACTCGCACGGCTACGACGGCATCGAGCTCGACTACGAGCATCTATGGACCGCCGCCGATCGCGCGCCGTTCGTGGCCATGGTGCAACAGACGGCAGCGGCGCTGCACGCCAAGGGCAAGGTGCTGACCATGGCGCTGCCGGCGATGGATCACGACAACCTGCAGAGCGCGTACGACTACGCGGCGCTCAACGCCGCCGTCGACGTCATGCACCTGATGGCCTATGACTACCACTGGCTCGGCGGCGATCACTTTGGTCCGCTCGCGCCCAAGGGCTGGGTCGAGGACGTGGCCGCGCACGCCGCCACCGTCGGCACCCCGAGCAAGTACGTGATCGCCGTCGCCAACTACGGCATCGGCCCCGGCTGGTACGGCTCGGTGCCCGACGCGATCGCGCGCTGCGGCGGTCAGTACGAGACCACCACCACGCACATGCTGGTCTGCCCGAACGGCCACCAGGAGGCGGGTCGCGCCCCGCACTGCACCAGCCCGCAGGGCGAGGTGTGGTTCGAGGACGCGCTGTCGATGGGCGAGAAGGTCGCGTCGGCCAAGCAGCACGGCCTGGGCGGGATCGGCTACTGGACGGTGGGCGCCGAGCCGGCCGGCTTCTTCGACGCGGTCAAGGCGATGTATCCGTAGCCGGCGCGCCGATCTCGATCGCGCTCGGCTGAAGCTTGGCGAGCGCATCGAGCAGGTGCTCGAACGCCTCGGCGGGCGCCGACCCGAGATCCACGCGCAGGCGGGCGGCGCCGGGCTCGAACGCCGGATCCGACAGCGAGTGCACCGCGCCGCGCAGCCCGTCGGCGAGCGGCTCGTGGTGATCGATCTCGTCGAACCACGCCGTGAACCAGCCGGTGAGCGGGCGCCACGCGACCGTCTCGACCACGCCCGGCAGCCGCACCGCACAATCGTTCCAGTGAAACGGCCCGATGGTCACCGGCACGCCCTCCCACTCGAACCTCACCAGCGGAAACGACAGCAGCGTCTCCGACTCGACGCGCAGCGAGCGGCCGGGGCGCGACAGGACGAAGATGTCCTGCCGGAGCGGCGTTGAGAAGAAGCCCTCGCGCGCCAGCCGTCCATCGGCGGTCAGGTAGGCGGCCTCGTTCACCACCTGGTGGCCGGCCGCGCGCGCGCGCTCGCCGTCGATCGCCTGCGACAGGCGGGTGACGTAGTGCTCGCGGACCGCGTCGAGGATCTCGCCGAACGTCATCGCGCCTCCCGCCTGGCTACCGGTGCGGGTATCCGCCGTGCGCGGCGCCGTCGGTGACGTCCTCGCGCTGCCCGCAGCTCATACACACGATTCGCATCTTGTAGCCGTAGCCGCCCACCACCGCGTCCACGTCGAACTCGGCCTCGGCGCACGCGCCGGTGCGATGCTTGGCGATCCATTTCTCCGCCGCGGCGCGCTCGGTGGGGTTGAGGTTCGAGTCGTCCAACTTCATTCCGTCGGCTCCTTCAGGCGTCTGAGCTGCTCGTTGGCTTCGAACAGGTGCTTGCGCAGCGTCTCGTTCTCGGCGCGGATGTCGTGCAGCCTCTCGCGCGCGTTGGTCGAAGCGTGCGTGGCCAGGCGCTCGGACTCGCGCGAGCCGTCGAGCTCGGCGAGCGTGAGCTGCAGCTTGTGCTCGGCGCGCGCCTGATCCGCCCGCGTGATCTCCCCGTCGGCCAGCGCGGTGCGCAGATCGACGCGCATCGCCTCCAGCTCCAGCCGCAGCCGCTCCTCGAAGCTGCGCGCCGACGACGAGCGCGACTCGAGATCGCGGCGCGCGGTGTTCTCGCCCGAGGCGATGCGGGCCAGCTCGGCGCGCGCTTCGTCGAGCTCCTCGCGCAGCGTGGTGAGCTCCTCCGAGGCGCGGGCGGCCGGCTTGGCGCGCGGCTTGGCCTTCGGCTTCGCTTTCGGCTTGGGCCTGGGCCGGGAGGCGACGACTCGTTTCGGCGCTTTGCGGGGTGGCTTCTTCTTCATGGGGCGCGTCCGACGCGCCGGACATAGTAGCGTATACTCGGCGCCGAATGGAACTCCTGCGCGGGGTGGCGCTGGTGCTCATGGGCGCGACCGCCCTCGGGGCCTGTGCGGCGCCCGGCCTTCAGCCGAGCGGTTCCACCGACGGCGACGGGGGCGCAGGCGACGGAGCGGCTGGGCAGGCCGATCTGGGCGGCGCGCCGGATCTGGCCGGCGGCGACGGCGGAGGCGGCTGCGTGCTCGGCTCGGGCGACCATTGTGGCGCGTGCGGCACCAGCTGCCCGCCCGGCGCCGACGACGGCGGCACGCTGCGCACCTGCTCCGATTCGACCGCCGCGGGCGCCTGCGGGATCGTCTGTCGCGGCGAGGCCTACGACGTCGACGGCCAGCTCGCCAACGGCTGCGAGGCGATCGATCAGCCGATCCAGGACTCGTCGCTGGCGGCGGTCGCGATCACGCTGCCCAACGTGGCCAACGATCCGGCGATGCTCACCAACCCGCGCAACCTGGCCGCGCAGATCTATGGAGACGCGCGCGTGCACGAGAGCGCGCCGGCGCAGCGCGTGCTCGGCCGCGACGACTGGTACAAGGTGACCGCCGTCGGCGCGGGCGACGCCGCCAGCGGGATGACCGCGTGTCTCGGCATCACCAACTTTCCCGCCGACGACCAGTTCCAGCTGTGCATCTCGGACAGCGGGCAGGCGGTCTTCGGCGCGGCGGGCTGCAAGCTGGTGGCGGGTGGTGCCGCGTCGGTGTGCGTGCCGCCGCCGGCCCTGACCGACGCGGGCACCTATTATGTGCGCGTGCACAAAATGGCCGGCTCGAACACCGCGAATCAGTACGCGCTGTTCCTCCAGCATTGATCCGATTGCCGCCCGCGCGCGGAACCCTACCTTCGCCAGCATGAAGAACAAGTCGTTGTGGTTGGGGATGGGCACCCTGCTGGCGGCGGTGGCCGGCGGGTGTGCGGGAGTGGGTTCCACCGTCGTAGCCGTTCGGCCGATCTCGGATGGGCGGCCGGTCAACCTCACCTCGTACGATCTGCAGGTCGACGGGCAGCCGGGCGGACGCATTCTGCTGGCCGACGGGCAGGCGATCCGCGAGGCGGACGGCCGGCGCCTGGTGCGCGTGGGCATGCGCATCGAGAACCAGTCGGGCGACCAGGTCTATCGCGTGCCGACCGGCGAGATCTACCTGAGCCGACTGGCGGCGCCGCCGATCGCGCTGACCGCGATCGACCGCGACCAGATGCCTGGCACCGTCGAGGTGGCGCCCGGCGAGGCGCGCAGCGTTGAGCTGGTGTTCGCGCTGCCGGCGCGCGTGCGCATCGATGACGTGCACGCGTTCAAGGTGCACTGGGCGCTGCTCATCGACGGCGCCCTGCAGCCGATCGTGCGCGACACGCCGTTCGCCGCCAGCGAGCTCGATCGCTCGAGCCAGTCGGCCGCGCCCGCCACCGGCGAGCTGCCGACGATGAGCGACCTGAAGCGAGCCGGTGGGTTTCCGCAGCAGCGGGCGATGAGGAGCGGGGGCCGGGCGACCGCCCAGCCGCCGATGTAGCGCTAGACGCGCACGTACTCGAAGTCGAACGGCTGGCCGTTGATGCCCTTCGACGGCGGCGCGATCCAGTTGGCGATCTTGCCGCGCTCGAGCACCGGGTGCATCAGGGTCTCGACGTAGGCGACGTCTGCGGCCGAGGGCAGCCAAGCGTCCTTTTGCGCGTCCCACTCGGACTGGATCAGCGGCTTGCCCTCGGGATCGAACAGGTGCCCGGCGTAGATGCCCTGCTGGCGGTGGAAGCGGCGGTGTGGCAGCCTGAGCCGCTCGCTGGCGCCCGAGGCCGAGCCCGAGCCCGAGCCCTCGATCGTGCGGTTCCACTTGTTGACCGCGCGCTGGCAGTCCTCGACGTAGTTGTCGCGCAGCACCTCGTTCATGGCGGTGCGCAGCGGGATCTCCTTGTCGACCAGGCGCCCGTTGTCGAGGACGGTCATCGGGTACATGCCCTCGAGCACCTTGTGGTCCTCGTACTGCGCCTCCTTGTAGCGGCCCTTGAGCCCGGCGGCGAAGAAGTCGGCGGCGTTCGACGAGATCTCCCCGCCGAATAGATCCTCCGAGAGGCTGAACCACAGGTTGAGGTACTTCTGCAGCATCGGAATGTCGATGCCGCCCTGTAGCCGCACGTCGCCGGTCTTCATCAGCTGGCAGGTGCGCGCGACGATGCGATCGATGCCGGTCTCGCCGACGAACATGTGGTGCGCTTCTTCGGTGAGCATGAACTTGGTGGTGCGCGCCAGCGGATCGAAGCCCGACTCCGAGAGCGCGAACAGCTGATACTTGCCGTCGCGGTCGGTGAACATGGTGAACAGAAAGAAGTCGAGCCAGTTCTGCACCGGCTGGTTGAACGCGCCCAGGATGCGCGGCTTGTCGGGATCGCCCGAGCGGCGCTCGAGCAGCCCGTCGGCCTCTTCACGCCCGTCCTTGCCGAAGTACGATTGCAGCAGGTAAACCATCGCCCACAGGTGGCGGCCCTCTTCGACGTTCACCTGGAACAGGTTGCGCAGATCGTACAGCGACGGCGCGGTGTGGCCGAGCAGGCGCTGCTGCTCGACCGAGGCGGGCTCGGTGTCGCCCTGCGTGACGATGATGCGGCGGAGCATGTTGCGGAACTCGCCCGGCACCTCGTTCCACACCGGCTGGCCGATGAAGTCGCCGAAGCCGATCTTCTTGTCCGCTTCCTGGGGCTGAAGAAAGATGCCCCAGCGGTAGTCCGGCATCTTGACGTGGCCGAAGTGCGCCCAGCCGTCGGTGTCGACGGAGATCGCGGTGCGCAGATAGACGTCTTTTCCCTGAAAGCCGTCGGGGCCGACCGCCTTCCACCAGTCGAGGTAGTTGGGCAGCCACTGCTCGAGCGCGCGCTGCAGGCGCTTGTCGCCGGAGAGGTTGACGTTGTTGGGGATCTTGTCCTGATCGACGTCGGTCGACATTACGTTCTCCTCCAATCGAAGCTGGGCCGTTCGGGCTTGCCGTACAAGGAGAGCGCGCCGCGCTCGCCGGTCGAGTTCGGGCGGGTGAAGATCCAGTTCTGCCACGCCGACAGCCGGCCGTAGATCTTGGTGGCCATGGTCTCGGCGCCCACGCAGCGGAACGACGCCTCCATGCCGGTGAGCGCGTCGGGGCTGAGCGAGATGCGCTCCTCGATGGCCAGGCGCAGCGTGTCGTCGAAGTCGATCTCGTCGGCGAGCACGGTGACCAGGCCGGCCTTGTCGGCGCCTTGCGCGTCGTGCGCCTGCTCGATCAGGCGCGGCAGCTCTTCGGACACGCCGAGCATGTGCAGCCGCGAGACGCCGTTGAGCATCGGCAGCGCGCCGTCGTTCATCGCGCTGGCCTGCACGGTGACCGGCCGCTTGGCGTCGTCGAGCATGTAGCGGCGATCGGCCGACAGCGCGATCTCCAGGAGCGAGCCGGCGAAGCAGGACTCTGGATCGAGGACCGCGAACAGGCTGCGCGCGGTGTTGTCGAGGCGGCGCAGCGCGCGGGCCATCTGGTGGCGCACCTCGTTGACGAACCAGTGATCCTTGTGCGCGTGCAGGGTCACGTCGTGTGCGAGCACGCGCCACGCCTCGCCGCGGGTCTTTAGCAGGATCAGCCCGACCTGCTCGTGGTTGAAGCGCAGCCGCAACAGCGCGTCGTCGAGCTCGCGGAAGGCGCGCAGCGGCCACCAGGCGGCGCCGAGCGCGAGGATCCCGTCGACGCCGCGCGGCGTGTCCTCGGTGGGCGCGTGGATGGTCAAGGTCGCGGTGCGGTGCGCGCCGTCGATCTCCACCTCGACGTGGCGGTACTTGAGCTTCTTGACCGCGCCGTCGGTGACCTGCGGCTCGAGCGCGTCGAGCGTGACGCCCGGGCCCTGCTTGTCGCGCGTCGACGCGGCGGCGGCTTTCTTGGCGCGCTCGCTCACCAGCTCGTTGAACTTGGAGCGCGGCGCGATCCCGTCGACCAGCTTCCACTCGATCGCGCGCTTGCCCTTGAGCCCCTCGGCGAGCGTGGCGAACACGTCGGCGCGATCGCGCCGCACGCCGCGCTTGTCGACCACGCGGGTCAGCCCGCCAGTGCCCGGCAGCACGCCGAGCAGCGGCACCTCGGGCAGGCTCACCGTGGAGGAGCCGTCGTCGATCAACAGGATCTCGTCGCACGCGAGCGCCAGCTCGTAGCCGCCGCCGGCGGTCGGCCCCGAGCACGCGGCGATGAAGGTGAGGCCCGAGTGCTGGCTCGCGTCCTCGAGCGACAGGCGGGTCTCGTTGGTGTACTTGCAGAAGTTCACCTTGAACGGGTGACCCGACGACGCCAGCATGTGGATGTTGGCGCCCGCGCAGAAGATGCGGTCGCGCGCCGAGCCCACCACCACCGCGCGCACCTCCGGATGCTCGAAGCGCAGCCGCTGCACCGCGTCCGCCAGCTCGATGTCGACGCTCAGATCGTAGGAGTTGAGCTTGAGCTGATAGCCCGGGCGCAAGGGATGCGCCTCGTCGACGTTCATGAGCAGCCGCGCGACGCCGTTTCCGTCGCTGGGCAGCTCGAGCTTCCAGTGCTTGTAGCGGCTCGGCTCGGTCTCGAAGTGGATCGGGTCCATGTCGAATAAGTAGCGGATCGGGACCGCCGGATCAAGCGTTATAGTGCAACTTAGAGCTTGCAGGAAAACGTGCGCTGCGCATTATAATGCAGAGAGATGAAACGGTCGGCGCTGGTCAAGGAGGTGGGTCTGCGGGTGCGTCGCTTGCGCGATTCGCTCGGGCTGACCCAGCGCGCGTTGGCCGATCGCTCGGGGGTGAGCCCGCGCTACCTGGCGCAGCTCGAGGCGGGCGACGCCAACATGTCGGTGGAGCGGCTGGCCGACCTGGCCGAGGCGCTCGGCACGCAGCTGGTCGCGCTGCTCGATCCGGCGGCGACGACGGCCGTGCAGCGATCGCCGGCGCGCCATCCGGAGACGCACGGGCTGCGCAGCGCGATCGACGAGGTGCTGAGCGGGCGCGATCCCGGCGAGCTCAAGGAGGTGCGTCGCTGGCTCGAGGCGCGCTTCGCCAAGCGCACCGCGCCGGTGATCGCGCTGCTCGGGCTGCGCGGCGCGGGCAAGAGCACCATCGGCAAGCAGCTCGCCAAGCGGCTGGGGCTGGCGTTCGTCGAGCTCGACCACGCGATCGAGAGCGCGGCCGGGCTGACGCTCGCCGAGATCTTCGAGCTGCACGGCGAGAGCTACTACCGGCGCCTCGAGCGCGAGACGCTGGCGTCGCTGCTCACCGGATCGCAGGGCATGGTGCTGGCCACCGGCGGCAGCCTGGTGAACGATCGCGAGACCTATCGCCTGCTGCGGCGGCGCGCGGTGACGGTGTGGCTCAAGGCGCGGCCCGAAGATCATTGGAACCGCGTCTTGCAACAGGGCGATCAGCGGCCGATGGCCAAGAATCCGCACGCGATGGCCGAGCTGCGCGCGCTGCTCACCGCGCGCGAGAAGCTGTACGGCGAGGCCGAGCACGTGGTCGACACCTCCAAGCTCGACGTGGCGGCGACGGTCGAGACGCTGGCGCACGAGCTGGGCGGCGCATGAAGTTCCTCTTATTGATGGCGCTGTTCGCGTCGCTGCCGGTGGCCGGGCTGGTGTGGGTGCGCTGGCGCTTCCGGCCCGGTCGCATGCACGCCAACGCCGAGCGCCTGTTGCGCGAGATCGAAGAGAAGATGGAGCTAAAGACCGACGACCAGCTGATCGCGTTCTTTCGCGAGCACCGCTACCTGAACGGGCCGGTCAAGGGCTCGGCGCCGGCGCGGCGCGTGCTGTCGCTGGTCGAGCACCGCCAGTTCGCGCAGCTCGCGGCGGAGTGGCCGGAGCTGTTCTCGCAGCTGATCGAGGCCGAAGAGGTGAAGCGGGGCGAGCGCGCGCAGCTGATCGACTACACGCTCGAGCTCGGCGCGGCGGCGACGGTGCTCGCGCGCAGGCATCCGGCGTGATCTGTCGCGTGCGCATCCCGACGGTGACGTACGCGACCGCGCGCGACAGCCGGCCGGCGCCGTACGTGGAGCTCGCGATCGACGACGAAGTGGTCCGCCTGCCGGTCGACGGCGCGCGCGTGCTGCACGGCTGGATGGCCTGGGCTGCGGCGTTCTCGAGCAGCGCGACCACCCGCGAGCTGGCCGACGCGATCGCCCGCGCGCTCGCTGCGCTCTCCGACGCGCCGCCGCGCGTGATCGAAAACCACTACGCGGGGATCATCGAGGTGGCCGCGTCGAGCGGTGAGCCGATCTGGATCGAAGTGAGCGTGGAAGCGGCCGTCGCCGAGCCGGCCAACCCGCGCCTGGTGTTGCAGACCGCCGACTCGCCGCAAGCGATCGGCACCGCCGACACCTGGTGGCTCCTCGACGGCGAAACCAGCCAACTCGCCGCGCTGATCGAGCAAGCGGCCAGCACGCTCGATGCCGGCCCGCGCGCCATCGGCCGCCTCGAAGAAGCCGGCCCCAACCGCCGCCCGTTTCTCCACGTGTCGATCGATCCGGATCCGCGCGGCGCCACCCCCGGCGCGCCCGGCGTGCAGCTGCGCTTCGACGACGACCTCCTCGACGAGCGCGCCGACGACGGCATCTTCTGGCTCCCGCCCGCCGCCGCCACCCGCCTCGCCACGCTCCTACGCGAAGCGCTCGCCTGGGCCATCGCGCACCCCGCCCACGTCTACCTTCCCCCCGAACCCCGCAGCGTCCAAATCGCCGAGCTGCGCTTCGGCGAGATACTCTAGAGACGCCGTGGGCTGCTCTCCGACGAGGTTCCTGTTGATCGTCTCACTCAGTGGCGCCTGCGCGCCCGTAGTGTCCCCGCCACCCGCCGTCAATGCCTCGACTACAGAACGGGCCGAATGGAGGCCGTTTCTGTGGAGAGTCGAGGGGGGCAATCCATCGTATCTACTCGGCGTGAGGCACGATCCTGATTCCAGGTTTGCGATCCTTCCGCGCGTCGTTCGCGAAGCGCTTGCTGCCAGCGATTGCTTCTATGACGAACACATCGTCGGCCGCGCTGCTCCAATTGAGACAAACCAGTCCATCTTCCCGAATGGACAGACCGTCGAGGACATGCTGCCAACTCACACGGTTGAGCGTCTGCGACGAGCCATTGCAGTCCGTCAACTGGAATGGGCTTGGACGAGTCGCCTCAAACCATGGGCACTGGTCCTTCTAATCGCATGGAAGACTAGGCGGGTACTAAAGGGTGGTGTGAGGATCGAAAAGGTCTTGACACAACTGTCCACTAACGGTGGAAAATCCGTAGAGACTTTAGAGACGAGCAAGGACTTGCCACACGTATTCGACGAGATGCCTATTGATCAGCAGCTAAGGCTCTTGGAGCGCAGCCTCGATGTTGACGAAGGGCTGGTTCCACGGACACTGGTGCAATCAAGTCTGGCCGACTTCTTCACGGGAGACGAGGCTCGCCTCGAACCTGACAATCACTCAGAGGATCCGCTTGAGCAGAGCTTTCTCGACCTTTTGATTTTCCGTCGAAACGAGTATCTGACTGAGCGAATATTGGACCGTCTCAAAGACGGCAAACGCAGCCTGTTCGCTCTTGGCGCTGACCACTTGGTCGGACCGAAGAGCGTGGTCGCTCTGCTGAGGCGAGCAGGCCTGACCGTGACGCGTATCGAGAACTGAGCGACGACGCGCGATCAGATGCGGCAGTGGATGCGGAGCATGACGCTGTCGTCTGGGTTGTAGTCCGGATCGAGAGGTCATCCCGCGACGGGGCGGTTGCGGCGGGGCCGGCGAGCGACGGCCTCGCCGATCTCGCGATCGCCACCGCGCAGGCCTGTGCGTGCACCGCGGCGGCGGGTTCGGCGACGACCCGGCGCGACTGTCGCCGGTCACCAAGCTGGCGGTCCCTCGCAAACCTCGCGGACGACCACGGCTTCGGATCGTCTACGCCCATCGCGTCTCGGACTGCCACCTGCTCGACCAGCGGACACCTGCCTACGGCCCGGGGCTCACCTACCAGGCGGATATTTTCTCGACCTGACGACGGACCGAGTCGAAGGCATGGTTCACGGCGCTAAAGACGTCCTTGTCGATCGATCGTTCGTCAGGGGCGTGCGAGACGATCACCTCCTCGCCCGGAAGCGTGAGATCGATTCGCACGCGGTAGTGGTTTCCGTGTTGGTGATGATGGTGGGGCGATTCGATCGCGACGCGGCAGCGAAGCAGTCGATCGTTGAAGCGCAGGAGTTTCTGCGCGCGCTTCTCGACCAGGTCGGAGAGCGCCTGCGACGGCTCGACGCCGTGAAAGCTGATCTGGACTGGTTCCATGCGTCCGGTGCAGTGCATCGCTCGCGCCAGCGGCGGAGGGCTCGATCGGCCCGGGTCTGCGCAGAATCTGCGGCCCGCCTCGCGCCGGCGCAGGCACGGCGGGTGCACTACCCAACGGTATGCAGAGCATCCGTCACATCCTGGTCCCCACCGACTTCTCGCCCGCCTCGCACCACGCCGTCGATTTCGCCGGCGGGCTGGCCAAATCACTCGGCGCGGCGATCGATCTGTTCTTCGTCTGGGCGCCCGAGCCCAGGGGAAGCGGGCTGTCGCTCGAGGATCTGGCGAAGCGGCAGGCGGAGCTCGGGCTGGCCGAGGCGCGCGCGACCCTGCAGAAGCAGGGCATCGAGACCCACGTGCGGCTGGGCGTCGGCGATCCGGCGCACGAGATCATCGAGCTGGCGGGGGCGGGACACTTCGAGCTGGTGGTCATGGCGACGCGCGGGCGTGGCGGGCTGACCCATGCGCTCCTCGGCAGCGTGGCCGAGAAGGTGGTCCGTCACGCGCACTGCCCGGTGCTCACCGTTCGCCTCGGCGAATGAGGGCGGCGCGTCCGCTACTGATGGAACAGCCGGCCGATCAAGTAGCCGATCACCGCCGAGGCCATGCCGATGGCGGTCATCTCGGCCCCGCTGCGGAACCAGTGACCGACGGTGCTACGCGCCTTGTACGCGCCGGCCGCAAACAGCGTGAGCGTCGAGACGGCGAGTGACGCGACGATGCTGCTGCGGATCGAGAGGAACACGAACGGCAACAGCGGGATCAGGGATCCGATCAGCGCCGCCAGGCCGACCGTGAGCGCCGAGCCGAGCGCCCGCCCGCGCGGCACCGGCTGGAGCCGAAGCTCCTCGGCCATCATGACCGCGACCCAGACTTCCTTGTTGGCGGTGATCGCGGCGACGACCTGCTCGAGCAGCTCGCCGGAGATCCCCTTCTGCCGATAGATCTCCCGGACCTCGTCGGCTTCCAGCTCCGGCACCCGCTCGATGTGGCGCCTTTCGCGCGCCACCTCGCTCTCGTACAACGCGCGATCGGCCTGCGTGGCCGTGTAGGCGACCGCCCCCATCGACACCGATTCGGCAAAGGTCGCGGCGAGGCCGGCGGCGAGCACGATGCGAGGATCGTCGGTGGCCGCCGCCACGCCGAGCAGCACGCCCAACACGTTGACCAGGCCGTCCTGCCCGCCGAGGATCACGTCGCGCAGCCGCGAGCCCGGCCGGTGCGGATCGATGTTCCGGTGGTAGTTCTCGTCGGTGCTCAGCATTGTGCTTCGGCCTCGTTTCGGCGGGAGATCAGATCTGTAGCATTGACCGTACCATTGGCGCGCTACACTGCCGACCATGAAGCGCCCTTCGCACGCCACTGCGCCCAACGAGGCCGCTGCGCTCCTGCACTCTTTCACCAACCACCTGCTCTACTCCCTGGCCAAGGACCAGTACTCGGCCACGTCGCGCGATCACTTCATGTCGCTGGCGCTGACCGTGCGCGACCGGCTGGTCGAGCGTTGGATCTCGACGCAGCAGCGCTACTACAAGAAGGAGGCGAAGCGCGTCTACTACCTCTCCGCCGAGTTCCTGATGGGGCGGGCGCTGCACAACAACCTGCTCAACCTGGGCATCTACGAAACGGCGCGCGACGGCCTCAAGATGCTGAACCTCGAGCTCGCCGACGTGCTCGAGCAGGAGGTGGACGCGGGCCTCGGCAACGGCGGCCTCGGGCGGCTCGCCGCCTGCTTCCTCGACTCGATGGCGACGCTGGACATTCCCGGCTACGGCTACGGCATCCGCTACGAGTTCGGCATGTTCGACCAGGAGATCAAGGACGGCTGGCAGGTCGAGAAGCCCGACGAGTGGCTGCGCTTTGGAAATCCGTGGGAGATGCCGCGGCCCGAGTACGGCGTGCCGGTGCGCTTCGGCGGCTGGACCGAGGAGCGCAACCAGAACGGCCACTTCACGGTGCACTGGACCGGCGGCGAGCAGGTGGTGGGCATGCCCTACGACACGCCCATCGCCGGCTACGGCTGCAACACCGTCAACACGCTGCGGCTGTGGCGCGCGCGCGCGAGCAACGACTTCGACCTGCAGTACTTCAACGAAGGCGACTACGAGAAGGCGGTGCTCGACAAGAACCGCTCCGAGACCATCTCCAAGGTGCTCTATCCGAGCGATCTCAAAATGTTCGGCAAGGAACTGCGGCTGCGGCAGCAGTACTTCTTCGTTGCCTGCTCGCTGCACGACATCGTGCGGCGCCACTTGTTCGCCTACCCGTCGCTGGAGAACTTCTGCGACAAGGTGGCCATCCAGCTCAACGACACGCACCCCGCGGTCGCGATTCCGGAGCTGCTACGCATCTTCGTCGACGAGCACGGCATCGCCTGGGAGAAGGCGTGGGAGCTGACGCAGAACACCTTCGGCTACACCAACCACACCCTTCTGTCCGAAGCGCTCGAGACCTGGCCGGTGGAGCTGTTCCAGCGCCTGTTGCCGCGCCACACGTCGATCATCCACGAGATCAACCGGCGGTTCTTGCGCCAGGTGATGAACCGCTTTCCCTACGACGAGCCGCGCCTCGCGCGGATGTCGCTGATCGACGAGACCGGCGGGGACGGGCGCGGCAAGCGCATCCGCATGGCCTATCTCGCGGTGGTGGGATCGCACTCGGTCAACGGCGTCGCGGCGCTGCACACCGAGCTGCTCAAGGCAGATCTCTTGCGCGACTTCAACGAGATGTGGCCGGAGCGGTTCAACAACAAGACCAACGGCGTGACGCCGCGACGCTGGCTTTTGGCCGCGAATCCATCGCTCTCCGACGCGATCACCGCGCGCATCGGCGAGGGCTGGATGTCCAACCTCGACGAGCTGGCGCGGCTTGTGCCGCACGCCGAGGATCCTGCCTTCCGCACCGAGGTGCGCGCCATCAAGCGGCAGAACAAGGAGCAGCTGGCGAAGTACATCGAGGCGGAGAACCGCGTCGCGATCGACCGTAACTCCATCTTCGACGTGCAGGTGAAGCGGCTGCACGAGTACAAGCGGCAGCTGCTCAACGTGCTGCACGTGATCGCGCTCTACCTGCGGCTGAAGAAGGACCCCGAGCTGCAGATGGTGCCGCGCACCGTCATCTTCGGCGGCAAGGCGGCGCCGGCGTACGCGACGGCGAAGCTGATCATCAAGCTGATCAACTCGACGGCGAGCGTGATCAACGCGGATCCGCAAGTGAACGGCCGGCTGCGCGTGGTCTTCCTCGCCAACTACCGCGTGTCGCTGGCGGAGCGCATCTTTCCGGCGGCCGATCTCTCCGAGCAGATCTCCACGGCGGGCAAGGAGGCGAGCGGCACCGGCAACATGAAGTTCGCGCTCAACGGCGCGCTCACCATCGGCACGCTGGACGGCGCCAACATCGAGATCCGCGAGGAGGTGGGCGCCGACAACTTCTTCCTCTTCGGGCTCACCGCGCCGCAGGTGTCGGAGCTGTGGAAGCGCGGGTATCAGCCGCGCGATCTCTACGAGCAGAACGCGGAGCTGAAGGGCGTCCTAGACCTGATCGCGTCCGGGTTCTTCGAGCCGGAGCATCCCGAGACGTTCCGGCCGCTGGTGCAGTCGCTCCTCGACCACGATCCCTATCTCCTGTTGGCGGACTTCCAGTCCTACGTCGATTGCCAGGCGCGCGTGAGCGAGGCGTTCCTCGACCAGGACAAGTGGACGCGGATGGCGATCTTGAACATCGCCAAGATGGGGAAGTTCTCCTCGGACCGCACCATCCGCGAGTACGCTCGGGAGATCTGGCGCACGGTTCCGGTGCCCGGCTAGATCGTCAGATCGTCAGGGAGCGGCGTGCACGGTCATGACCGGGGTGTGCGCGGTGCGCAGCACGTGTTCGGCGACCGAGCCGAGGAGCAGGCGCCGGACCCCGGTGCGCCCGTGGGTCCCGACCACCAGCAGGTCGAAGTGTTCGCCGTCTGCCACGCGCGCGATGGTCTCCGCCGGCGGTCCTTCCACCACGCGGGCCGACAGCTTGAGCCCGGGCTTCGCCAGCCGCTCGCGCAGCGCCTCGAGCTGGTCGTGCGAGCGCGTGGCCATCTCGGCGATGCTCGTCGGGTCGGGGACGATCGTGCTTCCGTCGGGCATCGCGTAGATCGGCGCGAACCAGGCGTGCAACAGGGTCACCTCGGCGTGCAGCGCCTCGGCCAGCTCGAGCGCCCGATGCACCGCCTCCTCCGACTGCGGCGAAAAGTCGGTGGCTACCAGGATGCGATTGATCACGACGTCACCCGCGGCAGCGAGGGCCGGCGATGCCGCCGTCGCGAGCGGCCGAGCAGCTCGGTCAGCGCGCGCAACGCATCGCCGGTCGTGAACACACCCACCACCTTCGCGTCCTCCACCACCACGGTCGAGCCGTACTTGTGCTCGGCCATCTCGAGCGCGACCCACTCGAGCGAGCTGTCCGGGCCGATCGTGTAGGGATCGGGCGTCATCGCCTCTTCCACCGTCATGACCAGCGAGTCCACGCCGGGGAGCGACTCGATCAGCTGGAGATCGCGGCTGGTCAGGATGCCTACCAGTCGATCGCCGTCGAGGACCGGCAGATGACGGATGCGATGCTCGCGCATCAGCCGGTTGGCCGCCGCGATCGGTTGATCGGCCCCGATGGTGTGGGGGCCGGCGGTCATGAATTCGCGGACGGTCAGCTTGTTCATGCCTGCGGTGCAGTGCATCGCTCGCGCCAGCGGCCGGAGGGCTCGATCGGGCCGGGTTCGCGCAGAATCTGCGGCCCGCCCCGGGCCGGCGCAAGCGCTTCGCGTTCGGTCGTCAGGACCCCGACGGGAACGGGACGGCACGAGACTTTCATGGAGGCTTGGCGGAGGCCTCCAATGTCTGAGCGCATGCTGCTCGAAAATCTCGCCAGGCTGCCGCTCTCCGTACGCCGCGTCTATGCGGGCGAGGGCGAGCTGACCTCTGCGGCCGAGGTCTATTGCCAGCCGCGCGAGCGCTCGCTCGGCCTCGAGGCGTGCGAAGGGTGCGCCGACTACGCCGGGTTGGTGCTGGAGCTCGACGGACAGCGCAAGTACGTGCTGTGCCACCGGCTCAACCCGGAGACCGCGCGCGGGCTGCGGCCGGCCGTCTCGCCGATCGCCCGCCGGCTGCCGGTCGACCATCCGTCGCCGGGCGATCGCACGCCGGTCTCGCAGATCATGACCGCCGACGTGGTGTGCGTGCGCGAGGACCTGTCGCTGACGGCGCTGACCACGCTCTTGCTCGAGCGCAACGTGAGCGGCGCGCCGGTGGTGGATGCGGACGGCCGGCCGATCGGCGTGGTCAGCAAGAGCGATCTGCTGCGGCGCGACGGCGTGCCGGGCTGCGTGGCGGAGGTGATGACGCCGATGTCGTTCGTGCTCCATCCCGAGGCCAGCGTGTCGCAGGCTGCGGCGCTCATGGCCTTCGAGGGCGTGCACCGGCTCTTGGTGGTCTCCGACGACGGCAAGGTGATCGGCCTGGTGTCTTCCCTGGACGTGATGCGCTGGCTCGGCCGGCTCGACGGCTACCTCACGCCTGCGTGACGGCGGGTGGCGGTGAGGACGATCGCCACCAGCGCGCACGCACCGCCCAGGCTCAACAGGACATCGGTGCCGATCGCCAGGCTCCGTCCGGCGTCGTAGAGCCCGTGGTCGCAGGCTCCGCGGTTGCAGCCCGCGTCGTAGTCGGAGCGATCGGCGAGCGAGACGCCGCCGGTGATCGCGCCGGTGATCAGCGCGGCGGCGCCGGCGGCCGCCAGTCCGGTGATCGCGCGCCCGCGGCGGGTGGCGAGAAACGGTTGCGACCTCTCGGGCGGCGACGCGGTGATCGTGGGTGCGGAGCCGACCACCGGGCGCGCAGCGGCACGCTGCTCCGCGAGTCGCCGCTGCTCGGCCTGTTCGGCTGCGAGCGCGGCCTTCATCTTCTCGATCTGCGCGTCCACGTCGGCGCGGTTGGGCGTGTCGGGCTTGAGCCCGATGAAGTTTTCGTAGAACTGCAGCGCCTGCCGCCAATCCTTCTTGAGGCGCGCCGCCTGGGCCAGGTTGAACAGCAGGCCAGGCTCCTTCGACAGGTCATAGGCCTTTTTGAACTCGTCGATCGCCGCGTCGTAGTCGGCCAGGTCGTAGTGGGTGATGCCCTTCTGGTAGTGCTCGCGCGCCTCGTCGGCGATGGCGCGCCGCGACTTGTCCGCGCGGGCGGGCGACGCGGCGGCGAGCAGCACGCACAGGAGCGGCAGCGCCAGCTTCATCGCGGCTTTCCGAACGGATCGACCAGATAGTTTTCGCCGCGCGCCGGCCGGACGGCGTGGGTGGGATGGCTGCCGTCCGAGGCGCGCTCGAGGTGAAGCGAGAGCTCCAGCGTGCCACCCGCCGCGAGCTCGACCGTCTTCTCCACGGCGCGGCGGCGCGGCGCGGTCACCCGGAGCAGGTGGGCGCCCGGCTTCTCGACTTGGAAGCGCGCGCGCCGCACCTCGTCGGCAACCACCGCGCCGTCCAGCTCGATGCGCGCGTTGGCCACGTTGAGCTCGATCGAGACCGTCGCCGGCGCGGGGGACGGCACCGGCGCGACCGCCGCAACCGGCGGCAACGGCACCGGCGCGACCGCGACCGCCGGCGGGGGATGACCGACGAGCGTGATCAGCCCGATCGCCGCCAGCAACAGCGCGCCGCCGATCGCGATCGCCGCCCAGCGCCGGCGGGAGCGCGTCACCGGGCCGGCCTTCGACGGGGACGCCGCATCCGGAACCAGCGCGGGCGTGTCCTCCGAATCCATGGTCATCGAGATCGACGGATCCGAGACCTCGCGCGGCACCCCGTCCGCGGTGAACGGACCGAGCTCGGCGATGAACCGCCCGAGCGCCGGCGCGTCCGCGTTCAGGGAGTGCACGATCGGCGACAACGCGCTCGCCACCTCGCGCCCGCTCGAGTAGCGCTGCGCGGGATCGCGCGCCAACATCTTCAGCACGATCTGGTCCAGCTCGGCGCTCACCTCGGGCCTGGTCACCGACGGGGGATCGACCTTGGCCTCGCGCACCAGCCGCAGCGTGGCCAGGTCGCCCTCGGCGCGGAACAGCCGCTTGAGGAGCAGGCACTCGTGCAGCACGATGCCGAGCGAGAACAGATCCGCGCGTCGATCGATGGGCAGCCCCTCGGCGTGCTCGGGTGCGAGGTACTGCACCTTGCCCTTGAGGACCCCGGTGCGCGTGCGGTCGTCGCGCACGAACTCGGCCGCCTTGGCCACGCCGAAATCGAGCAGCTTCACGCCGCCGTTGGCGGTGGCCATGATGTTCGCCGGGCTCACGTCGCGATGCACGATGTCGAGCGCGCGCCCGGTGTCGTCGGTCAGCTCGTGCGCGTAGGCCAGGGCGCCGGCGACCTCGGCGACCAGGAAGCAGGCCAGCCCGATCGGCAGCGGGCGTCCGAGCTTGAGGCACCGGTTCAAGACCTTGACCAGGTCCACGCCCTCGACGTGCTCCATCGCCAGGTAGTACTCGCTGCCAACGCGACCCAGCTCGTAGACCTGCACGATCCCCGGGTGGTTCAGGCGCGCCGACAGCCGGGCCTCGGCCACCAGCATCTTGGCGAACGACGGATCGCGCGAGAGCTCGGGCAGGACCCGCTTGATCACCAGCTTGCGCGAGAACCCTTCCTCTCCGTCGACCGACGCGCGGTAGACCACCGCCATGCCGCCGGCGCCGATCCGCTCGAGCAGGCGATAGCGCCCGAACTGCTCCCCCTCAGGCTGGCGCGCGGGAAGCATTCAGGCCCCCGTCTGAAGCCGGTCCCAGCAAGCGCCCGCGTCGAGGAATTGAAACTCCAGCTCGGCGAAGAAGATGCGGTCGCCAGAGTGGACCACGTGCGGCGCGCCCTTCCGCTCGAGCAGCAGCTCGCCCACGCGCGTGCGGTTCTGCGAGCCCGCGTCGGCCAGCGCGAACTGGCCGTCGCCGACGCGAAAGAAGGCGTGGAACTTGGAGATCATCGCGGCGTCGAGCACCACGTCGTTGTTGCGCGTTCGCCCGACGGTGATCATGCTCGGGTAGGTGTGATGAACCTTGCGCACCGGAATCACCAGCAGCGGCCGCTCACCCGCGGGGCTGTCGGAGAGCAGCACGCGATCCCGCTCCACGGTGGAGAAGGCTTCGAACCCGAGGGCCTTGCCGCGCTCGCGCGACCGCTTCGGCAGGGACGCCCCCACCAGAAACGGCCACGGGCACGCCGACAAGAACTCGTCGCGGCTCTTGGCGTTAGTCACAAGATGCGAGATTTGCTGCATGGGCGTCGACAGCCATAATTGTAGTCCCCGTCGAGGACCCCGGTCAACCCGCGCTCAGCGCAGCGTGGCCGACTGCAGCGTGACGTCGTCCTTGCTGCCGCCGCCGAAGCTCTTGAGCTCGATCCAGGTCAGCGTGAGCGTGCCGCCCGCCGACGCCGCCCGGTAGGTCAAGGTGTACTCCACCTCGTACAACGCGCTCATGCTCGAGAAGCCAGCGTCGACGTAGTCGGGGGCGGAGCGATCCGACAGGTGCGCGGTGAGCCTACCCATCGAGTTGTGACCGCCGAGGTAGAGCCGGAGCGTGCGCTGGGTGGTGTCGGCCGGAACGGTCACGGTGATCCCGGCGTTGAGCGCGTGGACGGCGATGCCGCTGGCGGTCGGCGGCGCGCTCACGGTCGGCGTGCCGTCGGTCCACGCGTAGGTCACCAGATTGGTGACGCGCTTGGTGGTGCCGGCGCCGACCACGGTGAAGTTGCTGATCTGCGAGCCGCCGGCCGCCTTGTGATCGAAGTCGGTGACGGCGGCGCGGCCCCAGTGCGCCCAGTCGCTGGTTCCCTCCGCGGTCAGGTTGATCGCGCCGGTCGCGCTCTGCCCGCTTCCGGTCAGCACGCCGCCCGAACCGGAGTCGTCGCCGCCGAGATCGATCCCGGCGAGATCGAAGCCCGCCAGATCGGTCCCGCCGGCGATGGCGAGATCGGACGATGCGCGCTCGCCGCCGTAGATCAGGGTGCAACCGTTCGCCAACAGGCAAGCTACGAACGGTAGGCGTGTCACCCCGCCATCTTACCATCGCGCGTGTGGGTCAGTTGCAATCGGCGGTGGGGAGCGCGGTCGACGCGGGGCAGGCGGGTGGGGTGGTGCCGGCGAGCGTGGCCTGAACCCAGCGGATGGCGAACGGGATGTTGCGGTTGGTGACGTCGGTGTGCTGCGCGGTGGCGTCGACGCACACTTGCGGCGCGAGGCCGTCGTCGGTCAGCTTCTGGGTGATGCAGGCGGCTTCTTTTGCGGGCGGCAGGACGGTGTCCGCGAGGCCTTGCAGGTAGAGCACCGGCGCGCCGGCGGCATCCGCGATGAGTCGATTGGCGGTCAGGTAGCCGTAGAAGTCCTGGCCGAGGCCGCTGCACGACGGAGCGCCGGCGCCGTCGAGACAGGCGACCAGCGAGGCGCGAAAGGCCGGATCGAAGAGGTCTCCGTTGCGCGCGCCGAAGGGCGGGTGCGCGGCCACGTAGATCGCGGCGCCGATCGCGACCTCGCCGCACAGGCCGTCCATGTCGCCCAGGAAGGTGGATGCGACCGGGGCCGGAAACGCCGCGCCGCCGTCGCTGGTCAAGGGCGAGAACCCGGCCAGGTAGCCGTACGCGCGCTGGGTCCAGATGGCGTGGTTGCTGTAGCTCAGGTTCTGGTTGGCCAGGTCGTACGAGACGAAGGTGTCGGGATTTCGCACCATGTCGGCGAAGGCGAAGCTGTTGTCGCGGATCGGCCACTCGGGCGCGAAGGCGACCACGGCGGCGAGCGTTCCGCCTGCGCCGTAGGTGCCAGCCAGCGCCTGCGCCGAGAGCGCCGCGCCGCCGCCCTGGGAGAAGCCGGCCACCACCACCTGGTCGGTGAACGCGCCCACGACCAGCAGCTTGCGCAGCGCGCGGGCGCCGTCGAGCAGCGACTGGCCCTGGTCGCGGTTGTTCAGGTAGCCCTCGACGCCCTCGTTGCCGAAGCCGGCGTAGTCGGGCGCGATCACCGCGTAGCCCGCCGCCGCCCAGGGGAGCGCCACGTCGCGCAGCGAGGTCGGGTCGCGGCTGGGCGCGCAGGCGTCGCCCATGCCGACGCTGGGGTGGCCCGCGACCACCACCGGCAGCGGCAGCGGCAAGGGCTGCGTCGGCAGGTAGACGCGCGCGGTGGAGGCCGCCGGCGTGCCGTCGCCGCGGAAGGTGCGGAAGGAGATGCGGTAGACCACCACGCCGGACGAGGGGGCGCCGGGGGAGATGCCGATCGACGCCAGCTGGCCGTCGACGCCGGGACCATCGGTGTCCTCGGCGACGTCGTGGCGGCAGCGCACCGGGTCGCCTTGCGTGGTGGCGTCGAGCGCGGGCAGGCCGGCGGGCGTGACGTACACCGCATCGGCGTCGTCGCTGCACGCGACCGTGACCGTGAGCGAGGGCGCCGGGGGCGTGGTCGCGTCCCGGCCCGGGCCCGCATCGGGGGGCGGCGGCGCGGCGCCGTCCAGCGGGCCGGCATCGTGCGCCCCGAGGTCGGCCGGTCCGTCGCTGACCGGCGCCGAGCAGGCTCCCAGCGCGACCAGCGACACGCCGAGGCCCAGGCAAATCCTCGCCGCCTTCATCGAGAGGTCTTATTGCATCAAGACTGCAATAAGTCAACTGCGCTACCATTCGCTTCGACCTGCCCATGGAGACCCGACGGTGAGCCTTGCGATCAGACCTTTCTTGCTCGTGCTGTTGGCGCTCGCCGGCTGCGGAACCTCCGGCACCGACGGGGGGAGCGATCTCGCGTTGGCCGGCGACCTTTCGACCGTCGCCGATCTGGCGCAAGCGGGCCTGCTCGGGTTCGTCACGCTGTCGAGCACCAGCCAGCCGGCGCGCGGGTTCGCCAACGCGACCTTTCTGCCCGACGGGCCAGCGTTCGCGTGCGCGGCGCAGAATTTCGGCCCGTGCACGTTCTACTCCTGTCACGCGCCGCCTCCTACCGAGAGCGACGGCGGCAGCGGCCCGGCGGCGAACGCCGGCGCGATCGACGTCGGCGGCGGCTCGCAGGCGATCCATTTCGCGCCGCGCGCCGACGGCACCTACGACCCGCTGACCCTGACCGGCGCGGTGTGGAGCGGCGGCGAGATGCTCACCGTCGACGCCGCCGGCAATGCGGTCCCGTTCTTCCACGGCGCGATCGCCGCGCCCAGGCTGGCCACGGTGGGCGCGCCGGGCCTGCCGGCCAGCGACTGGATGGTCGATCGCACGATCGATCTCGCCTTTACCTGGAGCGGGGTGTCGTCGGAGAAGTTGCTGGTCTCCTTCGGCAGCAACTCCGCCGATCCGATCGAGGTGGAGTGCGTCTTCACCGGCAGCGACGGAGCAGGAACCGTCCCGGCCGCGTCCCTGGCGCTGCTGCCGGCGGGGAGCGGCTATTTCCAGGTGGTCAGCCGGGGCGAGGACACCCTGCAGGCGGGTCCGTGGCAGGTCCGGTTCCGCGCCGACGCCGACGCGCTCGCGCCCGACGGAACGCCCTTCAACGGCGGCGCGCAGTTCCAGTAGAATGCGGGCCGGGATGGAGCCGTTCGCGGATGGCGAGGTGTTCGGGAACTACCAGCTGGCCGGCCTCATCGGCGTCGGCGGAATGGGAGCGGTCTATCGGGCGGTCCATCCGGAGATCGGCCGGGTGGTGGCGATCAAGGTCCTGCGGCCGGAGCTGGCCCGCGACGGCGGCGCGATTGCGCGCTTCTTCGACGAGGCGCGCGCGGTCAACTCGATCCGCCACGAAGGGATCGTCGACATCTTCGATCTGGGCCGCCGCCCCGACGGGACCGCGTACTTCGTCATGGAGTATCTGGCCGGCGAAGATCTGGCCCACGTGCTCAAGCGCGAGGGGCGCATCCCGCCGGTGCGCGCGGTGGAGATCGTACGCCAGGTGTGTGACGCGCTGGGCGCCGCGCACCGTCGGGGCATCGTCCACCGCGATCTGAAGCCGCAGAACCTGTTCGTCATTCCGCGCGCCTCGGACCTGCGCGTCAAGGTGCTCGACTTCGGCATCGCCAAGCTCCTCAACGAAGCCACCAGCCACCCGCGAACCTCGACCGGCGTGGTGCTCGGCACGGTGCACTACATGTCGCCCGAGCAGGCGCAGGGCGAGGTGATCGACGCGCGCACCGACATCTACAGCCTCGGCTGCATCCTCTATCAGCTGGTCACCGGCGCGGTGCCGCACGACGGCAGGAACGTGATGGCCGTGCTGGCGCACCTGGCGACCCAACCGCTGGTTCCGCCGTCGCAGCTCGCCGCCGATCTGATGCTTCCGCCGGGGTTCGACGAGGTGGTGGTGCGCGCGCTGGCGAAGAACCGCGCCGATCGATTCTCCGATACCGAGGAGCTCGCCTCGGCGCTCGCGGCGATCGATCTGAGTCAGGTCGTCGAGCGGCCGCGCGTGCTGGTCGCGCCGCACCTGCTGAGCGAGCCGGACGTGCAGCCCGAGGGAGACACCGTCCCGCACGCCGAGACGCCGGTGCGGGTGGTGGCGGTGGATCCCCCGTCGGGCCGCACGACGTCGCCGGTGTCGTCGCCGCCGGTGCCCAAGCCGCCTCTTCCCGCCCCGTCGCTGGTCGACTCCGCCAGCCTCTTGCGCGACGAGCCGCTGCGCCTGCTCGACGCCGAGAGCGAGCGTCGCATCGTGCGCGTGGTGCTGCCGTTCGAGCTGGCGCTGTTCGGGCTCGGGCTGCTGCTCTATTGGCTGCCGGCGGGCACCACGGCGGTCGATCGCGCGGTGCTCGGGCGCTGGCTGGCGCCGTTCGGCGGCGCGACCCTGGCGATCGCCATCCTGACGGTGCTGTTCGCCCGCACCCATGACAATCCAGCCGGGCGCTGGGTCGTCAACCGCACCATGACCCTGTTGGCCGTCGCGGTGATCACGATCGCGACCCACCTGACCGGCGCGTTTGGCTCCTACGACATCCTCTACTACCCGCTGTTGGTGATCCTCGATCGGATCCGCGAAGGACGCGCGCTGGCGCGGCTGAGCCTGATCTGCTCGATCGCTGCGTTCACGATCGTCGCGCTCTTGACGCACTTCGATGTGCTGGCCTATGCGCCGCTGTATCCCAATCGCTACGATCCGACGCTGGTGCACGATCGCGGGCTGGTCGGGCTGGTGATCATCGTGGTCACCGGAACCACGCTGCTCAGCTACCTGCTCGTCGACCACCTGGCCGCGCGCGTGCTGCGGCGCGAGCGGGAGCTGCGCGCGCTCGGACGCGGCCTCGCCGGACGGGTCCAGGAGCAGCTCGAGCTGTTGCGCCGCAGCGACGATCTGCGACGCTTCGTCGAGCCGGCGCTGGCCGATGCGATCCTGCGCGGCGATGCCGCCGGGGCGCTCGGCCACCAACGGCGCCGCGTCACCATCGTGCGGCTCGACTGCCCCGCCATCGCCGCGGCCGCCGAGGACATCGACCCCGCGGAGTTCGCCCACCTCCTCAACGACTTCTTCGCGCGCATGGCCGATCTCGCCGTGTCGCTCGGCGGCACCGTCGATCGCTTCGCCGGCGCCGAGATCTCGGTGCTCTTCGGCGCGCTCCGCTCCGACGGGCCGAGCGTCGACGCCGACGCCGCCATGCGCTTCGCCCTGGCCGGGCGCGCGGCGGTTAGCGAGCTTGCCTCGCGCTGCGAGGTGGCCGGGATCGAGGAAGTCCCGCGCGCGCGGGCCGCGGTGCACACCGGCTTCGCCACCATCGGCAGCTTCGGCTCCCCCTCGCGCCTGGAGTTCACCGCCGTCGGACCGCTGGTCGAAGCCGCCAGCGCGCTGTTGGCGCGGGCCGGCGCGGGCGAGGTGTTGACCAGCCACGCCTCGGTCGTGCTGCTCCCCAAGACGTTCGAGGTGCAGGCGATCGGCGAGCACCCGCTCCCCGGCGCCCGGCACGCGGTGCGCCTGTATCGCGTCGGGCGATGATCGACACGCGCGGCGAGGTGCACGTCTATCGGCTCGAGCCGGCCGCCGGAGAGGCGGACCAGACGGTGCTCTCCGGGGACGAGCGGGCGCGGGCGGCGCGCTTTCGTTTTCCCGCGGACCGATCGCGCTTCGTGCGCTGCCGCGTGGCGGTGCGGCGCATCGCCGGGCGTTACCTCGACCGCGCGCCGGGAGAGCTGGTGTTCACCGCCGCGCCGGGCGACAAGCCGTTGCTGGAAGGCGGCGGGCTCGAGCTGAGCTGGTCGCGCTGCGCGACGCTCACCTTGATCGCGGTGAGATCCGGCGGGGCGATCGGCGTCGACGTCGAGGACGTGCGCGGTGCGCTCGACGTGCGCGAGCTCGCGGAGCGTTCGTTCACGCCGGCCGAGCTGGCCGAGTGGCAGGACTTGCCGGCCGAGGCGCAGCCGCACGCGTTCTACGTGGGCTGGACCCGCAAGGAGGCGCTACTCAAGGGGCGCGGCGTCGGGTTCGCGGTGCCGCCCGAGACGCTCGACGTCCGCGCGGCGCCAGACGGCTGGACGCTGGTCGAGCTGCCGCTCGGTCCCGCGTGGGTGGGCGCGCTCGCGGCCGAGGGTGCGGCGGCGTTTCGCTGGTGCGAGCTGTAGCGGCTACTCGCGGTAGCCGAAGCGGCGCGCGATCGCTGCGCAGCGTTGCCACACGATCGCGTCGTCGCCAGCGGTCCACGCGCGCGGCCGCAGCGCGGCGACCTCACGCTTCTCGTCGAGCTTGGCGTTGATGCGCGTGGCGCGCAACGCGTCGAGCGTGGCGGCGGGCGGCAGCGCGACGTCGAGGAAGCCGAACAGCTGCTGCACCGCGAGGTCCGTTCCGAGATCTTCGAAGCGCATCACCAGCACGCGCGGATGGCTCGCGAGCGTCTCGTCGAGCAGGCGGTGGGTCTCGATCCAGAACGCGCAGTTGCGTTCGACGAGCGAGAGCCCGTCCCAATCGGCGCGCGCGACGCGCGGCAGCGAGCGCAGCCAGCGATTGCGGCGGGGGTCGGTCTGGTAGCGCGGATCGTCGACGAGCGCGCCGTAGTAGTCGAGCTCGACGCACGAGCGCACGTTGGCGCGCGGATCGCGGGTGAGGTGGACGATGCGCGCGGTCGGGTGCGCGGCGAGGAGCGGG
This sequence comes from Myxococcales bacterium, assembly GCA_003170275.1. Classification (GTDB taxonomy): domain Bacteria; phylum Myxococcota_A; class Polyangia; order Palsa-1104; family Palsa-1104; genus PALSA-1104. The sequence continues at coordinate 63,440 of PNAM01000071.1, forward strand.
GGCAAGACCCAGCTCAGCTTCCAGTTGCAGTCGACGCGCGGCGTGCCCGGGTAGCGCCGCACCAGCGCCTCGAGCTGGGCGGGCTGCGCGCGGCCCTCGTAGTACGCCGAGGCGAGCGAGACGATCCGCTCGTCGATCGCCGCCAGCGTCTCGTGACCGCTAACGCCCGGCTCGCCGGCGACCAGCAGCTCGCTCACCCACTGCGTGCCGGAGCGCGGGTGGCCGGTCACGAAGTCCATCACCCGCCCTCGCCATAGCGGCCGTGCAGGTGATCCCAGCCCCCGCGTAGAAATGCGCGCAGCGCGCCGCCGAGCGGGGCTGGCGAGCGGGTCAGCGAGTGCGCCAGGTTGTAGCCGAGGATGCAGCCGGCTCGCAGCGCGCCGAGCGCGGCCGGCAGGGGCGCGGCGCGCTGTGCGACCAGGAGGTGGTTGCGCGTGGCGTAGTAGACGCGCCGCGGGGAGCGCACGCCGATGCTCGCCGCGCCCACGTGCTCGACCCGCGCGTCACCGGCGCACAGCACGGTGAACCCGGCCCGCCGCGCGCGCAGGCACAGATCGAGATCTTCGAAGCCGTAGAAGTAGTCCTCGTCGAACAGGCCGATCCGCTCGAGCACGGCGCGGCGCAGCAGCATGAACGCGCCCGCCACCGCGTCGACGGTCTCGCGCACCGGTGGCGCGGCGTCGGGCGACGCACCGGCGCGACGCAGGCGCATGCGGCCGGTGCGCGCGGAGAAGACGATGCCGAGCGACTCGATGCGCGCCGGCTGCCCGGTGGTGATCAGCGCGGGACCGGCGATGCCTGCGGTGGGATGTGCCAGCAGCGCCGACTCGAGCGTGCCGAGCGCGGCGGGCGGCGCGATCACGTCGCTGTTGGCGAGCAGCAAGAGATCGGCGCCCCCGTCGAGCGCAGCGCGCAGCCCGAGGTTGCAGCCGCCCGAGAAGCCGAGGTTACAGCCGGCGTCGATCACCTCGACGCCTGCGGGCAGCGCGCGGGCGAGCGCGCCCGGCGAGCGCTCGGGCGTGTCGTTGTGCACCACCAGGATGCGATCGGGACGGCGCTCCGAGGCGACCAGCGAGCGCACGCACGCAAGCGTGGCCGCGTCGGTGCGATGATGCAGGACGATCGCCGCCAGCGAGCTCAGGCGGCCTCCAGGAACGCGCCGGCGTCGAAGCGCGGGAGCGCCCAGCGGTCGTCACCGGCGGCGAACCGACGCGCCTCGACGGTGACCGCGTTGTGATAACCGGCGGCGCGCACGGCGTCGCGCACCTGGTCGCTCCAGGCGCCGAACGGATAGGCGAACGTCGCCGGCGGTTGGCCGAGCAGCGCGTGGAGCGCGGCGCGACCGGCGTGCAGCTCGTGGGCGAGCGCCTCGGCCGGCTGCGTCGGGAGGTGGAGGTGGTGCACGCCGTGCGCGCCGATGTGGCAGCCCGGCTGCTCGGCCAACGCGCGCACGCCGCGTGCATCGAGCGGGCGCGGCAGCGCGGCGGGCGCCGGACCCGCCCAGCGCCGCACGTGCGCCACGAGCTGGTCGCGGGCCTCGAGCGTGAGCTTGTAGGCCAGCGCGTGCACGCCGCGCAGCGCGGCCTCTCGATCGGCGGCCGTCGCGGTCGGCCACGACTCGAACGTCGCTGGCCGATCGCCCGCGCCGGCAAAGGCGTGCACCAGCTCGTCCCAGAAGAACGGCGCGCCGCTCGCGAGCGGTGCGGTGGTCACGAAGAAGGTGGCTGGCAACCCGGCGGCGCGCAGGATCGGGGCGGCGAGCTCGAGCGCGTCGCGATACCCATCGTCGAGCGTGAGCGCGATCGCGTCGGGCGCGGGCGCGGCGATCAGCTCCTCGAGCGGCACGACGCGCCGCTCGGCGCTCAGCCGGGCGAGCTGGGCGCGGAACCGCTCCGGCGAGGTGCACAGCGCGAACGGATCGAGCGGGTCCTCGGCGATCCGATGCCAGGCGACGATGGCGGGTCCGCCGAGCATCTCGCAATGATAGCATCGGTGCCGTTCATGAGGCGGATCTGTCTGCCGATCACCGTCGCCGCCGCGCTGCTGTTTGCGCGCGCGCTGCTTACGTTGGCCTGCAGCGAGGCGCCGCTGCACGACGATGCCGACAACGCGATCGTCGCGCGCAACCTGGTCGAAGGGCGCGGCTACCGGAGCGCCGTGCCGCGTGCGCGCGCCTTCGATCCGGAGATCACCACCGGCCCGGTGGTGCTGCTCCCGGTCGCGCTCGCGCTGCGCCTGCTGGGCGCGGTGCCCGAGGCGCCCAACCTGGCCGCCGCGCTGCTCTCGCTCGCGCTGTGGGCGGCGCTGCTGCTGCTGGTCTTTCGTTCCGGTCCGCACGGGCCGCTCGTGGCTGCCGGCCTGTCGCTGCTGGTCCTCGGGCGGGCCGCGCCGGGCGAGCCCTGGCCCTACGGGTTCTGGTACACCGCGCTCGGCGAGGTGCCGGGGCTGCTGTGGTGCGCAATCGGGCTTTGCCTGGTGTGCGAACCGACCGGCACGCGGAGGCGGACGGCGGGCGCGCTCGCGATCGGGCTGTCGCTGTCGTGCAAGATCGCTTTTGCGCCGTTCGCGGCGGCGGCGCTGGTCGCCGCGCTGGCCGGGCGCGAGCGGCGCGCGTGGCGGGTGCTGTGGCTGGTGCCGGCGCCGCTGGTGGCGTGGCAGCTGGTGCAGCTGGTGGTGCTCGGCGCGCCGGCGTACGGGCGCCAGCTCCTCGACGAGACGCTGCCGTTCCTGGCGTGGTCGGCGGGCGCCCGCGCGATCGGTTCGCTCGGCCTGGCCGCGCGGCTCGGGACGCTGCTCGAGCTGGTGGGCGGGCCGCGCGGGCTGGTTGCGCTGGTGGGCCTCGCGGGGCTGGGCGCTCAAGGCGCGCGCCGGCGTGCCGGCGTGCCGCTGGTGCGCTGGCTGTTGGCGCTGACCGTGGGAGCCACCGTGCTCCTGGCCTGGTGGCTCCTTCGATCGCCGTTCGCCTGGGTGCGGCAGGCCTATCCGGCGGTGCTCGCGCTCGAGCTCGCCGCGGTGGCCGTCGCGCTGGCCGCGAGCGAAGGGCCCGCGCGGCTGGTCGCGCTGGGTCTCACTTTGCTGCTCGCCGGCCGGCTGCCGTACGCGCTGTTCTTTCCGGCGCGCGAGCCGGGCGAGCGGCGCCAAGCGCTCACCGCCACCGTGGCGTTCGTCTCCTCGCTCGCGCGCCAGCCGGGCGTGGTGCTGATCGCCGACGGCGAGCAGGTGCCGCGCGACGTCGCGCTGCTGGTCGACGCGCCGTTCGTCGCGGCGGCCGGTGCGCCGGCGCCTGCCGGGCGGCGTGTGCTGGTGCGCAACGACTTCACCCGCCTCGCGGAGGACGACGCCGCGCGCCAGCTCGCCGAGCGCTGCCGCGTGCTGCTCGCGCGCGCGCCGTTCGAGGTGCTCGACTGCCCGTGAGCTAACGGTCGAGCGCGGCGAGCGCACGATGGAGCGCGCCGGTGCGATCGACGAGCTCGCGCACCGTGCGTTCCCTGGCCAACAAGATGCCCTCGAGCTCGCGTTCGAAGAGCGCGCGGTGTTTCTCGAACAGACGGCGCGCGGCCGGCTCTCGCGCGGAGGCCGGCGGCGCCGGGCCCCAGGGCGCGTGGCGCAGCTCGGGCGTCTCGACGACCAAGCCGCCGCGGTCTTCGCCGAGCAACCGCAGCCACAGGTCGAGCTCCTCGACGCCGTCCAGCCGCTCGTCGAAGCCGCCGACCTGGTGCCACGCCGCGTGTCGAAAGACGGTCGGCACCTGCCCGAACCACGGCCGGCCGATCAGCGCCTTGACCGTCGCCGGACGCGGCTCCGGATCGAGCCGCGACGGCACCGCGTCGCCCCATCCGGTCACGAACGCCAGCTCCGGGCGTGCGTCGAGCAAACGCGCCGCCGCGTCGTAGAAGGAGCTGGTGGGCGGCTCGTCGAGAAACGTCACGTACGGCGCGTGCGCGCGTCGGAGCGCGCGGTTGCGCATCGCCGCCGGCGAGATCTCCGCCGGCGCGATCACCAGCTCCACTGAGCGTCCGGTGAGCCGCTGCAGCGACGCCGCGATCGCCGCGCCATCGCGATCGTCGGGAACGATCGCCGCGATCGCGCTCACGGGCGCCTCCGGTAGACCAGCTCGTAGAGGTGACGCAAGGGCGCGGTCACCAGCCACGAGCGCGAGGCGTGCAGCTCGTCGAGTTGCCGATGCGCGTCGAGGAGCGCGGCGTGGGTCTGGTCGAGCTCTTGCCGGAGCGCGGCCCGTCTTGCGACCGCCGCGAGCTCGCCGGCGGCGAGTCGCGCCGTGCTGTCGACGGTGTCGTAGACCAGATGCCCGACCGCCACCTCCTTTTCCCACAGCAGCTCGAACAGGTGCGCGCGGTAGCTGGCCTGGTGCTTGCGGATCCGCTGGCGGAACAGCTCCAGGTGGGTCGCGCCGCGATCGGCCACGCCGCTGCGCGAGGCCGCGCGCCGTCGATAGTCGAACAGCAGCTCGGGAAGGATCTCGCCGCGGTGACCGCGCGCCACGATCGACAGCCACAGGTCCCAGTCCTCGTGACCGAGCTCCATCGCTTCGTCGAAGCCGCCCACCTCGATCACCCGCTCCTTGCGCACCACCGCGGCGGTCGCCACCGAGCAGTCGCCGAGCAGCGCCGGCAGATCGCAGCGCTCCGGCTTCCAGTCCCACTCTTCGTCGCCGAACAGGTGCACCCAGGGCGAGACGAACGCGAGCGCCGGATCGGCGTCGAGCCGCGCGCACGTGCGCTCGAGGAAGCGCGGCCGCATCCGATCGTCGGCATCGAAAAAACAGAGGTGGCGCCCGCGCGCCTCGGAGATCGCGCGGTTGCGCGCGCGACACACGCCGCCGTGCTGCACGGAGAGCACGCGCATCTTGGGCCGGACGAGCGAGTCGAGCGCGCGGCGCGCCGGCGCGCTGGTGGAGCCGTCGTCGACGATCAGCACCTCCCAGTCGTCGAAGCTCTGCGCGGCGACACTGTCGAGCGCCTCGTCGAGCCACTGCACCGTCTCGTACACCGGCACGATCACCGTGACGCGCGGCTCCATTCAACGCGCCGCCGCAGCTCGCATCAGCTCGTCGTACGCCGCCGCCACGTTCGTGCCGGTGCCGTCGAGCAGCACGCGCCCGCCGTCGATCAAGATCGCGCGCGTGCAGAACTCCGCGATGGTTTCCGAGGCGTGGCTGACCAGCAGCATGGTGTGGCCGGCCGCGTGCAGCTCGCGGTAGCGCGTCTGGCACTTCTGCACGAACGCCGCGTCGCCCACCGCGAAGATCTCGTCGAGCAGCAGCACCTCGCGTACCGCGCGGAAGGCGATCGCGTACGCCAGGCGCGCGCCCATGCCGCTCGAGAAGAACTTGAGCGGCGTGTCGACGAAGCGCTCGAGCTCGGCGAACGCGAGGATGCCGTCGAGCTCCGCGTGGATCTCGCGCAGCGTCATGCCCATCGCGGTGCCGGTGAGGAAGATGTTGTCGCGCGCGGTGAGCTCGGCGTTCCAGCCCAGGCCGAGCTCGAGGATGGGCGTGAGCGGGGCGTCGAGGCCGACGCTGCCGCCGTCCGGCAGGTAGATGCCGGCGACGATCTTGAGCAGCGTGCTCTTGCCCGATCCGTTGCGGCCCATGATGCCGAAGGTCTCGCCGCGCTCGACGGAGAAGCTGATGCCGTCGAGCACCTGCAAGGTCTCGAACCGGCGCGGCCTGAGCATGCCGAACACGTGCTCGCGCACGGTGTCGCGGTGCGCGCTGGGGATCTGAAAGCTCTTGCGCAAGCCCTCGACGCGGATGACGGCGCTCACAGTCGCTCGATCGCGCGCGGCGCGTGCCGCCGGAACAGCAGGGCTCCGGTGACGAAGATGAACAGCGTCACGCCGAACAGGAGCAGGTTGGCGCGCAGCGTCGGGGCGTGCCGCTCGATGAGCACCATGCGGGTGAACTGCACCACCGGCGTCACCGGCCAGGCGTACAGAAAGATGTGGTAGCGCTCGGGCATGATGCGCAAGGGATAGAAGATCGGCGTCAGGAAGAAGCCCGCCTGCAGCACCACGTCCCAGATCTGGTCGAGATCGCGATACCTGAGGAGCAGCACGCTCGCGCCCAACGAGAAGCCGAGCACGATGAAGAAGTACTGCACCAGGTACCACACGAACAGGAGCAGCCCGGGCGCCCAGGGGAGCCCGCGCGTGACGGACAGGACGATCACGATCGCGAGGGAGTAGACGAACAGGGTCACCACCGCGTTGGACGCAGACGTGGCGACCACGATCCAGTGGGGGAAGCGCGCCTTGGTGAGCAGGAAGCTCTTGGACCGCAGCGCCTGCACGCCGGTGCGCGTGCCCTCGGAGAAGAAGTCCCACAACAAGAGCCCGATGAGCAGGTTGAAGAGGTAGGTCTTGTCACGGAAGATGAACGAGAACACCCCGATCAGCACCAGGAACATGAGCAGCGGCTTGAGCAGCGCCCAGAGAAAACCGCTCAGGGCGCCGTGGTAACGCGCCTTGAAGTCGGTCCTCACCAGGGTCCACACGAAGTCGCGGAGCTGTCGCCGCGAGCGCGCAGGGCCTAGCACGGCATTCACCATATCAGAAGATCGTGTAGATGAAGGGTGCCACCGCCGACCCTTCGGCGAACACCAGCAAGAGGCCGAGGAGGAGCAGCACCACCACGAGCGGCACGATCCAATAGCGCTTGCGCGTCATCAGAAAGCGTCCGAACTCGCGTACCGTCGATAGCTTCGACATCGGTCCCCAGGTAGAATGCAACAGATGCCGAGAATGTCTACCGCCGCGCGGTCACTTTAGCACGTCGTGATGCGGGCGGTCATCCCGGCGGTGCTCGACTCTCCGCGGGCGGACGAGGTGCTGCGCGGCGATCACTTCGAGCTGCGCGGTCGGGTCGACGGCGTGGCGGTGCGCGAGGTGCTGCTGCTCCGTCCGTCGGCGCCGGCGCTGCGCGTCGCGGTCGAGGCCGGGCGCTTCGCGGCGCGGGTGCCGCTGGCGCGCACGCCGAACGGCCGGCTGTCGTTCGAGCTGTGGGCGCTCACCGACGGCAAAGAGCGCGTGCGGCTGCTCACGCGCGTGGTCCGCGTGCGGCGTGTGGCGCTCGGCGGCGTGGCGCTCGGCGAGCTGGTGGGCGGCGCGTTGCGCAAGGCGTGGGTGGCGCTGCGCGAAGGGCGGCTGCCGGCCTCGCCGCGCCACTGGCTGCGCAACCTGCGCATGCACTACGGCGAGCTGCAGGCGCACGCGCCGGTCGACGACGCGCTCGCCGGGGCCCGCGCCTGGGCGGTGACGCGCGCGGCCGGCTCGCTGGAGCGCTTCCTGGCGGGCGACGAGCGGCTTGGGTTCGCGCGCCCGCCTGCGCCCGAGATCTCGGTGGTGATCCCGATCTTCAACTGCGCCGAGCTGCTCTTGCGCGCGCTGCGATCGATCCCGGCGCGCGACGACCTCGAGGTGGTGCTGGTCGACGACGCCTCGACCGATCGCGTGCCCGAGCTGCTCGCGCGGGTGGACGGCGCCCGCGTGCTGCGCCAGACGGAGAACCGCGGCTTTCTCGACACCGCCAACGCTGGCGCCGCCGCCGCGCGCGGGCGGGTGCTGCTGTTCCTCAACAGCGACGTCGAGCTTCACCCGGGCAGCCTCGAGTCCGGCCTGCGTACGCTCAGCGCAGGCGTGGGCGCCGTCGGTGGCCGCCTGATCTCGCCGGACGGGAAATTGCAGGAAGCCGGCAGCATGATCTTCCGCGACGGCTCGTGCGCGGGGTACGGCCGCGGCGATCGCGCCGACGCGCCCGCCTATGAGTTCGCGCGCGACGTCGACTTCTGCTCGGCGGCCTGCCTGCTCACGCCGCGCGCGTCGTTCGAGGAGCTGGGCGGCTTCGACGTCGCCTTTCGTCCCGCGTACTACGAGGACGTCGACTACTGCGTGCGCCTGTGGCAGCGCGGCCTGCGCGTGGTCTACGATCCGCAGCTGGTCGCCGGCCACGTCGAGTTCGCCTCCAGCGCGAGCTCCGCCAGCGCGATCGCGCTGCAGACCGAGCGTCGCGCGCGCTTCGCCCGCAAGCACGCCGGTTGGCTCGCCGCCCGGCCCCTGCGCGAGGCCGGACCGCTGGTCGCGCGCGACCGCCCGCGCGGCTTGCGCATCCTGTTCCTCGACGATCGCCTGCCGCTCGGACGGCATGGCTCGGGCCATCCGCGCGCCGCCCAGATCGTGCGGGCGCTCGCCGAAGCCGGCCACCTGGTGACCTTCTATGCGACCACGTTTCCCGGCGAAGATCGCCACGCCGCGCGCGACGCCGTGCCGCCCGGCGTCGAGCTGCAGATCGAGCTCGGCGAGCGCGGGCTGGCCGGTTTTCTCGTCGAGCGCGCCGGCTATTACGACCGCATCCTGGTGAGCCGCCCGCACAACCTGCGGCTGTTGCGCGCGCGTCTGCCGAGTGCCTCGACGGTGCCGATCGTCTACGACGCCGAAGCGCTGGTCGCACCGCGCGAGCAGGCCCGCCGTCTGGTGCGCGGCGAGCCCGCGGTCGCCGGCGATCCGCTCGCCGAAGAGCTGGCGCTGGCGGCGTCCGCGCAGGTGGTGTTTGCGGTGTCCGCCGACGAGGCCGCCCGGCTGCGCGACGGTGGCGCGCGGCGGGTGGTGCAGCTCGGCCACGCGCTGCGGGTCGCCCCGACCACGCGAGCGTTCGCCGAGCGCGCCGGCCTCTTGTTCGTCGGCGCGTTCTACGAAGACGACTCGCCCAACTCGGACGCGCTCGAGTGGTTCCTCGCCGAGGTGTGGCCGGCGGTGCGCGCCAGGCTGGGCCCGATCTGGCTGACGGTCGCGGGGCCGCGCCCGCCCCGCCGCCTGCTCGCGCGGCCGGGCGAGGGCGTCGAGATCCTCGGGACGGTCGACGATCTGGCGCCGCTCTACGACCGCGCGCGGCTGTTCATCGCGCCGACGCGCTTCGCCAGCGGCCTGCCGCACAAGATCCACGAAGCGGCCGCGTTCGGCCTGCCGGTGGTGTGCACGCCGCTGTTGGCCCGCCAACTCGAGTGGCAGGACGGCGTCGAGCTGACGGTGGGCGGCGCTGCGGACGCGTTCGCCGCGGGGATCGCCCGCCTGTACGGTGACCAGCCCAGGTGGCGCGCGCAGCGGGAGGCGGCGCTCGCGCGGGTGGCCGTCGACTGCGCCCCGGAGGCCTTCGCCGCCGCGCTGGCCGAGGCGCTGCGCTGAGCGCGCCCGCCGACGGCAACGCGCGTCGCGACACGGCCCTGTTGGTCGTGCTGACCGCGGCCGTCTACCTGCCGGCGCTCGCCCACCCGTTCGTCTACGACGACTTCTCCGCCGTCGTCGGCCGCCCGCTCCTCGGCCTGTACCTGCTGGTCACCCCGCGCGCCGCGACCGTCCTGTCCTACGCGCTCGATCGCGCGCTCGGCGGCGTGCAGCCGTTCGCCTACCACGCCACCAACCTCGGCCTGCACCTCCTGAACGTGCTGCTCTTGCGGCGGCTGGTCGCCCGCTGGGCTCCCGGAAAGCCGAGCGTGGCGCTCAGCGCGGCGCTGCTGTTCGCGGTCCACCCGCTGTGCGGCGAAGCGGTGCGCTACGCATCGGCGCGCGCCGGCATCTTGTGCCTGGCGTTCATGCTCCTGGCGACGCTCGCCCGCCCGCGGTCGGCGCTCGCCGCGCTCGCGCTGCTCGCCTGCGCGCTGCTCTCGAAGGAGAGCGCGGCGATGCTGCCGATCGTCTGGCTCCTCGAGGACGCCTGGCTCGAGCCCGACGCCGCGTTGCGCGCGCGCCGGCTGCGCCGCTTTCACCTGCCGCTGTTGACGCTCGTGGGTGCGCTCGGGATCGCGCGGCTGACACTGTTCGCGCGCCTCGAAGGCGGCACCACGCGCGCCTACGCCGCGCACCTGGCCACCCAGGCGGTGGTCTTCTGGAGGTATGTGCGGCTCGGCCTGGCGCCCGTCGGCCTCACGATCTGGCACGCGCCGCTGCGGGTCACCACCGTCGCGACGGCGCTCGCGGCCGGCGGGCTGATCGCGCTCGCCGCCACGATCTTCGTGTTGCGTCGTCGAGCGCCGGCGGCCGCGTTCGGGATCGCCTGGTTCTTGCTGTTCCTGGCGCCGTCGAGCCTGGTGCCGCTCAAGGAGGCGATGGCCGAGCACCGCGTCTACGAGGCGGCGCCCGGGCTACTGGTCGCCGTCGCCTTCGCGCTCTCGTCGATCGGCTGGTCGGCCTGGACGCGCCGCTGCGTGACCGCGGCGCTGGTGCTGCTCCTGGGCGGCCTGGCGCTCCAGCGCGGCGCGACCTGGTCCTCGCCCGACGCGCTGTGGAGCGCAGCCGTCGATCGCGCGCCGCTCGCGTGGCCGCCTCGCTACGCGTTGGGGGACGCGCGCCGCGTGGCTGGCGACTGTCCGGGCGCGGTCGCCGCCTACCGCGCCGCGCTCCAGCTCGCACCCGGCGAGGCGCGCATCCACGTCAACCTGGGCATCTGCCTCGAGCAGCTCGGCGACCGGAACGGCGCCGAGCGTGCCTTCCGCACCGCGGTCGCGCTCGATCCGGAATCGGCCGTGGCGCGCCGCGACCTCGACGAGCTACTGCAGCACTAGCAAACACATTTGCAGTTGATGGTACGATCGCGAACCGTGAAGCCGCTGCGCATCCTGCACGTCGCCCCGTTCTGCGCGGAGGCGTGGGGATACGGCGGCATTCCGCGCGTGGTCGGGCGGCTCGCGTCGGGCCTGGTGGTGCGCGGGCACCACGTGACGGTATGCGCCACCGACGCGTGCGATGAGCGTTCTCGGGTGCCCGCCGGCGAGCGCCAGGCCGACGGGGTGGCGCTGCGAATCTTTCCCAACCTGTGGAACGGCGCCGCGTTTCGTTGGCAGGCGTTCCTGCCGCTCGGCATGGCCGGGTGGCTTCAGCGTCACGCGGCCGGCTTCGACGTGGCCCACCTGCACGCCTGTCGCAACCTGCCCACCGCGTTCGCGGCGCGCCGTCTGCACCGCGCCGGCGTGCCCTACGCATTTTCGCCGCACGGCACCGCGCCGCTGATCGAGCGCCGGCGCGCGATCAAGTGGATCTTCGACCGCACCATCGGCCGCGGCGCGCTCGATCATGCGTTGCGGGTGGTCGCGGTCAGCGACGCCGAGCAGCGCGACCTGATCCGCCTGGGCATCGCCGAGTCGCGCATCCGCGTCGTCGAGAACCCGCTCGGCATGGGCGAGCTCGAGGCGCCTGCGCGCGGCGCGTTCCGCCGGCGCGCGAGGTTGACCGGCTCGCCGCTGGTGGCGTACCTGGGCCAGCTCTCGCCGCGCAAGCACATCGATCAGCTGGTGCACGCCTTCGCGGCGCTCGATCTGCCCAACGCGGGCCTGGTGATCGCCGGGCCCGACCGCGGCTGCCTGGCCGAGCTGCGCGCGCTGGTGCGCCGGCTCGGGCTCGAGGAGCGCACGCGCTTCTTCGGGACGCTGGTCGGCCGCGAGCGGCTGGAGATGCTGCGCGACGCCGACGTGGTGGCCTACCCGGGCGCGCACGAGGTGTTCGGCCTGGTGCTGGTCGAGAGCCTGGGCTGCGGCACGCCGGTGGTGGTGGCCGACGACAGTGGCGCGCGCGATCTGATCGTCGGGCTGGGCGGCGGCCTGTCGGTCGCCCCGGGCGATTCGGCGGCGCTGGCGGCCGGGCTGCGCGTGGTGCTCGCGGATCTGGACGGCTTTCGCGCGCGCGCGATCGCGGCCGGGCACGAGCTCGCCAAGCGGTGCGCCGAGCCGGTGGTGATCGATCGGCTCGAAGCGGTCTATGCCGAGCTGCTCGCCGGCGCGGGCGGGCGGGCCTGATGGCCAACCAGGGCGTGAGCTTCGTCGTCCCGGTGCGCAACGGCGCGCGCTGGCTCGAGGCGGTGTTCGCCGCGATCCTCGCCCAGGGCGGCGACCGCCAGCTCGAGCTGCTGGCGGTCGAGGACGGCTCCACCGACGGCTCCTCCGACATGCTCGCGCGCCTGGCCGGCCAGGACGCGCGCATCCGGGTGTTCCGCGGCGAGGCTCGCGGCGCCGCCGCCGCCATCAACCTCGGCGTGCGCGAGGCGCGCCACCCGATCGTCTGCCAGGTAGATCAAGACGTGGTGATCGGCCCCGGCTGGACCGACACGCTATGCGCCGCGCTCGACGAGCCCGGCGTGGCGGCCGCGCAGGGCTACTACGAGACCGACCGCGACGCATCGCTGTGGGCCCGGGTCATGGGCCGCGATCTCGAGTATCGCTACAGCCGCATCTCGACCACGCACGTGGATCACGTGTGCACCGGCAACTCCGCCTACCGCGTCGACGCGCTGCGGGCGGTGGGCGGTTTCGACGAGAGCTTCGGCTACGGCTACGACAACGACATGAGCTATCGGCTGGTCGGCGCCGGCTACCAGCTGGCCTTCTGCCCGACCGCCAAGAGCCAGCATCGCTGGCGCGAGAGCGTGGGCGGCTACGTGCGCCAGCAATACGGAATGGGCTACGGCCGGCTCGACCTGGTCGGCAAGCACCGCCGTCGCTACCGCGGCGACGACGTCTCGCGCATCTGGATGATGCTGCACGCGCCGCTCATGCTGCTGGCGCTGCTGGTGCTTGCCGGTGCGGGGGCGCTGGCCACCGCCGGCCGTCCCTGGCAGCTCCCGGCGCTGTTCTCCGGCGCGCTCGTCGGGCTTTTGGCGCTCGAGCGCCTCTACGTCGGCGTGCGCGCGACGCGGCAGTTCCACGATCCGGCCGGGCTGGCCTTCGTCCCTGCGCACCTGTTGCGCGATCTCGCCTGGAGCGCGGCCCTGGTGGTGTGGGGCGTGCGGCGCCTGTTCAGGCTGCCGCGCCGACCGACCGATAGTATGTAGAAAGTATTTGCGAAGAGTTACGCGCGGCGACGGCGCGCCAGGATCAGGCCGCCGGCGATCAGCAGGAGCAACAAACCGGCGCCCGCGGGACCCGCGGCGCCGCCCATCTCGCAGCCTCCGTTGCCACCATTGCCGCCGCCACCGCCGCCACCGGTTCCGAGGTCGAGCGAGATCGGCTCGGTGCCGCAACCGCAGACGCCCTGGCTGCAAGCCCCGGCGTTGGTGCAATTCGCGGGCGGCGACGCGCAGAACGTGCCATCGGGCGCGGGCTGGCCGACGCACTCGCTGGTCGCGCTGCAGACGCCGTTGGTGACACAGTCGGCGGCTTCGCAGGGCGTGCCGGGCACGCACGTAGACGCCAGGGCCGGCGCGGGCTCGTACCCGCCTTTCGACCCGATGGCCTGCGAAGAGATCAGTAGATGCGAGGCGAAAAGGACGCCGAGAAACGACCACGACTTCATGCCCTGATACTACCCTGGTCGGGCCACCGCTTCAACCGTGCCGTTGACGCACTGTGGAGAACTTGTATGATGTTGCGCATGTCGGCCAGGCGTTCGATCGCCAAGGTGTTGTTATCCCTCACCCTCCTCGCAGGCGGAGCAGCGCGAGCCGAAGACGCAGAAGCCAACAAGGCGGCCGCCCGGGAGCATTATCGGGCCGGCGAGCGCAAGTTCGACGTGGGCAAATTCGACGAGGCGGCGGTCGAGTTCCAGACCGCCTACGAGCTGACCGGCTCGCCCGTCATTCTCTACAACATCGCCAAGGCCTACCAGCTTGCCCAGAACCCCGAGCGCGCGCTGTTCTTCTACCGAACGTATTTGCGCAAGATGGAGAGTCCGCCGAATCGCGCCGAGGTGCAGACGCGCATCAACGATCTCGAGAGCGTGATGAAGCAGTCCAAGCACGCGGCAGACACGCCGCCGCCGGGAATCCTCAAGCCGCACGACATGGTTCGCGAGCCCACCAAGGCTCACGAGCCCACCAAGCCGCCGGTCAATCCGGAGACCCCGCCTCCAACCAATCCGCCGCCGGAGCGGCAGCCGCCTCCGCAGCCGGAGACGCAGATCACCGAGCCCCCGCCGCCGCAGCCTGACGCGGTCGAGCCCGTCGCGACCGATCCGGAGCCGCGCCGCAAGTTGCTCAAGGGGCTGGGATTCGGGCTGGCGGGCCTGGCGGTCGTCGGTGCCGCGCTGGGCATCACCTTTGGCGTGCTCGCGGGGCAGGACTCGAGCGCCGTGCAGAATGGGGCGGCGACGCGACAGACCTTCGACCAGGGATTCCAGTCGCGCCAGAGCAACGGCCAGACCTTCGACTCGGTTCAGATCGCCGGCTACGTGGTCGGCGGTGTGGCCGCGGCGGGTGCGGCCGTGTGTCTCTATTTTGGGCTGCGGCCCGTCAAGACCGAGCGAGTGTCGGTTGCTCCGTTCGGTTCGGCGTCGAACGCCGGTCTCGCAGTCTCCGGGAAATTCTAATGTCCAGGTTCGGGATCGTGTTGTTGCTGCTCGCCAGTGGTTGCTATCACCCCAACATCGGGGACGGGGAATTCGCCTGCGGGAGCAACAATGCGTGCCCGGCCGGATTCACCTGCGGCGGCGGGCGCTGCTTCGGCAGCTCCGTGATCGCCAACCTCGACTTCACGGTGGGGCCGTTCCGCGGCGACGGGACGCTCGGCGCGCGCGATCTGTCGGGACACACGGGAACGCTCACGTTGAACACGCTCTCCGGCGTGATCACGCTCTCGGATTCGGCCGATCCGATCGTCGGCCCCGGCACGCCCGGCTTCTCGGTCGTTCCGCAGCCCTCGGGCGGTCCACCGCTGGCGATCTGGAATTTCACCGACCTGACGATTCCCGCCGGTGTCGACGTCGCGCTGTCGGAGCTGGTCGGGGTGCCGGTTCTGGCGGCGACCGGCACGATCTCGATCGATGGCGACGTCAAGCTCAGCCCCGACGGCGAGGTGGGCGGCAACCCTGGCCTGAACGGCAAGATGGTGCTGGGCACGCCTGCGTCGGGTGGCGGCGCGAGCGGAGCGGGTGCAGGAGGCGGCGGGGCCGGTTACGCCACGGCCGGGCACACGGGCGACGGGACCGGCGCGGGTGCGGCGGGCGCGGCCTACGGAACGGAGACGCTGAGCCCCCTCTACTTCGGGGCGGGCGGCGGCGGTGGCAACGGGCCGAGCGGGTCCGGGGGGGCAGGCGGCGGCGGTGGCGGCGCGCTGGCGCTGTTCGGCCGCGAGATCTCCATCGGCGGCATCCTCGACGTCTCGGGCGAGCTCGTCGGCCATTCGGGCAAGATCCCCACGCCGCCGATGCCGGCGGGCGGCGGCGGCGGCGGCGCAGGCGGAAGCCTCCTCATCAGCGCCGACACGGTCACCCTCAAGGTGGGCCACAAGCTGCGCGCGCTCGGCGGCGGATTCGGCATGGGGGCCGGCGGCGGCGGCAACGGAGGCGCCGGCGAGGTCGGCCGCATCTGGATCGGCTCGCGCGGCGCTCCAGGCGGAACGCTCGACAGCCTGCCGCCTGCCACCTCCGATACGACGGGACCGATCACCCAGTTTCCGCGCTGATGGCGCCGGCGTGACCGTCGTCGCGCTGCTGGCGGCCTACAACGAGGCCGACGTGATCGGGCAGGTGGTGGGCGACCTGATCGCGCAGGGCGTCCAGGTCTATCTCATCGATCACGCCTCGACGGATGACACGGTCGCGCGCGCCAGCCCGTGGCTCGGCCGCGGCCTCTTGCGGATCGAGCGATTTCCCGACGAGAGCGGCGGCTCCGCCGAGGACCGCACGCGATACGCGTGGGAGAGCCTGCTCTTGCGAAAGGCAGCGCTCGCCGCCGAGCTCGAGGCCGACTGGTTCCTGCACACCGACGCCGACGAGCTGCGCGAGAGCCCGTGGCCGGGCACCACGCTGAGCCAGGCAATCGCAGCGGTGGACGCGCTCGGCTACGACGCGATCGACTTCGAGGTGTTCAACTTCTGCCCGACGGACGACCGCTTCCGGCCGGGCGACGAGCTGCGCGCGGCGTTCCCCTACTACGAGCCGGCGGCGCAGTTCGATCGGCTGCAGATCAAGGCCTGGAAGAAGCAGCGCGGGCCGGTCGATCTGGCGACCTCGGGCGGGCACGAGGTCTGTTTTGCGGGGCGGCGCGTGTTTCCGCTGCGCTTCGTGTTGCGTCACTATCCGATCCGATCGCAGGCGCACGGCGAGCGCAAGGTGTTCACCGAGCGGCGGCCGCGGTTCGTCGCCGGCGAACGGCAGCGCGGCTGGCACGTGCAGTACGACGCGGTCGAGCCTGGCCACCACTTCGTCCGCGGCCCGGACGAGCTCACCCGATGGGACGACCTGGCGGTCCGGCTTCAGCTCGCGGTGCGCAACCGCGCGGTCGAGGCGGCCGAGTCGCACGCCGCCGTCTCCGAGCGCGCGCAGGCGGAGCTGTCGGCGGCGGCCGGGCAGACGCGCATCGAGCTGGACACCGTGCGCCGCGATCGTGACGCGCGCACGAGCGAAGCGGCGGGCCTGTACGACGAGCGCACGCGCCGCGAGGCGGATCTGGCGGCGCTGCGCGACGAGCTCCAGGCGCTGCGCGACGAGCTCCAGGCGCTGAGCCGCGATCGGGACCAGTGGGCGGCCCAGGCCGGGACGCTCTACACCGAGCGCGGCGCGCGCGAAGCGGAGCTCGACCGTTCGCGCGCGCTGGCCGAGGCGCGCGCCGTCGAGCGGGACACGCTGCGCGTCGAGGGCGAGCGTTGGGCCGCCGAGGCCGGCGCGCT
>PNAM01000057.1 GCA_003170275.1 Myxococcales bacterium
CGCCCGGCGAGTTGATGTACAGCATGATGTCCTTATCGGGATCCTCGCTCTCGAGGAAGAGCATCTGCGCGACCACGATGTTGGCGATCTGGTCGTCCACCGGCGTGCCCAGGAAGACGATGCGATCCTTCAACAATCGCGAAAAAATGTCCCAGCCGCGCTCGCCGCGGTGGGTCTGCTCGATGACCGTCGGAATGATCATGCCGCTGGTTCCGAGCGCGCCGCGTTTGTAATCGTTGCTCATTTGGTGGTCTCCGACGACGGGGAAGCTTCCTGAGCCTTCTCTGTGATCTTTGCCCGGCTCAAGAGCAAGTCAAGGGTTTTCTCCTCACGAATCTGATGCTTCAACGCGTCCAGTCGACCCTCTTTTTGCAGCTCGGCCTTGAGGCGCGGGACGCTCTTGTCGCGGCTCTGCGCCATCTCGGCCAGCTTCTTCTCCATCTCGGCGTCCGCGACCTCGATCTTCTCCTTGTCGGCGATCGCATCGATCAGGAAGGCGGCGCGCACCTCGTCGTTGGCCGACTCGCGCAGCTCGTCGCGCAGCCGCTGCTCGTCGAGGTTCATGTTCTTGACGTCCACGCCGCGCATCGCCATGCCGATCTTCGCCCGGTGCATCATCGCGTCGAGCTGCCGCTCGACCAGCGCGGGGGCGACCACGAACGAGTTGCGCTTGAGCAGCTCCTTGATCAGCTCCTGCTTGAGCTCGCCGCGCGCGACCTCCTCGTCTTCCTTGAGGAGCTTCTCGCGCAGCTTGCCGCGCAGGTCCGCGAGCGTATCCGCTTCACCGGTGTCCTTGGCGAACTCGTCGTCGAGGGCCGGCATCTGCTTCTCGCGCGCCTCCTTGATGGAGATCTTCAGCGCCACGTTCTGACCCGCAAGCTCCTTGCGCGAATCTTCTGAGGAAATCGTCCACTTCACCTCGTGGTCGACGGCCGCCAGCGGCACGCCGAGGAGCGCCTTGCCGAGCCCCGGGATCGGCTCGCGCTCGGTATCGCCGAGATCGACCATCACGCCGTCCTTCTCGAGCGGCTTGTCGCCGACGGTGCCCTTGACGCTCACCACCACCACGTCGCTCGCCTGCGCGACCATCTCGGGTCGTTGCCCGGCCTCGATGACCTTGTACTCGGTCAGCTCCTCGCGCTTGTGCTGCAGCGACTGATCGATCATCGCGTCCGTCACGTTGGCCTTTCGTTGTCCCAGCTCCAGGCCGTCATACTCCTTGGGTGTGACTTCCGAGCGCACCTCGACGCGCGCCGAGTAGTGGAACGACTTGCCCTTGTGCAGGTGCGCGTCGTCGACGATCGGCTCGGCCACCGGCTGGATGTCGTGCTGGTTGGCGGCGGCGATGAAGCTCTCCTGCACCAGCTTCTTGACCACCTCCTGCTCGACCTGACGGCCGAACATACGCTCCAGGATCGGACGCGGCACCTTCCCCTTGCGGAAGCCCTTGAGCGCCACGCCGCGCGACAGATCCTTGTAGGCCTCGTCGAGCTTCTGGGCCACGTACGGCCACGGAATCTCGACGGCGACCTTCTTTTCGACGGGCGACAGCTCCTCGACGGTGACTTGCATGTGTTCCTTCTTCCTATTGAGATGGGGGGGGAAGAAGGTTTTCTTGCACGCGACGTACACTGAGTCAAGGACCCCATGGTCACGCGACTTGGACGTTGGCTATGCCCCGCGCTGTTCGGACCGCTGTTTGCGATCTGGATGTTCGTCACCGTCGCGGTCCTGCTCGGCCACTGGGATCCGAAGCTCGGCAAGTGGGGCACCTGGCTGCTCTCGATGATCTTCGGCACGCTCGTCGGTGGCGGGCAAGGGATCGTCCTGTTGCTCGTCGACGCCGCGCTGCTCCGCTACCGCGTGCGCCTGTTGCCGATGGGCCGCCGCGCCTGGCTGATGGCCCTGTCCGCCCCGCTGCTCCTGTTCGCCGCCTGGCACCTGTGGCGCCCCGGCTCGACGGACGGCGCCCTCCTCTGGCTGGCGATCCTCGGCCCGATGATCGCCATCGCCCTGATCCTCCGCCTTCTGTTCAGCCCGCGCTTCCACTGACGCGCCGAGGAGCAAACGTGGCCACCGGCTCGGTCTTGCCCTTGACGTTGACCAGCGGCGCAGGCGTCCACTCGAACGCCTCCAGCGCGCGCGCGTGCGTTGTTTGCGTGACCAGGATGGGCGTCCCGTGCTGTTTGGTCAGGCCCTCGATGCGTGAGGCGACGTTCACCGCGTCCCCGATGATGGTGTGCTCGCGCCGCTGCGGAGGTCCGATATCCCCTACGACCACGCGCCCGGTGTGAATTCCGACGCCGATTCGCAGCGCGACCTCGCCGCGGGCGGTGCGCCACCCATTGAGCACCTCGAGCGCGTCGAGCATGTCCAGCGCGCAGGCGACCGCTGCGATCGGGTGGCGCGCGTCGGCCACCGGCGCGCCAAAATAGGCGAGAATTCCGTCGCCGATGAACTTGTCGAGCGTACCGCCGTGCTTGAAGATCACCGGCACCATCTCGGTGTGGAACTCGGTCAGCAGCGCCACCACCGCCCGGCTCTCCATCGTCTCCGAGAGCGCCGTGAAATCGCGGATGTCGGAAAACAGGATGGACACCTCGGCTTCTTCGCAGGCGGTGTCACCCGAGCCCGCCTGCAAGATCAGGCGCGCCACCGACGGCGAGAAGTAGCGTCCGAGCCGTTCCTGCGCCGTTTGACGGCGGGCCACCTCGCGCGCGAGCCAGAAGATGCGACGGATGACGAAGTCGGCGAAGACCATGGCCATCGCTAGAAAAAAAGCAGTGGGGAAGTAGTAAAAGGAGCGCACGCCGGTGATGCGGAACATCCAAAAGGTGAATGTGGTCGCCACCACGCCGACGAGGAGCACCGAAGGACGCCGGAGCGTGAGAAGCGAAGCGGCCGCCATCATCAGATACGGACTCGCGTTGGCCACTCCCGCGGTGGCCGGATCGGGGAAGTCGACCAGCCCAGCCCGCTGGAGCAGGAAGAGGATCGGCAGATCGATCGCGGCAATGCACAGAAAGGACCATCGCTTCGCGGTCCCGTTGCTGCGCGTCAAGAACAGGATGACGATCGCCAGCACCGCCGATATGCTTGCGTAGGGCGCAAATTGTCGCCAGTTCGGATCCCCAAATCCGAACCCCGCTACCCATGCACAAACGCCCCACGCCGCACAGCCAACAGCGCGAAGCGTGTTGAACCAACCCAGTATGCGCAGCCTCTCGTCTTCGATGACCCGCCCAAAGACGTCGCTCTCCCCCACCGCCATGCGGCGACTCTAACGCGAAGGACCGACGATCGCGTATCTGATAAGCTCCGAGGATGCTCGTTCTGGGCATCAACTTCTCGAACGACTCCGCGGCGTGCATCTTGCGCGACGGGGAGGTGCTCGGGGCCAGCCAGGAGGAGCGCTTCTCCCGGCAGAAGCACGATCGCAGCTTTCCGTCGCAGGCGATCCAGTTCTGTTTGCAGCGGGCGGGCTGCAAGATGGAAGACGTGGACGCGGTGGGGTTCTTCTGGAACCCGGGGATCCACGCGCAGGCGTTCAACTGGAAGCTGAGCGGCTCGCCGCGCCATCAGCTCGAGTTCCTCTATGACGTGCCCAATCACCTGTTGCGCGGCTACGCGGGCGACACGGTCGCGTCGGTGGAGCAGATCTTCCGGCTGAAGAGCGGGCGCAAGCTCACCATTCACTACGTCACGCACCACCTGGCGCACGCCGCCTCGACGCTGTTCCGCGCGCCGTTCGACGAGGGCGCGCTGCTCACCGTCGACGGCTACGGCGAGCGGACCTCGACGCATATCGCCGCCGGCCGCGGGCTCGAGATCGAGACGCTGCACACCGTCGAGTTTCCGCACTCGGTCGGCGCGTTCTACGCGGCGGTCACCGAGCACCTCGGCTTCCGCGCGAATTCCGGCGAGGGCAAGGTGATGGGCCTGGGCGCCTACGGCCATCCGCTGCACGCCGAGGCACTGCGCGAATTGGTCGAGCTGCACGAGGACGGTTTTCGCATCGACCTGCGCTATTTTTCGTACTTCCTCGAGCGCGAGCGGCGCGTGAGCGAGCTGTTCGTCAAGCGCTTCGGCGAGCCGCGCGCGCCCGAGTCCAAGCTCGAGCAGCATCACTTCGATCTCGCCGCCAGCCTGCAGCTGGTGACCGAAGAGATCTTGTTGCACCTGGCGGCGATCACGAAAAAGAAGACCGGGATGCGCAAGCTGGGCATGGCCGGCGGCGTGGTCCTCAACTGCGTGGCCAACGGCCGCATCGCGCGCGAGAGCGGCTTCGACGAGTGCTTCTTCCAGCCCGCCGCCGGCGACGCGGGCACCTCGCTCGGCGCGGCCTTGTGGGTCACGCACGGCATCCACCGCCTGCCGCGGCGACACGACGAGACCGTGGACACGCTCGGCGCCTCGTTCACCGACGAGCAGATCGCCGAGGAGCTGAAGCGCGCCGCGCTGCCGGCGATTCGCGTCCAGGACGCGCCGGCCGCTGCCGCCGAATTTCTCGCCGGCGGCGCGATCGTCGGCTGGTTCCAGGGGCGCGCCGAGTTCGGCCCGCGCGCGCTCGGCAACCGCTCGATCCTGGCCGACCCGCGCTCGGCGGAGATGAAGGACGTGCTCAACCGGCGCGTGAAGTTCCGCGAGTACTTCCGGCCGTTCGCGCCGAGCGTGCTGGCCGATCGCGCGGGCGAGCTGTTCGATCCGCCCGACGCGTCGCCGTTCATGCTGCGCGCGCAGCGCACGCGCGAAGATCAGCGCGCGATCGTGCCGGCCGTCACGCATGTCGACGGCACCGCGCGCGTGCAGACGGTGACGCGCACCTCGAATCCGCTGTACTACCGGCTGATCGAAGAGTTCGCCAAGCGCACCGGCGTGCCGTGCGTGCTCAACACCTCGTTCAACGTGCGCGGCGAGCCGATCGTCAACAGCGTCGCCGATGCGCTCAAGTGCTTCTTCACCACCGACATGGACGTGCTGTTCGTCGGCCCGTACGCGCTCGCGCGGCGCGACGCGCTCACCGCCCGGCTGCGCGCGCACGCGGTCGGGTAGTGACCGCGCGCCGCGCGGCGTGGTGGAGCGCGGCGATGGCGTTGCTGGTCGCGCTGCCGGTGCTGCGCAACGGCTTCGTCATGGAGGAGAACAACGTCGTCCTGGTCGGCAACCAGGCGATCCGCTCGCTGGCGAGCATCCCGCGCTTCTTCGCCGGGCCGTGGGTGGGCGGGTTCAACAACCTCGGTTACTACCGTCCCCTGGCGGGCACGCTGTACACGCTCGAGTACGCGCTGTTCGGGCTGCACTCCGTCGGGTGGCACCTGGTCAGCGTGCTGCTCTATGCCGCCACCAGCGCCCTCACGGCCCTGGTGTGCGCCAGGATCGCGCGCAGCCCCGTCGCCGCGGCGGTAGGCGGCCTGTTGTTCGCGGTGCTCCCGGTGCACGTGGAAGCGTTTGCGATGGTGGGATACCAGACCACCCTGCTCGCCGGCCTGCTCTCGGCCGCCGCGCTGCTGGCGTTCGGGCGCGTGCTCAAAGAGGGACCCACTCCGCGCACGCTGCTGCTCCTCGGCCTGGCCTGCACGGGCGCGCTCTTGTCGAAGGAGGAAGCGTTCGCCATGCCGCTGCTCGCGCTCGCCTGGGCGCTCGTCGAGCGACCGCCCGGATGGCGACGTGCCGTGGTCGCTGCGCTGGCGGTGCTGGTGCCGTGCGCCGGCGCGGTGTTGCTGCTGCGCGCGCTCACGCTCGCACCGATCGCGGTCACGTTCTTCGGCGACGCGCCCCGCGCGACGGTGATTCGCACCATGCTGCGAACGGTGCCGCTCGATCTCGAGCTCTTGCTGGTGCCGCTGCGACTGTGCCCGTTCTACGACTGGTTCATCGTACCGTTCGAGGACCATCTCTCCGCGCAGGTCGCGTTCGGCCTCGCGATCGTGGTCGCGCTCGCCGTCGCCATCGCGGCCACGGTCAAGCGCGCGCCGCCGGTCGCCATCGGCCTTCTGTGGCTGCCGATCGGCCTCTTGCCGGTGCTGCAGCTGGTCCCGTTCATCGTCGTCGCCGCCGATCGCTTCCTGTTCATCCCGTCGTTCGGCCTGGCGCTGGCCGCCGGGGCGCTGGCGGTGCGCGCGCGCCCGGGCCGCATCGCGCTCGTGCTCATGGGATTGGTGCTCGCCCTCTACGCGACGCGCAGCGCGCTGCGAATTCCCGACTGGCACGACGACCGCACACTCAACGAAGCCACCGCCGCCGCGTTTCCCGAGACCCCCACGCCGCTGCTCAACCTCGCGCAGTATTACGAAGCGCGCGGCGAGCTCGCGGCCGCGCGACAGTCGCTCGACGAAGCCGCCCGTCGCGCACCGGGCTGGGACGTGCCGCGCAACCGCCTCGCCAAGCTCAAGCCATAGCTACTGGCGGCTGCGCAGGTTCACATCGTCGCCCTTCTCGAAAATGCGCGCCTGATCGGTGGTCGCCCAGCTCAAGTTCGAGCGCACCTCGCGCACGCCCCGCGTGTCGAGCGCGCGCCGGATGGCCGCCTGGGCCTCGTACTCCGACGAGACCATGCCGGTCAGCGTGACCACGCCGCCCGAGGTGTCGATGTTGATGTGGCCCGCCTTCACCTCGGGATCGAGCCCGTACTCGCCCTTCAGCTTGGACGTGATCCAGCTGTCCGCGACCGCGCCGCCGAACTTGCCCATGTTCTTCTTGTTGACTACGCGCACCACGCCGTCGCCCGCTTTTTCGAGCACCCAGCCACCCACGTGCGCCACTTCCTTGGCGCCGGTCTTGACGCCGTTGTACGCGACGCCGAACCCGTCCCTGGTCTTGTCCCAGGCGGTGCGTGAGTCGTGCGTCCCGTCGCTGCGCGTGGTCGCGCACCCGCCGGTCGCCATCAGCAACGCGCCGCCCAGCAACATCATCCGCATCCGCATTCCGCGCCTCCTCGTCGGTTGAGAGCCGATTCGGAAGGAAGCATCGCGCGTGCCTAGTCGTGCATGGACATGTCGGTGGTGTCCGGGGTGCAGGTGGTGCCCGTCACGTCCGCCGGCTCGACCAGGTGCGCCCCGCGCGCGATCCAGTCGTGGATGCCCAGCAGCAGGTTGGGATCGAGCGGCGCCGAGGTCTGCGGCATGCACCCGCCGTAGGTCCCCGCGGGCGCCTGGTCCTCGGTCGGGCAGGCCACCTGGCCGGCGATCGTCACCGGCGGGGTGGTCAGCTTGATGTACAGGAAGCTGTTGGCCGGATCGCACGGCTTGACGCGCAGCTTGCCCTCGGACTTCGCCTTGGCGTTGTCGGCCGCCACGTTCACCAGCTGGCTGTACGGATCCTTCAGCAGCCGCAGATTGCCCACCGACGACGTGGTCATCACGCCGGCGTCCGAGACGCGCGGCGCCCGCGGATTGTCCTCGTTGTGGCAGCTGGTGGTGAACGCGCAGCTCGAAGGCCCGGTCGGCGGAAAGATCGCCGCGCGGATCTGATCGTAGTTGTGCGGCACGTCGGGGCGGATCGAGAGATCCGGCGAGCCCGACCCGCCGTCGTCGCCGCAGCCGGCCGCGCAAGCCAACAATAGGATGGGTAGAAGATTCCGCATCTACACGGGGTAACGCGAAAGCCCCTGCCGGCGCAAGCGATTTGGGTCACATCCGGGCCAGGCGGAGCTTCTCGGCGCGGGTCAGCCGCTTGAGCTCCGCCTCGCGCTTTTGCGCCTCGGAACGATCGAGCGCCGGCTCGGCGTAGACCATCTCCACCGGCAGCCGCCCGCGCGTGTACCTCACGTCGCCGCGCCCGTGCCGCAGAAGGCGCCGGTCGAGATCATTGGTGGCGCCGCAATAGAGCGTGCCGTCCACGCAGCGGAGCAGATAGACGTACCAGGCCGAGTGCATTGACCTCGCTTCCGCTTCGATGCTAGCTTCGCGGCGCCTAACATGCGAATCGAACCGGAACGAAAGCTGTTCGTCGGCATCCGCATCGACAACAAGATGCGCGATCAGCTCCACAATTGCGCCGCGCGCGACAAGCAGTACATCGATGGCTCGGATCCGAACTATCTGATGCAGGTGCGCGCGGTCGAAGACTCGTACATCGGCAAGCTGGTCGACGCAGGCGTGTCCGCCGCCAGCATGGAAGATCTCAAGCGCAACATCCTCAGCATCCTGACCCGCATCGCGCCCGGCCGGCACCGCGACGACGCCATCAAGGTCTACGCGCTGGACGAGGGCGAGCCGCCGCCGCTCCCCGACAAGGACGCGCCCGAAGGTCGCGACTACTACTGATTTTGCTTGCGTTCCGATAGGCGATTGTCTATCAAAAGCCCGCGTCTCGCGCCCGTAGCTCAGTTGGATAGAGTGTCGGACTTCGAATCCGAATGTCGGGCGTTCGAGTCGCCCCGGGCGCACCGGGTGTTCTGAAAACTGAATACGGGGCCATAGCTCAACTGGTAGAGCAGCGGACTCTTAATCCGTTTGTTGAAGGTTCAACTCCTTCTGGCCTCACCAAATCATGATCGCGTACGACGGCAAGCGTTGGATCGCGTTGTTGTTCAAGATCCGCGGCTCGGTGGTGCCGGCGCTGGCGGGGCGGACCGTGATCGCCGGCGCGCTCGGCGGGCTGGCGGCGTGGCTCTACCATCAGCGCGGCTTTCACGTCCCGTCGACGGCGCACACCATCCTCGGCGTCGCGCTCGGCCTGTTGCTGGTGTTCCGCACCAACAGCTCCTACGACCGGTTCTGGGAGGGGCGCAAGCTGCTCGGGATGATGGTCAACCGCGCGCGCGATCTGATGCGCCAGGGGCTGAGCTACATCGAGGGCGATGCGGCCGGCGCGCGGGTGCACCAGCTCGATCTGCAGCGCAAGATCGTGGTCCTGTACGCGCTCATCCGGCAGTTCCTGCGCGACGAGCGTGACCTGAGCGCGCTCGGCGCGACGCTCACGCCCGGGGAGCGCGCCGCGCTCGAGCCGGTGCAGGTTCGCCCGACGGTGGCGTTCACCTGGATCTCGAACCTGTTGGCGGCCTGCGCGCGCGAAGGACGGATCTCCGAGCAGCGGCTGATGCGCATGGACGGAAACCTCACCTCGTTCTCCGACTCGTGGGGCGGCGCCGAGCGGATCTTGAAGACGCCGATCCCGTTCGCCTACGCGCACCACATCAAGGCGTTCCTGGTGCTGTTCGCGTTCACCGCGCCGTTCGCGATGGTGGACACGATGGGTTGGCTCACGCCGGCCGCGTCGGCGATCCTCGCCTTCGCGCTGTTCGGCATCGACGAGATCGGCGTGGAGATCGAAGACCCGTTCGGCTACGACCCGAACGATCTGCCACTCGATTCGGTCGGCGAGCGGATCACGCAGGACCTGGCCGACATGACCTCGTCCCGCTGATCAGTGAATGACGAAGGCGAGCGCCACGACGATCGCCGTGGCGAACACGCCGATCAAGAGGACGGTCCAGAACACGTTGTGCGGCGGACCCTTGTCCATCGCCCCAGTCTAGTGAAGGCAATGGGGCCAGTTCGGGAACTCCCCGCAACGAATGCGTGACATTCCCTCGGGCCCACCTCCCCGCCTGCTGTGCGTGATTGTGCGTAAGATTCGCCGCACCCCTGCGTAGCCTGGGAACGAAGGAGATTCCAAATGAAAGCTCTCAGGGTGGTGTTGATGGGTGGGTCGATCGCGGCAATTCTCGCCGGCTTCGTGTTCGGCCTCGAGACGCGACAGGTGGCGCGGAGCAGCGCGCAGGTGCAGCCCGTCACGCATTCGGCGATCGTCGCTGCGCGCTAGGCGCGTGATTTGCAACGTGTGCTTCCGGCATCGCTCGACATCCCGGTGGTCCTCGCGTTCCGCGTGCTCGAGCGTTTCCTCGGGTCGCCCGCAGCGGCCGCCTACTCGTAGCGCAGCCCGTCGACGGGCCGGAGGAACGCCGCCTTCAGCGACGGATAGATCGTCGCGAGGAAGCAGATCCCGAGCGTGATCGCCGCGGTCAGCCCGAGCTCGCCCAGGTTGATCTGCACCGGGAGCTCGTCGATCAAATACACCTTGGCGTCGAGGTGGTAGCCGTAGCGCTGCACCACCGCGCACAAGAGTAGCCCGAGCCCGAGCCCGGCCACGGTGCCCAGCGCGCCGATGGTGAGCCCGGCCACCTGGAACAGCCGCGCCACGCCGGTCGCACGCATGCCCATCGACTTGAGGATGGCGATCTCCTTGGTCTTGTCGATCACCAGCATGGTCATCGCCGCGACGATGTTGAACGCAGCGACGAGGATGATGAGCGTCAGGAAGATCACCAGCGCAACCTTCTGCATGCGCAGCGCGGTGAACAGGTTGTGGTTGAGCTCCTCCCAATCGATCACGCGATACGGCGTGCCGCCCAGGTTGTGCGCGATCGAGTGCGCCACTTCGCGCGCGTCGTCGATGTCGTCGATCTTCATCTCCACGCCGGTCACCACGTCGCCCGCGTTGTAGAACGCCTGCGCATCCTTGAGCGACACGTAGGCCAGCCGCCGATCGTATTCGTCGAACCCGGAATAGAAGACGCCCGCCACGCGGAACTCGCGCACCGACGGACCCGAGGCGCCGCCGCCCGAATCGAACTGCGCCGGATCGAGATCGGCCTTGGGCGAGACCACGCGCACGCGGTCACCGATCTTGGTCTTGAGCTTCTTCTGCAGCTCCTTGCCGATGAAGATCTCGGGCAGCGGCTTGTCGCCGTCGTTGGGCGGCAGCGGCAGCGCCAGATCCGCCATCTTGCCGCTGGTCAGGCGGTCGGCGATGTCGAGCACCTTGGGCGACTCGGTGGGATCGATGCCCTTGATGAGCACGCCCGACAGCGCCGGCCCGCGCGCGATCATCATCTCGTTGAACACGAACGGCGCCACCGCCTTGACGTGCGGCTCCTCGAGGCAGCGCTTCATCACGTCGCGGTACTCGGAAAAATCCTGCCCGTACTTGAGCACCAGCACGTGCGCGTTCACGCCCAGCACCTTGTTCTTGAACGACTGCTGAAAGCCCGACGTCACCGACAGCACCACCGTCAGCGCGGCCACCCCGAGGATCACGCCGATGATCGACACGGTGGTGAACACCGAGAAGAAGTTGAGCAACAGGCAGACGATGAACAGCAGCACCGTCGGAATGGTCAGGAACGCGCCCAGCTGCGCCTGGCCGAAGGTGAAGAACGCCAGCTGCGTGGCCAGCACCGCCACCAGCGCGGCCAGCGTCAGGTACAAGACCGCGCGGCTGTGACGCCGGCGGTAGAGATACCGCCAGGCGAGGAACGTCTCGTGGGATGCGGGCAGGATCGCCATGGGCCGCTACATCCCTAACATGTTTGGCATGCTCCTCTTGTACGAATGCTGCGAGCGCTACCTGCCCTTCCAGTTGGGCGTGCGCTTTTCCATGAACGCCATCAGCCCTTCGCGGGCGTCGTCGGTGCCGAGCACCGCGACCAGCTGGCCTTGCAGGTACGCGAGCGCCGGCGCGAGCTCCAGATCCTGCGTCTGGTAGAACGCCTCGAGCCCCATCTTCAGGATCAGCGGCGACTTCGCGGCCAGCTTGAGCGCCAGCGCCTCGACCTCGGCCTCGAGCTGGTCCTTCGGCACCGCGCGGGTGATCAGGCCGATGCTCGAAGCTTCGGCGGCGGAGATCTTGTCGCCGGTCATGATCAGCTCGAGCCCGCGCTTGCGCGGCACGTTGCGGAAGATGGTGGCCATGATCATCATCGGCCACAGACCCACGTTGATCTCCGGCGTGGCGAACAGCGCGTCGTCGGCGGCGATGGCCACGTCGCACGCCACCACCAGCCCGAGGCCACCGGCGAGCGCGTGACCGTTGACCATCGCGATGGTCGGCTTGCCCACGCGGGTGAGCGCCAGGTTCAAGTCGACGAACGTGCCCGGTCGGGTGACCGCGCCGCTCTTGGCCTCGAGCGGCGTGCCGCCCGATCCCATCGACGACAGATCACCGCCGGCGGAGAACACCTTCCCCGCGCCGGTGAGCACGATCACCCGCACCGCGTCGTCGGTCCGGGCCGCCTCGAGCGCGTGCAACAGCTCGCCGATGGTGGTGGGCCCGAGCGGGTTGCGCTTGTCGGGCCGGTTGAGCGTCACGCGCGCGACCGGGCCGCGCACCTCGTACAAGATCTCGGAATAAGGCATGCCGCAAATCTAGCCGTTTCTTGACAGTTTCTGAAGCGCAGCGTTAGCCTCGTCGACGAGAATGCGTTGGCTGACCCTGGCGTTGATGATGGTCGCTTTGCCAGCGCGCGCCGACCGCAACGACCTCACCCTCGAGCGCTTGATCGGCCCGCCCGGCGTGCCCGGCGCGTTCAACGACCCCAACGGAAACATCCCGCTGCAGTCGTCGTTCCGCAGCCTGATGAGCGAGCTGGGCGCGGTCATGGCGCCCAAGTTCCTCGCGCCCTCGGACACGCTCGGCTACTCCGGCTTTCACTTCTCGTTCGACTCGAGCTTCACCTCGATCTCCAACAAGGCCGACTACTGGAGAAAGGGCGTGCGCGACGTCTCGTCGAGCTTTCTACCGACGGTAACGGTGATGGCGCGCAAGGGAGTGTGGGCGCCGGTGCCGTCGTTCGAGCTGGGCGTGGGCGGCTCGTACCTGGTCGACTCGAGCATCTTCGCGCTGATCGCCTACGCCAAGTTCGCCATCCTCGAGGGGTTCCACGGCAAACCGATGCCCTCGATCGCGTTGCGCGCCGCCGTCTCGCGCTTGCTCGGCACCGCGCAGGCCGATCTGACGGTGGTCTCGACCGATCTCTCGCTCTCGAAGTCGTTCGGCCTGGGCGGCACGCTCAAGATCGATCCGTACGTCGGCGCCAACCTGCTGGTGATGATCGTGCGCAGCCAGGTGATCGACACCACGCCCTACGTCGACGCGTTCCGCCAGAACCCGACCTCGTCGATCGACCTCAACTCCAACACCACGTTCCCCGATCAAGATCCGATCTTGCGCTGGCGCCTGTTCACCGGCTTGCGGATGGTCTACTCGATCCTCGCGATCACCGCCGAGTTCGCCTACACCTTCTGCAACGACAGCGCGCTCGACTGCCAGCGCGACAACCCCAACAAGCTCACCGACCGATCCGACGGGCAGGCCACGCTCTCGATCTCGGGCGGACTGATCTTCTAGTCGACGGCCTTCTCGACGTACTCCTCGAGTCGCAAGAAGAAGTCGCCGATCATGTTGTCGGCCTTGCGCAGCCGGCGGCTGAGCTCGCGACACATGTTCTGCATCAGGAACGTGTAGCCGGCCAGGTCCGCCTGGTAGAGCGCGAGCAGGTTGCGGTTGTCGAGCACGTAGAGCTCGGTGGGCTCGCGCGCGTACACCGTCGCCGAGCGCGGCTGGATGTCGATCAAGCTCATCTCGCCGAAGCAGTCGCCCGGCTTCAGGCGCGCCAGCATGGTCTCGCGCGCTCCGTTGCGCGACGCCTTGCGCACCTCGACCTGCCCGGCGCGCAAGACGAACATCTCCGAGCCCGGCTTGCCCTCCTGGCAGATCATCTCGTCGATGCGATGGCCGCGCATCTGGATCATCTCCAGCAGCCGATCCATGGTCTCGTCGGGCAGCCCGCCAAACACCGGGATGCCGAGCAGGAACTCCTTGGCCTGCGGTCGCAGCGCGGGGTCCATGCGGGCTAGTCGTTGTCGAGACGTTTTTCGAGGTCGGCGAGCCGCTGCGAGAGGGCTTTGACTTCCTTCTCGAGCACCGACATCGGGTTGAGCGACTCGACCGTGTGGCGCACGCGCTCGTCGACCTTCTTCTGCCAGTCCTCGAAGGTGGCCTGCGAGCGCTCGAGGAACTCCTTGATGGTCGACGTGTGGTGGGTGGTCGAGGCCTCCGACGGCGGTCCGCCGTTGGGCGCGCCTTCACCTTCCGGAGAGCCCTCCTCGGTGCCGTCGCGCCGGAACACCTGCTTCATCTTTTCGCCGGTCTGGCTGGCGAACTGCTGGATCGACTGCCCGCCGGTCTGGATGATGTTGCGCAACGCCGACAGCGGCATGAAGGAGCTCTTCTTCTCCTCCTCGAAGATGATCTGCGCCAGGGTGATGGCGGTCAGGTCTTCCTTGCTGTTGTTGTCGACGATCTTGACGTCCTCGCCGGTGCGGATCATCTCGGCGATCTGATCGAGGGTCACGTAGCGGCTGCGCTGCGTATCGTACAGCTTGCGGTTCGCATACCGCTTCACCACACGAGTATCAGCCATGGTCGATCAGTAACATGATTCGCCGCGTCAAACCAGAAGCCGCGGTGAATGCTACGATTAGCCGGTGGACGCGCTCACGCTCTCGCGGCGCCTGGTGGCGCTGCCTGCGCTCGGCATGCGGCAGGCGGTGATGCGCGAGGAGCTCGCCGAGCTGTCGTCCGTCGACGCCGCCCGGCTGTGCGGCGAGCTGGTGCGGCGCGGCCGCGACGGCGCGCCCTATGACGTGGCGCTGATCGCGTTCAACGCGGTGCTCGACGCCAACGAGCTGGGCTACGAGCGCCACGGCGAGATCTACGCGGAGGCACGCCGGACCGGCGACGAAGCGCTGGCGCTGCTCTTGCTCTCGGCGCAGCCGCCCCCGCCGGGCGTGCCCAAGCCGGCGCCGTTTCCGCACAAGCCCGACATCACGCTCGGCGAGCGCAAGTCGCTGGCGCGCTCGAGCCAGATCGAGCGCGATCTGCTCGACCGCCTGCTGCGCGACACCGACCCGACGGTGCTCACGCTGCTGCTCGGCAACCCGCGCGTGACCGTGCCCGACGTGGTCCGGTTGGCGGCGCGCCGGCCGACCAGCGCGGGCATGCAGCGAGTGATCTTCCACTCCGAGCGCTTCGTCGCGCGCTACCCGGTCAAGCGCGCGCTGGCGTTCAACCCGTACACGCCGAGCGACCTGGCGGCGCGCCTGGTGCCGCTGCTCAATCGCGTCGATCTGAAGGCGTTGGCGGGAGATTCTGCGGTGGCGGAGCCGGTGCGGCTGGCGGCGAAGGAGACCCTGGCGGCGCTACCTTAAGGCTTGGGCGCGTCCTTGTTGTCGGTGATTTCCTTCTTCGGCGTGACGTCGATCTCGTCCTTGCCAGAGGCTGCGCGCTTGAAGTTCTTGATGCTCTTGCCCAGCGCGTCGCCGATCTGCGGCAACTTGCCCGCCCCGAAGACGAGGAGGACGATGATCAAGAGGATGATCAGTTCGCCGAAACCGAGACCCATAGGGGTGTGCCTCCACCTTCATTTGTAGCACCATTCCTGACTCGGGTCGAATCCGCTAGGATGCCCGGCATGCCCTCGATCGCAGGCGTCGCCGCGCTCGCCCTGGCCCTCGGGGCGCACGGCGAGCTGCTGGTGCGGCTGCGCCTGGCGGAGCCCGCCCACCCGTGGTGGTTCGGCTACGCGCGCGACGGGGTCAACCTGGCGGTCGCGCTCATGTTGTGGGGCGCCTACCTGATGCTCGGCTTCCCCACGGCGCTGGCGCTCCTGGCCGGCATGCTGACCACGCTGGCGACCTACCTGTTCGATTGGGTAATCGCCCGCGCGCTGAAGCTCCCGCACCCGCGCCTGGTCCTGCTCGCGCCGTTCGCCGGCTGGCTCTCGCTGGTGGCGCTGCATCCGGAGCTGGTGAGTCAGGCCTTCGGCCACCTGCTCGCCCTCGGCCAGCCGTAGGCCGCGCCGACCCTAGTCGCCGGTCGGCTTGACGGTGGCGTTCTCGACCATCACCACCACCGTTCGGCCTTGCGCACGCGGCTTGTGCATCACGCCCCTCGGCACCGTGTAGCCCTGGTGGGGATCGAGCGTCACCGGCTCGCGGCCTTCGACTTCGATGATCAGCCGTCCTTCGAGCACCAGGAAAAATTCGTCTTCCAGGTCGTGCTTGTGCCAGTGAAAATCGCCCTCGAGCACGCCCAGGCGCACCACCGACTCGTTGACCCGCGTCAGGGTCTGGTTGAACCACGGCTGGTGCGCGGCCGCTTCGGCCGAGACGTCGATCTTGGTGAGCGGGGCGAACTTCTCGTCGAGGTGAATGTCGTATTCCTTCATGGTCACCCTCCTTCGCCTACGAAGCGCTGGATGTGCTGAGCCTCGAGCGGCATGAAGCGGCCTTTCGCGGTGGCCAGCACGCGCCCTTCGGGGTCGAGCACCTGGCCGGCGCCGAGCACGAAGCGGCCGTGCTTGCGCACGTACCAGCCTTCGGCGCGCACCTCGACGCCTTCGAGCAGCGGGCGACGGTAGGCCACGGTCAGCTCGACGGTGGCGCACTTGCCGTCGGTGCGCTGGCCGCAGGCCACGCCGACCACCTCGTCGAGCAGGCTGGCGGTGATGCCGCCGTGCACCGCCTTGGAGAAGCCCAGGTGCGCCTTCTTCGGCACGAAGCGCAGCACCACCTTGTCGCCGTCGCGCGTGGGCGCCAGATCGAGCCCGCCCGGGTTGTCGGTGCCGCACACGAAGCAGCCCTTGGAGCGAAACACGGCGCCCTGCATGCGAAACCACTACCACGAAAACTGAAGTATGCTGCCTGGGTTTCCTGACCTCATAGGGGAGGCTCCATGACCAAGACGGCGATCTGGTTGTTGCTGGCGGCGAGCACGTTGGTGGGCGGCTGCGCGGGCCGCCAGATCTTCCACGTGCGCGGGTGTGACGAGCGACTGTCGATTCCCTACAAGCGGCAGGAATGTCGCGCCTGCGTCGAGCGGCCGCTTCCGCACGAGTATCTCCCCGACAACCCGGACGGTGCCCGCTGCGCGCGAAGGTAGCCCCGAAAACTTGAGGGGCGCCGGCCGCCAAGCTACCCTTTCGATCTGATGCGCCGTTGGCTGTTGATCGCGTTTCTCGTCGGTGCGCCCGCGTTGGCGCAGCCGTTACCGGAAGATCTGCAGGGGCGGCGCGCGGTGCGCGGCGGTCCGGTCGAGGGCACGCACGAGTCGGACGAGCTCAAGGCGCTGCGCTCGTTCGACGAGGAGTCGTTTCCCAAGCCTGGCCTGGACGCGCCGGACGCGATCCGCGACGTCGCGGCGCCGGCCATCCCGTGGCTCGACCAGCTCAAGCTGCCCGATCTGCCGGTGCGGCTCGATCCGCGGGTGGTGCGCTACCTCGAGTTCTATCGCAGCGACAAGCGCGGTCGCGCGATCATGTCGTCGTGGCTCAAGGCGCAGGGGCGCTGGCGGCCGCTCATGGAGGACGCGCTCCGTCGCGCGAAGCTGCCGCTCGGCCTGATCTACGTCTCGATGATCGAGAGCGGCTACGATCCGCACGATCGCTCGAGCGCGGGCGCGGTCGGCTTGTGGCAGTTCATGCCCGAGGGCGCGCGCATCTACGGGCTGCGCGTCGACTACTGGATCGACGAGCGCAAGAACCCGGAGAAGTCGACCGGGGCGGTGATGCACTATCTCGGCGATCTGAAGGCGCGCTTCGGCGGCTGGCCGCTGGCGCTGGCGGCGTTCAACGCCGGCTACGGCGCGGTGCTGCGCGCGATGCAGAAGTACAACACCAACGACTACTGGGAGCTGTGCAAGCACGAGGACGGGCTGCCGTGGGACACCATGCTCTACGTCCCGAAGGCGATGGCCGCGGCGGTGGTCGGCGAGAACCGCAAGCTGTTCGGCTATGACGAGCTGCCCGCCGACTCGCCGTACGCGTTCGACCGCGTGGTGGTGCCGAGCTCGCTGAGCTTCGCGTCGCTGGCGCGCGCGGCGGGGGCGAGCGAGAACGAGATCGCGCTGCTCAACCCGGAGCTGCGCCGCAAGCGCACGCCGCCGGACGGCAACTGGGAAGCGCGCGTGCCGCGTGGCGCCGGTCCGCGCTTCACCGCCGCGTACGAGGCGCACAGGGAAATGGTCAAACCATTCGTCGTGCGCTTCGGCGAGCGGCTCGACGACGTGGCGCGCCAGTTCGGACTGTCGACCAAAGAGCTGCGGGTGATGAACGGCATCGACGACAGCGCCGAGGTGCGACCGGGCCTGACGCTGGTGGTGCCGAGTGGGCAGAGCGATCGGCGTCTCACCAACATGGCGCCGGCGCCGGCCGACACGGTGATCGTCGCGGTGCCCGACAAGGACGCGGCGGTCGCCGGCAAGAAGCGCGTCTTCTACCGCACGCTGTCGCAGGACTCGGTCGAGGACGTGGCGGCGTTCTTCAAGGTCAAGCCGGTCGAGCTGCAGCGCTGGAACAACCTCGATCTCGACGCGCGGCTGTGCAGCAACCTGGTGCTGCAGCTGTGGGTGCCGAAGGACTTCGACAGCTCGCGGGCCGCGCTGGTCGACCCGTCGCTGGTGCGGGTAGTGACCACCGGCTCCGACGAGTTCTTCGATCTGGTCGAGGCGCGGCGCGGACGCGCACGGTTGATGTACGCGATCAAGAAGGGCGACGACCTCCAGCGCATCGGCAAGAAGTTCGGCCTGACCGTGGCCGATCTCGAGCGCATCAACCGCTTCGGCGAAAAGCACACCGAGCTGGTGGTCGGGCAGAAGCTGGTCGTCTACCGCACGCTGAGCCCGGCCGAAAAGGAAAAAGCAGCCGGCAAGATCACGCCGGGCGGCAACATCGAAGCGCGCGAGCCGCCCGAGGCCGACCCGGTGGTGGACCTCGCCAGCGACGAGGAACCGGTGCCGTTACACAAGCTGCCGAGGCTCGGCAAGGAACCTTCCCAGAAGCCGTAGTACACTCTTCGCATGCGTCGAACCCCTGTCGTCCTCGGCGTCCTTTCGATGGTCTTCGGTAGCCTGGTGGCGGCGTGGAGCGCCTTCGGGCTGGCCACGCAATCGCTCATCCGCGACATGTCGGCGGGCTTCTCCTCACAGATGTTGTCGCTCGCGCCCAAGCGGCCCGGCGCGCCCGATCCCGCGGTGATGATGCAGGGCATGACCAAGATGATCGAGGAGCTCAAGCCATACACCTGGGCGCTCTCAGGCGGGATGATCGTGTTCTCGCTGGCGCTGGTGGCGGTCGGCTTCGGGCTCTACAAGCGGCAGGCCTGGTCGCGCTCGGCGGCGATCTTGTGGGGCGCGGTCGCGCTGGCGTGGATCCCGTTCATGCTGTGGGTGCAGACCGGCGTGGTGATCCCGAGGACGCAGGAGATGATGCACGCGATGTTCGCCGGCTCGCAGATGCCGAACGGGATCTTCGACGCGGCGATCGGCATGCAGAAGGGGATCGCGGTGGTCACCCACATCATCTTCTACGCGCCGTTCCCGATCCTGCTCCTCATCCTCATGGGGCGGCGCTCGGCCAGGAACGATCTCCTCGGTTAGCGTGAAGTTTCTGGTGGCCGGCGCGGACGACCGCGCGAGGCTCGACCAGCTGGTGGCCGACAGGGCCGGCTGCTCGCGCGCCGAGGCACGTCGCTTGATCGAGTCCGGAGCGGTGCGCGTCAACGGGCGCCGCGGGCACAAGGGCACGCTGGTCGCGGCCGGCGCCACCGTCGAGCTGGAGCGATTGCCGCCGAGCGCCGACGACAAGCGGCCGCTGCCCGAGCCGGATCGCCCGCTGGTGCTGCTCTATGAAGACGCGGTGCTGGTGGCGCTCAACAAGGCGGCGGCCACGCCTACGCACCCGCTCAAGCCGCACGAGCGCGGCACGCTCGCCAACGCGCTGGTCGCGCGCTATCCGGAGTGCGCGCACGTGACCGACGATCCGCGCGAGGGCGGCGTGGCGCACCGGCTCGACACCGACACCACCGGCGTGGTGCTGGCGGCGCGTACGCGGCCGGCGTGGCTCGCGCTCAGGCGCGCGTTCTCGACGGGGCAGGTGGACAAGGAGTACTGGGCGCTGGTGTCCGGCGCGCCGCCCGACGAGGGCGAGATCAACGCCGCACTCGCCCACGCCGGCGATCCGCGAAAGGTCGAAGCCGCGTCGGAATATGACGACAGAGCGGTGCGCGCCCGCCCCGCGCTCACGCGCTTCTTCGTGATCGCGCGCGGCGACGACGTCGCGCTGGTGCGCGCGCGGACTTCCACCGGCCGCATGCACCAGGTGCGCGCGCATCTGGCGCACGTCGGTCATCCGCTCGTCGGCGATCCGCTCTATGGCGGCCCGCCCGGCCCGTTCGAGCTGAGCGGCCACTTCCTGCACGCGCGCGCGATCACCTTCCCGCATCCGGAGTCGGGCGCGCGTCAAACCATCGAAGCGCCGCTCCCCGCCGATCGCGCGCGCCTCGTCGAGAAGCTGACCGGCACCACGCTGTTCTAATCGAGGGTCGTGTTCCGCGGCCAGAATGGGCGTGGGTGTTATAGGATCTCGTCTGATGGTTGATGGACGGATGAACCGCCTGACGCTCACGTTCGACGACGGCCCGCTGGAGGACGCGTATCGGGCGCAGCGGCGGTTGCGACTGTCGCGCGGTCAGTTCATTTCGACTCTCCTTCTTGGGTGCGGACTGTGGACCGGCATGGCAGCGACGACGGCCATCCTCCTGCCCGCCCATCGCAGCACCATCTGGTGGACCGTCCTCGGATTCCCGGTGCTGACGAACGCGGGATCGGCGGCTGTGGTGTCTTTGCTGCCCCGGCGCTTTGCGCTGCGGTTGATCCCCTTCCTGACGCAGGCGATACCGTTCGCGCTCGGCTTTGCGGCCGTGGTGATGCAGCTCCGGATCGGCGAACCGTTCGCGTACGTCTTGGCGATCGGCGTGATGCTCTACGTGGTTGCCATGCACGGGTACATGAACCTGCAATTCCTTCGAGCATCGATTTTCTCGGCGATCCTGATCACGGCCGAGCTGACCGCGATCACCCGGACGCTGCCCGGCGCTCAAATCCTGTTCCACTCATTTTGGCTGCTCGCCGCGCAGGCCGTCGGGATGCGCATCAGCTATATTGCGGAGCGCCATCGCCGGCGCGCGTTCTACCAGAATCGCGTGATCGAGGTGGAGCAGGCGAAGTCGGAGCGTCTGCTGCGAAACATGCTTCCGGCGGCGATCGCCGAGAAGCTCAAGCACCAGCCGGGGGCTATCGCCGATCATTTCGAAGCGGTGACTGTGCTGTTCGCCGACATCGTCGGCTTCACGCCGCTGTCCGAACGCATGTCGCCAACCGACGTCGTGCGGCTGCTGAACGAGGTGTTCTCGGCGTTCGACGAGATGGCGCACCGCCATGTTCTGGAGAAGATCAAGACCATCGGTGATGCGTACATGGTGGTCGGCGGCGTGCCTACGCCGAGAGGCGATCACGCCGCCGCCGTTGCCGCAATGGCGCTAGAAATGCGCGATGCGATCGCGCGCGTCGGTGAGGGCCGGCTCGCGCTGCGCATTGGCATCCACACAGGGCCCGTCGTCGCTGGCGTGATCGGCACCAGCAAATACAGCTACGACCTGTGGGGAGACACCGTGAACACGGCGAGCCGCATGGAGTCGCACGGCGCGCCCGGTCTGATCCATGTCAGTGACGCCTGCCGCGCCGCGCTCGGCGATGGTTTTGAGCTGGAGGAACGCGGCGTCGTCGACATCAAGGGCAAAGGTCCGATGCACACCTGGTGGTTGAAGAAGCGCGCTGCGACGGGCGCGGGAGACGCGACCTAATCGAGCGCGGCGAGGTCGGCTTCGATCAGCAGGTACAACGTGCGGCACAGCGTGAGCAGCTGCTCGGGCTGATCGTAGCGGCGGATCCAGTCGCCGACCGACCGTTTGCCGTCGAGGCGCTGCCACAGCTCGCGCGGCCCGGCGCCCACGCGGAAGTGCTCGGGGGTGGGTCGCGGCCGCTCGACGCGCCGCACCTTCTTGTTCTGCACCTTGCGCAGCCGATCGATCACGATCTCGAGCGGCAGCCCGGCCACGCCCGCGCCGAGGATCTCGAACGCGTCGAGGCCGAGCGGGAACGACTCGCGCGAGTTCGCGCGCCCGCGATAGAAACGATAGTTGCCGTTCTGCCAGCCGAACACGTCGATGATCTTCTCGCGCACCTGACGCGTCAGGTGGCGGAACACCTCGAGCGGGCGCAGCAGCGACAGGCCCACCAGCGTGTCGCCGAGCTTGCCCTGAAAGCGCGGCAAGATCGCCAGCGCCATCGACAGCTCGCCCGGCGAGATCACACCCTTGGAAACCAGATACTCGCCGAAGCGCTCCTGCGGCACGTTGGACGAGACGAACTCCGGCACTCCGTCGACCAGGAAGATCTCCTTGAGCACCGACCCGCGCTCGATCACCAGCTGTCCGGTGTCGCGCTCGGTGGCCAGCCGCGCGAACAGCCGCGCCGGCGTGACGTCGGTGAACTCGCCCTTCTGATCGGGGCGATCGGCGTCCACCACCGGGGTCGGCGTGCCCTCCATGCGCAGCGGCGGCGACGGCGCCGAGGCGGGCTCGATGAACGGACCGGTGTCGGCCAGATCCATCAGCGACGAGGCAACCGCCTCCGGCGGCGGCGACTGCAGCGACGGCGTGAGGATGGGCGGCTCCGACGGCGTGAGCAGCAGCGGATCGGAGGTCGCGCGCCGCTGCTCCTCGGCGTTGACCACCTTCTGCACCTCGAGCGCCTCGCGCTTGACCGCCGGATCGTGCGACGCGCGCACCACCGCCAAGCGCTGCTTCTCGGCCGCTTCCTGGCGCGCGCGCGTGTCCTCGCCGAGCATGATCAGGCCGGAGTCGCCGTCCTTGGGCTTGGGCGCCGCCTGCTCGGTTTTGAGCGAGTTGAGGAACGCGCCCAGATCGTTCGCGCCGACGCGCTGGCGCGCCTCGAAGAGGAACTCCTGCAGCGCCTCGCGCGTCGAGCCGGCCGTCGGGAAGCGGTCGGCGGGATCGCGCGAGAGCATCTTGTTGATCAGCTTGCGCAGCGGCGCCGGGATGTCCTGCCCGTGACGATCGAGCCGGTCGAGCCGCGCGTCGCGCACCATCAGGAGCACGTCGAGATCATTGGGCGCGGTGAACAGGCGCCGCCCCATCAGCATCTCCGCCAGCACGATGCCCACCGCGAACAGATCGGCGCGCCCGTCGACGTCGCCGCCGATCACCTGCTCGGGCGCCATGTAGCCGTACTTGCCCTTGAGCGTGCCGGCCTGGGTCTTGGACTGGCGCGACTTCTCCACCGCGCGCGCGATGCCGAAGTCGCCCAGCTTCACGTCGCCGCGCTTGGAGATGAACACGTTCGACGGCGACACGTCGCGGTGCACGATGCCCAGGCTCTCGCCGTCGGAGCCGAGCTTGCCGTGCGAGTAGTCGAGCGCGTCGAGCACCTCGGACGCGATGTGCACCGCCAGCCGCACCGGCAGCCGCATGCGCTTGTGGGCGCACGCGCGCAACAGGCCGAGCGCGTCCATGCCGTCGACGAATTCGAGCGCGATGTAGTACTGCCCGTTTTCCTGACCGAACTCGAGCACGTGGACGATCTTGGGGTGCTGCAGCGCGCACTGCAGCTTGGCCTCGTCGATGAACATGGCGAGGAACTCGGGATCCGCCGCCAGGTGGGGCAGGATCCGCTTGA
Organism: Myxococcales bacterium; assembly: GCA_003170275.1. Lineage (GTDB taxonomy): Bacteria > Myxococcota_A > Polyangia > Palsa-1104 > Palsa-1104 > PALSA-1104. The sequence goes on from PNAM01000057.1 coordinate 23,374, forward strand.
TGACGAGGATCTTCTCGAAGCCGTGCGCGCCCGACTGCTTGGCTTTGAAGATCTCCGCCATCCCGCCAACCGCCAGGCGCTCGAGCAGGAAGTACCGCCCGAACTGCGCCGGGGTAAACGGTGCTGGCGTGTTTTCAGTCGCCATCCTGCGGGATTATATCACTTGGATGCGTGCGTGACGGGCGAGAAGCGGTGTCAGGCGTTGCCGTCGTCGGAGCCGCCGCCGCCCGGATTGCCCGAGGGAGCGCCGCCGTTGCCCGGCGTCGAAGGGGGCGCGCTCGCCGGAGCGCCCGGATTTGCCTGCGGAGGACCGCCGTTGCGGGGGCCGCCGTTGCCGCCATTGTTGGGGCCGCCCTGCATCTGGCGGTCGTTGCGGTAGGGCTGGTTTCCCCGATCGCCGCCCGGTCCACCACCAGGACGTCCGCCGCCGCTCCCGCCGCCGCTCCCGCCGCGACCACGACGCCGGCCACGATCGCCGCCCGGCCCAACACCACCACCGCCGGGTCCGCCGCCATGGCCGCCGCGGTTGTGACCGGGGTGCCCGCCCGACTGCTCGAGGCCGCGCACGTACTCGATGAAGTTCGCGCGATCGTCGAGGAGCTGCGGATTGTGCCCGCGCTGAAAGCCGCCACGCTGCGGCGGACGGTCGCCCCGTCCGTCGTGGCGGTTGCCGATGCTGTCGTGCGGGACGTGCTCCTGCGGCTGCCGATTTCCCGAGCGCTGGCCGCGTGGAGTCGACTTGCGCCCTTCCATCGCCGCGGCGAGCAGCTCGCCGAGCAGCTGATCGATCTCGATGCCCTCGGAGCGCGACTGGAACACCATCTCGCGATGCAGCTCCTTCGACACCTTCGCCGTGATCTGGCCGGAGAAGACTTCCTCGTCGACCGATTTGGGCGGCTGCGTGCCGTGGGAGAGCATGTTGGCGAGTTGCGCGTCGATCTCCTCTTCGAGCTTGCCGGTGGCCTCGGCGCGCGAGGCGCCTTCGGCGCTGCAGTGCTCGAGCTCGGGGCAACTCGCGAGGAAGATCTTGCGCTCCCCATCGAACGTGAGGTTGACGCGATAGTTCGGCTTCGACATCCGACGTGTCTCCTGGTTACGACTGCCGTTGTGCAAAAAAGGCGGGGAGCAGACCGCGCCAAAAGGGCGCAGGACTGGATGCCTTTAACTCTACGGCGGACCCGCCCGAAGTCAAGCAGTTCCTTGCGTCCCACCGTCGGGAGGGGTAGCGTGAATCGGTGCCAGCCATCCGCCTCCGATCGCACGGCCAGACCGACGTCGGCCGCAAGCGCAAGCTCAACGAAGACGCCTACAAATGCGACGACGGGCTGGGGCTGTACGTCGTGGCCGATGGGGTCGGCGGGCACGCCAAGGGCGAGGTCGCGAGCGAAGAGGCGGTCGACCAGATCTATTCGTTCGTCAAGCAGGGCCGCGACGCGATCGCGAAAGCCGCCGCCAAGAACGACGCCGACGCGCACGCGATCGTGCGGCGCCTGCTCGAGAGCGCGGTGCAGAGCGCCTGCTACATGGTGTTCGGCATGGCCGAGATGGACCCGGCGCAAAAGGGCATGTCGACCACCATCTCGGCGCTCCTGATCGTCGGCGACTACGCGGTGACCGCGCAGGTCGGCGACTCGCGCATCTACCGCGTGCGCGGTGGCGTCGGGGCGCAGCTCACCGAAGATCACACGCTCATCAACTACAAGCTCAAGCAGGGGCTGATCACGCCCGAAGAGGCGCGCACCATGAAGGGCAAGAACGTGATCACGCGCGCGGTCGGGCACAAGGACTACGTCGAGGTCGACACGCGCGAGCTCGACGTCAAGCCGGGCGACCGCTACATGCTGTGCTCCGACGGGCTGCACGGATACCTGCAGGACGGCGAGCTCGAGACGGTGCTGCTGGCCGGGCCGGAGGAGCAGGCGCCGGCGCGCTTCATCCAGCTCGCCAACGATCGCGGCGGCAAGGACAACGTCACGGTCATGATGGTGTTCTGCGACGACCCCGCCGGCGTCGGCACCAAGCGCACCGTCAGCGGGTTCTGATGCCTTTTCAGCTGCTGTGCATCGACCTCGACGGGACGCTGGTCGATTCGCACGACGACATCCGCGAGGCGCTGGTGGTGGCGCTCGCGGCGATACCGGGGGCGGTGCCCGAATTCGACCAGCGCGCGCTGGGCGCGGCGGGGCTCGGGCTGCCGTTGGAGAAATTCTTCGCCCTCGCGCGGCCGGATCTGGTGGGCGACGCGGCGACCGTCACGCGCTTCATCGACGCCTATCGCGCGCACTACCACGCGCACCTGCTCGATCGCACGCGGCCGTTTCCCGGCGTGCTCGAGACGCTCGAGCGCATCCGACCGCTGCGCGCGCGCGGGCTGCGCACCGCGGTGGCGACCACCAAGAAGACCGATACCGCGCGCAAGGTGATCCACGGCCTGGGCATGGACGAATACTTCGATGCGGTGCTCGGCACCGACGGGATCCCGCACAAGCCGGCGCCCGATCTGCTGCACCTGGCGGCGCGCACCGTGGATCGCGCGGCGGCGGACGGGCTGATGATCGGCGACACGCACCACGACCTCTTGGCCGGAAAAGCGGCGGGCATGAAGACCTGCGGCGTGCGCTACGGCGTGATGGGCGAGGCGGGCCTGCTGCCGCACGCGCCCGATTTCATGATCAGCGAGTTCGCCGAGCTGCTGGCGATCGTCAGCTAAGCGCGACCGGCTCGGTGATCGCGAGCTGGCCGCGCGCGTCGACGCCCAGGTAGCCGGCGTGGGTCTGAAGGTCGTGGCCGAACACCAACAGCCAGCGTTCGTCCCTGGCCTGGCCGAGGATCTTGCGCTTGGACTCGAGCGTGGCGGTGACGTCGAGATCGTAGGCCATGATGAACGGCAGCCGCACGTGGATCGCGGTGGGCACCACGTCGCCCAGGAACAAGACCTTGTGGCCCGCGCCGTCGTCGATCAGCACCGACTGATGGCCCGGAGTGTGGCCGGGCGTCGGCACCACGCGCACACCCGGCGCGATCTCGGTCTCGCCGTCGCACAGTTGCAACAGGTGCGCGTCGTCGAGCGGCGCGATGTTCTCGGCCAGGTAGCTCGCCTGGTTGCGCTCGTGCGGATGGGTGGCGGCCTCGAATTCCTTGCGCTGCACCACGTGCTTGGCGCGCGAGAAGATCGGCTCCAACCGCCCGGCGCCGCCCGCTGCCGTGTGGCGCGTGGTGCCGCCCGAATGATCGAAGTGCAGGTGGGTCATCACCACGTGCGTGATCGACTCCGGCTCGACGCCGAGCGCGCGCAGGTTCTTCTCGGCGCTCTGATCGTGATCGATGCCGTAGATGCGGCGCTCCTTTTCGGGGAACTTGTCGCCGTTGCCGGTCTCGATCAGCACGCGCTGCCCGCGCCCTTCGACGTAGAGGCAGTTGGTCGCGTACTCGCAGCGATTGAGCGCGTCGCACGAGACCAGCTTGGACCAGATGGTCTTGGGCACCACGCCGTGCATCGCGCCGCCGTCGAGGCGGAAGTTGCCGCCGTTGACCAGGGTCAGCTTCAGATCGCCGAATTGCATGGGCTCATCCTACGACGGGAAAGTGGCGTTGCAAGAGCGGCGGCAGCGCGTCGCGTCCGGGGGAGGAGGCGATCAGCGGCTGCAGATCGACGCCGTTGTAGGTGTGCAAAAAAAGCACCCGCTTGCCGTCGAGCCGACCGGCGCGCGCGTCGGCGAGCAGCGCCGCCATGCACTTGCCGGTGTAGGTGGGCTCGAGCCGCAGCCCGACCGCGCCGGACGCCTGCACCGCTTCGTCGGCGGCGGGCGTCGAGCGGCCGTAGGCGCCGCCGAAGAAGCCGTGCTCGACGCTCAGGCGGGGCGCCTGGCCGCTGCGCTCGACCTGCAGGAGCGCGTCGACGCCGGCGGCCAGACGCCGCGTGAGGCGCGCGCCCGAGACCCAGCGATCGACCACGCGCACCGCGCGGAGCTCGATCGCCTGATCGTGCCACAGGCTCCACAAGAGGCCCGCGGCGGTGCCGCACGAGCCGAGCGCGACGTACACCACGTCGGGCCGCGGCAGCTCGCCGCGCTTCATCTGCTCGAGCAGCTCGAGTCCGCCCGAGGCGTAGCCGAGGGTGCCGGTCACCGACGAGCCGCCCGCCGCGATCCAGGCGGCGTCGGGCTGCCCGCGGGTGCGCCAGACGGCGCGCGGCACGCCGAGATAGCCGCGCGTCGGCACCAGGCGCGCGCCCACCGCGGCGTCGGCGAGCAGCTGCGCGCGCACGTGGTCGGTGACCGGTTGCGGGAAGACCACCGCGTCCACCTCGAAGCCCGCCTGCCGGCCGTAGATCGCCGTGGCGAGCACGTGGTGCGAGCCGATCCCGCCGATGGTGCACACCCGCTTCTTTCCCTGCGCGCGCGCCTCGGCGAGCAGGAACTCGAGCTTGCGCACCTTGTTGCCGCCGTACGCCACGCCGCTCTCATCGTCCCGCTTGCACCACAGCTCCACCGACGGGGGAACCAACCCTTCGACGCGGTGCACGCGCGTCGGAAACTGCCCCAGCGGCATCCACGGGATGCGCGCCGCGAGCTGCGGATGGGCGGTGAACAGCGCGGGCTCGGCGGGCACGCCTCATCATAGATCAAGGGGCTTGACGCCGCGCGCGGTCAATGGTTTAACCAATTTCGTAAATGGTTAAACCAATTGCCAGCAAGCTGCGGCGCGAGATCCTGACCGGCCGCTACCAGCCGGGCGATCGCCTGCCGCCCGAACGCGAGCTCTCCGCGCGCCTGGGCACCAACCGCAACACCCTGCGCGAGGCGCTGCGCACGCTCGAATCGGAGAGTCTGTTGCGCGCGCGCCAGGGCGACGGGACGATCGTGCTCGACTGGCGCTCGGGCGGCGAGATCAACCTGTTGCCGTTCTTCCTGGCGGAAGACACGCCGGCCGACGAGCGCTTCGAGGCCGTGCTCACCCTGTTGCAGCTGCGCGAGCGGCTGCTCGAAGAAGTGCTGACGCGCGTGGTGCTGCACGGGACGGCGCGCGATCTCGACGCCATCGAAGAGGGGCTCGACACGCTGGCCGAAGCGCGCCCCGGGCTCGAGGCGGTACGCGCCGACGTGGAGCTCTACCGACGCATCGTGCTCGCGTCGCACAGCCTGGTGATGGTGTGGGTGTTCAACACGTTCTCGAAGATCTTCCTCGAGCTGGGCCACAAGTTTCCGGCGCTGTGGCAGATCGACGCGCCGTATCTGGAAGGGCTCGGCCAGGTGCTGCGCCGCCTGCGCGAGAAGCGGGCCGACCGCGCGCGCGAAGAGATGCGTCACGTGTTCGAGGAGCGCGGCATGGCGCTGGTCGCGACCCTGCGCCCCGAAGCGCTACTCGCCGAGAAGAAGCGGAAGGCGGCCAAGAAATGACCGTGCGCAAACACAACCTCGGCCCCTGGTCGCGCCGCACGCTGCGCGCGCTCGCCGAAGTGGTCCTACCACACGTCGCCGGCGCGCCGGAGGTCTCCACCGCCGAGGTGGTCGATTTCGTCGACGATTGGGTGTTCTACATGCCGCGGCTGTTCCGCCTGCTGTTTCCGGTGGGCTTGATGCTGCTCGAGCTCGGCGCGTTCGTGCTCGGCCCGTCGCTGGTGCCGTTCTCGTTCATGAGCGAGAAGCGCCGCGCGCGCTACGTGAACTCGTGGGTGCACGCCGGCTGGCAGCTGCGCCGCGATCTGATCAAGGGCGTCAAGGGCCTGGTGCTGGTCAAGTACTACTCGGACCCGAAGGTGTGCGCCTACCTCGGCTACCAGGTCGAAGAACACGTGCAGCTGGTCACGGCAGAAAGGCTGAAGCGACATGGTCACGAGCTTTAGCGACGTCGAGGGGCGCGGCGATTTCGCGGCCGATGCCGACGTGGTGGTGGTCGGCTCGGGCGCCGGCGGCGGCGCGATCGCGGCGGAGCTGGCCGAGGGCGGCCGCTCGGTGATCCTCCTCGAGGAGGGCGGCCACTACACGTCGAAGGACTTCGGCCTCGACGCGCCCACCATGATCAAGAAGCTGTATCGCAATGCCGGCTCGGCGGTGATCCTCGGCAAGCCGAACATCATCTTCTCGGAGGGGCGCTGCGTCGGCGGCTCGACGGTGATCAACGGCGGGCTGAGCTGGCGCACGCCGGAGAAGGTGCTCAAGCGCTGGGAGTGGGAGCACGGCCTGGGCGACATGACGCCCGAGAAGCTCGAGCCGTTCTTCAAGAAGGTCGAAGAGCGCGTGAGCGTGCGGACGCAAGATCCGGAGTCGATCGGCCGCGACGCCGAGCTCATGATCGAAGGCGCCGACAAGCTCGGCTACAAGTGGGTGCCGGCGATGCGCAGCCAGAAGCACTGCGCGGGCTCGAACAACTGCGCGTTCGGCTGCCCCACCGACGCCAAGCAGTCGGTGCTGGTCACCTACGTGCCGCGCACCATCGCCGCCGGCGGGCGCCTGTATGCCGGCTGCCGCGTCGAGAAGATCACCACCAACGGCCAGCGCGCCACCGGCGTGGTCGCGCGCTTTCGCCATCCGGAGACCGGCCAGAAGGGCCCCAAGCTGACCGTGCGTGCGCGCGTGGTGATCCTGGCGTGCGGCGCGATCCAGACGCCCGCGCTGCTCTTGCGCAACCGGCTCGCCAACTCGTCCGATCAAGTGGGCCGCAACTTTCTGTGTCACCCGAACGCCAAGGTCATCGGCGTGTACGACCACGACATCGACGCCTACAAGGGCGTCATCCAGGGCAACCAGATCCGCGAGTTCCTCGACGAGGGGATCATGATCACCACGTCGATGGTGCCGCCCAGCATCCTGGCCATGGCGATGCCCTACTTCGGCGCCAAGTCGCTCGAGGTGATGCGCGATTACCGCAAGATGCTCGCCGCCGGCTGCCTGGTCGAGGACACCGGCACCGGGCGCGTCTCGCTCGACATGTTCGGCGAGGCCAAGATGCGTTACGACGTGAACGACCGCGACTTCGCCAACATGATCCGCGGCGTCGCGCTGACCAGCGAGATCCTGTTCGCGTCCGGCGCGCGCGAGGTGCTGCTGCCGTTCGACAGCCTGGAGTCGATCAAGTCGCCCGACGAGATCCGCAAGCTGTACACCAGCACCATCCCCAAGGCCGAGGTCGAGTGCCTGACCGTGCACGCGATGGGCACCACCCGCATGGGCGTCGACAAGCGCTCGTCGGTGGTCGACCCGCACGGCGAGACCTGGGACGTCCCCGGCCTGTTCGTCGCCGACGCCGGCGTGTTTCCCGGGCCGATCGGGGTCAATCCGCAGATCAGCATCATGGCGCTGGCCACGCGCACCGGCCGTTATCTGCTCGACGAGGAGAAGCGCTACTTCGCTTAGGTAGTGCGAGACGTTACCGTTTGACGCAGGAGGTGGGGTGGGAGTCGCCAGCTGCGGCTCGGGCACAGGCGGGAACTCGGCGCATTCCGGGGCACGGCGCGTGGCATGGCTCGTGCTCTGTTCGCGCGCATGAAGAACCTGCTCCTCGCCCTCGGTCTCACGCTCGCCGGCTGCGCCGCCCTCGGGAGCGACGTAAAGAATGTGAACGAGCCCACGCTGGTGGTCCGCGTGGCTGCCGCTCCGCCCGCCGCGATCGCCGAAGTGAAACCGCCCGCGCCCGCACTCGGCCAGATCTGGATCGCCGGCTATTGGGACTACCTCGGGGGCCAAAGCGTCTGGCGCGCCGGCCGCTGGCTCGAGGGCAAGGTCGGCTACGAATACATCCGCGCGCGCTACGAGTGGGACGGCCAGTCCTGGCAGTTCCACCTCCCGCACTGGAAGAAACGCGTCACCCACTCGAACGCGCTAGCGGCCCGGTAGCACCTTCCGCAGGACCGAGCACATGCGTCCATCCTCGGCGGGCCGCTCGTCGTAGGCCACGTACCCTCGTCGCTCCCAGAACGTGCGCGCCCGCGACTGGGTCAGCAGGGTCGCCAGCCGCACCTCGCGCCACCCCTCGCTCGCAAGCTGCTCCTCGACGGTGTCCGCGACCTCCGCGCCGATCCCGCGGCCGCGATGTGCCGCGTCGAGCGCGAGGATGCCGATCCACGGATGCGGCTCGCGCGGATGCGGCGCGAGCCAGGTGACCAGTCCGATCGGCGCCTCGCCGTCGCCCAGGCGAATTTCGCGCAGCTCCGACTTCAACCGCGCGCGCTCCGCGTGCAGGTAGCGCGCGATGTCTTCGCGGCCCTCGATCTCACCGAACAGCCCGGCGTTGTCGGCGAACAATCCGACGAACGCATCCGGAACGTGCGCGTCGTCGAGCGGCACGAGCTGCACGCTGATTACGGCCACGTCTCGCGCACCGTCGAGACCACCATCGTGACCAACAGCGCGTAGATGGCGTTGCCCTCGTCGGTGGTGGCGGCGGCGGGGTCGCCGAAGTAGGCATCCGCGGCGCCGGCTTCACCGAACGTGCGCTTGCCGGCCTTCATCGCCTGCGCGAGATCGATCGGCAGCGGCGACAGGCGCGCGCGCACGTCGTTGCGCACCAACTCGGGACGCGCCGCGAGCACCAGCGAGGTCTCGTAGCTGCCCGCGTGGCACGCGCCGCGCTTGTACTCTTCGGTCAGCGTGCGCGCCCAGCGACGGTCGAGCTGGTCGGGGAACGCCACCTTCTGGCCGCTCTTCGCCTCGGCGCGCGCGCACGCGTCCTTGAGCGAGACCACGTGCGCGGGCTCGAGGTGGCTGTTCACCAGGCACACGCGCTGAAAGCCCTGCAGCGCCAGCGACGCACACACCTCGGCCACCAGGTTGGTAGCGGTCTCGGGCGACAGCGAGATCGTCCCGGCGAACGCCGCCGCGTACTCGGTGATCGCGTACGAGAGCGTCGGCGCGATCAGCACCGTCCGTCCGTCGGCCTCGAGCGCTTCGCCCGCGCGCCGCGCCAGCTCGTCGGAGAGGATGGCGTCGGTGGAGAGCGGCAGGTGCGGCCCGTGCGCTTCGGTCGAGCCGATCGGCACGAGCACGATCGGCTGGCGCGCGCGCTCGTCCGCCGCTTCGGTCCAGGTCAGCTCGGCAAGTCGCTTCATTTCCCAAGCTCGCGACGCAGGATCTTGCCGCGATCGGAGCGCGGCAGCTCGTCGACGAACTGGATGCGATGCGGCGCCTTGTAGCGCGCCAGCTCGCGCTTGGCGTGCTCGATGATCGACGCCGCCAGTGCGGGCGAGCCCGGCGCGCCCTTGGCCACCACGTACGCCATCGCCTTGACCAGCCCGTCGTCGTCCTCGAATCCGATCACCGCCACCTCGAGCACGTTGGGATGACGCATCAGGCACCCTTCGACCTCGATCGGCGCGACGAAGATCCCGCCCACCTTCAACATGTCGTCGGCGCGCCCGGCATAGCTGAAGAATCCGTCGGCGCTGCGGCGGAACAGGTCGCCCGACACCACCCAGTCGCCACGCAGCACCTCTTTGGACTTCTCGTGCGCCTGCCAGTAGCACAGCGCCGCCGAGTCGCCCTTGACCCACAACGTGCCGATCTCGCCGTCGGGCACGTCCAGCCCGTCGGGACCGACCACGCGCGCTTCATAGCCGGGCACCAGCCGTCCGAGCGAGCCCGGCCGCACCTCGCCGAAGCGATTCGAGATGTAGATGTGGAACAGCTCCGCCGAGCCGATCCCGTCGAGGATCTCGGCGCCGAAGCGCGCCATCCAGCGACGGTAGAGCTCCTCGGGTAGCGCTTCGCCCGCCGAGATCGTCACGCGCAGCGGACCGAGCGAGCGCCCCTCCGGCACGGCCTGGCACATCTTGTTGATCATCGTCGGCACGCTGGTCAGCACGGTCGGCTGGTGCTCGTCGATCAGCGCGAACAGCCCTTCCGGCGTCGCCTTCTCGCGGAACAGCACCGTCGACGCGCCGACGGCAAACGGGAACATCAGGTTGCTGCCCGTCGCGTAGCCGAAGAACAGCTTGGGAACGCCGAGCGTGCGATCGCTCTCATGCAGCTGCAGCACCTGCTTGGCGTAGCACTCGGTGTTGTAGGGAAAATCGTGGTGCAGGTGCACCGCGGCCTTGGGCTTGCCCGTCGAGCCGGAGGTGAACAGCCACACCGACGGATCATCGCGCGAGGTGTCGTAGGCCTCGAGCACCGCCGACGCCTTGCCGGCCGACTCCTCCCAGCTCTCGCCGCCGCCGCCCGCCCCATCGACGGTGAGCACCGCGCGCAACAGCTCCGACTTCTCGAGCGCCGGCCGGATGCGCTCGGCCAACGCGCGCTCGCCGAGGAACGCGCGCGCCCGCGTGTACGACAGATAGTAGTCGTAGTCTCCGTCGGGCAGCTCGGGGTTGACCATGGTCACCACCGCGCCGATCTTGAGCACGCCGAAGAACGCCGCGGCGAACTCGACGCGATCGGTGAGCGCGATCAGCACGCGATCCTCGGGCCCCACGCCGCGCGCCTTGAGCGCGTTTCCCAGCCGGTTGGCCTGCGCCTGCACCGCGCGATAGTCGTAGCGGCCGGCGTGATCGATCACCGCCAGCCGGTCGCCGCGTCCTTCCTCGATGCGCTCATCGAGAAAGTAACGGGCCATGTTGAAGCGCTCGGGGAAGCTCGGCGTGGTCATTTGGTGATCATTTTCTGGGCGTCTCCCAGCGGGGCGCGAGCAGCCGGCGGCGGCCGGACGCGTCGAGCTTAACGTCGGGCTCGTCGAGCTGGACGCGATCCCACAGCTTGCAGGTGACCTGCTTGTGGCGCTGATCGAGCGCCTCGCAATAGTTGGTGAACTCGCAGCGCCGCACCTCGGCGCCGAGTCCCAGGCGGATCTTCTCGAACCAATCGGGATCGGCGAGCGACTGCCGCGCGGCGGCGACGATGTCCGCCTCTCCATTATTAATGATGTGCTCCGCCTGCTCGAAGCTGGAGATCCCGCCCGCGGTGACCACCGGGAGGTGAAACCCCGCGGCGTTCATCGCTTGCTTGACCGTCGCGATCAACGAGACGTTGCGACCGAACGGCCCCTTCTCGTCGGAGATCACGGTCGGCATGCACTCGTAGCCGCTCTGTCCGGTGTACGGATAGGCCGCCTCGCCCACCTTCGGCTGCTTGGCGTCCTCGAACTTGCCGCCCTTCGACAGCGACAGAAAATCCACGCCCGCGCGCGCAAACTCGACGCCGAACCACACCGCGTCCTCGACGCGATTGCCGCCCGCGATCACTTCGTCGGAGAGATAGCGCAGCCCGACCACCCGATCGCCGACGCGCGCGCGAACCGCGCGGATGACCTCGAGCGGCAGCTTGATCCGGTTCTCACGCGCGCCGCCATATCCGTCGTCGCGCGTGTTGAGCGCGGAGAGGAACGACGCCATCGTATAGGCGTGCGCGTAGTGCAGCTCGACGCCGTCGAAGCCTGCCTCGAACGCGCGCGCCGCCGCGTCGGAGAACAGCCCCGGCAGCACCGCGGGCAGCTCACGAATGTGCGGCAGGTGCAGATCGGTCACGCGCTCGCGATAGCCGCGTTCGAGCGACTCGAGCTCGCGCGGATCGAGCACCTCGGGCAGCAGCTGATCGTCGAGCGACGCCAGCTGCGCGCGCACCTCCTGTTCGGGCGCCGCGCGCCAACGCTCTTCGCCGGTGATGCGCGCGAGCGCGTCGCGATGGGTCTCGCCGAGCATCAGGTAGCGGCCGAAGAACTTCTCGCGCTCGGGCCGCCGGCGGATGGCGAGAAAATCGATGCACTGCAGGAACAGCAGCGTTTCTCCGCCCGACGCCTCGCGCACCGCCGCGGTGAGCCGCTGCAGGCCCGGCAGAAAACGATCGTGCCCGATGCGCAGCAGCGGCCCCGACGGCACGTCGCGAATGCCGGTCGCCTCGACCACGATCACGCCCGGCTTGCCGCGCGCGAACCGCGCATACCAGTCGATCACGTCGTCGGTCACCTCGCCGCCGTCGGTGGCGCGCCACGGCACCATCGCCGGCACCCAGGTGCGCCGCCGCGCGGTCCGCGTGCCGATACGCACCGGGCTGAACCAGCGCGCGCCCGCCGCCTCCTCGGCGGAAGGCCAGCGCACCGCGGGCAGCGGGTGTTTGATGTGCTCGGGCGGGGTCCACATCAGGGCAACCGGTTGGCCACGATCTGCACGCCGTTGCCGAGATCGATCGTGACCGTGCCCGGCGCCGCCATCCCCTCGAGGCGCAGCGCCACCGTGGCCATCTGCCTACCCGACACGCCCACGTACTTGACGCCCGGCACCGGCCGCACGAACCACGCAGCGACGGCGACCACCGCAGCGACGAGAATGACGCACAGCCCGATCCTCGTCGCGGTCACGGAGCCTCCTAGTAGCGGCGCTCGAAGCAGTACTGCTCGAGGCTGCCGGTGCCCGCCTCGAGCACCCGCCAGCCTTGCGCGCCCAGCTCGTTGAGCTTGGTCTGCACCTCGGGCGCATACAGCCGCGAGTCCAGGTTGCCCAGGCACATGTACTGGTAACGCCCGCCGTCGTGCGGCGCCACCGACGGCTTGGGCGCAGCCGACTGCGCGCTGGCGTTGTGCGCGAGCACGCCGATCCCCACCAGCAGCCCCACGCCGAGGCCGATGAACCCGAACGTCATGCTACGAACCTGCATCTCTCGATTGGTCATGCGACTGTACCGCTCCCCACTGTGTTGCCCTACTTCATCCGCAGTCGCTCGACCGGCACACCGCCGACCAGGTGCGACTCGATGATCTCCACCGCATCTTCCGGCGTCGGCACCGTGTACCAGATCTGCTCGGGGTACACGACCACCGTCGGTCCCAGGGCACACTGATCGAGGCAGCCCGCCGCGTTCGCCCGCATCTTCCCCTTTAGCCCGCGCGCAGCGAGCTCCTTCTTGAAGGTCTCGCGAATCGCCTCCGCACCCTTCTCGGCGCAGCATCCCTTGGGATTGCCGGGATCGCGTCGATTGGTGCAGATGAAGACGTGGCGCTCGTAATGGGGCATGCGGATGGATGCTCGATAGCGCATCTTGCAGCCCGATTCAACGATTACCGCTGCACGAGCCCGGCCATGTACAAGGTGAGCAGCTGCTGGCGATCGCCGGCGCCGAGCTTGCGAGCCGCGCGGTGGAGCAGCACGCCGACGGTCGAAGCCGCGATTCCCATCTCGTAGGCGATCAGCTTGTTCGCGTGTCCGAGGGCCGCGTAGCCGAGCGCCTGCAGCTCCCGCTCCGTCAGCCCCTCGGAGCCGGCCATCGGCACGTCGTTGCGGCGCGCCAGCACGTAGCGCTTCCCGTCGGACTCGAAGCGATCGACGAGCGTCCAGCGACCCGCCACCAGGCCCTTCCAGGCGTCGACCGCCTGATCCGGCTCCGCCTTTCGCAACCGCCCGCGCGCGCGCTCCACTTCGAGCACCGCCTCGCGCAGCGCCGCGCGCGCCTGGCGCGGCTCGGCCTCGCCCCGCGCGTGATCGATGCGCCCACCGGGCGTGACGATCGCGTCGGCGGTGTCGGCGAGCAGCCCCCCGTCCTGGCCCAGCCGGCGGCGCAGCCGATGGGCGGTCACCACATGCACCGCGACCCGGCTGAAGGTAGCGCGCGTCCGCGCAGCGAGCTTCGTCACGCGCGGCAGCCACGCGCCCAGATACACGCCGTGGCCGGTCGGATCCATGCCGCCGAGCATGAAGATGTCGCGCCAGCCGAACGCTGCGGTCAGTCCCTCCATCGCCACCCGCGCGTGCTCGCGCGCGGTCGCGTCGCCCGCCTGGCTCTGCGTCGCCGCCTCGCAGCGCACGAAGCTCCTGCGCACGAAGTCCGGCGGCATCTGCTCGAGCGTCGCGCGCATCTGCGGCGCGACCCCAGCCGGCATCGCGATCTCCAGCGCCTCGCCGATCTGAAGCCGACCCTCCTCGCTCACGCGATACTGAAATCCGACCAGTCCGTGGCCGGCGCCAATCTGCTCGTAGGCGGCCGCGGCAACGTCGCGCAGCCAGGTAGCGGGATCGCATTCGAGGCGATAAGCACACTCGATCACGCTCAGCACGTCTGGCTTCATCACGTCGAGGAAACACGTTTACGCCGCGCGTGTAAACGCGTTTCTTGTGGAGTCCCGAGCGCCTCACCTTCTAGAAGAGAAGGTCGATGAAGGCCTTCACCCTGGCGCTCCTCTTCGTGCTGCAAGCGCTGACGATTACGTCGGCGCACGCCGACGAGCGCGCCGCCGCGCGCGAGCACTATTACAGGGGGACCAAGGCGTTCGAGCTCGGCCTGTACGACGAGGCGATCGCCGAGTACATGGCCGCGTACAAGGCCAAGGACGACCCGGCGCTCCTCTACAACATCGCGCAGTCGCATCGGCTCGCCGGACACCCGGTCGAGGCGCTGCGGTTCTACAAGGTCTATCTGATCAAGCTGCCCGCCTCGAGCAACCGCATCGAGGTCGAATCGAAGATCGTCGAGCTGGAGAAGCTCGTCGAGCAACAGAAGAAGGCTGCGCACGAGATGCCGCCCGACCAGGTCAAGCCGCTCGGCGCCGCACCGCCGGCCGAGACCGGCGCGGCTCGGACGGAACCCGCGCCTGCGCCCGCCGTCGAGGAAACCTCACCGGCGCCATCGCCTGCAGCCGAGACGGTCGCGGCTGCAAATCCCAACGCGGGCCGCACCAAGAAAATCGCCGGGCTGGCGGTCGCCGCCGTCGGGATTGCAGCGGTCGCGGCTGGCATCGCGCTCGAAGTGTTGGCGAAGCAATCGAGCGACGATCTGACCGCTGTGGATCGCGCGGGCGGCGTGTACGATCCCGGCAAGCAGAGTGGCGGCCACACCGAGGACCTCGCCGGCGCGGTGCTGCTCGGTGTCGGCGGCGCCGCCGCGGTAGCCGGCGTGATCGTCGCGGTGCTCGGATTTCGCGAGTCCCGGGCGGAGCGAAAGGTCGCGCTCACGCCGCTGTTGTCGCCGCAACTGGCCGGCGCGGTGCTGCGCGTGACGTTTTGAGTCGATCATTGCGCGCGTGGGCCGTCTTGTTCGGCGCAGCGCTGGCACTGGCCGGCTGCTTCGCGCCGGATTACCAGAGCGGCCACCTGCAGTGCACCGCAGCCGGCGAGTGCCCGCCTGGATTCCACTGCGCGGCCGACCACTGCTATCGCGACGGCGAGGAGCCCGATCTGGCCGCGCCTTCGGATCTGGGCGACGTGGACCTCGCCAGCGCCGACCTGAGCTCGAACGCAGATCTCATCTTCCCGCCCGACCTCACGATCCCGCCGCCGCTGCTCTACCCGCCAGCGGCGGTGTTCGTCTCGTCGGGCGGCGGCGCCGGAGTGGCAAATGGCAACCAGCTCAACCTGAGCATGCCCGGATCGTCAGCAGCGGGACTGTCGGTGGCGCCGAGCGGCGCATCGATCAACTTCGGCTTCTTCTCCAACGACTCGGTCGAGTAGGGGTTACACGATGCGGACCTTCAAATTCGGAATCCTGGCCGCGGTACTGATGGCGACAGGCGTGGCGCGCGCGGCGGTGCCGAGCGAGTTCACCGTCCAGGGCGTGTTGCGCGACGGCACCGGCAAGCTGCAAACTCTGCCGGTCAACGTGAGCGTGACGCTTTACGACTCGCAGTCCGCGACCACCGGCATGCTCGCCGGCCCGTACGTGGTGAACGCGGTCGCGGTCTCGAACGGCCTGTTCACGATCACGATCCCCGAACCCACGCTCGCGGCCAAGGTCGCCGGCGCGGCGGCCGTGTGGCTCGAGGTCTCGGCCGGCAACGACACCTTCCCGCGCCAAAAGGTCTCCACCAACATGTTCGCGCTCCAGTGCGCGTCGGCCGACGACGCGAGCAAGCTCGGCGGTGTGGCCGCGGCCAGTTACGCCCTGAAGACAGATATAGCTCCCGACTCCGCGAAGCTGGGTGGTATCGTAGCCTCGGGATACCTGACCACGACGGTCGCCGCTTCGACGTACTTGCCGGTCGCCGGGACGGCGGCCGACTCGAGCAAGCTCGGCGGCGTCGCCGCAGCTGGATATCTGACCACAGCGGCCGCCGCAACCACCTATCAGCACGTGCTCTTGACCCCCGATTGCGGCGTAGGCAAATACATCCAGAGCATCGCGACCAACGGCACGGTCACCTGCGTCAATTCGCCGACTGGAACGGTCACCAGCATTACCGCCGGCACCGGCCTCAGCGGCGGCGCAATCACCGGCAGCGGAACGATCGGTCTCTCGACGCCGGTCGCTGTGGCAAACGGCGGCACCGGGCTCACCTCCGTCGCTGCCGGCCAGTTCCTGCGGGCCAGCGGCGCGAATACCTGGGCGGCGAGCGGTCTGCAGGCGAGCGACATCCCGAACCTCACCAGCCCTTGGGCCATCTACTACAAGGGAACGCCTCCTAACGCAAATACGCTGACCCTCGGAGATCCCAATGTGAACTTCAATCCGGTCTCCAACGGCGTATCCAACGGCGTCATCGCGTTTCCGGGAGCCTTCTGGCGTACCGGTTTCATCGTATATTATCCGCACCAGTCGACCGGCAACCCGCTGTTTCAGTTCGCAGGAGCGACCAACTCGTTCAATGACTTCCCGGTAGACGTAGTCTCCACTGGCATGATCACGGGGTCATCCGACGCCCGGCTGAAGACGGACATCCGCCCGTTGACCAATGCGCTGGCCTCGCTCGACGAGCTGCACGGAGTGTCGTTCCGGTGGGAGAGCACTGGTAGTGAGAGTGTCGGGCTGATCGCTCAGGACGTCGAACGGGCCTATCCGCAGCTCGTCATTCCCGACGGCCGTGGCTTCAAGGCGGTCGCGTATGGGAACCTGGTGGCGGTGGTGATCGAAGCGCTCAAGCAGAGCCGGGCGGAGGAGTCCGCGGAGCTGCGCGCGGTCCGCGCCGAGAACGCCGCGCTGAACACCCGCCTGGAACGGCTCGAGGGCCGCCTCGCACAGTTCGACGCGTCCACCAAGGAGCGCTCGTCGTTGGCTCTCTCGCACTGACATCCGGGGGGCACGGTCACCAACCGCCTCAGCGCAGCAGCGCGCGGGCGATCACCAGCTTTTGGATCTCGCTGGTGCCTTCGTAGATGCGCAGCGCGCGGACCTCGCGATAGAGCCGCTCGACGATCACGCCGGCCACCACGCCTTGCCCGCCGAACAGCTGGACCGCGCGATCGATCACGCGCTGGGCGGCTTCGGTGGCGTGCAGCTTGGCCATCGCTGCGTCGACGCTGCCGCCGCCTGCGGTGTCGATGCGATGCGCGGCCGAGAGCACCAGCAGCGTGGCGGTCGCCACGTCGAGCGCCATGTCGGCGACCGCGAGCTGCGTGGCCTGGAACTCGGCGAGCGCCTTGCCGAACTGGCGCCGCGTCTTGACCCGCGCGATCGCTTCGTCACGCGCGCGCGCCGCCATGCCCACCGCCGCCGCGCCCACCGAGGTGCGGAACAGGTCGAGCGTCTCCATCGCCAGGCGAAACCCGTCGCCCTCGGCGCCGATCAGCTCGCCGCGCACGCCGCGCAGGCTCACGTTGCCGATCGGGTGCGGCGCGATCAGCTCGACCGTCTCGATGCCCAGCCCAGCGGCGCGCCCGTCGACGAGGAACGCCGAGAGGCCCTTGTGCTTGTCGTCCGAGGTGCGCGCGAACACCACGTACGAGGTCGCCAGCCCGGCGTTCGAGATGAAGCACTTCGCGCCGTCGAGCACGTAGCTCTCGCCGTCCTTTTGCGCGCGCGTCGAGACGCCGCTGACGTCCGAGCCCGCCTCCGGCTCGGTGATCGCGAACGCGCAGATCGCCTCCCCGCTCACCACCCGCGGTAGCAGCGCGCGCTTCTGCTCGTCCGAGCCGGCCAGCGTGACCGGGTAGCTGCCCAGCCCCTGCATGGCGAACATGGTGTCGGCCAAAGACGAGCGATAGCCGAGCGCCGCGCGCACCACGCACAGATCGCGCAGCTCCACCTTGTCGCGCAGCCCGCCGAACGCCGCCGGCACGCACGCGCGCAGCAAGTCCGCGCCGGCCATCCCGCTCACCAGCACGCGCGGATCGTGCTCGCGCTCGATGTGCGCCGCATCGGCGAACGCCTGGGTGCGCCGCTTGAGCTCGAGGTGCCGCTCCTCGAGGAAAACCGACACTACCTTCCCTCGAACTTGGGCTCGCGCTTGGCGACGAACGCTTCGTACGCCTCGCGGAAGTCGCGCGTGTCCATGCAGATCTGCTGCGCCTGCGCCTCGGCCTCGAGCGCCGCTTCCATCGACATGCCCGGCTCGCGGTTGAGCATCTCCTTGGTCATGCCGAGCGCGAAGCTCGGTCCGTCGGCGAGCTTGCGCGCCAGCTTGGTCGCTTCGATCAGCACCTGATCCGGCGCGACCACGCGGTTGGCCAGGCCCATCGCCAGCGCGTCGGCGGCGAGGATCGGCTCGCCGAGCATCAAGATCTCGGTGGCGCGGCCGAGCCCGACCACCTGCGGGAGCAGCCAGGCGGCGCCCATGTCCGCGCCCGCCAGCCCGACCTTCACGAACAGAAAAGAGATCTTCGCCTTCTCCGACATCACGCGCAGATCGCACGCCAGCGCGATCACCGCGCCCGCGCCCGCCGCCACGCCGTTGATCGCCGCGACCACCGGCTTGCGCAGCGCGCGGATGGCGCCGATCAGCGACCCGGTCAGGCGCGTGAACGCCAGGCGCCCGGGCGCGTCCAGCTCGAACAGCGGCCCGATGATGTCGTGCACGCTGCCGCCCGAGCAGAAGCCGCGCCCGGCGCCGGTCACCACCACCGCGCGCACGTCCGGTTCGCGCTCGAGCGCGACGAACGTATCGCGCAGCTCGGCGTAGACCTCGAAGGTGAGCGAGTTGAGCGAGTCGGGCCGGTCGAGCGTGACGGTGGCGATGCCGCCGTCGACGGCGTAGCGGAAGCTCTTCGTCGTGAGCACCGGAGTCTCCTTAGTCGGGAATGACCGCCAGGCCTTCGATCTCGACGAGCGCGCCGGGCTCGAGCAGATCGGCGACCTGGACCAGCGCCATCGCGGGGTAGTGCTTGCCGAGGTGCGCGCGATACGATGCGCCGACCTCCTTCAAGGCCGCGTTGTAGCGCACCTTGTCGGTGACGTAGAGGCGCAGCGAGATCAGATCCTCGGGCTTGCCGCCCGCCGCCTCGAGCGCTATCACCAGGTTGGCCAGCGCGCGCTCGAACTGCGGCGCGAACTCGGCCGAGACCAACCTGGCCTGCGCGTCCCAGCCGATCTGCCCCGCCAGTGCGACGGTCCGCCCGCGCCCGGCCGCCGCGTGCGAATACCCGCGCGGCCGCGCCAGCTCGGGCGGATTGATCAAGTCACTCACGCGGACTTCTCCAGGCGCGCGACCTCGGCCATGAAGCGCTCCACTTCCTCGTCGGTGGTGTAGAAGTGCGGCGAGACGCGGATGCCCGACTGCGGCCGGTGATCGCAGAGAAATCCGGTGGCGTTGAGCGTCTTGGCGACGCGCTCGGCCTGGTCGAAATCGAAGCACACCGTGCCGCCGCGCTGCTCGGGCTTGCGCGGCGTGTTGACGCGATAGCCGGCGGCGTCGCACAGCTCGAAGATGCGCGCGGTCTGGCGCAGCGACTTGGCGCGGATGCGCTCGACGCCGATCTCGGCGATCACCTCGACGCCCGCGCGCGCCTGATAGAGCGCCACCACCGCCGGCGTCCCCGCCATGAAGCGCCAGATCCCGTCGGCGTACTTCTGCTCGGGCATGGTGAACGCGAACGGCTTCTCGTGCCCGAACCAGCCGGTGGTGCGGGGCGCGAACTGCCGGATGCGATCCGGCCGCACGTACAGATACGCCGCGCCCGGCCCGCCGCACAGCCACTTCACCGACCCGCCGCAGGCGAAGTCCACGTTCAGCTTTGCGACGTCGAACGGCACCGTCCCGGTCGACTGATAGCAATCGAGCAGCACCATCGCGCCGACCGCGTGCGCGCGCGCGACGATCGCCGCCACGTCCTTGATCGCCGAGGAGCGGAACAGCACGTGCGAGATCGGCACGATCAGCGTGCGCTCGTCGATCGCCTCCAGCATGCGCTCGGTCGAGACCGCGATCCCGTCGTCGCTGGGCACCACCACCACGTCCGCGCCGCGCCGCCGCTCCGCTTGCCAGACGTAGCTCACCGTCGGAAAGTTGAGGTTCGAGTACACCACCTTGTTGCGCGCGGGCGTGTACTCGAGGCAGCTCGCGATCAGCGCCTGGATCTGCGACACGTTGGTGGCCATCACCATCGTGCCGTCGGGCGCGCCGATGATCCGACCGATGCGTTGCGCCGCGCGGTCCACCTCGGGCAGCCAATCGCCCCACGCGTTGATGCCCTTGTTCACCCACAGATCGGCGTACTCGCGCAGGTACTCGTAGGTGCGCCGCGGCATCGCGCCGAGCGAGTGCGACACCATGTACACAGACTTCTCGAGCGCAGGAAACTCCGAGCGCCAGCGTAGAAGCTCGTCAGTCATGGCACCCCTTCGGTACCACGCCGTCGCTCAGCCGTGGTAGCCCTTTTCGGCGCCGTACGGATGGGTCTTGGTCCACTCGCCGAACAGCTCGTCGCGCACCTCCCACAGCTTCGGGAAGAAGCGATGCTTGAGGCCCTCGGCGAGCAGCTCCGAGGCCTTGCCCTTGAGCGACGGCGTGCCCGCGCCGATCTGCCGGTAGACCAGCATCAGGTGCCGCTGCCGCCAGCCCTGCAGGTTCTGATCGAAGTCGAGCAGCGCCTCGGCCACGTTGAACAGCTCCGCCTGCGCGTCGGGCTGCTCGTAGATCTGCCGCAGCGTGACCTTGCGCGCCGCCAGCAGCGCCTCGAAGGACGGCCACACCTCGTCGGGGATCTGCAACATGCGTTTGAAGCCGGGCGACTCCTGGCCCGAGCCGCGCCCGAGCGCGTTGCGAATGGTCATGTAGTCTTTGGGCGCCATCGTATCGAGCAGCATGAGCTGATCCATGAGCAGCGTCTGGATCGCCTTGACCCGGCCGAGCCCGCGCAGCGCCCGCGGCGCATCGCCCGCGCGCATGCGCTCGCCGGCGAACAGCACCTCGTGCTCGGTCAGCTTCATCCACAGCTCCGCCACCTGGTGCACGATCTGGAACTGCAGCTCGTCGTGGCAGGTGAGCTCCGCGGCCGGCTTCTGCAGCGCCAACAGCTCCTCGGTGCGGATGTACTTCTCGTAATCGGTGAGCGGTCCCGGCCTCGACATGCCGAGGGAGTAACACGCGCGCCGGAGCCCCACAACTGCGAACGAAAGTCAGCGGACCGGGGTGCGCGCTCCCCACACCTGCGGCGCAACCCATGGGAATGACGTGCATTCATTGCGGCAAGGCGCGTGCATTTGGTCGCGCGCATGCGCAATCTCCGCCTGGTTCTTTTGTTCAGCCTGGTTCCGATGGTCGGCTGCGGCGGCGAAGCGTTCAACGACGGCGACAGCCAGTCGACCGCGCGCACCGAGGAGGGCCTGTCCGGCTGTCACGCCCAGGCGTCGTCGGTGATCCCGGCTTCGGGCAGCTACTACCTGACCTCGTTCGGCTTCACGCCGTCGGACGACGGGCTGATGTCGTGCGGCACCAAGACCTTGCACGGCACCTGGTACTACGCAGCGTCGCGCCAGCGCTATGGCTGCGGCTCGCACATCAAGATCGAGGCGAACGGCAAGTGCGTGGTCGCCAAGACCGACGACTACGGGCCGGACGTGTGCGTGGAAGCCGCCGCTGGCCGTCCGATCATCGACGCGTCGCCGCTGGTCTCCGAGGCCCTGTTCGGCACGCAGTCTGCCGGCTGGAGCGATCGGTTCGCGATTCAGGTCACCCAGGTCCCGACCTCGACGCCGCTCGGGCCGTGCACCGCCGCAGCGCCCGCCCCCGGCGATCCGGCGCCGGCACCGACGCCGACGCCGACTCCGACGCCGACTCCGGCACCGGCCGGGCCGGCGACCTGCCACTCGTCGACGCTCGACAAGACCGTCGCCTCGGGCACGTGCGTCCAGTCGGTCAGCGACGGCGCCTGGTACAAGTGTACGGACGGCGCCTGGCTGGCGGGCAACTCCGGCTGCACGGAGAGTTTTGCCTACTGCCATTCGTCGACGCTCGGCAAGGACGTCGCCGCGCGCACCTGCGTACAGTCGCGCGCCGACAGCGTCTGGTATCAGTGCGGCGCGTCCAGCTGGGAGACGCCGGTCACCAATGGAGCCGGCCCAGTGGGTACCTGCTCGGTCGAATACTCACTGTAATCATTACGCAATTCTCCCTTTTTTAGCACTCTCATCCCCCTATTGACAACGCGGCAGGTGTGGTTAACCTGCTGACACCTTAGAGGGAGAAATCGCCATGAAGATCCGTCCGCTCCACGACCGAATTCTAGCCAAGCGGCTCGCCGAAGAAGACAAGACCAAAGGCGGCCTGTTCATCCCCGACACTGCCAAGGAGAAGCCCCTCGAGGCGCTCGTGATCGCAGTCGGTCACGGCAAGTACCTCGAGAACGGCAAGCTGCAGGCCCTCGAAGTGAAGGCCGGCGACAAGGTCCTGATCGGCAAGTACTCGGGCTCCGAGGTCAAGATCGACGGCGACGAGCACATCATCCTCCGCGAAGACGACATCCTCGCGGTCCTCGAGAAATAAGGAGATCTTCTAAATGGCTGCCAAAGAAATTCTGTTCAACACCTCCGCTCGCAAGCAGATCGCCAACGGGCTCAACACCCTCGCCAACGCCGTCAAGGTCACCCTCGGGCCGCGCGGGCGTAACGTGGTCATCGAGAAGTCGTGGGGCGCACCGACGATCACCAAGGACGGCGTCACCGTCGCCAAGGAGATCGAGCTCGAGAACAAGTTCGAAAACATGGGCGCGCAGATGGTCAAAGAGGTCGCCTCCAAGACCTCCGACGTCGCGGGCGATGGCACCACGACCGCCACGGTTCTTGCGCAGGCGATTTTCCGCGAGGGATCGAAGATGGTCGCCGCGGGCCACA
>PNAM01000077.1 GCA_003170275.1 Myxococcales bacterium
GGACTTAACTTTTTAACTTATTTTCAGCCCGCCTGCGAGCGCAGGCGTTCGTCGATCTCCTCGCCGGCGCGCGAGATCTCGGGCTGCGTTCCAGAGCACATGACCAGCAGTCGATAGAGCCCCGGATCGTGCGGCAGGTGCAGCGCCTCGCGCGCGAGCAGCCGCAACGATTGCTCGCGCCAGCCGGCCTCGCGCGGCGCGACCAGCAGCGCCTCGGACCACGCGCGAAAGTCGGGGCCGAACGAAGCCAGGTGATCGTGCAGCCGCTCGAACGGACGCGCCGACGCGGGCGGCGAGAGTGCGGCGGTGACCACCAGCCGGCAGCACGAGCCGTGGCGCCACAGCGGATCGGCGTCGACCGCAGCGTCGACCACCGCGAGCGGAATCGGACGCTCGCCCGCGAGCGCCGCCAGGTGCGCGCGCACCGCGATCAGCCGCGTCGAGAGCGGCGGCAGCCCGGGGTCGCGCTTGGCCAGGTTGTCCTCGCACAGCGCGTGCGCCTTCTGCCATTGCCCGAGCGCGAGCCAGGTGCGATAGACCAGATACTCGCCCACGTCGGTGAGGTGCGCCTCGGGCACGTCGCCGCGCCGGATCGCATCGCCGGGAATCGCCTGCGGCGTCTCGGCGTCGAACAGCGCCTCGCACAGATCGAGCGCCGCCGGCCGGTGGCCCAGCGCGCGCGACGCAAAGTCGAGATACACCGACGCCAGCGACGGCAACCGCGCGAGGTGCAGGAGTCCCGCGAACGCCCGCAGCGAATCGAAGGTGCCGGGTTTGCGCACCAGCGGGTCGTTGCGCCGCTCGAGCTCGGCGAGCGCCGCCAGCCGGTGCTCGAACGCGAACGCCAACAGCTCGACCTCATGGGCGCCCGTCAGCGCCGGCGCCAGCGCCGCGATCAGCTCGCCGGCCGGATGGCGATCGAGCGACAGCTCGCGCCCGGTGGCGAACGCGCGCAACGGCCGCACGGCGGCGCGCAGCTCGATCAGCAGCGGATCGCCGATCGGCAAGAGCGAGCGGTGCAGCGCGTCCCACGCGACCAGCGCGCGCTCGAGCGGCCGCTCCGCCCACGCGCTCAGCAGCGCCGACACCAGCGCCGGATCCAGCCCGCGCCGCGTCATCTGCCCCAGAATCTCGTCCGGCGCCTGGTACGCCGGATACGAAAAGCGCGGATCGGCCGGCAGCGGACGATCGAGCGCCGCCAGCGCTGCGCCGCGCGCGAGCAGCGACGAGGCCAACCCGAGACCGCGCCCACCGGCGAGCGCGGTGAGCTGCGCGCGCGCGCTCACGCGAGCCCGGGGCCGAGCGGCGGGAGCGCGATGCGAAAGCTGGTGCGTCCCGGCGTGCTCTCGACGGTGAGCTGCCCCTCGTGCGCCGCGACCGTGCACCAGCACAAGTACAGCCCGAGCCCGACGCCGCGCCCGCCCTTGGTGGTGAAGAACGGCTCGAACACGTGCGCGAGGTGCTCGAGCGGAATACCCGGCCCGCTGTCGATCACCTCGACGACCGCGAAGCCGGCGCGATCGGTGGAGGTCGCCACCTCGACCCGGTGCTCCCCGGGCGCGCCTTCGGGGATCGCCTGCGTTGCGTTCATGATCAGGTGATAGCAGGCGTGGCCAAGCTCCCACTCGCGCGCCATCACCGTCGGCACCGCCGCGAGCGAGAGGTTCAGCTGCGCGCGCCCCTCGAGCTCGGGCAGCGCCAGATCGATCGCGCGCGACAGGATGCGCCGCAGATCGATCGGCTGTGGGGCATCGCCGCCACCGCGCGACCGACCGAACGTCGCCGCGTAGCGCGCGAACGCCTCGGCCCGCGCCGCCCCGCGCCGCGCCAGCGCGATCGCCGCGTCGAGCTCCGGATGACCCGGCGCCGAATCGGGCAGCCTGGCGGTGAGCGACGACAGCCGCGCGGCGAGGCGCGCCAGCGGATGCTGCCGGAGCGGCACGATCGGCGCGAGCGGCTCGCCGGCCAGGATCGCCTCGACCGCGCTCAGGATCTCGTCGGGCTCGGCCGGCCGCTGGATGCCCACCACCTTGAGCCCCGCCAGCCGCGCGTGCCGTTCCCGCTCGAGGAGCAGCGGCCAGCGCGCCGGCATCCACCAATCGAGGAGCAGCACGTCCGCCAGCTCGGCCGCCGCGAGCTGCTCGAGCGCCGGTTCACTGGCGGCAAAGGCGACCACCGAGTGCCCCGCCTTGCCCAACCGCTCGGCCAGCGCCCCACGCCGCTGCGCGTCCGCCTCTACCAAGATGATCCGGGCCACGGAAACGCACTCTATCACGCCCACGCAAACCTACATCGAATCGGTGACTTACGTAACACACGCAACTTTATCATCCCCATGGACGACAATTGAGGAGGCAGGTTACCCTTAGTCTCCCTGGGAGCGCCGTGGATCGCCTGTTCGACCTCGAAGTAGCGACTCCCACCCGACCGACCACCGGTAGGGCACCGAAGCGCCTCGAGGAATTGCCGTCCGAGCTGCTCACCGGCTCGCCGCGCGCGATCTGGAGCTATCTGCTCGACGTCGGAGCGGATCCGCTGGCGCTGGCCGGGCTCTTGCGCGGCGCGCTGCCGCCGCTCGAACGGCGGCGTGCGTTCATGGAGCTGGTGCGCGATCTCGGCGCGCCGCTGGCGGGGGCGATCTGGGACGAGGCGTTCGCGCGCGCAGCGACGGTGGTGCGGCGGCCTTTCCCGGTCTCGGTGCGCGAGCTGGCCGAGGAAGCGATCGGGATGCCGCTGGTCGGCATCCACGTGGTGACCGGCGAGCTGGTCGAGCTGGTGGCGGCGCGGCTGCAAACGCCGGCGTTCACGCTCGGCTCCGAGGTGTTCGTCGCCGGCGATCTCTTGTCGGGCGGCGGCGAGGCGGTGCTGGCCCACGAGGCGGTGCACGCGGCTCAGCAGATGGGCGCGGCGGCGCCGGCGCGCGGCTCGCGTCCGGAGCGCGGCGGCGTGGGCGCCGAGGCCGAGGTGCACCGCGTGCTGCGGCGCATGGGGCCGTTCGATGGACGCGCCAATTCGGTGCGCCGCGAGCGGGTGCGCGCGCAGGTGGCGGTGCGCGCTGCGCTCGGTCGCGCGCCGCGCGTGACGCCGGGACCGATCGCGCTCGCCGCCTACGAGCCGACGCACGAGCACAGCGATGCGCTCGCCGACGGCCGCAAGCTCGCCGACGCGCTCGAGGTGCTGATCGCGCGTGGCGCGCGGGCGGCGCAGCTCAAGACCGTGCTCGGCCCGCCCGGCGACGCGCACCAGGCGCGCGTGTGCGCGGTCGCGCTGCAGCTCTTGTCCGGTCGAAAGATCGGCGGCCGGGACGCGCGCGCGCTGGTCGTCGATCGGCTGGGCGCCGACGCGACCCGCTATCTGAGCCCGACCGCGCGCTCGGCCGGCCGCTCGTTGCCGGACGGCGTGCGCAGCGAGCTCGAGCCCAAGCTCGGTGTCTCGCTCGCGGCGGTGCGCATCCACGACGACGCCGCGGCGGCCCGGCGCGCCAGCGATGCCGGCGCCAACGCGTTCACCGAAGGCACCGACATCCATTTCGGCGCCGGCAAGTTCGACCCCGGCACGCCTGCCGGCAAGCGCCTGTTGGCGCACGAGCTCGCGCACGTGGCGCAGCAAGCCGGCAGCGCGCGTACCACCGCGCCGTCGGTGTCGCAGCCGGGCTCGGCGATCGAGCGCGAGGCCGAGCGGGTCGCCGACGCGGTCGCCTCGGGCGCGTCGCCGGGCGCGTCGTCGCTGCGCGTGCAGGAGCGCGCGCCCGCCGGCACGATCTCGCGCGACGCGGCACCGGCCGGCGGCGACGCCGCACCGGCGGGACCGTTCGCGCTCAAGATCCTGCAGCGCACGCTCAACCTCGATCTCGGCTCGGCGCAGGACGCCGACGGCGGCAAGAAGCGCCTGACGCTGCCCGCCGCGCGCTTCGGCCCGCTCGGGCTCACCGAGTGCATCGTCGAGCTCGACGGCGCCAAGGTCAAGAAGGGCACGCTGCGCGCCAGCGTCGACGACGGTCGCCTCAAGGGCACCGCCGGCGTCCTCGAGATCGACGGCGAGGGCGGCGTCACCGGCTCGCTCGATCTGAACGTCAACGTGCCGGGCGTGTTCCTCAAGAAGGCGACGCTGGCGCTCACCAAGGAAGGCTTCTCGGCGACGGTGCCGATCAGCCCGGCCGACTTCGTCTCCAAGGACTTCCCGATCCAGTCATCGGCGATGGTCCTCACGCTCAAGCAGACGCCCAACGGCATCGACATCACGCTCGACGGCTCGGCGCAGGCCAAGCTGGACACCGGCTTCGCCGGCGGCGTCGGCACGCTCACCGGCACCATCAGCGTCGGCGGCAGCGGCCCCAGCATCGACGCGACCCTCGCCGGCACGCTCAACATCGCCGGCCTGAACGCCAACGTCGCCGCCACCATCCACTGGGACGGCACGAAGATCACCGTCGAGGCGGGCGCGCAGATCCCGTTCGATCTGCCGGGCGTCAAGGGCACCGCGCAGGTGAGCTACGTGGGCGGCAAGCTCTCGGCGACCGTGCCCGATCTCGAGTTCACCGCGCCGCAGCTGGAGCCGCTCAAGTTCGGCCTGGTCACCATCGGCGACGGCAAGATCCAGGCGGACATCGCGCTCGGCCAGGACGTGACCATCCCCATGGGCGCGGCCAAGCTGGTGATCGGCGCCGGCACCAACCTCAAGATCGACGGCAAGCAGGTCACCGGCAACGCAGTCGGCAGCTTCTCTTTGGGCACCATCGTCGAGGGCACCTTCTCGGGCGGCTACAACGCCGGCAGCCTCGACGGCACCATCACCATCACCAACGCGGCGCTGCCCGGCGTGCAGCTCGGCAACGCGTCGGTGAGCGTGGTCGGCCTGTTCACCAAGAACGAGTTCACCTTCCACGGCCTCGACGTCAACGTGCTCGACGGCACGGTCACCGGGCACGTGGAGCCGATCACCGCAGGCGGCTCGATCACCGGTGTGACCATCACCGGCGAGGTCAAGGCGACCGAGTTCACCGAGGCGGCCACCTTCAGCTTCTCCAAGAGCGGCCCGGCGTGGACCGGCGAGACCTCCATCCCGCTCAAGAGCTTCGGCGGCATGGTCGACGCCGGCGCGCACCTGAAGCTGAGCGGCTCGGACACCGACGGGCTGTGCGCCCACGTCGAGAACGTGGTGTTCAACTCTGGGCCGCTCAAGGGCTTCACGCTGGCCGAAGGTCACCTCGACAAGACCAGCATGTTCGCGGTGATCAAGGGCGGCACGTCGGTCGATCTCGGCGGCGTCAACGCGGTGATCGACGGCTCGTCCGAGATCCGGCTCGATCGTGAAAAAGGGATCAGCGGCCAGGTGTCGGGCTCGGTCACGTTCCCCGGCATCGATCCGATCGCGGTCACCATCAAGCCCAAAGGCAAGGGCGGCGGCGTCGACGTGCACGCAGACACCACCATCGACCTGGCCAAGCTGACCGATCAGCTCGCCGGCACGCTGGCGGTCAACTACGATCGCACCGCCGGCGCCAACGCCTGGAAGTTCCACGCCGACCACCCGCACTTCTCGGCGCCGCAGCTGGCCAGCGCCAACATCATCCAGACCATGACCGCCGAGTACGCCGGCGGGCAGTTCACCGGCCAGGTCACCGCCATCCCCGGCTCGACGATCAACGTCTCGGGCATGTCGATCACCATCGACTCGGGGCAGGTCGCGCTCGAGCCCGGCAAGATGCTCAACGGGGAAATCAAGGCACACAGCGCCGGCGCGACCGGCAAGGCCGAAGCGACCATCGGCTGGGACCACGGCAAGTTCCGCTGGGAAGCGGGCGGCGAGGTCGATCTCGGCGAGGCCACCAACCACATCCTCGAGGGCAAGGTCGCCGCGTCGGCGGGCACGGGCGCGCACACCAAGTTGAAATCGACCGGGGGGGCAATCACCATCAAGGGGCTCGAGGGCGTGAGCATCACCAACCTCGAGGGCGACGTCACCGCCAAGACCTTCGACGTGCAGATCGATCCGAAAGCGCTCGCCAACAAGATGGCTGGCGGCCTGAGCGGCAACGTCGACCTGCACTTCACCAGTGCCAACGTGAGCGTGCACTACGACAAGACGCTCAGCGTCGGCGGCAACGTCACCGGCACCGGCAAGCTCAAGGCGGGCGGTAGCGAAGTGGCGTCGGGCGCGTTCAAGCTCGCCTACGACAAGGAGTTCACCGGCACCGTCGAGGACATCAACTTCGACGTCTCCGACAAGCTGAGCGGCAAGGGTCTGAAGGTAGATCTCAAAAAAGGGCTCCTCGAGGGCGGCGTCATCAACGTCAACATCCCCGGCATCGCCAGCGGCGCGATCACCCCGACGTCAGTCGACTTCAGGACCGGCAAGTTCGAGGTCGCCGGCGACGTCAACTTCGAGATGGACCCGCTCAAGGGCGCCAAGCTGCACCTCGACGTCAACAACCAGGGTGTGACCGCCACCATGCCGGCCAACCTGCCGGCGCTCACGGTGGGCGGCGCGACGGTCACGTTCCTGGCCGGCTCGACCATGTCGCTGAAGAAGAATGATTTCTCCGGCACGGTGAAGACCAAGGTCGAGCTGCCGGACAAGATCGGCGGCGGCGACTTCGACTTCACGGTCAAGGGCAAGGACCTGAGCGGCAAAGCGATGGTGCACCTGAACGAGCTCGGTCCGTTCGCCGCGACCGAGTTCGAGCTCAGCTACGCCAGCAAGAAGTTCTCCACCGGCGCGGCCGGCGTCGCGCTCAAGCTCAAAGATGAGTCGCTGATGACGGCCGGGGTCACCTTCAAGCTCACTGAGAACGAGGTCCACGTAGCCGGCCACATTACAAAGCTCAACGTCCCCGGCCCGATCTTCGACAGCTTCAACAGCGGCCCCGGCGCGCTAGTCACCTACAGTAAGGCGGAAGGCGTCAAGGCGGAAGCGAGCTTTGCGGTGAAAGGCATTCCGGGCCTCGACGAAAAGTCGATGGTCAAGTTCGCCTACGAAAAGAAGACCGGCGTCACCGTCGACGGCGACCTGCACCTCAAGAGCGAACCCGGCAAGATCACCTTCACCGGCGGCGCGCACATCCATTACGAAAAGGGCGCGGTCAAGCTCGACGGCGTGGTCGACGCCGACATCGCCAACCTGGCCACCGCCAAGCTCAAGGTGGAGGCCGGCGTGGGCGGCGGCCCGGCGGCGTTCAAGGTGTCGGGGCGCATCGAGACCGCCGGCCTGGCGGCGAAGATACCCGGCGTCTCGTTCGGGCGCGCTCCCTCGGTGGATTTCTGGGCGCAGATCGGCGGCGGCGCAGGCCTCGACTACGGCATCGAAAAGTTCGACGCGCAGATCAACGGCATCCCCGCCGTCGGGCTCAACGAGGTCGACATCACCGTCGACGGCAGCTACACCAAGGGCAAGGGCCTGTCCGGCGCGCTCACCGTCAAGCACGTCAAGGTCGGCGAGGTCACGCTCGGCGGCACGGCGACGATGGACGACAACAAGTTCACCGGCGCCCTGCTCACGGCGAAGGCGGACTTCCCCATGCTCTCCGTCGAAGGCAAGGCGATCATCACGCCGGGCGGCTTCAAGGATCTGGGGCTGATCGCGGACCTCGAGGTCAAGCCCGCCGGCGGCAGCGCGCTCGCCGATTGGGTCGACAACGGCAAGCTGCACGTGGTCATGAAGGCGTGGTCGCTCGAGTCGGTCCTCGGCACCATCCTGCTCAAGCCGCCGTCGTTCCTGCCGCTCAAGGATCCGACGATCAAGGTCGGCTACGTCAAGAACCACGGCATCACCGCCGAGCTGTCGAGCGGCTTCTCGGCGCCGATCGACAAGTACACCGGCGACGGCACGTTCGTAGCGGGCTACGCGACGGGACGCGGGCTGTACGCGCACATCGAGTTCCCGATCATGGTGCCCGGCTTCCAGAGCGGCAAGGTCGCGGGCGACGTCGACAAAGACGGCATCACGGTCAAGGCCGAGCTGGTGCCCAAGGATTCGCAGTACATCAAGAAGGGCACCCTGTCGCTCGGCTACCATGCCGGCAAGGGCTTCGGCGTCAAGGCGACCATCAACATCGCGCCGACCGCGGAGCTCGAGCTCGAGGTCGGCGTCGAGTACTCGCAGCAGGGCGGCTTCCAGATCATCGGGCTGTCGCCCGTCGAGAAACCGCAGAATCCCGGGTACAGCGATATCGGCGGCTTCGACAAGCAGTTCCCGACCATCCCGCTGCTCTCGATCGGCGTGGCCTCGATCGGGCTCTCGTTCGGCATGGGCATTCACGCGGGCTACCGCATGCCCACGCTCAAGTTCGAGAACCCCGAGATCGTCGGCGGTCTCGACGCGCTCTCCTCCGGCGGACTGCCCGAGATCAAGTTCGGCGGCTCGATCTCGATGGCCGCGTACCTCGAGCTGTCGTTCAACGTGCAGATCGTCGGCGAGATCCAGCTCCTCATCGCCACTGCCAAGGCGGGCATCGGCGCCGAGCTCGCGGCGCGCCTCGAGCTGCTGCTCGGCGCGGACATCTCCGGGTCGTTCAAGCCGGGCGAAGGCGCGCGCATCAACATCGATCCGTTCGTCGCCGCGCAACTGGTGATCATCGGGCGCCTGATCGCGACGTTCTACGCCTCGATCTGCTGGTTCACCATCATCGACAAGAAGTGGGTGCTTGCCGAGATGGAGTTCGCGCGCATCGACCTCGGCAAGTTCCAGCCGTTCGAGCCGATCTCGATCCAGCTCGGCGGGCCCGGCGGCACGCAGCTGCTCAACGGCCTGCACCTGCGCAAGGACACCTCCAAGATGGAGGACGGCGTCAAGGAGGGCGGCAAGAAGTCCTCGGACGACCAGGCCAACAAGGAAGCCAAGGAGAAGCTGGCCCCGGTCTTGAAGTCGTTCAAGGCCGCCGCGCGTCAGTTCGAGGAGCTGCCGCCCGACTGGCAGAACGGCATGACCGTGGCGCCGGTGAACTTCGCCACCATGTTCGGCATCACCGGCAAGGCGTGGGACATGTACCAGGAGCACGCCGACGATGCCGAGGCGATCGATCCCGAGGACGCGTGCACCACGCCGACGCAGAAGCTGGCCAAGGCAGTCGCGGTCATGTCCAAGTCGAATCCGATCATGGCCGGCGGGCTGATCCTGAATTGGCGCCGCGCGCAGATCGCGCACATGGGCATCGATCCCGACACCGGCGAGAACATCCCCGCGCTGCAGAAGGAAGTGGTGGTCGCGCGAGACGCGCTCGAAGCCAAGCACATCGCCGACTGGCTGGCGGCGGTCGCCGAACAGAAGGCGCGCCACCTGGCGGAGGTGGCCAAGCAGAAGGCCGACTTCGCGTTGGCGCAAAAGCAGCACGACAAGAAGATCGACGACACCAAGAACCAGTTCGCGTCGAAGGTCAAGGCGCACGCCAAAGACGTCGAGGCCGATCGGCAGCGCCTGCTGGTGGCGTCGAAGGAAGCCGATCGTCGCCACGCCGGACAGGCGCCGACCGAGCAGGAGAAGGCGCCCGCCCCGCCGCCCCCGCCGCAGCCGAAGATGCCGCCGCACTTGAAGCCGCCGGCGCCGATCCCCGAGCCGCCGCCGATCCCGCAGCCGGCGCCCGTGCCGGCGGTTCCGAACGTGACCTTGCCGGCGCTGCCCGCCGATCCGGGCGCGTCGGCGCCGTCGCTGGGCGTCGTGCCCAAGATCAAGCAGCCCGCCGCGCCCGCCGCGCCCGCGCCCGCGCCCGCGTCGAAGGGGCCGCCGCCTGCCAACCCCGCTCCCTCGTCGGGCGGCAAGAGCACCGCGCAGCAGAAGGGACCGACCAGCGGCGCCAAGGGGGCGGGCAGCGAGCCGAAAGCAGACGGCCCGGCTCCCAAGTCCTCGCCGTCGACGGCGCCCGGACCTGCCGTCGCTGCCGGTCCGGCAGGGATCATCACGCAGCATCAGTCGCTCAACCAGCGGCTGCAGCAGCTCTCGTCGGGCGCCGGCGCCGCACCCGGGCCCGGCAAGGCACCCGCCGCCGCCGCGAAGGGCGCGCCTGCTCCTGCCGCCGCGCCCGCACCGGGCGCCGCCGCCGCCGCCGGTGGCGCCAAGGCCGGCGGCGCGCAAAAGGGCGGCGCCGATGCCAAGCCCGGTGCTGCCGCGCCTGCCGCCAGCGCCCCACTCCACCCGTCGGTGCAGAAGTCGTTCGACGCTGGCAAGGCCGACGAGAAGAAGCAGGAAGCGGAGGCCAAGCAGAAGGAGGACGACTACCACAAGAAGGTCAACGCGAAGAAGAAGATCGTCGACAGTGCCGCCACGCGCGGCCTCAAGTCGATGCCGCCGCCGGCCGCGTTTCCGCCGGGCGGCGGCGACGCTGCACGCACCGCGTTCTCGAACTGGACCAAGCTCAAGCTCAAGGGCGAAACGCTGGCGACCTTCACCGAGAAATTCGCCGCGCGCCAGTACTTCGATTTCCAGACGCGCACCTGGGGCAACGTGGTGCAGGAGTACCAGAAGCTGCTCAACGCGCTGACCCCGACCGACCACGCGGCCCCGCCCGAGGAGTTCGCGAGCAAGCTCTACAGCGGCGGCCATCTCGCCGGCAAAGAGACCGTACTGGCGGCTGGCTTCAACCCCGGCTACTCGCTCACCGACGACGCCATCAAGGCGATCCAGGTGCTGGAGACGTTCAAGGCGAGCTACCAGGGCAACAAGGCGGGCGACTACCTGGTCTCCGAAGCCGAGAAGCTCGACGAGGCGCAGCGCCCGGCGTTCGTCACCGCGACGCTGGCGCCGATCGCCAACGGGCTCGACGCGGTCAAGGCCACGCGCGCCGCGCTCGAGCGGCTGGGCCCGACTGCCGAGGTGCAGAAGAAGCTCGCCGAGGTGGATGGCGGCAAGGGCATCGACGCGCCGAAGTTCTGGGCGCGCATCACCGCCGCGCTCAACGTCGCCATGCCCGGCGCCCAACAGATCCAGGAGTTGCTCGCCGCGCTGCTGAAGGAAAAGCCGCCGGTGCCCAACGCGGCTCCGGCGAAGGGCGCGCCCGGCGCCGAGAAGCCCGTCGAGAACAAGGCCGAGCCGCCCAAGCTGATGCACTGGGCCGAGGCCGCGCCGCGCTTCGAGGCGCTCAAGGGCGATTCGGCGCTCGAGACGATCCTGGCGGCGTTCGGCGTGCTGCCGGGCGATCTCGGCACGAACCAGCAGGCGCTGCTCGATCGCCGCAAGAAGGAGCTCGCCGCGCTGGCCAAGACCATGCCGGGCAAGAAGCCCGAGGAGATCTTCGCGGCGTGGCTCGCCAAGGATCACCCGAAGACCATCGAGCACAACCGCGCGCTCGCGGCGCTGTCGAAGTCGTACGCGCAGCTGGTGAGCGAGCTGCGCGCCAAGGAGCCGCGGCTCGATCAGGACGGCGTGACGCAGGCGTGCACCGCGTTCCGCAATCGCATCGGCTCGACCACGCTGTTGTGGGGTATCGGCGATCTGAATCCGGCGGGCATCAAGCCGGAGGAGAAGGTCGACCCGACGATCGCGGTCAAGCCGCTCGGCGGCAAGTGGAACCCGCTGGTCGACGCCGCGTGGCTGCGCTCGGTGTACGAAAAGCTCGATCCCGCGGCGATGCCCGCGCCCGATCCGAAAGCGGAGCCGCCCAAGGCCGCCGCGCCCGCGCCTGCCGCGG
>PNAM01000025.1 GCA_003170275.1 Myxococcales bacterium
GAGGGTGGGGGCGGGTTTTTGGGGGGCGGGGATGCCGTCGGCGGCGCACAGGCCGCGGCGGCGCAGGTCGTCGATGGCCAACTTGGCGCTGATTTCGGCGAGCACGGCGGGTTTGTCGTCGGGGGGGAGCGGGGCGAGGGCGGTGAGCAGGGGCAGGAGGCGATCGCGCTGGTAGAGCGCGGTCCAGCCGGCGAGGCTGGCCCAGAAGCCGGGCGCGCAGCGCGACTGGGCGAAACGGCGCGCGAGGTCGACCGCCCAGTCGGGATCGTGCGCGGCGATCAGCGACGCGCCGGACTCGCCGGGAAAGTCGTTGCCGGCGAGGGTGTGCATCACGCCGGTGATCTCGCGCGCGCGTCCGGCGGTGACCGCGTTCTGCGCGAGCGCTTGCGACATGCGCTCGCCGAGCCGCTCGCCGTCGACCTCGATGCCGGAAAAGCGCGTGGCGCGCCCGCGCGCGAGCTCGATCAGCCGCTCGACCGTCTCCGGCCGATCGGGCAGGCTCATCAGCGAGCCGAGCGCCCGCAGCCGCACGCGCGCGTCAGCGTCGTCGAGCAGTTGGTGCAAGGCGGGCCGCACCAGGCTCTCTTGATCGTCGGCGGAGACGCGCTGGAGAAAGTCCCACGGCCCTGAGTCGAGCTGCGGATTGTCCGGCGGCTGGGCGGCAATCGAGCGCAGCAGCGCAGCGACGGCGGCGACGTCTCGCGGAAGCACGGGATCCATGACTATTTTCCTCCCCGGAAGAACGCGGCGGCGGCTTGCGTGTGCAACACGAACGCGAGCTCGGTGGGCTTGTCGATCACCAGGCGTTCGGTGGTCTCGTTGGTGGTCACGAAGGCGGGCAGCTCGGCGGCTCGCCTCGGGCGGGCGAGCGCGAACAAGAGCAGCAGATCGCGCTCGGCCACGCTGTGCACCGAGAACAGCGTGACCTCGGCGGCATCGATGGTGATCCCGGTCTCCTCGTACAGCTCGCGCGCGGCGGCGGCCTGCCAGGTCTCGCCGCCGTCGATGAAGCCGCCCGGGAGCGCGAGCCGGCCGAGCTGCGGCTCGATGCCGCGGCGGATCACCAGCAGGCCGCCGTCGACGGGGAGCAGGCACACCGCGACGGGGATCGGGTTGAGGTAGCTGACGTTGGCGCAGCCAGCGCAGGTCCGCGGCCAGGAAGCGCCGGTGAAGCGGGTGCCGCAGTAGGAGCAGTGCGAGTGCCTGGTCACGCCGCCAGGGTACTACGTTGTTGGCGTCGCCGTAGGATGACGCGCAGGGGCACGCCGCCCCGCGGACGCAAGGTCACCAGCGGCTCGGGCTCGATCGCGGCAGGCGCATCGGCGACGAAGCGGACGCGCTGCGCGAGGGTGGCGAGGATCAGGTGCCCCTCCATCATCGCGAAGTGGTTGCCGATGCAGATGCGCGGGCCGGCGCCGAACGGCATGTACGCGCCCTTGGCGAGCTGCTTCTCGGCGGCGGGCGCGAACCGATCGGGGTCGAAGCGCTCGGGATCGGTGAAGTACGCCGCGTGGTGGTGCAGGCCGAAGATGTTGATCATGACGATCGTGCCCTTCTTCAAGAGGTGCGGGCCGAGCTGCACGTCGCGCGTCGCCTCGCGTCCCATGAGGTAAGCGGGCGGGTACAGGCGCATCGCCTCCTTGAGGACCGAGAGCGTGTACGGCAGGTTGGGGAGATCTTCCATGCGCGGCGTGCGGCCGGCGAGCACGCGATCGGTCTCGGCCTGCACGCGATCGTAGGCCTCGGGGTGCTGCGCGAGCAGGTGCCAGGTCCAGGCCAGCGCGTTGGCGGTGGTCTCGTGGCCGGCGAGGATGAGGGTCATCACCTCGTCGCGCACCTGCGGATCGGACAGCCCGGCGCCGTCATCCTCGTCGCGCGCGAGCAGGAGCATCGAGAGCACGTCACCCTTGTCGACGTTCTCGGCGCGCCGCTCGCGGATGATGCGATAGACGATCTCGTCGAGCGCGCGGATGGCCCGCTGCATCTTGCGGTTGCGCGGGGTCGGCCACTTGTAGGGGAAGCTCACCAGCGACGAGACCGAGTCGATCATGTACTCCATGGCGTCGGTGAGCGCTTGCGAGACCACGCGCGATTCGGCGGTCACGTCGGCGTCGAACAGCGTGCGGCCGACGATGGTGAGGGTGAGCTTCATCATCTCCTCGGCGACGTCGAGGGTGGCGCCGTCGCTCCAGGCGGCGAGCGCGCGCTCGGTGTCGGCGGCCATCACCTCGGCGTAGTTGGCGATGCGCTTGTGCTGGAACGCGGGCGCCAGCAGCTTGCGGTTGCGCTTGTGCACCTCGCCCTCGCTGGTGAGCAGGCCGTCGCCGAGCAGCGGGCGGCCGAAGTGGCTGAGGCCGCGGCTCTTGACGAACGCGTCGACCTGGTCGACCAGCGCGGCGTGCACCAGCTCGGGGGAGGAGAGCATCAAGACCGGAATCGGGCCCATGCGAAACCAGGCGACGTCGCTCTCGGCCAGCCGGCGCTGCAGCGCCAGCCGGTGGGAGCGAAACTGGAACAGGTTGCCGAGCAGCGGCAGGCCGGGAACGGTGGGGATTGCAGCGCTGTTTTCCATGTGCCTATAATGCGAGTCATCGCTCACATTGGCTACTCGCGTCCCGGCGCGGGTGAAAAGGAACCGAAACATGGCGCCCAAACCTCGAACTTCTCCACGGAAACCGCCCCAGCAGGCGCGCTCCAAGGCGACCATCGACGCGATCTTGACCGCCACCGCTCGTGTTCTGGTGAAGGAAGGTTTCGATCGCGCCAGCACCAACCGCATCGCCGAGGCGGCCGGCGTGAGCGTGGGATCGCTGTACCAATACTTCCCCTCGAAGGAAGCGCTGGTCGCTGCGCTGGTCGAGCGCCACACGGATCTGATGTCGGCCGAGCTCTCGAGCGCGTTCGAGCGCGTGGCCAAGCTGCCGCTCGCCGCCGCAGCGCGTGAGCTGGTCGAGCTGCTGCTGCGCGCGCACGCGATCGAACCGGCGCTGCACAAGGTGTTGATCGAGCAGGTGCCGCGCGTCGGGCGGCTGGGGCACGTGCACGACGTCGAGGCGCGCTCGATGCGCCTGCAGCGCGCGTGGATGGAGATGCACACCGATGAGCTGAGACCAGTGGATTTGGATCTCGCGGCATTCGTGGTGGTGACCAGCGTGGAGGCGCTGACGCACGCGGCGACGATCTATCACCCGAAGAAGCTGACGGATGGATCGCTGGCGACGGAGATCACGGCGCTGGTGGTGCGGTATTTGGGAAAGCCGTCCGCACGCGTAGCGTAGCGGAGCGGGCGTCTGGGAAGCGGGCGCACGCGGAGCGGGCGTCTGGGAAGCGCGAGGCTTGGGAAGTGCGGGCACGAGGTTCCGGATTTGCTGTGAGGGGGCGCGGCGCGGGTGGGTGGTGGCTTGCGCGAGCGGTTGAACGCGGGTGGGAGTGGTGCGGGGCGGCGGCGTGTCGGTAATGTGCTGCACGTGGCTGGTTCAGGTTTACCGGTGCGGGGAGGTTGTGAAGGCAGTGGGCGGTCAGCTTGGAGCTGGCGCTGCTGTTTGGAGGAGCCAGGTGCGGGGCGGGTGGGTGAGATCGGGGAAGCGGATGGCGGAAGAGTAGGGATCGAGGAAGTGGGCGGGGAGGAACTGGCCTAGCTTGGTCATGTGTTTTTGGTAGTTGGTGTGCACGTAGCGGAGCGCGTAAGCGGTCTGAGTCGGGCTGCGCAGGATGCGCGCGTGATAGCGGTCCGTGAACACCTTGCCGTGACGACCCATCACCCGGTTTAGTGCTTTCGCCATTCGGATGGTGAGGCCCTGAACGCCGCGCGCGAGGGACTTTTCATCCTCCGCTTCGACGATGAAGTGCAGGTGATTGCCCTGCACCGAGAACTCGCTCAGCTGGAATCCAAAGCGGTCGCGCCCTTTGCGGAAAGCGGCCTGCAATGCCCTGAAACACCGCTGCGACCGCAAGTTCCAGACGTGTTCTCTCACCCGCATCGTCACCAACACGGGAAAGCGCCGCTTCAGCACCTCCCGTCGCAAATGCGAAACGCCCGGCTTTCCCGGCACGTTGGGCGGCCGCCCCCGCAGCTCCTTCTTCCTCCGCCGCGCCTTCAATCCAAGTCGCAGCGGCGTCATCAAGACAATTTAGCACTAATTTATTCCATGTCAACGCCAAAATGAACAAAACCGCCCAAAACGCCGCGGTACGGACATTCCTGACAGTTCAGGCAGAAGGGTCAGCGATGTTCGTGGTTGCTCAACCGCCGGCGCCGCCTTCACAAACACCCCGCACCGGTAAACCTGAACCAGCCACGTGCAGCACATTGCCGACACGCCGCCGCCCCGCACCAACCCCACCCGCGTTCAACTGCCCGCACCAACCACACCCCCGCGACCCGCGCCCCCTCACAGCAATTCCGGAACCAGCGTTCCCGCTTCTCCCAAGCCGCCCGC
>PNAM01000109.1 GCA_003170275.1 Myxococcales bacterium
AGCCGTCGTCGACCACCACCACCGGATGTCCCGACGCGCGCGCCCCTCGAACCACGTCGGCGATCTGCCCGGCGCCCTCGAAGCAGGGAATCGCGATCCAGATCACGCCACCGCCTCGACGGAAAACGTCAGCTCGCCGCGCGCCAGCACCCGGCCCTCGACCGTCGCCTCGCCCTCGAACCGGACCAGCGCTCCCAACCGCGCCGAACGGATCGCCGTGAGCGTGAGCGTGTCGCCCACCTGCGCGCGCCCGTGAAACTCGAACTTGGCCGCGGCCACCAGGTAGCCGCGGTGCGCCCCGAGCTCGCCGGCCTGCAAGCACGCCGCGGTCTGCGCCAGCGCTTCGATCAGCAGGCTCTCCGCCAGCCCTTCGATCCCCAGCGGATCGTTGGTCGTCAGCCGCTTGACCGCGCGCACGTGATCCGGCCCGCGTTCGATCACGCGATCGACCAGAAGCCACGGCGCCTGGTGCGGGATGTGCTGCATCGGCGGAACTTCATAACGAAAATGGTGTCTGCATGCTAGATCAAACCGATGCCGACGAAGAAGCTGGTGCTGTGGTTGCTCGTCGCCGGGTGCGCGCATACGCAGCGCGTGCAGATGGATCCGATCACCTTCGAGCGCAACCGGGCGGGCGAGATCGAGGTGGTCGATCCCGCCGCGCTGTTCGAAAAGGCGAAGGCGGCCTTCGAGGCCAACCAGTACGCCGACGCCGCGCGCTCGTTCGATCGCCTGATCGCCGCGCCCGACACCCGCTACCTCGACCCGTCGCTGTACAACGCCGGCCTGTGCTACGAAGGGCTGTCCGACTGGCCCGCCGCCGCCGATCGCTATCGCAAGCTGATCGCGCGCGCGACCGCGCCGGCCGGCGATCTGCTGGACGCGCAGTTCCGCCTGGGCGCGGTGCTCGTCGCGCAGAAGAGCTGGCCGCCCGCGGCCGCCGTCTACGCCCAGATCCTCACACGCGCGGATCTGCCGCTCCCCGATCGCTTCGAAGCGCTCGCCCGCCGCGGCCTGGCCCAGCTCGAGGCCAACGATCTGCCGGGCGCCGAAAAGACGCTCGCCCAACCGCTCGAGCTGTTCAAGAAGAACCAAGCGATCGAGCGCCTCGACACCTTTTTCGTCGCCATGTCGGCCTTCTACCTGGCCGAGGTCTCGCACGAGCAGTATCGCCGGCAGCCGCTGCGCCTGGCCGAGCTCGACAAGGACGTCGAGGCCAAGGCGACGCTGCTGCTGGCCGCCGAAGCGCGCTACCTCGACGCGATGAAGATCAAGGAGCCCGAGTGGGCGACCGCCGCCGGCTCGCAGATCGCATCGCTGTACCGCGAGTTCCACGACGATCTGCTGGCTGCGCCGATCCCGCCCGAGCTCGATGCCGAGGCCCGGCAGGTCTACGCCGACGAGGTCAAGCAGCAGCTGCTGAGCCTCTTGCGCCGCGCGCTGTCGGTGCACGAGAAGACCGTGCTGCTCGCCGAGCGCATCGGCGTGTCCAACGAATGGGTCAAGCGCTCCAACGAGCAGATGGAGCAGCTCCGCAAGCTGCTCGTCGCCGAGCCGGGAAAGCCAGCCAACCCACTGCCCCCGTTCAAGAAAGATCCGCCGCCCCTGCCCCGGCCGCGCGACGACCTACATCCTCACAGGGTGATGTAGCCCCCCGAATATCGGCCCGTTTGTCGCGTATCATGGAGGCGTATGTACCGCGATGATGCATTCGCCGCCCGCGTCCAACTGGCGGCGCTCGAGAGGGACCTGACCAACCAACGGTCGGCGCGCCAGACGCTGAGCCGCTACCGCAACGCGCTCATGCACGAGCTCGCGCGGCTACAGCACGCGGTGGTCTGGTACGCCAACGGCGAGCGCTACGGCTTCAACGACCTCACCAAGCGCGACGACTTGAGCCCCGCGCGCCGCGAGAGCACGTCGATCCCGGGCGCCGACCAGCTCAACGCCGAGCTGATGGGCCTGGACGCGCGCGCGGTGACCGAGCGGCTGGCCGCCCACCTGCGTACGCTGGCCGAAAAAGATCCCGAAGCCGAACGCCTGCGCCAGAACGTCGCCCTGCTCCAGGAGGAGTGCGCGCGGGTCCGGATCGAGGTCGAAGCCTACGCCGCCCGCCACCCCGATCACCCACCCCCGCCCGAGTACCGCGGCTCGATCGCCGCGATCCTGGTTCCGGTCGCCGTCACGCTCGGTTTGATGGTCCTCGGAGCGCTAATCCTGTAGGAAATCCCTTGACTCAGCTCGTCGCCCAGTATATGAAACTCTCCTTTTGCACAGACCCAAGGAAGCCAACCCAGTAAAATTGTAGTCGTTTCGCTGGCGTAGCTCACTTGGTAGAGCAGCTGACTTGTAATCAGCAGGTAATGGGTTCGATTCCCGTCGCCAGCTCTTTGAGAAAACTGAGGAGGGGTTCCCGAGCGGCCAAAGGGAGCAGACTGTAAATCTGCCGGCATTGCCTACGAAGGTTCGAATCCTTCCCCCTCCACCCTATGGCTGTAGGAGAAACATGCAATTCAAGCCCACGTAGCTCAGTTGGTAGAGCACGTCCTTGGTAAGGACGAGGTCTCCAGTTCAATCCTGGACGTGGGCTCAGCAGAAATAAACGGACGAAGCTTGCGGGTGTAGCTCAGCTGGTAGAGCTCTAGCCTTCCAAGCTAGACGTCGCGGGTTCGAACCCCGTCGCCCGCTCCGTGCAGTGGTCTCGAATTGTATTAAGTTGCGGTTCTGATACATAGGGTCCCTCGAACCGAAGCGCCATCAGGAGAACGGTCATGTCCAAGGAAAAGTTCGTACG
>PNAM01000051.1 GCA_003170275.1 Myxococcales bacterium
CGCCGAGCGTCTCGCGCAGCGGCGCTGAGGCGTTCTCCTCGCGCCAGCCGCGCCGGTGCAACAGCTCGCCCGAGGTATCGACGCTGAGCGTGAAGCGATCTTCGACGCCGCGCGCGTAGACGCCGATCGGCGCGACGCCTTGCACCGGCCGGTGTGTCTTCACCGCGTCGGCCACCGCCAGCTCGAGCGTCTCGCCGATCGCGCCGGTGTGATACAGCCGCGATCTGGTCTGGCTCACGTGCAACTCGAGCGGCGCATCGGGCGGCACGAACGCCGCCCACGGCAGCGACGCCGACGAGCGGCGCAGGCGCGGGAACTCGCGCGCTTCGATCTCACCGAGGCGCACCAGCACACGCGTCGCCGTGCGCAGCCACAAGTTGGCGTCATAGACCACCGCCAACGATCCGGCGAACTCGACCCCGCCCGGCACCTCCTTCACCCCGGTCACGCCCGGCAGCAGCGCCACCTCGNNGCGGCGTCGGTGATCGCCTGATTCGCCGACGTGCATGCGCGACTCACCGTGAACGCGGGAATTCCCTTCGGCAGCATCGGCAGCAGCGCCACCTCGCGCGCGAGCACCGGCTCGATGCCCGGCGCAGCGACGGCAAACAGCCGAAAGAGCTCGGGGCCGCCGCGGCCCACAGGCGGCGCGGGCATGGTCGCTTAGTTGCTGTCGACCGGCGTGAGATCGGGTGGCGCGGTCAGGTCGGGGTGATCGAACATGCGCAGGTCGGGCATCGGGCCCTGATCGGGGACGGCCAGATCGGGGCCGCCGTCGCGCTCCGCGATTCCGAAGTCATACGGGAACTTGTACAAGTCGGGTCGCTCGGGGGATTCGAAGCTGTCGTCGCAGCCGGCGGCAGAAAAGGCGAGGCAGCACACGAGCCCCAACCAGCGCATGGCTCAGTGTACCGCGTTTTTACTTCTTCTTGGAGGTCGATAGCTCGTCGATGAACTTGTGGATCTCTTTGTCGAGCTCGTCCGACTGCAGCACGATCGGCTTCTTCAGCGCGAGCTCGGCGTGCGAGAGTGCCTGCTTCTCCTGGCCCTTGGCGCGCTCGATCTGCGCCAGCGCCCAGTAGCTGTCGCCGTCGGCCAGCGCGTCCTTCGACGCCAGCTCCGCCAACAGGCCGAGCGCCTGATCGGCCTTGCCCAGCCCGTCGAGAGCGCGCGCGTACCACTCGGTGAGGCGCACGTCGTCGGGCGTCGCCTTGTGCAGCTTGCCCAGGATCTTCTCGGACTGATCGTACTTGCCGGTCACCAGCCCGCAGCGCGCCAGGATCAGCTCGACCCGCTTGACCTGCTCCTTGTTGAGGCCGCGCGTCTTCTGCAGCTTCTCGGAGTGATCCAGCGCGTCGCCCACGCGCCCGTTGTCGAGCGCGGTCTCGGCGTCTGCGATCGCCTCTTCGGCGGTCATTGCCTTGCCGCCGGACTCACCCAGCCGGCCCTTGCGCGCCTCGACTGCCGACGCGCCCACGACGCCCCCGACCAATGTCGCCACGAACACCCAATTCCGAACGAGCATGGGTACCTCCTTGGGGTCCGCGGAACCTACCACATTTCGAGGCCTGTATGTTAGTGAGGGACATGGCCACACAAGACGAGCTGGAAGCGAAAGTGTCCGACGCGATCGCTAAGTTAGAGAAACAATTCGAGAATGAGCCGCACCTGCGGTGGGCGATCACGCGCGGCTTGATCCATCGTGCGGTCCATTACGCGGTGGAGCAGCCAGGCGTGGAGTTCTGCGCCCTGGCCACCTATCTCTCGGAGATGGTTGGGCATGCGCACAAGCTGGCGCACGGAGACAACCCGAAGGCCCCGGTCCACAAGGACTTCGTTCACTAGGCCTTACTCGAGCAGATCGACGTACAGCGGCGGGACGCGCGCCCCGGTAGTGCGCTCGAGCAGCGCGGCGAGGCCGAGCGCGCGCAGCTCTCCGCCCGGCGGCGCGGCGATCTGTAGCCCGATCGGGAGTCCCCCGCCGGTGTGGCCGCAAGGCACCTGCG
Organism: Myxococcales bacterium; assembly: GCA_003170275.1. Lineage (GTDB taxonomy): Bacteria > Myxococcota_A > Polyangia > Palsa-1104 > Palsa-1104 > PALSA-1104. The sequence continues at coordinate 2,007 of PNAM01000051.1, forward strand.
CCGCGGGTAGGCCCGTGAGATTGTATGCGAACGTGTAGTGCACCAGCTCCTCGGTGCGGCCCGGATCGAGCTCGCCGGAAGCGAACGCGTCGGCGCAATAGCGCGGCGCCGCGATGGCGGTGGTGGGGCTGACGACCAGGTCGACCTGCGCGAGGGCGCGCTCGAAATCGGCGGCGAGGAGCGTGCGTACGCGTTGCGCCTTCAGGTACAGCGCGCCGGGCATTCCGCGGCCGAACTCCAGGCCCGCGCGCACCGCCGGGGAGAACGGCGCGTCGGCGGCGAGCGGGCGGGCGTTGGCGGCGGCCGCTTCGACCAGCGTGGTGATCGAGCCGGCGGCGTTGGCCAGCGCGAGGTGTGGCAGCTCGATCGCCACCTCGGTGCAACCCGCGGCGACCAGGCGGGCGATCGCGGCGCGGCAGCCGTCGGCCACCTCGGGCGACGCCGCGCTCCACCAGGCCTCGCACACGCCGAGCCGAAACGGCCCGACCGGCAGCGCGCCGGCGCTTTCGCCGGCCATGGTGGCGAACGCGAGCCGCACGTCGTCGACGGTGGCGCACATCGGCCCGAGGTGCTCGAGCGACCAGGCGAGCTGGCTCACGCCGTCGAGCGGCAGGCGGCCGAAGCTCGGCTTGAGCGAGGGGATGCCGCACAGCGCGGCGGGGATGCGAACGGAGCCGCCCAGATCGGTGCCGAGCGCGATCGGCGCCAGCCCGACCGCGACGGTGGCGGCCGAGCCGGACGAGGAGCCGCCCGTGTCACGTGTGGGATCCCATGGATTGCGCACGGCGCCGAAGCGCAGGTTGAGGCCGCTCGGGTACAGGCCGAGCTCGTACATGTTGGTCTTGCCGAGCAGGGTCGCGCCCGCTTCGCGCAGCCGGCGCACGACGGTGGCGTCGCGAACCGCGGGGGTCTTGCCGAGGAACGAGGTGCCCGCGCAGGTGGGCTCGCCGGCCACGTCGTACGAGTCCTTGATGGCGACCGGGACGCCGTCGAGCAGCGAGCGCGGCTGGCCGTTGCGCCAGCGCAGCGCCGACGCGTCCGCCTGGGCGCGCACGCCGGCCGGATCGAGGGTCGTGAACAGGCACATCGGCGGATCGCGCCGATCGAGCGCGGCGGCGAAGGCGAGCGCGCGCTCCGCCACGTCGCGCGGGGTGCGACGCCCGCTGCGATAGGCCGCGACGAAGTCGGCGACCGCGCGGCGGCCTAGCGCCACGGGCGCGGCTCCCAGGGCGGCGGATCGCCCTCGCGAGCCAGGTCGACGGCGGCGATCGGCCGCGCGATCTGGCGCGCGACGATTCTGCGGAGGATTCCGCCGAGCGGCGAACGTAGAAGGTGGGTCAACCAGCGCAGACGACGCCCGGCCAGTCGCGGCAACGCCATGGGTGGGGCATCTTACCAGCTAATCACCGCCTGACGATTTGTCACCGGCGGCGGAATAGGTGACGCCAGTCGCCCGTTCTGTCGCGGTACGTCGGCTATACTGCGGGGCCTCCTAAACAATGTCCCCCGAGGGAACCGGAATGACCGTCGGGGACTCTAAATGAAGGTGCTGAAAGCCGTGGCCCCAGCGTCGCTCATTCGCTTCGAGAAGATCTCGAAGACCTACCAGATGGGCGAGATCCTCGTCCACGCGCTGCGTGAGGTCGACTTCGAGGTCAAGCTCGGCGAGATGGTCGCGATCATGGGCGCGTCGGGCTCGGGCAAGTCGACCATGCTCAACCTGCTCGGCACGCTCGATCGCCCGACCTCGGGTCACTACTTCCTCGAGGACGAACCGATCGAGAACCTCGACGAGTACGAGCTCTCCGCGCTGCGCAACCGGAAGATCGGGTTCGTGTTCCAGTCCTTCAACCTGTTGCCGCGCGACAACGCGCTGGAGAACGTCGAGCTGCCGATGATCTACGCCGGGCAATCGACCACCGCGCGGCGCAAGAAGGCCGAGCGCGCGCTCGAGCGCGTGGGGCTGGCCGATCGCATGGACCACCTGCCCAACCAGCTCTCGGGCGGGCAGCAGCAGCGCGTGTCGATCGCGCGCGCGATCGTCAACGAGCCGCGCATGCTGCTCGCCGACGAGCCGACCGGCGCGCTCGACTCCGCCACCACCCAGCAGGTGATGGAGCTGTTCTGCGAGCTGCACAAGCAGGGCATGACCGTGATCCTGGTGACCCACGATCCGTCGATCGCCGAGTACGCCGAGCGGGTGGTGCGCTTCAAGGATGGGGTCATTCAATCCGACGAGACAAAAGGAAAACATGCGGAAGATTCTGATCGCGCTCGTGTGCGCGACGTGTCTGAGCGCAACTCGGCAGGCTAGCGCAGCGATCCGTACGCTGACGCTGGTCGAGGCGGTCGAGCTGGCGATGCGCGCCGAGCCGATGGTCGCCGAGGCGTATATCGCCAAGGATCGCTCCAAGCTCGCCGTCCTGCGCGCGCAGCTCGATCGTGTGAGCTTGAAGATCGACGGCTCGATCTCGGAGCTGTTCAACAAGGCGAACATCGGCGGGCCGACGGTCTACAACTGCGTGATCGCCGGGGTGAGCTTTCAGACCGATCCCGACTCGTGCATGTCGATGGGCGGCAGCTCGTCGCTGTCGAGCGTCCAGTCGCCGCAGTCGGGCATCGGAACGTTCAACCTGTCGGCGAACCTGAACGTGCCGATCTTCTCGGGGCTGCGCGTGGAGTCGACCGTCAAGCGCGCGCAGAAGCTCGACGAGGCGGCGATCGTCTCGATTCGCCAGGCGCGCAAAGACCTGGCGCTCTCGGTGGCGCGCGCGTACTGGTCGGTGCGCCGGCTGGCGCTCTTGATCGAGGTGCAGCGCAACTCGCTCGATCGCCTGCGCGAGGCCGAGGCGGTCACCGACGGGCGCGTCAAGGCGGGGCTGGCGCCGCCGATCGACAAGAACCGCGCGGTGCTGCGCCGCTTGAATCTGGCGTCGTCGCTGGCCGACCTGGCCGGTCAGCTGCGCGAGTCGACCGTGCAGCTCGCGGTGACGCTCGGCGTGAAGGACGATCTGGTGCTGGTCGACGCGCTCGAGGTGCCGGACGCGGTGCCGGGCAGCGTCGAGGAGCTGCTCGCCGACGCGCGCACGGCGCGGCCCGAGGTCGCGCAGGCGCGCCTGCAGGTCGAGGCGCAGCACCAGGCGGTGCGCATCGCGATGTCGAATTTCTATCCGCAGCTCAACGGCTTCGGGCTGTTTCAGCTCACCAACAACGCCTTCAACCCGGTGACCGGCTCGCGCAGCTTGTCGAGCGCGACCAACCCGTTCGCCGACATCGCCGGCAACCTCACGCTCGGCGTCACGCTGTCGATGAACTTCTTTGACACGCTCAACACCTGGACCAGCTCGCGCGACGCGCGCTACGAAGAGGCGCGCTTGATCGAAGAGAAGCGCCGCGCGGTGCGCGTGGTCGATTCGGACGTACGGTTCGCGCACGCCAAGGTGCTGCACCTGTACGATCGGCGCGTGCCGCTCGTCGAGGCGCGCGACGTGGCCAGCGACAACCTCAAGATCCTCGAGGGTCGCTACAAGAACGGCGACGCGCTGGTGATCGAATATCTCGACGGGCAGAACGATCTGACCACCGCCGAGCAGCAGCTGGTCGACACGACCGCGCAGCTGCAGCAGGCGTGGCTCGAGCTCGACGCCTCTTTGGGAAAGATTGTAGGAGCACAACCATGAGCACCACCGTTCGTCGTCGTCGTCGTCGTTGGCCGTGGATCCTCGGGTCGGTCGTCATCCTGGTCACCGGGCTGGCGTTGGTGCGCAGCTCGGGCGCGGTGCACAAGGACATCGACTCGTCGCTGATCGTGACGGTCAAGCGCGCCGACCTGAACATCGAGGTGATCGAGACCGGCAAGGTGCAGCCGCGCGAGCGCGTCGAGATCAAGTCGAAGGTGGCGGGCCAGGTCGAGGCGGTGCTGGTGATCGAGGGCCAGAGCGTCAAGAAGGGCCAGCCGCTGTTGCGGCTCGATTCGACCGACTACCGGCGCGACGTGGCGCGCGCGACCGCCGACGTCTCGCGCTACGAGGCCGACATCGCGCAGGCGAAGATCGGGCTCGAGTACGCCGAGCTCAACCTCGATCGGCGCAAGCGTGGCCTCGAGAGCCGCGGCGTCGCGCAGGCCGATGTGGATCTGGCGGCCAACGATCTGAAGTCGAAGAACGTCGCGCTCGACACCGCCAAGGCGATCTTGTCGGGCGCCAAGGTGGCGCTCAACGCGGCGGAGGATCGCCTGCGCTACACGACCATCAACGCGCCGCTCGACGGCACGGTGATCGAAAAGGGCATCCAGCCGGGCGAGGTGGTGACGCCGGGCGTGCAGGCGACGTTCGAGGGCAAGGCGCTGCTCACCGTCGCCGATCTGTCGACTCTGATCGTCAAGGCCGACCTCAACCAGATCGACGTGGCCAAGGTGCAGATGGGCCAGAAGGTGACGCTCACGCTCGACGCGCTGCCGGGCAAGACCTACGAGGCGACGGTCACCAAGATTGCGCCGTCGTCGATCACGCCCAAGGGCAAGGACGTGGACGTGTTCCCGATCGAGGCGACGCTCAGCAAGTCCGACGGATCGATCAAGCCGGGCATGACCGCCGACGTGCGCATCCACATCGAGACCAAGCCGAAGGTGCTCTCGCTGCCGATCGAGGCGGTGGTCAAGGAGACCGGCAAGTCGTACGTCACCAAGATCACCAGCGGCGCCGACGGCAAGCAGAAGACCGACAAGGCCGAGGTCAAGGTGGGCGCGCGCAACGATCGCGAGACCGAGATCACCTCGGGCATCGCCGAGGGCGAGCGCATCCTAATCAAGCCCGCGTCGTCCGCCGAGAACGAATATAAGATGTAATGTGGCTCGAGTACCTACGCATCGCGCAGAAGGTGCTGCGGGCGCATAAGTTCCGCTCGCTGCTCACCGTCTTGAGCATCACCATCGGCGCGTTCTCGATCGTGGTGATGTCGTCGCTCGCCGAGAGCGGGCTGACCACGCTCGCCAAGGGCCTCGAGGACCTGGGCGGCGCGCGCATCATGTGGGTCGAAGGCAAGAAGCCCGAGCGCAACGAGAACAAGGGCGCGAGCTACGGCAAGGGCATCACGCTGCAGGACCGCGACGTGCTGTTCTCGTCGCTGCCGTTCATTACCGGCCGGACCATGTACTCGGCGTTGTGGCGCCGCGACGTGGTCGGCGACTCGGGCGTGACCGGCCGCACCGATCTGGTGGCGGCCGACGGCGGCCTGGTCGCGCTGTACCACATGCACCTCGCGCGCGGGCGCACGTTCTCCGAGGAAGAGAACCAGCAGCACGCCAAGGTGTGCGTGGTCGGACACAAGACCGCCGAGAAGCTGTGGGACGGCGACGCGCTCGGCCACTGGCTGACCGTGTCGGGCACGCGCTGCCGGGTGATCGGCCAGCTCGCCAACCAGCCGCGCTGGGGCATCAACATGGGCTTCGACTGGCTCGACGTGGCGATCCTGCCCTACAACACGCTGGTCGACGTGGACCCGACGGTGACGCCGGCGGTCGGCATCGTCATGACCACCGATGACCAGCTGCACAACGAGGTGGTCAAGCGGATCATGAACGCGCTGCTGGTCGAGCGGCACCATGGCGTCGATGATTTCCAGCTGTTCGACTTCTCGAAGTTCATGGACAAGTTCGACGCGATCTTCGCGACCATGAAGATGATCGTCGGGTTCATCGCCGGCATCGCGCTGTTGGTCGGCGGAATCGGCGTGATGAACATGATGCTGGTGAGCGTGTCGGAGCGCGTGCGCGAGATCGGCATCCGCAAGGCGATCGGCGCCAATCCGCGCGACATCGGCATGCAGTTCATCCTGGAGGCTATCGTGCTCGCCGGCTCGGGCGGCCTGATCGGCGTGGCCACCGGCGTCGGCGTGGCGATGGCGTCGGGCGCGATCATCGGCCACTTCAACGCCACCTGGGTGACGGTGGTGGCCTACCGCGCGGTGGCGACCGCGTTGGTGACCTCGGTCGGCATCGGCGTGCTGTTCGGCTTCTTCCCCGCGCGCCGCGCCGCGCGCCTCAACGCGATCGAGGCGATGCGCCGATGAAAGTCGTTGATCAGCTGCGCTCGGTGCGCCACACCTTCTCGACCAACCGCGTGCGCGCGGCGTTGACGCTGCTCGGGATCATGATCGGCGCCGGTTCGATCGTGCTGCTCGCGGGCCTCCTGCGTGGCGGCGAGGAGGCGCTGTTGCGCACGTCGCAACGCGCCAACGAGGCCGATCTGGTCCAGATCCGACGCGACGAGCCGCCCGCCAAGCAGCTCAACAAGACCCGGCGGCTGCTCGCGGTCGGCGATCAAGAGAACCTCGAGAGCTCGCCGCTACTCGGCGGCGCGCCGGTGGCCTCGGAGGCGGCGCGCGACACCAACATCTACACGCCCAAGCGCAAGCACGTGCGCATGGTGGGCGGCGCGCCCAACGCGCTCGGGCTCTATCGCCTCGAGGTCGAAAAGGGCCGCTTCCTCACCGACGACGATCTGTTCCAGCGGCGGCGCGTGTGCGTGATGGGCCACTCGATCTTCAACGAGATCTTCGAGGGCAAGGAGAGCCTCGACGGCCTGACCCTCACGCTCGAGGGCCAGGTGTGGACGGTGATCGGCGTGCTCAAGGTCAAGCCGGTCCTCGGCGGCGGCGGCGACGGCTTCTGGCTGTGGAACAACAAGGTGGTCATCCCGCACACCACCTTCGACGCGATGTTCTCGGCCCAGCACGAGACCAACCGGGTGTTCGTACGGCTCGGCGAGAGCACGCTTCTGGCGACCAAGCTCAAGGCGGCCGAGGGCGTGATTCGCGACACCATCCTGCGCCGCCACCTGGGCGTGGAGAACTTCAAGATCGAAGGCGAAGAGGGCGAGGCCAATCAGGAGCGGCTGATCCTGGCGATCATCAAGATGCTGCTGCTCGGCACCGGGCTGCTGTCGCTGTTCGTGGGCGGGATCAACATCATGAACATCATGCTGGTGACGGTCACCGAGCGCACGCGCGAGATCGGCGTGCGGCGCGCGGTCGGCGCCACTCCGACGGCGATCATGATGCAGTTCCTGCTCGAGGCGTCGTTCATCGCGCTCACCGGCGGGGTGATCGGCGTCCTCGGCGCGCTGTTCTTGTCGTGGATGCTGGCGCTCTTGCTCACGCACCTGCTCGGCGCGTGGACGCTGCACATCGAGTACTGGTCGATCCTGCTGGGGTTGGGGCTGTCGATCTTCACCGGCATCACCTTCGGGCTGTTCCCCGCCTGGCGTGCCGCGCGGCTCGATCCGGTCGAAGCGCTGCGCTACGAATAGCGCAGCTTACATCTGGCAGGTCTTGGTCGCCGGATCGCAGGAGCCGCAGCCGAGCTGCATGCAGCCGCCGCTGCTCTGACAGGGCACCATCGTGCAGAAGCTTCCGCCGCCGCCACCACCACCACCACCGCCGGGCCCGCCACCGCCACCACCGGGGCCACCGCCACCACCACCACACTGATGGACGCTGCCGTCCATCGACTGGCAGATCGAGCCGCCCGGGCAGGTGAGACCTTCGCAGCAGTAGACCTTGCCGACCATCGACATGGCGCACTTGCCCTGGCGACAGGCCAGCCCGGGCGTGCAGTCGCATGCGGTCTGGCACTTCGAGCCGGCCACGCCGGTGCCGTCGGTGCCCATGTTGGGATTCGCGAGATCGACCAGCGCGCCCGACCCGAGGTCCGAGTTGCCGCCGCCGCCGCCGCCGTCGCTGCCGTTGCCGCCGCCACCACCACCGCCACCAGCTCCGACGCCGTTGGGCAGGCCGGCGGAGTTGCAGCTAGCAAGGACGATCATGAATGCGAAGCACGCCAGGTGACGCATGTAAGAACCTCCTTAACGACGCGCGAAGCATTGCCGAAGATCGCGCCGCAGGTCAAGAAGTCCGGGAGGCGCTTGGAGAGTCGCCACCCCAGTGCCCTCTGGATTGGGCAATGTCCTCGGAATCAACCACCTTTCCGATTTTCGAATGGAGTGGGCCCCACCCCGCTGCGTCGCACCTGACGCAGACCCGAACACGGCGGTTCGCGCACTTAGCTCATTCGCGGAACCGGCGATCTCCCGGCACGCTCGCTGCACTAGGCCTTCACCGCTGGGAGGTCACTGCTCATGAACCGTGGAATGCTTGTGGTTGCGCTGATGGCGATGGGGGCGATGGTGGGGTGTCAATCCTCCATGCCGGATCCGAACTCGACGGTCAATCAGATCGAGTTCGACCTCACGGTCAACGAAGATCGCGGGCGGTTCATCGAGGATGGGCTGACCTACCAGGGCTCGGTCGGGCCGTACGCAGTCTATAAGGTGACCGGCGCGAATCCGCGCCTGGTCGGGCCGAACATCCAGGTGACCCAGAAGGTCGGGTACGCCATGTTGTGCGGCGCCACCCACTACTTCGCCGCGCCCTCGCTGTCTGCGATCGCGGTCAACGCGACCACCATGCACCTGTCGGGCGGCGAGAGCGGCCTCGTGCCGCTGGTCGAGACCGAGCAGGCGCCGTCGGATGAAGGCGGCTGCACGCCGCCGAAAGACACCTTTGGCAATCCGCTGCCGGACGGCGGGACTCCCGGCGGTGGCGGCGGTGGCGGCGCGACTCCGGGCGGCGGCGGCGGCACGCCCACGGGCGGCGGCGGCGGGGCGGACCCGGGCGGCGGCACGGGCGGCACTGCTCCCTGCACCAACCCCGACGGCTGCGGAACGGGCACCGGAACCGGCACCGGCGGCGGCGGCGGCGCGAATCCGGGCGGCGGGACCGGGACCGGCACCGGAACGGGCACCGGCGGCGGCGGTGGCAATCCGGGCGGGACGGGCACCGGCGGTGTTCCCTGCACCAACCCCGATCCGGCCGGCTGCAATCCGACCGGTGGAACGGGCGGCACCGGCGGCACCGGCTCGGCGGGCTCGGGCGGCACCGGCGTGGACACCAGCAACGACCCGGTCATCCAGCGCCTCAACGTGACCTTCTCCAACGCGCCGAAGATCGGCTCGACGGTGCTGTTGCGCCGCGTGGCCCTCACCGGCGCGCGCCAGCACAACGACAGCCACATCATCCCGAACATCTGCTGCGCCAAGGGGCAGTGCTCGCTCGGATCGGTGCAGTAAACCAACCACGTGCGTGTGACCCGCCTACTGGTTTTCGTCGTGCTCGCCGGTTGTAGCGGCACGGGCGGCGTGTTCTCGCAGGGAACGGTGGAGTCGGGCGGCTCGTCGACGGCGCTCGCCTTCACCACCCTCGGCGACGCCGCCGGACCTCCCGACGTCGCGATCATCTCGCCGACCCGCGGCGTCGTCGACGTGCTCACCCAAACCGCCGGCGCCTGGCAGTCGGTCGGCTCGTTCTTCGCGGGCGGCGCGGCGGATCAGATCGTGGGCGGGCGAATCGGCGGGCGCGGCGTGGTCGCGGTCCTCGATCAAAGCGGCACCATCACCATCCTCGGCGCCGATCCGCAGTTTGCCCATCGGCTCACCGATCCCTTCCAGGTTTTTCGCCGCACGCGCAACGGCGCGCCGGTCGACTCCACGCCGCCCGGGCGCGGGATGGCGCTCGGGGACCTGGACGGCGACGGGTCCGACGAGCTGGTGGTGGGCGCACCCGGGCTCGGCATCGCGGTGATCGCGGATCTCGGCAAGTTGTTGGCGAAGCCGGTCAGCGCCGAGCAATTCCCGGCCGCCAACGGCTTCAGGTACGACGCCGGTCATGCGCCGGGCGCGGTCGCGGTGGTCGACTTCGACGGCGACGGGAAACCCGACGTGGTCGCGCTCGACGACGACGAGCCGGTGCTGCGCGTATACGGCAACTTCGGCGGCGCCGACAAGCTGGGCACGCCGGCGCTGATCGATCTGCCTGCGCCGGGCAAGCAGGTGGTCGGCACGGGCTGCGCGCCGGCGCCGGTGGTGATCCTCCTCGGCGACGGACGGATGGTGACGGTCGGCAAGGACGGCAAGGTCTCGCCGGCGGTCACCGATCTGGTGCCGGTCAAGCAGCTCGCCGCGTCGCAGTCGGCGATGGTGATGACCTCGGGCGCGACCACCGGCGTCGCGGTCTACGACGCGTGCGCGACGACCGGCTCGTTCCCGCGCGTGTCGAGCGTTTCGGCGATGGCGATCGGGCCCACCGAGATGGCCCTGCTCGGCGCGGACGGCAAGACCGTCTCGCTGTTCCAGATGGTCGGCTACTAACCGCGCAGAGCGGTGCCGTCGGCCGAGCGTGCGGCGAGCGCTCGAGGGTGTCTGATAATTGCGGCTTAGAGGCTACGCGTCGAGCTGAGTGGCGAGCGCGAGGATTTCGCCGTAGCGCTCTTCGAGCCACTCGAGCCGCGCTTTGAAACCCTGCTGCGACAGGATCACGACCGGGCCGGTGTCGTTGGGCTCGGCCGGCACGGCGAAGGCGTGCTTGGTGGTCGCGAGCTTGAGCAGCGCGGCGCGGCGGGTGGGCGTGAGCCAGGCGGTGACCGCCGCGGGATCGGGCGCGTCGATGTGCAGCTTGTCGTCGAGCTCGGCGTCGCCGAGGCGGATTCCCTTGCTGTCGAAGGTGCTGCGCGCGTAGGCGACCATGCCGCGCGGCGGATCGCCGCGCACGCCGACGTGGACCTGGAACAGCGCCACCTGCTGCACCGCCCCGGGCGGCGGGCGCGACTGCACGACGGTGTAGCGGCCGTCGACCTTGCCGACCGCGCACGGAAACGCGCCGCCGGTGAAGGCGATCCCGTGCTTGGTCGCGAAGCCCTGGAACGCGGCGCGGATCTTCGCTTTGTAGCGAACCACGAGATAGATGCAGAGCACGAAGAAGGCCACCACGCCCGCAATCGCACCCATCTGCTGGATCGGCATCAGAACGCCCTCCCGTCGATCAGGGTAACCTCGATCGCCAGCGGATCGAAGTCCTCGAGTGGCTCGCGCGCGGCGCGGCCGCGGGGCGGGGTGCGTGAAGGAAGACAGAATCGCCCAGGTGCGCTCGAGGAGCGCCGCCCAGTCGAGACGCCGCCTGCGCGCAGGATCGTCAGGGCCCTCGTCGAGCCGATGGATCCGATCGCCGGGATCATAGAGGAGCGGTGGAACAGGCGGTCACGCCAAAAATCCCTGCGCCGACGACGAGCAGCCGCGCGTCCTATGCCGCTTCGCGGTAGAGCTTGCCCGCGATCAATCCGGCGATCACCGCGGCGACCGCCTCGCCCGCGCTGGTGCCGAGGAGCGCGCCGCGCGGAAAGACGCCGTCGACCAGGTGCGAGTACAACGTGAGGTGCACCAGCAACCACTCGATCGCCGCCGCGTAGATCGCCGTACGCGCCCCCGCGCCGAACCGCGGGCGCATCGCCGCATACAGCCACGCGATCACGATCCCCATGAACAGATCGAACGAGATCCAGAAGATCGGGATCCCGGCGTTCTCCCCCGGCAGCCCGAGCGCCTGGTACGCCGCCTTCCACGCCTTGCCGAAGATGACCGCGTTGGTGATCCCATCCAACACCGCCATCGCAAACCCCGCGAGCAACCCACCGAGCACGATCCGCTTGCCGTTCATCGCCACCCCCTGAGTACGAGCGTAGTTCAAGAGTAGACTGAACAAATGCGGCTGGCGCGTGCTGATTGCGATCTCGCACCCAGCTCAAAACCCCGGAGTGCTTGCGCAAGGTCCGGCCTACGGCCGGATCAGTTTCTTCTCTGTGTCGAGGTACTAGCCGCTGCGGCGGCGCAGCGCGATCGCGATCATCGCGGCGAGCAGGAGCAGCGGAAGCGCGCCGATCTCGACGGCCGGGCCGAGGTGGCAATCGCACGCCCACTTCGGCTCGTTGCGCGGCGGGCCGAGATCGAGCTTGGGCGCGGGCGCGGGCTCCGGGCTGGTGGCGCTGCTGATCGCGTCGACGGCGGGCGACAGATCGGCGAGCGGAGCCGCGAGATCGACGCCGGAGAGGTCGACGCCCGCCAGATCGGCCGGGCCGGTCACGGTGACGGCGAAGGTGGTCGCGGCGGTGCCGTCGTTGTCGGTGTTGCCGTCGCCGTCGGCCGACAGGCCGGTGGCGAACAGCGTGAGCGTGCCGGCCGTGGCCGGTGCGGTGAGCTGAAAGCGGACTTGCACGGTGGCGGCCTTGCCCAGCGGCAGCTTGTGCGAGATCTCGCCGTTGTTCAGAAAGCTGGCGGTGTTCTGCGCGATCGCGCCGAGCGTGCCGTCGCTGGTGGCGATGTCGAAGCCGGCCTCGCGGTTCGACGCGCCGGTCACCACGTCGAACGTGTACACCGCGCTGGCGCCCGCGGCGAGCTCGCTCGGCCCGTCGAGCTTCACGGTCGGCGCGGTGCCGGAGTGGCAGTCGGTGCACGAGTCGGCGGGCGGCTTGCCCGAGAATCCGAACACGCCGGCCGAGTACGCGTGCGCCGCGCCCGCCTGCATCACCTGCAACAATAATAGACAGGGGAGCGCGAGCTGTTTCATCGGCCACCGAGCGCGGGATGGGCCTCGCCGTGCAGGGTCTTGACCTCGACGCCCATCTTGTTCAGCCACGCGGTGGGCAGCTCGCCGCCGATGGCGACGAACACGAAGTCGTTGGGCAGCCGCTCGGTGCCGTGCCCGCCGCCGCGCACCACCACGTGATCGGCGGCGATCTGGGTCGGCGACGCGGAGGTGCGCACGTCGAGGGTGCCGGCGATGCGCGCGACCTCGAGCAATTGCTGGTTGTCGGGCTTGATGCGATCGAAGCGATCGTTGCGGTGCACCAGCGTGACCTTGGTGTCCGGCTCCTTGGCGAGCAGCAGCGCGGTCTCGACCGCCGCGTCGCCGCCGCCGACCACCAGGCAGCGCGTGCCGCGATACTGCTCGGGCTCGATCAGCTTGTAGGTGACCTTGGGCAGCTCCTCGCCGGGAATGCCGAGCTTGCGCGGCGTGCCGCGGCGGCCGATCGCCAACAGCACGCGCTCGGCTCGCCGCGCCCCCGTCGAGGTGTCGATGGCGAACGTCCCGTCCGCCTCGCGCGTGATGCCGTTGACCTTGACCGGCGCCTCGATCGGCACGCCGGTCTTCTGCACGACCTCTTCCCACAATTCGAGCAGCGCCTCCTTGGTGGTGCGGCGCAACTTGATCTTGCCGTACAGCGGCAGCTCCACCGGCGCGGTCATCACCACCTTCTGGCGCGGGAACGAGCGCAGCGCGCCGCCCAGCTGCTCCTGATCGACCACCGCGAAGCGCAGCGACAGCGACTTGGCCTGCAGCGCGGCGCTCAGCCCGGCCGGGCCCGCGCCGACGATCAACACGTCGAGCACGTCGCCGCCAGGCGCCGCGGCGAGCTTGCGACCGGCGGCCAGGCCCTCGCCGATCGCGCGCATCGCCTGCGCGCCCTGGTTCACCGCGTTGTGGATCAGACCCATTCCGCCCAGCTCGCCGGCGATGTACAGCCCGGGCACGTTGGTCTGAAAATCGCTGGTCAACAGCGGCAGCTCGACGCCGCGCTTCTCGGTGCCGATCACCAGCGTGATCGCGTCGACCGGGCAGGCGCGCATGCACTCGCCGTGGCCGATGCACGCCGACGGGTTGATCAGCTTGGGCTTGCCGTCGACCATCCCGAGCACGTCCTTCTCGGGGCACACGGTCACGCACGCGCCGGTGCAGATGCAGGTGTGCTCGTCGATCTTCGGGTGCAGCGAGACCGGCTCGTTGCGGCCGAGCTTCGAGACGCGCGCGTCGACCTCTTCGTGGCGCTTCTTGGTCTGCGCGCCGCGCGCAAACGTATAGACCAGCGCTCCCCCGACCGTCGCCCCCACGGCGATGACCGCAAGTGTCATCGGATCTGGCACGCCGGCATCATAGCATCTCTTGCGAGCGCCGTCGTCTTCGCGTACCGTGACGTCCGGGGGACTGACGCGTGATTGCGGACACGAGGCCCGTAAAGCCACCGATGGAGGTCGTGCTGCCGACCTTCTATTACGTGGTGCTGGTCGCCGAGCTCGCCGGGCTGCTCTACTTCTATTCATCCCCTGGGAACGACGTGCGCGCCAGCGGGCACATCGGCCACGCGATCGGCTGGGTCGGCACGCTCTCGATGTGCGTCATGCACGTCTACTCGATCCGCCGCCGCGTGCGCGCGCTGTCGCACTGGGGAAAGCTCAGCACCTGGCTGCACGCGCACATCTTCCTCGGGCTGCAGGGCGCGCTGCTGGTGTGCTTCCATTCGGCGCACCTGAAGACGCTGGGCAACATCTCGGGCGCCACCATCGTGGTGACGCTGATCGTGGTGGCGTCGGGGATGTTCGGCCGCTACCTGTATTCGTTCTTGCCCAAGAGCGCGTCGGGGCAGCGGCTCTCGGCGCGCGAAATCGAGACCGAGCTGGCCGGGCTCAAGCCGGTGCTAGAGCGCTCGTCGCAGCCCGATCTCGAGGCGGCCATGAAGGAGCACGGCGAGGCGGTGCCGATCACCGGCAAGCTCACCTTCGGGCAGCTGGTCGCCGAAGATCTGCGGGCGCGGCGCGCGCTGCGCCACCTCGAGGCGGCGATGAGGAAGCTGGTGCGCGCCAAGACCTCGACCGATCTGGAAGACTTCGCCGATGCCATTCGACGGCGCTCGCTGTTGACGCGCCGGCTGGCGATGCTGACCGCGGCGGAGAAGACCTTTCGCAACTGGCACGTGCTGCACAAGCCGCTCACCTTCATCCTCCTCGGCACGGTGATCCTGCACATCGTCGCCCACTACATCTACGGGTCGCGGTTCAGCGGATGAAGCGCGCCGCGCTCGCGCTGTTGCTGCTGGCCGCGCCCGCGCGGGGCGCCGACGTGCGCGCGATCGGCGGCGCGGACGTGCTGGTCTCGAGCGGCCCCGGCTTGTCGGGCGTGGAAGACGCCGAGCTCGGCCTGACCTTGCGTGCCGAGGCGCGCGACGTGGCCAAGCGGTTCGATTTCAAGCTCGACTTCACCGGCCGCGAAGGGTTCAACGGCAACTCCACCTACAACAATCTGTACGAGCTGAACGGCCGCGTGCACCTGCTCTCGAACAAGCTCGAGATCACCATCGGGCGCCTGCACACGCCGGGCGGCTTCTGGCTGATCGCCGACGGCGCCATGATCACCGTCCACTACACCAGCTGGCTCCAGCAGTCGGCGTACGGCGGCTTGCGCTCGTTCACCACCGGCCGCAACAACACCTGGATGACCTCGGACCGGCCGGTGGCGCTGCCGCTCGCCGGCACCTCGCTGAGCGCGCGCCACAAGATCGTGCAGGGCTCGCTCACCTTCACCTGGGCGCGCGATTCGATCGATCTGCAGAACGAGCCCATCCCAATGGGCACCGACACGCGGATCGAGCGCCACGTCGAGGACGAATATTTCCTCGACGGACAGGTGGTGATCTTTCCGCACGACAAGGTGTACCTGGCGGGCGGCGCGAGCTTCGGCACGCGCTACGACGTGCAGTTCAACGCCGACGCCGCCAACAAGGCCGGCCCGACCTCGCTCGGCGTGGCGACGCTGGGCGCGTTCGGAGCCTATGCGATCGTCGACTATCGGCCGGTCAAGCGGCTGCGCCTCGAGTACAGCTTCAACTACGAGCGCGTGCGGCTGATCCAATCGCAGCTGTTGACGCTCACGCCCGCCGGCACGCCGGTGCAGACCGCCGACGGATCGTTTCAAGATCACAACCTGCGCGCAGTGGCGCAGCTGTGGCGCGCGCTCAAGGCCGAGCTCAACTACCGGCTGCGCTTTCGCGAGAACACCGACATCGAGCACCACCTGACCATCGGGCTGCGCGGCGACGATCTGTGGCGCGGCCTGGGCGGCTTCGCGTCGGTGGGCGTGGACATCGATTCGGGCATCGATCTGCCGGGCGTCGATCCAGCGACGCAGAAAGTGCACAACCGCACCATCTATTCGGGCGGCTTGTCGTACCTGCGCAGCTGGATGGATCTGCGCGCCGGGATCTTGTTCACCGATGGCATCGGGTCGGGCCTGGTGTTCTCGCAGCAGGCGGCGACCAACTCGCTGACCCATCCGACCCAGCTGTTCCCCTACGTGCTCGAGTCGAACCGCATCGCGTTCGTGCGCTTCTTCGCGACGTTCTGGAAGATGTACGCCGGGCTGGACGTGGAGGAGAACATCGACTCGGCGCAGCTGCGCGCGCTGATCCAGGTGGGGGCGTCGCTATGAACCTGCGCCTGGCCCTGCTCCCGCTGCTGTTCACGCTGCCGGCGCGCGCCGATTTCCAGTCGCTGGCGTCGCCCGGCCCGCTCTCCGAGGCGCACAAGGCATTCGACAACCAGTGCGAGAAGTGCCACGTGCCGTTCAAGGGCATCCCCTCGTCGGCGTGCCTGGCCTGCCACGAGACCACCAAGCTGCGCATCGCCAGCGGCACCGGCACGCACGCCAAGTGGGAGAAGGAAGGCAAGAAGTGCTCCTCGTGCCACGAGGATCACAAGGGCCGCAAGGCGCCGCTCACGCCGGCGGTGGCCGAGCGCGGGTTCGATCACGTGGCGCAGACCGGCGTGGTGCTCGAGGGCAAGCACCGTGCGATCGCCTGCGCGAGCTGCCACAAGCCGGGGCCGCGCGGGCCGAAGTGGGTGGGCCTCGCGTCGATGAAGACCTGCCTCGGCTGCCACGTCGATCCCCACAAAGGCTCGCTCGGCGTCTCTTGCGTGAGCTGCCACACCGCGCTCGCGTTCAAGCCGGCGACCAGGAGCATCGCCGATCACAAGGTGCCGATGACCGGCGGCCACCAGGGCCTTCAGTGCAACAAGTGCCACGCGGGCGGCGCGCACCTGGTGGCGACCTTCTCGTGCGGCGATTGCCACGAGCAGAAACACGGCGGCACCAAAGCGCCTTGCGCGACCTGTCACAACACCAAGGACTGGAAGAGCGCCACCTTCGCGCACGACTTCTGCACCTGCCTCTTGCCCGGCAAGCACCAGAGCGCGCCGTGCCTGTCGTGCCATCCAGCGTTCAAGTTCAACCCCACGCCGTTCACCTGCGCCGCGTGCCACAAGAAAGATCTCAAGCACGAGGATCTCGGCGCGTGCGCGCAGTGCCACTCGGCGCTGTCGTGGAAGACCAAGACCTTCGATCACAACAAGCCGCGGGTCGGCTTCGCGCTCGCCGGCAAGCACCTCGAGATCGGCTGCGAGAACTGCCATACGAAGAAGGGCGTGTTCAAGGGACTGCCGAGCACCTGCGAGGGGTGCCACAAGGTGCCCGCGCACGGCGACTTCGGCGCGTGCGCGAAATGCCACACGGTGGTCGGGTTCGACAAGCCGAGCTTCTCGCACGACAAGACCAACTTCCCGCTCGACGGGCAGCACGCAGGCGTCACCTGCCAGAGCTGCCACGCGAAGTTCAAGAAGGGCGAGTTCGTCAAGGGGCCGAACGCGTGCAAGCTGTGCCACACCGATCCGCACCAGGGGCAGTTCGGCCAGCGCGCGGGCTCGGGCGTGATGCTGGCGTCGAACGGGCCGGTGCCGGCGCCGCACACGTTCTCCGCCAAATTCGGCTGCCTCGACTGCCACACCACGCGCGGCTGGAAGCCGTCCACCGTCGACGCCGTGCAGCACGCGGGCTTCGGCTTCCCGCTCAAGGGCAAGCACGAAACCGTCGCGTGCGCGCGCTGCCACGACGCGGGCGTGTTCGTCGGCACCGGCACCGCGTGCTCGTCGTGCCACATCGATCGCCACCGCGGGCGCTTTGGCGGCGACTGCCAGAAGTGCCACGACGAGAGCACCTGGAAGCACCACCCCGGCTTCGAGCACGGCGTGGCCACCGGCTTTCAGCTCACCCAGGCGCACGACGGGCTGGCGTGCGCGCAGTGCCACGGCAAAGATCGGCAGAAGCTCGCTGGGGTCAAACAGATCAGCTGCGCGACCTGCCACACGCCGGTGCACGGCGACCAGTTCGGCCGCGACTGCGAGACCTGCCACAAGCTCACCAAGTTCAGCGACGTGCCCAAGTTCGATCACGGGCGCACGCTGTTCCCGCTCGATCGGCGGCACGCGGCGGTGCGCTGCACCAGCTGCCATGACGCCACGCGCGGCGCGCGGCTCGATCCCAATTGCCGCTCGTGCCACGGCGATCCGCACCGCGGCCGCACGCTGCTCGACTGCGGCGAGTGCCACCGCGCCGATCGCTGGAGCCTGGTGCGCTTCGATCACGATCGCTCGGAGTTCCCGCTGCGCGGCCGCCACTTCACCACGCCGTGCCGCGACTGCCACACCAACGATCAGTTCACCGGCGTGCGCACCGAGTGCGTCTCGTGCCATCGCGGCGACAAGGTGCGCGCCGACTCGCTGCACGCCGATCACCGCAGCTTCAGCTTCGACTGTGGCGATTGCCATCGCCCCTTCAACTGGTAGGATTCGACCATGCAAACGCTCCTGCTGGCGATCGCGCTGTTCGCCAACCTGCTCAAGGCCGACGACGCGTTGGTCAAGGCCGCCGATCCGGCGTTTCCGTTCGAGAGCTGGAACGAGCTCACCAAGAAGTACGTCGATGACAAGGGGCGCGTCGACTACGCCAAGCTGAAGGGCTCGGCCGAGGACGTGCGCGCGCTCGACAAGCTGTTCGCCGAGGTCGCCGCCACCGGGCCCAAGAGCCACCCCGAGCAGTTCAAGACCAAGGGCGCGCGCGAAGCCTACTACGTGGACGCCTACAACATCCTGGTGTGGAAGAACGTGCTCGGCCGCATCCCCAAGATGAACAACGTGGACAAGGAGAAGGCCTCGTTCTTCTTCTTCACCAAGTTCGTCGTCGACGGCAAGGAGCTCAACCTGAAGGATCTCGAGGGCGACGTGATCCGCCCCACCTTCAAGGACGGCCGCGTGCACATGGCGCTCAACTGCGCGTCGGGCGGCTGCCCACAGCTCCCCAACTATGCGTTCACCCCCGCCAAGGTCGACGAGCAGCTCTCCGCCGAGGCGCGCAAGTTCTGCAACGAGAAGCGCAACGTCGACTTCGACGCGGCGACCAAAGAGGTCAAGCTCTCGCACATCTTCGATTGGTACAAAGAGGACTTCGGCAAGGAGCCGGCCAAGGTCCTCGAGTGGATCAACAATTACCGCACCGACAAGATCCCGACCGACGCCAAGCTCAAGTACGTCGACTACGACTGGACGCTCAACGACGTGAGCATCCTGAAGCGCTGACTAGCGTGTACACACGAAAGGTTGCAACTTTCGCCGCTTGACGTTCCCGCGAACTTTCGTCATACGATGCGCCCCTCGGGTAGAAACCCAGGAGGCGTCCATGCGTCACGTAGCAATTCTCTTCTCGCTTACTCTCGTCGCGGGCTGTGGCTCGAGCGGCATCAGCAACTCCGATGGCGCGGGCACCGACGTCGACATGTCCGTCACCGGCGACCTGGCCGGCTCGACCGACATGCCGGCGCCGCAGTGCGATCCGATCGCCCAGAACTGTGGCTCGATGATGAAGTGTGCGCTCGTCGGTGGCGGCGGGGGCACCGCGTCCCGCCCGACCTGCGTGCCGCTCGGCGGAAGCGTGACTGAAGGAATGACGTGCATGCGCAGCACCGACCTGGGCACCGGCTCCGCCGACGACTGCGGCGCGGGGCTCACCTGCACGCGCGTCTCGGGCGGCGGCGGCGGCGGGGCGCCGAGCATGAGCGTGTGCCGCAAGATCTGTAAGTCCGACGTCAACTGCGGCGGCACCGAGGCGTGCGTCGCGGGCAACAACGCGACCTACGGCACGTGCATCCAGCCGTGCACGCTGTTCGGCACCGACTGTCCGAACGGCGGCACCTGCTCGAACTTCGCGATCGGCATCGCCTCGACGATGACCAACCAGATCGCCATCCCGAGTTGCCGCGCGCCCGGCACCGGCGCACCGCTCAGCGACTGCATGCGCCAGAGCGACTGCGGGCCGAACACCTACTGCGATCAGAACATGCTCTGCTCGCCGTTGTGCAACGACTCGCATGCCTGCCCGACAATGACCCCCAACGACGGCGGCGCGCTGGACTGCATGCCACTCGGCTCGAGCGTCCCCAACAACGGCGGCATCTGCGGATGAGTTGACGAACGGGCCCAAGCCTGACATACGATTCCGCCCATGCGAATACTTTTGGTCATGGGCGTTCTCGCTGCAGGCTGTGGCTCGAAGGGCAACAACGGCAACAGCGATCTCTCGGTCGCCCCCGATCTCGCAGGCACCGTCGACCTGGCCGCCGGTGTCGTCACTTGCGATCCCGTCAAGCAGACCTGCATCGACCCCACCGTGAAGTGCACGCTGTCCAACATGGGCACCATGACCATGCCGGACAACCAACGCGCATGCGTGCCGATCAAGGGAACCAACAAGGACGGCGACCCGTGCACGCGCACGCAGTTCGGCGATGACGATTGCGACAAGGGGCTGGTGTGCACCCTGCGCGGCGCCTCCTTGACCATGTTGCGCTGCCGCAAGTTCTGTCACGTGGCCGCCGACTGCGACGCCGGCGCGGCGTGCACCGGTCAGCTCGCGGCCGGCAACACCAAGGACGGCTTGTGCGTGCCGCTGTGCACGCCCTTCGGCTCGGAGTGCGCGACGCCGTTCAGCTGCGGCGGGATCTTCCAGGATCTCGCGTCGACGATGACCATGCCCAAGCTGGTGCTCACCTGCCGCGGCACCGGCGCCGCGCCGATCAACGGCGACTGCATGACCTCGGACGACTGCGCTGCGGGAGGAATCTGCGACCCGACGCTGCTGGTGTGCATCCCGTTCTGCGACGACGACCATCCGTGTCCCGCCACGTTGGACGACGGCGGGCTCACCGATGACGGTGGCGTCTCCTTGAGCTGCGCGGGGATCACCGGCGCGCCGAACAACGGCGGCGTCTGCCAGTAGGCGGGCGTCAGTCGGCGCGGCGGGCGAGCGCGCGCAGCGGCACCGGGCCGGAGCCGGCGCCCGGAACCGCCGCCGCCGCCGGAAGGACCGGCTTCTTGTACCCATCCCTGACGTGGCGCGGCGGCGTACGTAGATCGTAAACCAGGCCGGTCAGCGACAGCAGCCTGAGCACGTAGTAGCTGAAGTCGATCTCGTACCAGAACCAACCCTGATTCGCGGTGCTCATGTAGTAGTGGTGGTTGTTGTGCCACCCCTCGCCCATGGTGATGAGGGCGAGCAGGAAGTTGTTCTTGCTGGTGTCGGTGGTCTGGTAGCGCACCGACCCGAACACGTGCGACAGCGAGTTGATGGTGAAGGTGCCGTGCCACAACAGCACGGTCGAGAAGAAGAAGCCCCACACCAACAGCGGCCACGAGCCGATCAGGAACAGCGCGACCGCCAGCGCGATCGGCGGCACCAGGTGGTACTTGTTCAGCCAGCGCAGCTCCGGATACTTGGCGAAGTCGCGGATGCGATCGAACTTGGTCTGATCGTACTTGCGGCACAGGATCCAGCCGGCGTGCGACCACCAGAAGCCGCGCTGCAGCGGCGAGTGGATGTCCTCGGGCTGATCGGAATACTTGTGATGATCGCGGTGGTGCGCGGCCCACCACAGGACGCCCTTCTGGGTCGCGAGCGTGCCGAGCAGCGCGAGCACGAACTGGAAGGCGCGGTTGGTCTTGTACGAGCGGTGCGCGAAGTAGCGGTGGAAGCCGGCGGTGATCCCGAACATACGCACGAAATAGAGCGCGATCGCCACCACCGGGTAGTACCAGCGGAAGCCGACCAAGAAGATCCCGAGCGCGGCGATATGCACGCCGAGGAAGGGCAGCGAGGTGATCGGATCCATCCGCTCGTCGGCAGCACGCAGGGGTTGCGAGGAACTCATGCGGAAAATGTAGCGTTGCAATGTCACCGCCGCGTCATCGCGTGGTAATACTTGGGACGAACCCCCATGGCCGACAACCGCGCCGCCGGCGGGCTGCCTCGAGCCAAGCCCCGGACGGCAAAGGACTATTACACCTCCCAGATCCGTCTGGCGGTGGTCCTGATCCTATGTTTCGTGGTCCTGCCGAGCGCCCTGTTGCTGACCGTCGGCGTGATGGTGCTGGTGCTGGGCCACCAGTCGAAGGACGTGGTGCTGGGCGTCATGACCCTGACCTTGTCGGGGACGTTGGTCGCCGGCATCGTGTTCACGTTCTGGTACGTGCGGCGCGCCACCTCGCTCGCCCACCTGCAGACCGAGTTCGTGCAGAAGGTGAGCCACGACCTGCGCACGCCGCTCACCAGCATCAGCATGTTCGTCGAGACGCTGCAGAGCGGGCGGCTCACCGATCGCGACAAGATCCAGGAGTGCCTGGACGTGCTGTCGGTCGAGACCCAGCGCCTGTCGGCGATGGTCGAGCGGCTGCTCAAGTGGGCGAGCATGGAGGCAGGCAAGCGCCGCTACAACCCGATGCACGCGCGGCCCGAGCAGCTGATCGAGGGTGCGCTCCAGGCGCTCGAGCCGCAGGTGCAGCTGTTGCGGCTCGAGGGGCAGATCGACGTGGAGCGCGAGGTGGCCGATCATCTGCCGTTCGTCGACGTCGACGTGGACGCGATGACCGAGGCGCTGCTCAACCTCCTGCAGAACGCGCTGCACTACAGCGGCCGCGACAAGCACCTCCGCGTGCGCTGCCTGCGGCGCGAGAAGGAGGTCGAGATCGCGGTCTCCGACAACGGGCCGGGGATCCCCAAGTCGCAGCAGCGGTTCATCTTCGAGAAGTTCTATCGCTACCTCGATCCGGCCAACGCGAACGTCCAGGGATCGGGCCTGGGCCTGGCCATGGTGCAGCACATCGTGCGCGCGCACGACGGGCGCATCACCGTCGAGAGTGACGAAGGAAAAGGCGCTACCTTCCACATCTACTTGCCGGCGGTCGAACAAAAGAGGATAGAGAAGAGCTGATGGCCGAGACCATCCTATTGGTCGAGGACGACCCGTCGATCCTGCGCGGGCTGCAGATGAACCTGCAGCTCGAGGGCTTCAAGCTGCTCGCGGCGCGCGACGGCGAAGAGGGGCTGCGCTTTGCGCGCCAGCACAAGCCGGATCTGATCGTGCTCGACCTGATGTTGCCCAAGCGCTCCGGCGCCGAGGTAATTCGCGAGCTGCGCGCCGAAGATCAGGACGTACCGATCATCGTGCTGTCGGCGAAGGATCAAGAGGCCGACAAGGTGCTGGCGCTCTCGCAGGGCGCCGACGACTACCTGGCCAAGCCGTTCGGGGTCGCCGAGCTGATCGCACGCATCCGCGCGGCGCTGCGACGCAGGCGGCGGCGCTCGGGCGATCCGAGCGGCAAGAGCGTGTTCGGCGAGGTGACGGTCGATCTGGAGGGGCGGCGCATCCTGGTGCACGGGCGCGAGGTGGAGTCGACCGCGCGCGAGTTCGATCTGCTGCGGTTTTTCCTCGAGCACCCGGGCGTGGCGTACACGCGCGAGCAGCTCATGCAGCAGGTGTGGGGGCCGGACCACTTCGGCACCGTGCGCACCGTCGACAACTTCGTCGCCCGCCTGCGTGCCAAGCTGGAAGAAAACGCCGAGGCGCCGGCGCACATCGAAACAGTGCGCGGGGTCGGCTACCGCTTCAATCCGTGAGGCCTATCTTCAATCTCGAGGAGGTCCACATGCTCCGAGGGATCTTGGCGATCGGCTTCGCGTTCTCGCTCGGCGGGTTGGCCGCGGCACAATCCGCACCGGAAGAAGACACTCCGGTGCTCGCGGTCCAGTGTGTCGACGGTACCTCCGACGTCGAAGGGCCCGGGGTGTGCGTCGCGCACGGCGGAGTCGGCTGGCTGAGCGCGAGCGACTCGGCGGCTGCCAGCTCGGCAAGCAAGCCGGTGACCGCCACGGTGCAGCAGCGCTGCGTCGACGGCGCCTTGTCCCAGGGGCCGCGCGCCTGCGAGCATTGGGGCGGAATGGCGAAGTTGTCGGCGCGGTAGCTTGCAAAGAGGATTCCCCCGCGAGTATCCTCCAGCGATGTTTCGTTTCGACAAGCAGTCGCGTGACGGGGTGCTGGTGCTCGAGCTGCACGGGAGCCTGGACGCGATGACCGCGGCCACCTTCAAGCCGGAAGTGGTGGCGATCGCCGATTCGAAGGCGCTCAAGGTGGTGGTCGATCTCAAGCCGCTGACGCTCATCGATTCGACCGGGGTGGGGGTCCTGATCTCGCTGTTCAAGCGTACGCGCGCGCAGGGCGGGCAGGTGTACTTCGCCGGCCTGGTGGCGCAGCCGAAGGAAGTGTTTCGGCTGTTGCGCCTCGACCGCTCGCTCGATCTGTTCCCCAACGTCGATGAGGCCGTAGCGAAGCTCACCCAAGCCTGATGGCCTGGTTGATCTCGGTCGATTCCGACATGAGCGGGCGGCGCTTTCCGCTCGAGGCGCCGTGCCTGGTCGGCCGCGGTCCGTACAACCACGTGGTCATCGACGACACGCGCATCTCGCGGCAGCACGCCAAGATCTCGCCCGAGGCCGGCGGCCACGTGGTCTATGACCTCAACAGCGCCAACGGCACCTTCGTCAACGACGTGCAGGTCAAGCGGCAGAAGCTCGCGCCCAACGACGTGGTGCGCTTCGGGCCGTTCACGTTCAAGTTCGAAGCCGACACCATCGATCGCACCGAGAAGCACGAGGCGCGCAAGGGGAAGTTCGTCGAGGTGCTCACCTCGGTGGGCCCGCTCGAGCCGCCGGCGAGCATCGTCGACTCGATGGACGCGACCTCGGCGACCAACCCAGGGCTGCCGTACGGGCTGTCGGAGCTGGAGGACGCCGATCGCAAGCTGCGCACGCTGTACGCGTTCATGCAGTCGATCTCCAGCACGCTGGACATCGGCGAGCTGCTCGATCGCATCCTGGCCAACCTGCTCGACGTGTTTCCCGCGGCGGACGCGGTGGTGGTGTACCTGACCGACACCTCGACCGGGCTGATGGAGCCGCGCAAGCTGCAACGGCGGGTCAAGGACGCCGGGCCGCCGAAGAACATCACCTTCCCCGGGCAGTTCCACGAGGAGGTGGTGACCAAGGGGCGGGCGATCTTGTCGGCGCCGCTGCTCGGGCCGACTCCGCCGCGCAAGCAGGGCAAGTCCAAGGGCGGGCTGTCGATGCACGCGCCGATCATCTACGGCGACGTGCCGCACGGCGTGCTGCACGTGCGCGGCGCCGACGAGGCGGGGACGCCGTTTACGCAGAACGATCTCGATCTGCTCACCGGGCTGGCGGCGCAGGCGGCGATGGCGCTGCAGAACGCGCGCATGCACGCCGAGAGCTTGCGACAGCAACGGCTGCAGCAGGATCTGCTGCTCGCGGAGCAGATCCAGAAGAGCTTTCTGCCGCGGCAGCTGCCGTCGGTGGAGGGGATCGAGTTCGTCACCGAGTATCGGCCGGCGTATTCGGTGGGCGGCGATTTCTACGACGTGTTCTGGCTCAACTACGATCGGCTGGGCGTGTTCATCGGCGACGTCTCCGGCAAGGGCGTGTCGGCGGCGCTGTTGATGGCGCGCATTTCTTCGGACCTGCGGCTGGCGGCGATGTCGGAGATCGATCCGGCGCGCGCGCTCGGACACGTCAACCGCATCGTGCTCGAGCGCCGGCAGCCGGACATCTTCGTCACCGGGATCTACCTGACGCTGGACGTCAAGACGCACCAGATGACGCTCGCCAACGCCGGGCACCTGCCGCCGTTCATCCGGCGGCGCGATGCGGGCAAGCTCGAGCGGATCGACGGCGGCGCGGGCACCGCGATCGGCATCTTCGACGACGCCGAGTACGAGCAGGTGGCGCTGCAGCTGGAGCCGGGGGACACGATGGTGCTATGCACCGACGGGGTGCTCGAGGCGACCAACGTGGCGGGCGAGCAGTACGGGTTCGAGAGGCTGGAGGCGTCGCTCGGCGGCGGCCACTCGCGCTCGGCCGATCTCGCGGCACGCCTGCAGAAAGACTTGCGCGAGCACGTCGGTGAAGCCGCGCAATACGACGACCTCACCCTGATCGTGTTCGGCATCGCCGCCACCACCCCCGAGCGCCAGAAACGCCGCGACGAACCCACCCAGTCCGTCAAACCGATTTAGGCTAGTGCTTCCAGTCGGAGGCGAAGCGGGTGGCCATGAGGTGGGCCAGGCCGTAGATGCTCTCCTGCGGGTTGACGCCCAGGCTGGTAGGGAAGACCGAGCCGTCGACCACGTGCAGGTTTTCCAGGGTGTGGTGGCGTAGATCGCTCGAGCGCACGACCGAGTGGGCGGGGTCGTCGCCCATCTTGCAGCCGCCCATCACGTGCGCCGAGAACACCGCGATGCGGTTGACCTCCATTGGCGCGTCGTCGAGCTTCTTCAGATCTTTTTCACTGGTGAAGGTGATCGCCGGATCGTGACCGGTGGCGACCTCGAGCGCGCCCGCCGCCAGATCGATCTTCACCAGCGTGCGCAGCGCGTCGCGCATCGCTTCCCAGATGCGCGGCGGCAGCACGTAGTCGAGGAGCGCCGCGCCCGACGCGCGCAGCTCGACGGTGCCGCCCTCCTCGGACGGGTGGAAGCCGTCGATCGCCAGCGCCAGGTGCGCGCTCAGGTTCGCCAGCTGCGCCATCTGCGCGCGGTGCGCCGGCCCGAACCCGCCGGTCGCCAGCGACGCGATCATCGGGTGAAGCGGCGCCGCCTCCATGAAATAGCCGACCTTGTCGCCGCGATCGGCGAACGCGTGGCTGGCCACCGACTGCGGCGCCCCGTAGAACGGCTCGACGGGATCCTTGAAACGTCCCGCGGTGCCGACCACCGGGTGCAAGAAGGTTCGCTTGCCGACCATGCCGCCGCCGAGGCCAGAGCGCATCAAGATCGCCGGCGTGTTGATCGCGCCCGCCGCCACCACGAAGCGATCCGCCTGCACCGAAAACGTCTTGCCGCTGGCGTGCCAGCCGTCGTCGCCGAGCGCGGTGCACTCCGCGCCGGTCACGCGCCCGCCGGTGACGATCAGCTTGTCGACGCGGCAGCGCGAGACGATGGTCGCGCCCTTGCCGACCGCGTCGGGCAGGTAGGTGACCAGCATCGACTGCTTGGCGTCGACGGGGCAGCCCATCCCGCAGTAGCCGCTCTTGAAGCAGTTGCGCGTGTTGCGGCGCGTGGTGTCGACTTGCAAGCCGAGCGCCTTGCAGCCGTCGTACAGCGTGCGGTTGTTGCGGTTGGTCTCGTCGAGGCCGATCTGCTTGATGTTGAGCCGCTCCTCGACCGCGTCCCAGTGCGGATCGAGATCCTTCTGCGAAAAGCCGCCGATCCCGTGCACCGTCTTCCAGTGCTCGAGCACGTGCGCGGGCGTGCGGAAGCTGGTGGTCCAGTTGACCACCGTCGTGCCGCCCACCGCGCGTCCCTGCAGGATGGCCACGCCGAGGTCCTTGGTCGCGCGCGTTCCCGCCTCTTGATAGAGCATCGGGAACGCGATGTCCTCGCGCATCTTGAACTCGGCCTTTGTGTGGTGCCCGCCCTCCTCGAGGATCAGCACCTTGAACCCGGCGTTGGCGAGCAGCGACGAGACCACCGCGCCGCCGGCGCCCGAGCCGATCACGCACACGTCGAACTTGTCGCCCGGGGAAAATTCGCTCGCAGTCACAAAGCTCATGTGGGTTGTCCGCTGATCTGCGGCGGGCCGGGATAGCTCACCGTCGGCCAGCTCGCGGGGTTGGCGTAGTGCGCGGCGAGCGTCAGCTTGCGCAGCACGTGATAGCCGCCGCGCCGCACCACCAGCTTCGACTCCCGCCAGGAGACCAGCACCGCGTCCTGCGCCTCGGGGGACAGGCGCGTGAACGGCTTCCAGCGCCCGTCGAACACCAGGCCGGCCAGCGCGTTCTCGAACAGGAGCAGGAGCTGGCGAAAATCGTGCTGCGCCTCCGGCACGCCGAGCCCGAACGTCTCGTCGACGGCGTGGGCGATCTCGATCGGATCGGCGCCGGGCGCCTGCACGGTGCGCGCGGCTATAGCCGCCAGGATGCCGAAGTGCCGCTCGTCGAGGCACTTGAGCGGCCGGCGCGGCTTGCGCTCGATCAGGGAGGGCCACAGACCGAGCCCCAGGCCGCCGGCGGTCGCCAGGAGGAAGCCGCCAAGGAGCCCGCGCTTGAGAAAGCTGCGACGCTTCATGTCCAATCTTGGTACCACACAATTGGTCGAACCACCATCGGCCGGCGCTCAGGTCATGTCGCGCAGCTTGTCGAGGAACTGCATGATCCACTGCTCGAGCGGCAGCGCGGCGGCGGCCAGCGCGGTCTCGAGCTCCTCGGTGTCGAACCAGATGCCGTGCAGCTCGCACGAGTCGACCGGCACCGCGACCACCCAGGTGAACGCCATCTGCGCGTCGCACAACGGGCAGCTCCGGTGCCGGGCGAGCCCGAGCCGGCGCCGCACCTCCATCTGCTTGCCGGCGGGCGCCAGCTCCGCCCACATCTCCTGCAGCGTGCGGTGGTCGACCAGCGAGCCGTGACATTGCTGGCAGCTCTGGTAGCGGTGCCGCCCCGACGAGGACTCGGCGAGCATTCGCTTGCACGCCGGGCACAGGCCGGTCTGGCGCGAGCTCTCGCGATACATCAGGTCATCTGCTTGACCATGGTCAGGCGTCTTGGCCCACCTGGCCGGAGACGATGCGCAGCATCTCGGCGACCGACCACGCCTGCGCCGGGCAGCCGCGCGGGTTGTGCGGCGCGTCGCCGTCGAAGATCTCGTGGATCGATCCCAGCCCCTCGCCGTGCAGGTGCGCGCGCATGCCGTCGAGCAGGCCGGGGTGCAGCGCGCCGCGCACGCGCATGCACGCGTCGGCGTAGATGCCGTACAGGTACGGCCACACCGTGCCCTGATGGTAGGCGCCGTCGCGCTCGTGCTGCGTGCCGGTGATGTGCGGCCGGAACTGCTCGTCGTGCGCGCGCGTGCGCAGCCCGACGCGCGTGAGCAGCTCGCGCTCGCAGGCCTCGAGCACCTTGAGCGCGCGCGGGCGATCGACCAGCGGCTCGCACAGCCCGATCGCGTAGAGCTGGTTGGGGCGCAGCGTGGCGTCCTTGCGATTGCCGTCGACGCAGTCGTACAAGTAGCCGAGCTCCTCGGAGAAGAACTGCGAGGCGAACGAGCTGCGCGCCCAGGCCGCACGCTCGTCGAGCTCGTGCGCGAACCCCGGGTCGTCCTCGCGGGTGAGGCGCGCGGTGGCCTCGAGCCCGGCGACCCACAGCGCCTGGATCTCGACCGGCTTGCCTTGCCGCGGCGTGACCACCCAGTCGCCCACCTTGGCGTCCATCCAGGTGAGCTGCAGCCCCGGCGCGGCGGCGTGGATCAGCCCGTCGTCGTCGACGCCGATGCCGTAGCGCGTGCCGGCCAGGTAGCCCTCGATGATCTGGCGCACCGCCGGCACGATGCGCTCGCGCACCAGCGCGCGCTCCTCGGGCGTCGGCGCCGAGCGCCCGTAGCGGCACGCGGCCAGCACGTACCACAGCGGCGCGTCGACGGTGTTGTACTCCGGCGCCTCGCTCTCGTCGGGGAAGCGGTTGGGGATGAGCCCGCCCTGCACGTGCGGCGCGAACGCCAGCAAGAGCTCGCGCGCCAGCTCGCGCCAGCCGGTGGCCAGCGCCAGCCCCGGCAGCGAGATGAACGTGTCGCGCCCCCAGTCGGTGAACCACGGGTAGCCGGCGATCACCGTGCGGTGCGTGCCGCGCTTGACCACGAAGCGATCGGCGGCCAGCGTGAGCCGCGCTTGCAGATCGTCGGCCACGCCGCTCACCAGCAGCGCGCGCCGCATCAGCTCCTGCTGGCGCAGCTCGGCCACGTCGGGGATCTCGTGCCCCTCGAGCGTGAAGATCGCCAGCGCCGGCGTGTGCGGCGTCAGATCGAACGCCAGCTCGCCCGGCGAGAACAGATCTTCTTCGCAGGGCAGGCCGCGCTCTTTTTCGACCGGATACTCGAAATTGTGGAACCACTCGGGCCGGTGCGCGAACACGCCGTTGTGGTGCAGGTGCACCGGCGGCAGATCGGGATAGGGCTGCAGCGTGACCAGCCCCTCGCCGGCGTCCACCTGCTGGCGCAGGTAGTCGTTCTTGCGGTGCAGCGAGTGGTAATCGCGCCCGGAGATGAGCGGCCGCACGAACAGGCGCCCGCGCGTGCCCTCGAGCATGCGCCACTGCACCACCGTGGTCTGCTGGCCGTGCGGCATGAACAGCGTGCGCTCGACGCGCGCGCCGCCCAGCCGGTACACCCAGGTCGGCCACGGATCGAGCCGGAACTCGATCAGGTTGGTGTAGCCGTTGGGGTGCACCACGCCCGGGTAGAAGTTCGAGTTCAGCGAGTAGCCCACGCCTTCGAAGCGCAGCTCCTCCTCGCAGCGGTTGACCAGCACCACGCGCCCGAGCGGCGGGCGGATCGCCGCGCACAACAGCGCGTGGTAGCGGCGCGTCGCCGGGCCCGCCACCGTCCCCATGGCGAAGCTGCCGAGGCCATTGGTCTCGAGCCACTCGCGCGCGGTCCCCTGGACGAGATCGGAGGCGATCTCGCCCGGCACCACCAGCGGCGCGAGCGCGTTCGGGTTCACTTCACGCAAAGCGGACCGGTGCAGATGTCGCGGCGCGGGAAGGTCCCCACCGCAGCGTTGTACTGCGACGGCAGATCGCCGCTGGCCGACTGCGCCTTGAGAAAGCCGGCCAGCACCTCCCAGTCCTTGACCTCGGTGTTGTCGGCGCGCAGGACGATGATGTCCTGCAGTCCGGCGATCGGATCGTTGCCGGCGGTGGTCTTGAACAGCGGGATGCCGAAGCCCTTGGCGAACAAGATCAGCTGCAGATCGGCGACCACGTTGAACATGGAGAGCGCGTTGTAGGGCGGCTGGACGCCCGGGGCGGCCGCATTGGTGTCCCACAAGACCTTGTCGTAGACCTCGGTGTGCGTGCTCGAGTAGCTGATCTTGGTGACCCGGCCCACCGTCGGGCTGGTGGGCGCGTCGTTGGTGAAGTCGTACGGCGTCCGGCTGGTGTCGTACTCGAACTGCATGCCGGCCGGCACGACAAAGCGGTTCGACGCGTTGTCGTTGGCATACGACAAGCTGGCGGTGAGCTCGGCCGCGCCGCGGATGGCGGCGAGCGGAATGGCCGCGTAGGCGATCGAGAAGCCCAGGGTCCCGTCAATCGGCGAGCGCCCGAGCGGCAGCACGCGAAACACGTCGCCGAAGGTGATGTTGCCGGTCTTTCCCTTGAAGATGCTCGCGCGCACCACGCCCTCGCCGCCGAGCGTGAACGCCGCATCGGTCGCCCCGAGGTTGTCGTTGCCGTACTTGAGCAGCGCGTCGGCATGCAGCACCAGCAGCGCATCCTCTTTGTGCGGAACCAGCGCGTTCAGATCGAACGAGGTCTTGCCGATCGGGTAGAAGTACAAGTCGCCGATGGTGTTGGCGTCGTCGGCGATCGACATGCCGAGGATGTTCGACAGCGTGTTCTCGAGGAACGACTTGCCGCCGGCCAGCTTGGTCGACTCCAGATCCTTGATCACCTCGTCGAGGTTGCCGTTGAACTTGGCGTCGGCGACGATCTTGTCGTCGACCGTCAGGATGGTGGTGTTGGCCGTGTCGAAGGTGACCTTGTGGTCGGCGCCCACGGTCGCGGTGATCTTGCCGACGTACTGGCCGAACTGACCGGCCTGCTGGATCATGGTCGTCCGGCCGCCGCCGCCCGCCACCATCTTGCCCGGGTAGAGCGCGTGCGTGTGCGCGCTGACGATCATGTCGATGCCGGTCACGTTGGCGGCGATCTGGTTGTCCTCGCCGACCGCGTCGTTGGCGGTGTCGATGCCCGAGTGGCTGAGCGCGATCACCAGATCGGCCTTGAGATCGTTGCGCAGGTGATCGACCACCGGCTGCAGGTCGGTGTAGATCGCGGCCAGGTTCTCGGCGAGCGCGCTGTCCATCTTCGACGCGCCCAGCGAAAACGCGACCGGCGACTTGCTGGTCGCCGAGAAGGCCGCGTCGGCGCCCAGGATGCCGATGAATCCGACCTTGAGCCCGTTCGACGCGGTCACCAGGAGCGAGCGGTGGATGGGCTTGGTCATGTCGGTGCCGCTCTCGTCGAACAGCGCCTGCAGCTTGGCGTCGCCGGCGGTGCCGGAGAAGTGGATGTTGGAGGCGACCAGCTGCACCAGCTCGTTCTTGCTCATCGCGAAGGTGATCGCCGCGGCCAGCGCGTCCGGCCCCTGGTCGAACTCGTGGTTGCCGAGCGTGTCGACGTCGTAGCCGAGCTGCTTGAGCGAGCGCAGGTCCTCGGCGTTGGTCTGGTACGACACCTCGCTCAGCGTCCCGACGGTGTTGTCACCGCCCGAGACCACCAGCGACGCCGCGCCGCCGGTCATCGCCTTGGCTCGCTCGGCAGCGAGCAGCACGGCGCGCCGGCCGAGACCGCCGGTGATCGCGCCGGTGCCGGCCGCGGTCGGGGGCGGGTAGTCGTCGACCTCGGGTCCGAAGCCCAGCAAGTGTGAATGCTCGTCGTTGGTGTGCAGCAGCACCAGGGTCCGGGGGCTGCCGCCGTCGGCGCCTCCATCGGAGGAGCTGGTGCCGTTGCCGCAGCCGACGATCAGGAGCAACCCGGGGAGCAAGGATAAGATACGCATGGCCATCATCTTACTCCGTTTTAGAACGTCAAACGATACCCCAGGGCGAGCGCGATCGAACCGGTGTTGTCGTCGCCGGTGACTGGTCCGGCACGCGGATACAGGCTAATCTCGCGCCTCATGCCCGCGATTCGGCTCGCGTTTCTCCTCGGCCTCGCGGGCTGCGCACAGGTTCCGGTGCGCGCATTCGATCCGCCGCGCTTCGACGATTCGGATCTCTCGGCCGAGCTCGCGCCCGAGGCCGCGCAGATCCGCATGTCGCTGTCGAACCGCAGCGACACGCCGATCGCAGTGCGCTGGGCCGAGCTGGCCATGGTCGGCCCGGATCATCGTCAGGTCGCGCTCGCGGCGCCCGGTCAGCCCGAGCTGCTCGCGCCGGGCGCTCGGCTCGAGGTGACGCTCTCGCCGCCGATCGCGCTCACCGCCGGCATGCGCGTGGAGGTGATCGTTCCCACCAACGTGCGCGGCGTGCCACGCGACTACCACTTCCGGCTGCGCGCGCGCTGAGCGCTGAGCGCTCAGAGCTTCAGATCGCCGCCATCGTCGTCGCGCACCAGCCGCTTGCGCAGCTCTTTGCCGCCATCGTCGGGCGCCTCGGCCGGCGCGATCTCGATCTGCACCCAGCTGCCCTCGACGGTGTTGGGCGGCAGCAGCGCCGACGGCAGCGCGAAGCTGTGCGCGCCGTCGGCCGCGATCAGCCGCGCGGTCGCGCCGTCCACTTCGTCGACGAATGCCAGGGTCCGCTTCATTTCGGGTTCGCCTCCCGGCTGGTGGTGACGGTCAGCTTCTCGCCGTCGGATTCGATCTGCACGTCGCCATCCTCGTCGGTGCGGTAGACCTTCGCGCCGAGCGCTTGCAGCCGCGCGACGGTGCGCGGATGCGGGTGGTGATAGTCGTTGCCTGCGCCCACGCTCATCACCGCGATCTCCGGCATCACTGCGGCGAGGAAGCGCACCGTCGACGAATAGCCCGATCCGTGGTGCGCCACCTTGAGCACGCGCGCGCGCAGGCGAGCGCCGCGACGCAAAAGCCACGACTCGGTGCGCGCCTCCGCGTCGCCGGCGAACAGCACGCTGGCGCGTTTGTAATCGAGCCGCGCGATCACCGAGTTGGCGTTCACGTCGGAGCGCGTGCCGGTGATGGTGGGCTCGGCCGGACCGAGCAGCTCCAGCCGCGCGTCGCCGCCCAGATCGATGGTGCGCCCGAGCCGCGCCTCGTGCACCGGCACGTGTCGCGCCGCGAGCAGCCCGAGCAGCGCGGTGTAGGCCGGGCTCTCGTGCGGAAACGGCGGATCGAGGTACAGGCGCGTGCCAAAGGCGGCGATCACCCGCTCGAGCCCGCCCAGGTGATCCGCGTGCCGGTGGGTGAGCAGCACCAGATCGAGCGGCGCGCTCGCATGGGTGCGCAGGTAGGCCTCGAGCGCGACGCCCGCTTCGTGCGGCCCGCCGTCGATCAGCACGGTCTTGCCGGCCGGCGAGGTGATCAGCGCCGCGTCGCCCTGCCCGACGGCGATGAACGCCACCTTGAGGGGCAGCGCAACCGCAAGCAGCCAGGCGACCATCCGCCCACGCTACCATCACTATCGACAACAGGAGCGCTCGCACCAGGAAGTATCGGCGGCGCGCCGGATTAGTTGCGTCCAGCGCAGGGGTTTTCATTTTCCGGGGTTCGGGGTACCGTAGCGTCCCTCATGGGTGACAAAAAGGGGTTTGGGTCGACGGTGCTCGGCTGGTTCGTGGTCAAGGACCAGCTCGAGCAGAAACAGACGCCCGACGATCTGATCGCCAAGTACGCCAACGAGGCGGCCGCACCGACGCCGCCGGAGATCAAGCTCACCGGCGAGCTGCCCAAGGCGCAGGGCGGCAAGGTCGACTTCGCCGCCGTGCTGCGCGCCGCCGGGATCGACGACGAGGAGCAGGGGCGCATCGAGAAGGCGCGCGGGCTGCTCAAGACGCTGCCGATGGAGACGCCCAAAGAGGTCAAGAAGCAGATCGTCGAGGCCTCGCTCAAGGCGTTCGGCTATCCGGTCGAGAAGATCATCGAGACCGGCGCGCAGTCGATCCAGGCCATGGAGATCTACATCCAGGCCGGGCAGAAGGACACGCAGACGCTGCTGGTGGAATCGCAGAAGCGGCTCGAGGAGCTGAACGGCGAGATCGCGCGCGTCAAGAAGGTGATGGAGGAGCAGGTCGCCGCGCAGTACGCGCTCACCCAGTCGTGCAACGAAGAGAAGCTGCGCGTTCAGGAAGTGCTGGAATTCTTTGGGCAGGAAGCGGTCGCTCGGGTTGTTAAAGAATCACCGAAGCTGCACGAACCCAACAAAGGAGCCTCCTAATGGCCGAGGGCGCCGGATTCTTCACCCGACTGACCAATTTGTGGAAGGGTTTTGTCAGTTTGTGGATCTCCGACATCGAGAAGGAGCACCCCGAGATCGCGTACGAGAACGCGATCAACTCGATGATCGAGAAGTACACCAAGCTGAAGAAGGCCACTGCGGCGATCATCCGCCGTCGTGAAGAGGTCTCCGAGCGGCTGGCCGCGTCGACCAAGGAGCTGGCGCAGATCACCGCCGATCTGAACGTGGCGGTGGAGACCAACCAGGACGATCTCTCGGTGGTGCTGATCCAGAAGAAGAACGTACTCGAGAAGGACGTGGCCGATCTCAAGGCCGATCTCGAGACCTCGTCCAAGGACGCCGACAGCGCCAAGAGCTCGCTCATGAACGTGCAGGGCGAGATCAAGAAGCTCAAGGCCGAGAAGGACAACATGCTGGCGAAGATGGCGAGCGCGCAGGCGCGCATTCGCATCAACGATCAGCTCGAAGGGCTCTCCGTCGACGCCGAAGTCAAGGCGCTCGACAACGTGCGCGAGCACATCAAGAACACCATCGCCCAAGCCAACCTGGGCGCAGAGCTGAAGTCGACCGATCTCGACGAGCGCCTGAAGGCGCTGCGCTCGCAGTCGGGCGACGTGACCGCCAAGTCCCAGCTGGCGGAGCTCAAGGCCGCAGCGGCTGCCAAAAAGGCCGCTCAAAAAACGATGTAATGAAAATAGGAGAGTGACGTGAAGCTCACTCCGCTGGCGAAGGCGTTCGTGGCGATGGTGATCCTCGGTGTGCTCGGCTACACCGGCTATCATTATTATGGCGATCAGATCAAAGAGTGGTCCAAGGGCTCCAAAGGGGGCGGCGGCGGCCAGGGCGATGGCTCGGGCGGCGGCAAGGGCACCGGCGGCGCGATCACCAAGGACGACTTCGGCAAGCTGGGCAAGGCCGGCGATCCGGATCGCGACAAGGGCGTCTCGGGGGTGACCTCGGCCAACATCGGCGCGGGCAAGCTCGGCCGCACGCTGGTGGTGGGCATCAACACCTGGGCCGGTCACACGCCGGGCATCGTCGCCAACGGGGGGCTCGACACCGGCGCGGCGTCGTCGATCTACAAGTCGAAGTACGGGCTCGACGTGAAGTTCGTGCTGCTCGAAGATCCGCAGACCAAGCTGACCGCCTTCATCAAGGGCGACATCGACATCATGTGGGACACCGTCGACTCGTGGGCGCGCGAGGCCTCGACGCTGGCCGAGCAGAACATCCCGGCCAAGGCGATCATCCAGCAGGACTGGTCGCGCGGCGGCGACGGGATCGCGGCGATCAAGAGCATCAACTCGATCGAAGATCTCAAGGGCAAGACCATCGCGACCACGCGCTACACGCCGTCGCACTGGCTGCTGTTGTACCTGCTCTCGCAGTCCGGCCTGACGCCCGAGGACAAGCGCGACATCGAGAAGAAGCTGGTGTTCACCGCCGAGGCGCCGCTGGCGGCCGCGGCGTTCAAGGCCAAGAAGGTGGACGCGGCGGTCACCTGGGAGCCGGATCTGTCGGGCGCGGTCAAGGCGCGTGAAGACGACGCGCACGTGCTGGTCTCGACGGCGGCGGCCACCAACGTGATCGCCGACTGCCTGGTCGCGCGTCAGGACGTGATCGACAAGGCGCCCACCACGCTGCGCGACTTCGTGCACGGCTGGTTCGACGGCATCGATCTGATCGCGAAAGATCCGTCGGGCACCTGGGCGGTGACCGCCAAGGCGCTCAAGCTCGGGCCGGACGACATCTCGGGCATGCTCTCGGGGCTCAAGCTGACGCCGTTCGCCGACAACGCGCTGTTCTTCGGGCTCACCGGCGCGGGCGAGCACGCGCAGTTCCGCACGCTGTTCGACACCGCGTTCGTGGTGTGGCGCAAGCAGGGCGTGATCTCCAAGGCGGTCGACGCCAAGGACTACGTCGACACGCGCTTCGTCGCGGCGCTCGCCGATCAGTACCAGAACCAGAAGGTGGTCGAGCCGTTCCGCTTCGACCCCAAAGAGGCGAAAGATCCCAAGGCGCGCGCGATCGTCAACAAGTCGCTGTCGATCTACTTCACGCCGGGCTCGGACGAGATCATGAACGGGTCGTACTTCACGCTCGATTCGCTGGGCGACACGATGATCGCGTTCGGCAACACGTTCTTGCGCATCGAGGGCAACACCGACGCCAAGGGCTCGGCCAAGCTCAACAAGAGCCTGTCGCAGAAGCGCGCCGACTCGGTGCGCAAGTACCTGGTGACCCACTTCAGCATCCCCGACACGCGCTTTCAGACCATCGGGCAGGGCGCCGACAATCCGGTGGCGCCGAACGACACCGAGGCCGGACGCCAGCAGAACCGGCGCACCGACATCAAAGTCGTCTTGAACGCGCAGTAAGATGGCGCCGGAAGTTCCCGGACCGGCGGCCAAGGCGCCGGAGCTCCCCGAGCCGGCGGCAGCGAAGGTCAAGCTGTCGCCGGAAAAGGCCGCGCGCAAGAGCCGCGAGTCGCTGTGGATGCTGCGCAAGGCGATCCCGCGCTCGTATCGCCTGCCGTTCGCCGTCGCGATGCCGATCATCCTCACGCTGGCGTGGTGCGCGCTCACGCTCGGCAAGAATCCGGTGATCAAGCCGCTGTACATCGCGTCGCCGCCCGAGGTGATCCGCGCCACCCTGGCGATGATCTTCGAGCACACGCTGTTCGCGGACATCTGGGCCTCGACGGTGCGCATCGTGATCGCGTTCGTCGCGGCGGCGGTGGTGGCGCTGCCGCTGGGCATCGCGATGGGCGCGTTCGAGCCGGTGAACCGGCTGCTCGAGCCGCTGATGGCGCCGCTGCGCTACCTGCCGATCTCGGCGTTCATCCCGCTGTTCATTCTGTGGTTCTCGATCGGCGAGATGCAGAAGATCTCGTTTCTGTTCCTGGGCGTGTTCGTGTACCTGCTGCCGGTGGTGGTGACCGCGATCCGCGCGGTGCCCGAAGAGCTGGTGCAGACCGCGCTCACGCTCGGCGCCACGCGCTGGCAGGTGATTCGCACGGTGCTGGTGCCGGCGGCGCTGCCCGACATCTTCGACAGCTTTCGCGTGATGAACGCGATCGCCTGGACCTACGTGGTGCTGGCCGAGATGGTCAACGCGCACGAGGGCATCGGCCACATGATCCAGGAGCAGGGCAACCTGTTCCACACGCCTCAGGTGTTCTCGGGGATCATCGCGGTGGGCATCATCGGGCTGATCACCGACGGGATCATCCGCACGCTCAACAACGTGCTGTTCCGCTGGCGCGAGACCGGAGAGGTCTCATGACCGCCGGGGCGTTGAGCGCGGGCGCGGTGCCCAAGCTGCAGCTGCGCGATCTGCACGTCACCTATCGCTCGCGCGAGGGCATGGACGTGGAGGCGGTGCGCGGCGTGGAGTTCGACATCGCCGACAAGCCGGGCGTGGGCGAGATCGTGGTGTTCCTCGGGCCGTCGGGTTGCGGCAAGTCGACCATCTTGAAGGCGGTCGCGGGCCTGTTGCCACCCACGCAGGGCGAGGTGCTGGTCGACGGCGTGCCGGTGCACGGCGTGGGACGCGATCGCGGGATGGTGTTCCAGACCTACACCTCGTTCGCCTGGCTGACGGTGCAACAGAACGTCGAGTACGGGCTCAAGCTGAGGGGCGTGGCGGCGGCGGAGCGAGCGGAGCAGGCGGTGAAGTATCTCGAGGCCGTCGGGCTGTCGGACTCCGCGAAGAAATATCCCAAGGAGCTCTCGGGCGGGATGAAGCAGCGCGTGGCGATCGCGCGCACGCTGATCAACAAGCCCAAGCTCTTGCTCATGGACGAGCCGTTCGGCGCGCTCGACCCGCAGACCCGCTGGGGTATGCAGGGTCTGCTGATCGACATCTCGCGCAAGGAAGACAACACCATCTTGTTCGTGACCCACGACGTCGCGGAGGCGGTGTACCTGGCCGACACGGTGATCGTGCTGTCCAAGCGGCCGGCGCAGATCGTGAGCCGCATCGAGATGCCGCACTTTGCCGAGCGCGATCTGGCGCTCAAGTCCTCGAAGGAGTTCCGCGACTGCGAAAAACAACTCCTCGACTTGCTGTATAAAAAGAGCTGATGGGCGAGGAGACCAAGCAGCAGGCTCCGTACGCGAAGTACGCCTTTCGCAATCCCTACAACTACGCGATCATGGGCGGGTTCGCGTCGGCGGCGGTGCTCACCGGCAACTGGTGGCTGGGCCTGGCCGGCGCGGGCGTCGAGGCGCTGTGGATGCTGTTCGCGCCCGACTCGAAGCTGTTGCGCAAGGCGTGGTTCGACAAGGTGTGGTCGGCCGAGGTCGACGCGCGCAAGAAGGCCGAGCTCGACGCCAAGTTCAAGACGCTGCCCGAGTCGGACGCGATGCGCTGCCTGGCCCTCAAGGAGAAGCAGGATCAGATCGACAAGCTCGCGCGCGACAATCCGGCGTTCACCATGGAGCTGTTGTCGGGCGAGCTGAACAAGCTCGACGCG
Source organism: Myxococcales bacterium (assembly GCA_003170275.1). Taxonomy (GTDB): domain Bacteria; phylum Myxococcota_A; class Polyangia; order Palsa-1104; family Palsa-1104; genus PALSA-1104. Next base: position 41,332 of record PNAM01000051.1, read on the forward strand.
CTGGTGCGCTCGTTCGTCGAGCTGTCGGTGACCTGCGCGCGCTACCAGGATTATCTGAAGTCGGTGGACGTGGACGAGATCGAGCGCGACATGCGGCGCTACGAGCAGATCGTCGAGCGCACGCCGGCCACCGGAAACAACGCGGACAAGCGCACGCTGGCGCAGAAGAACCTGGCGGTGTTGCAGAAGCGCATGGAGAAGTGCGGCGAGATCCGCGGGTATCTTTCGTCGGCGCGCGGGCAGCTCGAGCTGATGGAGAACACCTTTCGGCTGTTGGCGGATCAGATCGTCACCATGCGCTCGCCGCAGGAGCTGGGCGGGCAGCTCGACGAGCTGCTCGACGGCGTCGAGGCGGTGCGGCAGACCACGCGCGAGACCGACAAGCTGCTGCAAGCCGTCGAGCGCTAGTGCGCGCGCTGGTCTTCGCGATCGTGGCCGTTGCGAGCGGCTGCACCGTCGACGGCACGCCGAGCGGCGCGCGCAAGACCGGGCTGGTGCGGCTGTTCCAGCACGCGGAGGGCGGCGGCATCATCTCGGCGCAGTTTGGCGACGATCCGTGCACGACGCAGGTCGCGGGGCCGTGTGACGTGGTGTTCTGCCCACCGGCCGGCGCCGACGCAGGCGCGACGTCGTCGAGCCCGAGCGCTGGCAAGATCACCGAGGACGGGCTCTTGCAGCCGGTGACCCTGCTGGTCAATCCCGACGGCACCTACTACCCGCAACCGGCGGGCCACCTGTGGAACAACCGCGCCGAGCGCGCCGCCATCCACGCCGACGGCGCCGCCATCCCGACCTTCGACGGGGCGGTGCTCGCGCCCGCGCAGGGCTTCTTCCTCGCGCCGGTGCCGGTGGCGCCGACGCCGCAACAGCCGAACGGCCCGACGATCGACCGCGCCGCCGACTTCACCTTCAGCTGGCAGGGCACCGACCCCGTGCACGCGATCATCTCCAGCGGCAACGCACGCGTCGACTGCCCGTTCGACGGCAACCCCGGCTCGGGCGCCATCCCCGCCACCGCGCTGTCCCTCTTGCCCGCCGGCCCCGCCCGCTTCGACGCCTGGACCCGCAACCTCCAGCAAGTGCTCGCCGGCGACTACGTCGTCACCCTGTCCGCCGAAGAAGCCGGCCACTACTCCGGCACCGGCGACTACTCCGGCCCCCTCGATCTGCAATAACGGACAACCAGCTGCAATAACGGATAACGAGCGGACTTA
>PNAM01000110.1 GCA_003170275.1 Myxococcales bacterium
TAAGTCCGCTTGTTATCCGTTGGAGCGTTCGGGGCATCCTACGCGACGGAGGACGCATGATCACGGGCGCGGTCGTCGTTGGCGGGGTCGCGCTGTTTTCGGTGGTGGTGTTCGTTTCGGGGCGCTCGACCGGGCGCATGGCGTCGGGGCGGGTGGCGCGGCTGATGCGCGTGGGAAATTTGTCGGCGCGCATGTGGACGTCGTGGCTGGGATCTCGGGTGCGCAAGGTGTTTGCGGGGAAGGACGCGCGCAAGCGGATCGATGCGGCGCAGCGCAAGGCCAACGCCGAGCGCGTGGCCGAGACCATGGGGCAGATGAAGGGCGCGTTCATGAAGCTCGGGCAGATGATGTCGTTCATCACCGACGACATCCCCGAGGAGTACCGCACCGCGCTGGCGATGCTGCAGGCGTCTGCGCCGCCGATGGACCTGGCGCTGCTGCGCGACGTCGCCGAAGAGGAGCTGGGCAAGCCGCTCGAGCGCGCGTTCGCCCGCTTCGATGCGATTCCCCTGGCGTCGGCGTCGATCGGCCAGGTGCATCGCGCGCAGCTGCCGACCGGGGAAGAGGTGGTGGTCAAGATCCAGTATCCGGGCGTGGCCGAGGCCATCCGCGGCGATCTGGCCAACGTGGCGGTGCTCTATCGCATGATGGCGATGTTCTACCCGGGCGTCGAGCCGGGGCCGATCGTCGAGGAGCTGCGCGGCCGCATCTCCGAGGAGCTCGACTACGCCAACGAGGCCAAGAACCAACGCGCGTTCTACGACCTGTACCAGGACCACCCGTTCATCCGCGTGCCGCGCGTGTACGAGAGCCACTCGACCGCGCGCGTGCTCACGTCCGAGTACATCGAGGGCCAGCGCTACGCCGACGTGCTCAAGATGGATCAGGCGTCGCAGCGACGGTACGGCGAGATCCTCTACCGCTTCATCTTCGGCTCGATCACGCGCTTCGGCGTGTTCAACGGCGACCCGCACCCGGGCAACTACCTGTTCGCCGGCGGCAAGGTGGTGTTCCTCGACTACGGCTGCGTGAAATATTTTCCGACCGCGATGCGCCGCAACTGGAAGGCGCTGGTGGCCGCGCACTTGTCCGAAGATCGGGCGCGCTTCAAGGCGCAGCTGATCGCGCTCAACTTCATCAAGCCCACCGACGAGCTCGACGCCGAGACCCTGTACGATTTCTTCGGCTACTTCTACGAGCCCTTCCATCTCGATCGCGAGTTCACCTACACGCGCGAGTACAACCAGAAGTCGTTCGGGATGATCTTCAAGCCGCAAGGAAAGTTTGTCGAGCTCGGCAAGAAGCTGAACATGCCGCCCGACTTCGTGTTCGTGAATCGAATTCAGTGGGGCGTGGTGTCGCTGCTCGCGCAGCTCGAGGCGACCGCCAACTGGCATCGCGTCCACCGCGAGTTCATCCACGACGATCCACCGTCGACGGAGCTGGGCCGGCAGGACGCCGAATTTCGCGTGCGCTGGCGTCTTCAGCGCGGCCTGGACGCGCCCGAGCTCGCGCTCACTCCGGAGGGCGTTCGCACTCTCGCCTGAACGATCGCGGTGAACGTTTTCGTCACACCCCACCACCAAGCAGACGAATCGGAGGTGGGGTATGCGCAGCACGTTCACCGCATCAGTGCTCGTCCTGTTGTGCTCTGGCTGCGGCAGCATCCCCGACGGCACCGGCGGTGGCGGTGACGACCCCGACCTCGCCGGCGCAGCCGGAAGTGATCTGGCGCACAGCGGAGACGATCAGGGCGTCAACGACGATCTCGGAGGCCGCGACTTCGGCCCTGGCGCCGATCTCACCGGGGCGAGCTACGATCTGGCGCACCCGCCGTACGATCTGTCGTGCCCGACGGGCACCGTCACGTGTCCGAGCGGCTGCTCCAACACCGACGGCGATCCGGCGAACTGCGGCGGCTGCGGCACGCAGTGCGGCGCGGGGCTGGTGTGCACCGCCGGGCACTGCGGCTGTCCCGCCGGCCAGGTGAACTGCGGCGGTCACTGCACCAACACCGACAGCGATCCGTCGAACTGCAGCGCGTGCGGCAAGGCGTGCGCCGGCGGCCAGACCTGCACGCTCGGCGTGTGCGGCTGCCCCAACGCCGGCACGCTGTGCGGCAGCTACTGCACCGACACCAGTCACGACAACTACAACTGCGGGGCGTGCGCCCACCAGTGCACCAACTCGACGGTGTGCCAGGCCGGGACCTGCCAGCCGTGCGCGGCGCCGAGCATCTACTGCGGCGGAGCCTGCGTGAACCTCGCCACCGACGCGGCGAACTGCGGCACGTGCGGCTCGGCGTGCCAGTCGGGCGTGTGCATCAACGGCGTGTGCGAGTGCCCGGCCGGCGCGGTCGAGTGCAACGGCGTCTGCACCAGGGTCGCCACCGACGCGAGCAGCTGCGGCGCGTGCGGCCACGCGTGCGACTACAACCAGACCTGCGTGAGCGGGGCGTGCGTCCTCACGCCCTGTCCGTCGGGCACCACCATGACCGCGCAAGGCTGCCTCGATCTGCAGAACGACCTCTACAATTGCGGCGCGGTCGGTCATCAGTGCGCGGGCGGTCAGCTGTGCGCCAAGGGTTCGTGCGTCTCGAGCTGCCCGTCGGGCACCACCAACTGCTCGGGACGCTGCGTCGATCTGACCACCAACGGGACCAACTGCGGCCAGTGCGGCGCGGTGTGCGGCATGGGCTACGGGCAGTCGCCGCAGAACACCGTGTGCGTCGCCGGCGCGTGCGTGTGCCCGGCGGGACAGACGGTGTGCGGCCAGCAGTATGCGCAGAGCTGCTACGATCTGAAGACCGATGCGCTCAACTGCGGCTCGTGCGGCGTGGCGTGCAGCGCCGGCTCGCACTGCGCGGCGGGCGCGTGCGTGTGCGACGGGCCGGGACCGTGCGCCGGCGCGTGCGGCGCGACCTGCGCGGCCGGCCAGGCGTGCGCGGCGTCGAGCTGCGTGGCGAGCTGCCCGACGGGCGCGACCCGGTGCGGACCCAACTGCGTCGATCTGGTGCGCGATCCGAACCACTGCGGCGCCTGCGGCAAGCGCTGCACCGACGGCCACAGCTGCAGCTCGGGCGCGTGCGTGTGTCCGGGCGGAACGACCGAGTGCGGCGGGCGCTGCGTCGACTTCGCCACCGACGTGAACAACTGCGGCACGTGCGGCAAGGCGTGCGGCGCCTACGGCAAGTGCGTGGCGGGCGCGTGCACCTGCCCTAGCACGCTCCAGTGCGGCGGCGTGTGCGTGCAGGACAGCGACGCCAACTGCGGCGGGTGCGGAGTGGTGTGCGGCAGCGGCACCAAGTGCCAGTACACGTTCGTCGGCGGCGGGCTCGGCTATGCATGTCAGCCCAACTTCGGCGGCGTAACGTGCACCGGCGTGCAGGTCGCCTGCTACGTCAACGATCCGACGAACCCCGGCATGCAGGTGTGCACCGACACCTCGAGCGACATCAAGAACTGCGGCGGCTGCGGGATGGACTGCATGCAGCCGCAGGCCGGCCAGAGCGAGTGGTGCTTCGGCGGCTTCGGCGGCGGCAACTGTTACTGCGTGGCGGGCAAGTGCCACAACGGCTGCTACGCGCCGCTGCAGCTGTGCGGCTCGTCGTGCACCGACGTGAACAGCGATCCGTCGAACTGCGGGTTCTGCGGCACCAAGTGCGGGCCGGGGCTGGCGTGCACCGGCGGGCAGTGCGGCAACTGCACGGCGTCGCAAACGAAGTGCGGCGGCACGTGCGCCGACTTGCAGAACGATGCGACGAGCTGCGGGGCGTGCGGCAAGCAGTGCCCGAAGGGCGCGTCGTGCTCGGGCGGCGTGTGCGGCTGCCCGGCTGGATCGCAGGTGGCGTGCAACACGCAGCAGCCGGCGTGCATCGACTTCTCGAAGGACAACTCCAACTGCGGGCTGTGCTACGCGTACTGCGGCTCGGGCGCGGTGTGCGGCGGGAGCCAGTGCGCGTGCCCGGCGGATACGCAGGTGTGCCCCGGGAGCTGCGCGCGCGTGCAAGTGGATCCGTACAACTGCGGCACCTGCGGAACCGTGTGCGCGTCGCCGAAGGTGTGCAGCGCCGGCGCGTGCGCCGATGCGTGCGCCGCGGGACTCACCTCGTGCTCGCGCTCCTGCGTCGACACCAAGACCGATCGGCAGAACTGCGGCGCCTGCTACCAACCGTGCGCAAACGGCCGGACCTGCACCAACGGCCTCTGCACTTAGCACCCCGGGGTCCTTCTCCCAGGCTGACTCGGTACCTTACGGTTCGTTCTTGTTGGTGGTCTCGAACAGGGAGAGCGGGCGCTTGTCGGTGAACATGTAGAGGTACAGGTGGTAGATGCCGACCACCAGCGCGACGGCCAGCGCGGCGAAGGTCAGGCCGATGGCGCCGACCAGCATCCACTGAAAGAAGATGCGCGCAACCGTCGCTTCGGCGATGCGGCAGGAGACCCAGCCGACGCCGCCGACGAAGGTCAACACGGTCGCCAGCGCGACCAACGCGAGCACGGCCTTCACGTCGCGCTACTCGCCCTGCGCCTGAAGCTCGTCGGCCTCTTCCTCGGACATCTTCTCGAGGCGGCGGCGGATCATCTGGCGCTTGACCGGACCGACGTAGTCGATCAATAGCTTGTTGTTCAGGTGGTCGTTCTCGTGGAGCATCGCGCGAGCGTACAGGCCTTCGCCCTCGGCGACGAACTCTTTTCCGTCGAGCCCGATGGCGCGGAGCCGCGCCTTGAGCGGGCGCTTGATGGGCACGTAGATGCCGGGGAACGAGAGGCAGCCTTCGTCGGCGACCTCGGTCTCGGGGGAGAACCATTCCACCTTCGGGTTGATGAACACGATCGGGTGATCGTTCGCGTCGCCGCCGGTGATCGAGGCCTCGACGATGAACAGCTTGGTCAGCGAGCCCACCTGGATCGCCGCCAGGCCCGCCCCATTCTTGGCGTACATGGTCTCGACCAGGTCGCCGACCAGCTTGCGCACGTCGGCGTCCACCTCGCCGATTTCGAAGGTCGGCTGGCGGAGCACCGGATCGGGAAATTTCTTGATGGGTCTCAGCGACATAACTACTTTTTCATATAGCGGGAAAACCGCGTTGACAATGAAATATTGTAAACTACGATGCATCCTCGTCAAGCAGTTGGATTGTTCATCTATGAGTCCTGAAATACAGCTGGTTTTGCGGTACGCCCAGGCGGCCATGCCCACGCACGCCGGGCGGCTGACGGTCGTGGTGTATCAGGAGACCGCCCATCCGGAGAAGGAGCACGTGGCGATCATCTGCGGCGCGGTCGACGCGCTGGCGGGCGAGGACGTGCTGGCTCGCGTCCATTCGGAGTGCTGGACCGGCGAGACGCTGCACTCGCTCAAGTGCGATTGCCGCGACCAGCTCGATCAGGCGCTCGACGCGATCGTCGAGGCCGGACGCGGCGTGGTGGTCTACCTGCGCCAGGAAGGGCGCGGCATCGGGCTGGGCAACAAGATCCGCGCCTATGCGCTGCAGGAGCAGGGCGCCGACACGGTCGAGGCCAACGAGCAGCTCGGCTTCGCGCCCGATCTGCGCAGCTACGAGTTGGCGGCGGCGATCTTGAACGATCTCGGCGTGCGCTCGGTGTCGCTGATGACCAACAACCCCGACAAGGTCAGCGGCCTCGAGCAGGCGGGCCTGCGCGTGACCGACCGTCGCTCGCACTGGGGCAAGAAGCAAGAGCACAACCAGGACTATCTCGAAGTGAAGCGGACCAAGCTCGGCCACAAGGCGTAAAGGACATCGATATGGCGACCGTGACCAGCGACGCGATCAAGGCGGCGCTTGCAAACGTGAAGGACCCGTTGTTCGACAAGGACATCGTGACGCTCGGCTATCTCAAGAAGAACGAGGTCGCCGGCAACCAGGCTACCGTCGAGATCCTCCTGCCCACGCCCGCGCATCCGGATCGCGCGGCCATCGAGGAGGCGGTGAAGAAGGCGCTGGCGGCGACGGGCGCCGAGCTCTCGCTCACGATCAATGCGGAAGTCACCGTGCGCGTCTCGAAGCCGGGCGGCGATCGGCTGGTGGGCGTGAAGAACATCATCGCCGTGGCGGCCGGCAAGGGCGGCGTGGGCAAGTCCACCGTCGCCACCAACCTCGCGCTCGCGCTCCGCCAGTACGGCGCGACCGTCGGGCTGCTCGACGCCGACGTGTACGGCCCGTCGGTGCCGACCATGCTGGGCGAGCCCGACTCGCCGGCCGGCAACCAGGCGGGCAAGCGCATCACCCCGGCGGTGCACTGGGGAATTCGCGTGATGTCGGTCGGCTTCTTCATCGAGCGCGAAGGCGCGGTGGTGTGGCGCGGGCCGATGATCCACAAGCTGCTGCAGCAGTTCATCGAGGACGTGGACTGGGGCAACATCGACTATCTGGTCGTCGACCTGCCGCCCGGCACCGGCGACGCGCAGCTCTCGCTCTCGCAGCTCATCCCGATCACCGGCGCGGTGATCGTCACCACGCCGCAGGAGATCGCGCTCATCGACGTGGTCAAGGCGGTCTCGATGTTCAAGAAGGTCGAGATCCCGGTGCTCGGCGTGGTCGAGAACATGAGCTACTACGTGTGCCCGGCGTGCGGCCACCACGACGAGATCTTCTCGCGCGGCGGCGGGCGGCGGCTGGCCGAGGAGCTCAAGGTGCCGTTCCTCGGCGAGGTGCCGCTCGACGCCAAGGTGCGCCACGGCGGCGACTCCGGCCGGCCGGTGGTGGTGGGCGCGCCCGATTCGGAGCACGCGAAGATCTTCATGAACCTCGCGGCCATGGTCGCGGGTGAGATCGCCAAGAGGAACGGGCCTTCGGGAGGCACCGGTCGCCGCGCGCCGGGTCTCGTCCAGATTCGCTGATGCGGCTGTCGCCATCGCTGTCGATCGATCGCGCTCAGTTGCTCGCGGATCTCGATCGCTTGTCGCTGATCGGCCGCGCGCCCGACGGGGGAATGACACGCCGGGCGCTCAGCCGCGAGGACGCCGAGGCGCGCAGCTATGTGATGGAGCGGATGCGCGCCGCCGGGCTCGACGTGCGACACGACGAGGTCGGCAACGTGCGCGCTCGCAGGCGTGGCCGATGCAAAGCGCCGGATGGGCCGTGCGTGATGACCGGTAGTCACCTGGATTCGGTGCCGTCGGGCGGAAAGCTCGACGGGCCGCTCGGCGTGGTCGGCGCGCTCGCCGCGATCGAGGCGCTCGATCGGGCCGGCGTGCACACCGACAAGCCGATCGAGATCGCCATCTTCGTCGGCGAAGAGGGCTCGCGCTTTCCGCGCGGCACCATCGGCTCGGCGGCGATGTCGGGCCACGTCGCGGTCGAGGCGATCCTCGCGCTGCAGGATCCCGACGGCATCGTCTATCGCGACGCGCTCGCCACCTACGGCGACCGCGGCGTGCCGCTCCCCGGCTGCGCCGAGAAGGGCTCGATCGACAGCTTCGTCGAGCTGCACGTCGAGCAGGGCGGCGTGCTCGAGGCCTCGGGCGTACCGATCGGCGTGGTCACCGCGATCGCTGGGCTGGTACAGCGCCGGGTGGCGTTTCTCGGCGACGCCAACCACGCCGGCGCGACGCCCATGAACCTGCGACACGATGCGCTGCTGGCCGCGGCCGACTGGTGCTTGAGCGTCGAGCGCGCCGCGCAGGTGGTCGGCGGCGGCGCGGTGGGCACCGTCGGCAAGCTGGAGGTCTCGCCGGGCGGCAAGAACATCATCCCCGGCCGCGTCGACGCGATCTGCGATCTGCGCGCGCCGCAGCCGCTGTTGCTGTCGGCGATCGACGAGCTGGTGCTCGCCGCGTTGCGCGCGTCCGCGGCGCCGCGTGGCGTGGAGTTCGAGCAGGTGCTGCTCCAGCGCGTCGAGCCGGGCCCGATGGACGAGCGCCCGATGCGCGCGGTCGAAGCCGCCGCGGCCGCCTGCGGCCTGCTCGCTCAGCGGATGCCGTCGGGCGCGATCCACGACGCGCTGCACCTGGCCGAGGCCTGCCCGTCGACGATGATCTTCGTCCCCTCGATCGGCGGCAAGTCGCACTGCCCGACCGAAGCCACCGACCCGCAGCACCTGATGCAGGGCTGCGAGGTGCTCGCGCACACCCTGGCGATCCTCGCCGGTTAGTTGGCGGGGCCCTGGTGGTCGGCGAAGCGCGCGACCAGGACGCCGAGCTGCCCGGTGACCTGCTCGACGCGCGCGGCGACGTCCAGGGTCTCGAGCAGGAGCTGGCGGTCGGCGGGCTCGGTGATCAAGGCCGCGCCGAGCACGTCGGCGAGCGCGCCGGGCTCGGTCTGCGAGCGCGCCAGACCGCGCAGGGTCTCGGTCCCCGACGGCAGCCGCACCGCGAGCTGATCGGCCAGCAGCACCAGTGTGCGCTGCGCCGAGGTGAAGTCGTAGCCGGCGCGGTACTGATCTTCGAGCGCCTCGAGGCGCACCAACCGATAGCTGTGCGCGGCGGGGAGCTCCTCGGCCACGCGCGCGCGGGTCGTGCCGCGCAACAGCACGTTCGAGCGGCCGTCGGGCAGCGGATCGTGCGCGATCACGCGGCCCACGCCGCACACCGGAAGCACCGGCGGGCGCTCGTGGTAGCGCTCGCCGAAGCCGGGCTGTAGCGTGACCATGGCGATCAGCTGGCCGCCGTCGGGCGCCGTGCAGTCGCGCACCAGCTCGCGGTAGCGCGGCTCGAACACGTGCAGCGGCAACAGCGCGTGCGGGAAGAGCTGCACCTGCGGCAGCGGGAAGATCGGCACCGGCCGCGAGAGATCGTCTGCCACTCGATTAGTGGAGGAGCCGCGCGGGGTGTTCGCCTTGCAGCGGCTGCCGGCCGGAGAACCCGGTGTCGAGGTCGTGCCAGAAACCGACGCGCTTCTCGCCGTATTGCCAGCACAGCCACACGTCGCGTCCCTCGCGGCTGCCGAGGAAGTCGCACAGCCCGATGTCCAGGTCCTTGACCGAGACGCCGGTCTCTTCGATCGCGTGCAGCTCCTCGGTGAGCGTCTCCATCAGGCCGCGAAACCGGCCGCGCGTGCGCACCTGCTCGGGCTCGCCGTCGGTGCGCTCGAGCGTCTGCGCGGTCGGCGACTCGCCCTGCTTTTCGAGCTCCTGATAGGAGACGCGTAGCTGGGCGCGCAGCTGCATGACCTTGGAGAAGCGCAGCTCGAGCTCCGGAATCAGCTCGTTCGCCTCGTCGACGGAAAAATAACGCTTGTCGTCCATGGCCACGCCTCCGAACGGATGGTTACCACACTTCCAGGCTGGCGGCAGCAGCGCGCGCACGGCCACCGGCCAGCTCGCTGCGGATCTGCGCGGCGGCCTCGAGGATGGGCGTGCCGAGCGCGGCGTGCAGGAGCGCGGCGCCGGCGGCTGCCGCGCGGGAAAGCGCGGGCTCTTGCCCGGCGAGCGCGGCCAGGTTGTCGTCCGGCGCGGGCCCGTCGGGCGGCGCCGGCAAGCTGCGCAGGTCGAGCAGCGTGGGCTCGGGCGCGCCGGCCCAGGCGACGCGCGCCTGCTTGCCCGGCGACACCTCGGGCAGGCCGCCGAGCGCCTGCACGCACAACGCGCGCGTCGGGCCGAGCGCCGCCAGCGCCTGCGCAGTCGACGGCAGATACGGCGCATGAAAGACGCCCACCAGGCGCGCCTCGGCGAACAGCGGATCGATCAGTTTCATGAGCGTCTGCGCGACGGTGCGCACGCCGAATTGCGGGCGCAGATCGACCAGTCGCTTGAGCGGCGCGCAGCTCGCGGCGAGATCGAGGACCGCGATGCGGTGGTCGACGAGGCCGCGCACCGCGCGCGGTCCGTCGAGCGGGCGGCTGAGGTCGAGGCCGAGCGACTCGAGCGCGGCGCGCAGCCCGTGCTTGGCGTACGGGCTCGACAGATCGCAGCGCAAGAGCACCGGCACGCCGAGCGCGACCGCGGCGAAGGCGGCGGCGGGGAGCAGCGTCGGCCGCCCCAGGTGCCCGTCGCCGTGGCAGTCGATGTCGAGCGTGCCCGGCGGAGCCTGGATGCGTGGCATGCGCGCGTGCAGCGTGTCGACGAAGCCGGCCAGCTCGTCGCCCGCTTCGCCCTTCATGCGCAGCGCGAGCAGGAACGCGCCCACCTGCACCGGCGCGGCCTTGCCGTCGCACACCAGCGCCATCGCCTCGCGCGCCTCTTCGCGCGTCAGATCGCGCGCGCGCTTCTGGCCCGACCCCACCGCCTTGATGTACCGATGCACCACGCATACGATAGCGCATCGATGACGGAGCTGGCGGGCAAGACGGTACTGGTGACGGGCGCGGCGCGGCGCGTGGGGCGCGCGATCGCGGAGACGCTCGCGCAGGCGGGGGCGCGGGTGGCGATCCACCACAGCGCCTCCGACGCCGAAGCGGCGGCGCTCTCGGCGACGCTGCCCGGCTCGATGGTGGTGAAAGAAGATCTGCGCGATCCGGACGCGCCCGCGCGCATGATCGCCGAGGTCGGCAAGCAGCTCGGGCCGCTCGACTTCCTGGTCAACAGCGCCGCCGGCTACGCGCGCACGCCGCTCGCGCAGCTCACCGACGAGGGCTGGGACGCGATGTTGGCGCTCAATCTGACCGCGCCGATGCGCCTGATGCGCGCGGCGGTGCCGGCGGGCGTGAGCTCGATCGTCAACATCGTCGACGTCGGCGCGTGGCAGCCGTGGCCCAACTTCCTCGCGTACACGACCGCCAAGGCGGGCCTGCTGCACCTGACGCGCTGCCTCGCGCTCGAGCTCGCGCCGGCCATCCGGGTCAACGCGGTCGCGCCGGGAACGGTCGCGTTTCCCGACGATTGGAAAGAGGAGCGGCGCGCCCGACAGCTCGCGCGCATCCCGCTGGCGAAGGTGGGCGAGGTGTCCGACGTCGCGGAAGCCGTGCGCTTTTTGCTGACCCAGGACTATCTGACCGGGGTCTGCATCCCAGTCGACGGAGGCGCTGGATTACGTTAGAAGTGTAACGCGGGCCACGGAATGATAAAATTGATACGTTAAAATGGTATCGTGACCGACATTGAGGTCCGAATGCCCGCGGTCGAGCAGATGTCCTTCGAGGAGCTGGTGCACACGCTGGCGATGTTCGAGCAGGAGCACGAGCCGTCGGACGTGGACCGCGCCATCCACCGGGGCGCGGTCGAGCGGCGACTGCTCGGCATCTTGAGCGCCGGCAACCGCGCGGCGGAGCAGCGCGAGGCGGTGCGCGTGCCGGGCGATCTGGGCGTGCGCATCTACGTCGGCGACGAGCAGATCAAGGCCGTGGTGCGCGATCTCGGCGAAGGCGGCGTGGGCATCCGCTCGCTCCTGGCGCCGCCGGTCGGCGCGACGGTCGACGTCGAGCTGATCCCGAAAAAAGTCTCGGCGCTCAATCACCCGCCGCGCGCGCAGGCGGTGGTCGCCTGGGTGCGCGCGGTCAGCGATCACGGCTACGATCTCGGGCTGGCGTTCATCGGCCACGACGATTCGCACCGCCGCCGCATGCGCCGGCTGGTGGTCGAGCTGCTACGGCGCCTGCCGCCGCCCATCCATTAGTCCAGATCGGAGGCGAGAGACTGGCGCGCCGGCTCGTCGAGGTGCGCGTCGTGGCGATACTGCGGATGATCGATCGCGACCGCGACCGCGGTGCCCGGCCGGGACAGCGCGCCCTGCGCATCGGGCGTGAGCTGGAACTTGAGGTACTGCACGGCGGCCAGCTTGTCGTTCTTGAACTGCTCGGGATCGAAGGTGGCCTTGATGCGCTGGCCGCCCACGACGAGCCACACGTGCTCCTGCAGCCCGACCAGCTTCTCGAGCGTGCGGATCACCGCCGTCTCCGACGCCACCTCGACGAACAGCGTGGCGGCGACCTGCCCCTCGTCGGGCAGGACCGCGTTGTACACGTCGATCTCTTCCTGAATCTTCTCGGGCGTCTCCAGGTTCTCGGCGCGCGCCATCTCTTCGATCTGCGTGATCATCGTCTCGCGGTTCTCGAACACCAGCGAGACGCACGGACCGACCGAGAGGCGCCGCCGCTTCTTGAGCTCGATGGTGCGCCGGCGCATCTCGTCGCGCACGGGTGCGTAGCCGCGCGGGCCGCGGATGTCCTTGAGGGTCAGCTTTTTCATGTGCGCTTTCGAAAGAGAGGTGAGGCTACTTGCCGAGGGTGTCGAGGCCCTTCTGGAAACGGCCGGCGTGCGACTTCTCGGCGCGCGCGAGGGTCTCGAACCACTCCGCGATATCCTCGAAGCCTTCTTCGCGCGCGGTCTTGGCGAAGCCCGGGTACATCTTGGTGTACTCGTAGGTCTCGCCGACGATCGCGGCCTTCAGGTTCTTCTCGCTGTCGCCGATCGGCTCGCCCGTCGCCGGGTCGCCGACCTGGCGCAGGTACTCGAGGTGACCGTGCGCGTGACCGGTCTCGCCCTCGGCGGTGTCACGGAACAGCCCGGCGATGTCCGGCTGACCCTCGACGTCGGCCTGCTTGGCGAAATAGAGATAGCGTCGGTTGGCCTGGGACTCCCCGGCGAACGCCGCCTTGAGGTTCTCGTGGGTCTTGGTGTCGTTCAGTTGCTTGGCCATGGCGTCGTCTCCTTGAGAGTGGGCAAGCTACCACGTGCATTTCGCCGGATGCAATGCTGCGCAAAAAAAGCCGCTCGCGGCCGGGCCCGAGTGCACATTGTTTACCTTCGCCGCGGTTTTCAGCGTGCAGTCGTACCAAGATCAGTGGGTTGGGTGCCGGGTACGCCGCTTGCTGGGCCTTGCCGCCGATGCGCGTGCTCTCGATCCTGTTGTGGACGGTGTTCGGCTGGCCGGTGGCGTGGTGGCACTCCGCGGCGGCGCGGCGCCGGTTGCGCGCACACCGCAGCCGCCAGTTGGCGTTCACCGTCGAGCGAGTGGGTTGAGTCGCGTTGGAGGCACGGCGCTTGCTTGCCTTTCAGGCAGGTGAACCCATGAGCGCCGGCAAACGGATCCTCATCATCGACGACGAAGCGGACCACGCGGAGCTGGTGGCCCTACTGCTGCGCCGCAAAGGCTATGAGGTTTACATTGCTGCGGACGGCAACGCCGGCATCCGCTGCGCCCTGGAGACGCGGCCGGATCTGGTGCTGCTCGATTTCTTCATGCCCGCCATCGACGGGATCACCACTGCGGAGCACCTTCGTGGGCTCGAACAGACCCAGGAAGTTCCCATCGTGATGATGTCCGCGTGTGCAGAAGATGCGCTGCGGGCGCGGCCGCCGATCTCGGGGCGGTTCAGCTGCCTGGCCAAGCCGTTCCGCGCCGCCGAGCTGTTGTGGGTGGTGCAGGACGCGCTCGAGGATCGCGCGGCGCAGAGCGCGGTCGGCCCCTAGACCGTGGCGAGGGTCGATCTGACCTACGCGCGCGCGCTGCTGGAGGTGGCGCCCCTCGGTGACCTGGCGCGCGCGGCGATGCGGCGCGTCTTGCGGCGTACCGCTCCGCCGATTGCGCCGGCGAGCTCGGCGATGCGTGCGGCGGGGGCCAATGCGCTCGGACGCGCGCCGCGGCTGCTCACCGCCGAGCCGCTCGTCGAGGTGTATCGCGCGGCGTTTCCCGACGCGCTCGAGCGCTTCGCGCGGCGCGGCCGGCAGATCCTCGATCATGAGGTCGAGCTGTTCGGGCGCGTGTGCGCGCTCGGGCCGGCGATCGACTGGGAGCGCGATCCACGCTCGGGCGCGCGCGGCGGCGACCCGAAGTGGGCGTGGGAGCTGGCGCGCTGCGGGCACCTGGTCGAGCTGGGCGCCGCGGCGCGGCTGCACGCCAAGCTGCTGGGGCCTGCTCGCGATCAGGTGCGCCTCACCATCGAGAGCTTTCTCGATCAGTGTCCGGTGGGAAGCGGGATGCACTACGCGTCGTCGCTCGAGGTGGCGCTGCGGGCCATTCATTGGCTGGCGGCGATCGAGCTGTGCGGCGGCGCGCGCGCGTTCCCGCGGGCGTTCGTCGAGCGGCTGGCCGGCGCGCTGCTCGCGGACGGGCACTTCCTCCGCACGCACCTGGAAGACTCGGGCGTGGTGCCGGCCAACCACCTGCTCGGCGATCTGGTCGGGCTGTACGTGCTCGGCCTGGCGCTCGACGGCACGCCGCCGGCGCGAGCGTGGGCGCGCTTCGCGCAGCGCGGGATCGAGCGCGAGGCGGCGCGGCAGGTGGGCGCGGACGGCGCGCACTTCGAGGCGTCGACGGCGTACCACCGCTTCGCCCTCGAGCTCTTGCTGGTGGCGTGGCGCGCCGCGCGTGCCCACGGCGCGAGCCTGCCCGTCGGGGAGACGCTGCACCGCATGTTCGGCTTCGTGCGCGGCTACCTGCAGCCCGACGGCAGCGAGCCGGGCTTCGGCGACTCCGACGACGCGCGCCTGTTGCCGATGGTGCCGCGTGCTCCGCGCGATCACGCGTACCTGGCGTCGCTCGGCGTGGGGCTGTTCGGCGATCCCGCCTTGCGCGCCCCGGGCGTGCCGTTTGCCGAGGAGGCGCTGTGGTGGATCGGTCCCGAGGCGCAGCTCGCCTGGCGACGGGCGCCGGCGCCGGCCGAGGTGCGCTCGGCCTCGTTTCCGTCGGGCGGGGTGCACGTGCTGCGCGATCGCGACGTGTACGTGGCGCTGCGCTCGGGCTCGTACGGGCAGCACGGCGTGGGCGGGCACGCGCACAACGATCAGCTCAGCCTGGTGGTCCACGCCGGCGGCGCGCCGCTGATCATCGATCCCGGCACCGGCTGCTACACGGCGGATGCGCTCACGCGCGATCGCTTTCGCGGCACCGCGGCGCACGCGACGCTGGTGCTGGACGGCTGCGAGCAGTCGCCGATCCTCGCTGGCCGGCCGTTCGCGCTGCCGGATCGGGCGCGCGCGCCGCGCGTCACGCTCGAGGATCTCGGCGACGTGGCGCGGCTCGCCGGCGAGCACTACGGGTACCAGCGGCTGCCTGCGCGCGTCACGCACCGCCGCACGCTCGAGCTGCACCGGGCTGCGCGCGTGCTGCTGATCGACGACCTGCTCCTCGGGCGCGGGCGCGGCGCGGTCGAGCTGCGCTTTCCGATCTTCGGCAAGGCGCGGCTCGGCGCCGGAGCGGTTACGCGCGCGCGCATCGCCGAGCTCGGCGCGCTGCTCGGGCCGGTGGATCCGGAGCGCGTGGTGGAGCTCGACGGGCGCGCGGCGCTGGTGCCGCTCGGCGGCGGCGCGCTGTCGGTGCGCCTCGACCAGGCGTCGGCGTCGTGGCGGTACGGCGAGCTCACGCGCACACCCCTTGTCGTGATCCGTGGGCTGCTTACGTTCCCGTCGACCGTCAGACACGCCTTGCTGTTTGTAGGCTAGAGCACACCCAGACATGAGTGACCACGTGACCGAGACCCGCGCCCTGTTCGAGCCCCTATTTCGCGAGCTGTGGGAGGCGCGTCACGCCGATGCGCCGCCCGCCGGCGCGCGCTTGTCGTCGCTGGACGCGCTGGGCGCGCTGTTGATGGAGCGCGGCGTGCCGGTGTCGGCGGCGGTGCGGATGGTGCTCAGCGACGGGCGCGCGCGGGTCGAGCTGGGCGAGCACGACGGCAGCCTCGATCCGTCGGGCGCGCGGCGGTTGGGCGCGCTGATCGACGAAGCCGCGGCACGCATCGCGGCCGCGGTCGAGCACGCGCGCCGTGCGCGCCGCCAGACCTGGCTCGCGTTCCTGGTCCACGAGCTGAAGAACCCGCTCAACACGGTGCTCAACGCGCTGTGGCTGCTGCGCGAAAAAGGCTCCGACCCCAAGCAGGCGGCGCGCTTCCTGGAGCTTGCCGAGCGCGGTGTGCGCCGGCTCGAAGGGCGCACCCGAGACGTGCGCGAGCTGGACGAGCAGTTGATGACCCCGCCGCCCGGCTGGGAGCCCAAAGCCTCGCTTCCGTAACTCCCGTAACTCCAGTAACTACTCAATACCGCTATTAATTGTGTGTTCTCCCGATGGCGCTTGACTCGCCTGCGGCCGGTCGCTATATCTTGATAGTCGGAAATGAAAATCGTTTTCAACTTCAAGACGGCGATGTTCCTGGCGGCCCTGGCTTTGCTGGCCCCGCGGCCGGCCCGCGCCGAGGGGAGCTACTTCTCGACCCGCGAGCTGTTGGCCGACTTCTTCCGCACCTCGAAGGACGTCACTTTCAAGAAGGTGGAGATCGGCGCCTCCGAGCGCGCGCGGCTGCTCAAGCGCCTGGGCTACGCGCCGGCGCGCTCGAGCTACACCTTCTTCGTGGCGACCAGCGCCGGCAAGATCGACGGCTACGCGATCATCGATGAAGAGAACGGCGAGCACCTGCCGATCACCTTCGCGGTCAAGCTGTCGCCGGCCGGCGTGGTCGAGCGGCAGGAAGTGGTTTGCTACCGCGAGTCGCGCGGCGACGAGGTGCGCGACGAGCGCTTCCGCCGCCAGTTCGTCGGCAAGAGCGCGCGCGATCCGATCGCCGCCAACCTGGACATCGTGGCGGTGAGCGGAGCGACCATCTCGTCGCGCGCGATGGCGGTGGGCGTGCGTCGCGCGGTGGTGCTGTTCGAGGAGCTCGTCAAGCCGGTGGTCACCGCGACGGCGGCGTCGATCGCCGGCCGCCCCGGTTCGCTGTAGCCCGGCGCGCCCGTGCGCCAGTTCGCCTCGAGCGGCTTTCGCATCTGGAACCTCGGGCGCGAGGCCAAGCTGGTGTACTCCGGCTTTGGGCTGTTCGCGCTGTTGGCGATCGCCTCGTCGGTGCTGTTCTACGAAGACCTGGTGGGGCCGAAGACGGCCGGCGTCGGCGGCTACTACGCCAACGAGGCGCGCGTGTCGCACGAGCCGGCGGCAGCGACGGGAGGCGGGCCGAACATCGAGCTGCCGTCCGAGGCGCCGCAGCGGATCGTCGTGCCGGTGACCTACCGCAAGCTGCTCGAGGTCACGCACTTCCACCTGTTCACCGTGCCGGTGTTCCTGCTGATCATCGCGCACCTGTTCATGCTCACCGGGCTGTCGGCGCGCGCCAAGACGGTGTGGATCGCGGGTGGCTGGCTCTCGTCGCTGCTGCACCTGGCGGCGCCGTGGTTGATTCACTACGGGTCGGCGAGCCTGGGCTGGCTGTTCCCGCTGAGCGGCGCGCTGATGGCGCTGACGCTGAGCGTGATGACCGGCTATCCGATCGTCGTGATGTGGATCCACAAGGAGAAGGCGGCCTAGGGATCGACCTGGTAGGTGGCGAACGAGCCGCCGGCGGTCAGGGTCCAGGTGCCGGGGTTGTCTTCGACCAGCTCGGCGGTGAAGCCGCTCGCCGGGGCGAGGGCGACGGCGTCGACGGGGAGGGTGTGGCCGTCGAGGTGGAAGCTGTAGGTGTCGGCGGCGCTCAGGTTGGCGACGCGGAAGCGGACCCGGTCGCCGACCTTCGCGGTGGCGGTGCCTTCGGAGGCGACGTACTGATCGCCGAGTAGCTCGATGACCTTGGCGTTGCCGTCGGGGCGGCCGTTGATGATCTGGAAGAAGGTCGGGGCGCCGGCGCCGCTCTCGCCGGGATCGCCGTCGCCGCCGACCACCGCGGCGGGCATCGGGATGCCCAGGTTGGCGAGCACGAAGACCAGCTCGTGGGCCGCGGCGAGCTCGCCCGGGTCCGGCACCACGACCAGGCCGTAGAGGCCGCGCGACAGCTCGACGGCCGGGTCGAGCGCGCTGTGGAACGGCCAGACGCCGGGCTGCGTGGCGGTCACCGTCGAGACGTGCGCGCAGCCGGGGTTGACGACGCTCGCCGGGTGCGCGGGATCGCCGTCGTCGGCTTCGCTGTAGGCCAGGCCGTGGAAGTGCACGCTGACCGGGCGCGGGCCGGCGTTGACCAGCTTGATGCGGCGGCTCTCGCCGAGCGCCAGGCGCAGCACCGGGCCGGGCACGTCGCCGTCGTAGGTCCAGGCGAAGAACGTGACGTCATCGACCGAGAGCGTCGCGTCGCGGGCGGTGAGCACCACGTCGGCCGCGGCGCTCGAATCTGCCGGCGTGGCGCACGCGAGCGGCTCGACGGTGGGTGCGGTGGTGCAACCGGCAGGGGCGACCGCGACGAGGAAGAAGCAAAGACCGAGCTTGGACATTTCCATCTCCTTAGAACATGAAGCCGAGGCCGAAGGCGACCACGTCCTGGCCGGTGACCGGCGCGGCCGGTTGGCCCATCACGATCGCGGACGGACCGGGGGTCGCGTCGGCGAGCTTCCGCTGATAATCGAACTTGAAGACGATCTGCGGGTGCGGGTGGTAGGCCAGCCCGAGGTGCAGGTAGTGCTTGGCGGCGTCCGCGCCCGGGTCGAGGATCCCCGTCGAGCCTTCGGCGTGGACGTTGACGTATTCGTAGGCGAGGTACGGCTCGAGCTCGTGGGTGGTCTTGCGCCACAGGTGCAGCGCGTTGTAGCCGACCTCGGCGTAGAAGCCTTCGGCGGCCTTCGGGATGGCGGCGAAGGTGGGGTTGGTCTCGCGCTGATAGTTGGTGAGGCGGGCCGCGCCGGTGATGAACACGCGGGCGTACTCGGCGCGCGCGTCGAGGCCCCAGCGCTTGAAGCGCAGATCAGCCTCGAGGATGCCGACGCGCACGCCGCCCAATTCCTTGACGTCCTGGCCGGCGCCGCCGTAGTAGAAGCCGACCGCGACGTCGAGCCCGAGCACACGGTTGTAGTTCACGCGGCCGGAGATCGCGGCGTCGTTGAGGTGCGCGGCCTGGCCGTTGCCGCGGCCGCCGACGAGCGGGGCGTCGGCCTGGAACTTGTCGGCGTCGAGGCCGCTCATCGCGTAGAGCTGGTAGTGCAGCCCCTCGACCGGCGAGCCGTAGATGCCGACGCCGAGCTCGCGCCAGGTCGAGGGGATGACCAGCTGATCGGTGAGCGGGCGCTCGACCTGATTGAAGGTGGGCGGCTCGTGATAGAGGTTGTGCAGGCCGACCGGGACCACCATCAGGCCGGCGCGGAAGCCGAGCCAGCGGCGCGGCTCGAGCTCGAGGTAGGCCTGCTCGATCTCGATCACGTTGCCGTTCTCGACCTCGATCTCGGAGTAGAGCCGGGCCCAGTCGGTGAAGCGGTAGCCGGCGAACAGGACGAAGCGGCGCAGCTTGACCTGCTTGTCGTCGCCATCGAGGATCGCCTCCGCTTCGCCGTAGCCGCCGATGCCCAGGCGCCGGCCGGCGCCGACCAAGGAGTTGAGGGTGTAGGAGGTTGGAGCCTCCTCCTCGCTGGGGCCGGGGGGCAGGTTCATCTGCGGATCGGCCAGCGCCAGCGACGCCAGCGACGGGAAAAGGAGCGTGAAGAGCAGGGTACTTCGGAACATTCGCGACCTCGGGCTCGATGAAAATGAAAATGGATTTCAAATTCGATAAGCCTCGAATACCGCGGTCGGAAGAGGGTGTCAAGCAGAGCGGGAGGGCTAGTTCGCGGGGTGGGCCGGCGTCTGGCCGAGCGCGTGGAGCAGCGCCTCGATCACGTCTTCGGTGGCCGCGTGCTCGCCGACCTGCACGAGCAGCGTGCGCGCGCGCAGGGTGAAGAGCGCGGGATCTCGTTCATGCGATCGTACCACGACCACCTCGGCGGCGATGCCGTCGAGCAGCACCAGCGCGTCGGCCGGCGCGTCGGCGCCGATCGCGTGCATTCCCAATCGGCGCAGCCGGGAGACCACGGCCGAGCGGCCGATCGGGTCCCGGTCCACGACCAGGACGGCGAGCCCGATCATGCGGTTCTACTCGGCGACCAGTCGATCGAGCGACGGGACCACCAGGCGGCGGCGGATCACCTTGAGCAGCCCCTTCTTTTGCAGGATGCCGAGCGCCCGCGTCACCTTCTCGCGGCTGGCGCCCGCCAGATCCGCCAGCGTGCGGTGCGTGAGGTCGAGACCGATCTCGATCCCCTCTTCGCGCGGCGAGCCCCAGCGCTCGGCGAGCATGATCAACGCCGACTTCAGGCGCGCCTCGGTGGTGTAGCGCGAGAGCATGCGCACCAGCCGCCACGCGTCGGTGAGCCGGCGCGCCATCTGCGCCTGCAGGCTCTTGTTGAGCTGCGGGTGCTCCTCGAGCACGCGGCTCCACGCTTCCTTGGGCACCACCAGGATCTTGGAGGCGGCCAGCGTGATCGCCGAGGCCGGCGCCTGCTCGCCGTTGAAGGCGGCGAGATCGCCGAACAGATCGCCCGGGCCGTGCATGGCCAGGATGACCTCCTTGCCCTCGGGCGTGGTCTGCACTTCTTTGACCCCGCCTTCGCGCACGATGTACACCGAGCGCGACGGTTCGTTCGCGCGCACGATGGTCATCCCGCGCCCGAAAGATTGCTCGACGGCACTTTGTAGATGGAACTTTGCCGGCTCGTCGAGATTGGCCAGCAGGTTCACGCCTCGTAGGGTCTCGATGTCGATGGTCATGGTCACAACCTCAGCAGCTTGTCTTCGATCTCTTCGACCTTGGCGTCCCAGCTCTCCATGGACATGGCCATGGAACGCTCGCGGCTGGGACCCGCGCCCGCCGCCAATGCCGCCTTCACGCCGTCGACGAAGGATTCCGTCGATCCGGCGAGGTACACACCTTTGTCAGCGAGCGCGACCGCCTCGGGGATGTCGGTGGACACCACCGGCAGGCCGGCCGCCAGATATTCGCGTAGCTTGAGCGGGTTCGCGTTCTCGGTCAGCTGGTTCTTGACGAACGGCAGCAGCGCGACGTCGAACCCCTTGCAGTAGCCGGGCAGCTCGTCGTAGTCGCGGCGACCGAGGAAGTGCACGTTGGGCATCGCGTGCAGCCGCGCGAGCCCGGCGATGTTGGCGTTGTTGATGTCGCCGACGATCACCAGCGAGCCCTGCGGGAACGCCTCGGCGCAGCGGCGCATCGCCTCCAGGTCCACCCACTCGGCGATCAGGCCGTAGAACCCGAGGACCGGGCCGGGCAGGTTGGCGATGTCGGCGGGGATCTCGGTCTCGTCGTCGAGCGCCTTGGCGAAGTGATCGCGCTCGACGCCGTGGCGCACCAGCACCGTGTTGGGGTTGATGCGCGTCTTGGAGGCCTGGAGCGGCGTGGAGCAGGTGATCACCAGATCGGAGCGGCGGATCAGCTCGTCCTCGAGCTTGGCGATGTCCTCGCCCGCGCCGTCGAACGCCGAGTACTCGTCGACGCAGTGATAGATGACCCGCTCGGCGCCCAGCGAGTCGGCTACCCACGCCGAGGCGGGCACGAAGGTGTAGAGCAGCGGCCGGGTGAAGCCGAGCTGCTTCATCGCCGCGCGCACCATGGTGCCGACCACCACTTCGTTGATGCGGCGCATGAGCGGCGAGTTGTAGTTGGGCACCGCTAGAGGCGAGAGCACGTGGATGTTGTGCTCGACCTCGTACAGGCCGCCGGCGAAGCGCTGCAGCTTGTCGAAGATGCGCTTGAGATCGCGAGTCGACGCGCGCGGCGAGCGGTTGCCCAGCGAGTTGATCCACAAGACGCGGTTGCGCTTGGCGAGCCGGCGCATCACGTGCTTCTTCGACAACGGGTCGCCCGACCAGTCGTTGGCGAAGCATACGATGTCACGACCTTCAAGATGCGGCATGCAGGGGCTCCTGAATCAAGCGTGGGTCGACGGTGGCGCGCTTGCGCGGTTGCGCGGCGAGCTGCTGGTGCCAGAGCTCGAGCACCAGCAGCGGCCACAGCTCGGCCGACAGATCGGCGCGGCCGGTGTGGTGGCGCTCGATCAGCGACCACACCTGGCGGATGTCGAAGCGATCGCGCGCGAACGAGCGCGTCGCGGTCAAGGACGAGCGCATCAGGTCGAACATTCCGGTGCGCAGCCAGGCGGCGGTCGGCGTGCCGAAGCCCTTCTTCTGGCGATCGAGCACGAACTGCGGGATGCGTCCGCGCACCGCCTGGCGCAACAGGTGCTTGCCGGCGGCGCCGCGCACCTTCATCGAATCGGGCAGGCTCCAGGCGTACTCGACCAGCTTGTGATCGAGGAACGGCACGCGCAGCTCGATCCCGTGCGCCATGGTCATCTTGTCGGCCTTGACCAACAGATCGTCGGGCAGCCACACGCGCTGATCGAGGTAGAGCATGCGGCGCAGCGGCGACCAACCGCGGCTCTGCCCCCAATGCGGCGCGAGCAGCCGATCGGCGGCGTTGTCGGGGCGCTCGTTCAACAGGCGCGACTTGACCGCGTCGTCGAAGGCGCGCGACACGCCGCGATAGGAGCGCTCGAGCGGCTCTTCGAGGAGACGGGCGACCCGCTGCACGCGCGCCGATGGCACGAAGGCGGCGAGCTGCGCGGCGAGCTCGACGGTGAGCCCGCCGGTCGCGCGCACGCGCTCGGCCTGCAACATGCGCTGGTAGATCGAATAGCCGCCGAGGATCTCGTCGGCGCCTTCGCCGGAGAGCACGACGGTGACCTCCTGCTTGGCGAGCCGTGACAGGAAATAGAGCGGCACGCAGGCGGCGTCGGCGACCGGCTCGTCGAGGTGCCAGACGATCTTGGGCAGCGCGTCGGCGGCGTCGCGCATGCTGACGCGCGTCTCGCGGTGCTCGGTGCCGAGCGCCACGGCCGCCCGGCGCGCGAATGCGAGCTCGTCTTCGGAGGCGGTGCCGTCGCCTTCGTAGCCTACGGAGAAGGTCTTGAGCGGGCCGCGGCTAGACTTGGCGCGCAGCATCGCTTCGGTGATCACCGTCGAGTCCACGCCGCCGGAGAGGAACGCGCCGACCGGAACCTCGGACATCAGGCGCATCCCGGTGGCTTGATCGAGCCGCTCGCGCAGCTCGAAGGCCGCGTCGATCTCGGTGGGCGGCGCGTCGTCGCGCAGCTCGACGTCGGCGAGGTCCCAGTATTGGCGCAGCGAGACCAGGCCGCGGTGCCAGCGCAGCACGGTGGCGGGCGGCAGCTTCTTGACGCCGCGGAACATGGTCAGCGGCGCGGGGACGTAGCGCAGCGTGAGGTAGGCCGAGAGCGCCTCGTCCTCGACGCGCGCGTCGACGTCGTCGCACTGCAGGAGCGACTTGATCTCGCTGCCGAACAACAGGTCGCCGCCGAGCTGCGAGTAGTAGAGGGGCTTGATGCCCATGCGGTCGCGCACCAGCGTGAGCGCCTGCGCGCGGTCGTCCCAGATCGCAAAGGCGAACATGCCGCGCAGGCGGGTGGCGCAGCCCTCGGCGCCCCACTCCTCGTACGCGTGGACGATCGCCTCGGTGTCGCTCTTGGTGCGGAAGCGGTGGCCGCGCGAGATCAGCTCGCGGCGCAGCTCGAGGTGGTTGTAGATCTCGCCGTTGAAGACGATCCAGATCGACTCGTCTTCGTTGGTGAGCGGCTGGCGCCCGCCGGCCAGGTCGACGATCGACAGCCGCCGGTGCCCGAGGCCCACGCGTGGGCGGAGGTGATAGCCGTAGTCGTCAGGACCGCGATGGGCGATCACGTCCGTCATACGGAAGAGCTCCTCCCGATCGACTGGAGCGTGCTGATTGACTCGCCCGGCAATGCCGCACATGTGGCTCTCCCTCGGTCAGCGGCCACCCGGCCGCTTGCCTACACCGGGGACATTGCGAGGGGCGTGCCGGTCGTGACGTCGTCGACCGCGAGGCCGCAACGCCGGTAGATCGCGAGGAGTGCTGGGATACAGTCGGGGCCGAAGGCAGACTTGAGGCTGGCGCGGGGGCCGCCGTTGCCGACGATGTGGAAGATTTTTTCCGCGCACTCGGCGGCGTCGCCGGCGGTGAAGGTGATCGCTTCGGGGGGGCGCGTACCGACGGCGGAGGCGACCACCGGGCGGCCCAGCGCGAGCGCCTCGCGCACCGAGATCGCGTCGCCGTCGGCGCGCGTCGGGCGTACGAACAGGTCGCAGGCGGCGACCACCGCCAGGGCGCGCTCTCGGGCCAGCGGGCCGAACAGGTGGACCGAGTCCTTCAGACCGCGGCGCATCACCTCGTGGGCGAACGCCGGCGCGCGCGTTCCGGGGCCATAGATGAGCAGGCCTGCGCCGGGCAACCGGTTGCGCACCTGAACGAAGGCGTCGAGGAGGACGTCGGCACCGTACTCGACCGCTTCGGGGATGACGGTCGCGGCGAGCAGCACCGCGTGCCGCCTGCGCACCTCGGCCAGCCCCGGCGGCGCCAGGCGAAAGTCGAGCGACGCCGGGGAAAAGGCCGGCACGATCATCACGCGCTCCGACGAGAGACCGGCGGCGAGCAGCGCGGCGGCGATCTCTTCGCTGACCGCGACGACGAACGAGTAGCGCGCGGCCACGTGGCGCACCAACGGCGCGTGGGCGCGCATGAACGCCGGCGCGAGGCCGGAGTGGAGCGTGAGCACGGTCGCGCGCTCCAGCGTGTGGCTCACCGAGCCGAGCGCGGCCAGCATCCAGCTGTTGCGGTTGTGCCCGTTGGTATGCACGTGCACCAACTCGCCGCGCACCGCGGCCATCACCAGGCGGTGCAAGAGGCGCGGCCGGCCGTCGGTGCCGTCGGGGCCCTGGCGGCGCGGATCGATCGCGGTCACGCCGACGCCGCGGGTCTCGAGCGCGCGCTGAAGCTCGCGCACGTGCGTGGCCACGCCGCCCACTGGTGGCGGCAACGGCCCGACGAGCAGCACGCCGGTCATCGCGATCCACCCCCAGGCGCCGGCAACCTCGGCGCGCCGTTGGAGGCGAGGGCGGAGTAGATGGCGTCCATGGTTGCGCTGAGCCGCTCGAGCGAATAGGTGCGCTCGACGTGTTGGCGGCCGCGGCGTCCCAGCGCGCGCATCGCGGTCGGATCCGCCAGCGTGTCGGCGATCGCCTGCGCGAGCTGCGCGGGCTGACGCGGATCGACGAGGTGGCCGAATTCACCGTCGATGAGGACCTCGGGGATTCCGCCGACGCGCGTGGCGATCACCGGCTTGCCGGCGCACATGCCTTCGAGGACCGCGTTGGGGAAGCCTTCGGCCCACGACGGGTGCACCAGCAGATCGACCTGCGTCAACACCGCCGGCACGTCGTTGCGCCGGCCGAGGAAACACACCACGCCGTCGAGGCCGAGCGCGTGGGCGCGCCGCTCGAGAGCCGGCCGCAGCGTACCGTCGGAGACGAACAGATACTGGGCGCGCACGCCGCGCTGCTCGAGCAGGGCCGCGGCTTCGAGCAGATCGGCGTGGCCCTTGTCGGGCAGGTGCATCGACGCGATCATCGCGATGCGCGGCACGCCGGGCAGCGCGGCGGGGAGCGGCGGTTCGGGCGCGCGCGCGGCCAGCGTATCGAAGTGGGTCACGTCGATGCCGTTGGGCACCACGCGCAGCTTCGAGGCCGGCACCGATTCTGTGCGCGAGACCAGCTCGCCGACCGCGCTCGCGTTGGCCACCACGCAGTGCGAGAGCTTGAGCGAAAAAGTGAGCGCCTTGCGCTGGGTCGGGTTGAGCCAGTGCGCCAGATCGCGGCGGCTGGCGATCGAGCGCACCCGCGCCACCGTCGCTGCGGCCACGCCGATCACGTTGGAGTAGAAGTCGTGCGCGTGCAGCACCCGCACGTTGTGCTTGCGCAGGTGCCAGGCCATGCGCATCACCTGCAGCGCGGTGTTGGGCTGGGTGAGCGAGCCGTTGAGCGGAAACACCATCGGCTCGATGTCCAGCGCGCGCAGCTGCGGCAACAGCTCGCCGCCCGGCTTGAAGGTGGCGATCAGCGGCCGCCAGCGACGGCGATCGAGGCGGCGCACCAGCTCGAACATCTGGCGCTCGGTGCCGCCGACGTTCAGGCAGTCGACGACATGCAAGACGCCGATCGGTTCATCCATTGGCATTGGCATGGACGCGTTCCGGCTCGCTCATCGGCACGTCCATCGCGATCGGCGCGTCGAGGAACCGGCGCGCCCACTGCTCGAGCATCATCAGGCCCCACATGCGCAGCGCGTGATCGCGGCGGCCGGACAGGTGCTCCTCGCACACCGCCCGCACCGCGCGCTGATCGAGCCAGCCGCGGGTCTGGGCGCGCGAATCGGTGAGCAGGTCGGTCACCGCGCCGCGCAGCGGGCCGCGGAACCACTTGTGGATCGGCACGCCGAAGCCGCGCTTGGGACGATCGAGGATCTCGCGCGGCAAGAGGTCCGCGACCGCGCGCCTCATCACCGCCTTCTGCACGCCGCCCTCGATCTTGAAGCCCGACGGCAAGGTGTAGGCGGCCTCGACCAGGTGGTGATCGAGCAGCGGTGGGCGCGCCTCGAGCGAGTGCGCCATGGTCATGCGATCGACCTTGGTGAGGATGTCGAGCGGCAGGTAGGTCATGGTGTCGAGATAGAGCAGCTTGGAGAGCGCATCGCCGGGCGCGCCTTCCATGAGTCGCGCGCGCTGCTCGAGCGGATCGCCGGCGCGCTGCAGGTCGGGGCTGATCAGGCCGTCCTTCAGGTACGACGGGAACAGCGATTCGCTGTCGATGAAGCGCAGGCGCGGATCGCGCGACGCGTGGTACATCCAGATCTTGCCGGGCGTAGTCTGCGGCACCAGGCGCGAGAGCGCGCGCAACCCGCGCCGCGCAACGCCGGGCAGCCAGTCGAGCCGCCGCGCCTCCGAGAGCGCGTTCAGGTAGCGGCCGTAGCCGCCGAACACCTCGTCGCCGCCGTCGCCGGAGAGCACCACCTTGACGTGCTCCGCCGCCAGCTTGGACACCAGGTAGGTCGGCACCGCGCTGACGTCGGCGAACGGCTCGTCGAGGAACCAGGGCAGCGTGTCGATCAGCTCGAGCGCGTCGGGCCGCACGATCAGCTCGTGGTGATCGGTGTCGAAGCGCTTGGCGATGATGCGCGCGTACTCGAGCTCGTTGAACTCGGCCTCTTCGAAGCCGATCGAGAAGGTCTTGGGGCGCGCGCCGAGCTCGACCATGGTGCCGACCACCGTCGCCGAGTCGATGCCGCCGGAGAGGAACGCGCCGACCGGCACGTCCGCGACCAGGTGAGAGCGCACCGCTTCGCGAATGCGGTGCCGCACCTCGACGGCCGCATCCTGCATGCGCAGGGGATCCCGTCGAGGTTGCGGACGCAAGTCCCAATAGCGGCGCACGACCACGCGGCCGTGGTGGTAGCGCAACAGATGTCCCGGCTCGAGCTTGCGCACCCCGTCGAGGATCGACTGGTCGGGTGGCGTCGCGCCGAACGAAAGATAGTAGGAGAGCGCCGCGGACGAGACCTGGCGCGGGACGGCGGCGTGCTGCAGCACCGACTTGAGCTCGGAGGCGAACACCAACGCGCCCGGCGTCTCGGCGTAGTAGAGCGGCTTGATGCCCAGGCGGTCGCGCACGAGCAGGAGCTGCTGCTTGGCGCGATCCCACAGGGCGATCCCGAACATGCCGTCGAGCTCGTCGACGAACGCCTCGCCGCGCTCTTCGTACAGGTGCACGATCACTTCGGTGTCGCTGGCGGTGACGAAGTGGTGGCCGCGCGCCTCGAGGCCGTGGCGCAGCTCGCGATAGTTGTAGATCTCGCCGTTGAAGACCGTCCACACGGTGCGGTCTTCGTTGTGGATCGGCTGGCGGCCGCCGCCCAGATCGATGATCGACAAGCGGCGCATGCCCATCGCGCAGCGGCCGTCGACGTAGGTGCCGTTGTCGTCGGGGCCGCGGTGCAGGATCGCGCGGTCCATGCGCGCGAGCGTGTGGTCGACCTGGCGCGGCTCGCCGAGATCCTCACCGGCGCCGGTGAAGCCGTAGATTCCGCACATCTCTAGTGCGCTCCGGCGAGCTGGAGCGTGCGCGCCGCTTCGCGATCGACGATCGGCACCGCGTCCTCGCGCGCCAGCCGCGCGGTGGCGAACGAGATGCCGAGCAGGAGATAGATCGGCCAGGTGAACGCGATGCCGCCAAACAGGCTGCACACCGCGAAGCCCGCCAGGCCGCACTGCACGCCGCGCGCATAGGGCGCCAGGTACGCTTGCTTCGCCGCGCGCGAGACCGCCAGCACGCCCGCGACCAGCGCGAGCACGAACAGCAGCAGCGCGGGGATGCCCAGCTCGCCGATCAGCTGGATGAAGGTGTTGTGCTCGGTGCGCGCGGCCCCGGCGTCGCCGGGCGCGAAGTCGGGCCAGGCGATCATGAACGCACCCGCGCCCACGCCGGTCCACGGGCGCTCGGCGGCGATGTTGAGGCCGGTGCGCCAGGCGTCGAGACGGCCCTGCGCCGACAGATCGACGCCGTGACTCTGTGCGGTCTCCATGCGATGGCCGAAGGTGTTGCTTGGGCCGAGGTACAGGACGCAGCCGAGCGCGATCGCGATGCCGATGAGCGCAGGCGCGCGCTTGACCGAGCGCAGCGTCCACAGCGCGAGCACCGCGCCGGCGGCGAGCATGCCGCCGCGCGACTGGGTGAGCAGGATCGCCACGCCGATCGGAACCAGCAGTCCGAGATAGGCGACCTTCATGATCCGGCGCGAGGCCGCTTCGCGGGCCGACAGCACCATCGCCACGCCGACCGCCAGGTAGTAGGCCAGGTCGTTGGGGTTGCCGAAGATGCCGATCCAGCCGGCGCGATCGCCGTCGACCAGGTGCTCGCCGTGCGACCACGACGAGATGCAGCCGATGGCCGGGATGAGCGACGCCCAGGCCAGCGCGGCGATGATCCCGTGCAGGCGCTGCTTGGAGTCGATCACGTTGGCCACCACCAGGCAGATCGCCAGGTACTTGATGCCCTCGAGGAAGGTGGCGACGCTGTAGCTCGGCCAGTAGGACCACAGCGCCGAGAAGCCGACGATCGCGAACAGGCCGATCAGCGCCAGGCCGGGCCAGCCGCCGAGCGTCAGCTTGCGGCCGTACAGCAGCCACGAGCCGAGCAGCGCGACCGACGCGAAGCCGGCGGCGATCTTGGCGAAGCCGACGTCCTCCATGCCTTCGAACCAGTTGCCGGGGTTCGCGTAGACCAGGAAGATGAAGACCAGCAGGCCGGCGAAGGCCAGGCCGCCAGTACGGGGAGTTACGTCGCGCACAGTTGCACCTCCGGTTGGGAAACCGCGGATTCGGATCCCTGGGGTTGATGGGCCGCCACCTCGCCGTCGACGGGGGAGGTCATCCCCAGATCGCCGAACAGGTCTTGCAGGTTGGCGACCGAGAGAGCGGACGAGTAGCGGCCGCCCGGCGTGCGCGTGTGGCCCTCCCACAGACACTTGCGGGAGATGCGCATCGGGTCGCTGCCCTGGCGGTTGAAGTGATCGAGCGTGGTGACCGCGCCGAGATAGCCGGCGCGCCGGGCCTCGTCGATCACCGCGCGGCTGTAGAAGCCGTTGCAGTAGGCGAAGAAGCGGCACGGGCGGCCGGTCCAGCGCTCGATGTCCTGGCGCGGGCGGGCGAGCTCCTTGCGGAGGCGCGCGAGCGGCTCGTGGGTGAGCACCACGTGGCCGATGGTGTGCGCGCCGATCTCCCAGCCGGCCGTCGAGAGCGCGTGGATCTCGGGGGGGCTGAGCACGTGCGCGCCGGCGTCGAGCGGCTGCGGCCCGCCCAGGAAGTCCTCGAGCGCGCCGGCGATCTGGTGGAGCGCGGCCGCGGGGAGCGCGGCGATCAGCCAGTCGCCGCCGGCGGCTGCGCCATCGCGCCGAGCGACGAAAGTGGCGGAGTGGATCGCGTCGAGCAGCGGCGACGGCAGCTGCGCGCCGCCGAGCGAGCGGCCCTCCAGGATCGCGCGCTGAAAGCAGGCGTACAGGCGATCGTGATCGAGGTACTGGTTCGAGCCGGCGTAGCCGGTGGGCACGAACACGGTCGCGGGAATCTCGAGGTCCGCCAGCACGCCGGCCGCGCGCGCGTACACGTCGCGATAGCCGTCGTCGAAGGTGATCGCGCAAGCGTCGCGCTCGAGCTTCAGCTCGCCCGAAAGCGCGCGCACCACCTCTTCGAGCGTGAGCATCTGGAAGCGATCGCGCGCCAGCACCATCTGCCGTCGGAACGAGTCGGTGGTGATGCACAGGGCCGGGTTGATCAAGCTGGTCTGGTCGGTCGGATCGAGCGCGTCGACCACGCGGTGATAGCCGAGCACGTGGATGCGCGGGCCGGAC
This sequence comes from Myxococcales bacterium, assembly GCA_003170275.1. Taxonomy (GTDB): domain Bacteria; phylum Myxococcota_A; class Polyangia; order Palsa-1104; family Palsa-1104; genus PALSA-1104. The sequence continues at coordinate 29,900 of PNAM01000110.1, forward strand.
AGCGCGGCGCGCGTGCGGGTCACCACGTCGAGCAGGCGCGAGGCGGTGAACGCACTCGCCAGCCCGGCCTTGAACAGCTCACGTCCGTAGCGCAGGCTCTCTTTGAACATCATGCGCTCTTCCACTTGTTGCGCTGCACGCGCAGCCACTCGAGCGCCGCGCCGGGGACCGCGCGCTTGGCGCCGTGGCGCATGCGCCAGTACAGCGCGCGCCCCTCTTGATTGAGCCACGGGCGCAGACCGGCGCCGCGCACGCGCAGCCGCGTGGTCTGGCGAAAGCCGGTCGCCCAGCGCAGCTTGTAGGGCTCTTCGCCGCGCAGAAAATCGAACTCGGCGATCTGCTCGTCGAAGCAGGTCTTGATCACCAGGCCGAGCAGCACCGTGCCGACCGAGCGCGGGCGCCAGGCGGGCTCGTGGCCGGCCTGGTAGAACGCCAGGCGATCGCCGTGGCGCCAGCCGTACAGCACCGCGCGCGGCGCACCCTCGACGTGCATCACCCACACGCGCGACCAGCCGACCTCGGCCAGCTTGCGCGCCGCCTGGCGATGGAACGCTTCGGTCTTGGGGCCGTCGATCGCCTCCGAGCCGCCTTCCAGCCCCCAGCGCTGGTGGTGCAGATCGAACAGGATGTCCATGCCGCGCTCGATCTCGTCGGGCGTGGCGAGCGTCTCGATGCGAAAGCCGGGGCGCTTCTCGAGCCACTTGCGGCGGCGGTGAAACTGCGCGCCGATGCCGTCGGGCAGCGCGCCCAGGTACTCCTCGAAGCTGTCGCCGATGCGAATGTACGGGCACTTGTAGCGGGGCTCGCTCGCCGCGCCGTCGAACGCGTCGAGGAGCGGATCGTGATCGTCGAGGTCGTCGAGCTGCAGCTCGTCGCAGTCGAGCGCGCGCAGGTGCGTTGCGAACGCGCGGGCGCACGCGGCGGCGCGCTCGGGCCGGGCAATCACGCCGAGGTAGTCGGAGCCGACGATGCCGTCGCCCATCAAGCGCAGGCGCCGGCCGCCGAACGGGGTCTGCTCGGGGTAGAGCGGCAAGAGGCCGACCACTTCCGCGCCGTCGCGCGCCACGAGGACAACCGCGTCGCCGGAAGTGGAAGCGGAGTTCCACCAGGTGGAAATCCAGGCGAACGAGCGGAACGGCGCGCCGGGATGGGCGGGGTCGCCGAGCGCGCTCCACGGCCCCTCCAGGGCGGCAAGCTCGCCGTCATGAATGGAGATCTCGAGGTCTGCGCTGGCCTTCCGATTAAGCATGCGGCAGGACGTCTTTCACGGCCTGTGCCACGAAATCGATCGCGTCGTCGTCGAGCGATTGATGGCAGGGCAGCTCGAGGAGCTCGCGGCGCAGCGCCATGACCTCGGGGAATTCCTCCGGGTTGCAGCGCGGATCGTGCTCGCTCCAGAAGTCGATCGCCTCGATGCCGCGCGCGTGCAAACGCTGCATGACGGCGCGCTTGTCTTGCACACGGATGGGAACGAACAGCGGGCACACGCCGGGCGCCAGCGGATCGCCGATCACTTCGACGCGATCGCCGATCTGCGCGGCGAGCCGGCGGAAGTTGCGGCGGCGGCGCACCACCACCATCTCCAGATCGAAGCGCGGCAGCAGGCGCTCGACCAGCTTCGAGGCGCCCAGCTCGAGGTCGTGGCCGGCCAGGTGCTGCGTCCCGGTCTTGACCGTCTCGACCACGCTGTCGACGGTGGAGTGGGCGGCGAAGCGCGCGGCCTCGCGCAGCCGCTTGCCGAGTCCGTCGGAGGTCAGCTCGAGGTGCGCCAGCAACAGACCCGCCGCGTGGTGCAGCGTGGAGGTGAGCGGCGGCGCGGGCACGTCGAGCTTGCGCGGCACGCCGGGCGCGAGCAGCAGCCCGCCGTGCGGCACCGGCAGCGTCTTGTACAGGCAGAACACCGACGCGTCGCCGGTCGAGCCGAGCGGGCGCCCTTCGGGATCGCGCGAGAGCAGCGAGAGCGCGCAATCCTCGAACAGCGGCAGGCCGAGCTGCGCGCACAGCGCCTGGACCTCGCGCACCGGCTGCGCAAAGCCGGCGTAGTGGGTCACGTAGACCACCTTCACGTCGGGGAGCAGCATCTTGGTCGAGAGATCGTCGAGATCGAGCTGCAGATTGCGATCGACCCGGTAGAACGCGACCCGCGCGCCGGTCGCGCGCACCGCCTCCACCTCGACGCCGTGGTGATAGGCGGGCATGAGCACGGTGCCGCCTTGCGCGCCGAGAAAGTGATTGATCGCGTGGAACACGCCGGCGCGCGCCAGGTAGAACAGCTGCGCGTCTTTGCGGCCGAGCTGATCGAGCGGGAACAGCGGCGGGCGCACCGGCTCGAGCGTCGGCAAGAGCAGCGCCGGGTCGAGCGCCGGCAGCGACGGGATGAATCGCTGCGCAGGCGCTACCGGCTCGGGAAGGAGCGGAGCGAGAGCCACGGGCGAGTGCATGGTCACCTCTGAAGTAGGGTCTTGAGCCGGGGTGCGAGCCGAAACTTCCAGGCGTGCAGCGCGCGGCCGAACGGGCCTCGGGAGAACACGTAGCGCCACGCGTGCGGGCGCGCCTGATCGGTCCACTCGCGCTTCCACGGCATGTCGTCGCCGAGGAAGTCGAGCTCGCGCACGCCGCGCGGGATCAGATCGCGGATCACCGCGTCGACGAGCAGATGGCCGGGGCCGTAGCTGGCGAGCGCGGGATCGTAGCCGGGCTTGAACAGGTAATAGATGCCCTCTTCGATCATCGCGTAGTGGAACGCCTTGCGCTCGCCGGCGACGGTGAGGAAGTAGAGCGCGAGCTTTCCCTGCGCGGCGAAGGTGCGCGCGAGCTGCGCGTAGCGGGCGGTGAGCGCGGGGTCGCAGGCGATCGCGGTGCCCTGGTCGCCCTTCCAGCCGGCCGCCTCCAGTCGGAAGCCGTCTTCGAGCGCACGATCGATCACCGCACGCGGCGCGTCGCTGGGGATACGCTCGAGCGCGACCGGGCCGACCTCGGCGTTCAGCTTCTTGGCGCGGCGGCGCAGGTTCGAGCGGAACTTGGCGGAGAGCTGCTGCTCCAGGGCCTCGACGGTCGACGGCAGCGGCAGAAACGGCGAGACCATGGCCGGCCACTGCGCGGTCGCGTGACCGGCGTACTCGGCGGCGGCGATCAGCTTGTCGACGCCCGCGCTCTTTAGCGCGTCGCGCAGCTCGAGCACGTCCCAGGTTCGATCGGCGGCCAGATGAACGAACAGCGCGCGCGCCGCTTCACCGTCGCTGCACAACAGATCGAAGCGCTGCGAGTGATCGTCGGACAGCGAGCGCAGCACGCGCGCCGGAACACCGGCGATGCGGCGCTTCTCCACGAGCAGCGGCAGGATCGCGACCACGTGCCCGGCGCGGTGCGCCACCAGCAGCTTCAAGCGACGGCCGCCGGTCGCCAGCGAGGCCGCGTACACCGCGAACCAGGCCGGCGCCAGGAACGGACCGGCCGAGCCGCCCGCGCGGGCCACCTCGCTGCGCAGTCGCTCCCACTCGGGCGCGAGCGCGGAGATCGCCGCGCGATCGTTCAGCTCCTCGACGGTCACCGCCGCCGGGAGCTCGCGGGCGCGCTCGATCATCTACCGCCCATTCCCGGAACCGCGGGAACCGGCGCCCACTCGAAGTTGAGATCGTCGTCGATGCGCGTCTCTTCGACCGGCTTGGTGAAGATCGGCTGCGGCGTCGGCGTGGTCGCGCGGCTGTCGCTGCGACGCGCGGCCAGCGGGATCGGCGGCGGCGTGTTGCGCGTCGAGCGCGGCGAAGGCGGCGACATCGGCGGGCTCGACGGGCGGCGCGGCGCGGTCGCCGAGCGGCCGTCGTCCTTGGGCGTGAACCACGCGTTGGGATCGACGTTGCGCTGCTGCAGGTAGTGCTGCACCGTGCGCTGCAGCCCGTCGCGCAGCCGCACCGACGGCGCCCAGCCGAGCGCCTTGCACGAGCGCTGGATCTGCGGCCGCGCGTGCTTGGGCTCCCATGGGGGCGCCGGCACGTAGGTGGGCTCGATGGCCAGTCGCTTCTTGCCGGCCATCTCGAGCACCAGGTTCCACAAGAAGTTGATCGCCACCGCTTCGCCCGAGGCGACGTTGAGCGGCTCGGCGTGATCGATCTCGCAGGCGGCCAGGATCGCGCCGAGCACGTTGTCGATGTAGATGAGGTCGCGGGTCTGCTGGCCGTCGCCCTGGATCACCGGCGAGGTGCCGTCGAGCGCGGCGCGCACGAACTTGGCGACCACCGACGCGTCCGCGCGCTCGGCGTCCTCTTCGGGGCCGAAGGTGCGGAAGATGCGCAGGTTGGTCACCGGCACGCCGTAGGCCTCGCGGTAGACGCGGCCGTACTGCTCGGCGGCCAGCGCCATCACGGCCTGCGGCACCGACGGGCGCGGCGCGAGCTCCTCGTGCAGCACGAACGCCGTCTGCTTGCCGTAGACGCTGCCCGAGCCGCACAGCACCACGTGCGGGCGCTCGTGCCGTTCGGCCGCCTTGGCCGCGTTGAGCACGTTGAGCGCGCCGCCGAGGTTGACCTCCTGCGCGCGCGCCGCATCGGTGCCGACGGGGATCGCCGCCAGGTGGATGAGCACGTTGGCGCCTTTCGAGGCGCGCTCGACCGCGGTCGGGTTGCGCACGTCGGCCTGCAGCAGCTCGAGGCGCGTGCCCATGCCGTTCAAGCGCTCGCGCTTGCCCGATGAGAGGTCGTCCAGGACGCGGACGTGACAGCCGGCCGCCGACAGCGCGCGGGCGACATGAGAGCCGATGAAGCCTGCGCCACCGGTGATGAGAACTCGGGTTCCCTGCTTGAGCATGGCCTTTTCCTTTTGCGACCTTCGTTCCGAAGCGGAACGCGTTTGACTGGGGGTGATTGCGGAAATCGTGCCGAGCCGAAGAGGGGGTGAGGAGCTAGCGGGCGCCGCGGCCGAAGACCACGACCTTGGCGGTGTGGAACAGGATTACCAGATCGAGGAGAACCGAAAGATGCTTCACGTAGTAAAGATCGTACTGAAGCTTCTCGCGCGCCTCCTCGAGGCTGGCGGCGTACGGGTAGCGGATCTGCGCCCAGCCGGTGATCCCGGGCGGCACCAGCGCGCGCAGGTCGTAGTAGGGGATCTGCTTCTTGAGCTGCTCGACGAACGCGGGGCGCTCCGGCCGCGGCCCGACCACGCCCATCTCGCCCTTGATGACGTTGATGATCTGCGGCAGCTCGTCGACGCGGAAGCGGCGCAGCCACTTGCCCACGCGCGTGACGCGCGGGTCGTTCTTCTGCGCCCACTGCGCCTTGCCGCCCGTCTCCGCATCGGTCTTCATGGTGCGGAACTTGAGCATGTTGAACGGCTTGCCGTGCGCGCCGACCCGCTCCTGCGTGTAGAACAGCGGGCCCTTGGAGTCGAGCTTGATGAGGATCGCGGTGACGATCAAGATCGGCGTGGCCAGGATGAACAACACCAGCGCGGTCATCAGCGAGACCGCGCGGCGGATCAACAACAGCAGCATGGGACGCTCGAACCCGTCGGAGAACACCAGATCCGACGGCCGGCACAGCTCCACCGGGATCTTCTTGAGCGCGCGCTCGGCGAAGGTGATCGCGGTGATCACCTCCAGGCCCTTGAGCCGGCAGGTGAGCAGCTCGGCGACGTTCAACCCGCGCCGATCGTCGGTGGCGACCACCAATGTCTCGGCGCCGGCGGCCCGGGCCTTTTCGGCCAGCCCGACGGTGTCGAGCGTGGCGTAGCCCACGACCTCGGCGTGCCCGTCGCGGTGCACCTCTTTCATGAGCATGCTAGCGGCGTTGCCCTGGCCGACCAGGTACACCCGCGCGCGCAGCGCCATGTGGTGCCCGAGATCGGGCAGCGCCGCGCGGAGGGCCAGCGCCACCGTGCACGCGCCGCCCAGCCCGGCCACCGCCGCCAGCCGCGCCGGCGTTGGACCGGGCATGAGCAACATGCCCACGCCGCACACGATGGTCACCGCGCCGAGCGTCTTGAGCAGCCGGGTGTGCTTGCGCGCGTCTTCGTAGGCGACCTTGAAGTCGTACAGATCGGCCAGGTACAGCCCGATCTGCAGCGCGATGGTGGCCGTGGCCGCCTCGGTGAGGATGAGCGCGCGGTTCGGTTGCAGCCCGAGGAGAAAGGCGACGGCCAGCGCCGCCCCGACGAACGAGCCGAACAGAACCACCTGCTCGCCGACGAAGAAGGCGAACTTGCGGGCCTCCACGTAGTGGGTGCCGACACGCATTACGAAGTGCCCTCCGTGGGTGGGTTAGCGGACGGCGCGGTAGGGCATGAGCGCCTTGGGCGCCTCACCCGACGAGCCGAGGTTGAGCATGGTGGCCGCGCGCGGATCCACGTCGTTGAGCACCATGCCGTGCACCGGGATGCCGAACAGCGCATCCACCGCGGCGCCCACCATCTCGCGTGCGGTCGAGCCGGCGCGCACCACCACGATCGCGCCGTCGAGATCGCGGCACAGCGTCGGCACGTCGGCGAGCGGCAGCACCGGCGGGCAATCGAGGAGCACGAAGTCGAAGCGCTCCTTGAGCTCGCCGAGCACCTGGCCGAGCCGCTCGTTGTACAGCGTGTCGCCCAGATCGTCCGGCACGTTGCCGGCGGGCAGGACGTACAGCTCGTCCTTGCCGAACTGCCACAGGCAGCTCCCCAGCGAGGCGCGCCCGGCGACGATGTCGCACAATCCCTCGCGCGGCTTGAGGCCGAGCATGGTGTGCACACCCGGGTGGCGCAGATCGGCATCGACCAGCACCACCTTGTTGCGGCGGCCGCGGCCGAGCGCCAGCGCGGCGTTGACCGCGGTGGTGGTCTTGCCCTCGCCTGACTGGGCCGAGGTGAAGGCCAGCGCCTTGACCCCCTGCTTGGCCAGGATCTCCAGCCGGTAGCGCAGCACGCGGTACTGCTCGGATGCCATCGAGCGCGGGTTGGTGAGGCTCACGGCTTCCGCCGAGATCGGCTCGTAGGTCTCCGCCTCGACGATTTGCGGGCTCGCGTTGGGCAGGATGTAGTCGTTCGTGGTCGTGGTGGACATTGGTTTAGGCCTCCGCCTTCGGACCAGTGGTCGTGCCGTTGAACTTCGTATGCGGGATGCTTGCCAAGATCGGGATGCTCGGCGCGTAGGTGCGCAGCTGCTCCGGATCGCGCACCGAGGTGTCGGCCGCATCCAGCGTGAACCCGAGCGCGAGCCCGAGCACGAGCGCCAGCACCAGCGCGCCCGCCGCCATCAGCGGACGATTCGGTGAAGCCGCCGCGGTCGGCAGCGACGCGCCCTCGACCAGGTCGAAGCGCATCGACGCCAGCCCACCCTCGATGCGCTCGGCCAATTCGGCGTCACGCAGGCGGGAGTTGGTCGAGTTGTATTTGTCCTTGATGGCGTCGTAGGTCGAGCCCAGCACCGCCAGCGTCTGCCCGTTCTTGGCGGTCGCATCGACGCGCTTGCGCATGTCGCCCTGCCGCCCGCGCAGGCCCTCGATGATCGACTTGGTGCGCGCGATCTCACCCTCGAGCGCCATCAGCTCGGGGTTGTTGCGCCGGGTCTTGGACATGAGGTCCTTCTCCTCGGCGATGCGGCCCTGCTTGACCTTTTCGTACTGCGCCTGGATGCGCTGCACTTCCGGGTTGTCGCTGGTGTACTTGGTCTTGGACTCGTACAGCTCGCCGGCCAGCGTCTCCTCGTGGTGACGCAGCGGCGACAGCGCCGAGGACAGGATGGTGCGGCGGCGCTCCTGATCCATGTCCAGGTTGGTGCTCGAGATGTTGAGCTCCATGGTCGCCTGATCCATCGTGCGCAGGTTGCCTTCCTGCTGCTCGGGCAGCGCGCCGTAGTGCGCGTTCTTGTACTCGCGCACCTCCTTCTCGGCCGCGTCGAGCTGCGGCTTGAGCGAGTCGACCTCGGCGCGCAGCGCCTGGGTGGTGGCGTTGGCGATCTTCTGCCGGCGATCGACCGCCTGCTTCATGAACAGCTCGGCGACCTTGTTGACTAGAGCCTTGGCCCGCTCGGGGTTGCTGTCGGAGTAGGTCAAGAGGAAGGTGTCCTCCCCCTCGAGCTTGACGTCCATGCGCGAGCGCATCGAGTCGATCATCCCCTCGGGATTCTTGGTGGTCTTGTAGAGGTCGAGCTGCTTGGCCGCCTCCGCGACCACCGGGCGCGCCATCACCGACAGGCGCAGCGACTTGAGCCGCTCGCCGATCTGCTCGGCTACCGTCGGCGCCACGTACTCCTTGGCGGGCTGCACCTCACCGGCGCGAATCACCGCCGAGGCTTTGAAGCCCGGCTCGATCTGCGAGATCACGGCGAGCGAAACACCGATTACACCAACCATCGCTGCAACGATGGCAACTTTTCTGCGGCGGATCACACCGCGCAGCTTTGCAAGTCCTAGCTCGTTCATTCGTGCACCTCCCTTCGAGGGGGCTTGGCGTCGGCGCCAAGGACCGCCAGGAGGCGGAGGCCGACGACGTTGCGGGTCACATTCGGAAACTGTGCGGTCGGAGCGCCGGGCGGAATTGCGCCGGGCCCCGTTTCTTGCCAACGAAGCGTGTAATAAGCGCCGATGCGCAGGTTGTTGATCATCCGCCAGTCGATCAGCGCGTCGGCGGTGACACCGTCGAACGCGAAGGCCTGATCGATCGCGCGGCCATTGCGGAAGTAGCCGGAGCCGACCGAGATATCGAGCCGCTCGAGATAGTGGTAGCCGACCTGGCCGTAGACGTAGTCGGCCCAGATCGCCGAGCCCGCGCCGGTCGCGCCCAACAGATCGTGCGTGTAGTTGACCGAGGCGCGCCAGGTCGGCGTCGCCCACTTGAGGCGCGAGCCGAGCCGCCAGGTCACGCCCGAATCGCGCGGCGAGCCGGGCACGTTCAGCGCGCCCGAAAGCTCCTGGTAGATGAGCGGCCCGGCGTCGGCCGACCAATCGAGGTCGCGCAGGAACTGGTGCTTCCAGCCCACCGACGGGCTGTAGGTGTTGGCCAGGTCCCAGCGCGCGAACGACTCGTGCTGCGGGCCGGCGGTGAAATGTTGCACGCGCGCGCCGAAGTGCAGGTCGTCCTTGCGCGTGACGCCGTAGTTGAACGCCACGTCCGCGTCGTGCTCGCCGCCGTCGAACAGCGCGGTGTTGCCCTGCGCGACCTGCTTGGCCGAGAACGCGTCGAAGGTCGCCATGTGGAACAGGTAGGTGCCCGCCGCGTACCAGCGAGGCGCGAGCGCGACCCCGATGGTGGCGTCGGCCACGTTGTCGATGATGCCGATCTGCGGCGCGACCACGCCGACCCGCTGCAGGAAGCCGGGGTCCTCGGCGCGCGCGAACTCGTCCGAGACGCGCATGGTGAGCCGGCGGGTCGGATGCCCTTCGATCGCCACGTTGGCGCGGTGGTTGTAGCTGTTGTCCGCCTTGCCGAACGCGTAGGTCCAATAGCCGAACAAGTACGAGGCGTCGACCTTCACCTTGGGGTCGATCAAGTGATACGAGCCCTGCGGGTTGATGCGGTTGACGTAGTCCGGCCCGCGGCCGTTGAACACGTTGTCGTCATAAGCGCTGTCGATGCCCGCAGCGACGGAGAGCTCCTGCTTCGGCTCGGCCGACGCGCTGCCGGCCGCGATCAGGCCGGCGAGCACAGCGAGTATGGAAAGGAGGGTGCGCATGGTGGTTTGCACGGCGTCCGGGTTACGGGACGTAGATGGTGTCGCCTGCGATCAGGCCGATCGGCTTGGCGTGGCCCGCGAGCACGTCGCGCGCGTCGACCTTGAAGCGGGTCTCCTTGCCATCCTTGCCGGCGCGGATCACCACCACCGAGCGCGGGTTGGCCCACTCGGTCGGACCGCCGGCCATCGCCAGCGCCTGGATGATGCTCACCTCGCCGCGCACCGGGAACGCGCCCGGGTGGGCGACCTCGCCGAGCACGTAGAAGCGCGCGTGGTTGATCTCGGAGACCATCACGCCCACCACCGGCTGCTCGACCATGCCCTTGAGCTTCTCGGTGATCTCACCCTTGAGATCGTTGGCGGTGCGCCCTTCGGCGACCACGTCTCCGATCATGGGCAGCGAGATCTTGCCGTCCGGCCGCACCGGCACCTTGGCCGAGAGGGTCGGGTCCTTCCAGACCTCGACGGCGATCACATCTTCACGGCCGATCACGTACTCGGCCTGCGGCATCGCCGGCGGCGGGGTGGTCTCGTGCGCGCAGCCGGAAGCCATCACGGTTCCAAACATTGCGAGCGCCAGTCGTACGGAGTTGTTCATGTCGATATCTCCACGGGTCGGGTGGGTTCTGTTGGGGCGTTGTCAAAGCAGTCCGTGTGCCACGCCTGAATTCCGTGCCTTCGCTTGCTTGCTCCGCCCGCGCGGACACTCCGAGGACATCGCTTCACCCGCCAACGGAACTCTCGGTCTTCTCGCAGGGGCGGTTCGCAAGCTCCTCCACTCGATCGGTGCGGGACGTTTGCACTCGCCAGCTGGCACGTCGCGTGGACAGTGAGGTGGTAGAGAGTTGGAGGTCCCGAGCGATGTGGAAGACGATCGTCCTGTGCGGTTCACTGTTTGGTGGCGCCGCGCTTGGGCTGGCCGCGATCGCGAGGTGGGTCGAGCCGACCGCGATCCCGGCCACCGCCGCGATCGGCCTGTGCCTGATCGGCGTGGTGCTGATCCTCGCCGCCCCCGGCCCCACCGAGGAGCTCGACGACGACGAGGCCGCCCCCACCTTCACCGCCCCGACGCCTGTCCTCCTGCGCGTGGCCCTTGCCCGCTCGTCGGGCAGCATCAAGGCGCTCAGCTCGTCGGGCAGCCTCAAGGCGCTCATCACCCCCGCCCCCGAAAACGCCGCGCTCGAAAAACTGCTCTAACCCGAAGCTGGGCTAGTGAGGCGGCTTGCCGCCGGCGCTGGTCGCGACCCAACGATCGATCGCTTCGGCCATCTTGCGACGCGCGGCATACAGCTGCGCCGGGTCATGTTCCCATCGATAGGTCTTGCCGGCGATCGAGGACGCCAGCGCTTGCGCCTGGGGGTCGCCGACCGCGCGCGCATACAGCTCGAGATACTCGTAGTCTTCGAGCCCTTCGCGGATCAGCGCCAGGCGGATGCTCTCGACCGGAAAGTCGCTCTTGCCACCGAGCTCGCGGGCCCGGCCGGGGTAGAAGAGCGTGCCGTCGCCGTTGCCGCCGAAGAGAAACTGGTCGCGCCACGGATCGAGCCCGCGCGAATAGGCCTCGACGGTGTTGTAGTAGAGCTCCCCGCCCATGCGATAGCGAAACGTGAGCCACTCGAAGATGCGGTGACTGATGGCGGGGGCGTCGACCGCGTAGCTCGGCCAGCCCGTGAAGTACTCGCCGCCGATGATGTTGCAGCCGTGCGACATGCAGGCCTGGTACCACCAGATCCGCTCGCCCCGGGCCAGGCGCTCGTCGTACGCCGCGCGCGCGGGCGACTCGGAGTTGCCCGGCTTGTCGTCGACGAAGTTCACGACCGGGCACCAGATGTCGACGCTGCCGAACAGGCTCGGGTCGAGCACGCGCGTCACCAGCCGCGGCACCTCGGGCGTGGCACGACGTAGGGCCGCGGCGCGCGCCCGGACCTCGGGCAGCTTGTCCACGGCTGGCTCGTCCCAGGTGTAGTCGAAGACCCGGTCCAGCCAACCGCGCGCGCGCAGGTGCGCGACCAGCTGGCGGACGTACTGCTCGCGTTCGGCGCCCTGCAGCTTTTGCGGGACGCGCAGGTCGAACGCGCTCCAGCGGGCGCCTTCCGCCGGACCGCCCGGATCGGCGCGGCCGTCAAGATACGGAGCGACCTCGGCATCGTAGGGCGACCAATCGATCACCAGCTTGCCGCCCGTCGACTTCCAGGGCGCGGGCTCCATCGACCCGGCATGCAGGCTGATGCGATGGCGCAGCGCCGCCACTTCGTACTGACCGATCAGCCGTGCGAGCGCCTCGGCGGACAGCCCGGGGTGGGCCTTGCCGATGGCGTTGGAGGCGAAGCCGAAGGTGACCGGCAGCGTCGACGATTTCGGCAGCGCAAAGGTGTGGACCAGCAGCTCGATGGGGAGGGTCGCCGGTGCGCGGCCGGCGGCGGCGATGCGGACGCTCCCGCGATAGGTACCGGGCGCCGCGGACTCGGGTACGAAGACCTCGACCCAGATCGCGCGCGCCTCGCGGACCGGCACGTCGAATGGAAACGCGGACCGCTTCTCACCGGCGTATGCGTCGACGTCTGGCACCAGCGCATCCGGCCACTTGCCGGCGTGCCCTTCGATCGACGAGGGTGTCTTGAGATCCAGGTATTCGACGCGATACAGGCGGGGCGCTGCCAGGCTCCCGGCCGGTCCGCGAAGCGGGCTCGCTTCCGCGCGGACCGCGCTCAACGCGCCTGCGGTAGCGGTCACGACGATCTGAAACGGCTCCCACTCGCCGCGCGCCGCTTCCAGGCGGGCCTCGGGCTCACCTGGCGGAACCGATGTGGGAAATACCTGCACCAACGGCCCCACGGCCCGGACCACCATCGGGCTCGGCTCGGCCGACGCCGCTCCGCTCAGGCAGACCGCCGCCAAGACGGCAGCGAACCGCAGGACCAACGAATTCGTCATGCGCGGCTACCTCGAGCGTTGGTAGACGCCCCCGAGCATGGGCGCCAACCAACGCCCACCGCTCGTGCCCGTGCGCCCGCCCAGCCACTCGCTGGCGTGCCGCAGCTTCGCGAGCGAGAACTGCAGGCTGCGCAGCATCAACGGAGGCATGCGCACCGCCAACCGCGAGTAGTTGACCGCGCTCGGATCGAGGACCCCGAGGAAGCTCGCCGGCTTCACCGGAACCATGCCGCCCGATGCGTGCGCCGCGTCGAGCCGGGCCGGCGAGATCACCACGTGGCGCTCGAAGGTCTCGACGTCGACCAGCTTCTGGAGCGCTCCGTTGAGACCGCACAGGTTCGGCACCGCGGTGACCAGGACGCCGCCGGGCGTGAGCAGCTCGGCCAGGCGTTCCATCAGCGGCTGCGGGGACGGAAAGTGCTCGACGAAGCCGCCGGAGTAGACGACGTCGAAGGCGGCCGAGGGCAACTTCGAGCGATCGAACACGTCGCCCTCGATCAGGCGAACGAGGTGACGGTCCTTGGTCACTGCGCGCGCCGCCAGCTCCAGGCCCGGGCGCGAGAAATCGATCCCCCACGCCTCCGCACCATATTTTTCGGCGACATGCGCCAGCCACGGGGATCCGCCCACGCCAATCTCGAGAAAACGACGGCCCGGCCGAAGGTGCGCGCCGATCGAGGCGTCGATCCATTCGGTGGTGGGACCACGCTCGACGCTGGGCGCCGCCTCCGTCGCGTGGTCACTGTTGAAGTTCCACACCTTGTCCCAGTAGAGCTCGTCGGTGAGCGCCGTTTGCACGGTTGCCTCCAGCATTGGTTACGAGCTCGTGGCGGTGGACGTTAGCGGGGCGGTGGGGTTGTCGTCGTCGCTCTCGATCTCGTCGTCTTCGCCGGCGATCCAGGTCTCGGGGGTGGTGGGAACGACCACGCCGGTGGTCTCGGCCGGCTTCGCGGCCAGTGGGCGCGGGCGGAGCGAGCGCGGGCGGCCGATGCCGAACTCGCGGATCTTGTATAGGATGGCCTTGTAGCTGATGCCCAGCCGCTCGGCCGACTCGCGCTTGTTGCCGCCGGTGTGGCCGAGCATGATGATGATCGCCTCGCGCTCCGCCGCATGCGCGGCCTTGCGGCCGAGGTCCTTCAGATCGATGCGGTAGTCGTCATCGATCGCGTCGGCCGCCGCCTGGCCGCCTGCGGCGTCGGCGATCGCGTTGGCCGTGCGGTACTGCGGCGGCGCCGGGATGGTCGGCGGTGGCAGCGGGCTCGGCGAGTTGAACGGCGAGAGGTACGCCGCGCTCGTCGCTGCGCCGTATCCGGCGAAGGCCGGCGTGGTGGGCGGCGCGGGCGCCATCGTGCCCTGCGCGGCGATCGGCGCGATCGGCTGCGCCGGGACCGCGGCCGGACGCTCCTTGAGCTCCGACAGCACGTAGCGCGGATCGCGCAGCACCATCAGCCGCCGGACCAGGTTCTCCAGCTCGCGGATGTTGCCGGGGAAGTCGTAGTCGAGGAACCGCTCGACCAGCTCGGGCGGAATCCCGTCGAGGTTGCGCCCGTAGCGCTTGCCGTATTTTTCGACGAACAGATCGAGCAGCTGCGGAATGTCCTCGCGCCGCTCGCGCAAGGGCGGGATCGCCACCTGCACCACGTTGAGCCGGTAGTAGAGATCCTCGCGGAAGGTGCCGCGCTCCATGGCCCGGGCCAGGTCCACGTTGGTGGCGACGATCACGCGCGTGTCGACCTTGAGCTTGCGCTGCCCGCCGACGCGGTAGAACTCGCCGTCCTGCAGCGCTTGCAGCAGCTTGGCCTGCATGGCCACCGGCATCTCGCCGATCTCGTCGAGGAACAGCGTGCCGCCGTCGGCCAGCTCGAACTGGCCCGGCTTGGTGCGCTGCGCGCCGGTGAACGAGCCGCGCTCGTGGCCGAACAGCTCCGACTCGAGCAGCTCGCCGGGCAGCGCGGCGCAGTTGATCTTGACGAACACCTTGGAGGCCCGCGACGAGCGCGCGTGGATCTGGCGCGCCACCACGTCCTTGCCCACGCCCGACTCACCGGTGATCAGCACCGGCACGTCCGCGTCGGCGATGCGATCGATCAGCTCGTCGACCCGCCGCATCGCCTCCGATACCCCGAGCTGGGTCTTGCTGTTGCGTGACGGCGCGGTGGAGACCACGCGCGGCCGCCCCCCGTCTCCCGCCACGCGCTCGAGGATCTCGCGCAGCTCGTCGGTGTTGAACGGCTTGGTGATGTAGTCCGAGGCGCCCGCGCGCATCGCCCGCACCACCGTGTCCGACTCGTCGAGCGCCGAGCACATCACCACCGGCACCCGGCCGCCGGCGGCGCGATAGCGCTTGAGGGTCTCCACGCCGTCGAGCTGCGGCATCAGCACATCGAGGATCACGACGTCCGGCGGAGTGTCGCGCGCCAGCCGCTCCAATGCTGCCAGCCCTGACGGCGCCGCCTCGGCCGAGAACCCCAATGCCGTCAGGAGCACCGCCAGGTACTCGCGGCTGGAATCATCGTCGTCGACGATCAGCACGTTCAGCGCTTCAGGCATGCTCGTTCTCCTTTTCGGAACAAACGCCTGCACGCCAGGTGCCACACCGGTTCCTCAAGGCAAGTGCGTTCCAATCGGCCGCACCCCGAGCGTCCGGTCGGCAATTTGCACACGCGGCCGGTCGCACAGCGGCATTCGCTGCACACGGCCTTCGTAAGCTCCCGTCGACACAGTGGTGAAATCGCGGCACGCGTTTCGCAGCGAGTGGACCCGCACATCCATCTACAAAGCGCGAGGAGCGATCATGGAACAGCGTACTGGAGGCGGTGGCACCGTCGGCAAGTCGAACAATGGTGACCTCGGAGCGGCCGCGCGGGAGCTCACCGACAAGGCGCAGGAGCAATTCGACGACCTTCGCGAGCGCGTGGGCGACGTGAACGAGCGCATCGTCGGCTTCATTCGCGAACGCCCGGGCACCGCGATCTTGATCGCGATCGGCGCCGGGTTCCTCATCGGCCGCATGCTGCGGTCGTAACTTTTTGCACAGGAGAGTGGACATGACCTTCAAGAAGGAAGACATCCTCGACGCGCTCGGGATCCAGCGCGAGTCGAACTGGCTGCCGATGGCGCTGGCCGGCTTCGGCGTGGGCTGTGTGGTCGGCGCCGCGGTGGCGTTGATGCTCGCCCCCAAGAGCGGCCGCGAGCTGCGCGGCGACCTCATGGACAAGGGCCGCGACCTGTACGGCCGCGGCAAGGAATTCGTCGGCAAGGGCGACGGCATCAACACCGAGCTGCCCAAGCACTGACCTCCCCAGCGGCTTGAATCACAGGGAGATCAGGAGCTCCTGATCTCCCTGTTAACTTGTTGCGAGCTGAGCGGCGGCGCCGAATGCCATTCCGCAGAACTGGCGCAGCTTGCCCTTGGCGCGCAGCTCGAGCTGGCGGACGCGCTCGCGGCTGATGCCGAACTTCTTGCCGAGCGAAGCCAGCGTAGCCGGCCGCGCGCGCATGTGCCGCGCCTTGATGATCGTGCGCTCGCGAACGTCGAGCCCCTTGAGCCCCTCGAGCATCTGGCTCTTGCGCGCGTCGTTCTCCTCGAGGCCGGCGACCATCTCCTCGGGGCTGGGCCCGTCCTCGGCGAGCGAGTTGCCCACCTGGCGGCTGTCGTCGAACGTGCGCGGCGCATCGAGCGACACGTCGCGCCCGGTGAGCCGCGGGGTCATCTGCTCGATGTCCTGGGTCTGCACGCCGAGCGCGTGCGCGAGCTGCTCGCTGTTGGCCGCTGCGCCCTCGCGCTCCAGCTTGCGGCGCGCGCGCCCGAGGCCGAAGAAGATCTTGCGCTGCGACCGCGTGGTGCCGATGCGCACCGGCCCGTGCGAGCGCACCACGTGCTCGAGCATACACGCCCGGATCCAGTAGGTGGCGTAGGTCGCCAGCCGCGTCGCCCGGCTGGGATCGAAGCGCCGCGCGGCGATGGTCAGCCCGAGGTTGCCCTCCTGGATCAGATCATCCATCGACGGCCCCGAATGGCGGAACTCGGTCGCGATGCGGATCACCAGCCCCAGGTGCGTCTGGACCATGCGCGCCAGCGCGGCCTGATCTTCGAGGGTGCGCCAGCGACGGGACAGGCGATGCTCTTCGGCGACCGACAGCGGCCCCTCGCGAGGGGGAATCGGCGCAGCGCGGTGAAAATCGTTCGGACGCGTGAGCGGCATCGGCGGTCTCCAGCGCTACGTGCGGGTTTTCGACGACGCGAGCGCGCCCAGGCCGCCGCCGGCCAGCACTTGCTTGGCCAGCGCGCCGAGCAAAAAGCGCGCGCCGACTCCGAGCAGCCGCCCGGTGGTGCGCGAGTACAGCGCGCCCGACAACAGGTAGCCGATCCCGAACGCGGCGCCGACCGCCGCGAGGGGATGCTCGTTGACGAACCCGGTCACCGTGCTGCGGATCGCCTCGCCGCGCTGCGTGACCGCCTCGCGCAGCATCTCCAGGTCGCCCATCAACTGCTCGCGGGCCTCGTCCACGTTCGGAGTGCCGTCGCCCTTGCCGATGTCTTCCATTGCGGGCTCCTCTGGTCTCGCGCGATCGGCTGCGAAATTCATGCCCGTGACGAAGTGCGCGAATTCACGCAGGTGCGGCCGGCGCGCCCGGAGCCGATCGGCAACGGTTGTACAGTGGTGGGTCCCCCCGTGTGCCTCCTGGGACCGCTGACGATTCGACGAGAAAGTCTTTTCCCCGGCGCGCCGCTGGCGCCGACGGAAAGCCGAGCGGTTTCAACCGCCGACACCGGCCGGGAAAGTCCTGCACGGCTGCTATGTGCATTTTTGACTTGAAGCGGTGTGTGAAGTGGTTACAACTTCGCGCATGGGCGAAATCGAGTACGACACCCGATCCGAGTCGCACGGGAACGGAGAGCCGGCCAAGGCCGCCCCAGGCGCCAAGACCGTCCTGGTGGTCGACGACGATCCGGAGACGGTCGCCGGCCTGGCTGCCATCCTGCGCGAGGATGGCTACCAGGTGGACGTGGTCGGCTCCGCAGAGGAAGCGCTCGACCGTTTCTCGGTAAACACCTACCACTTATTGCTCACCGATCTTCTCCTGCCCGGAAAGTCGGGCGTGGAGCTGACCAAGATGGTCCACGAGGCGGCGCCCGCGACCGCGATCGTGCTGATCACCGGGCACGCGACGGTCAAGACCGCGGTCTCGGCGCTCAAGCGCGGCGCGTCCGACTACATCCGCAAGCCGGTCAACCCGAAGAAGCTGCGCGAGCGGGTCAAGGTCCTGCTCGAGGCGCGCCCGGATTACCTCCCGAACAAGCTGCTCGCGCTCGGCCGCTCGGGGGTGCAGAACTTCGAGGGCATGATGGCGCGCTCGCGCGTCATGCACAACGTGTTCGAGAAGATCAAGCTGGCCGCCCAGTCGGACGCCACCGTGCTGATCACCGGCGAGTCGGGCACCGGCAAGGAGCTGGTGGCGCGCGCCATCCACGTGCGTTCCAAGCGCCTGCAGGGGCCGTTCATCGCCGTGCACACCGGCGCCATCCCGCGCGAGCTGATCGCGTCGGAGCTGTTCGGTCACGAGCGCGGCTCGTTCACCGGCGCGGTCGATCGCAAGGAGGGCAAGTTCGAGCTCGCCGAAGGAGGGACCATCTTCCTCGACGAGATCTCGACCATGGACGAGCGCACGCAGATCAACCTGCTGCGCGTGCTCGAGTCGTTCGCCTACATGCGCATCGGCGGCAAGAAGGAGCGGCAGGCCAACGTGCGCGTGGTGGCCGCCACCAACCGCGACCTCCTCAAGATGAGCGAGGAGGGGCTGTTCCGCGAGGATCTGTACTACCGGCTGAACATCCTGCAGATCACGCTGCCGCCGTTGCGCGAGCGGCGCGAGGACGTGCCGCTGTTGGCGCACGAGTTCATGACCACCTTCGCGCAGCAGTATCGCAAGCCGGTGCAGGTGGTGCCGGCCGAGACGCAGCGGCTGCTCGAGGGGTACCACTGGCCCGGAAACGTTCGTGAGCTGCGCAACGTGATCGAGCAGGCGGTCCTGTTGGCGCGCGGCAACACGCTCGATCCGGAGCTGCTGCCGCAGATGATCTACCGCGCCGGCCCGTCGGAGGACGTGATCCGCATCCCGCTCGGCGCGACCATGCGCGACGCCGAGAAGGAGATCATCTTGCGCACCCTCGAGGCGCGCAAGGGGAACAAGAAAATTACCGCCGAGGTGCTTGGCATCTCGCGCCGCTCGCTTTACAACAAGCTGGCCGAATACGGGATCGACGGGAAGCGCGCCTAGCAGATGAACGTTCGCGATCTACAGCACCTGGCGGCGGCGATGGCGCACGAGGTGCGCAACCCGCTCAACTCGATGGCCATCCACATCGAGCTCCTCGAGGGACGCTTGCGCAAGCTCGGTGACGGCGCGCCGCTCTCCAAAGAGGACAAAGAGGCGGCGATGCGCTCGGCCAAGGTGCTGGCCGCCGAGATCGAGCGGGTCGACAAGATCCTCGAGGAGTATTTGCAGTACGCCGGTCCCGAGGAGGCCTCGCGCGCGCCGGTGGACGCCGGCCGCCTGATCGCCGACGCCGTGGCGCGCGTGCGGCCCGAGGCCGAGCAGCGCTCGGTGAGGCTCGAGGTGACCACCCTTGCGGAGCGCGCGCCCGGCAGCTGGGCGGTCGACGCCGAAGCGCTCGGCGAAGCGATCGACGCCATCCTGACCAACGCGGTGCAGGCCTCGCCGGGCGGCACGGTCGTCGAGGTCGCCGCCCGCAGCGTCGAGGATCACGCCGAGGTGGTGATCACCGATCACGGCGAAGGTATCGCCAAAGAAGATCTCCTGCGCCTGTTCCACATCGGCTTCTCCAAGCACAAGCGCGCCGGCATCGGCCTCACGGTCGCCAAGCAGATCGTCAAGGGCCACGGCGGCTCGATCCTCGCGCACAGCCCAGGCCCCGGCAAAGGCGCCGTCTTCACCCTGCGCATGCCGCTCGAATCCGCCTCCGACGACGACGACTAGAGCTACGTGCGCAGCGGTAGGGCGAGGGTGAAGGTGGTGACGTGGGGCGTGCTGGCGACGGTGACGGTGCCGCCGTGGAGCGCGGCGAGCTGGCGGCTGAGGGCGAGGCCGAGGCCGGAGCCGCGCTCGCCCTGCGTGCCGAGGGTGCGGGCGGTGGCGCGCGCGTGCTTGTCGAAGATCGCGTCGAGGTGGGCGGCGGGGATGCCGACGCCGCGGTCGGTGATGCCGAGCAGGGCGCGGCGACCGTCGCTGACGGCGCGTACGGTGATCGGCGCGCCCGGGGGGCTGAACTTGACCGCGTTCGAGAGCAGCTGCACGACGATCTGCGTGAGGCGCGCGAAGTCGCCGTCGACGCCCAGCGCGGCCGGAACCTCGACCTCGATCGGCACGCGCTTGGCGTCCGCCTGCTCCTCGATCGCGCCGCGCGCGCTCGCCACCACGTCGGCGAGCGCCAGCGGGTGGCGCGTCAGGTGGAGCATGCCGGCGTCGAGCAGGGCGGAGTCCTGCAAGCTGGCGGTCAGATCGCGCAGGTGGCCGGCCGCGCGCCGTCCGATCGCCAGAAAGCGCGCCTGCGAGACGGTGAGCGCGCCGTCCTCGAGTTGCTCGAGCGCGCCCATGATCGCCGTCAGGGGCGAGCGCAGATCGTGCGCGTAGATCGCCAGCGCTTCGTGGTCGGCGCGCTGCCTCGCCTCGACCGCGTGCAGCTCGCCGAGCACGCGCGCGAGCTGGCGGTTCTGCCGCGTGAGCGCGCCGATCGCCTCGCCGTCGGCATCTTCGGCCAGCACCGCGGCCAGCGTCTCCTCGTCGAGGATGACGCGGCCGGGCGCGTGCTTGACGAAGCGCGCCACCACCGGCCAGCCGGCCTCCGACCCGACGTGCATCGAATCGGCCAGGAGCTGCGCCGCGCGCACCGGATCCCACGACGAGTCGGGCTGGATGAGCCGCCCCGAACGGCTGCGAAAAGTGAGGCCCAGCGACGGCGCGGACGCGACGGGCTGCTCGATGCTCAGCTCACCGCCGGCGCCCAGCTCGATGATCGCGCGCGCCAGCTCCGACGCCGCGGTGGCGATGCGGATCTGGCTCACGCTGTCGAACCCGAACAGGGTCGCCGCCACGCCCGCCTTCTCGCGCGCGAGCATCACGTCGGAGGCACGCCGCAAAGGGAGCACCAAGAGAGGCATCGCCTGGAACCTAGGCAGCTGAATTTGCAGTGCAACCTCAGAAACGGTAGGTCCAGTAGAAGTCGACCGCGCCCACGCCCGCGTCGCCGAACCGGGTCGCCACCTCGTAGTGACGCTTGAAACGGTATTCCAGGTCGGCCTCGTTCGAGTTCGCCTTGCGCAGCGCGTTCAGGTTGCCGCCGAACTGGTGCACGTAGCTGACGTAGATCTTCTCGGTGAGGTACTTGCCGACCTCGAGCCGTGTCGAGCCGAGCCCGGTGTAGCCGTCGTCGCCGGTGTCGACCTTGATCACGTCGATCGGCAGGCCGGGCGCGATCGAATCCTTGATCTTGCTCACCAGCAAGCCGGAGATCGCGCCCACCACCTTCTGGTCGGTCGAGCGATCGGAGATCTGCTGCGTGCCGGGATCGCCCGAGATGATGATGCCGATGATCTGCGACTGATCGTACAGCGGCGGCTCGGAGCTCAGCACCAGGTGCGGCTTCTTCGCCGTGCCGTGCACCTCGATGACGATCTGCGTGCCGGTGATCTGGCGCGTCACCCGCACGTCGAGCGCCGGATCGGGATCGACCTGCCCGCCGAACGACGCGCGCACGCGCTCGATCTCGTAGCGCCGCCCGAGCAGCTCGAGGTGGCCCCAGGTGGTCTCGACGCTGCCGTAGATCTTGGGCACGCCGTCGACCAGCTTGATGTCGAGATCGCCCTGCAGGTCGGTCATCAGCTCGGCCGAGCGCACCTTGAACGGCCCGGGTATGTGGGCGGCGATGTCGGCGGCGACGGTCTCGCCTTCCTGCTTGGCGTGCGCCTCGGCCAGGCGCTGCTTGCGCGCCTTGCCGTCGGTGTAGCTGACGTCGACGAGCGCCCCGGTCGATTGCAGCTTGCGCCCGCCCGCCAGCTTGGGCAAATGCGCGGTGCCCTTGGTGACGGTGATCTTGCCGATCAGCGCGCCGCCCTGCCGCTCGCCGTGCACGTCCACGTGCGCGTCCACCCACGCGCCCACGTTGCCCGATTGGAACGGAAAGCGATCGGCCTCGGCGTGCAGGTCGACCTTGGTGGGCTGCAGGCCGTCGAGTTGCACGTTGCCGCTAGCGCGCAGCGCTCCCACGCCGACCTTCACCGCCAGTCGTGCGAGCCGGACGTTGCCCTTCTCCGCGCGCACGTCCACCACCAGATCTTTATAGATCCGCGGGTCCGAGCTCACCGCGATCGCGCCCTGATCGATCTTGAGGAAGCCGTCGAGCTGCGGCTTCTTGCGCGTGCCCGAGATCGCGAGCTGCGCCTCGACCGTGCCGCGCAGCTCACGCAGCGCGCCGACGCGCTCGAGCTGAAGATCGAGCTTATGCGCGATCAGGGTGGCCTTGATCGGCAGGTTCGCATCGATCGGCACGTTGGCCTCGAGGTGCACCTGCCCGCCGCGCTCCTCGTCGGCGTCCAGCCGCGCGGTGGCGACCTTGCCGTCGAACGCGCCGTCGAGCGCGAAGCGCCCAAAGTGCAGGCCGCCCAGCGCGAGCTTCTCCGCCTGCAGGCTCGCCTTGCCGATCGGATGCGAGAGGGTGCCGCGCACCTCGATGTGACCTGCCAGCACGCCGCCCAGGTTCTTCACGTGAGACAGGTCGTATGACGGGATCGCCGCGTCCACCCGCAGCGGCGCGTCCTTCCACGGCTGCCCGTCGATCACCCGCTGCACGTCGAGGTTGCTCTCTGCCCTGGCCGTCAAGATCGGCGCACCGCGCAATCGCACGGTCAGCTGGGCGAGCGCGCGCTTCTTCTGGTAGCCCGCCTCGAGCGTGAGCGCGAGCTGATCGACCGATCCGGCCGCCAGCTCGTGCACCTCGCCCTTCATCGCCAGCACCGGCTCGTGCACCGTGCCGTGCAGGCTCAGCTGTGCGTCGACGATCCCGGCGTCGACCGGCGCCTCGATGCCCAGCTTGGCAAACGGCAGCGCCGCGAGATCGAGCTTCGTGAGCGTCGCGGTGAGCGTGAGCGGGGTGTCGTGCTCCAGCCGCTCGAGCAGCTTCCGGGTGCCGCCGCGCTGCAGATCGATCGGCGCGGAGAGTTCCAACGTCAAGCCGCCGGCGCGCTTCCGGGTGCTCCCGAGGTTGGCCGCGACCTTGGCGACCAGCTGGTTGCCCAGGTAGGACAGGTTGACCTTGGCGTCGTTCTTGTCGAGCCCGTCGTATTGCCACGCCGGCAGCGTGAGCTCGGCCTCGAGCTGCGGCTTGCGCAGGGTCCCGCGCACGCGCGCGTTCAGATCCGCCTTGCCCTTGAGCGCGCGCAGATTCGGCGGCAAGAAGCCTTTCCACTTCTCGAGATCGATCTTCTCGAGCGCCAGCTCGGCCTCGATCGGCTGCGCGCCATCGCCCGCGAGCGGCACGTTCAGCTCGGCGTGCAGCTTCTGGCCGCCCGAAACCGCCGCCACCTGCGCCCGCACGCGCTGGTCGAGGCGGCCATAGCGCAGCTCGGTGTCGACTCGCTGCGCCGGCGTCTGCTTCGACCCCACCGACGCCAGCGCCAATCGGTACTGCACCTCGCGGCGATCGATGCGCAGGTGGCCCGGCGCCGGCGCTTCCCACTTCTGCCCGCGAAAGGCGAACGCCGCCTGGTCGATCGCAACGTCGGCGCTCACCTGGCCCTCGCCGCGCAGCGGTACACCGTGCGCGCGCAGCTCGATCGAGGCACCGTGTCGCCCGCGCCCTTCGAGCGTGAACGCCAGCGCGCGCGAATCGCCCGAGGCCGCGAGCTGCAGCGTGTCGAGCGAGAGCTCGTCGCGCACGTTGATGCCATGCGCGTCGACCATCGCCAGACCCTGCAGATCGATCGCGTGCACGCGCGCGCTCAGCCGCTTGATCTTCGCGCCTGCCGCGCCGAGATCGCGTCCGCTGACGTCCGCGTTGATATCCAGGTGCACCGGCCCCTTGATCACGTGCGCCTGCGCGTCGATCGCGCCGCTCAGGCCGCGCGCGCCGAGCGAGGCGAGGCGCGAGAGATCGGGCGAGTGCACGTCGAGCTGCACGTCGGCCTCGAGGGTGGGCCCGAGCTCGACGCGACCGTGCGCGTGCGCGCGCGTGCCGGCCAGGATCGCGGTGAGCGCTTGTAGCTCGATGGTGCCCTTGCTGTTCTCGCCCTTGCCTGACGCGCGCAGCTCGACCTCGCCGTGCGGCGCGCCGGCCCACGCCGCGCCCGGGTCGATCCCGCTCGCCTGCACCGTGCCGTCCCAATCGACGCCGCCGCTGGTTCGCAGCGCGACCTTGGCGTCGACCGCGAGCGAGCCCTTGGGCGGCTGGACCTTCAGGTTGACGGTCAGGCCGCCGAGCCTGCCGTCGGCGTGCAGGGCGAGCGCCCAGGCCCCGCGCAGCTTGATCGCCGGATCCAGCTTGTCGATGCCACGCCCGTCGGTGTGCGCGGTCAGGTAGAGATCCTTCAGCGAGATCACGCCCGGCGCGTCGTGCACGCCGCCATGGAGCTTCACCTCCGCGCGCAGCGGCCGATCGGCGATCACCTCGAGGCCGGCGATCTTCACGTCGGCGTCATCTCCGCGCTTTTCCGCGCTGGCGTCGAGCGTCACCCGCGCGTGCACCGGCCCCGGCGGATCGCCCGGCTTGGGTTCGAATTCGATCTCCACCTCCGCTCGTGCGCGACGCAACAACAGATCGAGCGGCTTTCCGCTCGGTGTCTCTTTGGACTCCTTGACCAACGCCGTCAGGTTGAGCCGGCCATCGGCCAGATAGCGCGCGTGCACGAACGCGCCCTCCGCCTGCAGATCATCGACGAGCACCGCGTGATTGACCAGCTGCAACAGCTGGTAGCGCAGCGTCAGCCGATCGACGTGCACCGCGATCTCTCCTTCGGGATCGCGCAGCGTCACATCGCCCAGGATCAACCCGCGCGTCAGATCGCCCTGCAGGCGCCCGATCGTCAGCTTGCCGTTCAGCTGCTCCTGAATGCGCGGCAGCGCGATCGCGAGCAGCTTGCGCTGCCCCGACGGCGAGCGTGCCCACAGGAGCGCGGCGATGATCGCCACCATCGCGACCGCGAGCACCGACAGCGCCGTGATCGCGGAGATCCGTCCGATCTTGCGCGTGATCCGCCACAGGGTCTTCAAAACGCCTCTCCTACGCTGATGTGGTACGCGAAGCGCTGGCCGGGATCGGGGTTGGGTGTGCCGTCGGCTTCGAACGGTCCCAGGCGGTTGAGCCGCACGCCGAGATCGAAGCGAAGGGTGCCGATCACGGTCTTGTAGCGCAGCCCGCCGCCCACCGCGTAGTGCAGGTTGGTGAGGTCCACGTTGGTCTTGTAGTGGCTCGCCTTGCACGCGTCCGAGGTGCAATTCGGCGCGCCCACGTCGCCGGCGTCGAGGAACGCCGCGAACGACAGCCACTGCTTGAACAGCTGCACCACGTTGATGCGCAGCTCCGCCTGCGCCAGCACCATCTGATCGCCGCCGATCGGGAGCGGCGGAATGCCCGGCGAGCCCGACGGGACCTGCAGCGAGAGCCGGTCGTAGTTGAAGCCGCGGTGCGAGTTCGGCCCGCCGAGATAGAAGCGCCGCGTGATCGGGCTGCCCAGATCTCCCTGCGTGAAGATCTGGCCGAACTGCGCGCGCGCCGCGAGCGTCACGCGGCTGCCGAGCGGAAGATAGCCGCGCAGATCGGGCGCGATCTTTTCGTACTGAAACGCGCCGAGCGCGTAGATGCCGCCCTCTTCGAGCGTGACGCCCACGTACACGCCCTTGTGCGCGTCGAGCGGGTGATCGCGCAGGTCGAGCGCCAGATCCTCCTGCCACCAGCCGAGCCGATAGGGATCGACGTAGCCGAACAGCGCGCCCGCTTGCTTGGGATCGTCGAGGATGGTCGGATCGGTGTTGAAGAACGAGAGCAGCTGGAAGTTGTAGGACACGCCGAGCTGCACCTTCTGGTGCCAGAAGTTGCGCTGCAGCCCGAGCGAGGTGCGCGGCCCGTGGAACTGGTACGCGTACTCGATGCCGACGTCGTAGCCGACCGTCCACTTGAGTTGCGCGGCAGGGAACGGCCAGTCGGGCTGCGTGAGTTGCGCCTCGGCCAACACCGCCGGCCCAGTGCGCTGCGCGTCCCAGAAGGCCGGGATCGCCACCCACGCCGGCTCGAGCCGCAGCCGCAGCGTGCGCAAGCCCTTCAAGAAGTTGCGGCGCGTGTAGACGATCGATGCGTGCGCGTCGGTGCGCTGCGACTCGAGCCCGATCCCGAGGCCGAGGCGCAGCTCGTTGAACGGCCCTTCCTTGACGGTGATGATCACCTCGGCCACCGTCGGATCCTCGTCCGAGTGTTCGTATTCGACGTGCACCGACGAGAACAGCCCGAGGTTGTAGATCTTGCCGCGCGCGTCCTCGAGATCATCGGGGCTGAACTTGCTGCCCCACTTGATGTTGGCGTGGCGCTCGATGTCGTGCTGGCGGACGCGTTCGGTGCCGCGCACGTGAACGTAACCGAAGCGCGCCAGCGGCCCCGGCGTGGCGGTCATCTTGATCACCGCCTCTTGCGTGTCGCGGTTGACCTCGACGCCGCCGTCGATCTTGGCCCACGCGTAGCCGAGCTCGGCCAGGCGCTGCTCGAGGATCGCCTTCTGCTCCAGGTACAGCTCGTGGTCGAGGCGATCGCCGACCTTCAGCTTGGCGCGAAACTCGCGCATCAGCTTGTCGCCGTCCTTCGCGAGCGGCGCAAAGCCGTTCATCTGCACGTCGGCGATCTTGGTGAGCGGCCCTTCGTCGATGCTGAAGCGCACGTCGACCTCGGTCGGCTGGTTGGTGGGCCCCTTCTTCGGGAACACCTCGGCGTTCACCACCTTGGCGCCGAACCAGCCGCGCACGCGGTAGTAGGACTCGATGCGCGCGCGATCCGCGTCGATGGTGAACGGATCGAGGTAGTGCTTGGGGAAGTGCAGGAAGTTGGTGGTCTCGACGCCCAGCTTGCTCTCGAGGTCGCGCGCCTTGACGTGCTTGACGCCGGCGAAGGTGATCTTGCGCACCCACGGTCGCCCGTCGGCCTTCTCGGCGGCGCATCCGGCCCCGAACAAGAGGGGCGCCAGCGCGATCAGGAGTGCCGCACGAATCATCTGCGCGGCGAAAGCGACAGGCCCTGACGGGCGCGGGCGACCGCTTCGCGCGCGCACTCCGAGTAGCGCTCCCAGCGCGCGATCAGCGCGTTCGGATCGCTGGTGCTCTCGAGAAAGTCGCGCAGCCCTTCGGCCGCGGCGGCGCGTACGGTGCGGGAGTCGTCGTCCGCGAGCGGCAAGAGCAGCGCTTCGGCGCGGTCGGGGTACACATCGGCAAACCAGGGCAACGCCCGCGCGACGCTGGCGCGCACCGACACGCGCTCGTCGGTCGCGAGCTGCCACATCAGACACAACGTGGCGTAGGGCACGCTCACCCGAAGCTGCGGGATGGCCGCGAACAGCTGCTTGACCAGCACCGGGCTCAGCTCGGCGAGCTCGCCCATCTCGGCCGCGTACAGCGCGGTGGCAAGCGGGTCACTGAGCGCGGGGGAGCGGGTGGCGGCGGCGGATGGCATACCGTTGCCAGGAGCAAGCCGGGTGCCGTCCAGGTAGTGGGGAGTTGAGGGTCAACCAGGAACGCGAGCGCCGCTACAGTGGAAGTCGCGTTCCACTCTCGTGCTGTCCATGTGGAATGGGCGGGTCGTACACGCCGTTGCCGTCCACGTCGAGGAACACCGGGTTGGTCAGCGCCAGCGGGCGCACGTCGAAGTGTTTCCAGTCGCCGACCACCGGCGCCAGCGGCTTGTCCCCATCGACCCGCACCACCACCCAGCCGTCGCGCGCGGACTCGACGTCCCAGCCCTCGCGAAAGCGCACCGGGTCGGTGGACGGCGCGACCTTCCAGCGCTTGACCTCCTGCCCGTTGACATACAGCGTGACCGTGCTGACGCTCACCCACGGCGCCGCCTGCACCTCGATCTCGGCGCGCGCCTTGCCGCCGGGCGCCCGCGCGAGGTCGCCGAGCGAGGCCTTGTCGACGGTGAGCCGGACGAACGGCGCGGTGGTGAACAACGAGTGGTGCCCCTTGATGGCGCGCGGGATCTCGTTGTCGCGCAGCCTCGACGGCTCGTCGTCCTGCACGCGCACGTAGTTGCGCGGGTAGCCGCCGATGTTGTGATCGAGGTGATGGGTGTCCGAGTTGCCGGTCGCGGTGACCACGTGCCCGTGGTTGAGCAGCGAGAACCAGTCGTCGATCACGCGGTCGACCGAGCGGCGCTCGGAGTCCTGGTAGCCGTTGAGCACCTCGAGCGCGTCGAAGTCGAACGAAAAGCCCGGTCGCGCCGCGACGTCCGCGTGGGTGTCCAGCTCGCCGAGGCTGAAGTAGCCGATCTCCTTGTCGAGACGCGGGTGGTGCACGTCGATCACCGCCTCGGGCGCGTTCTTGCGCACGTCCTTGAAGAAGTCGCGCGCGGTGCGCCCGTGCACCAGCACCGCGCCCTGACCCGCGCGCTCGAGATCGTGCGGCAGCGGAAACGCGCCGAAGTGCCCCCACCCGCCGGTGGTCAGCTCGTCGCCGGTCAGGCTGGCGAGGTAGTGCCCGACGCCCAGCTCGTCGATGATCGGTTGGTAGTTCGAGACCACGTTGTGATCGGTCGAGACGATCAGCTCCACGCCGTCGGCGATGAACTCGAACACGCGATCGTGCATGGGCACGTGCGAGTCGCTCGACGACGCGGCGTGGACGTGGAAGTCACCCGAGAGCCAGCCGTGCGTGTCGACCACGTGCTTGAGGCGCGCGGTCACCATCGCGCCGCGCGGGGTCACCTTCACGCGCCGCGCGACGAACAGGTCCCACTCGGGGCCGCGGCTCACGTACACGTCGTAGGTCCCCACCGGCACGTGCGCGACGCCCACGCCGCTCACCGACAGGATGCGGTTGTAGGCCACCACCGCGTCGCCCTCCTGCCGGCCGATGTCGTTGTGGGTGAAGCGCGGATCGGGCGTGCCGTCGACGCCGAGCAGGGTCAGCTTGCACGGGATGCGCTGCCCGGTGTCGGCGTCGCGCGTCTCGTAGGTGAGCCCGCCTTCGGGCGGCAAAGTCGGCAGCGGCGGGGCGGTCGAGCCGACACGGGGGGCGACCAAGCCGATCGCGGCGAGCGCCGCGGTGGCCGCCAGGGGGAGGAGCGCACGAGCTGTCATGCGCTGGTTGTATCACCGAACGGCTAGGGCTTCTCGGCGTCGTCGGGGCCGGGGATTACGCCCAGCTTCAAGGTCTTTCCCGATTCGCGCGCGGGGGGCTGGCTGCCGGTGCGCTCGACCGGAACGGTCGGGCCGCCACACTGCCGGCACGCGGGGAGGCTCTCGTTGTGCTGGATCGCCTCGAACGAGTAGCGGCACTTCTCGCAGTGAACGAACGACATGCTGCGATCATTCTATGCACACGATCGCTCCGTTCAAGCGTGCGCCGGCTGACCTTCTCGCAGAAACGCCTCGATCGCGGGCAGGTCGATGGGCTTGCGAAAGATCGCGTCGATCAGCCCCGGCTCGTCGCTGGCGCCGGTCGCGCCCGGCTCCCAGCCGGTGACCAGCGCGATGCGCACCTCGGGATGCTCCGCGCGTAGCCGGCGCGCCAGCTCGATCCCGTTCATTCCCGGCATCGCCAGGTCGACCAGCGCCGCGTCGTAGGGATGGCGCTCGAGCCGAGCGAGGGCCGCTTCGCTAGAGGCTGCGCTGTCGGCCTGGTGACCGGAGAGCGCGAGCAGCTCGGTGAGCGTCTCGCGATTGCCCGCGTCGTCATCGACCACCAGCACGCGCAGCGCCGCGCGAGACGTGGGTTGCCGCACCGGCGGCTCGGCGTGTGGGGAGTCTTCGGGCGCGAGCGGCAGGCTGAGCCGCAGGCGGCGCTGGTCGTCTTCGTGCTCCTCGTGCAGCTCGCCCTGCCAGCGGCCGACCAGCTCACGCACGGCGTCGAGCGCCAGGTGCAGGCCTTCGTCGTTCGCGGACCCGTCGTCGGCCGTCGGATACTCGAGCTCGAGCTCGCCGCGCCCGCCGTCGCTGCGCGTCGTGAGGCGCAGCACCCCGCCCGGCGGCAGATCGTCGCGCGCGGCCACCAGCAGCTTGCACAACGCCTCGCGCAGCTCGCCGCCCGGCGCCAGCACCTCGGCGACGGTGCCCAGGTGCGCATCGACGCGCACCGCGCGATGGTCGTCGGCCGACGTGAGCTCGGGGCGCACCAGATCGAGCGCCTCCATCACCGCCGCGTTGAGATCGAGCGGCCGCGGCGGCGCGTGGGTTCGTCGCGCGCCGACCTTCTGCAAGCGCGCCACCAGCGCGGCGGCGCGCTCGACCGCCGCCTCGATGGTGGCGAGGTGTCGGGTGGCCTGGGGGTCGATCTGACGGCGCGCCAGCTCGAGCGCCAGGCGCACCGAGTTGAGCTCGTTGTTGAGCGCCAGCGCGGTGCCCGACGCGAGATCGGTCATCGAGCGATCTTGGCCGAGCCGCAGCAGCCGCTCGTGCAGCGCCCCCAGCTCGCGATCGGCCCGGTCGAGCGCGTCGTCGCGGCGCAACGATCGCGTCAGATCGCGCAGCACCTCGATCGCACCGGTGGACACGCCGTTCTCGCGCACGGCCAGCGCGGTGTACTCGAGGGTGCGCTCGCCGCGCCGCGGATCGGCGAGCTGAAGCCGCTCGGGCCCCAGCTTGTCGCCGGTGCGCAGCGCTGCGAGCGCGGGCGCGATCACGCGATCGGCCTCGGCCGCCGGCACCTGCGACAGCGGCCGTCCGAGCAGCGCCTCGACCGCGCGGTTGGCCAGCGCCACCGCGCCGTCGCCGTCGAGGAGCAGCACGCCCTCGTCGAGCTGATCGAGCGCGAGCCGAAGCGAGGCCTCACCCGCGCGCGCCGAATGGAGCGCGCTCGAGCGTGCGTGGCGATGGGCCAGCCCGGCCATTCCCTCGTCGAGCAGCTCGGCGAGCAGCGCGAGCGCGGGCAGCCCGGGCCCGACGCGACGGCGAACCTGCTCGAGGATCGCCAGGTGCAGCGCGCCCAGCTCGCGCAGCGCATCGCGCAACCCCACGCCGGCCTCCAGGCGCCTTTGCCCGAGATCGGCGGCGAGCTGCGCGAACACTTGCGGCGCCTCGAGACCGCGCGTCTCCAGCGCGAGCAGCAGCTCGTCGTAGAGCGGCTGCAGCTCGCACACGAACTCGTGGCGCCCGAACACCCGCGCGCGCCCGCGCAGCTCGCGCCGCCATCCGCGCAAGATCGCGGCCCGCTCGCCCGAAAGCCAGGCGCCCAGCTCAAGCGCGGCGCTCATTGCTGCGAGACGAGCTGCGGCGCTTCGATCGGCTGCACGATCTCGCCGCGCGGCGCCAGCGCGCCCAGCGCCACGCCGTAGAGCAGGTGCGCCGGAATCGCCACCACCGCCAGCGCGGGCTCGTGCGAGGCCAGGAAGCCGAGCCCGGCGAGCGGCGCATAGACGGTGAACGCCAGCCCCCACATGCCCGCCGCGTAGATCACCCCGCGCCGCAGGGTGATCGATTGCGTGCCGACGGTGAACAGCCCGCCGGCCAGCGACCCGTACGCGAAGTGCACCAGGAACGCGACGATCGCCACCAGCGGATGCGCGCGCAGCCCAACGATCGCGCGCGCCGCCACCGACGGCAGAGCCGCGCCGCCCAGCGCAGGCGCGGCGAGCATCAGCCCGGTCATCACCAGGGTCGAGACGAAGCCTGCGGCCAGGCCGTCGAGCAGCTTTTGGCGATTGGCTTCGATCGCGCGCGTATCGAACATGTCGAGAGTAGGGAGCAAGCGCCGTTCCAACTAGTGCCGCATGATCGACCACTGGAGCTCGTCGCCGCCTTCGAGCTCGGGGGGCAGGTGAGCGCCCTCCAGGATGGCGGCCAGCTCGGAGCCCTCGAGCACCTCTTTTTCGCGCAGGCGCGCGGCCAGCTCGAGCAGCTGCGTGCGGTTGTGCTCGAGCAGTCCGATCGCGCGCTCGTGCGAGCGGCGCAAGAGCTCGCCCACCTCGCCGTCGATGATCTGCTGCGTGCGCTCCGAGTAGCCCTTCTCGCCGCCCAGCGAGATGCCCGGCAGAAAGCGTCCCTCGCTCGATCCGTCCAGGTGCGCCACCGACTGCGGCCCGAGCGCCGCCGACATGCCGAACTGCGTGACCATGCGCCGCGCCAGATCGGTCGCGCGCTGCAGATCGTCGGTCGCGCCGGTCGACACCTCGTTGAAGATCACCTTCTCCGCCGCGCGCCCGCCCATCAGCACGGTCAGCTTGTCGAGCAGCTCGGGACGCGTCATGAGATAGCGATCCTCGAGCGGCACCTGCATGGTGTAGCCGAGCGCGCCGAATCCGCGCGGGATCATCGACACCTTGTGCACGCGATCGGTGGTCGGCAGGATCTCGGCGAGCAGCGCGTGGCCGCTCTCGTGGTGCGCGACGATCTCCTTCTCGCGCAGGTTCATGCAGCGGCCCTTCTTCTCCAGGCCCGCCAGCGTGCGCTCGATGGCCTCGTTGATCTCGGCCTGCCCGACCTCTTCCCGTCCGCGACGCGCGGCGAGCAGCGCCGCTTCATTGATGAGGTTGGCGAGATCGGCGCCCGACATGCCCGGCGTGAGCGATGCGACGCGCGGCAGGCTCACGTCGGCGCCGAACTTCACGCCATGCGCGTGCACCTGCAGGATCGCCTGGCGCCCCTTGACGTCCGGGCGGTCGACGAGCACCTGCCGATCGAAACGACCTGGCCGCATCAGCGCCGAGTCGAGGATCTCCGGCCGGTTGGTGGCGGCCATGATCATCAGGCCCTTCTTGGCGTCGAAGCCGTCCATCTCCGCGAGCAGCTGGTTGAGCGTCTGCTCGCGCTCGTCGTGGCCCGCCATGTTGCCCGAGCCGCGCGCCTTGCCGACCGCGTCCAGCTCGTCGATGAAGACGATGCACGGCGCCTTGGCCTGCGCCTGCATGAACAGATCGCGCACGCGCGCCGCGCCCACGCCGACGAACATCTCGACGAAGTCCGAGCCGGTGAGCGAGAAGAACGGCACCTTGGCCTCGCCGGCCACCGCGCGCGCGAGCAGCGTCTTGCCGGTGCCCGGTGGGCCGACCAGGATCACGCCCTTGGGAATGCGCGCGCCGAGCGCGTGGAACTTCGCCGGGTTGGAGAGGAAGTCGACGATCTCACGCAGCTCGTCGACCGCTTCGTCGACACCGGCGACGTCCTTGAACGTGACTCCCGTCCCTTCCTCGGCGACCAGCTTGGCCTTGGAGCGCCCGATCGCCATCATCCCCGGGCCGGGCTTCATGCGCCGCAGCACCAGCATCCAGAACCCGCCCAGCAGCAACATCGGCAGCAGCCACACCATGAACAGCGACCCGAACCAGTCGCCCTCCTGCATGCCGCGGTACTTGACGTGCTTGGCGTCGAGCAGCTTGACCAGCTCGGGATCCTCGACGCGGTTCACCAGCCACTTTTCGCCCCGCTTGCGCGCCGGCTCGTCCGACGGAAGGGCGCGGATGTGCTCCTTGGACAGCTCGACCTCGCCGACCTGTCCCGCCTCGAGCTTTTGCTTGAGCTCACTATAAGGAATCGTGGCGGCAGCGGTGGTCGGACGGGCGAAGTACAGGACCGCAAAAACTCCGAGTAATCCGTACAGAACCCACGTCCGCCGGGAACTTCCTGTCTCTGCTGGTGGACGTGTCTTGGTCGGTGTGGGCATCTAGCCTCCGCGCAATGCGTACCTACATCCTCAAAGCGAGATGCGTGCCGACTCTACGGGCGGCACATCGCTTGCTAGATACGAAAGTGGTGGGCACCTGCCCGCGGGGACGAGGTGTGACGGTGAGAACCATTTTCGTGGTCGACGACGATCCCGATCAGGCCGAGATTCTGGCCCAGGCGTTGGCCGGACGGGGGCGCCGGGTGCGCGCGTTCTCCGATCCGATCCGCGCGCTCGCCGCGCTCGCGAGCGAGGACGTGGACCTGCTGATCGCAGACCTCTCGATGCCCTGGATCGACGGCAAGGACGTGGTCGCGTCCGCCCACGTGCGGCGTCCAGACCTGCCGGTGTTCATGGTGTCGGGCTACGCGCGCGGCGCCGAGATCGCCGCCGAGGTGGGCGTCCCGTTCTTCTCGAAGCCGGTCGATCTGGAGGGGCTACGCAGCGCAGTCGAGCGCACCCTCGACGGCCTGCAGCCTTCCACCTCCGCCGGCCGCTAACCGCTCAGTGGTCGGCGTGGGCTTCGTTGCCGACGTCGATGCCGTACTGGGCGAGCTTGTTGTAGATGGAGCGCCGGCTGATGCCGAGCACCTCGGCGGTGGCGGTCTTGTTGCCGTCGTTGGCCTCGAGCGTACGCAGGATCACCTCGCGCTCGATCTGATCCATCGTCGTGCCGATGGCGATCTTGATGATCTCCTGGCGCGACGGCCCGCGGTGCAGCATCTGCGGCAACAGCAAAGGATCGAGCGCCGGCGTGCGCGCCAATAGCACCGCCTGCTCGATGACGTTACGCAGCTCGCGAACGTTGCCCGGCCAGCCATACCCCTGCAGCAGCCGCTGGGTCTCCGACGGGATCGAGGTCACCGGCTTGGTGTAACGGGTGGCGAACTCGTGCAGGAACTCGCCCGCCAGGAGCGGGATGTCCTCGGCGCGGTCGCGCAGCGTCGGCAGCTTCACCGAGAAGCTGTTCAACCGGTAGTACAGATCCTCGCGAAACTGCCCGGCCTTGACCATCGCCTCCAGGTCGCGGTTCGACGCGGCGATCACGCGCACGTTCGCCGCGCGCTCGCGCTTGCCGCCGACGCGCGAGTAGTGGAACGACTCGAGCACGCGCAACAGGTTCACCTGCGTGCGCTCGTCCATGGTCGAGATCTCGTCGAGGAACAGCGTGCCGCCCTCGGCCAGCTCGAACTTGCCCGGCTTGCGCTCCTCCGCGCCGGTGAACGCGCCCTTTTCGTGGCCGAACAGCTCCGACTGGATCAGCTCCTGCGGAATCGCGCCGGTGTGCACCGCGACGAACGGCCCCGCCGACTGCTTCGAGCGGGCATGGATCGAACGCGCCACCAGCTCCTTGCCGGTGCCGCTCTCGCCGACGATCAGCACGGTGGTCTCGCTGGTAGCGGCGGTGCGGATGCGCTCGAACACTTCCTGCATCGCCCGCGAGCGCGCGGTCATCCCGTCGAACGAGGTGCTCTGCAGCCGCGCCGCATCGAGCAGCCGATTGGTGAGGTACGCGGGCGGGTCGGCGGTCAGCGCGTGGATCAGCGCGAGCAGCCGGCGCGGCTTGACAGGCTTGGAGATGTACTCGACCGCGCCGCGCTTGAGCGCGGTCACCGCGGTGCGCACCGATCCATGGCCGGTGATGAGCACGGTCTTGGTCTCGGGGCAGGCCTCGTTGAGCGCCTTGATGAGGGAGATGCCGTTGCGTCCCGGGAGCTGCAGATCGGTGAGGACCAGGTGAAACGTGTCCTCGTGGCACCGGTCGAGCGCCTCTTCCGCCGAGCCGGCCAGGGTGGCCTCGTACCCTTCCTGGGTGAGAAGCTCGCTCAGGGCACGCGCCAGGTGCGCGTCGTCATCGACCACCAAGACCTTGATGCCCATCTTTACTGCCTCCTGGCGCGTCTGACCAAGCAAGCGCCAAGCCACCAACTGGAGGGGCGGGTTGTCCGGGCTTCGGGCGGGCGGTGCGCCAGGAATGCACGCATCGTGCACATGCGAGACAGTCGACTGTATAAAATATGCCAGCCAAAGATTCGGAGCATGCGGGGTTTCCGGCATGAGCGCTGCAGCACCAGGAGGCAATGGCACTGCATTCAAGCCAACGCTCCGAAGCTGGGATTCCGGGCCCCCTGAGCTCGTATCTCAATCGCATCGATGAATATGCGCTGCTGACGCCCGATGAGGAGCGACGGCTGGCCCAACGCGCGCGTCGCTTCGGCGACAAGAACGCCGCCTCGCGGCTGGCGCTGGGAAACCTGCGCTTCGTCGTGAAGATCGCGTTCGAGTACCGCACCTACGGCGTGCGCCTGCTCGATCTGATCCAGGAGGGGAACGTCGGGCTGCTGGTGGCGGTCGAGCGCTTCGACCCGGAGCGCGGCAACCGGCTGACCACCTACGCGGTGTGGTGGATCCGCGCGTACATCCAGGAATACATTCGTCGCTCGTGGTCGCTGGTGCGGTTCGGCACCACGCGCGCCGAGCAGCGCTGCTTCTATCGGCTGCGGCGCGAGCGCCAGCTGCTGGAGCGCGGCGGCGGCAAGGCCGATCCCGACAAGCTGGCCGCGGCGCTCGGCATCGGCCGCGCCGAGCTCGAGACGATCGAGTCGCGCATCACCCGCCGCGACATGTCGCTCGACGATCCGGCCTACGTCGACACCGACGAGACGCGCGGCGATCGCATCGCCGACGACAAGCCCGGCCCCGAGTCGACGCTCGCCGAGCACGAGCTCTCCGACGCGTCGCGCGAGCAAATTCGCGCGGCTCTGGACGGTCTCGATCCGCGTGAGCGGGCGATTCTCTCGAAGCGCTACCTCGCGCCGAAGCCGGCGACGCTCAAGGAGCTGGGGGTGTCGTTTGGGATCTCGCGCGAGCGCGTGCGGCAGCTGGAGTCGCGGGCGAAGGCGAAGTTGCGCGAGTCGCTAGCGCCGCTGTGGGAGCTGCAGGGGTAGCGCCCGCGGAGCGCCCGCGAAGGCGGGTGCGTAGCGGGCGTCTGGGAAGCGGACGGCTGTGGAAGTGCGGGCACGAGGTTCCGGAATTGCCGTGAGGGGGCGCGGGGCGGGTGGTTGGTGGCCTGCGCGGGCGGTTGAACGCGGGTGGGGGCGGTGCGGGGCGACGGGGTGTCGGTAATGTGCTGCACGTGGCTGGTTCAGGTTTACCGGTGCGGAGCGGTTGTGAAGGCAGTGGGCGTTTCAGCTTGGAGCTGGCGCTGCTGTTTGGAGGAGCCAGGTACGTGGCGGTTGGGTGAGGTCGGGGAAGCGGGTGGCGGAAGAGTAGGGATCGAGGAAGCCGGCGGGGAGCAGCTGGCCGAGCTTGGTCATGTGTTTTTGGTAGTTGGTGTGCACGTAGCGGAGCGCGTAAGCGGTCTGAGTCGGGCTGCGCAGGGTGCGCGCGTGATAGCGGTCGGTGAACACCTTTCCGCGACGACCCATCACCCGGTTTAGTGCCTTCGCCATTCGGATGGTGAGCCCCTGAATCCCGCGGGCGAGGCATTTCTCGTCCTCGGCCTCGACGATGAAGTGCAGGTGATTGCCCTGCACCGAAAACTCGTTCATCTGGAATCCAAACCGGTCGCGCCCCTTCCGAAAAGCCGCCTGCAGCGCCCGGAAACACCGCTGTGACCGCAGATTCCAAACATGTTCTTTCACCCGCATCGTCACCAACACGGGAAATCGCCGCTTCAGCACCTCCCGCCGCAAATGCGAAACGCCCGGTTTCCCCGGCACGTTCGGCGGTCGCCCTCGCAGCTCCTTCTTCCGCCGCCGAGTCCTCAGTCCAAGTCGAAGCTGCGTCACCAAGACAATTTAGCACTAATTATTCTCATGTCAATCCAAAACGACCAAAACCGCCCAAAACTCCGCCGGCGCCCACTGTCTTCACAACCGCCCCGCGCCAGTAAGCCTGAACCAGCCACGTGCAGCACATTACCGACACCCCTCCGCCCCGCACCACCCCCACCCGCGTTCAACCGCCCGCACAGGCCACCACCCCCGCGACCCGCGCCCCCTTCGGCAACTCTGAAGCTACGTGCCTCGCTCCTCCAAAGCCTCCCGCTTCCCAGACCCCCGCACCCCCGCCAGCGCCTCGAGCAATCCCAACGCATCGTCCACACTCTTCGCCTCATATCCCGCCGCGCTCTCGACGTCGGCACCATCGGTCACGCGCACGCCGATCCCACGCCCGCCCAGCGCGCGGAAGCCATCCTCGTCCGTCACGTCGTCCCCAACGAACAGCGCGTTGCAGTCCGCGTCCCAATCCTCGCCGTGCGCAGCGCGCAGCACGTGCAAAATAGCGTCCCCCTTATGCCGCGCGCCCCGCGGCCGGATCTCGACGATCCGCTTCCCCCGGTAGCTCTCCAGCGTCGTCTCTGCCGCCGCCATCGCGCACACCTCGGCTTCGAGCGCTTCCCGCGCGCGCTCGTCTTGTACCAGGCGGGTGTGCACGCACAGTGAGATCCCCTTGCGCTCGAGCACCACGTCGGGGCGCGTGCCCACGAGCTGCGCCAGCGCCGCGCCCAGCCGCGCGATCGCCGGGCGCGCCTGCGTGGCCACCGAATCTTCCTCGCGCTCGCCGTCGACGATCAGCTCCATGCCGTGATTGCCCACGTACGAGACGCCCGGCACGGGCACCTTGCGGGCCAACGTCTCGACGGTGCGGCCGCTGACGATCACCACCGTCGTGTGCGGTCGCGCCACCAGCCGCTCGAGCACCGCGCGCGCGCGATCCGGTAGGAACGCGGCGTCGGGTGTCGGCGCGATCGGCGAGAGGGTCCCGTCAAAGTCGAGGAACAGGTGCAGATGGCGGCGCGTGCCGACCTGCTCGAGCAGGCCGGCGGACCAGGGTTTCACGCGCCGACGATAACACTCTACTGATCGTGCTGTGGTCGCGTCGCGGTCGAGCCGAACGGAAACGGCCCCTTCAGGTTGGCGGCGCGCAGCTCGCCGTCGAGGTGATTCTTGGCGATGTCCACCGACGTCTGCTCGGACTCGAAGCGTTGCGCGAAGCGGATGTACTCGTGCCACGCGCCTGCCGCGACGGCCGGATCGCCCGTGGCTTCCTGCGCGAGCGCGATCCCGTACAGGCACTTGGCCTGGTTGGGCTCATCGCCGGAGCTGAACAGATTCATCGCCGCGCGATACTCGCCGGACGCCTCGTCGAAGCGACCGCTCTCGCGCAGCACCACGCCGAGGTTGTAGTGCGCCTCGGCCTCGTTCGGATCCTTGGCGATGGCCGCCCGCAGC
Source organism: Myxococcales bacterium (assembly GCA_003170275.1). Taxonomy (GTDB): domain Bacteria; phylum Myxococcota_A; class Polyangia; order Palsa-1104; family Palsa-1104; genus PALSA-1104. The sequence continues at coordinate 68,576 of PNAM01000110.1, forward strand.
GGCGCCTCCGCTTCGGAAACGCGGCCCTGCACGATCAGCGCGGTGGCCTTGTTGACCTTCGCCTCGGCCGGCGGAAGTATGACGTTTGCAAAAGCGACCCCTGGCACGGCCAGGACGCCGGCCACCATCAGGGCCAATGAGAATCGCATTCTCCACCTCCTTCAAGGTTCACGAAGGTGGAGAAGCGAAGTTCGTGCCGGTTTCGTTTACGGGTTGGGGAGAACCATGAACAGCGCGGAATCGCCGCGCTTGAGGCGGAGCAGGTGACCGCCCGCCCGCTCGGATCCGAGCAGCCGACCGGCCTCTTCCGTCGAGACGATCGGCTTGCGATCGACCTCGAGCAGCACGTCGCCCTCGCGGACGCCCGCTTCCTGGGCAGGCGAGCCCTCGCGCACCGAGCCGACCACCACGCCGCGCGTACCCTTGCCGACGCCCAGCCGCTCGGCGAGCTCGGGCGTGAGCGGCTGCAGCCCGAGGCCGAGCTTGGCCTTCGACGCGCCCGCGTTCCCCGCGCGCGCCGCCTGCTGCTGGTCGCCCGCCATCTCCTGCGTGGTCGCCGCGAGCTTGAGGCTCTGCCCGTCGCGCCACACCGAGAGCTCGAGCTTCTGGCCGATCTTCTTGGTGAGCACCGTGCGCTGCACCGCCTTCGATCCGTCGACCGGCGCGCCGTCGACCGCGACGATCACGTCGCCCGGCTTGACGCCCGCCTTCTCCGCCGCGGAGCCGGGCTCGATCTGCCCGACCAACGCGCCCTTGGCCGGCGCCTTGCCGCCGAGCGTCTGCTGGATCTCCGAGGTGACGTCCTGCATGAGGATGCCGAGCTTGGGCCGGCGCACCTTGCCGCCCGAGATCAGCTGCTCGGCGATCGGCCGGAACATCGACGACGGCACCGCGAACCCGATGCCCGTGCCGATGCCGGCGATCATCGTGTTGATCCCGATCACCTCGCCGTCGATGTCGACCAGCGGCCCGCCCGAGTTGCCGGGATTGATCGATGCGTCGGTCTGCAAGAAGTCCTCGTAGTGCGAGGGTCCCTGGAAGCCCGAGCGATTCTTGGCCGACAGCACCCCGACGGTGACCGTGTGATCGAGGCCGAACGGATTGCCGATCGCGATCACCCACTCGCCCACCTGCAGCTTGTCGGAGTCGCCCAGCTTGGCCGCGCGCACCTCGACGCCGTCGACCTTGACCACCGCCAGATCGGTCTTGGGATCGGTCCCCACCACCTTGGCCTTGACCTCTTTGCCGTCGGAGAAGCTGACCTTCACCTCGTCGGCGTCCTCGACCACGTGGTTGTTGGTGAGGATGTAACCCTTCTGGTCGATGACCACGCCCGAGCCGGTGCCGCGCTGCTTCGGCCCCTGCGCCTGCCCCTGGTCGTCATCGCCGTCGTTTCCCTGGCCCTGATCGCCGAAGAAACGCTCGAACGGGGTGCCCGAGAACGGGTTGCCGCCATTGCCGCCCATGCCGTGGTGCGCGCCGCGCATGCCCTTGACCGTCTTGGCCACGCTGATGCGCACCACCGACGGGCTGAGCTGCGAGGCGACCTGCGAAAACGTGCGGCTGAGCATGCGCGCTTCGGAGACCTGCTCCTTGGACGGCGGCGGCAGGGCCGGCTTGGCCTCGGCCATCACCACAGGGGGGGCGGCCTGCGCCTGCGGCGACCAGCTCAACTTGACGTGTGAGATCGAGAACGCGCCCGCGGCACCTACCGCCACCAGCGCTACGCCTCCCATGAGGCCCTTACGGATTGCCATCTCTTTTCCTCCTGTCTACTAAGACGTCCGGCCGTGCAAAACGTTCGCTACCAACACGTCATAACATGCCCACCGGGCAGGGTATTCCAGCGGGTCGCGGCGGGGGGCTTTTTGATCTACCCTTTCCAGCAGTTCCCGTGAAGATCCGCACCAAGCTGATCCTGCTGTTGTCGACCGCCCTGGTGATCACCATGGCGGTCTCCACGCTGTTGCGCATCCGCTGGACGCGGCTGCGGCTCGAGGATCAGCTCCAGGAGTCGGCCAAGGACACCCTCGAGGCGATCGCCGCCGATCTCACCAACCGTCTGACGGCGGACAAGGACGGCGACGAGATCGCGGAGGAGCTGGCCAAGGTCAAGCTGCGCCACCCGGCGGTCGCCGACCTGCAGCTCACGCTCGACACCGACGAGGACACCACCTCGACCTTCTCGCTGCCCTCGAACGTGGACGAGCCGCAGGTGGCCAAGCATCCCCGCGTCGCGCGCGTGCGCCCGTCGCCCACGCGACGCGACGACGCGCGCCGCGCGCTCTACGATCACGGCGAGTCCAGTCGCCGGCCGGGCACGCGCGTGGTCGAGCCGATGTGGCGCACCCCGGACCGGCCGGAGCCGTCGCGCTGGCCGCAGTCGGTCGCGCCGCTGCCGGCGCCGCGTGTGGCGCGCACCTTTCGCGAGGGCGAGCGTGGCCGTCAGTCGGTGTACCTCTTGCGCGTGCCGATCGATCCGGCCGGGCCGCGGCGCGGCGAGCTGACCATCTCGGTGACGCGCGAGCCGATCGAGCGGATCGTGCGCACCGAGCAGATCTCGTCGATCTTGATCACCGGCGGCGCGGTCATTCTATTAATGGTGCTCACCGCGCTAATCGTCGATCGCGTCGTCGGCCGGCCGGTGAGCGAGCTGGAAGGCGCCATGAAGCGCGTCGAGGGCGGGGCGCTCGAGGAGCGCGTGCAGGCGCGGCGCGCCGACGAGATCGGCGCCCTGCAACGCGGCTTCAACGCCATGCTCGCGCGCATCGCAGAAGCCGACGGGGAGATCCGCGCCTTCAACCGCCGGCTGGCCGACGAGATCAAGGCGGCGACCGTCGATCTCGCGCGCAAGAACGCCGCGCTCGGCCAGCTCAACCGCCTGCTCCTCGAGGCGCGCCGCGAGCTGGGCGACAAGGAGCGGCTCGCCGCGCTCGGCCAGCTCGCCGCGCAGCTCGCGCACGAGATCGGCACGCCGCTCGGCTCGGTCTCGGGCCACCTGCAGCTCGCGCTCTCGGCGCGCGACGTCTCGCCGCCGCTCAAGGACCGCCTGCAGGTCGCGACCCGCGAGCTCGAGCGTGTCTCCAAGATCGTGCGCGACTACCTCGACTCGACGCGCACCGTCGCGCCCGAGCGCGTGCGTGTGGACGTGTCGCGCATCGTCGACGAGGCGATCGGCATCGTGCAGGGCGACGAGAAGCGCGCGAAGGTGGCGGTCGACAAGCAGATCGATGCGAACGCGCTCGAGGTCGACACCGATCCGGGACTGCTCCGGCAGATCCTGGTCAACCTGCTCACCAACGCCGCCGACGCGGTCCTGCAGGCCGGCTCGGCCGGTCACGTGGTGGTGCGCGGCGCCGCGCGCGACGGCGCCCTCGAGATCGCCGTGCGCGACGACGGCGTGGGCATCGGGCCAGACGACGTGGCGCGCATCTTCGAGCCGTTCTACACCACCAAGGGCCGCGGCAAGGGCACCGGCCTGGGCCTGGCCATCTGCCGCGAGCTGGCGGTCGCGCTCGGCGGGCGTATCTCCGTCGAGAGCGCGCCCGGCCGCGGCTCGACCTTCACGCTCGTCCTCCCACGCACCACCGAGAAACGCAAAGAACGGAGCGCCAGCTGAGACCCCGGATACTGATCTGTGAAGACGATCGGGTGGCGCGCGAGCTGCTCGAGGAGATCATGCGCGCCGAGGGGCACGACGTGGAGGCGGTCGCCGACGGCGATGCGGCGATCGCGCGCGCCGGCAAGCAAGACTACGACCTGGTGATCTCGGACGTGCGCCTGGGCGACGGCGCCGGCGGCATGGAGGTGCTGGCCGCGTTTCAGGAGCGCGCCAAGCAGACGCCGATCATCCTGATCACCGCGTTCGGCGACGTGACCGGCGCGATGGCCGCGATCCAGAAGGGCGCCTACGACTACGTCTCCAAGCCGTTCAACGTCGAGGAGCTGACGACCACGGTGCGCCGCTCGCTCCAGCGCTCGCGCCTGCTCGAGGAGAACCGGGCGCTGCGCGCGCGCGGCGGCGTGCCCGAGACGCGCCCCGTGCAACTGGACAGCATCGTCGGCAAGTCGCCAGCGATGCTCGACGTGTACAAGATGGTGGCGCGCGTGGCGCCGACCCTGTCGACGGTGCTGGTGGTGGGCGAGTCGGGGACCGGCAAGGAGCTGGTGGCGCGCGCGATCCACACCCACTCGCCGCGCGCGGGCGGGCCGTTCGTGGCGGTCAACTGCACCGCGCTCACCGAGTCGCTGCTCGAGTCGGAGCTGTTCGGTCACGCCAAGGGCGCGTTCACCGGCGCGGTCGCGTCCAAGCGCGGCCTGTTCGAAGAGGCGCAGGGCGGCACGCTGTTCCTCGACGAGATCGGCGACGTCGCCGGCAAGATGCAGGCGCAGCTGTTGCGCGTGCTGCAGGAGGGCGAGATCCGGCGCGTCGGCGGGTCGGAGCCGGTCAAGGTCGACGTGCGCGTGGTGGCGGCCACCAACCGCGACCTGGAGGACGAGGTCAAGGCGGGGCGCTTCCGCGAAGATCTGTACTTCCGCATCAACGTGGTCACCATCCGCCTGCCGCCGCTGCGCGAACGGCCGAGCGACATCGAGCTGTTGGTGAACCACTTCCTCGCCAAGTACGCCGCGCGTGAGCAGCGCGCCGACGCCGGCACCGCGCCCGAGGCGATGTCGCTGCTCAAGCGTCACGCCTGGCCGGGCAACGTGCGCGAGCTCGAGAACGTGATCGAGCGCGCGCTCGCGCTCTCCAAGGACGGCGTGATCCTCCCGTCGGATCTCCCGGTGGAGGTGAGCGGTGTGTCCGACTCGTCCTCATCGGGAAGCAGCGCGCCGGGCGCCGGGCTGGTCGACGATCGGCCTTCGTTGGCCGAGCTCGAGCGCCGCTACATCGAGCTGATCCTCAAGGAGACCGGGGGCAACAAGAAACGTGCCGCGGAGATCCTCGGCATCGATCGTCGCACGCTCTATCGCACGCTGGAACGCGAAGAAAAGAGCGGAGAAAAGGACGACGAAGAATAGTCACTGGAATTTCCCGCTCGCGCCCCCATCTTCTACCTGCAGAATGCTCGCCGCTCACGCTCCGCTGATCGCCGTCATCGCCGCGCTGCTCGTGGCGGGGCTGGGGGTGCCGATTCCAGAAGACCTGAGCCTGCTCACCGCGGGCTATCTGCTGTGGAATGGTGACGAACGGCTCTGGCTGGCGCTGCCGGCGTGCCTCTTGGCGATCGTGGTGGGCGACTCGGCGCTGTTCTGGCTCGGCTGGCACTTCGGCCCGCGCATCACGCAACATCGGTTGCTGCGCCACCGGCTCACCCCGGCGCGGCTCGCGCGCGTCGAAGCGCACTTCCGCAAGCACGGCAACAAGACGCTGATCGCCGCCCGCTTCGCCGCCGGCGCGCGCGCGCTGTTCTTCGTGGCCGCAGGCGCGATGAGGGTCTCGTACTGGCGCTTCCTCTTGCTCGACGGGCTGGCGGCGCTGGTCTCGGGCACCGCGTGGATCCTGATCGGCCGCCACTTCGGCGCGCAGATCGATTGGTTGCGTCACTTCGTGCACCACATCGAGCACATCGCGCTGGCGCTCTTGATCGCGAGCCTGGCCGCGTGGCTGCTCGCGCGCTTCTTCCGGCGCCGGCTGGCCGGTCCGCCCGACGGGGTCGAGGAAGCCTAGAGCCGCGTGGACGCTTCGTACAAGGTGCGCAGCGACGCGAACTGGCGCAGCACGTCGGCGCGCAGGTGCCACTCGTTCTCCGGCGGCTTCGAGCGCAGCGCGTAGACCTGCTCGGCGATCTCGTGCAGCGTCGAGGTGAGCGCGCCGGGGGGCTGGCGTTCCAGCCGGCGGTGCCAGGCCTCGAGCTCTCGTTCGTACATCTGCAGATCGAATTCGTTCATGGGTGGGTTCTCGCTCGCTCCTGGCTGCTCGCAAGGTCCGTACCGCTTGCTTACCCCACGAGCAGCGCGATGTCGACGGCGCGACGTGCATCACCGGCACACCGGCCAGGCGCTCGTGTGCCAACGGTGCACCCGGCTGCTTTGTGGCACGTCTCTCGCACCGCTTCGGCACGTGAGACTCTTTCGCGCCCTTCAGACGTTGCGGCAGCTCGCTCGCAGGGGAACCGCCACCGCGCCGGTCGAGCCCGGCCGGCGGCGCGCGCTCTTGCTGCAGATCGACGGCCTCTCTTCGCGCCGGCTGAAGCAGGCGCTCGCGCGCGGCGAGATGCCGCACCTCAAGAAATGGCTGGAGAGCGGGGCGGCGCGGCTGCGCAGCATCCTGGCGGCGACCCCGCCGTCGACGCCGGTGTTCCAAGCGGGCCTCCTGTATGGCGAGCACGCCGGCGTGCCCGGCTTCGGCTGGTACGATCGCGGGCTCGGGCGGGTGGTGCGCATGGATCTCGCCGAGGACGTGCTAGCGATCGAGCGCAGCATCCAACGCGCGGCCACCGATCGGCCGCTGCTCGAGCATGGCGTCAGCTACGGCACGATCTGGCCGGCCGGCGCCGCCCATGCGTTCTTCAACGTGGTGCTGTTCGTCCACGGCCAGAGCGCCTCGGGCCGGGTGGTGCGCAATCTGTACGATCAGGCGGTCTCGACGCTGGCGGGGGTAGAGATCCTCGGGCGCCTCGCGTCGCGGTTCGCGCTCGAGCTGGGCGTGGCGGCGTGGGACTTCGTGAGCTGGTGCCGGCGCATCCGCTCCACGCGCTTCGAGTGGCGCTTTCTGTACATGCGACTGTTCGTCTCGGTGGTGATGCGCGACGTGTCGACGCAGGGCGCGATCGTCGACGTGTTGCGCGGCGTGCCGGTGATCTACCTCGACTACCTCGGCTACGACGAGTACGCGCACCGCCGCGGGCCCGACTCCGAGATGTCGCTCTACAACTTGCGCGGCATCGACGCCGCGATCGCCAAGATCCGGCGCGCCACCGAAGAGGTGCCCGACTACGGCTACGACATCTTCGTGTTCTCCGATCACGGCCAGACGGCCACCACGCCGTTCGAGCGGGTGGTCGGCTGCGATCTGCACCAGTTCGTCCTCGAGCACGCGGCCGGCTGCGTCGCCGGGCCGATCGAGTCGAGCGCGATCCGCGAGCTGGTGGCGCTGCGCGAGACCGAGTTCTGGATCCGCACGCTGTGGCCGGTGCTGCGCCCGCCGATGCAGCTCTACGTCGCGTGGCTCAAGCACCGGCTGTCGCGCCGCTTGCGCCGGCGGGATCGCGCGCCGCTCGAAGGCATCGAGGTGGTCACCGGCGGCTCGATCGCGCACCTGTACCTCGGCGCGCTGCCGGCCGCCGACGGGGGCACGCCGGCCAAGGTGATCACCGTCGACCAGATCGCACGCCGCTGGCCGCGCCTGATCGACGCGCTGGCGCGCTGCCCGGCGGTCGGCCTGCTGGTCGGCAAGGGGCGGCGCGGGCCGGTGGTGTTCTTCCGCGGGCAGCGCTACGACCTGGCCGATCGCGCCGCGATCGAGACGCTCGAGCCGTGCCGCCGGCTCGGTTACGAGCTGTTGCGCACGCACCTCGAGCAGGCGGTGAACGGGCGGCGCTCGGGCGACCTGGTGCTGTACGGCGCGTTCGCCGAGGCGGGCGAGATCTCGTTCGACTTCGAGTTCGGCTCGCACGGCGGCCTCGCGCTCGAGGAGCTCGACCAGTTCGTCATGTACCCGTCCGAGGTCGACTTCCCGCTCAAGGGTGCGGTCGCCGCCGAGGAGTTCTATCGCTTCTTCCGCGCCCGCTACGGCGTGTTCGAAGCCAGCGACGAGGCGCGGGCCAAGAAGCACGCGGCCTGAAATGCGCCTGCGCATCGTGAGCTGGAACGTTCACGGCTGCGTCGGGACCGATCGACGCTTCGACCCGCACCGCACCGCGGACGCGCTCGCCTCGCTCTTGCCCGACGTCGCGCTCCTGCAGGAGGTCGGCGACAACCGCGGCCTGCACCCGCCGGTCGATCAGGCGGCCACGCTGGCCAACCAGCTCGGTCTCACCTGCGCGGTCGGCATCACGCTGCGCGCGTCGCGGCACGGCTACGGCAACGCCACGCTGAGCCGCTTCCCGGTGCTCGACTCCGAGAGCGTCGATCTCTCGGTGTCCGGGCGCGAGCCGCGCATGGCCTTGCGCGTGGTGCTCGGGCGCGACGAGCTGCGTCTGACCACCATCAATGTGCACCTCGGCCTCGGCGCGGGCGAGCGCCGCCGCCAGCTGCGCCAGCTCCTGCCCGCGCTCGGCGCGCACCCGCTGGTGATGGGCGGCGACTTCAACGATTTTCCGCCCGGGCCGGTCACCTTCACGCTGCGCAATCGCCTGCACGACGCGGGCGCGCGCATCGATCACAAGCGCACGTTCCCGTCGCGCTGCCCGCTCTTGCGCCTCGATCGCCTGTACCTCTCGCCGCGCCTGCAGGTGGTTTCGACGCGCGTCGATCGATCACCGGCGTTTCGCGCGGCCTCCGATCACCTGCCGATCATCCTCGACCTCGACGTCCCGACGCCCTCGCTCGAAGGCCCCGACGATCCGCCGTAGTCAGCGTTTGAGGAGGCGGTTGATCAGGCCCGGGCCTTTCGGCGGATCCTTCTGATCGCGCTTTTCGCGCAGCGTGCGCAGCTCGGCGCGCGCGTAGTCGTTCTTGCGATCGAGCGCGAGCACCGCCTCGAAGCCGCGGATCGCTTCTTCGAGCTCGCCCAGATCGCGATGGCGGCACGCGTCCTCGACGCGCCGTTCGATCGATGCCTTGAGCGCGCGTCGCGCGTCGTCGCCGCGCTGCTTCTGCTCCTCGTGCTCGGCGGTCGGCGGGGGCGGCGGCAGGGTCGCGGCCTGCAGCGCCTCGCGCTTGGTCGGATCGAACAGGATCTCGTGCGCGTTGAGGAGGAGGTCGTTGATCTTCTTCAACACCTCCTGGGTCGCCGCCCCGTAGCGCTTGAAGATCGACGCGCTGTAGCGCTCGGCCAGCCGTCGGTAGGCGTCGTCGACCTCTTCGCGCGTGGCCACCTTCTCGACGCCGAGCTGCTCGTGCGGCAACAGATCGAGGCGCCGGCCCAGCTCGTTGAACAGCGACTGCTCGACCACGTCGCCAAACATCGGCTGGCGCGCCGAGGCCGCGTCGTTCGGGATCGGCGGCGGCGGCGTCGGTGCGGGCGTGGGCGTAGGCGCGGGCGCGGGCCTTTGCACCGCCGGCGCGACCGTGCGCTTGGCGACGGTGACCATCGCTTCGATCGCCTTGCGCGTCTCCTGGTCGAGGTCGATGAACATCAGCCCCATCCCAGGCGGCCGGCTGTCGCCCGAATCCTCGCCGGTGAGGTGCACGACCTCCGCGCGCAGCGACAGCGTGTTCTTGTTCGGCAGCGAGAGCTCGACCGTCATCTCGCTGCCGATCGGCGCCGACATCTGCGAGGCCACGAACACGCCGCCGCGGCTCAGATTCGTGGTGTACAGCTCGAGGTAGTCGCTCCACGTCTCGCACCGCACCCGCACCGCCAGCTCCATCGGGTACCGGGTATTCTCGCGAACGAACTGAGACATGTCCGTGCCGAGCATACTGCAAACCCGCCGCCACGGCTGACTGACCCTAGGGAAATCGAACGACTCGGGGCCTTCACCCCCAGGATGCACAGCGTCAAATCCGCGCCTGACGCGGACTTCGCGGAGCAATCGCGCTGGCCGCGTTCTTGCGATGTACGCGCGCATCAGCGAGGACCCGCCCATGCCCCCCGTCGTCTCCGTGAAGCGCCCCCCCGGGACCCTGGCCGAGCGATTCTGGTCCCTGGCCAAGGCGGCTGGTCCGACCGGCGACGATGACACCGACGCCGATCCCAAGGCGGTCGTGCGCCACGTCTTGCGTATCCTCGATGCGCTCTCGGCGGGTGAGGTGGGCGACGGCGTGTCGCAGTCGACGATCTCGTTCTTGACGCTGCTGCGCCAGCAGGAGGCCGCGGGCGATCTGTCGTACGCGTCGCCGGAGCAGGCGCGCGGCGAGACGCTCGACGAACGCTCGCTGGTGTTTTCGGTCGGCGTGCTGCTGTTCGAGGAGCTCACCGGCCGCCATCCGTTCGGCGCGGTCAACAGCCCGCGCCGGTTCGCGCGCATCCAGAAGTGCGAGCTGGGCTCGGGCGTGCAGTACTTCCCGCAGGTTCCCGCGCAGCTGCGCAACGTGCTGATGCGCGCGATGGGGCCGTTCCCCGAGGAGCGCTTCGCGAACTTGCGCGAGCTCCGCACGCAGCTCGAGCGGTTCGCCAAGGATCAGCCCGACGGCGCGCCGGCGCAGCGGCCGCAGCGCTTGAAGGGACTGCCGCCTTCGCCCGCCGAGGCGATGTTCGGCCCGCTCGACAACATTCCCACCACGGTCCACAAGCGCATCCAGCCGCCGGCCGAGCGATCGCCGATGGTCGCGCGATCGCTCACCGGCGCGCAGGCGGCGAGCACCATCGAGACGCCGGTGGCAGCCAGGCCCTCCGCCATGCGCGTGGTCCTCGAGCGCGTCGGCTGGCTGTCCCTCGGGATCGGCGGAACGCTGGCCGTGACGCTGTTCGTGGTGCCCGCGCTGCGCAGCGAAAAAGCCGCGCCGATGGTTCAGACGCAGCCGGTTGCCGTCGCTGCAGCGCCTGCGCCGGTGGTCGAGAAGGTGGCGCCCGCACCGGTGGTCGCACCGGTGGTCGCACCGGCAGTCGTGAAGGCTGCCGCCGCGCCGGTGGTGACGCCGCCGCCCGTGCCCGCTGCGCCGATCGCCAACAACGGGATCGAGCCGCCGCCGGTTCCGCCGGTCGCGCCGGCGGCGACGAAGTTCGATCTCACCCTCGCCGCCAAGAACGCCACCACCGCCGCGCGCCAGTGCTTCGGCGCGGTCGATCACACCGTCAGCTTTGGCACCGGGCTGTTGTTCTCCAAAGAGGACGCAGTCGCGCGCCGCACGTTCCTATCGCCCGACGAGCCGCTCTCGGCCGACGAGCGCAAGTGCCTGAAGAACGCGCTGCTCTATGTGAGCGCGGGCGCGCCGCCCGACAAGAACACCATCGCCGAGTTCCGCTTCAAGATCCGCCCCGGCGACGGCAGCAAAGACGTCGCGACCTTCACGATACCGAAGTAGATCGTTACATCCGCTCCAGCACTTCGATCCCCAACAGCGCGAGGCCGCGTTGGAGCGTGTCGGCGACCAGCGCGCACAGGCGGAGTCGCGAGGCGCGCACGGCGGGCTCGGCCTTGAGCACCGGGTGGTCGGCATAGAACGTGGAGAACGCGCCGGCCAGCTCGTACAGATAGTCGGCCAGCACGTGCGGTCGGGCGCTGCGCGCGACTTGCTCGACCGCCTCGGGAAACCCGAGCAGGCGCATGATCAGCGCGCGCTCGACAGGCGTGGGCGCGGTGACCTTGCCGGGCTCGCCTGCGCCGTCGGCGGCGGCCTTGCGCAGGATCGACTTGATGCGCGCGTAGGCGTACTGCAGGTACGGCGCGGTGTTGCCCTGCAGCGAGAGCGCCTTGTCCCAGGTGAACGTGACCAGCGTCTGGCGATCCTTGGACAGATCGTTGTACTTGACCGCGCCGATGCCGACCACGCGCGCCACCTCGCGCCGCTCGGCGTCGCTCAATTCGGGACTGGACTCGGTGGCCACCGCCAGCGCGCGCCGTTCGGCCTCGTCGAGCAGCGCCTCGAGCCCGATCTGCTTGCCCTCGCGCGTCGAGATGGTGCCCTCGGGCAGCCGCATCAGCCCGAACCACACGTGCTCCAGGCTGCAGGTGATCCCCAGCCGACGCCCGACCGCGAAGAACTGCTTGAAGTGGAGCTGCTGCCGCTCGTCGGTGACGATCAGGATGCGCGACGGGTTCCAGCGATCGACGCGATAGAGCAGCCCGGCGATGTCGGTGGTGCCGTAGAGATAACCGCCGTCGGCCTTGCGGATGAGCAGCGGTGGCAGCTCGTCGGTGCCGTCGGGCTTGCGGAAGAACACCGCGATCGCGCCGCGCGATTCTTCGGCGATCCCGTCCTTCAGCAGCCGCTCGACGGTGCCGGCCAGCAGGTCGTTGTAGTGGCTCTCGCCATAATAATGATCGAACTCGACGCCCAGCCGCTGGTAGATGCGCCCGAACTCCTTGAGCGACACCTCGATGAACCGCTTCCACAGCGCGACGTTCTCGGCATCCCCCTGTTGCAGCTTGACCAGCTCGGCGCGCGCCTCCTTGAGCAGCGGCGTCGCATCGCTCTCATTTCCTTCGGCGTCGTCTGCGCTCTTGTCCTCCTCGACGAACTTGATGTACAGGCGCAGCAGCTCCTCGACGGGGCTGCGCTCGAACGCGGCCGGATCGAGCCACTTGCGCCAGGCGACGATCAGCTTGCCGAACTGCGTGCCCCAGTCGCCGAGGTGGTTGTCGGCGATCACCTCATAGCCGACTGCCTTGAGCACGCGCTTGATCGCGTCGCCGATGATCGTCGAGCGGATGTGCGCGATGTGCATCGGCTTGGCGACGTTGGGCGACGAATAGTCGAGCACCACCTTCTGCCCGGCGCCGATCTGCCGCAGCGCGAGCCCGTCGGCGGCGTGCGCGGCGACCCACGCGTCCTTCAAGAACAGGTTGACGAAGCCCGGCCCGGCGATCTCGGTCTTGGCCACCGCGTCGTGCGCGGCGAGCCCATCGGCGATCACCTGCGCCACGTCGCGCGGCTTCTGCCCGAGCGGCTTGGCGAGCTGCAGCGCGCCCGAGCACTGCAGGTCGCCGAACTCGACCTTGGTCGCGCGCACGATCGCGAGCTCGGCGGGCACGCCTTCGGTGCCGTACTTCGCCTTCACCGCGTCGGCGGCCAGCCGGGCGAATTCCGCCACCAGATCCAACATGCGGCGAACCTACACGACCCGAAACCGATCCACAACGCGACACGTAACGTATAAACTCGGCGGGCGTAATCGCTGGGGAGGCTCTAGCAATGGGGTACATGCGATGGCTGCACACGGGCTGGCCGGCCGGCACGGTCGAGCGGCTGCCCGAGGCGACCGAAGACGGCGCGACCGCGGTTCCCGGCGTGCGCATCGTCGGTGACCTGACCGGCATCCCGTTGCTCAAGTTTTCGTCCGACACCGGCGCGCGCGCGATCACCGCCTTCGTCAAGGAAGAGGACTTCGACAAGCGCCGCGGCAAGGATCCGGCAGTCTTCGACGTGGCGATCATCGGCGGCGGCGTGTCGGGCGTCTCTGCGGCGATGGAAGCGAAGAAGCGCGGCTTGCGCTACGTCGTGTACGAGGCCGCGCAGGAGTTCAACACCATCCAGAACTTTCCCAAGCAGAAACCGATCTACACCTACCCGACCGACATGACGCCGGCGGGCGATCTGCAGTTCACCACCGACGTCAAAGAGGCGCTGCTCGAAGAGCTCGAGGCGCAGCGCAAGAAAGCCGGCGTGGAGGTCGAGAAGGCACACGTCGATCGCATCGAGCGTCGCTCGGGCGAGCTGATCGTTCACCTCGGCAAAAAAGGCGAGACCAAAGAAGTGCGCGCGCTGCGCGTGGTGATCGCCATCGGCCGCTCGGGAAACTATCGCGCGCTCGGCGTGCCGGGCGAGAAGCTCGACAAGGTCTACCACCGCCTGTACGACCCCAAGGAGTACCAGGGCAAGCAGGTGATGGTGGTGGGCGGCGGCGACTCCGCGCTCGAGTCCGCCATCGCGCTGGCCATGTCGGGCGCGAACGTGACGCTCAGCTACCGCAACAAGGAATTTGCGCGCCCCAAGCCCGACAACATCGACAAGATCCGCGCGCTCGAGGCCGATCAGAACGCGCAGGTCTCGGTCGAGAATCCGTCGTCCGAGCGTGTCAACACGGCGATGGGCGCGAACATGGCGTCGCACGAAAAGCACGGCACCCTCCGCCTGCTGCTCGGCTCCAAGATCAGGCAGATCACCGAGAAGTCGGTCGAGCTGGTCGACGGCGCGGGCCGCGAGCAGACGGTGCCCAACGACGTGGTGTTCGCGATGACCGGCCGCGAGGCGCCGCTCGATTTCTTCCGCCGCTCGGGCATTCCGATTCGCGGCGAATGGCGGCCCGTCACCTGGATCAGCTTCATCGGGTTCTTCGCCTTCTGCATGTTCCTCTACAACTGGAAGGCGGGCACCGAGCTCAACGCCTACTTCGGCAAGCACCACCTGTTCCCGTTCAACCTGCCCGAGCACCTGGGCGACTCGGCGCTGCTCAAGACCGTGGCGGTGACGCTGCGCCAGCCGGGCTTCTACTACACGTTCGCGTACACCGTGTGCATCGTGCTGTTCGGCTGGCAGCGCATCAAGCGGCGCAACACGCCCTACGTGACGCGGCAGACGCTGACGCTCATGGCGGTGCAGATCGTCCCGCTGTTCCTGCTTCCGTATTTCATCCTACCGACGCTCGGCTACGCCGGCGCGTTCGATCACGGCTTCGCCAAGACCGTCGCCGACAACCTGTTCCCCGCCGCCAACTACGACTACGGCCGCGAGTACTGGCGCGCGTTCGGCTTGATCCTCGCGTGGCCGCTGTTCTTCTGGAACGTCTTCAGCTCGAAGCCGATGACCTGGTGGCTGGTGATCGGCGGCGTGCAGACCTTCGTGCTCATCCCGCTGATGGTGCGGCGCTGGGGCAAGGGCTCGTACTGCGGCTGGATCTGCTCGTGCGGCGCGCTGGCCGAGACGCTCGGCGACACGCAGCGCACCAAGATGCCGCACGGGCCCATCTGGAACCGGCTGAACATGGTCGGCCAGGTGATCCTGGCCTTCGCCTTCGCGCTGTTCGCCGCGCGCATCGTCACCTGGTACGCGCCGGGCTCGGCCCTGGGCAAGGCGATGAACACGTTCTACACGGCGATGTTCTACGACAGCCACGCCGCCTACGACTACTACCACGTGGTCGATCTGTTCCTCGCCGGCGTGGTCGGCGTGGGCATGTACTTCTGGTTCTCCGGTCGGGTGTGGTGTCGCTTCGCCTGCCCGCTCGCCGCGCTCATGCACATCTACGCCCGCTTCACCAAGTTCCGCATCTTCGCCGACAAGAAGAAGTGCATCTCCTGCAACGTGTGCACGTCGGTGTGCCACCAGGGCATCGACATCATGAGCTTCGCCAACAAGGGGATGCCGATGGAAGACCCCGAGTGCGTGCGCTGCTCCGCGTGCGTGCAGAGCTGCCCAACGGGGACGCTGACGTTCGGGCGGATCGGCGGCGACGGGAAGATCGTGTTCGATGCGCTGGCGGCGTCGCCGGTGCAGATCAAGGAGATCGGGGGGAGGAAGCACTTGCCGGTGGTGGGGGCGGCGTAGGCGCTGGCCGCCCGCGCGCCCCTACAGACGCCCAACCGCCAGGCTCACGGCTGCGAAGTGACATCCGCTGGCAACGATGGTCAACGCGTGAAACAGCTCGTGGTACCCGAACACCGTCGGTGCGGGGTCGGGCCGGCGCAGCGCGTAGATGGCCGCGCCCGCGCTGTAGGCCGCGCCGCCGGCGGCGAGCAGCCACACCTGGCGCGCGTCGACCCGCGAGCGCAACGCCGAGATGAACGGCAGCACCACCCAGCCGAGCGCTACGTAGATCGCCGCGGTCACGGCCTTGGGCGCGCGCACCCACGCGATCGCCTGCACCATGCCGCACAGCGCGCCGATCCACACCACCACGAGCAGCGTGTGGCCGGGCAGGAGCAGGCAGAACGGCGTGTAGGTGCCGGCGATCAGCAGGAAGATCGCCGAGTGATCGAGCCGGCGCATCCACGGGCGCATGGCCGGCGACCAGTGACGCCGGTGATACAGCGCGCTCACGCCGAACAGCGTGGTCAGGCTGGCGCCGTAGATCGCCGCCGCGAGCGCGCCACGTGCCGTCGGTGCGCGTGCTACCAGCGCGAGGCCGGCGAGCAGCGCCACGCCGCACGCGAGCTGATGCGAGACGCCGCGTAGCCGGGGCTTGACGGCCGGCGCCGCGCTCCCGGTTCCGGCGGTCATCGGGCGAGCTTGGTGCGGCCGAGCGCGAGCACGCGCGTGAACTCGCCCGCCGCGACCGGCGTCACCGACAAGCGCGAGCGCCGCACCAGCGCCATCTTGGCCAGCCGCGCGTCGCCCTTGATCGTCTCGAGCGTGACCGGCCGCGCCAGCGGCTTCACCGGCGCGAAGTCGACCGCGCTCCAATCCTCGTCGGTGGTCGGATCCTGGTACGCGCCGCGCACCACGCGCGCCACGCCCACCACCTCGCGTCCTTCGTTCGAGTGGTAGAACAGCGCGAGGTCGCCGTCGTGCATCGCGCGCAGGTTGTTGCGCGCCTCGAAGTTGCGGACGCCGTCCCAGAGCGTGCGGCCCTCGCGGACCAGCCGTTCCCATGGATACTTGAACGGCTCGCTCTTGATCAGCCAGTAGCCCCGCGCCATGGAGGGCATCTTGGCAAAGCGGAGCGGGCGCTCATACTGAACAAATGGATGCGGTAAAATGTCGCGGCTGTTCGGCGGGTTGGTGTACGCTTTCGACACTCGGATGTCCCCCAAAGAGCGTCGAAGGAAGCACCGCCAGCAGCAGCTTCGCGAGACCCAATTTGCCGAAGCGTTGCTTCAGCTTGGAGCCACCCGGCCGGCCGAGCTGCACCTCGCGCAGGTGGAGCGCGCGCACGTCAAGCGGGTGATGCGCGCCTGCCTCGGCAACGTCAGCCTGTCAGCGACGGTCCTGGGCATGCACCGTCGCACCCTGCAGCGCTGGCTCGAGCGCGCCCGTCCGGCCAAACGCAAGCGCTGAGCCTCGGCTCCGCGACATTTTGCCGCACTGCGCCTGGAACCCGTCCCATTCGCCCTAGAATGAGTGTAGGGCCGATGTCCGAATCAACAGACAGCACCGTGGTCGACGTGCTCGGCGAGAGCGAGCAGCACTACCGCGAGGTCTTCGAGAACACCAACGACTGTATGTTCCTGATCGATGTGACCGTCGAGGGGGGCTTCCGGATCGCCCGCTTCAACCCGGCCAAGGAGCGCATCTTCGGGCAGCCGAACGCGAAGGTGGCCGGCAAGTACATCGAGGAGGCGCTCAGCGCGGAGGCCGCCGCCGGCGTCCGGGTGTGGTACGGCAAGTGCGTGGCGGTGGCCGCCCCGATCAGCTACGAGGAGCAGCTCCCGTCGCTGTCCGGAGACGTGTGGTTCGAGACCACGCTGATCCCGCTCAAGGACGCCTCGGGTCGCGTGTACCGGATCGTCGGCACCACGCGCAACACCAGCGAGTCGCGCAAGCTGCAGGAGCAGGTGATGATCTCCGACCGCATGGCGTCGGTGGGGATGTTGGCCGCCGGCATCGCGCACGAGATCAACAACCCGCTCGCCGCGATCATGGCCAACCTGTCGCTCGCGGTCGAGCACGCGGCCGAGCTGAGCGCGGGTGGCGATCCGCGCCTGCGAGAGCTGCACGAGGAGCTGCGCGATTCGGTCTCGTCGGCCGAGCGCATCCGAAACATCCTGCGCGATCTGCGGATCTTCTCCCGTTCCAACGAAGCGACCCTGCGTTCGCTCGAGGTGGAGCCGATCCTCGAGTCGTCGCTGCGCATGGCGTGGAACGAGGTGCGCCACCGCGCGCGCGTCGTGCGCGACTACGCCCCTGGGCTCGCGCCCGTCGAGGCGGACGAGTCCCGGCTCGGGCAGGTGTTCCTGAACTTGATCGTCAACGCCGCGCAATCGATCGAAGAAGGACACGCCGGGGCCAACCAGATCACGGTCGCCACCCGGATGGATGGGGCGGGCCGCGTGGTCGTCGAGGTCCGCGATTCCGGCGCGGGGATCCCGTCGGAGCAGCTACGGCGTCTGTTCACGCCGTTCTTCACCACCAAGCCGGTGGGGATGGGCACCGGCCTCGGCCTGTCGATCTGCCATCGCATCGTCAGCGACCTGGGAGGCACCATCGCGGCCGAGAGCACCCCCGGCCGCGGCTCCACCTTCCGGGTGACGCTGCCCGCGGCGAAATCGGCGGTCGCCCTGCCGCCCTACGACCCGCGGGAGATCGTCCGGCCGCCCCGTCGCGGCCGGGTGCTGGTCATCGACGACGAAGAGCTCCTGGGGAACGCCGCGCGCCGCATCCTCCAGTCCGAGCACGAGGTGATCGTCACCGTGAGCGCACGACAGGCGGTGGCGTGGATCGAGGCGGGCCAGCGCTTCGACGTGATCGTGTGCGACGTCATGATGCCGGATCTCAACGGGCGGGATTTCTACCTCAAGCTGCGCGAGATCGCGCCGGCGCTGGCCGACCGGATCATCTTCATGACCGGCGGCGCGTTCACCCCGCGCGCGCGCGAGTTCCTGGCTGAGGTCGAGAACGCGCGGTTGGCCAAGCCGTTCGATCCGATCAGCCTGCGGAACCTGGTCAACCACAGCATCACCTAGCGCTAGCGCTTGCGCAGATCGAGATCGCCCGAGAAGGTCTGGCACTCGACCAGCCCCTCGGCTTTGCCGATGCGCGCGCGCACCTGCCCGGCGCCGTGCTTGCCGTGCTCCGCGTCGAGCACGCTCACGCCCAGCCGGTCGTCGAGATCGCCGGAGTGGCTGACGAAGTGGAGCTCGAAGGAGCTCGACGGCGCGAGCGCGAGCCCGACGTCGCCCGAGGTGGTGCGCGCCTCGATGCGGCAGCCGGCGCCGCACGCGCCCTTCCAGTCGAGGTCGCCGCTGGTCGAGCCGAACTCGAGGTGGCTCGCCGCGCCGCCGCTCTGCACCACGCGCGCGTCGCCCGAGACCGTGCGCAGCCGCACCTCGCCGCGCACGTCCTCGAGGCTGGCTTCGCCGGAGATCAGCAGCGCCTCGACGCTGGCCGCGCCGCGCACGTGCAGATCGCCCGAGGTGGAGCGCACGCGCACGTTGCCGCCCACGTTCTCGACGTGCACGTCGCTGGCGACGGTGCTGATCTCGACGTGGCTGCCCGGCGGAACCTCGATGTGCAGCCGGCCCTCGTGGCCCGGTGGTGCGCCCTCGCCGCTCTCGAAGACCAGGTCGACGCGGTCGCCGTGATCGACCAGGCGCAGGCCGAACTCGGCGTCGGAGAGCACCGCCTTGACCTGCCTGGCGGCGCCGCCCACGACGTCGATGTCGGTGGAGATCGCGCTGACCCGCAAGAGGATCGGGCCCTTGACGTCGAGCTTGGCGGTGGCCGACGCCGCCGGGCCGGCCTTGAGCGGTGGGAGGGGCGGCAGCGGCGGCAACGGCTGTGCGAGCGCGACGCCGGCGATGGCCAGCGGTACGAACAGGAAGATCGGCACAAGACGGCTCATTGGGACACCTGCAGGTCGGCGACGATGGTTTGCAGCGATCGCATGTATTCGGCGTATCCGTCGAGCAGCGCCAGGCGGCCGTCGAGATCGCCGGCAGCGACGGTGCGCCCGTGGCGGACCGCCTCGCCCGCGTTGGCCAGCGCGCGGTCGTAGCGCGCGGCGGTGGACGGCTTGAGCGCCTGGCGCTCGTGACGGTACTCGGCCTCCAGCACGGTGAGCGCGTCGCGGTACTCGTTCTCGGCGCGGTCGAGCGTGACCTCGGGCGAGAGCCGGGCGCGCCTGGACGGGGCGACGCGCGCGGAAGGCGTCGCGATCGGGCCGGGAACGTCGTGCTGGCCGACGAACAGCAGCAGCGCCGCCGCGGCGGCGACCAAGCTGGAGACACCGACGGTGATCGGCCGTGAGGTCCACAGCCGCGCGCGGGCCGGCGCCGGTCGGGCGAGGCGCGCCTCGACCCCGCGCCACAGCTCGGGCGAGAGTGGCGGCTGCGCGCTGCGCCGTCGCGCCAGGAGCGCCTGCTCGGCGTTCAGCGCGACCAACTCGGCGGCGCAGGCCGCGCACTCGCGCAGGTGCGCCTCCGTGCCCGCGCGCTCCACGGGCGTGAGCGTGCCGTCGACGAAGGCCTCCAGCCGATCGGGATCACACGCACTCATTACGTCCCTCCCAGGTAGTTCCCCAAGCGCGCGCGCATGGCCAGCCGCGCGCGATGGATTTCGTTCTTCACCTTCGACAGCGGCCAGCCCATCACGTCTCCGATCTCGACGTAGTCGAGCCCATGATCGATGCGCATCAGCAGCGCGGACCGGCGCTCCTCGTCGAGCTCGTCGAGCGCTTGTTGCAGGAGCCCGTCGGCCTCGCGTCGCATGAGCTGGCCCTCGGGCGAGAGCGCGCCGTCCACCTCGGCGGCGAGCGCCGCGTCCGAGGCCACCGGGTGGCGGCGGCGCGCGCGCAGCTCTTCGTGAAACACGTGGCGTGCGATGCCGAACAGCCAGGGGAGCAGCTTCTCGTCGGCGCGCAGGGTGCCGAGCCGCGCGTGCGCCCGCACGAAGGTCTCTTGCGTTCCCTCGTCGGCGGCGCCGGCGTCGCGCAACAGATCGCCGAGGAAGCGGCGCACGGCCGGGGCGTGCCGGTCGAACAGCCGGCGAAACGCCTGCGCGTCTCCGCCGGCCGCGCGCCGCACCAGCGCGCCCTCGAGCGGCGCCGGCGCCGGATCCGACTCGGGCTCCTGGTTCTGGGCCAGCGGCGTCTGGAGCTGTCGAACGGCGATCATCCCACTCGCATGTGACCGCATCCGGCTCCTGGTTTCACGCTATTTACGCGACGAGGCGACCGGCTCGAGGGTGCCGCGCTCGGCGGCCAGCTCGGCCAGGATGTTGCTGTAGCTGGCGTCGGCGCGCGCCGGATCCACGTGGTTGGAGCGCACCGCGCAGTCGAGCTGGCGCAGCCGGGTGGCGAGCTCGGCGACGCCGCTCGAGACGAACGCGCTGTCCGATGGCTGGCGCGCGTACAGCTCGTCGGCCGCCCCGCCCACCTCGTTGCGCACGCCTGCCTTGAGCTTCTCGCGATCGGCCTTGGCCGCCTCGGAGATGCCGGCGATCGCCTCGAGCGTGATCTGGCGGTTGAAGTCGCGGCTGGCCGACGGCCAGCGTGGGTTGGAGATCCCGCACAGGGCGCCTCCGTGAATGGTTCCAGTGGTTTGCGTCTCGGCACAGCCAGCCACCAGCAGGATGCAGAACAGGACTCGTTTCATCGGTTTTCTCCTCGTCTCGAAAGGGGAGTGACGCCCGCGCGCCTCTGGTTTCAGAAAAAACGGCCCCGAATCGTCGATGGGGCCACTCACGAGCCGAAGGGGGTGGGTGCATGTCGTTCTCAAAGGCGTCCGTGCTCGCGCTGCTCTCGGTCCTGGGCGCCGCGTGCAACCAGCAGGCTCGGCACAACAATGGAAATGGAAATCCGGGTGGCTCGGGGCCGTGCACCGACGGTGCGCATCAGTGCTCGGGGCGCTTGTGGCAGGTGTGTCACGGGGGCACGTTCACCACCGAGAAGGGCTGCACCAGCGATCAGGTGTGCAGCGACAACCTGGGCTGCACCGCGTGCGTGCCCGGCGGCAGCGGCTGTAACGGCGATCAGGTGGTGGTGTGCGATGCCGGCGGCTCTCCGACGCAGACCGTGACGCAGGATTGCAACCCGCTCACCTGCGCGGCCGATCCGGCCACCGGCCAGGCGGCGTGCGTGACGCCGTGCGATCCCAAGGCGCTCGCCCACAGCTACACCGGCTGCGTGTTCTACGCGGTCGACCTGCCGCAGTTCACCATTCCGACCCCGATCAGTGGAGTGATCGCCGCCGATCAGCAGTTCGCGATCGCGGTGGCCAATCCGTGGAAGGTGCCGCTCAACGTGGTCGTCGAGCGCAACGACGCGGCGCCGGGCGCAGCGCCGCTGATCGTCCAGGAGACCACCCGCCAGGTGGCCGCCGGCGGGCTCGAGACCATCGCGCTGCCGCCGCGCGAGGTGTCGGGCTACGTGGCGGGCAAGCGCAACCGCAGCTTGATCACCGCGGCGGCGTATCGCGTGACCACCGACCGTCCCGCGTCGGTCTACCAGTTCAACCCGATCAACAATCCGGACGCGTTCTCGAACGACGCCTCGCTGCTCATTCCCGAGAACGCGCTCGACGAGAGCTACGTCGTGCTCGGCTGGCCCGGCACCGGCGGCGACGTGGACTTTCAGGGCCTGCACATCGACAGCGACAAGCGCTCGTACGTGACCATCACCGCCACGCGCGACAACACCAAGGTGCGCGTCACGCCGACCACCGAGGTGATGCCCGGCGACAACGTGATGGCGATCCACAAGAACACGCCGTACACGCTCACGCTCAACGCGTTCGAGACGCTCAACCTCGAGGGCGCGGACTTCAACACCGCCGGCACCACCGATTTCACCGGCACGCAGATCGAGGCCGACGGGCCGCTCGCGGTGTGGAGCGGCGTGGAGTGCATCACCATCAATCCCGATCCGCCGATCGATCCGATGAACACCTGCTGCTGCGATCACCTCGAGGAGCAGCTCTTCCCGCGCAGCTCGCTCGGCCGGGACTATGTGGTGGTGCGCTCCGAGGGGCGCAGCCACTCGTCGGGCGATCCGGAATTTTTCCGCATCCTGTCGCAGAAGGACGGCACCACCGTGCACACCTCGCTGCCCGCGCCCGACGATCAGTTCACGCTGCAGTCGGGCGCGATGCACCAGATCATGACCGACTCCGACTTCGTGGTGCAGGCCTCGAATCCGGTGATGATCGGCCAGTTCCAGGTGAGCCAGGACGCCTCGTCGGCGGAGACCGGCGATCCGTCGTTCTCGCTGGTCCCGCCGATCGCGCAGCACCGCTCGGAGTACATCTTCCTGGTGCCGACGGGTTACTCGGAGAGCTGGGTCTTGATCTCGATCCCCACCGGCGGCGGGCTGACGCTCGACGGGCAGGGCCTGAGCGCCGGCTGCGAGCGGGCGATGGGCGGAATGGTGGGCACGCTGCCGTACGAGGTGGTGCGCTGCCCGGTGCCGCCCGGCCCGCATACCGTGGCTTCGCCGCAGAACTTCGGCCTGGTGGTCGAGGGCTGGGGCCCGGGGCCGGTCTCCTACGCCTACACCGGCGGCATGGAGTTCCAGTCGGTGAACCACGACTGCACCAACGACGGCGACTGCCCGGTCGGCGAGTTCTGCTCGGGCGGCACCTGCGCGCCGATCATCATCATCCAGTAGGGACTCGAAAGAGGTATCCTGATGGCGTAATGAAGCTGTCGTGGTTTGGGGTCGCGTTGGTCTGGGTGTGCGCGATCGCCGGATGCCGCTCCGAGGGCGGCGCGCCCATGCCCGACGGCGCGGCTGGCGACGGGGTCGACCTGTCGGCCGCGACGCTGGACGGTGGGCCGACCATGATGCCTGGCGCCAAGGATCACATCCTTCTGTCAGGCACCATCGTCACGCCTGATCAGATCATCGTCGGGCAGGTGCTGGTGGAGGGCACGACCATCACCTGCGTCGCCGCCGGCACGGGCTGCGCGGGCGAGGCCGGCGCGGCCGGCGCGACGCTGATCGACACGCACGGGATCATCTCGCCCGGCCTGATCGACACACACAACCACATCCTGTTCGACATCTTCGACGACGACGACTGGACGCCGCCGATGGTCTACCAGAACCACGATCAGTGGACCACCGACCCGCGCTACCAGGCCATGCTCGACGTCAAGCAGTGCCTGTCCAACGACTCGCAGGGCAAGCCGGCCTGGTGCGCGAACGTGCCCTACGGCACCGCGGCGGGCAGCCTGCGCTGCGAGATGGACAAGTTCGGCGAGCTCAAGGGGTTGATCGCCGGCACCACCAGCATCGTCGGGCTGCCCGGCACCTCCGCGGCGTGCTTCTCGTCGATCGCGCGCTCGATCGACGTCTCGCAGAGCGGGGTCGGCAAGGACGCGGTGCAGACCAGCGCGATCTTTCCGCCGTCGAAGGCCACCGCCGATGGCGTGTGCGCGAACTTTGCGAGCGGCACGACCGCCGCGTTCCTGGTTCATTGTGGCGAGGGGACCGACGCCAAAAGCCTGGCCGAGTTCGGCAAGCTCGGCACCGCCAGCACCACCGCCAACTGCCTGTACGCCCCGCAGACCGCGATCACCCACGGCACCGCGTTCGGCGCCGCCGAGTTCGCCACCATGGCGCAGATGGGCATGAAGCTCACCTGGTCGCCGGCCTCGAACGTCGCGCTCTACGGCGCGACCACCAACATCCCCGCTGCGCTGACCGCCGGTGTGACGGTAGCGCTGGCGCCCGACTGGTCGATGGGCGGCAGCCAGAACCTGCTCGACGAGCTGCGCTTCGCCAACGCGTGGGACGACGCGCACTTCGGCAACCTGCTGACGTCGAGAGATCTGGTGCTCATGACCACGCAGAACGCGGCCAAGGCGCTCGCGCTCGGCGATCGCATCGGGCGCATCGCCGTCGGCTACCTGGCCGACCTGGTGGTGTTCACCGGCGACGAGAGCCAACCTTACGACGCGATCCTCGCGGCGACGCCGAAGAACGTGGCGCTGGTGATGGTGGGCGGCACCGTGCTCTACGGCGATGCCATGCTCGCGTCCACCGGGCCGGCGCAGCCCGCCTGCGAGCTGCTCGATATCTGCGGCACGCCCAAGTTTCTCTGCGCGGCGACCAGCGATCCGGCCAACAAGCTGAGCCAGTCGTACGCCGACATCAAGGCCGCGCTGGAGCAGGCGCTCACCGACGCCGACGCGCAGACGCCGGCCGACGGCTGGAGCTTCGCGCCGCTCACGCCGCTGGTGAAGTGCCCGCCGTAACGCGCGGCAGCCGCACCATGAAGCAGGTGCCCTCTTGCGGCGTCGAGCGCACGGTCACCGTCGCCTGGTGCGCGCGCGCGATCTCCTGAACGATGTACAGCCCGAGCCCCAGCCCGCTCGACCGCTGGTCGCCCTTGCGAAACGGATCGAACAGCGAGCCGATCACTTCAGGCGAGATCGCCTCGCCGCGGTTGCGCACCTCGAGGAGGACCTCGCTCGGCTCGCCGCTGGCGACGAGGGTGATCGGATCGGCGCCGTGTCGAATGGCGTTGCCCGACAGGTTCGAGACCAGCTGCCCCAGCCGGTCGGGATCCCAGCGGCCGCTCAGGTCGCCGGCGCTCTCGAAGCGCAGCGAGCGATCGGGGTTGGCGAGCTGCTGCTCCTCGAGGATCTGACGGCAGATCACGCCCAGGTCGGCGGCCACCGGCGCGACCGGAATTCCGCCGCCCAGCCGGCCGCGCGTGAAGTCGAGCACGTCGGCGATGATGCGCTCCATGCGGTGCGCGCTGCGCGTGATGCGCCCGGTGATCTCGACGTGCTTCTCGCTGAGCTCGCCCGAGCTGCCGAGCAGCCTGGCGGCCATGCTGATGGCGGTCAGCGGGTTCTGCAGATCGTGGCCGAGGATCCCCATGAACAGCTCGTTGACGCGGATGGACTCCTCGGCCGCCTGGCGCGCAGCGATCTCCTGGCCGATCGCACGCTCGCGACGGGCGAGCTCCTCCGACTGGCGGCTGAGCTTCAGCGCGCGCAGGTGCAGCGCCACGAACGCGCTCACCTTGGCGGTGACGATCTCCGGCTCGAACGGCTTGGTGATGTAGTCGAAGGCGCCGAGCGCGTAGCCGCGGCGCGCGTGCTCGAGGCCCTTGTGCAGCGCGGTCAGAAAGATGATCGGCACGTCGCGGGTGCGCTCGCGATGACGCAAGAGCGACGCGGTCTGGAACCCGTCCAGCCCGGGCATCTGCACGTCCATGAGGATCAGCGCGAAGTCCTCGGCGAGCACCCGCTTGAGCGCTTCCTCGCCGGAGATCGCGCGCACCAGGCGTTGACCGAGTGGCTCGAGCACTCCCTCGAGCGCGAGCAGGTTGGCGGGATGATCATCGACGAGCAGGATGCTCGCCTTGAAATCGTCGCTCGACACGTATTGGATTGTCCGCACCTGCGCCACCACCACAACGAGGCGGATTTGCGCGCGGTGCGCAGCCTGTGCACGGGCTTGAAGTCTTCCCGACGCGCGCTAGATAGCGTAAGAGAGTGGAGCGTGAGCGGGACCCTTCACGTCCGCAGACGGATCCGGGTGGACGCGAGCGTGCGGATCACGCCGCAGCGCGGAGACGAGCGGCAGGTGCTGCTGGTCGCGCTGTCTTCGGAGAGCGCGCTCTTGATCGTCGACGAGCCGTTGGCGGAGATCGGCGAGACGCTGGAGCTGTACCTGCCGACGCTGGCCGGCAAGGAGATCCCGCTCCTCGGCAGCGTCGATCGCATCGAGCGCATCTACGAGGGGATCGTCATGACCGTGCAGTTCATGGTCGGCGAGGCCTCGGTGCGGCGCGACGTCGATGCGCTCCTGACGCTGCTCCTCGGCGGCGACGGCGGCGGGCTGCGCGAGCACCCGCGCGTCTCCTACGGGATGCCGATCACGCTCGGCGAGCCGCCGTTCAAGGGCGAGCTCCTGGACCTCTCGATGGGCGGCTTGTCGCTGGTGACCGACGGACCGGTCGCCGTTGGTGAGCGGCTGAGGGTGCGCATCCCGCACCCGAGCGGTCATCGTCACCTCGTGCTGCTCGGCCTGACCGTGAGCCGGAAGCCGGATCCCAAAGGCGCGCGCGTCGGCGTCCGGTTCGATCCGCTCCCCGACGACGTGCGCGCCGAGCTGAGCGCAGCGCTCTCCGAGCTCCTGCGCCGCTGAGCTGCCCTACGTAGAAGCCTGGCGCAGCGCGCGGAGACGCTGCAGTGTGTCATCCAGCGACGGCAGGAGCGCCTCGATGTTCGGCTCGAGGCGGCGCCATTTTTCGGGATCGGGCGGCGTGACCGCGGAGCCCGAGAGCGCGAGCGGGGCGGACAAGAGCGCCTGCAGCCGCGCGCCGAGCGCGACGTCGAGGAACCGGCACAGGCGGGCCAGCGTGGCTTGCGGCTGCGCGACCACCTCCTGGTAGTCGACGACGCACAGGTCGCCCGGCGCGACGGCCTGCAGATCGTCCAGCGCCGCGTTGTTGGCGGCCTGCCACTGGAACGCCGCGATCTCGTGCAGCGGGCGGCTACAGAGGGCGCGCCACGACGGTGGCAGCAGGAGCGACCAGGGCGGACCGCTCCAGCCGGGTAGCGACGGCCGCGACACGAATCGACCGCTTCGCCAGGCCTCCACGATGCTGCCCACGTTCTGGGCCGGGGAGCGGTACAAGAAGACGATGCGTGCGTCGGGAAAGGCGGCCCGCAAGAAGGACACGCGGAGCGAGTTCTTGGGCGTCTTTTCGAGCAGGCGCAGGCGCGACGGGCGGGCTCCCCGGGGGCGATCGAGGTAGCGGCGATGCGTGCTGTCGTGCAGCTCGGTGAGAAAGCCGGCGTGCAGCGCGGCGGCGTTCTCAGCGGTGGCGTCGGCGGCGGTCAGCCGATCCGACTCGAAGCCGCGCAGATCGGTGGCCAGCGCCGGGACTCCTTCAATCACCAGATGGCTCTCGCCGTCCAGGCTCCACAGCTCGTCGGCAGCGGCGAGCAGCTCGAACAGGAGTGTCGAGCCTGAGCGTGGCGCCGCGATCACGAACACCGGGCGATCGAGCGTGCCGCCTGCCGGCAGCGGCTGGCGCTCGACGTCGACCGCGGGTGCGCCGAGCGTGCGCAGCGACTCCACCGAGAAACGCTCCGCCTCGGTCGCGCTGCGAAATAGCAGGTGACAGCGGGTGAGCTCCTCGTTCCAGACCTGCGAGATCGTTTCGGTCAGCGCCGCGCGGATGGAGGCGCGCAACGCGGCAGCCGGCGGCTGCCCGAACGAAACGGTCACACAGCCGAGCTCGGTTCTCAAAACGCCGCCGCGCTCATGCGCACGTGAATGCGCCGCACGCCCTCTTTGAAGGGCAGGCGCCCGTGCATCAGTCGCGAGTTGTCGACGAGCAGCACGTCGCCGGCCCGCCAGCGAACGTCGACGGAGCAATCGCTCGCCAGTTGGGCGATCTCCAGCCGGAGGTCGCGGCCGATCGGCTCGCCGTCCTCGAACGAGACCACGTCCGGCCCGAAGATGATGATGCTGTTGACGAACGCGTCTACAGCGGCGTAACGGGTGCGCTGGATCGCCGAGGTCACGTACTCCAGATCGAGCGCGCCGGCTCCGCTCGCGGCGGCGCGCAGGCCGGGCACGTGCCGGAGCCGGCGCAGCGCCTCTTCGCGGTCCACCGATTCACCAACGAACAGGCTCCAAAGCGCTTCCCCAGCCCCGCGAAACGTATATTTGATGCGTCGGGCGCGGAATATCGCGGCGAGCGACGCTTCCATCTTCTCCAACATGCCGACGCCGTCGCACAGGATGGTCTCGCCGCCCTGGGTCGCAGGCGAGAGACAATGGAACCACAGCAAGTCGGGGCGGGCCGGGCTGTATCCCATTTCGAGGTGATATCCGACCAGGTTGGCGCCGAGGTCGACGGTCATCGTGTGGTCCTCGCCCGGGACGCGCTCGCGGTTCAGGCCGGCGTGAAGCGCGGGCAACGTGCCGGCGCTGAATCGATCGGTGAATTGGCTGAAGCTGGTATTGGACACGGTGAATCCGCGAAACAGGAGCGCCGCGCGGCGCCGAAAGCGCGCGATGACCTCGTCGGCGTCGAGCGACGAGAGCGCATCCGCCGCGCTGCTCTCGAGGACCTCACCCCATGATTCAGCGAGCGGATGAATCACCAAATCCAAGGTGGTATCATAACAGACTGGAGAACGGCTCGATGACCGCGGCGCCCCGCACCGGCGAGCTGCCGGGGATCGCGCTGGTCAGCGAGCGATTCGAGCTGTTCCTGACGGTGGCCGAATTGCCGACCGAGATCGGAGTATCAGTCGCTGCTCGACAGCTTCTGCAGGTAGAGCTTGCGGCCCACCGCGCCGTGCCGGTTGAGATCGGCCAGCACGTGGTAGTCCGGCCGCTCCGAAAGAAAACGATCGGCCGCCACGGTGACCTCGGGAAAGGCGCGGTGGTGGTAGTCGTCGACGGCGATCACGCCGCGCGAAAGGAGCCGCTCGTCGACGCGGCGCAGATCGGCGAGCGTCTCGGCGCTCGAGTGGCCGCCGTCGACGTGGGCAAAGCGCACCGGCCGGGAGAGACGCAGCGTCTCGCTCGCACCGGCATGCAGCTCGATCTGATCGTCGCGCAGCGACGGGCGGATGACGGCCAGGTTGCGGCGAAGGATGGCGGGCGTGGGCGGCGCCGGGTACAGCCCGTCGGGCGCGTCGCCGAACCAGTCACACAGCACCAGTTGCTCGCCCTCCTCTAGAAAGTGCGCCAGCACGGCCGCCGATCGCCCGTGATACGTGCCGATCTCGACCAAATCGCCGCGCAGCCCGAACGCGCTCTGCAGCCGCAACACGAGCGCGAAGTGCCCGCAGTCGTCGGTGGTCAGCCAACCGGGGATCGACTTGATCTTCTCGCCCACCTCGACCACCAGCGGACCCGGCTCGGCGCCCGCGCAAAAGGTGGTGTCTCCCCGCAGCGATTCCCAATCCATACCCCTTTGATACACCCGATGGTGCTCACGAAGGGCGGCGCGGATGGGAGGCACTAGAGGTCCTCGAGGAGCTGCTCGATGCGGCGCTCCGGCCGGCTGGCCATTGCCCACAGGATGGCGACGTAGCGCGCCGCCAGCGCCGTGGCGGTGGTCTCGAAGAACAGCGATCCGTTGTAGCGGAGCTGGCCGCGCAGCTCGTCCGGGGCGTTGGCCACCGAGCAGAACAGATCGAAGCGCTCGCGCTTGGGCACGAACGGCGGATTGGGACGCGCGCCCGGCCACGACGCCGGCGTCAGCCCCGGCAGCGCCATCGCCTGCCCGAGCTGGTAGTTGAAGCGCACCGCCACGCGCGGCGCGGGCGGCTCGACGTCGGAGTTGCCGAACGCGTCGAGCACCTGCGTGCGCACGCGCGCGAGCAACTCGCCGACGCTGGGGTTGTCCGAGAGGTCGACCCGCAGCGTCCAGTTCTGCGCGAAGTAGCCGATCAGATCCTCGGTCCCGCGCCGGTCGCGGTTGGCGTTGCCGGTGGTGAGCGTGAAGTCGGTCTGCTTGCTCGCGTCGCGCATCGCCAGCGCGAAGCCGGCGAACAGCAGCATCGACATGGTGGCGCGCTCGCGGCGGCCGAGCGCGCACAGCGAATCGCGCACCGGGCCCGGAACCGAGAACATGATACGCCCGCCCGGCCTGGGCTCGCCGGATGCGTCGCGCGGCCGGTCGGTCGGCAGGTGCAGGTCGGGCGCGCCGTCGAGCAGGCGCTCCCAGAAGGCGCGCTGCGTAGCGGCGGCGGGGCTGCCGAGGAAGCTGCCCTGCCAGGCGGCGAAGTCGGCATATTGAAACGGCAGCGGCGGCAGGCGCGGCGTCTCGCCCGCGCGATGAGCCCGGTAGAGCGGCGCGAGCTCCTTCCACATGACCGCGAACGACTCGTGATCGGCGAGCAGGTGGTGCGCCGCCACCGCCACCAGGTGGCGATCGTCCTCGAGGCGCACCAGCCGGACCCGCACCAGCGGCCCGCGCTCGAGCTCGAACGGCCGGCCGTCTTCGCGCACCAGCCGGGCCGCGTCGTCGTAGCGCGACGGCAGGCCGCGCAGATCCTCCGCCACCACCAGCGACGAGAACGCGGGCAGGATCGACTGCACCCGCTCGCCGTCCCGCCGGGTGAACACGGCGCGCAGCACCTCGTGGCGGTGCGTGATGTCGAGAAAGCTGCGCGAGAGCGCGTCGACGTCGAGGGAGCCGGCGTACAGCACGGTGGCGTTGGCCGGATTGGCGCCCTCGGGCGTGGAGCGCTGCGTGATCGAGAGCGGCCAGCTGCCGTCGTCGCGCCGGCGCGTTATGGGCGGCACCCGGTCGTCCTCGCCGGCGGCGAAGCGGGTGCGCGCGACCGCCTCGGCCAGGCCGGCGATGGTGGGGGTCTCGAACAGTTGTCCGAGCGGGATGGCCAGCCCGAGCGCCTCGCGGGCACGCGACATCAGGCGCATCGCCTGCAACGAGTTCCCGCCCAGCTCGAAGAAGTCGTCGTGCACGCCCACCCGATCGACGCCGAGAGTCTCTTCCCACACCGGCACCAGCAGCTCCTCGACGGGCGAGCGCGGCGCCACCGGGTCGCGGCTGCGCGGCTTGCCGGCGTGGGGCAGCGCGCGGCGATCGATCTTGCCGTTGGGCAGGCGCGGCAGCTCCGCCAGCACCTCGATGGCGGCCGGCACCATGTGGCCGGGCAGCGTGCGTTGCAGGTACAGGCGCAGCTCGCGCGCTTCGGGCGTCCGTCCGGGCACGCCGGCGACCCACGCGACCAGGCGCGGCTCCGCGTCCGCGTCCCCGGCCAGCGACACCACCGAGGCGGCAACGCTGGCGTGCGCGTCGAGGGCGGCCTCGATCTCCCCGAGCTCGATGCGAAAGCCGCGCAGCTTGACCTGGTGGTCGGCGCGCCCGAGGTGCTCGAGCTCGCCACCGGCGAGACGGCGGCCGAGATCGCCGGTCCGGTACAGACGCGCGCCGGGCGGGCCGTGCGGATCGGCGAGGAAGCGGCTGGCGGTCAGGCCGGGGCGATGGAGGTATCCGCGCGAGACGCCCGCGCCGCCGATGTACAGCTCGCCGGCGACGCCGAGCGGCGACGGCTCGAGATGCGGGTCGAGGACGTGGATGCGCAGGTCGGCCAGCGGCACGCCGATCGGGCTGCACCGCCCCGCGCTCGCATCCGACGCGCGCAGCGGGCGATAGGTGGCGTGCACGGTGGTCTCGGTGATCCCGTACATGTTGACCAGCCGCGGCTGCTGGTCGCCGTGGCGCTCGAACCAGGAAGTCAGGCTGGCCGGATCGAGCGACTCGCCGCCGAAGACGATCAGCCGCAGCGCCAGCTGGCCCGCGCCAGCCGGAGAGAGACGGTCGACGCGGTCGAGCTCGCGAAACATCGTCGGCGTGAGCGACAAGACCGTCACCTGCTCGTCGGTGAGGAGCTGGCGGAGCTGCTCCGGCGAGGGACGCACGGCGAGCGGCACCATCACCAACCGCCCGCCATACAGCAGCGCGCTCCACAGCTCCCACACCGAGAAATCGAAGGCGCAGGAGTGGAACAGCGTGCACACGTCGGCGGGACCGAATTCGAACAGCACGCGCGTCGCCGCGAACAGCCGCGTGACGTGGTCGTGCCCGACCAGCACGCCTTTGGGCCGCCCCGTCGAGCCGGAGGTGTAGATGACGTAGCACAGGTTCTGCGCGGTCGCGCCCCCCGCCGGAGCGCCCGCGTCGCGATCGGCGATCTGCGCGCGGTCGCGATCGAGCACCACCAGCCGCGCCCCGTGCGCGGGGAGCCTGGCGAGCAGCGCCTCCTCGGTGACCAGCACCGGCGCGCGCGAGTCGTCGAGCATGAAGCGCAGCCGCTCCTGGGGATCGCGCGCGTCCAGCGGCAGGTAGGCGCCGCCGGCCTTGAGGATGCCGACCAACCCGATCACCAGCTCGAGCGGGCGCTCGACGCAGATCGCCACCACGGTCTCGGGGACGACGCCGTGGGCGCGAAGATGATGCGCGAGCTGGTTGGCCCGCCGGTCGAGCGCGCGGTACGAGAGCTCCTGGTCACCGGCGCGCACCGCGATGGCGTCGGGCGTCCGTGCCGCCTGCGCCTCGAACAGCTCGTGCAGCGTGCTGGTTGGAAACGACGCGCACGGTTGGTCGAGCAGGCGCTGCCGCTCCGCCGCGGAATGGAGCGGCAGCCGGGAGATGGCACGATCCGGATCGGCGACGATTCGCTCGAGCAGCGTGGCGAGGTGGCTGCCGAAGCGCGCGATGGTGGCCTCGTCGAACAGCGCGGTGCGGTACTCGAAGAACGCGCCCAGCTCGCCGCCGTGATCGGTGAACGCGAGCGTGAGATCGAACTTCGCGGTGCCGCCGTCGACCGGCAGCACCTCCAGCGCGAGGCCCGCCTCGTCCTCGACCACCGCACTGAGGTTGTGCAGCACCAGCATCACCTGGAACAGCGGCGAGCGGCTGCGATCGCGCGGCGGGCGCAACCGCTCGACCACCGCATCGAACGGCACGTCCTGGTGCGCGAAGCCGGCCTGCACGACCTCGTGCACCCGGCCAAGCAGTTGGCGAAACGACGGATCTCCCGAGAGATCGCTGCGCAACACCAGCGTGTTGAGGAAGAAGCCGATCAGCTCCTCGGTCTCCGGTCGGCGATTGGCCACCGGCGCACCGACGGGGACGTCGTCGCCCGCGCCGAGCCGGTGCAGCAGCGTTTGAAACGCCGCCAGGAGCACCGTGAACAGCGTCGCGCGCTCGGAGCGGGCCAGCGCCTCGAGCTTGCTGCGGAGCCCGGCGGGCAGCTCGATCGGGCAGCGCGCACCTTGGTGATCGAGCACCGCCGGCCGCGGGCGATCGGTCGGTAGCGGCAACAGCTCGGGACAGCCGGCGAGCTGCTGCTCCCAGTAGGCGAGCTGGCGCGCCACCTCATCGCCGGACAGCCAGCCGCGCTCCCATTCGGCGAAGTCGCGGTATTGGATGGGCAGCGCCGTCGTCGCCGGATGGGAGAGCTCACGCAAGAACAGCGCGCTCGACCAGCCGTCGGTGATGATGTGGTGCATGACGCACAGGAGCAGGTGGTCCCCGTCGCCGAGCCGCACCAGCTCGGCGGAGAGGAGCGGCCCGCGCGCGAGATCGAACGGGCGGCGCACCGCGGCGGCGAGGTGGGCGCCGAGCGCACGCTCGCGATCGGTTTCCGGGAGCGCGCTCAGATCGGTGACCGGCAGGTCGATGCGCGCCTGCGCGGCGATCACCTGCACCGGCTCGTCGTCACCCTCGGCGAAGGTGGTGCGCAGCGTCTCGTGTCGCTCGACGATCCGGCGCAGCCGTTCGGCGAGCGCGGCGACGTCGAGCGGCCCGCGCAAGCGGATGGCGAGCGGGATGTTGTAGAGCGGGCTCGATCGATCGAGCTCGGAGAGCAGCCACAGTCGCCGCTGCCCGAACGACAACAGGGCGCGGCGCGGCTGCGCGATGATGGCGGGCGGTCGCTGTTCGCGTCGCGAGCCGCGCGCCGCGTCGATCTTCTCCGCCTGCTGCGCCACCGTCGGCGCGGCGAACAGGTCGCGCAGCGTCAGCTCCACCTCGAAGCGCCTGGTCACGCGCGCGAGCAGCCGCGGCGCCAGCAGCGAATGGCCGCCGAGCGCGAAGAAGTCGTCCTCCACGCCGACGCGCTCGACGCCGATGATCTCGCACCACAACGCGGCCAGCGCCACCTCGGTCGCGCTGCGCGGCGCGACGTAGCTCGCCTCCGACGAGGGCGCGGGCGCGGGCAGCCGGCGGCGATCGACCTTGCCGTTGGGCAACAGCGGCAACGCGGCGAGGCTGGTGAAGAACGACGGCACCAGCGGATCCGGCAGCGTGAGCGCGAGGAAGCGGCGCAGCTCGGATGGAGCGAGCGCGGCCTCGCGCGGCACCACGTACGCCGCCAGCCGGCGGTCGCCGGATCCGTCGTCCCACGCGCCGACCGCCGCCGCCAGCACCGACGGATGGGCTTCGAGCGCGGCCTCGACTTCGCCCGGCTCGACGAGGATCCCGCGGATCTTGATCTGATCGTCGAGCCGCCCGAGGATCTCCAGGGCGCCGTCGGCGCGGGTGCGCCCGCGATCGCCGGTGCGGTAGGTGAGACAGCCGCCGTCGAGGCGGAACGGAGCGCCGAGGTAGCCCAGCGCGCCGTACGGCGTTCGAATCACCACTTCGCCGGGCTCGCCGAAGCCGCACTGCCGCCCCGCTTCCGTGAGCACCAGCGCCTGCGTCCCGGGCAGCGCGAACCCGGCCGGCTGCGCGCCCGGCGCGAGGTCGTCCGGCACTTCGTAGCAGCACTTGGCCAGCGTGGTCTCGGTCGGTCCGTAGAGCACCGCGATTCGGCCGGCGCGCGGAAACTGCCCGCGGAAGCGCTCGACCAGCACGTCGGTGAGCGGCTCGCCCGCCGAGAAGATCCAGCGCAGCGATGCCAGCGTCAGCCCGGGCGGCGGGTCGGCGATCCACGCCCGCAACAGCGACGGGACGGTGTGCAGCAGCGTCACGCCTTCGCGCTCCATCCAGGTCAGCACCTCTGAGCCGGCCGGCGGGCGCTCGGGCAGGCACAGGGTGGCGCCGGCGGTGAGCGGCGTGAACACGTCGCGCAACAGCACGTCGAAGGAGAGCGCGGTGAGCTGCGCCGAACGATCGCCGGGACCGATCGCGAAGTGCGCGCGCTGCCAGGCGGTGAAGTGCGCGATGCCTTTTTGCGACCCGAGGACGCCTTTGGGCGTGCCGGTGGTGCCGGAGGTGAAGAAGACGTAGGCAGCGTCGTCGCCGTGCAGGCGCGGTAGCTCGCGCCCGGCCGCGGACGGCAGGTCCGATCGTCCGTCGGGTTCGAGGTGGATGGTCTCCGGCGCATCGTCGAGCCCCGGCGGCCCGACGGAGAGCAGGAAACGCGCGCGCGCCTCCCGCAGGAGCAGGCGCTTGCGGTTGGCCGGCTGCTCGGGATCGATGGTGAGCAGCACGCCGCCGCTCAGGAACACGCCCAGCATGCCGGCGACCACCCCGGCGCTGCGCGGACCCATCACGGCCACCACGTCGCCCTTGACGAGCCCGCGCGCGAGCAGCCCACGCGCCAGGGCGACCGATCGCGTGCTCAGCGCGCCGTAGGTGAGGATGCTGCCGGCGCTGCGGATGGCCGGTTGCTGTGGGCGCTCCGCCGCCACCGCGAGGAAGCGCTCGCCCACCAGCGGATGGTCCTCCTCGACGAGCGGCGCCTGCGGATCGGGCAGCCGCGACGACGAGCTCGGCTCGATCAGCGAGAAGGCGTCGATCGGCGAATCGGGCGCGCCCACGATCTGATCGAGCAGGTGCACGTACTGATCGAGCAACACGCGCATCCGCTCATTGGAGAACAGCGCGCTGCGATAGACCAGCGACAGCACGATCCCGTCGTCGCGATCGAACGCGTACAGCGTCAGCGCGAGCTTCGATTGCGGCGGCGGCGACGGGAAGCTGCGCCGGTCGAGCCCCGGCAGCTCGATCCCGTCGGTGCCGGCGTGAACGT
Source organism: Myxococcales bacterium (assembly GCA_003170275.1). Taxonomy (GTDB): domain Bacteria; phylum Myxococcota_A; class Polyangia; order Palsa-1104; family Palsa-1104; genus PALSA-1104. The sequence continues at coordinate 104,369 of PNAM01000110.1, forward strand.
AGTTGAACAGCAGATCGTACAGCGGATTTCGCGACGGCTGGCGTTTGGGCTGCAGCGCGTCCACCAACTTTTCGAACGGTAGGTCCTGGTGATCGTAGGCCTCGAGCGCCGCCGTCCGCACGCGCGCGAGCAGCTCGCGAAAGGTGGGCTGGCCCGAGAGCTCGGCGCGCAGCGGCAGCGTATTGACGAAGCAGCCGATGGTCTCCTCGGTCTCGACGCGGTTGCGATTGGCGATCGGCACGCCGATGAGGAAGTCGTCCTGGCCGCTCTGGCGCTGGAGCAGGAGCTGGAACGCCGCCAGCAGCACCATGAAGTGGGTCGCGCCGGTCTCCGCGCACAATCGCTCGAGCGACGCGGCCTGTGCGGGCGCGAGGGTCCGCACCTCGGCCGCGCCCTGGTGGCCGGTGCCGGCACGATCGGGCGCCAGCAGCGACGGCGGCTGCTCGCCGGCGAGGCGCTGTTTCCAGTAGCCGAGCTGCCGTTCGAGCGTCGCGCCGGAGAGCCAGCGGCGCTGCCAGCGGGCGAAGTCGCGGTAGCGCAGCGGCTGATCCGGCAGCGAGGCCGGCGCTCCGCGGGCGAGCGCGCGATAGTGCAGCGCCAGCTCGCGCTCCATCACCTGCTGCGACCAGCCGTCGGTGAGCAGGTGATGGACGGTCAGCGCCAGCACGTGATCGTCGGGGCCGAGCTTCACCACCTGCGCGCGCAACAGCGGGCCGCGCGCCAGATCGAACGGCCGCGTGGTCGCCTCCTCGACGAGCGTTGCGGCGCGCGCGTCCCGCTCGGCCGGCGGCAGCGCCGACAGATCGTCGACGCGGATCGGCTGCGCGAGCGCTTCGGCGATCACCTGGGTGGGCCGGCCGTCCACCGCCGGAAACGACGTGCGCAGGATCTCGTAGCGACGAATCAGCGCGTGGAACGCCTGTTCCAGCGTGGCGACGTCGAGCGGCCCGCGATAGCGATCGACCTGCGCGAGGTGATAGACCGAGGTCCCCGGCTCGAGCTGCTCGAAGAACCAGATCCGCTCCTGCGCGAACGAGAGCGGGGCGGGTCCGGTCTCGCGCGTGGCCTCGATCGGCGGCGGTGCCGGATCGCGCCGGCGCGCTTCGACGATGCGCCGCGCCAGCTCCGCCACCGTCGGCGATTCGAAGACCGTGCGCACGCGCAGCTCGACGGCGAAGAGCGTGCGGATGCGCGAGACCAGGCTGGTGGCGAGCAGCGAGTGGCCGCCGAGGTGGAAGAAGTGGTCGTCGCGGCCGGCGTGCGGCAGCCGCAGCAGGCGGGCGTAGATCCCCGCCAGCAGCTCCTCGACCGGCGAGCGCGGCGCGACGAATGGCACGCCGTCGGGCGCCGACTCCGGTGCAGGGAGCGCGCGCCGATCGACCTTGCCGGACGGCGTCACCGGCAGCGCGTCGAGCCGCACCACGCGCGACGGGATCAGGTAGTCGGGCAGGTGCGCGCGCAGCTCGCGGCGCAGTCCGTCGGTGGAGAAGCCCGGGCCGCTCACCACGTAGGCGACCAGGCTGTTGTCACCGTTGGCATCGGCGAGCGCGATCACCGCCGCGGCCTGCACCCCGCTCACCCGCGCCAGCGCCACCTCGATCTCGCCGGGCTCGACGCGAAAGCCGCGCACCTTGAGCTGGTCGTCGTTGCGTCCCAAGAACGCGATCGAGCCGTCGGGCAGCTCGCGCGCGAGATCGCCGGTACGGTACATGCGCGCGCCGGGCACGCCGGCGAACGGATCGGGGACGAAGCGCGCCGCGGTCAGCCCGGGCTGATCGAGGTAGCCGCGCGCCACGCAGGCGCCGCCGAGGTAGAGCTCGCCCGGCAGGCCGACCGGAACCGGATCGCCGTGGCGATCGAGGAGATGGACCTGCGCGCCGTCGATCGGCTGGCCAATCGACGGCAGCGCCGGCCAGCGGGCGACCTCGGGCGGCAGCGTGACCGCGGTCGCCACGTGGGTCTCGGTGGGCCCGTAGTGGTTGGCCAGCCGGCAGTGCGGCAGCGCCGCGAACAGCTCGCGCACCCGCGCAGTGATCTGCAGCGGCTCGGCAGTCGCGATCAGCTCGCGCAGCCGCGACAGATCGGGCAGGCGATCTTCGGCGTGCTCGGCCAGTTGGCGCAACAGGCTCGCCGAGACGATCGCCTTTTCGATCCGGCGCTCGGCCATCAGCGCGAGCAGGCGCGGCACCTCGCGGCGCTCGTCCTCCGACAACAGGACCACCGTGCCGCCCGAGGACAGCGCGGCGAACAGCTCGTGGCTGCTCGCGTCGAAGCTGAGCGACGCCAGCTGCAGGACGCGCACGCCCGCCAGCAGGGTCCGGTTGTGCCAGGTGCACAACGTGGCGAGCACGCGGTGCGGGACGACCACGCCCTTGGGACGCCCGGTCGAGCCGGAGGTGTAGATCACGTAGCAGGCACTCTCGGCGTGGCTGCGGGGCGGCAGCGGCGCGCGCGACGGTGACTCGTCCGGCTGGACGGCGGAGAGCCACTCGATCGCGCCGCGGTAGCCGGCGAGCAGCGCGCGGTGACGCTCGTGCGCGAGCACCACCTGCGCGCCGGAATGCTCGAGCATGTACAGCAGGCGCTCGGCGGGGTAGTCCGGATCGAGCGGCACGAAGGCGCCGCCTGCCTTGAGGATCGCGAGCACGCCGACGACCATCTCGATCGAGCGATCGGCGCAGATCCCCACGCGGGTCTCGGGACCCACGCCGAGCGCGACCAGACGATGCGCCAGCCGATCGGAGCGCTCATCGAGCTGGCGATAGCTCACGCGCGATTCGCCCATCTCCACCGCCACGACCTCCGGCGTGCGTGCTGCCTGCGCCGCGAAGAGCTGGTGGACCGGCGGCGGGGAGACGGCCGGTCGGGACGGGCGCCGCGGCGCGTGCAGCTCGAGCGCGCTGATTCGCGCGGCGGGCCGCGCCACCATCGTTTCGAGCAGCCGGCGGTATTGCGCCACCATCCGCTCGATCGTCGCCGGGTCGAACAGATCGCTGTCGTACTCGACGTAGCCCTGCACCTCGCCGTCGGTCACCTCCCAGATCCAGGACTGGTCGAACTTGGCGGTGCCGGCGCGCGGCGGCAGCGGCCCGACCTGCGCGCCCTCGAGCGTCAGCCGGCGGTGCGGCGTGTTCGAGAGCGAGAACAGCAGCTGGAACAGCGGCGCGGACGCCAGCGAGCGCGGCGGGTTGAGCTCCTCGACCAGCTTCTCGAGCGGCAGATCCTGGTACTGGTAGGCGCCGAGCGCCGTCTCGCGCACGCGCGCCAGCAGCTCGCCGAGGGTCGGATCGCCCGAAAGATCGGTGCGCAGCGCCAGCGTGTTGTCGAAGAAACCGATCAGCCCTTCGAGCTCCGAGCGCGTGCGGTTGGCGATCGGCGTGCCGACCACCAGATCGCTCTGCCCGCTGTGCCGCTGCAGGAGCACATAGAAGCCCGCCAACAGGGTCATGAACAGCGTGCAGCCGTGCGCGCGCGACAGCTCGTCCAGCGCCTGTGCGAGCTCGTGCGGCAGCCGGCAGGAGACCAGCCCGCCTTCGTGCCGCTGCACCGGCGGCCGCGGCCGGTCCGACGGCAGCGCGAGCAGCGGCGGCGCGCCACGCAGGCGATCCCGCCAATATGCGAGCAGCCGCTCCGACCGCTCGCCGCGTAGCTCGTCCCGCTGCCAGCTCGCGAAGTCGGCGTACTGGATGGGCAGCTCGGGCAGCGCCGGCGCGGTTCCGCCGGTGAAGGCCCGGTACAGCGCGCCGAGCTCACGGTAGAGCACGCCGATCGACCACGCATCGGAGACGATGTGGTGCATCGTCAAGAGCAGCACGTGCTGGTCGGGCGCGAGCGAGAACAGGCGCGGGCGAAACAGCGGGCCGTGCTCGAGATCGAACGGGCGCCGCTCTTCCTCGGCGATCCGATCTTCGGCGCGCGCCGGATCGATCGGCTCCGCGATCAGCGCAGCGGGCAGCGCAGGGTGGACGCGGAGCTGCGGCTGGCCGTCGACGCTGTCGAAGGTGGTGCGCAGCGTCTCGTGGCGGCGGATGAGCGCCTCGAGGCTGCGCGACAGCGCGTCGACGTGCAGCGGACCGGCGATGCGGTTGGTGATGGCGACGTTGTAGGTGGCGCGGCCCGGCTCGAGCTGCTCGAGAAACCAGAGTCGCTGTTGCGCGTATGACAGCACGCCCGGCTGATCGCGCGCCGTCCGTTCAATCGGCAGCCGCGCGGGCTCGCTCGTGCGCGCGTCGGAGATCGCCTGCGCCAGGCCCGACACCGTCGGCGACTCGAAGACCGTGCGCAGCGGCAGCTCGACGCCGAACGCCTTCAGCACGCGGGCGGTCAGGCTGGTGGCGAGCAGCGAATTGCCGCCGAGGTGGAAGAAGTCATCGTCTCTCCCGACGCGCGGAAGCGCCAGCAGCTCGCCGATGATTCCCGCCACCAGCGCTTCGGCCGGCGTGCGAGGCCCGACGAAGACCTGCTCCTCCGGGGCCGGCAGCGCCAGCCGATCGAGCTTGCCCGACGGGGTCCTCGGCAAGGCGTCGAGCAGCACCAAGCGCGACGGCACCAGGTACTCCGGCAGCCGCGCCCGCAACGCGCTGCGCAGCTCGTCGGTCCCGAGCGGTGCGCGAGTGACCACGTAGGCCACCAGGCTGCGCCCTCCCCTCTTGTCGACGGGCGCAATGACCGCCGCCTCCGATGCGCCCGCCGCGATCAGCGCCGCCTCGATCTCGCCGGTCTCGACGCGTAGCCCGCGCAGCTTGATCTGGCCGTCGATGCGGCCGACCAGCTCGAGCTCGCCATCCGGGCGCCAGCGCACGCGGTCGCCGGTGCGAAACAGGCGGGCGCCCGGCTCGCCGAACGGATCGGGCACGAAGCGCGCGGCGGTCAGGCCGGGGCGACGGTGGTAGCCGCGGCCGACGCCGAGCCCGCCGACGTACAGCTCGCCCACCGCGCCGAGCGGCACCTGCCGCAAGCGATCGTCGAGCACGCGCAGCGGCTGGTTTGCCAGCGCGTGGCCGTAGGGCACGCTCGCCCACGACCGATCGGGCGCCACGATCTCGAACGCGTTGGAGGCGAACGAGCACTCGGCCGGCCCGCCCAGGTTCCACACGCGCGCGGCCGGCAGCACCGCGCACAGGCGAGACGGCAGCGTGACCGGCATCGCCTCCCCGCCGAGCACGAGCATGCGCAGCGGCGAGGCGGCCAGCGCGGCGTGCTGCCCGTGGTCGAGGAGCGCCAGCAGCACCGACGGGACCGCGCTCATCACCGTGCAGCCGCGGTCGCGCACCGTGCGCGCAATGGCGGCGGGATCTCCCGCGCCGGCTGGCACGATCACCACCGCCGCGCCGGCTGCCAACGCGCCGAAGATCTCGAACACGCTGAAGTCGAAGTTGAACGACGCGATGGCGGAGAGCCGGTCTTGCGCGGTCAGCCCGAGGCGCTCGACCAGATCGTCCAGCGTGTTGACGATGCCTCGGTGGGTGACGACCACGCCTTTCGGGTCGCCGGTCGATCCCGAGGTGTAGATCACGTAGGCCGCTTGATCGGCCTGCACCGGGCGGAGCGCTGCGGGCGCGTCGGGATCGCCTTCGGCCGTCAGGCGGTCGAACGACAGGATGGTGGCGTCGAGCGCGGGCAGGCGCGACGCCAGCGCCGCGTCGGAGACGATCACGCGAAGCCCCGATTCGCGCGCCATGAACGCGAGTCGCGCCGCCGGATAGTCGGGATCGAGCGGCACCCACGCGCCACCCGCCTCAAGCACCGCCAGCATCGCCGTCACCGCGCGCGCGCTGCGCTGCATGCACAGGCCCACGTGCGTCTCCGGGCCGACGCCATGCGCGCGAAGGTGACGGGCGAGCTGCGCGCTGCGCGTGCGAAGCGCGGCATAGCTGAGGTCGCCGTCGACGTCGACGACTGCGATCGCCTCGGGCGTGCGCGCGGCCTGCGCGAGGAACAGATCGTGGAGGCAACGCGGGTCGCGCGTGGGCGTGACGCACCCCGCCAGCTCGTCGAGGCGGCTCAGCTCGGCAGGAGCCAGCATCGACAGACCGGCCAGTGGTGCTTGCGGCGCATCGAGCGCCGCTTCGAGCAGGAGCGCGAAGTGCGCGAGCAGGCGATCGATGGTGGGCGCATCGAACAGGGCCGCGTCGTACACCGCGCACAGGCGCGGCCCGTCGTCGAGCTCGAGCAGCACCACGCGCAGCTCGTGCATCGCGCGCTCCCAGAAGACGCCGCGTACGCGCTCGCAGCGCAGCCCGCCCGCACGACGCGCCGGGCTGCGCCAGTCTTCCACCTGGAACATCACCTGCGCGACCAGCCCGCGCGGCGCGCCCACTCGCTCGAACGGCACCTCCTGGTGCGCCAGCGCGCCGAGCAGCGCCGCGCGCACGCGCGCGTGCAGCGACGAGAACGTGTCGTCGTGGGCCACCTCGGCGCGCAGCGCGGCGACGTTGGTGAAGCAGCCGACCAGCGACTCGAGCTCGACCCGATCGCGGTTGGCCAGCGGCACGCTGAGGACCAACTCGTGCTGGCCGGTGTGACGCTCGAGCACGCCGGCGAGCGCCGTCAGCGCGGTCGCGTAGAGCGTGCTGTTGTGGCGCGAGGCAAACGTGCGTGCCCGCTGAATGAGATCGGCCGAGAGCGGCCGCTCGACGACCGCTCCCTCGAAGCGGCGGATCGGCGGGCGGGGATGATCGGTGGGCAGCGAGATCGGCTCGGGCGCAGGTCCGAGCTGCGCGCGAAAGTGCGCCACCCCGGCGGTGACGCGCGGCCCCGCCAGCGCCGCCTGCTCCCACGCCGCGTAGTCCGCGTAGTCGAGCTCGAGCGCGGGCAGCGACGGCGTCCGTCCGGCGGCGAGCGCGTCATAGGCGGCGAGCAGCTCGTCGGTGAGCAGCGCCTCGGACCAGCCGTCGACCGCAATGTGGTGCGCGGTGAAGAGCAGCAAGTGATCGTCCGGGCCGAGCACCACCAGCGCGGCGCGAAACAGCGGACCGTGTGCGAGCGCGAACGGACGTTGCGCTTCGCTCGCGATCGCCGCGCCCATTCCAGCCGGCGGCAACGGCAGCTCGACCGCCGTCACCGCGCCGGGCGGCTCGAGCGACGGCCGCGGCACCCCGTCCACCAGCGGGAACACCGTGCACAGCGCGTCGTGGCGTGCGATCAGCGCCGTCAGCGCGCCGTCGAGCGCGCGCCGATCGAGCGGGCCGCGCAGCCGGAGCGCGAGCTGCGTCGGGTTCGACAGCCCGCCCATCATGCCGTCGAGCAGCCACAGGCTGTGCTGTGGCGACGAGAGCACGAGCGGCGCGCCGGGCTTCCGCCGGGAGATGGTCACGGCCGGCCCTCAGGTCCCTCGCGCGAAGATCGACGCGAGCTGGCCCACGGCATCGGCTTCCTGCTCCTCGAAGCCGGCCAGCACCATCGGCCTCGTGCGGCGCATGAACTCGCGCAGCTCGCCGAGCCGAATGCCGCGGCTCAGCAGGTAGAACGCGCCCCAGCAGCTGAGCGAGTAGCCGGGCATCAGCTCCGATCCGGTGACGCGCTCGCACATCTCGCGCGTCCAGCCCACCGCTTCGCGCCAGTCCATGCTCGGGTGGGACCAGGCCAGGCCGGCTCCTTCGATCCCGAGCTCCTTGGCGCGCGCGTGGATCGGCGAGACCACATCGTGGAAGTAGAGCTGCGGGTAGAAGAACGACGGCCGCGCGCTCTCGAGCAGCTCGATCGAGCGCTCCACCGACTGGCGCGTCTCGCCGGGAAAGCCGATGATCATCGACGCGTAGGTGAAAATGCCGCGCGCCTCGAGCTCGCGGATACCGTGCACGTAGGCGTCGACCTTGGCGAACTTGTTCATCGCCTTCAAGATGCGCTCGTCGCCCGACTCGATGCCGAGGAACACGCCCACGCAGCCGGACTGCTGCATGAGATCGAAGGTCTCGGTGTCGGCGTTCGAGCAGCGGAAGAACGACATCCAGCGCAACGACAGCCGCTCGTCGATCATGCGGCGCAACAGCGCCTTGAAGCGCGGCAGCGGCACGTTGAAAGTATCGTCGACGAACACCACGTCGTGCACTCCCAGCCCGGCCAGCGCTCGCAGCTCGGCAATCACCGATTCGTTCTCGGCGATCACGTGCTCGCCGGCCAGCGTCGGGTAGTTGCAGAATGAGCAGGCAAACGGGCAGCTGCGCGCGGTGCGCAGGTACACCGTCTCGCCAATCGCGACGCGGTCGAAGCCCGACCAGTCGACCGGGTTGGCGTCGAGGTTGTTGCGCTCGATCGCGCGCGGCGTGCGCAGAAAGTCGCGTCCCGAGCGATAGACCAGGTTGGGCACGCCGCCGAGCGCACCGTCGCCGCCGTCGCGCAGCGCCCGCACCACCGCGGTGAGCGTCGACTCGCCCTGCGAATCGAACACGTAGACGTCCGCGCCAATGGTGGCGAAGACGTAGTCCTGGCTGGCGGCGTCGAAGTAGGAGCAGGTGTTGAAGACGAACGGCCCGCCCACCACGATCTTCGTCTCCGGGGAGCGCTGGCGCACGTAGGAGACGATCTCGGCGAGCGGCTCGGTCTCGATGTAGTAGGTGGTGGTGATCGCCACCGCGCGCACGCCCGCGTCGAGCAGCGCGTCGAGCCGCACCCGCTCGCCGCTGAACAGGTTGACCACCTCGGCGCGCAGCCCGCGCCGGCGCAGGAAGCTGGCCAGGTAGTGCGCGCCGAGGTGCGGCTGGGCGAAGACGTTGTAGTCGGTGCCGAGCGCGCGGTTGAGCAGCTCCATGTGGTGCAGCCGCTTGCCGCCGACCAGCACCGAGTTGAGCTTGAGGTCGGCGTAGCGGCCGTTGACCTCGGCGCCCTGCCGCACGCGCTGCATGAGCTCATCGAAGTCGCCGTCGTTGTGGCCGATGACGACGCAATCGAGCGCGGGGTTGGTCACGGCTCGCGCCCGCCGGCCGCCGACTCCTCCACCAGCAGCTCGTCGATCCGCTGCGAGATCGCCGCCACCGTCGGACGGTCGAACAGCTCACGCGGCGACAGGAGGATGCCGAAGGCCTTGGAGATGCGCGCCATCACGCGGGTGGCGATCAGCGAGTGGCCGCCGAGCTCGAAGAAGTTGTCGAGCGCCCCCACGCGCTCGCACTCGAGCTGGGCGGCCCAGATCTCGGCGATGCGCGCCTCGGTCTGGTTGCGCGCCGGCACGTAGCCGGTCTGCTCGTCGGGCGAGGCCGGCGGCGGCAGCGCCCGCTGATCCACCTTGCCGCTGGGCGTGCGCGGCAGCTCGGCCACGGTGGTGAACGCCGCCGGGATCATGTAGTCGGGCAGCCGCCGCGCCGCGAAGGTGCGCAGCTCGCGCGCGCCGGCCTCCCCTTGCAGCACCACGTAGGCGACCAGCCGATCGCCGCGCACCACCACCGTGCACGCGCGGACGCGCGGATGATCGCACAGCACCGCTTCGACCTCGCCCGGCTCGACGCGGAACCCGCGGATCTTGAGCTGCCCATCGGCGCGGCCGAGGAAGTCGAGGCTGCCGTCGCTGCGCCAGCGCACCAGATCGCCGGTGCGGTACAGACGGCCGCCCTGCTCGCCGTCGAACGGATGGGGCACGAAGCGCGCGGCGGTGAGGGCCGGTCGCGCGACGTAGCCCCGCGCGAGCGACTCGCCGCCGACCAGCAGCTCGCCAGCCACGCCCACCGGGGCGAGCCTGCCGGCTGCGTTCACCACGTACAGGCGCGTGTTGTCGATCGGCCGGCCGATCGGCGGCAGGGCCGGCCAGGCAGCGGGCGCGCCGCCGAGGGTGTGCGCGGTGACCACGTGGGTCTCGCTCGGGCCGTAGTGGTTGTGCAACCGGCACTCGCCCAGGCGCGTGAACAGCCGCACCACTGCCGGCGTGATGCGCAGTTGCTCGCCGGTCGCCAGCACCTCGCGCAGCGATCCCAGCACGCCCGGCTCGCCGGCCACCGTCTCGGCGAGCTGGTGCAGCACTACTACCGGAAGGATCACCTTGTCGACCTGCTGCGTGTCGATCACCTGGGCGAGCAGACGCATGTCGTAGCGCGCGCGCGAGTCGGCGATCACCAGCGCGCCGCCCGCGGCCCAGGCGGCGAACATCTCGTGAAAGCTGGCGTCGAACGCCAGCGGCGAGAACTGCAGCGTGCGCTGCGCCGCGGGGAGCGTGGCCACGTGCCAGACGATCAGGTTCGAGAGCGCGCGGTGCGGAAGCGCGACGCCCTTCGGACGCCCGGTGGAGCCGGAGGTGTAGAGCACGTAGACCAGATCGTCGAGCGTCGCGCCGCCGTCGATCGGCCCGTCGGGCGCGCCGTTCGCCTCGGCGAGGCTCTCGCGTCCGAGCACCACCGCCACCCCGGCGTCGCGCTGCATGAACTCGAGGCGCTCGCGCGGGTACGAGGGATCGAGCGGCACACAGGCGGCGCCGGCCTTGAGCACGCCCAGCACCGCGACCGCCTTGTCGGCCGACTCCTCGATCGCGATGCCGACGCGGCCCGCCCGCACGACGCCGCGCGCGCGCAGCCAGTGCGCGAGCTGGTTCGAGCGGCGATCGATCTCGCGGTAGGTGAAGGTGGCGCAGCCGGAGATCACCGCCGGCGCCTCGGGCGTGCGCGCGACCTGCTCGGCGAACAGCTCGTGCACGCAACGCAGCGCGTGTGGGTGCGCGGTGTCGTTCCACGCCGCCAACAGTCGCTCCTCGGCGACGGTCGAGAACGACAGCTCGCCCACCGGCCGATCGGGCTCGGCCAGCGCACCGTCGAGCAGGCGCACGAATCGCTCCGCGAGACGCGCGGCGGTCTCCGGATCGAATAGCTCCAGGTCGCACTCGAGGTAGCCGTCGAATCCGTTCGGCGTCTGCTCGAGCGCGAGCGTCAGATCGAACATGGCGGTGCCGTTGTGCGGCTTGCGCACGCGGACGGTGAGGCCGCCCGAGGCGCGCGGCGGCGGCGGCGTGTCGTCGAGGGCCAGCATCGCGCGCACCAGCGGCTGTTCCTGCGCCGAGCGATCGCGCCCGCCCAGCGCCGCCACCACCCGCTGGAACGGCAGCTCCTGGTGCGCCAGGGCGGCACGGGTCACCTCGCGCGCGCGCGCGACCAGGGCGCGAAACGTCGGCGCTCCTGCGAACGACGTGCGCAGCGCCAGCGTGTTGACGAAGCAGCCGATCAGCCCCTCGAGCCCCGGCCGCGACCGGCCGGCCACCGGCGTCCCGACGGTGACCTCGTCCTCGCCGCTGTGGCCGGCGAGCAGCGATTGGAACGCGGCGAGCAGCACCACGAACGGCGTGGCGCGCTCCTCTCGCGCGAGGGCGGCGATCGCCCGCGCGAGGCCGGCGTCGAGGCATACCGGGACCCGTACGCCGGGATGGGTCCGCACCGGCGGCGGCGAGCGATCGGCCGGCAGCCCGGGTGCACGCGCCCCGGCGAGCGCGCGGCGCCAATGGTCGGCGAGCGGCTCGGCAGCGGGGCTCGCGAGCCAGCGCGCTTCGGCGGCCGCGTGATCGCGGTACTGCCGCGCGAGCGGCGCGAGCGACGGGATGCGCCCGGCGGCGAACGCCTCGTGCAGCGCCAACAGCTCGCCCACCAGCACGCCGCTCGACCAGCCGTCGAACACCAGGTGGTGCAGCGTGATCAACAGCGCGCTCTGCTCGCCGGTCAGACGGAACAGGGTGGCCCGCACCAGCGGCGCGCGCCGCACGTCGAACGGGCGCCGCACGTCGGCGTCGACCAACCGTTCGAGCTTGCCCGCCGCCGCGCCACGCAGATCGACCAGCGCCACCGGCAGCGGCTCGTCGGGCCCGGCCACCACGCGCGCGGCGCCGCCGTCGTCGCGGTACGCGTCGCGCAGGACTGCGTGGCGACGCACGATCGCCTGCAGGCTGCGCGTGATCGCCTCCACGTCGCCGGCGGTCGGCCCCTCGAGCTCGAGGAGCAGCGGCGTGTTGTAGACCGCCAGGCCCGGCTCGAGCGCGTCGACGAACAGCAGGCGCTCCTCGGCCGACGAGCAGATCCCCGACGCGCCGACCGCCTCCGGCGGCGTAGTCGAGGGTGACGCCACGCCGCCCGCGAGCGCCGCCGCGAGCCCGCGCACCGTCGGTGCCGCCAGGAACGCCGCCAGCGTCACGGTCACGCCGCGCGCCTCCGCCAGGCGCGCGAGCAGCCGCGCCGCGAGCAGCGAATGCCCGCCCAGCTCGAAGAAATCCTCGTCGGCGCCGACCCGATCGCAGCCGAGCGCCTCGGCAAACCGCTCCGCCAGCCACGTCTCGCCGCTGTCCGGCGCGACGTGCGGGCGCCGCCACAGCGCGCGATCGGGCGCCGGCAGCGCCGCGCGATCCACCTTGCCGCTGGTGGTGCGCGGCAGCGCGTCGAGATAGGCGAACGACGCCGGGATCGCCGCCGCCGGCAGCACCGTCGCCAGGCTGGCGCGCAGCTCGGCCGGCGCCGGCGCGGGCGCCGACACCACCACGTACGCGACCAGGCGCTCCCCGTCGGCGACCACCACCGCCTCGCGCACCGGCTCGAGCGCCCCGAGCGCGCGCTCGATCTCGACCGGATCGATGCGCATCCCGCGCACCTTGAGCTGCCGGTCGGCGCGCCCCACGAAATCCAGCTCGCCGCCCGGAAGCAGGCGCACGCGATCGCCGGTGCGGAACAGCCGGCCGGGGCCGAACGGATTGGCCACGAAGCGCGCCGCGGTGAGCGCCGGCTGCCCGTGGTAGCCGCGCGCCACGCCGGCCCCGCCCACGTACAGCTCGCCCACCTCTCCCTCACCAACCGGAGCGAGCGCGGCGTCGAGCACTCTGGTCTGGACCCCCTCGACCGCGCGGCCGAGGGTCGGGCGCCGCCCCGGCTGGCAGCGCGCCACCGTCGACCACACCGTCGCTTCGGTCGGACCGTAGTGGTTGAAGAAGGTACGGCCCGGCGCCCACTCTTCGACGATCGCCTGCGGACAGACCTCGCCCGCGGAGATGAGGATCTTCAGCTCGGGCAGCTCGGCCGCCGGCATCGCCGCGATCGTCGACGGCGGCAGCACGGCGCAATCGATGCGCGCGTGCCGCAGGAACGCCACCAGCGCGCCACCGACGCGCGCCTCGGAGGGCGGGATGCACAGCGTGCCGCCGAACGCGAGCGCCAGCACCAACTCCGACAGCGACGCGTCGAAGGTCGGCGGCGCGAACTGCAGCACCCGGCGCGCGCCGTCCGAGCCGGCGGCCACGTTGGCCGCGCGCAACCCGGCCAGCCCGCGGTGCTCGATGGCCACGCCCTTCGGCCGTCCCGTCGAGCCCGAGGTATAAAGGATGTAGGCGAGCTGCCCGCCGTCGACCCGCACCGCCGGCGCCGCCGGATCCGCCGCCGCGATCGCCGCCGCGTCGCCATCCACCAGCAGCACGCGCCGCCCGGGCGGCAGCGCCGCAGCGTGCCGCTCGTCGGTCACCACCAGCGCCGCCTGGCACTCGTCGAGCTGCAGCGCGAGCCGCGCGCGCGGATCGTTCACGCCGAGCGGAAGGTACACGCCGCCCGCCTTCCAGATCGCCAGCATCGCGACCACCAGCTCGACAGACGGCGCGAGCGCCACCCCCACGACCGACTCGCGCCCGATCCCCCGTTCGACCAGCAGCCGCGCGAGCTGATTCGAACGCGCTTCGAGCCCGGAATAAGCGAGCGAGCGCCCCTGTCCCTCGACCGCAATCGCATCGGGCGTACGGGTCGCCTGCACCCCCACCTGGTGCGCTAAAGTTCGAGTATCTATGGACATCCGGATCCATGTCAGAATAGCACAATGCCCGGTCCCGAACGCCCGGTGAGCCTGCGGCCGCTCCCCTCGGTGGTGCTCTGGGAGGTGACCTACGCGTGTCCGCTGCGCTGCCCGTTCTGCTACTCCGAATCGGGCCTGCGGCCGTCACGGGCGCTGCCGCTCGAGCAGATGTTGCGGGTCGCCGACCGGCTGCTGACCATCCGGCCGCGGGTGGTCCACTTGAGTGGTGGCGAGCCGCTGGTGGTCAAGGGCTTGTTCGAGGTGGCCGAGCGGCTGCAGCGCGGCGGCGTGCAGGTGGTGCTCACCACCAGCGGCTTCGGGCTCGACGCGGAAGCGGCGCGCGGCATCGGCGCCTCGTGCCACTCGGTGCACGTGAGCATCGACGGCCCCGACGCGGTCCTGCACGATCGGCTGCGCGGCCGCGAGGGATCGTTCGCGGCGGCGCTCGACGGGCTCGGCCTGCTCGATCGGCTGTCGCGGGCGCGACGGGAAGCCGGCCAGCCAAGGGTGCGCTTCGGCATCGACTGCGTGGTGCTGCGCAGCAACTTCGACGCGCTGCCGCGCCTGGTCACCGACGTGGCCGCCCGCTTTCCCGAGCTGGAGTTCGTCATCTTCAACGGCGTGGTGCCGCAGGGGCTCGCCAGCCGCGCCGGCTACGAGGAGGAGCTGCTCGACGAAGCGCAGATGGCGGCGCTCGACTCGGGCGAGCTCGAGCGGTCGCTCACACTCCTCGGCGGTGGCCGGCTGGCGGTGTTCACGCGCAACAACTTCGATCTGCAGATGCACCCCGAGACGGTGCGCGACGGCACCGCCTGGACGCTCGACCGCATGATCGTCGAGCCCGACGGCGCGGTGCGCGCGATGGAGGTCTACGAAGGCACCGTCGGCAACGTGCTCGACGAGTCGCTCGACCTCCTGTGGGCCCGCTCGTGCGATCGCCGCCGCGATCCCTTCGTGGCCGAGCAGCTGGCCAAGGTCCACTCGGCGGCGGAGTGGTCGGCGGCCACGCGCGTCATCGATCGCCGCTTCGCCGTCGACAAAGAGCTGGTGCGGCTGGACAAGCGCCGCCCGTACCGCACGAGCTAGGGCTTCTCGCCCGCCAATCCCTTGCGCAAGCTGAGCGGGCGCATGTCGGTCCACACCTTGTCGATGTGCTCGAGGCAGAGCGTCTTCGAGCCGCGCGTACCGTCGGTGCGCCAGCCGGCCGGCGGTGCGCTGGAGGCGGGCCAGATCGAGTACTGCTCCTCGTCGTTGATCACCACCTGATACGTGGCGGTGTCTTCGTCGTCGTCCGTTGCCATTGCCCGATTATAGCGGACCCTTGCGGAACAGGTGGCGGCCGAGGTGATGGTCGCCGACGTCGACCGCCTGCCGGGTGGATCGGTCGAGCACGAAGCCGGCGCGGTCGAGGAGCGGCCGGACGCGCTCGACGGTCGCCGGACGGCCTTCGACGATCAGGTGGCGCAGGGTCGGACCGGCCAGCGTCGCGGCGGCGCCGTGGACCACGCGCGACTCGATCCCGTCGACGTCGATCTTGAGGTGCGTCGGCGGCCGCACGAAGCTCGCCCCCGCGACGAACGAATCGAGGTCGTAGACCGCGCAGCCGGTGGCGATCTCCGACGGGCGGTCGCAGTCCATGTCGGGCGAGACCCAGTGCTCCGAGCCGCCGGCGACGAAGCGCGAGGAGTGGAACTTGCCCAGCCCGGCGCGATCGGAGAGCGCAATCGGGAACGCCGTGCAGCGATCCTGGAACCGGTTGGCGAGCAGGTTGACGCACAGCCGGTGGAAGTTGACCGCGTCCGGCTCGAACGAGACCACCGTCACCGCCGGTCGCAGCGCCAACGCGAACAGCGTGTACAGCCCGATGTTGGCGCCCACGTCGTACAGGCAGTCCCCGTCGCGCAGCGTCTCTTCGAGCCACGCTAGCGTCTCCGGCTCCTTGGTCCCGATCGTGGCCGCGCGCCACAGCTCGACGCCGCTCGAGATCATCAGCGTGAACGAAACGGCGCCATGGCGGATCACCACCGGCGACTCCACCGACAGCTTCTCTTCGCCATTCACGCGGTCCACCAGCGCAGCGTCGATGGTCTCGAAGGTGAGCGGGATGGACGCGGGCGCCGCGCGCAGCCGTTCGTTGAGCTGGTCGACGCCGTGGCCGGTCATCGACGTCAGCTCGCCCTCGGTCAACGCGCCGCTCGCGAGCGCCGCGACCAGCGCCTCGGCGTGCCACGTGCTCAGCGCGCCGAACGCCAGCCGCTCCTCGAGCGACAGCGCGCGGCCCTCACGCGCCGCCCGCGCCACCGACGCCGCGCGCGAGATCGCCGCGCGGGCCTCCCCGATCAGGAAGTC
The DNA here is from genome assembly GCA_003170275.1 of Myxococcales bacterium. Classification (GTDB taxonomy): domain Bacteria; phylum Myxococcota_A; class Polyangia; order Palsa-1104; family Palsa-1104; genus PALSA-1104. The sequence goes on from PNAM01000110.1 coordinate 120,446, forward strand.
CAGCCCCTTGTCGGAGCCGAGCAGCCAGCTCAACGTCGCCACCCGCCGCTCACCGGCGAAGCGGCCCTCCTCCGCGATCAGCCGCGCCACCAACCGGCGCTCGTCCGCCGGCAGCCCGGCCAGCCGCGTCAGCCCCCAGTGTCGAAAGTCAGCCTGCAGCAGCTCGCGCGGCTCGTCGAGCGCAGCCAGGATCGCGTGCAGCGTGTCGTCGGGCAGGGCCATCGAGCCCGTACTATAATCGCAATCATCAGCCATGCACCTGCGGACCGTCCACGCACCCACGCCGCGCGAATTCGCCGAGATCTCCGCCGGCCGCCAGCCGGTGGTCCTCACCGGGCTCACCGACTCCTGGCCGGCGATGACCCACTGGCGCGATCTCGACTACCTGCGCGCGTGCGTCGGCGAGGAAGTGGTGCCCGTCGAGGTGTACCCCGACGGCGACACCGGCCGGCACGCAAGCTACATCTCGCGCAACATGCGCGTAAACGAGTTCTTCGACGGGATGGCCCCCCACCCCGGCCGACCGGCGCTGTTCCTCATCGTTCCCCTCGCCGGGCACCTGCCCCGTCTGCTCGACGACATCGTGGCACCTTCGATCTTGCCCAAGGTCACGCGCACCATCTGGCTCTACGGCGACCGCACGTTCTCCAACCTGCACTTTCATCCGTTCCAGCACTCGCTCGCTTGCCAGGTGGTGGGGCGAAAGCGGTTTGGGCTCTATCCGCCCGAAGAGACGCCCCACCTGTACCCGCGACACTGGCTCTCGAAATGGTACGAGTTCACGCGCATCGAACGCTTCAATCCGGTCGATCTCGATCGCTACCCGCGCGTGCGGCGGGCGCGCGGCGTGGAGGTGACGCTCGAGCCGGGGATGTCGCTGTTCATTCCCCGCCACTGGTGGCACTGGGTCTCCACCGACGAGGTCGCCTCGCACGTCCTGTACTACTTCGACGCCACCGATCCGCTCCGCTGGGTGTGGACCAGCCCCGGGCGGCGCAGCCTGTTCTGGAAAGGGCGTCAACTGGTCGCGCGCGAAGCCACCCGGTGGCGGCGAAAAATCGAGCGAAGCCTCGGGTTCCGGCCTCCCGCGCCGCCCGCCGGTGACCAACCGAGCCGCTGAGGTCTGGGCGCTCAGTCGCGCAAGCGGGGATCGTCGATCGCGCGCAGCGGCCGGTGGTCGCGGCTGACCAGGAACGCGGGGCGCGGCTCGCCGCTCGGACGCGGCAGGTTGCGCGTGTCGTTGTAGGTGGCGATCAGCACCTTGCGATCGTGCGGCGATCGATTGGGCGGCGACGCGTGCACCAGGTTGGGATGAAACAGCAGCACCGAGCCCTTCGGCCCCGCCACCGACTCGACGCCGCGCTCGGCCACCAGCCTCGACAAGACCGGCTCACCGACGGTGTATTTGATGGCGGCGATGAGATCGGCGATCCATGGCGGGCTATCCTGATAGGGGCCGGCGCGCTCGCGGTCGTTGGGCGCGCTCTCGATCACGCCGAGCTGGTGCGAGCCGGGGATCACCTGCATGGCGCCGTTGTCCTCGGACGCGTCGTCGAGGAACAGCGCCACGTTGAGGATCCGATCGCCGGGTAGCCCGTCCTCCTCGCGCCAGTAGATGAGGTCCTGGTGCCAGTCCCACCGATCGCCGGTGCGCGCGCGCTTCGCGTTCACCTTGAGCTGGTAGACGTAGACGTCGTGCGCGAGAAGCTGCGTGGCGGGCGCCAGCAGCGCCGGGTGACAGGTGAGGTTCCAGAACAGCTCGTCGGCCAGGTGGCAGCCGTACACCGACCGCACCGTCACCCCGTCGACCTCGAGCACGCGCGAGGGGCCGGCGCCGTCGAAGAGCGGCGGGAGCGCGGCGTTCAGGCGATCGACCGCGACGCCGGGCATCGCCCCCGGCAACAGCAGGTAGCCGCGCCGATCGTAGGCCTCGAGCTGCGCGGGCGAGAGTGGCCCCATCCCTCATGCTAGCATGGCGACATGCTGCGAATCGGCGGCGACCTCGAGGTCCGCCGGATCGGCTTCGGCGCGGCGCGCATCACCGGGCCCGGCTGCTGGGGACCGCCCGCCGATCGTGCCGGTGCGGTGAGCCTGCTGCGCCGCGCCGTCGAGCTGGGCGCCGACTTCTTCGACACCGCCGACGTATACGGCACGGGGGCGAGCGAGGAGCTGATCCGCGAAGCGCTCCATCCCTACCCGGGCCTGGTGATCGCCACCAAGGGCGGGCTCACGCGCAGCGCCGCGCAACCCGACGTGTGGCGGCTCGACGGGCGGCCCGAGCAGCTCAAGCGCGCCGTCGAGGGCAGCCTGCGCCGCCTGGGCGTCGAGCGAATCGATCTTTATCAACTGCATCGCGTCGACCCGCGCGTGCCGCTCGAGGATCAGGTGGGCGCGCTGGCCGAGCTGCAGGCGGCGGGCGCCATCCGCCACCTCGGGCTGTCCGAGGTCGGTGTCGCCGAGCTCGAACGGGCCGCGCGCCTCATCCGCGTGGCGGCAGTGCACAACCTCTATCACCTGCTCGACCGCTCGAGCGAAGACGTGCTGGCGTGGTGCCAGGCGCGCGCCATCCCGTTCATTTCCTGGTACCCGCTGGCGTCGGGCACGCTGACCCGGCCGGGCGGCGCCCTCGACGCGCTGGCGGCGCGCACCGGCTCGACCGCCGCGCAGCTCGCGCTCGCCTGGCTGTTGCGCCGCTCGCCGGTGATGCTGCCGATTCCGGGAACGTCGTCGGCCGCGCACCTCGAGGAGAACCTGGCCGCCGCGGGTCTCACGCTCAGCGACGACGACTACGCCGTGATGAACGCGATATCTCCGTCCTGATCGCGAGCTGGTAGAGCCCGAAGCCAATCAGCAGCATGCCGAGCGGCCATCGAGCAGCGCAAGAATGACCGGGCCGCAGTCGAAGTAGATCCGCCCGCCGCCCACCTTGCGCCCCTCTGCGCCGAGGAGCTGCGCGTAGAACGCCAGCGCCCGATCATTGGCCTCACCTTCGGTTGAATGTGGAGAGTCGCGCGCCGCCGAGCAGGTCCACGCCGGTCAGCGCGTAGGAGGGCTCGAGCACGCGCGCGTCGCTGGCAGCGTCCACGCCTTCGACGTCGAATCGCACCGACAGAATCGTCTTCGGGCTGCCCATTTGCCCGGCGTTGGGCGGCTCGCCACGCCGGAGCAGCCACACCCTGTCGGCCTTCAGCCGCTCTTCGAGATGTTCCGGATCGCGGAATGCGGCACGATCGTAGTAGTAGGCGAGCACCGCCGCGTGCCAGCGCGGCTCGACGACGATGGCGCGGTCGCCTGTCAGGCTTTTCAATCGCGACGCCACGACGTCCCATTGGTGCGGCTTCGGCGGGCTCGGGGAGAATCCGATCGCGCCCGCTGCGAGTGTGACCGCGAGCAGCCCGAGCTGCGCCCATTCGCCGAGCGGAAGCGCGCCGATCGCCTCGGCGGCGAGGATGGCCAACGCCGGTGCCGAGTACAGGACGTAGCGCGCGTGGAACATGGGCACCCGCCACGAGATCACCAGCATGAAGACGAATGGCATAGCGAGCCAGAGCAGCAGCGCCGCCCGACGCCGCCACGGCGAGTGACGGACGACGGCCGCGAGCGCGACCAGCGCCAGCCCGACATAGATGGCAGCGTAACCGCCCATCAGCTCGTCGAGCGCGCCGGCGATCACCGCGCCCGTCGGCCGGCGCTGCCAGGCGGCGGGACCGAGGTGCCGTCGCAACACTTCGATGGCCAGCGGCGCGACCAGCACGGCCGCGAGCAACTGACCGGACAGGTAGCGCTTGAGCGTCCCCGGCGTGTGGGGCATCAGCAACACCATGCCGAGCTGCGCCACCAGGAAGAACGCCGTCAGATAGTGCGTGTAGCAGAGCGCCGCGTCGACGAGCGCGAGCGCGAGCACGGCGCGCACGCCCGGCCGCCGCGCGATCGCCTCGAGCGCGAGCAGGGAGGCCACGGCCAGCGCACAGGCCAGGGTCGTCGGGCGCGTCTCGTGCGCGTAGGCTTGCAACGAGCCCGACACGAGCAGCGCGAGCGATGCGAACAGGGCGGTGCGCCCGCCGAACCAGGCGCGCGCCAGCGCGAACACGCCTACCGCGGTGGCCACTGCGAACAGCGCTGCCAGGGCGCGCACGGCCGCCTCTCCGAGACCGAACAGGTGCGTCCAACCGCACAGCAGGAGATTGAAGAGCGGCGGATCCGGGGTCCGCAGCGACTCTTTGATGACCTCCGCAGGCGACTCTTGCGCCCACCAGACATTGATCGCCTCGTCAGCCCACAACCCCGGCCGCGCGATACCCCAGGCCCGGATGACGAGGTGCAGTACCGCCAGCACGAGCGCGGTCCGGATTGGCGCGCTGTCGATCGCTCGCAAGAGGCGACTCATTCCGCAGCTGGGTTCAGGGTATGCGTGCCAATTTGCGGACGTCAATGACAAACCAACGGATAGCAGATCAAGCTATATTGACCAAGGGGTCATGTCGCCGATCGAGTTACACGACTGCGCAGTGGTCTTCACCGCAGACGATCGCTACGCCTTGCCACTGGCCGTGGCCATGCGCTCGTTCGCGGATCACGCGCCTGCAGGCCTGCCGATCGACGTCATCGACGGCGGCCTGACGGAAGAGAGCCGTCGGCGAATCGCTCGCTTCGTCGGCGATCGCGAGCTGCGCTGGATCTCGCCGGCGCTGTGTCCGCTGCCGCCGCTCGGCGGGGTGTGGCGCTATGTCTCGCCGACAGTGTTTCTCAGACTGCAGCTTCCACTGTTGATTTCGGCGCGGCGCGCGCTCTTCCTCGACGCCGACGTCCTCGTGCTCGACCGCATCGAGCACCTGCTTCGCTGCGAGCTGGCGGGGGCGCCGCTCGCGGCTGTGCGCGACCCGAGCTCGACCGGGCCGCCGGCTTTGCGCCAGCACGGCTTCCCGGAGGGCACTCCTTACTTCAACGCCGGTGTATTGGTGCTCGATCTCGATGAGCTCAGGCGCCTCGACGCGGCGCGGGTCTTCTGGGAGCTCGCTCATCGCGAGCTGCCGTTCAACGATCAGGACGTCCTGAACCTCTGGGCAGCCGGCCGATGGCGCGAGCTCCCGACGCGGTGGAACTGTCCGGCGCATTCAGCCGATGTGCCCGACGCAGAGGTCTCCATCGTGCACTTCATCGGCCCGAGAAAGCCTTGGCATGCCGACGGGCCGCTCCTTCCCCGGTACGCCGATTGGCAGCGATACGCCGCGTTATCCGGCTGGCCGCGCGACGCGCTCTCTGACGTAGCCGGCATGCAGGAGGCACTGGCGCTCCTGCTGCGCGTGGCAGTCGACAAGATCGCGACCGACGCAGTGGGCTTCGATCGCCAGCAGTTCCTCGACCGCCTCTTCGCCGCCATCGACGACGCATCCGAAGTGCCGGCAGGCTCGCAGGATGCGATGCTCGACCGAATGAGACAACGCATCATTCGTTCGCTGCGCGTGGCGGCTGGCCTCTGGCCGGAGCTCGATCTGCGCGCGCTCTTCCGACAACTCCGCGCTAGCCTCGGCTGATGAAACGCGCGCGCTCGACAGGTAAGCGACGCTGGCAACACGCCGCCGCGAAGCTCGTAGTCGTCATTGTCTCGGCGGCAGGCGCGGTGCTGCTACACGAGATCGGCATGTTTCTGCTCCTGCGTCACCCACGCTGGGTCACACGCCTGCCGGCGGCGCTGGCGCGGCACGTACGCGACGTCTACCTTACGGGCGATCGGACGCTGATCCAGTTCAGCCAGCACACGCGGTTCGATCCCGAGCTGCTCTACACGCTCCAGCCCGGGCGCTTCGTACAGCGTGAACGTGAGTTTGCCGTCGAGTATGACGTAAACGAGCTGGGGGTGCGCGACGATGACGCCTCACTGCATGGCGCCGATGTGATCGTGCTCGGGGACTCGTACGCGATGGGTTGGGGCGTCTCGCAAGACGAGGCCTTTCCTAGCGTGCTGGAGCAACTGAGCGGGCTGCGCACTCTGAACGCTGGCATCTCGTCGTACGGTACGTTGCGCGAGCTGCGCCTGCTCGACCGGATCGATCACTCGCACGCACGTTTCATAGTCGTCCAGTACTGCAGTAACGATGTCGACGAGAACCTCGCGCTTCTCGACGGCTCGTTCCATGTGCCGGGTATCGCCAAGTACGAACACGCGGTCGCTGCCGCCCTGAGAGACCGCCATTACTGGTTCGGACGATATGCCTGGCGACTGATCCAGCAAGTTCGCGAGCCAAAGCCGCTCGACGTCGGGCCGGTGCTGGAGGCGCGCGCGTTCGCGAACGCGCTTCAGCACGCTGGCCGTACCGAGCTCGACGGGCGGCGCCTCTATGTACTCACCTGGGAGAGCGCAGCGTTCGTCTCCGCGCTCGAGGCGGAACGCCACCGTCCCGGCGCTCCACCCCTGTTGCGGGACCTGCACGTCGTCTCGCTAGTCGGCGCGTTCTCACCTCTGGACTACTACGTGCTGGATGATCATTGGACGCCCGCCGGCCACCGCAAGGTAGCGCAGGCGCTGCTCGCCGCTTTCGAGCATTGACGTCGGGCGTTCAACGCAACAGCTCGGCAATCGCCGGGTACAGGATCTCGGCCGCGAGTTGCTGGCCATACGACGTCAGGTGCGCCTCACGATCCTAATCAGCGCGATCATATCGCCGGTGTAGGCGCATCACCACCGCGCTGACCAGGGGCCGAGCTCGGCGGACCAGGCGTCGGCGAGGCGCGCGTAGTCGGCTTCGTGGGCGATGTGGCCGAAGTCGGTGAGCAGCGATTCGTCGACTGCGCGGGTGAAGTCGGCGACGTGATGGTGGCGCGCCTCGAGGTGCACGCGGATCGCGGACAGCCACTGTTCGAGACGGCGCAGCGCGTCCTGGCCGCAGTCAGCGGCGATGCCGGAGCGGCGGAGTTGCGGCAAGAAGAAGATGACGTCGAGGCGTTCGCGCTCGATCCAGCCGAGGTAGTCGTCGAGGACGTCGAGATCGCCGCGGTCGAGGCGGAGACGGAGCCAGACTTCGCACACGTCGCCGTCGAAGGTCGGCGGCGGCTCCTGGTCGATCGGCGCGCCGGCGAATGCGCTCAGGAGCGGCGCGCGCCAGGCGCTCGCGACCCCCGAGAGGCGGAGGCGCGCGGGCGCGAACTGCTCGGCCAATCGGCTCAGCACGCCCTCGACGCCGAGCTGGCCGAAGATGCGGCGCGCGACCGCGGGGCCCGCCGCGCCGGCGAGCGCTCCGGCATACAGCGGGTAGCGCAGCAGCTCGCCGGCGTGCTCGGGGTGCCAGGTGAACGGGTCGAGCTCGAAGAGCAGGAGGCGCGCACCCGCGGTTCGCGCGTAGACCGATTGCGCCCATTCGTCGGCCATCAGCGAGCCGGGGCGCGCGCGATTGATGAACGTGCCGCCGAAGCGCGTGGCCAGCGCGGGCGCGAGGCCGCCCGAGAGGCTGGTGCCGATGACCGCCACCTCTCCACGGCGGCCGGTGGGATCGAGCGCTTCGCGCCGCTGCGGCGAGACCAGCTCGCGCACCGCCTTGGCGCGGTAGAGCGCGGGCAACAGGCGGCGGGTCACCAGGTGCGCGAGCGCGAGCGTGGCGACGAAGGCGACGAGCGAGATGTAGGCACGGCGCCGCATCAGAAGTGGAAGTAGATGAACTCGGTGGGTGGCGCGCCCAGCATCGCCAGCAGCAACACCGTGACGCCGAGCGCGCAGCCGTAGCCGACCGCCTGCAGCGACGTGCGCGGCGCCACCTCCTCCCAGCTGCGCCGCAGCGATGCACAGAGCGCGTACGCGCTGAGCAGCAGCGCCGGCAGCGTCAGCGCCAGCAGCACGCGGGTCGGGCTCGCGCTCGACGGCAGCCGCGCGATGCGCGCCAGCACCGTCCCGGCCAAGCGCAGCGACGGCGCGCGGAACAGCACCAGCGTCAGGGCGAACAGGTTGAAGGTCACCAGCACGCGCCACGCGCGCGGGGGCCCGGCCCACAGGCGCTCGAGGATCAACACCGCGCCGCTGAGCGCGCCCCACGCGACGTAGTGCCACGCCGCGCCGTGCCACAAGCCGCCGAGCACCATCGTCACCAGCACGTTGAGCGCCGCGCGTCCCTCGCCGTTGCGCGCGCCGCCGAGCGGGAGATAGACGTAATCGCGCAGCCAGTTCGACAAGGTCCGGTGCCAGCGGCGCCAGAAGTCGCGCAGGCTGGCGGCGAGCAGCGGACGGTCGAAGTTCTCCGGCAGGCGATAGCCGAGGAGCGCGGCGCAGCCGATGGCGATGTCGCAATAGGCGGAGAAATCGAAATAGATCTGAAATGGGTACAGATAGACGGCGATCAGGTTGGCGGCGCCGTCGTAGGCCGCCGGATCGGCGAACACCGGCTCGACGAAGCGCGCCAGCAGGTCCGCTAACAGCAGCTTCTTTGCAAAGCCGATTGCAATGCGATTGACGCCGAAATGGGAGCGATCCGCCGTGGGATCGGGCTCAGCGAGCTGCGGCAGGAATTCGTTCGCGCGTAGGATCGGCCCCATCACCAGGTGCGGAAAGAAGATCAGGAACACCGCATAGCGCAAGAGGGAGCGCTCGACCGGGCAGGCGCCGCGGTAGACGTCGATGGTGTAGCTGAGCGTCATGAACGTGTAGAACGAGATGCCGAGCGGCAGCGTCAGCCCGGGCAGCGGCACCGAGCGCGCGACGCCGGCCAGGCGCAATAGCCCGTTGACGTTGCCGACGAGGAAGTCGCCGTACTTGAAGAGCGAGAGCGCGCCCAGGTTGAGCGCGATGCTGACCGCCAGGAGCAGCTTGCGGTGCCGGGTCGCCGAGGCGAGCGCAAGCCCGAGCCCGTAGTCGACGACGATCGAGAGGCCGAGCAGCGCCAGGAACGGCGCGCTCCACGAGGCGTAGAAGATCGCGCTCGCCACCAAGAGCAGCCACAGCCGCGCGCGTTGACCGCGGAGCGACCGGTGGAGCACCAGCACCACGGCGAAGAACAGCACGAACACGTAGCTGTTGAAGGCCACCCGCGCCCGATTCTATCCCGCGGCTGTCGATTCTCGGCGTCTTCCGAGCGGCGGCGATCAAAGCTGGACTGCCGCGTGAGAACCAACCTGGCAGGCATCGCGTACCTGGCTGGCCACAAGCAGGTGACGACCACGAACAAGTACATCAGGCCGACTGAGCGCGCGGCAGGGCAGGTGTCGCGCGCGTGCCAGAGGCATCAATAGGCCCTGCCAAAGGGACCGTTCCTTCCCGGCTGCTCCTTGCGATCAGAGACCGAGTAGCGCGAGCCCAATCACTCCCAGCGCCTCTGCGGCGGTGTGGACGTGACCAGGGCCTCCGGTCGTGGGGACAGGCGATGACTCGTGAACGGGTGCGCTGTCGATAAGCTGACGCAGCGCCGGCCGCATCGGCTCATTCCACCGGGTTGGGACGATCCAGGCGACGGCACGCCGATTGCTCAGCCAGCGAGGACATGGGTCGTGTCGGTCACAGGCTTGGAATCGCGTGCGTGCTTCTGGTTGCGGCGGGTGGTTGCGACATCACGTACATCGTCCGGCGAGCGGACCTGGACGAGGTGGCTGCGCTGGCGCCGAAGGATCGACCGGCGGTCATTTCCGCGCGGCGTGAAGGCGGCCCGCGCGTGCTGCTTCGGACCCGGACAGTCGACCTGGACGACCAGGCCGGGCTCGACTACCTGCGGCGCGGTTTCGCGCGCGCCGATCGGCTGCAGCGGTCGGGGCAGCCCAGCGAGGCCGCGCGGGAGCTGAGGGACTGCCGCCAACGCCTCACACCCGACGACCGTCGAGTGGGGCTCCAGCGGGATGTGGGCTTTGCAGTCTCGATCGAGCAACGGACAGCGCTCGAACGAGCCATTGGCGAATTCGACGAGCAGCGCGCAGAGCTGACGACGGCGATCGATGCCCTGGAAAAGCGTGGCGGCGCGGGCGTGTCCATCAGTGCGCTCCACGCGGCTGCGCCGTACCTGGCTGATAGGTCATCGGAGGTGACGGTTCGCCCGCGGAACCGGGTTCTGACGACCGGGAAGGCGCTGGCGATCGTCGGCGCCGGGCTCGCGGTAGTCGGCGCCATCGCCGGGGGCGCCATGATCGGTACCCCCGGCAATTCCTGCCAGGACTGCGCCGGAGGGATCATCGGGATCGGGCTGATCGGAGGGTTCGTGGGAATGGGCGCGAACCTGATGCTCACCGGCGTGATCCTCGCGGGGACGAGCGGGCACGCCGCGGAAGGCAGGCGATCGCTGCAGCTCCTCGATGCGGGCGAGCTCGAACAGCGAGTGCGGCGCGCGCGACGGATGGTGCTCGGCGGCGGCGTGAGCGCGGCGCTGTCCGTCGTGGCCGCAGCGGCGGGGACGATCCTGCTCGTCAAGACGCCCTATCCGTATTCGTTCAACGGATACACGCCACCAGGCTGGGCCCCCGATACCTTCGCCGCGGGCGAGGCTCTCACGGTCATCGGCGGCGCGGCGTTGGTGCCGAGCGTGGGCGTCTTCGCGGCCGGGCTCTCCGATCTGCGGAAGCTGCGACGCATGGAGCGCGGGCCTGCGACCGCGCAGCGGCGATCGGTGTTGCTGCCGGCTCCGTGGATCACGCGCGACGGAGGCGGGCTGGGGGTCGCGGGGGCGTTCTGAACCCCAGCTACGCTGGGCACTCCCCGTCGGTGAGCTGAGCTACGTTCGAGCGGACCAGGCGCAGACGTTACCAGCGCCGCGGTCGTGCGCAGCGTCGAGGGTGGGGTTGAGCTACTCGATGAAGGCTTGCGGGTCGATGCCGTCGAAGTCGTCGGCGTGATCGCGGAGGGCGAGTTGCTGCTGCCCTGGTCGCCACGGGCGCCCGCGCGGCGGCGACCAAGCGGGCACGTCTCGACTCTCCGATAAGCACCCGCGCACCTGCTAGCCTTTGATGTTCCTCGCCATCATTCGCATCGGTCCGTCGCACAGGTGCCTCGTTGGTGGATGACTACGAGGACCGCTCTCGCTGAAGGGCGTTGCATCCAGCGTTGGAACCATCGTGGTATTCGGCGGGTCAGGGTTGCTCGGTACGAATGCGGGCTACCACCTGACCCTCGATGACGAGATCGACACGCCGCCAATCGGGCCATTGCTTCACCTGATCGGCGTGCTGCTTCTGCCACTGCGCCCGCGGCATCGGCGGATCGGGCGGGTCGAGCAGGCCGGCGTCGCGGGCCGGTTTCTCACCCAGCCCCTCGGAGGTGAGGACATCGACCGCCAGTGTCGATCCGAACGCGTCCTTGGTGGCCTGGATGATCGCCTCGGCTCGCCGCTTCGAGAGATCGAGGTTGTGCTTTTCGGTGTGCTCGGGCGAGGCGTAGCCATAGGCCCGCACGCGCGCATTGCCGACCTCGAACAGGGCTCGGTCGATGGCCAGCAGCACCTCGAGATACGATCGCGTGCTGGCGATGTACAGCACGGTATCGATGTCCGCCGAGTCGACTTTGAAGAACGACGCGGTCCAGCGAAACAGGTCGTGCTGGTTGTTCTTGTCGAGCGGTGGACGCGGGTGGTCGGCGGCAACGTAAGGGTTGGTGTTGAGCACCAGCTTGCCCCAGCCGACTGAGAGCTCGAACAGCTTGACCTCGAACTTCGGCTCGGCGACCTTCTTCTTGAATTCGTCGATGCCCGGCATCTTCAGCGGCTGCACGTCCTTCAGGGACTTCTCGACGACGGTGTGGAGCACCACCCCGTTCGTCAGCCGGAACTCCACGTAGGCGGAGGACAGCTCGAGCGTGACCGCCACGCCGAAGCTGAAGGTGGGCCCCTTGGCCATGGCGATCGAGAAATCGGCGCCATCGAAGTCTTCGAGCTTCAGATCCGAGTACGAGGTGAACACCGCCGTGCCCACCAACGCCTTCGAGCCCTTGATGCCGACCTTGCCGTCGAAGCCGAGCCCGGCGCCGATGTCGACGAAGAATCCGCCGTACTTGTGGGTGAGATTGGTGCTCGAGTCGTAGATCACGGTGGCTTTCTTCACGATAGGCTGACCGTCGGAAGTCTTCTTCACTGCGCCGAGCGAGTCCCTCTCGAACTCGAGCCGCTCCTTCTTGATGTCGAGCAGGAATCCCCAGAATCCCAGCTTCACGATCACTTGAGGCGGGCCGCCGCCGAGCTTGTAGAAGTCGAGCGTGTAGCGGAATTCTCCCTGCGGACGAATCCCCACCTTCTCGAATCGCTGCCTCACGTTCGACGTGGTCTGGCCCTTCTCCTTCAGAAAGTCGAGCTCCTCGGCCATGACCTCCTGGAGCCACTCGAGCACCGACTTGCGCTCCTTGTCGATGAGCAGAATCTCCGTCGCCGCGTAGGAGCGCATGCGGGTGGCGATGCCCTCGCGGTAGACGTCGTTGTTCGGATTCGCCATGCCAGTGCCGAAGATGTCGCTGACCAGGAGCGAGATGTCGCCGCGCTTCTGGATCTTGTCGATCTTGCCGGCGCTGCGCCACACCTCGAGGTGCTTGATGATCTTCGCCGGCTTGCCACTGCTACTGGCGACGATCGGGCGAATGGCGGCGTAGAACGAGCTCGGCACCGGGCGAATCTGCTCGGCGATCACCATCTTTTGCAGGTCCTGGGGAAGCCCCTGTGCGTGGAACCACGACCAGCGCGCGCCCGCCTTGACGCGCACGAAACGATCCTCCACGACTGCATTGCCGTCGAACTTGATGCGCAGCTCGCGGAAGAAGTTGGTGTCCTTCTCGACGATGACCCGGAGCAAGGCCTCGCCCTTCACCGCGGTGCTCTGTTGGGTGATCTGCGCGATGAGGTGATCGGGATCGATCTGGTTGAAAGGCCGATTGGGAGGCTGCTCCATCCAAGTCATGTTGAATCCACGTTCCGAGTGCAGATCGAGGTAGGCCACCAGCACGCCCGGCTCCATGTTCACCTGGTTCTGGCCGGTCTTCGGAATGCGGCTATAGAGCCGATCGACGTCGGGTACGAACGAAGGAGGCGGCGTGAACCAACCGACCAGCACCTTTCCCGCCTGATGGAGCTGCAGGAGCAGCGGCGAGCTCTTGTTCGCTTCGTTGGGGATCGCCTCGTAGAAGCCGGTGAGATCGGGCGTGACCACGCGTTGCTCCGGCGCGGCCCCGGCGGATTCGCGCGGCGCGCCGGCCTCCACCACGTCACCGATGCCGCTCAGCGACGGCTCCTGTGGTACGTCGAGGCACAGCACGATCGGGCTGGCGCCGGCGCTCTGGCGTGGATTCAGGCTGGAGGCGATCACCTCGCCGCTATCGACCAGCGCGATGCGCACCACCAACCCCGACGTCGAAGCACAGGAGTTGCCCGCTTGACGAAACGGCAGCTCGGCCACTTGCAAGACGCGATCGTCGGCTTGCGCCAGCTGTAGACGGATCTTCGGCCCCGCGTCGTCCGCCTGCTGTTTTCTGGAGATCTCGAAGAACCACTTGCCGCTCTTCGTTTTTCGCGGCGCGCCGTCGAGCTTGAGCAGCACGCCACTGCCCGATTCGATGACCGGATCGCGCGCGTCCTTGGGAAGCGTGAACGTGTCGGAGGTGAATCCGGCGAGCCGATCGTCGTTGGTGCGCTCCGCGAGCCCGGCCGCCGTGCGCAGGTAGCTGTCGGCTTCGTAGATGATGAGCCGCGCATTCGCGCCCTGGTGCTGGTCCAAAAAACCGAGATCGCAGCGGAGCAGCGCCGCGGTTCCCAGTCCCGGTTTCAAGATCGGAGGCATGAGCGCAATGCGAGCTGGCATGGTCATTTCCCCTGCGCGTCCAGATCACCCGGGATCCGAATTCCGAGCCCGCCCACCTCGTCGGGATGAGCGAAGAAGCCGATGCGATGCGCGACACCAGTGATGGTGAACCGAACGCTGTACAGCCCGGGCGGTCGGGTAAAGCGCACCAGCCCGAGTGCGCCCGACTGGATCTTGCCGACCGCGTTCTCGCCCGACGGCGTGAGCTCGACCAGATCCATCGCCAGGTTCTCGACAGGGACGTTGTAGGAGTCGGTCACCCGCAAGCGCATGGTGGGCGCGGCATCGCTGGCGACGGTCTCCTTCACGTCACCGCACCAGGCCTGGTAGGCGGCGCAGCCGTCGTGTCGTCCGCCAGCGCAGGCGGACGGGGACGGGACGAACGCCCGCGCGGAGAGGAACAGCTCGACGCGACGAAAACCGATCTGTCGCGAATCGGCGTACTCGGGCCCGGTCAGCGGCGCCCCGCCGGCGCTGAGCGTGAGCGGCGCGTGCCAATCACCGCCGCCGATTGTCTCGATCTGTGCCGCGGCGGGACGTTGCTCGCCGATCAGCGCCAGGTACTCGTGGATGATCTTGTCGAGTGTGGCGCCGTCGCAGCGATGATTGAGCGGGAGCCCATGAAAGAACTGGAACGATTGCAACGCGACACCGGTCACGTCGCCGCGATGCCCGTCCACCATCCCGACGTAGAACGGATCGCCGTCGACCTCGAGCGCCGAGAGCATCCACTGGATCTCCTCCCAGCCCCACTCGCCGCGGTCGAAGCGCTGGCGGAAATGGTGCTCGTCGCCGGTGAGCAGCGCGGAGACGGCCGCGGCGCTCGCGCGCGAGACGGCCAGCGTCGCGCCGTCGTCATCCAATCGATCGCTGTGACCCATGACCAACACGTGCAGTGCCGGATTGGCGGCTCGCTGGGCGAACGCCTTCAGCAGCGGAAGCGCCGAAGGCTTGGGGAAGCTGCGGCCGAGCGAGCACCGCGACACCAATCGCGCCGCGGTGTACTCCGGCGTGGCTCGCGGCTTGATTGGCCCAGGTGGCGGCATCGGCACGTGCACGCGACGATACTTGGCCGGGTCGTAGATTTCGCAGCGATCGGGCAGGCAGCCCCCTCCATGGCAGGCGAGATCGGGGACTTGATCGCTCTGAAAGAAGAGCAGCTCGACACGCCGATTGGTCTGGCTACGATACGGCCCGGTCGTCGGGTGGAAGTTCCCGCAGCCGACGACACTGGGTGAGAGAAACGAGAGCTGTGCCCGCACCGAACGCAGAGCCTCGCGATCGCCGCCCAATTCCTCGACGAGCGCCTGTTCGTAGAAGTCGGCGAACGCCTGCCAGGTCGCGTAGTCGATCGCGCCCGTCTCCTTCAACGCGTTCGGGTGGTCCGCGTTATAGGCGCGCTGAAACGCAAGCAGCGCGCGGGTGGTCGCCGGGCCATGTTGGTCATCGAGCCCACTCGGATTGCACGGCCATCCGCGCACATCGGCGATCCAGCCGAGGATCTGCTGGTAGTCCTGGACGCGATGGCTGGCATCGGCAACGTCGGCGAACGCGCGCCCGTCGCCGGTGAGCAGCGCATGGGCGCAGGTGGCGCGTTGTTGCGAGATCTGCAACTTGTAGGTAGCGGACGGATGCACGTCGGCGTGGCCGGCGACCAGAAGCTGTTGGTCGCCGTGATCGTTCGCGTAGCGGAGACAGGCGGCGATGGTGCCGATGCCGGTGACGCTCTGGTTCGGTGTGCCGTCGGGCTTCAGCGGGTGGTTGGGCGGAATCACCGCGCTGAACTGGCGGAACAGGACGTCTTCGAATTCGACCAACGCGAAGGTCTTGAGCGGGGGAGCGGGCGAGCCGTCCTCCGTCTTCGTCGGGGCGGGGCTCGCGGGCGCCGGAGACGCCTGGCTGCTCGTGGCCGCGCCGGCTGCGCCCGCCGTCGCTCCGCCGTTTGCGCCGGAGCTCGTGGACGATCCCGGGCCCTGGCTCGCATTCGCCGTGGCGCCGCCTCCACCCGCGCCGCCGCCGCCGCCACCGCCGCCACCGCCGCCGCCACCTCCTCCAGAGGTCGCGCCGCCGATGATCACATCGGCCGAGCCCTCGATCATCACGCCCATGCCGCCGCAGTGCTGATCGTTGTCACCCTGGCGGTGCGCGGCCTTGCCGTTGATGTTTACCGTCGCCGATCCGGTCGAGGCCTGCCACATGTTGCCGGCGCAGCACGCGGCGTGAATGCCCTTGTCGCCGACGCGTACGGCCGGGCGCCCGTTGATGTTGACGTTGGGCGATCCGGAGATGGCGGGACCGACCGCGGGGTGCGGGCACCCGAGGCAGCCGTGCGTATCGGCGGGGATGTTCGACTTGTCACCCAGCCGTGCCGCACCAGGCATCTCGATCTCATAGCAACCGCCGCTTACCCCTGGGCGCCAGACGGTGTGCTCGGCGCGCCTCGCTGTTCAGCGACGGGAGCGGCGAAACTGACTCGGGGTTTCGCCCAACACGCGCCGGAACAGGCGCGAGAAGATCGGCAGCGAAGAGCAGCCGACGCGTTGCGCGACCACCTCGAGCTTGAGATCAGTATCGACCAGCAGCCGTTGCGCCACCAGGATGCGGGCGCGCTCGACTTCGGCACGAAAGCTGGTACCGCTGCGCTCGAGCTCGCGCTGCAGCCCCCGCACCGAGCGGCCCAGGTCGCGGGCCGCCGCGGCCAGCGTCAGGTCGGGGCGCTCCTGCAACCGGGCGCGTACTTCACGCACGAGCGGCGCCAGGCCTCGGGCCGCCTCGACGATGGTGTTCACTTCGACCGCGACCGCGCGCCCTTCGGGCCGATCGAGCCAGGCGAACGCAGCCGCGGAGTTGTCGAAGGCCTTCCATTCGTGCGACATGCCGCCGAGCGAGAAGGTGCCGACCATGACCGCTGCGGTCATGCCGATCGGGTGGACGATGGCCTGGCGGCGATAGCGACGGGAGAATTCGCCCGCGCGCTGCCGGGTATAGTCGACCACCAGATCGAACGCACCATGATCGAAACGCTCCAGGTGCAAGCCGTCGGTGATGACGTCGATCCCGCCCGACGGGGTCGGGAGCGCCCGACCGAAGTCCCACAGACGCATGATGGCGCGAGTCTCGAATTCGTCGGGCGTCCCCCAGATCGCCGAGCCGGCCAGGTTCGCGCTGTGGCTCCACACGACGTAATGGTCGCCGGTGACATACCGGCCAATGGGTCGCGAGAGAAAACCCTCGATATCCAACGCAGCTTCCAACTCCGACAAGCTTATCCCAGGATCGCTCTTGGCCGTGTCCGCGAATCCAGGGCACCTACCGGATCGAGAAGCTGCTCCGGCAGGGGGGGAATGGGGGCGGTGCTCGCGGCGTCGCATGTGCGGCAGCCGAAGCAGTGCGCGATCAATCTTCGAGTCAGTCAGATGATAGGTTCCCGGTACTATCATTCCGCCGCTTGCGGGCGATGGCATCGGCAGATTTGCGATGACCTGCTGCACGACCGGTGGACTATTGACGATTGTATTGCAGGCGGCGCCGGCTAGATCGACAGGCTCTGGAAGATCGGCGCCCGATAGCGTGAGGTCTGCGGAAAGGGCTCACAAGATCGTATCGCGACGGATCCACGGCACCCCTGCGTCACATTGTCGCTGGTCGCCAAGACGCGGTGTCGAGCCCGCGCCCGGCGACACCACGCTGCCGCCGCCGTCGCCGTTCGGGATCCTGCCTCACCGCCACCGCCGGCCTCTCACAGTCCGCAAGTCGATCACTCTTGTCATCCTCCTCCACTGGCGGGGAGGCCAGCACCGAGGATCGCGTGCGCTGGTGGTTCCGCCCGTCGAATCTCAAGGCGATGGCCATCCCGATCGGCTGTACAGAGAAGTTCATGCGGGCCAGAGCCTATTTTTCGAACCATCGAGAGCACGATCGAGGTAATAGGCGGCACTGATGAGCGCCAGATGCGTAAGGGCCTGTGGAAAGTTTCCGAGCATCTCGCCGCGAACGTCGAATTCTTCGGAGTACAGCTGCAGGTGATTGCCGAGCGTCAGGAGACTCTCGAAGTTATCGCGCGCCTGCTGGAGTCGTCCTGCTCTTGCGAGACACTCGACGTGCCAGAATGCGCAAGCGGCGAACGAGCCTTCCTTGCCGTCGAGCCCATCGAGACGGTTGTAGCGCATGACGAGCCCATTGTCCGACAGCTGATCGCCGACCGCGTCGAGCGTGGCGAGCCAGGCAGGATCGGTTGCGCCAATGAAGCGCACCAGAGGCATCATGAGGATCGCGCCGTCGAGCTCCCGGCTTCCCTTACTACGCACGAAGTGGCCCAAATTTTCGTCGAAGAAGTTGCTCCAGATGTTCTCACTCAAGGCGTTGCGGGCCTCTGCCCATTTTGCAAACGGTGCAGCGAGGGATCGCTTCTGGGCCAACCGCATCGCTCGGTCGACAGCTACCCAGCACATCAGGCGCGAGTGAAGGTGCTCGACCGGCTCACTGCGCAGCTCCCAGATGCCGGCGTCGGGCCGCTTCCAATTGTCGCACACATATCCGACGACGCGGAGAACGCCCTCCCACTCGGCGTGCGAAGAGGCTGCGCCGTACTTGTTGGTGAGATAAATCGCGTCGAGCAGAGCGCCGTAGATGTCGAGCTGCAGCTGATCGGCGGCGGCGTTGCCGATGCGCACTGGTTGCGCGCCGCCGTATCCCGAAAGATGATCCAGCGTCACTTCTGACGGGACCGGTCCGCCGTCGACGGCATACATCACGCGCAGACTGCCGTGCGGGCAGGTTTCGGCGCGTTTCGCCGCCCACTGCGTGAACGCCAGGGCCTCGGCCGGGTAGCCGAGCCTCAGCAACGCATAAACCGTGAACGAGGCGTCTCGGATCCAGGTACCGCGATAGTCCCAGTTGCGTGAGCCGCCTCGAGTCTCGGGAAGTCCGAACGTCGGCGCCGCGACGATCGAGCCATGGCGCCGAGAGGTCATCAGCTTCAGGAGCAGCGCGGACCGCATGACAGCGTCGCGCCAACGACCACGGTAGCTGCCATGAGCTGCCCAGTCCTGCCAATAGCGTACCGTCCGATTTACGATGCTGTCGCAGTCGTCGGCGTCGAGGGGTTCGGCGCTCGCGTCATCAAGGACGAAGTCACGATGCTGGCCCGCCTCGAGCGTGAAGCTCGCGCTGACGGCACCCGGCTCGGCTTTGAACTCGACCGCACCGCAGAGGCGGACGCGCAGCTCGCCGGCGGCGAAGAGTACCTCCTCGCTGCCAACGGTGACCGTCGGTGTCACGCGAGCGTAGTCGAACCGTGGAGCGCAGCGTAGGCGAAAGCGAACGCGTCCGCGCGTGACCCGTACGCGGCGAATGAGGCATGGCGCATCGTTTCCTGCCTCCGAAGGCGCGGCCATCAAGTCGAGAATCTCGGCACTGAACTCGTCGCTGAGCCAGCGCGTCAAAAGGACGTTGCTGTCAGGGAGATAGCGCTGCAAGACGCGCGCATCTGCGACTGCCGGCGCCAACTCGAAGGCGCCGCCGATGTCGGGATCGAGCAGCGCGGCAAAGAGGCTCGGGCTGTCGAACGTCGGCCAGCACATGAAGTCGATCGTTCCGTCCAGCCCGATCAAAGCCATCGTCGAGAGGTTGCCGATAACCCCGTGATCCGCGATCGCGCGCGGCGGTTGTTGCGTTGCTTGCCCCTCGAGTCGAATTTCCATCCAAGCTCCTTCGCGGCGAGCGTCAGCTCGGGTTGGACCAGCCGTCAGGAGGACTGATTCGCGCGGCTTCGGCCGGCCCCCACGAGCCCGGCTCGTAGAGGTAGACCGGCGTGGCGTCGCCCAGCACCGGGTCGACGACGCGCCACGATTCCTCGACGGCGTCCTGGCGGGCGAATAGGGTCGCGTCGCCGTCGATGGCGTCGCCGAGAAGGCGATCGTAGGGCTTCATCGCATCCCCGGGGGCTCGTTGCAGAACGAGCTCCTTGAGCTCGCCGACCATCGCTTCGCCGTCCTTCTTCACGTTGGCGCCGAACGCAATCACGGCGTCCGGCCCGATGCGCAAGCGAACATGGTTGGGCGCCGGCGGCGACTGCTCCTCCAACACGGGCCTCCTCGCTGCTTTCCACCGCACCAACACCTCCGTCGCGGTGACGGGAAGCTGCTTGCCGACGCGGATATGAAACGGAACGCCGCGCCAACGGGCCGAGTCTATCGTCACGCGCAGAGCGGCGAACGTCTCCGTCGTCGAATCCCCGGCAACGCCATCCTCGTCCTTGTATCCGCGAACCTGTCCGCGGACGATGTCTGCTGGCGAGAGCGCGTCCATTCGCGCCAGCAAGCGACTGCGCTCCCGGCGCAGCGCGACGTGCCCCTTTTCCGACGGAATCTCCATGGCGAGGCACGCGACAACCTCGAGCATGTGGTTCTGCACGACGTCTCGCACGGCGCCGACGCTGTCGTAGAACTTCGCGCGCCCTTTTACGCCGAAGGTCTCCGCCATCGTGATCTGCACGCTCTCGACCTGCTCGTGCTGCAAGCTCGCTTCGAGGAGCGGGTTGGCCGCGCGGAAGTAGGCGATGTTTTCCACGGACTCCTTTCCCAAGAAATGATCGAGGCGAAAGATGGACTCCTCGGGGAAAGACGCGTGGAGCGCCTTGCTCAGCGCCCGAGCGGAGGCGGAATCGTGCCCGAACGGCTTCTCAAGGGCGATGCGCGCCCCTCCGGCCAGCCCGGCCTTTGCCAGATTCGTTGCCACCTTCTCGAAGACCTCGGGCGGCAGGGCGACGTAGTGTAGGGGGTGCTTCGCGTCGCCCATCGCCTCGCGGATGAGGCCGAACGTCGCCGCGTCGTCGAAGTCGACGACGACGTAGCGCAGCTGGCTGGAGAGCTTCTCGAAGGCGGCGCTGTCCACGCCGTCGCTCGCCGTCAGGCTCTTTTTCGCACGCGCGCGCAGCTCGTCGATGCCGAGCTTCTTCCTTCCGACAGCGACGATGGGCATGTCGAGCTGACCGCGGCGTAAGAGCGCCTGTAGCGCCGGGAAGATCTGCTTGAAGGCCAGGTCTCCCGTGGAACCGAAAAATACAAACGCATCCGAGCGCTCGGGGTGCATGGTCTCAACGTAATCCAATCAGCCGGCATGTCGAGTCGGGCCACGCCGATCCGACTGTCGCCCATAGCCATCGGCCTCAGGCGTGCTCGGCCGTCCGAGCGCGCCGATGAGCACATCGCGAAACGCGATGACCTTCCGCGGAAGCGAGCCCGTCGGGGGATGCAGCATGATGATGCCGAATCCGCGACGCACGCGAGGGAGCACCGCCAGCAGGACGCCGGCCGCGACGAGCGGATCCGCGACGAAGTTCGGCAGGAGGCCGATGCCGGCGCCCGCTCGCGTCCCTGAACGGCCAAACACCGACCATTGGCGCGCTCGATGGTGTCGACTACTTCGTCCGCTTTGTCCCGGTTGGTGTGGAAGCTGATGATGACGGCCGCACCGGAGTGCGCTAGCTCGAGCCCGACGGCGCGACCGAGGCCGCTGTCACCTCCGGTCACAATGGCTACTTCCCCATCGAGCCGTATTTCCATGGTGCTCCTCGTCGCGGTCGCACCGAAGGATGGCGGGCACCTGCCGCAGGGTTACCGCTACCTGAATAACCTAGGCTCGGGAATCGCTCGAAAAAGCGGCTAAGTTTATACCGTCTTGATATATGGATTAGATCATGGACGCGCTTACCCTCGATCAGATCGGGGTTTTTCTGTCAATCGTTGACGAGGGCAGCTTCCCGAAAGCGGCAAAATCGCTGCAACGGGCTCAGTCGGCAGTTACCTACGCGATCCGAAAGCTGGAGGCTGAAATCGGCGTCCCGCTGTTCGATCGTTCGGCCTACCGCTCGGTACTAACACCGGCCGGTCGCGCACTACTGGCCCGAGCGCGTCGTATTGCTGAAGAAGCGGGAGCGTTCCGCGAGCAGGCGCGCGGCCTCGCCCGCGGCCTGGAAGCCGAGTTAAGTATCGTGCTGGACGCGTTTTATCCGCTGCCTCCGATATTTGATGCGCTTCGGGCTTTCACCGAGCAGTTCCCGACAGTCCCGCCACGCCTCTACGTCGCGTCACTGGGTGCCGCTGCTGACCTGGTGACTGACGGGAAATGCGCCATCGGATTGCTGCCGAGCAACGTGGCTGAACTCGCCGCGCTCAAACTTGCTCCGATCACCACCATTGCTCTCTGGCCAGTGGTCTCGCCATCCCATCCCCTCGCGTCCGTACAGGGCATTATCGAGCCGCACGTACTTCGCCGGCATGTTCAACTTGTCTTGACGGACGCGTCAACTTTGACGGCTGCCGTCGATTGGGGCGTGCTTTCCAGTAGAACCTGGCGCTTGGCCGATCTTGGCGCCAAAAAATCTATGCTGCTCGCAGGGCTGGGCTGGGGAAATATGCCGGCGCACATGGTAGAGGACGAAATCAAGGACGGGAGGCTGACGGTCATTCAACCGGCTGGCTTCGACTCGCTCACACCGCTGGTGCTTGGCGCTGCCTACATTTCGGAGCACAGCCTCGGACCGGCTGGACGGTGGATGCTGAATTACCTGACCTCCGTAGCGAGCGTTGCGAGGTGAGGGCTCGGAGTGAAGCATTGCGGTGCGGTTCAATCTCGCCTCACGCTCGCCGTCGGCGACCGCACACCCGAGGACCTCAAAATCGACCTATTAAGCCCGTCGCGTTCAAGCCTCGACTCGTTGCTTCGCCGCCCGGTGCGCAGGCGGCCTGCCATGGACGAGTCAAACAGTTCGTCTAAACTGGCGCCCGCCGTCATCTGGCGGAACGGCCTGTTCAGCGCCGGGTCGCCCGCGTCATGCATGGCGTTGGTCATCCAAGCGCTGAACTCCCTGATAGCGCCACAGGTGCGGCAGCGACGTCGAACAGGGCAAGGTTCAAGCTTGGCGTTACACGGGAGCCGAACAGATCAATGGGCGGGTCCCGAAGAAGAAACCGGCATCAGCGGAGCTGGCTAAGCCAACGTGTGGCGGCACGTGAAATCCTGCCCTCGTGGGCGGCGACTCAAACCAACCCTGGTCGACGTCGATCGCGCACATCATCTGATTTGTAGACCAAGAAGGTCTAAACTTAATTAGTTGTTTTTGAGTCTGCCATCCCGACATTCCCCGATGAAGTGAACCCCAAGGGGGATGATCGTCATGACCAGACTGAATGGAAAGACCGCAGTGATCACCGGTGGCGCTACCGGCATCGGCCGCGCTGCAGCAAAGCGCTTCATCGAGGAGGGCGCCTTCGTCTTCATCTTCGGCCGCCGGCAAGAATCGCTCGACGCCGCTGTGGCCGAGCTCGG
>PNAM01000014.1 GCA_003170275.1 Myxococcales bacterium
CGCCGGGCGGATGCCGCGATATTTCTCCGCGATCAGCTCGTCGTTCGAGAGCCGCTCGTCCTTGCCGTAGCCCCACTCGCGCCGCACGCGCGCGTGCAGCAGCTCGGCGAACGCCTCGGCCAGCCGATCGGCGAGCGCCTTGACCACGATCGCGCTGTAGTCGTCGAGCTCGCGCTCGTAGTGGTGCGCGAGGTCGTCGCAGCCGAGCCCCGACGTGACCGCGAACCCACCGAGGTAGTCGGGCAGCCCGCTCGACAACGGCGCGATGAAGTCCGAAAGCGCCAGGTACGGCTCGTCGCTCGGTGACGCGCCCGTCTTTTGCGCCTGCTGGCGCAGCATGTTGAAGCGGCACAGCTCGCTCTTGCGCGACTCGTCGGCGAACACGACGATGTCGTTGCCGTCGCTGTTGGCCGGCCAGAACCCGTAGGCCGCGTTGGCGCGCAGCAGCTTCTCGTCGGTGATCTTCTTCAGCAGCCGCTGGGCGTTGGCGAACAGATCGCGCGCCGCCTCGCCCTGCTCGGGGTGCTCGAGGATCTGCGGGAAGCGCCCGGTCAGCTCCCAGGCGGTAAAGAAGAACGTCCAATCGATGTACCTGGCGATCTCGCCGAGCGGCACGTCGTTGAGCAGCCTGCGCCCGATGAACTCCGGCCGCGCCAGCTCCTCGCGCTTCCACTCGATCTGCAGGCGGCGCGCGTTCACCGTCGAGAACGGCAACAGCGGCCGCACGCGCTTCTTCGAATGCAGCTCCCGCAGCCGCGCCTGCTCCTCGCGGTTGGCGACGTCCAGCTCGCGCCGCTTGTCCGAATCGAGCAGCGCCGCCACCACCCCGACCGCGCGCGACGCGTCGAGCACGTGCACCGTCGACTGGCCGTACATCGGCGCGACCTTGACCGCGGTGTGCTGCTTGGAGGTGGTCGCGCCGCCGATCATCAGCGGCACCTTGAACCCGAGCCGCTCCATCTCGCGCGCCACGTGCACCATCTCGTCGAGCGACGGCGTGATCAGCCCGGACAGCCCGATCACGTCCACCTTCTCCTCGATGGCGGTCTTCAAGATCTTGTCGCACGAGACCATCACGCCCAGATCGATCACCTGGTAGTTGTTGCAGCCGAGCACCACGCCGACGATGTTCTTGCCGATGTCGTGGACGTCGCCCTTGACGGTCGCCATCAGGATCTTGCCCTGGGCCTTCTGCTCGGCGAGCGGCAGCGCCGCCTTCTCCGCCTCCATATAAGGAAGCAGGTGCGCGACCCCGCGCTTCATCACGCGCGCGCTCTTGACCACCTGCGGCAGGAACATCTTGCCGGCGCCGAACAGGTCGCCGACGATCTTCATGCCGTCCATCATCGGCCCTTCGATGACCGAGAGCGGCCGCGCGTACTTCTGGCGCGCCTCTTCCACGTCGGCGTCGATGAAGTCGACGATCCCCTTGACCAGCGCGTGGCTGATGCGTTGCTCGACGGTGGCATCGCGCCAGGCCAGGTCGAGCTCCTTCTTCTGGCCCTTGCCGCCCTTGACCGTCCCCGCGTATTCGACCAGCCGCTCGGTGGCGTCGGGGCGGCGGTTGAACAGCACGTCCTCGACCTTCTCGAGCAGCTCGGGCGCGATCTGCTCGTACACGATCACCTGCCCGGCGTTGACGATGCCCATGTCCATGCCGGCGGCGATCGCGTGGTAGAGGAACGCCGAGTTCATCGCCTCGCGCACGATGTTGTTGCCGCGGAACGAGAACGACAGATTGGACACGCCGCCCGAGATCTTGCAGCCCGGGCAGGTGGCCTTGATGATCTTGGTGGCCTCGATGAAGTTCTTGGCGTAGTCGGCGTGCTCTTCCATGCCGGTGGCGATCGCCAGGATGTTCGGATCGAAGATGATGTCGAGCGGGTTGAAGCGCACCTGCTCGACCAGGAGCTGGTAGGCGCGCCGGCAGATCTGCACCTTGCGCTCGACGGTGTCGGCCTGCCCGACCTCGTCGAACGCCATCACCACCACGCCCGCGCCGTAGCGCTTGATCACGCGCGCCTTGGCGAGAAAGTCGGCTTCGCCTTCCTTGAGCGAGATCGAATTGACCACGCCCTTGCCTTGCACGCACTTGAGGCCCGCCTCGATCACGCTCCACTTCGAGGAGTCGACCATGATCGGAATGCGCGCGATCTCCGGCTCGGTGGCGATGATGTTGAGGAAGGTGGTCATCGCCGCCTCCCCGTCGAGCATGCCCTCGTCCATGTTGACGTCGAGCAGGTTGGCGCCGTTGCGCACCTGATCGAGCGCGACCTCGACGGCGGTGTGGTAGTCGCCCTTCTTGATCAGCTCGGCGAAGCGCGCCGATCCGGTCACGTTGGTGCGCTCGCCGATCATGAGGAAGTTGGTCTCTTTGCGGAGGGTCAGCACCTCCAACCCGCTGAGCTGCGCGTGCAGCGCGGGCGTGCGCTCGACCTTGCGCGGCGGCAGCTTGCCGACCGCCTCCGCGATCGCGCGCACGTGATCGGGCGTGGTGCCGCAGCAGCC
>PNAM01000114.1:0-30194 GCA_003170275.1 Myxococcales bacterium
CACGAAGCGGCCGACGGCGTCGTACGGCTGCGCGACGCGCTGCCGCGCGGCGCATTCGTCGATCCCGAGCTGGCACGCGACGCGCGCGCGTGCGTCGACGATGCGCTCGCAAATCTGGCGGCACGCGGGCTGCTGCTCGACGACGGCGGGCGCTACCGGCGCGGCGCGCGGCGCACCGATCCGCGCTTCCCCGGCGTCGCCGACATCGTCGCCTACCAGGCTGCCTTCCACGCCGAAACGGTCACGGCGCTGGAGCGTCTCGCCGTCAGTGTACGCTGATAGGGATCGCGCGGCTGGTTTCGACGCCGTCGACGCTGCGCGCGATGATGTGCAACGTGTAGCCGTGACGCAGCCAGGGCGGCAACCACCACGGCACAGTGTAGGTCAGCGAGAACCTCCCCGGCGCGTCCTCGTGCATGGCCACGGCGCGGTACTCCACCCGCGCCTCGACGTAGTGGACGTTGTCGGAGGTCTCGACGTCGCCGCGCACCGGCCGCCCGGCGCGGACGTCGGTGGTCGAGATCGAGAACGCTTTGATCGCCGGATACCCGTGCGGCGGCGGGGTTGGGCCGACGTGCGCGAAAGGGGCGGGCGATTCGGCCGGACCTTGACCGAGCACCAGAACGAGGCCGAGCAGCGGCGCGAGCATGTGCGTCATCCTTTCGCTGCAACGTACGCCGAGCCCGGCAGGGCACGGCCGGGAGACCCGGCGAGCGCCGAGAACAACCGGGCGTGGCCTCTCTCCCGCACGACCTCGCCGTGCGCCGCGGCGCGGATGCGACGCTCTCCGTCGTGGTCCCGCTCTTCAGCGAGGCCGACAACGTCGACGAGCTCTTGCGCCGCATCGGCGCCGTGATCGCCGGGCTGTCGGTTGCGCCGGCAGCCTACGAGGTGATCCTGGTCGACGATGGCAGCCGCGACGCCACGCTCGAAAAGCTCCGCGGCGCGGCCCGCGCCGACCCGCACCTGCGCGTCATCTCGCTCTCGCGCAATTTCGGCCACCAGATCGCCGCGACCGCGGGGCTGGACGCCGCTCGCGGCGACGCGGTCGTCCTCATGGACGGCGACCTTCAGGATCCGCCCGAGCTGATCGAGGAGTTTCTCGCGAAGTTCCGGGAGGGCTTCGACGTCGTCTACGCGACGCGGCGCCGGCGCCTGGGCGAGAGCCGTTTCAAGATCTTCACCGCGGCCGTGTTCTACCGGCTCATCCGGCGCCTGACGAACGTCTCGATCCCCGTCGACACGGGCGACTTCCGTTTGATGAGCCGGCGCGTCGTCGCGGCGCTGCGCGACTCGCGCGAGCGCCACCGCTTCATCCGCGGGCTCGTTTCGTGGGTCGGCTTCGCGCAGACCGGGATCGAGTACGAGCGCGCCGAGCGCCATTCGGGCGAGTCGAAGTATCCGGTCTCGAAGATGCTCAAGTTCGCGATCGACGGGATCACCGCGTTCAGCGAGATCCCCCTGCGCATCGCGACCTGGTTCGGCTTCATCGTCAGCGTGTTCGCGTTCTTGGTCGGCGCGTACGAGGTCGGGCTGCGCATCTTCACCGGCTACAACTTTCCCGGCTACACCTCGACGATCGTCGCGATCTTGTTCTTGGGCGGCGTGCAGCTCATCACCATCGGGATCCTGGGCGAATACGTCGGCCGCGTCTACGACGAGATCAAAGGCCGCCCGCTCTACCTCGTCGCCGAGAACGTCGGTGCCGGGCTCGACGCGAGGTCGGACTCGCCGCCCAGCACGGTGCCGCCCACGAGGTAGTTGCGCACGTAGTCCGTGACCGCGTCCTCGAGCGGGGTCATCGGGCGCGTCCAACCCGCCGCGTGCAAGCGGTCGATCGTCGCTACCGTGCGGTACTGATACTTTCCACGCAGCGCCTCAGGCATGTCGATGTAGTCGATCCGCACGTTGCGTCCGAGCGCGTTGAACACGGCACGCGCGAGGTCGTTCCAACTCCGTTCGATCCCCGAACCGACGTTGTAGAGCCCGCCGGCCCGCTCCGAGCGGGCGAGGAACGTGGTGATCTCGGCGGCGTCCTTGACGTAGAGGAAGTCGCGCGTCTGCTCGCCGTCGGCGATCCCGTCGCGATAGCTCTTGAACAGCCCGATCGTGCCGTGCTCCCCGATCTGCTCGTAGGCCTTGGCGACGACGCTGCGCATGCTGCCCTTATGGTCCTCGTTGGGGCCGTAGACGTTGAAGTACTTGAGGCCCACCGCGCGGTCGAGCAAACCTTCGCGGCGCATCCACAGGTCGAAGAGGTGCTTGGAGTAGCCGTACATGTTGAGC
Organism: Myxococcales bacterium; assembly: GCA_003170275.1. Lineage (GTDB taxonomy): Bacteria > Myxococcota_A > Polyangia > Palsa-1104 > Palsa-1104 > PALSA-1104. The sequence goes on from PNAM01000114.1 coordinate 2,287, forward strand.
GGTCGTAAGGCGTGGGGATCGAGATCCTCGCGCATGTCCTGCTCGCGCGCGCCGTAGGTCGCCGCCGATGACGCGTAGACGAACCGCGCGCCGCGCTCGAACGCCCAGCGCGCGATCTCCTGCGACCGCCGCACGTTGTTGGCGATCAAGTACGAAGCGTCGCGTTCGGTCGTCGAGGAACAGGCGCCCAGATGGAACACGGTCGCGATCGCCCCGAACGCGCCCGGATCGGCCACGATGCGCGCGTAGAACTCCTCGGCGTCGAGGTAGTCGGCGAAGCGCAGCGGCACCAGGTGGCGCCACTTCTCGCTCGTCCCGAGCCGGTCGACGACCACGCAGTCCTCGAGCCCTTCGAGGTTGAGCTGCCGCAGCAGCGCGCTGCCGATCAGCCCGGCGCCGCCGGTAACGATCGTTGTGTGGGCCGCGTGCGTCGCCATCAGCTGCGCGCGTTCGACGAGGCGGCGAGGTCGGCATCCCGGACGATCGCTTCGACCAGCTTGCGTGCCGGCGGAGCGTGCGCTCCCAGCGTGAACGCGCGCGCGACCGCGGCCGGATCGACCGCGCTGCCGGCGCATTCCGCCAAAACGTCGCCGGTTCGGACCGGGGTCCCGACGCGCGCGATGATGCGAATCCCCGCGAACGGGCCGTCGGCGGTCGTAAGCTCGCGCGCGAGCTCACCGATGGCCGCCGCATCGATCCGCGTCACCACGCCGTCGCCCGTGGCGGCGGCGGTGGCGCGATGCGGGTGCGCGGCGATTCCGTCGAGCGCGGCGCGGCTACCGCCCTGGGCCTCGACCAAGAGCGCGAACCGTTCGTACGCGGCGCCCGACTGCAAGGCGTCCAGCGCGCGCGGCTCGATCTCGGCCGCGGCGACCCCGCCGACGCGCAGCATCTCGTGCGCGACGGCGAAGATCGCTTCGGCGAGGCGCGGATCGCGCTCGTCCCCGCGCAGAAAGTCGCGCGCTTCGACCGCTTCGATCCCGCTGCCGACCGCGGCGCCCAGCGGCTCCTCCATGTCGCTCACCAACGCGCTCGCGCGGCGCCCGAACGACGCGGCCAGCCGCACCAGCGTCTGCGCCAACTCCGTCGCCTTCTCGACGGTCCGCATGAACGCGCCGCTGCCGGCCTTCACGTCGAACACCATCGCGTCGGCGCCGCCGGCGATCTTCTTGGAGACGATCGACGCGGCGATGAGCCCGATCGACGGAACCGTACCGGTACGGTCGCGCAGGCTGTAGAGCTTGAGGTCGGCCGGGACCAGCCGGCGCGACTGCGCGGCGACCGCGCAGCCGATCCGGTTGACCTGGGCGACGAAGGCGTCGTTGTCGAGGTCCGTGCGCACCCCCGGGATCGCCTCGAGCTTGTCGAGCGTACCGCCGGTGTGGCCGAGCGCGCGGCCGGAGAGCTTGGCGACCGGGACGCCGCACGCCGCGACCAGCGGCACGACGATGAGCGACACGGTGTCCCCGACGCCGCCCGACGAGTGCTTGTCGACAATGGTGCGGGTGGAACCGAACGACAAGACGTCGCCCGAACGCACCATCGCGTCGGTCAATGCGGCGATCTCGGCGTCGGCCATCCCGCGGATCGTGCAGGCCATGGCGAGCGCCGCGACCGGGGCGTCGTCGATCTCGCCGGCGACGTACCCCTCGATGATGCGCCGCCAGACGCCGGCGTCGAGCGCCGCGCCGTCACGTTTCGCCGCCAGCGCGAGCCGCAGCCAGGGGTGGTCGTGCATCGTCGCGTCGGATTCGCGCGCCCGGGGCGCGAAGCCCTCGGCGTGCTCGCTCGCCTGGGCGTGTCGTCTCGGCTCGTCGTCGCAGCGCTCGCGCTCGCGTGCGCGCTGGCGGTGCCCCTGCGCCTCTCGGCCGACGTCTGGGCGTACGCCGCGTACGGCGCGCTGCTCGGCCACGGGATCGACCCCTGGGCGCGCGCGTACCGCACCGCCGACGTCACGACGCTGCACGACCCGCTGCTCGACGCCGCCTTGCAGGCCTGGGACGGCTCGTTGCCCCGCGACGTCTACGGCCCGGCCTTCACGCTGCCGTGCGCGCTGCTGGTAGCGGCGCTGCGGCCGCTGGGACCGGGCGGGATCGTCATGGCGCTGCGGATCGCGTCCGCCCTGGCGCTACTGGCCTGCGTCGCGCTGGCGGCTCGGACGCGCCGGCGGCTCGCTACGCTGCTCGCCTACCACCCGGTGGTCCTCTGGAGCGCGGCGGAGGGCCACAACGACGTCTGGTGGCTGGCGCTCGTGCTGGCGGCCGACCGGGTCCGCGACCAGCGGCTGCGCCTGGCGGTGCTGGCGGCCGCGGCGACCGTGAAGGCGGTCGCGCTCGTACCGCTGGCAGCCGCCCTCGCGATCCAGCCGCGCCGCCGGCGGCTCGTCGCGGCGAGCGCGACCCTGCTCGCCCTCGTCGCCGCCTACGCGCCGCTGGTGTGGTCCGTGCTCGCGCACGGGCTCGACCGCTCCGGCGGTCCGCCCAGAATCTCGCTGGTGCACGCGCCGGCGCTCGCGGCGTGGTGCGGCTCGCCGCTCCCGCTCGTGGTGGGGGCCGGGCTCGCGGCGGCGGCGATCGCCGCTCTCGTGCAGGCCTGGCGCCACAGCGACCTGCTCGCCGGGTCGGCGCTGGCGGGCTGGCTGCTCCTGCCGTCGCCCGAGCCTTGGTATGCGGTCTGGCTGGTCGGCGTCGTGGCGCTGGCGGATTGGACGCCCGCCTCCCGCGCGCTCCTCGCCGCCTCGATCACCGGGCTGGCGGGGTACGTTGGGGATCTCGGCCCGGGAACGGACCTCGCGAACCCGGCGTTGGTGGGAGGAACGATGCTCGCCCTGTACGTGATCCCGCTGGCCGTGGCGCTGTGGCAGCCCGCACCCGCCCCCCAGCCGCAGCCGCCGCCGGTCGCGCGGACCGCGGCGCCGGCGCCGACCCAGGCCCCGACGCCGGCGGCCACCACCACGCCGGTACCACCGTCGCCCTCGCCGCAGGCCACCGGCACGCCCAACCCGTTCACCTATTTCGTAACGCCGACGCCCGGGCCCAACGGCGCGCCTAGGATCACCGAGATCGCGCTCAACGACCGGGTGCTGCACAAGGGCGGCTGGCTGCTGGTGCGCGTCATGACGAGCCCCGACGTCGTCACCTTGATCGCACGCACGATGGGCCGGGAGATCGGCATCCCGCAGATGTCGCCGGGCGTGTTCGCGGGCCAGGAACAGCTGCCCGGCGGCATCCCGTTCTTCTTGCTCAACCGCAACTACGACATCGAGTTCATCGCCTCGACGGGCGACGGCCGAACCAGCACCTATACGATCCCGGTCCGCCTGGAGCGCTGACCCGGCCGCAGAGGCATGGCGACGGCGACCGCGCCGTGATATCCTCGGTGGCCTGTGGCCGCCCTCGCTCCAAGCCTCGTCCGCGCGCTTCCGGCCTCGTCTCGTCCGCTCGCCGAGCTGATCGAGCGGCTCCGCACGCCCGCCGCCGACCACGGGCTCGCGTTCGCGCTTCACGAGACGACCGGCGCGGCCCGCCCGTACTTGCTGGCCGCGTTGCACCGGGCGCTGGGCGGACAGATCTTCGTCGTCACCGCGACCAGCGACGTCGCCGAGCGCACCTTCACCGACCTGACCTACTACTTCGGCGAGTCCGAGGCGCGCACGGTGGCGCTGCTGCGGCCGCGCGACGAGACGCTCGGCGCGCTCGAGTCGCCGTCGGAGCGCAGCGCCCGCATGACATTGCTGGCCGACCTGTGCGCGCGCAAGCCGCAGGTGATCGTCGCGCCGGTCGCGGCGCTGCGCCAGTTCGTGATCCCGCGCCGCGCCTTCGAGGACGCGTCGTTCACGCTGCGCACGAACGAAACCGCCGGCTGGGAACCGACGCTGCGGCGGCTCTACCGGCTGGGCTACGCGCGCGTCGACGTCGTCAGCGCGGCGGGTGAGTACGCGGTGCGCGGCGGGATCCTCGACGTGTTCGCGGCGACCGCGGACGCGCCGGTGCGCGTCGAGTTCTTCGGCGACGACGTGGAGTCGGTGCGCGCGTTCGACCTGCAGTCACAGCGCTCGACCTCCGAGCTCGAGGCGATCACGGTCACGCCGTGGCTGGAGATTCTGCGCGACGAGCAGCTGCGCGCGAACGTTGTGGCGCGCGCGGCCGGCGAGTCCAACGTCATCTCGGCCCTGCGCGCCTACCTCGCCGGCGGCGCCGACGTCCCCGAGCCTTGGCTAGGTCTGGCGTACGACGAACGCGCGACGGTGCTCGACTACTTGCACGCGGCGTCGCTGGTCGTGCTCGAGGAACCGGGGATGCTCGACACGATCGAACAGGGACTCGACGAGGAACGTTCGCGCGGCGCGCAGGCGCTGATGGCCGGTGTCGACTCAGGCGAGCTCGACGTGCGCGACGACGAGGTCGGCGAAGCGCTGCTCGCCGACGTCGTCGCCCCGTTCCCGCGATTGACCGACTACGCCGAGCGGCTGGCGCAACGGCGCGTGCTCGTGGTGACCGGCGGGATCGAAGGCGGCGATCTGCGCTGGCTGCCGCGCGCGCTGGAGTCGTTCGTGCTCGAGACCCGGCCGGCCGAGCACTTCAACCGCCGCATCGAGATGTTCGTCGGGGCGGTGCGCGAATGGGTCGCGGCCGGCGACACGGTGTGGCTGGTCGCCAGCGGCGCGTCGCGCCTGGCCGAGATCTTGCGCGCGGCGAACGTGCGCGTCCTTCGACAGGCTCAGGATCGCACCGCGCCGCTGGTGCACCTGCGCGCAGGGACCGACGGCGTCGCCGTCTCGGTGGCGGCTCCGCGTCAGGGCACGGTCTATGTCGACGGGGGCTCGATCGAAGCCGGCTTCGCCATCCCGATGCTGCACCTGCACGTGCTGGGCGACCGCGAGATCTACGGGCAGCCCGCCAAACGCGTGAAGCTGCGCGCGGTGAAGGAAGGCGTTCCCGTCACGCTGGCCGACCTCAAGGTCGGCGACTACGTCGTGCACGCCGTGCACGGGATCGCGCAGTACCTGGGCCTGCGCAAAGAAACGATCCTGGGCGCGACGAGCGACTACCTCGACCTGCGGTACGCCGGCACCGATCGCATGCTGGTGCCGGTGCACCAGATGCACCAGGTCACCAAGTACAGCGCGAGCGAGGGCGCCGCGCCGCGCCTCTCTCGCATGGGCGGCGGCGACTGGGCACGCACCAAAGCTCGCGTCTCGGAGAAGCTCGCCGAGATCGCCGAGGGGCTCGTCGCGCTCTACGCCGAGCGCGAGGTCGCGCACGGCCACGCGTTCGCGCCCGACACGCCCTGGCAAGCCGAGCTCGAGGAGTCGTTTCCCTACGAACCGACGCCCGATCAGGCCAAGGCGATCGACGACGCCAAAGCCGACATGGAGCTGCCCAAGCCGATGGACCGGCTGGTGTGCGGCGACGTCGGCTACGGCAAGACCGAGGTCGCCGTGCGGGCAATCTTCAAAGCGGTCGCCGACCAAAAGCAGGTCGCGCTGCTGTGCCCGACCACGCTGCTGGCTTCGCAGCACCACCGCACGCTGCTGGCGCGCTTCGCCTCGTTCCCGCTGCGCATCGAAGAGCTCTCACGCTTCAAGAGCAAGAAAGAAGCGCAGGCGATCGTCGACGACCTGGCGCGCGGCAAGGTCGACGTCGTCGTCGGAACGCACCGGATCTTGCAGAAGGACGTCGTCTTCCGCGACCTCGGCTTGATCGTCGTCGACGAGGAGCAGCGCTTCGGCGTGATGCACAAGGAGCGCCTCAAGCAGCTCAAGGCCACCGTCGACGTCCTGACGCTCTCGGCGACGCCGATCCCGCGCACGCTGCAGATGTCGCTCATGGGCGTGCGCGACCTGTCGCTCATCCAGACCGCGCCCAAGAACCGCATGTCGATCAAGACCGTCGTCGTTCCGGCCTCGGACGCCGTGGTGCAGCGCGCGATCGTCAACGAGCTCGACCGCGGCGGCCAGGTCTACTACGTCCACAACCGGATCGAGTCGATCTACGGCGTCGCGCGCGCGCTCGAGCAGCTCGTGCCCAAGGCGCGCATCGCGGTCGGCCACGGCCAGATGCGCGAGCACGAGCTCGAGCCGGTGATGTCGCGGTTCATCGACGGCGAGATCGACGTCTTCGTTTCGACCACGATCATCGAGAACGGGATCGACATCCCCAACGTCAACACGATCGTCGTCAACGACGCCGACAAGTTCGGGCTCGCGCAGCTCTACCAGCTGCGCGGCCGGGTTGGGCGTTCGAACCACCAGGCCTACGCGTTCCTGCTCTACCAGGCGCACAAGGCGCTGACCGAGGAAGCCAAGGCGCGGCTCGAGGCGATCCGTGAGTTCACCCACCTGGGGAGCGGGCTGCAGATCGCGATGCGCGACTTGGAGATCCGCGGCGCGGGCAACCTCTTGGGCGCGGCGCAGTCCGGCTTCATCGGCGCCGTCGGGTTCGACACCTACGTGCAGCTGCTGTCCGAAGCGATCTCGCGGCGCCGCGGGGTCGCCCCCGAGCGCACCGACGCGCGCGAAGCCGTCATCGACGTCAAGCTCGACGCCTACGTCCCCGACGACTACATCCCGCAGGTCTCGCAGAAGATCGCGATCTACCAGCAGCTCGCCGCCGCTCGCACGCTCGATCGGGTCGAAGACGCGGTCGCGTCGGTGCGCGACCGGTTCGGGCCGCCGCCGCCGCAGTTCGACGCGCTCGTGGAGATCACGCGGCTGCGCGTGCTGGCGTTGAAGGTCGGCGTGACGCGCGTGGTGATCAACGAGCAGCGGCTCACGCTGGGCGTGGGGACGGGGTTCGCCCTCGATCCCGCGGCAATCCCACGGCTGCAGTCGCTCACCAAGAACAAGTTCCGCTTCGGCGAGGGGAAGATCACCATCGATCTTCCCGCCCGCAGCGCAGCCGATCAGCTGCCGATGTTACACGCGCTCCTCGAAGCGCTGTAGGAGCGGGCTAGATCGCGCGCAAACTTCCGGGGAGCGAGATGCGGGCCGGGTCGCCGAAGAACGAGGTCGAGATCGCCATCAGGCCGGCGTCGGCGGAGGTGTTGCGCTCCTCGGCCGCCAGCGCGATCATGATGTCGGTGATCTCTGCGTCCCACTGGCGTCCGCGGCCGTCGGTCAGCGCGGCGATCGCCTCGCCGTAGGTCAGCGCGCGGCGGTACGGCCGGTCGCTCACCATCGCGTGGAAGGAGTCGGCGACGGACACCACCCGCGACTCCAGCGAGATCTCCTCACCGAACAGGCCGAACGGGTAGCCGCGGCCGTCGAAGCGCTCGTGATGCGTGCCCACGATCGGCGCGTACTCGGCGAGCGCGGGGATCTCCGAGAGGATGTCGGCGCCGGATTGCGCGTGGCGCTTCATGATCTCCCACTCGTCGGCCTCGAGGGCGGACGGCTTGAACAGGATCGCGTCGGGGACGCGGATCTTGCCGATGTCGTGGAGGATGCCGGCTTTGACGATGCGTTCGCACACTCCGGGGGCCAGGCCCATCCGGCGCGCGATTCGTCCGCCCCACTCGCCGGTGGCGCGTGAATGATTGCAGGTTGCGTCGTCGCGTGCGCGCAGCATCGCGAGCAGACTCTGGATCGCAGTCTGCAGCGCCGGCTCGTCCGCGCCCGACGACACCACGTCGTCGAGGGACTGCGTCGCGGCGCGCGACTTGACGATCTCGAGAAAGACGACGATCGTCGCCATGTCGGCGTGCTCGGCGTGCGCGAGCTCTTCGGCGACCTCGCAGGCGGTCTCGACCATCGCCAGGACGATCGGCGCGGGGTGCGCGTGTGAAACCATGCGGGACCAGTGGACCACGACGTCGGGCAAGCTCTCCGCGATCGATTGCGAGAGCGCATGGACCAGCGTGCGCACGATGAGCGGCGACACGCAAACTTCATCGCATTGACGCATCCGTGCGACAATGGCGTTGGCGACCTCGACGCGGCGTTCGTCGAGGAGTTCGGCTATCTGAGCGCGGCTGGTGTGGCCGTGCGAGCGGTTGTCGTCATGCATGCGCGTAGATCCGTCTTTGCGTTCGCAGAGCGACGCTGTGCGGCGCGGGTGCCGCGGCGTGCGCTACCCTGCGTAAGCCGTGCGGACGTTCCCTTCCATATCACGGCGACACCCGGTGGTCGCGAGCACGTCACGCTCGATTTGGGCGACGCGACGAATGACGTCGTGAAGGTTGATACGCGACAGCTCGGACATCTCGTCGACCACGGTCTGGCCGGCGGCTGCGAGCACGTCGTCGATCTCAGCGCACCACTCACCGGCGCAGCGAACGAGTTCGCGCAGGGGCTTGATGTCGGCGCCGTTGACGACACTGCGAACCAACGCGGCTGCGGAGCGAACGAGGTGCATGTTCTCGGCGGTCGGGAGCATCGAGGTGCACGAGTCGATGAAAAGCCGCGTCTTGTCGATCGGGCGGCGGTCTTCTGCTAGCTGATACATGGCGCGTTAACCCAGGATCGGGGGGATGCTGCCCGTGCCGTGGACGAGGGCAAGCACCGTGTTGAGGACCGACCCCAACAGGTGCGATAAATCAACCATAACCGGCTCTCCTAGAAAGCTCCGGGGGAGGGAAGTACGGAGAGCATATGCGATAGGCACCGCCCCGCGCATGGGGCGTACGCCTCATTCCCGCCGAAAAGCCGCGTCGCGACCGGGTTTGTCGGCCGCGAAGGTTTAGGAGTAGATGCCGAGGTCCCGCGCGCGCTGGATCGCTTGCGCCCGGTTGCCGACCTGCAGCTTGGCATAGATGTTTCCCACTTGTCGCTCGACCGTCTTCTTCGACTTACCAAGCGTGGATGCGATTGCGGCCAGGGTCAGCCCGGCAGGCAAGGCGTTGAGGATCTCGAGCTCGGCAACTGTCAACCCGTGACGCGGGCGCGCGCTGCTCGCGGCACGACACGCCTCGTTGAGGAATTTCGCGTAGCCGAGCATAACGGGGGGCGTGCGGCTTTCGTCCATGCCGTGAACGTCGATGATCCCCGCGAATATCTGCTCGGGATCGGCCGCCCGCGATAGCGCACGCCGGCCGCGCACCGTGTCGCCGATGACGAGGCAGACCGCGGCTGCGAGGATGCGCGCCAGGCGCCGGCGGCGGGCGTCGAAGAGCGCCTCCTTCCCGGAACGCTCGACTGTTTGGCTGATGGTGCGGCGCGCCAATCGCCGAGCCAGGTCGGTGTGCCAGACCGACAGCGCGACGACTGCCAAGAGCGCGTCGCACAGCGAGCGCTCTGCAAGCGAAAGGTCTTGCACGTTCCGAAGCGACGTCAAGGCAACGCGAACGGCGTCGAAGCGGCCGCTCCAGCCTTGAGAAAGCACGTCGGCGATCATGTACTGAAAGCGTTCGCGGTAGTATTGTTCGTTGAGCGGGTTGGCCAGGAGACGGCCGCGCAGCGATGTCAGACGCCGTTCGTCGCCTGCCTCGGCAGCGACGTCGAGCTGTGCCAGCACGCCCCAGTTCTCCAACGACCGGTCTTCCGCGAGGTGCGCACTCATGGTCATGCGTCGAGCATAGTACCTCGCCACGTCTGCATCGCCGACGAGGTCGTGGGCGATGACGTACAGGATCGAGTATGACCGCGCGGCGTTGCGGTGTGATTCGAGGCGCTCGTGCCACCGTGCCGATTCGAGCGCGCGATCCTGCGCTTCTTCGAAGTCTTCACGATAGAATGCCGCCATCGCGGTGCGCTGCAGTACCTTACCGACAATGATCGGATTGTCGACCCCGCGCCCTGTCGCGAGCGCCTCGCGAGCGAACCAGGCGCTGGCTGTGTCGTTTCCTTTGCGGGCGGCAATCACGGCTCGCAAAGCGGCGAAGGCCGGCCGCAGCTCCGCAACCTCATCGGTGACCTCATCGAGCGCTTCTTCTGCCGCGTCAATTTGGTGCGTGCTGAAAAGCAAGGGGATAAGGAGCTCGAGAAGATATTGGCGCACGCTGCCTTCGCAGTGGCCCACCGCGCGCTTCAGGAGCGCCAGGCCACCCGGGATATCGCCGCCCGTCACCGACTTCATCGCTCGCAAGCCAATCGCAATCGGATCGCGGATCCGCGCCGAGGCCGGAAAACGCGCTAGCAGCGCATCGATCTCGGCCGGGTGGCCCTCGCTTGCGACCTCATAGAAGCGCTCCAGCGAAACGATCGGCTGGTGCTCGGGACCGTTCAGCATCGTCCTGGTTGGAAGCGGCCGCCGCGCTCTACCGACGCACCGATCACCTGACCGAGCCCGCAAGGGCGCGACAAGCCGCAGAATTCCCCGGCGCGGCCCATCGCCGTCACACTTTCTGAATCCCGCCTGAACTCCTGTTCAGTACGGGCGCATAGCGGGCGAGCAAACGCGGTAGTAGCAATAATCAGCTACGTTCGTTATTGCCTTTGGACGCGCCGATTGCTTGCATAGCAAAGAGGAGCGTGCGTTTGCCCAGCCAACCGTGTCACCAGAACCGGCGAACGCCGTGTCTCGTTTTCAAGAAGTAGCGGCCTATGACTCGCGCGGGTGCCGAAACGTCAACAATCACGCTCGCCTCCGTTCATCAGTTCGCCCTAACAGCGACCGCACGAACGTTGCGCCAAGCGCTACGCGATATGAATGGCTGCTCCATGCCTGCGGATCTTACGTTGCGAGCGCTAACGTGCTCCTTTGATTGCGACACGCAGGGCGCGATCGCGCTACTACGCCGCGCCTTAAAGCATCGAAAGGCAACGGATGATGACCGCTGGTACATCAACGACCTCCTGTGTGCGACTCTCATGAGCATCGGCGACTATGCCGGCCTCGAGAATGCTGTCGCCGCCGAGCGCGCCGCGCCGCCTCGACTAATACCGGCACAGCAGGCCAAAGAGTCTATGCTGCACGCCGTTGGCGGCCGACGATCGCAGAGTCGTTTCCTGGCGAGAAAGGCGGCGGCATCAGCTCGGAGCGGTGATGCTCCACTCATTCTCGCGCAGGTCTTGCTTCGTTGCTCGTTGGCAGCCTTCTATCGCAGCGACTTTTATGACGCGATGGAACTCTCGCTCGAAGCGGCACACCTCTACGAGGCGCACGGGGCGTTCGTCGGTGCCACTTCGTGCCACTCGATAGCGGGCGTAGTCGCACAAGACTGGAAGCGAGATTCCCAAATGGCGGCCGAATTTTATGCTCGCATGGTCATGAACGCAGAGCGTGCCGGGCACCAGGCAATTCTCCGGTCGGCGCTCGCCGGGTCATTCTCAGCCGCAGCAGAACGCTTCGACGCGCCAGCTTGCGAATCCCTACACGAGCGCTTGCGTTCTTATTCCGCTCCGCAGCAGCATCAAGAGAACTATCCATATCTACTCGGCGAGATTCTCGGTTTCGGCTGGACCGCAGACTTCGGCGCGGCCGAGACAGCTATCGTCGCGGGAACCGCAACCGCAAAATCTCAGCAAGAGGCCGCCATGCTCGAGTCGCTTCGATCTTTGATAGAGGCAGCTCGATGGGATGTCGATGCGGCCAGAGCCCGGTCCCGTGCGGCGTTCCAACTGACGGAGGCTGGTGCCGAGGACGAACCGCTCTACCTACGCCGCTACCGGGAGACAGCTCGGATCCTGGCTGCGGCGACGTGCTTCGTAATCGGCGACCGAGTGCGCGGCGAACGCGCCCTTTCGGCGCGGTTCGATCCAGGCCATCGGTATCTGTCGCTCTTGACGGCGCAGTCGATCGACACTGCGGACTTTCCCGAGGTGTTCCGCGGTTACGCCGAGTTCGCTCGAGTCGCATCGGTGAGCGCAAATGCGGCTCGTCCACGAAATGGGCTGACACCGGCTGAATTGCAAGTGCTCCGCGCCCTCCCAACCGGCGCAACGCTCACTGAAATCGCCCGTGAACTCGCAAAGTCGAAGAACACGGTCGCACGGCAAGTCGAAAGCATCTACGAAAAGCTCGGCGCCAGAAACCGCGCACACGCCGTAGAGAATGCCCGCCAACTCGGCATTCTGAATTAACTCGCGCCGCGGTTGTCGGCCGACGGCGGCTCTATTTGGGTTGTAGTGGACGTGGCTCGCTCTTTGGCCAGGCAACGCAGATCACTGAGTTGTCCGACAGCATGTTCATCGGAACGACCTTCGCCGAATCCAGGCGCGCCCCACGCGAAGCCGGCGGCGTTACCAAGATCGCTGTACCAAGCAGAATTGCAACAATCACTGCGTGTGCGTCACTGTTCTTCCGAAGATCACAGTCGCAGGGGCTCCGCGAAGCAAGGTTCGACCAACGTCGCAGCAGGGAGATCCGGCAGCGAATCTCGATCGACGTGCTGTGAGTACGCCCGCCTCACCTTGCGGATCTCACGATACGCTCTATTCAATGCGTCTGGACCAGGCGCCTGAATGAGAGCGAAAGCCGGCGGACCAGCCGCCACGTTGTATTCATCTACCGAGTGATCAAAGTATCGGGGATTCGGAAGATAGTATCGCTTCCCTGACACCGTGCGGAGAATCCATCCTGCGACTAACCATCCATCCACGAGGATGATGCTCTGCTGGACGATGGTTCCCCCTGGAACAGCATAGCCAACCTTGAACGAGTTGAACGGAGTACAGTTGTCCCCACGTGCTGCCTGGGCTCCGAGCGCCGCGGATGCTGTCGATGCGTTCCCGAAGACCAGAATCAGTAGAGCCAGCCGCGCCACACGCGTCGTTGGCCGTGCGAGAGCGGCAAACGGGACGGGAATGGCGACAAAGAGTTTCACGATTGGGGCCGCTTCTACTTGGGCTGCGGCGGTAGCGTTTCGTTCTTTGGCCACGCGACGCAAATTGCCGTCGACAAGTGCTGGCCGGACAGCGTGCGGCGCCAGTCATCCCTAAGCTGATACTGCGCGACACTGCTACCCGGCGCTTCGATGGGTTGCATCCGAAGAGCGGCCGGCTTTGCAACGACGAGCCTCAGCCAGCGACCGAGTTCGTCGGTGGCCGCCGGCGTCATGTTCACCGGCCTGCGGGTCCCGAACCACGAGTCGCCTCTCTGCAACCGATAGACGAACCCAATAATCTCGGTCTGTCCACGATTGTCCCAGCGGAGAGAATCGATTCGGACGACGTCCGACAAAGCCGAGTTGTCCGACAGCATGTTCATCGGCACCACCTTTGCCGAATCCAGGCACGCCCCGCGGGAAGCCGGGGACGTTCCCACGTTCGCCATGCTGAGCAGGATTGCGAGAATCACTGCGTGTGCCGCAACTTTGTTTGAGTGGCCACGCCGTCCCACGCGGGACTGAAACAGGGATTCGCGGCTAGCTTCGAGCCCTTCGCCATTGCCTTAATCAGGAAAGCAGGGGCGGTGGCAGAGCTCGGAACAATGTTAACCAACTGGAACCATGCGTTGACCGCGCTTGAGATGTTGCCGCCGGTGATTGCTCCGATCGGAACCGCGGGGCTCGTCGATGAAACGCCGATCTGTACAACAGGAGTACCGCCGGTTGCGCCAACTTGAGCATTTGGCTGGAAGAAGTTACCGGAGCCGAATGTCTCATAGACCCAGCCGACGATTAGCTGTAATCCCGGTCCGACGAACTGCACTTCGTCGATCTGCTTGATCTCGTTGGCTTGCGTATCAACGCCATTGAACCAACCGCCTATCGATTTAGCCGAACCCTCGCAGGACAAACCAGCTTTCGCCGGTCCAACATTCGCGAGCTGAAATGCGCACGACGTGCCGAAATCCGGATCGTTGAAACAGCCACTGTACTGGCCGGTCGGGTCCACTCCGCTGTTCGAATATGGGATCCCGGGATTGTTGCGGTTGTAGTGTTGGTTGATCACCAGGTCCTCGCCGGGATATCCCGCGTTGGCGCAATCGGTGGGGTTTGAGCATATAACGGTGTATGAAAAGTATCCGGTTCCGGCGAAGCCGGCAAATCCGCTCGGGTCCCACACGTAATTCGCCGGAGTCCCGAAGTCCCAAGGCCCAGCGCACACGGGGCTCGATGCGTCGCAGTTCCCGGGCCCGCCTGGCGGGAGGTACGGGCTCGTCCCGCCGCCGGTCTCGGGCGGCGCATTCGGATGGAGGACGATCGACTGGGTGTGCCTCGTTCCGGGCACGGAACTGGCACTCTGGCCGGCTGAACAGCCGCCGAGTAACGACGCAACGGCGCAAAACGCGAAGACCTTTAAGAACATCGCGAGTCTCCCTCTCGATCATTGAGAACGGGCAGAGCATGTGAGTTCTTCCGAGGATACGGTCGGGCTGCGTCAGTCGCATGGGCGGAACACCCTATGACCTCCGAAAAAGCCCGCGTTCAGTCAGCTACGACCGACGTCTCCACAGCGGTGCCCGGGCGGAAAACGCACGTACCCGCGTCGCGCGGCAGCGAGATTCGGACGGGGACGCGCTGCGCTACTTTCACGAAGTTGGTCGGTGCGGAGAGGGTCGGGAGCGTTGAGAGTGCGTTCTGCGCGACCGGCGCGAACCCGATCACCGTGCCTTGCACCTTCGCGCCGCCGCAAGCGTCGACGCTGATCTCGGCGCGCATGCCGGGATGGATGCGATGGATCTGCGTCTCCTTGTAGTTCGCCGTGACGTAGATGCGGTTGGCCGGCGAGATCGTCACGACGGCTTGGCCCGGGGTGAGCGTCTGGCCCGCCTCGGCGTTGCGCGCCGAGACCCAGCCGTCGACAGGCGCCGTGATGCGCGTGTCGCGCAACGCCAGCTGGGCCAGACGAACCTGTGCGCCCATCGCGTCGGCTTGCGCATCGGCGGCGACCGCCGTGTCTTGCTTGTTGACCACCCGCGACGGCGCCGCGGACTCGTCGACCTTGGCCTGCGCCATCGGGATCTGCGCCGCCGAGGCGCTCGTACCACGCTGCGCCGCGACGACGTTCGCGCGCTGTTGCGCCAGCGCCGCGACGGCCATCGTGACCGCGGCGCGCGCGGTCTTCACCTGCGCGACCGCGGCGTCGTAGGTGGCGCGAGCCTGCGAGACCGCCGCTACCGCGGTATCGACGGCTGAGGTCGCAACGTATCCTTCGCGTGCCAGAACGAGCGCGCGATTGCGATCCGCTTCGGCCTTCTTCAACGCCTCCGCCGCCGCCGGCACCGCGGCCGTCGCGGACGCCAACCCGGACTCTGCCGCCGCGACCTGCGCTTGCGCGACCGCGATTGCGCGCTGCGCGGCATCGGCCTGCGAACGCGAGAGCGACGTCGACTGGCGCGCGATCTCGACCCCGCCCGTTCCCTCGCGCACCTGCGCGGACTGCAGCTCGCCTTCGAGCGTCGCGGCGTGACGCGCCGCGCTCGCGCCGGCGCGCAGGGAGCGCAAGTTGCTCTGCGCGAGGTCGAGCGCCGCGCGCTCGTTGGCGTCGTCGAGGGCGACCAGCAGCTGACCGCGATGCACGAATTGATTCTGCTCGACGAGCACGCGGGCGATGCGCTCGGCGATGCGACTCGTCACGAACACTTGGTCGGTGTCGATCATCGCGTCGTCGGTGTAGACGCGATGGCGATCGTAGAGCAGCCAGTGCCCGGCAAAGTACGCGCCGACGACCAGCACCGCCGCGCCCGCGAGCACGCGCAGCCACACGCGGCGGGTCACCGTCAGGCCGGCGCTCATGCGGACCGCGCTTCCTTGCGGGGCGCCCAGCGAAACAAGATCAGGAACGGAATCGACAGCACG
The DNA here is from genome assembly GCA_003170275.1 of Myxococcales bacterium. Lineage (GTDB taxonomy): Bacteria > Myxococcota_A > Polyangia > Palsa-1104 > Palsa-1104 > PALSA-1104. The sequence goes on from PNAM01000114.1 coordinate 17,908, forward strand.
AACAGCAACGCCACGATCACGAAGGTCTCCGAATATGCCGCCGACGTGGCGGCGCGCACGACCAGCTCCTGCAGCACCGACGCCGACATCGTGGCCGCGTCAGCGGCCGAATAGCCGTGCGCGGTGAACCAGCGCTCGATCGCGGCGACGCCGGGATCGTTGACCGTCGTGTGCCGCATGCGCGAGGCCGCGGCGGCCAGGGTGGCGATGCGGCTGTGCACCACCAGGCTGCTCAGAATCGCGAAGCCGAAGCCGATCCCGACCTGACGCGCCAGACTGCCCAGCCCCGAGGCGGCGTCGACCAAGCGCTTGGGCACGTGCGCCATCATCAGCACATTGAGCGGAACGTAGAGCAAACCGATCCCGGTCCCTTGCATGAAGCGCGGCAGCAGCGCGTGATCGAATCCGGCCCGGTCGCCCAGATAGGCGAACCACAGCGTACCCGCCGCGCACAGCGCGAGGCTGACCGCGGCGACCCAGATCGGCGCGACGGTCTTGCTCAGCCGCCCGGAGAGCTCGGTACCGATGATGCTGCCGACCGCGGCCGGAACCATGATGTAGCCGGCCAGGTCAGGCGCGTACCTGAGCACGTCTTGCATGTAGAGCGGTACGATGAGGGCGGTCCCGGTGAACCCGATCCCGGTGATCACCGCCAGCACGATCGCGACGGCGTACGACGGAATCGCCAGCGGGCGAAAATCGACGAACGGGACTCGGGCGGCGAGCTGGATGCGCACGAAGACGTAGAGCGCAAGCACCGAGACGACAAACGCGCCGGCGACGATCGGGGACGCGAACCACTCCTGACGCGGCCCCTCCTGCAACACGAACTGCAACCCGGCGAAGCCGGCGATCATGATCGCCAGCGAGGTCCAGTCGAAGGGGCTGCGCTCGCCGCGCTCGCTCTGGTCGCGCAACACGCTCCCGACCAGGAACAACGACACGATGCCCAGCGGCACGTTGATGAGGAAGATCCAGGGCCAGCTCGCGTTCGCGAGCATCCAGCCGCCCAGCGCCGGCCCGATCGCCGGGCCGACCATGACGGCGACGCCGTAGGTTTTGAAGGCCCGCGACAACTCCGCGGCCGGGTACGCGTCGACGAGCGCCGCCATCGCCAACGGCAGCATCAATCCGCCGCCGACGCCCTGCAGGAACCGCATCGCGGTGAGCTCGAGCAGCGACGTCGAGAGCGCGCACAACAGCGACGCGACGGAAAAGACCGCGATCGCGAAGAGCATCGCCTTCTTGCGCCCGAAGTTCGCCGCGGCCCAGCCGGTCAAGGGCATGACGAACAAGCCGGCGAGGACGTAGATCGAAGAAATCCACGAGATCTCGTCGATCGACACGCCGAGGTTGCCGGCGATCGTATCGAGCCCGACATTGACGACCGTCCCGTCGATGAGTGCCATCCAACTCGGGATCAGCACCGCGAGCGTAACGAGCCGCAAATAGGACCTCGACGCCCGCGCAGTCCCTTGGTTCACCGCGGCATTCTAGCGGATCGCGCTCACCGGCGGAAGGGTTTCGTGCAGATTCTTCGCTTGGCGTCCCGCCGAGGAGACCCTCGCAGGTGTCCGGCAACGCAAGCGCGCGGCCGCTCCGCGCAGCCCCGCCCGGCACCTCCGGCGTTAGAACAAGCGCGTCTCGGCCAGATCGAGATCGTACTGCACCTTGCGGAAGATCTCGTCGGGGATTTCGCCGCGGTCGCGCAATCGCATGATCGCTTGGCGCTCGGCGAGCAGCGCTTCGTTCTGCGCGACGTGGTCGAAGCGGCTCGCCGCGGTTTCGTGCGGCTGCGCCTGAGGCCGATGCGACCGCAGGTGATCGATCCGGTGCACGTACTCGTCGCGCAGCCGTTCGATCACTTCGTGCTCGGCGTCGCTGTGGGCCGCAGCGCGCAACTCGTCGAGCTTGGCGACGCCGGCTTCGAGCGCCGCGACGCGGACCTCGATCTCGCGTTGTTCGCCGTCGCCTTCGCGTCCGAGCCGCAACCACTTCACCAGCGGGATGAGCGTGAGCCCTTGTCCGACCAAGGTCACGAAGATCACCACGAAGGTGATGAAGACGATGGCGTCGCGCGCCGGGAACGGCGCGCCGTTCATCGCGTACAACGGAATCGCGAGCGCCGCCGCGAGCGAGACGATGCCGCGCATCCCGGTCCAGCCGATCAGCGCGACGTCGGCGAGCGGCGGCATCGGATCGTCGCGGCGCAGCCGGCGTATCAGCGCGCGCGGCAGCCAGGCCATCGGGAAGATCCACAGCAGCCGCACGACGATGAGCACCACGCTGATCGCCAGCGCGGCCGGCAGCAGGGCCGCCGCCGCGTGCGCGCCGCCGTGCACGAAACCGCGCAGCTGCAGGCCGATCGCCATGAAGACGAACGCGTTGATGACGTAGATCCACAACCGCCAGACGTTCTCGCCGACGAGCCGCGTCTCGGGCGAGTAGATGACGGCCGAGCGCCGCCCCAATTGGATCCCGGCGACGACCGCGGCCAGCACGGGCGAGACGTGCAGCGCTTGGGCGCTCAGATACGCGGCATAGGGGGTGGCGATGATGATCAAGTTGTCGATGAGCGAATCGCTCAACTCGAGCCGGTCGAGCACGCGCGCGAGCCGCTCGACGCACCACTCGATCGCGATCCCCACCAGGATGCCGCCAAGCGCGACGACGACGAACGAACCGGCAGCGTCGAGCAGCGAGAACCCGCCGGCGACGACGGCGCCGACCGCGTAGGCGTAGATCACCAGCGCCGCCGCGTCGTTGACGAGGCCCTCGCCTTCGAGGATCGCGACGATGCGGCGCGGGACCGCGAAGCGTTCGAAGGTGGCGATCGCGGCGATCGCATCGGTCGGCGAGACGATCGCGCCCAACACGAAAGCGGCGGCCCAGCCCAGCCCGGGGACGACGGCGTGCGCGAGCAGCGCGACGGCCGCAGTGCTGGCGACCACCAGTCCGACCGCCAGCAACAGAATCGGCCGCAGGTTGGCGCGAAAGAGCGTCAGGTCGGTCGTCCAGCCGCCGCTAAAGAGCAGCGGCGGCAGGATCGACAGGAAGATCCAGTCGGGCGCGATGCGCACCGGCGGCAGCCCCGGCACGAACGCCAGCGCGGCGCCCGCGAGCACGAACACGATCGGGTACGGAACCCCGAGCCGCTTGGAGACGATCGCGAACGCGACCGCCGCCGCGAGCCCCAGGACCAGCAAGACCGGCTCGCTCATCGAACGCCGATCCGCCGAACGGCCTGCGGCAGCCTTCAAGGCGTGCGCCGGCCGGCAAGCGGGTACTCACCGTTGGTGCACCCCGACGGCGGTCTCCCCGGTCAGGTCGACGACGCGATCGAGTCGATCGCCGAACTCGAACGCAAGGCGCTCGCGGCGGCGTCGCTGCACCAGCGAGCGATCGAACGCTTCACGCTGGCGATCGGCCGGCCGCGCACGGTCTACATCATCATCGCGTCGGCGGCGGCCTGGATCGCGCTCAACGTCGCGCTGCGGCTAATCGGGCACCACGAGATCGACCCGCCGCCGTATTTCTGGCTCGACGGCGTGGTGGCGCTGGCGGCGCTTCTCATGACCATCCTCATCCTGACGACCGAGAACCGCATGAGCGAGATCCAGGAGCAGCGCTCCCGGCTGCACTTGCAGATCAGCATGCTCGGCGAGCGCAAGGCCGCCAAGCTCATCCAGCTGCTCGAAGAGCTGCGCTACGACATGCCGTCGGTGCGCAATCGCCAGGACCCCGAAGCCGAGGAGCTGACCCTTCCGGCCGACCCGCACGAAGTCGCCGAGCAGCTGGAAAAGCGGACTCCGGCGCGCGGCGAGCTCCCGGCGGACTAGAACGGCGAAGTCCGCAAAGCGCCGGAGGAGGGACGCCGCGCGCCCCGAATCCGGGGCAGGTCGCTGCGGACTCACACGGCAGCCGCCTTTTCCACGTCGTCCTTACTGACGGAGATCCGATGTCCCGTATTCATCGCGGCGCTGCCGCCCTCAGCGCGATCGCGCTCTGCGTCTCGCTCGCCGCGTGCAACAATAGCTCCACCGGCGGCGGCTCCGCCGGCGGCAACGTCGCCAGCGTCAACGGGCAAGCGATAACGCACGCCGACTTCGACCACAAGCTGGAGTCCAGCCCCGCGGCAAAGCAAGTCCTCACCCAAATGGTTCAGCAAGCGCTCATCGATCAGTACGCGCGCGACAAGAAAGTCGACGTCAGCCAGGCCGAGATCGACAAGAAAGAAACCGAGACCAAGGCCAAGTTTCCGGCCGGTCAGTTCGAGCAGATCCTCAAGCAGCAGAGCCTCACCGAACAAGACGTTCAGCTGATCCTCAAGCAGCAGCTGATCCTCGAAAAGGCGATTGCCCCGCAGATCCACATCAGCGAGAGCGACATCAAGGCGTTCTTCGACAAGAACCGCGCGCAGTTCGACAAGCCCGAGCAGATCCGCGCCCGCCACATCCTGACCGTCGATGAAGGCAAGGCCAAGGAAGTGCTCGCCAAAGTCAAGGCCGGCGGCAACTGGGATGCCTTGGCCAAACAGTATTCGACCGACCCGGGGAGCAAGGACAAGGGCGGCGAGCTCGGCTTCTTCGGTCGCGGCCAGATGGTCGCGCCGTTCGAGAAAGCCGCCTTCGCCGCCGGCGTCAACCAGATNNACCAAGGCGTCGCTCGCGGCCGTGCACGATCAGATCAAGCAGCAGCTTACCCAGCAGCAGCAGGCGCAGCAAGTGCCGCTGTTCCTGCAGCAACTGCGGTCGGGCGCGAAGATCGAGGTCTACGACGACCGCTACAAGGCCGCGTTCCCCGAGAGCGCGCCCACCCCGCCGGCCACCCCGGCCGCGACCGCCGCGCCGGCTCCGGCCAGCGCCGCGCCCGCCCCGGCCGCTACCAAGAAGTAGCGCCCAGCCCCAACAGCACGCGAGGCGGGAGTCGGATCGACCCCGCCTCGCGAAGTTGTGGGCGTGATCCGCATCGTGGGCCTCGGACCGGGCGATCCGGGGCTTCTTACGTTGGGCAGCCGCGAGTCGCTGCGCGCCGTCGGCCGTGCGGCGACCGTGCTCGCCCCGCCCGAGCTGGTACGTTTCCTCGAAAGCGACGGCGTGGTGATCGAACGGACGATGATCACCGACCAGGGACTGTTCTCGCGCGGCTCGAGCGAGGTGATCGACGGTTTCGTCGAGCGCGTCGACGAGCGCGACCTCGGCTTGGGCGTGTTGGGGAACCCGCTCTCTGATTTTCTGGGGCTGCCGATGCTGTTGCGCGCGCTCGACCGGCGCGGCGTGGGCGCCGAGATCATCCCGGGGATGCCGCGCGCTACGCTCTCGGCGTCGATCACGATGCCGCTCGTCCCGCTCCCGCCGGGTTCGACGCACCACAATTGGGACGACCTCGTCGAGATCATGGCGCGACTGCGCCGCTCGTGCCCGTGGGACCGCGAGCAGACCCACGCATCGCTGGTGCGCTACCTCATCGAGGAGACCTACGAAGTCGTCGACGCGATCGAGCACGGCGGCGACGGCGACCTGTGCGAAGAGCTGGGCGATCTGCTGTTCCAGATCGTGTTCCACTCCCAACTTGCGACCGAGCGCGGGAAGTTCTCCGTCGCCGACGTGATCGACGGGCTGTCGAACAAGATGATCCGCCGTCACCCGCACGTCTTCGGCGACGTCGCCGTCGCCGACGTCGCGGCCGTGTGGGCGAACTGGGAACAGCTCAAGTCCCAGGAAGCCGCCGGACAGTCGCGCACGTCGAAGCTCGACGGAATCCCGCAGCACATGGCGGCGCTGCAGCGCGGACAAAAGATGCAGGAGAAAGCCGCGCGCGTCGGGTTCGACTGGACCGACCCGCGCGACATCACCGAGAAGCTGTCCGAGGAGCTGCGCGAGCTGGCCGAGGCGCGGCTCAAAGCCGGCGATCTCAAGCCCGAGGACCCGCACGTGCGCGAGGAGCTCGGCGACGTGATGTTCACCGTGGTGAACCTGGCGCGGCGGCTGGGGGTCGATGCCGAAGGCGCGATGCGCGACGCGAACGCGAAGTTCGAGCGCCGCTTCCGCTACATGGAAACCTACGCGACCGCGAGCGGGCGCCAACTCAACGAGATGACGCTCGACGAGCTCGAGGATCTATGGCAACAAGCGAAGACGGCGGCGTAGGCCCCTTCGACGGGGCTCACGCGGAGCGTGACACGCGTCAGGGTGACAAGGTTATCATCCGCGTGCGGATGAGCGCACACGATGCGCACTACGGCGGCAACCTCGTCGACGGCGCGCGCATCCTGGGCCTGTTCGGCGACGTCGCGACCGAGTTGCTGATCCGTCACGACGGCGACGAAGGCTTGTTCGTCGCGTACGATTTGGTCGAGTTCAAGGCACCCGTGTACGCGGGCGACTACATCGAAGCCCGCGGCCGCATCACGAAGGTCGGTACGACCTCGCGCACGCTGGAGTTCGAAGCGCACAAAGTCATCGCCGCGCGCCCTGACGAGTCGCCCTCGGCGGCGGACGTGCTGGACGAGCCGGTTCTCGTCGTGCGCGCGCGAGGGACTTGCGTCGTGCCGAAAGCAGTGCAGCGTCCGGCGCGATGATCCGCTAGAGGCCGACGCTCGCGAGCAAGGCGCCTTCGGCGAGCGCGCGCAGCTTTGCGTAGGCGACGTCGCGGTTCATCGGGGCCATGCCGCAGTTGGTCGAGCAGACGATGCGCTCGTCGGGAAGGTACCGCCGCGCCAGCTCGATCGTCGCGCGCACGTCGTCGGGCGTTTCGACGCGCTCGCTCGCGACGTCGATGACGCCGACCGCGACGATCTTGTCGCCGGCGAGCGCGAGCACCTCGGCCGGTACGTGCGAACCGGCCAGCTCGATCGAGATCTGCTCGGCTTGGCTTTTGGCGAGCAGCGGCAGGACGTGCGCGTACTGGTCCCAGCGCTCCCCGAGGTTGGCCTTCCATTGCACGTTGGCCGGGATGCCGTACCCGTAGCAGACGTGCACCGCGGTTGCGCACGAGGCTCCGCTCAGCGCGGTGTCGAGCGCGTCGATCCCCCACGCCGCGACCTCGTCGAAGTACACGTTGAAGGCCGGCTCGTCGAGCTGCACGACGTCGATCCCGACGGCGATGAGGTCGGCGATCTCATCGCGGATCGCGCGCGCGAACGCAAATCCGAGCTCGGCGCGGCTTGAGTACGCTTCGTCGACGACCGTATCCACCAACGTCATCGGGCCGGGGATGGTGATCTTGAGCGGACCGTCGGTCAGCGTGCGCGCGAAGCGCATCTCCTCGACGTGGATCGGCGCCGTGCGGCGAATCTCGCCGGTGACCGTCGGGCACACGGCGTCGTAGCGGTCGTCGCGGATGCCGCGGTTCTGGCGCTTGAGCGCGTCGACGCCGCCGAGGCGCTCGGCGAACCCGTGCACGAAATGCCGCCGTGACTGCTCGCCGTCGGTTACCGTCTCGATCCCCGCGCGGAGCTGCTCCGAAACGGCGATCCGCGTTGCGTCACGCTGCGCGTCGGCGAGGTCGGGGCCTTCGAGCCGCCAGGTCGGAAAGATGCGTTCGGGTTCGGCCAGCCAGGCGGGCTTCGGAAGACTCCCGGCGATCGTCGTGCTGAACGGCATCACGCGCCATTCGCCGCGATCGGGTGTGCCTCAGCCCGCTCCGTTCGTGCTCGGAACCACCATCGCTTCAGGGTCTTCGGCCGCTCTGACTTCCGCGCATGGAGCCGGCTCGACCGCCGCCCGCTGGGAGGCTGGGGCAACGCGATTCACGGGGCCGAACACGTGCTTCCGAATTTCGGACTGAATGAACACGCCCGGCGTATATACGAGCTCGACGGCAAGCGCGTCTTCCGCGAAGCGCAGCCGCTCTTTTTCGTATATCGCACAGAGCAGACGCCAGGAATTCTTCAAGAAGTAGCCTGCGGCGGCGGTCCCCTCCGCCGTGCGGCCCGCACACACGAACGAGGGCGCCACCTTCTGATTCATCGTCACGGGCACGCGCACGATCAGCGCGAAGTCACGCGTAGCAGACGGTTCTTCGTGCTTGACACCATCGAGCTTGAAGTCGTCCTTGCACTCATCCGTGTCGGCATAGAGGATCTCGAACAGCTGGCTCATGGCAGCCATCATGTACGTTAGCCGATTGAAGCCGAGACCGATCGCAACAAATCCGCGCTGCGGCGGCGTTCCGTTCACGAAAGATGTATCGGGCATGATCGTGAAGGTCGTGTCGAACTCTTCGAAGAGCTCTGCAATCCAGATCGCGGCACGCAAATCCTGAAACGGGACGACGGTGGTCCCTTTCGGATGCGCGCCGTTGCTGCCGGGCGGGCTCCAATTCGTCGTGATCTCCGGTGCCGAGAGGTCCGGAACGACACCCAGCATCGGCGCACCACCGAAGAAGAGGTTGAATTTCTTGCGCTCGCCGCTGACGCTCCACCAGCGCACGAGCGCGGTGAGCACCTGGATGAGGCCGGCCAGCAGCACCGCCGTCGCGATGACGATGGCCGTGTCGAATTCTTTGGAATGCCGGGCTGTGGCGGGCAGCCGTACGAAGAGCATCGTGAGCGCAACGAACCCGGCCACCACGAAGATGAACGGCGTCAGCGCTTCAGCGCCCCCGAACCGATGGATCAGCCGCTCTTTCCAGTGCCCCGCCGGCCGGCCCGCCGCCGTCACGCGGTCCGAAGTCAGCGCTTCGCCATTGCCAAGCATCAGCGAAAACCCCCGTGCGCGCCGCATACCCTCGATGCGGGGCTTTTCGGTTCGGCAGCGCTCGTTCTGCTCCCTTGGACGATCGTTAAGATTTCGCAATCGAGACGGCATGAAGCGCGCCGCGATGCACGGAAGCGGCTTCCGTTGCGCTTGGATAAGTTCATGAAGGTCTCGCGCCTGGCGAAGCGCCGCGCGGAGGCCAAGGACGGCATCGAGGCGGGGCGGATCACCAAGGATGGGCGTTCGCTCAAGCCGGGCTATGAGGTCAAGGCGGGCGACGTGCTGCTGATCCACTACCGCACGAAGTTTCTGACCGTGCGCGTGCTGCTGGTGCCCGAGCGCGTGCTGCCGTCGCTCAAACCCGCCGACCTGTACGAGATCGTCGACGAGCGCAAGGACGATCCCGTCGCCTGGCTGCGCTAAATGCCGCAACGCTCGAGACTCTCTTCGGACGCCAAGGATGCGCTGGCGCGTGACGTGCCGCGCGACGAGCGGCTGCGCGATGCGTTGCGCCACGGCTTGGCCTATTACGGCGGCATCGACGTCGGCGGCGAGCTGGTCTTCCGAACGCGCCGGCCGCCGGTCGCGCGTCTGGCCCGCACGCTCTTCGAGGATGCGCGCAGTGCCGCGCCGGTCCGGCGTGGACACGATGCGCGCCTCTACAAGGCCACCACCTTCGAGATCGATCTGGGGCCGGTACCGGCGGCGCCGCGGGCGCGGCCGCGGCGGCGAGACGAGCGGCGCGCCGAACTGCGGGCCGCGTTCCTGTGCACGGGCTCGGTCGCCGCGCCGCAGCACGGTTACCACCTCGAGTTCGTCACGACCGATGCTGGCCGCGCCGACCGCATCGCCGCGCTCCTCGCCGCCGAAGGGATCGAGGCGCGCCGGATGATGCGCAAGGGGCGCCGCGTCCTCTACCTCAAGGGTCTCGACGCGATCGTGACCGTTCTGGGCGCGATCGGGGCCTCGGGCGCGGTCTTTCACCTCGAAGACATCCGCGCCGTCAAGGAGACCAAGAACCGCATCCACCGCCTGGTCAACACCGAGGCGGCCAACGTCGTGCGCGCGGCGGCGGCGGCGGCGGCGCAGCGCGAGGCGATCCAATTCCTGGCCGACGCCTACGGTCTGCGCAACCTCTCGCCGGTATTGCGCGAGGCGGCGCAGCTGCGCTTGTCGCACGCCGACGAGACGCTCGCTGAGCTGGGGCGTAGGTGCAATCCCCCGGTAAGCAAAGCTACCCTCAACGGCCGGCTCGCCGCGCTCATGCGCCTCGTCAAGCGCTTGCGCGGCGAGCGAGAGGAGCCGGAAGTTTCCCTCGTCTAAACCGGATGGTCTATGCGCATCGGTATCAACGGGTTCGGCCGGATCGGCCGCAATTTCACCAAGGCGCTCTTGGAGCGCTATCCCGAGGTCGAGATCGCCGCGGTAAACGACCTAACCAGCGCCGCCGAGTGCGCGCACCTCTTCAAGTACGATTCGAACTACGGGAGCTACGCGGGCGACGTCACCGCCGGCCTCGATGCGATCGTCATCGACGGCCGGACGATCAAGGTGCTGGCCGAGCGCGATCCGGGCAAGCTGCCGTGGAAAGACCTCGGCGTCGAAGTCGTCGTCGAGTCGACCGGAATCTTCACCGACGCCGCCAAGGCGCGCGCGCACATCGACGGCGGCGGCGCGAAGAAAGTCATCATCTCGGCGCCGGCCACGGGCGAGGACGTCACCCTGGTGCTCGGCGTGAACGACGCAGCCTACGATCCGGCCAAGCACGACATCATCTCCAACGCGTCGTGCACCACCAATTGCCTGGCGACGGCGGTCAAGCCGATCGTCGATACGCTGGGCTGGGTCAAGGGCTTCATGTGCACGATCCACTCGTACACGAACGACCAGAACATCCTCGACGCGCCGCACAAGGATCGGCGCCGTGCGCGCAACGCGGCGACCAACATCATCCCGACCTCGACCGGCGCGGCGAAAGCGCTTTTCCTCACGATCCCCGAGGTCAAGGGCACCTTCGACGGGTTCGCGTTGCGCGTCCCCACGCCGACGGTGTCGATGGTGTACCTCGTCGTCCAGACGGCGAAGCCCACGACGCGTGACGAGCTCAACGCGATCCTGCGCGGTGCGGCGGAGAACGGACTCAAAGACTACGTCGAGTACACCGACGAAGAGCTCGTCTCGAGCGACTTCAAGCAGAACCCGCACAGCTCGATCATCGACGGCAAGCTCACCAACGCCAACGGCGACCTGATCCAGATCGCCGCTTGGTACGACAACGAGTGGGGCTATTCGTGCCGCCTCGCCGATCTGGCGCGGATGATCGCCTCCAAGATTCCGTCTTCGGTCGCGTGAAGCTCCCCCGCTCGCTCCTCGCCGCCGGCGCCGCCGCCGTCGCGGCGACGATGTGCGCCGGCGCGCCCGCAGCCGCGCGCCCGCTGCAGCTCGACGACCTGCGCCGGATCGTCGCCGTCTCGTCGCCGGCGATCTCGCCCGACGGCAAGCGCGCCGTGGTGGTCGTGAGCCGCATCGATTGGAACGACGACCGCTACGACCGCGATCTCGACGTCGTCGACCTCGCGACGCACGCGCGCCGCACGCTCACCTATCATCGCAAGGGCCTGGGCGAGCCGCGCTGGTCGCCCGACGGCACGAAGCTCGCCTTCATCGCCGATGCTTCGACAGACTCAGCACAGGCTACGGGCGCCGGCGACCAAGCCAAAGCGCAGGTGTTCGTCATGCCGATGGACGGCGGCGACCCGCGACCGTTGACCAAAGCCCCCGAAGGCGTCGACCAATTCGCATGGCGTCCCGACGGCGGCGCGATCGCCTACGCCGCGAGCGACGCGCTGCCCAAGAACAAGGGCGCCGCACGGTTTCACGACGCGTTTGCAGTCGGGAACACGCCGATCACGACGCGCAAGCCGCCGCGCCCGGTCCATCTGTTCGTGATTGCGACGAGCGGCGACGCTGCGGCGAAGCAGCTCACGTTCGGCGGCGCCAGCGTCGCCACCGGTGAGGCGCAGTCGTCGCTGTCGTGGTCGGCCGACGGAACGTCGCTCGCGTTCCTGCTCGCGCCCAATGCCGTGCTCAACGACGCTGACCGCGCGCACGTCGAGCTGGTCGACGTGGCGAGCGGCAAGCTCAGTCGTTTGACGCCCCATACGGGCTACGAGTCGGATCCGCACGTCGCACCGGACGGCAAGCACGTCGCGTACCTGCACTCGACCGACGACAACCAGATCACGCTGACCGCAGCCTACGTCACCACGCGCGAGGGCGGCGCCGGCGACGACCTGTCGCGCGCCTACGACCGCGCGGTCCACGACCTGGCCTGGCTGCCGGATTCGAGCGGGATCGTCTTCACCTGCCACGACGCGACGGCGACCGCGATCGTCCGCGCTCCGCTCTCGGGGCCGCCGGTCCGCCTCGACGTCGGCGAGTTGAACATCGCCTCGCCGCTCGACGGTGCCATCGCGCGCGACGGCTCGATGGTGTTCGTCGCGACGAGCACCAAACAACCGGCCGAGCTCTACTACCGCGCGGCGGGCGCCGCGCCGGTGAAGGTGACGGACTACAACACCGCGATCG
>PNAM01000114.1:30285-162550 GCA_003170275.1 Myxococcales bacterium
CGCGGCTGGCTCGTGCTCGAACCGAATTACCGCGGCAGCGACAACCTTGGCCTGGCCTATCAGCGCGGCGTGCGCTACGACCCCGAGGCCGGCCCCGGCAAGGACATCATGGCGGCGGTCGACGCCGTGCGCGCGCGCGGCATCGTCGACGAGCACCGCATCGCCGTATCCGGCTGGAGCTACGGCGGGATCATGACGGCCTGGATGATCTCCAAGTATCACCTGTGGCGCGCCGCGGTATCGGGCGCATCGGTCAACGACTGGACGACGGACTACGGGACCGCCGACGACCTGGATGCGGACAAGGCGCTCTTTCACGGCTCGCCGTTCGTCGGCAACAACAAGGCCGAGTACGATCGCGCCTCGGCGCTAAGCTACGTCAAGGACGTGACCACGCCGCTGCTCATCCTCTCCGACGTGGGCGACAATCGCGATCCCTTCGCGACCTCATCGATGTACTTCCGCGCGCTGCGCGACAACGGCAAGGACGTGAGCTTCATCGCCTGGCCGATCGACGGCCACTTTCCGCGCGACCCCGTGCGCACCGCGGACGTCTACACCACCTGGATCGACTACATCGCCCGACACTTCCGATGAGCTCCGCGAACCGTTTCGGCGGCTGAGCGATGTGCACGGTGCTGTTGCTACTGCGTCCGGACGGCGCGTGGCCGCTGATCCTCGGCGCGAACCGCGACGAGCGGCTCGACCGTGTCTTCGACCCGCCGGGCCGGTATTGGGACGAAGCTCCGGGGATCGTTGCGGGTCGCGACGCGCTCGGCGGCGGGAGTTGGTTCGGGGTAAACGATGACGGCGTCGTGGCGACGATCGTGAACGGACCCTACCGGCTGGGGCCGCTCCACGGCAAGGCGACGCGGGGCGAGTTGGTCGTGCGCGCGTTGGGCGCGCGCGACGCGCGCAGCGCGGCCGCGGCGCTCGGTACGCTCCCGCCCGAACGCTATCGCGGCTTCACGCTGCTCGTCGCCGATCGCGGCGAAGCGTTCGCGTTGAGCAGCGACGAGCGCCGCATCCGGGTCGATGCGCTCGCACCGGGCCACCACATCATCACGCCCGAGGGTTGCGACGTCCCGACCGCCCCCCGGTACGCCGCCCACTTCGCCGCGTTTTGCGCCGCGACGCCGCCCGATCCGGCGGCGGGCGCGTGGGCGAGCTGGACCGAGATTCTGCGGCACGACGACGACGCCGACCCGCACCGCGCCATGACCATCGCGCCCGCCGGCGATTTCGGGACTGTCTGCAGCGCGCTGCTCGCGGTGCCGCGCGAGCCCGCGCGACCGCCGGTGCTGCTGTTCGCCGGCGGTCCGCCGACCCGCACGCCGTACGCGGTGCTCGCGGCGCCGTGGGATCGCGGCGCCCCCGTCGAAGGCTCGGCCTGATGCGCTTTAAGACGCTGCGGGAGGCCGAGGTGCGCGGCCGGCGCGTGCTCTTGCGCGAGGACCTCAACGTGCCGATGAAGGCCGGCGCGATCGCCGACGAGACCCGCATCACCGCCGCGTTGCCGACGCTACGGTGGCTGCACGAGCAGGGCGCAAAGACGGTGATCCTGTCCCACTTGGGCCGCCCCGACGGCGGGCCCGATCCGGCGTACTCGCTGCGCCCGATCGCCGCGCGGCTCGCCGAGCTGCTCGCAACGCCGGTCCGTTTCGTCGAGGATTGCGTGGGCGACGCAGCGGTCGCCGCGTCGCGCAGCCTCCCCGACGGCGGTTTTGCCGTGTTCGAGAACGTGCGCTTCCATGCCGAGGAAGAGGCCAACGATCCCGGCTTCTCCCGCGAACTGGCGCGCTCGGGAGACCTCTACGTCAACGACGCGTTCGGCACGGCCCACCGCGCGCACGCGTCGACGGCCGGCGTGGCCGCCGTGCTCCCGGCATACGCGGGGTTCTTGATGGAAGCCGAGCTGGCGGCACTCGCGCGCCTCGTCGACGCGCCGGCGCGTCCGTTCGTATGCGCGATCGGCGGTGCCAAAGTCGTCGACAAGGTCGGCGTGTTCGAGCACCTCGTAGCGAAAGTCGATGCGTTCGTGATCGGCGGCGGGATGGCCAATACATTTCTCGCCGCGCAAGGCATCGAGGTCGGCGCGTCGCTGCGCGATCCCGACCTCACCCCGGCGCAACGGATCATCGCGATGTCGGTCGCCCAGGGCGTCGCGCTCCACCTTCCCACCGATGCGGTCGTCGCCGATGCCTTCGACGCCGACGACACGGCGCGCACGGTCGCGCTGGACGCCGTCGGCGCGGCGATGATCCTCGACATCGGCCCGCAGACCGCCCGGGCGTATGCGGAGGTACTGCGCGGCGCCAAGACGATCGTCTTCAACGGCCCGATGGGCGTCTACGAGAAGGCGCCCTACCGCGAGGGGACGCGCGTGGTGGGAGCGGCGATCGCCGAGGCGACCCGCCGCGGTGCGTTCAGCGTGGTCGGGGGCGGCGATGCCGCCGCCGCAGCGCACCTGTTGGGTTTCGCCGATGCGATGACGCACGTCTCGACCGGCGGCGGCGCCACGCTGGAGTTCCTCGAAGGCAAGACCCTCCCCGGTATCGCGGCACTGGAACGGTGACCTCGTTGCAAGCCCCACGCAAACCGCTTATCGCGGGCAACTGGAAGATGCACAAGACGATCGCGCAGACGCGCGCCTTTATCGAGCAGCTGCGCGCGCTCGACCTCCCGCTGGGCGAGGTGGATGCGGTGATCTGTCCGCCCTTCACCGCGCTGTGTGCGGCGGGCGAGCTGCTCGCGGGGTCGGGGATCGGTCTCGGAGCGCAAAACGTGTGCTGGGCCGAGGAAGGCGCGTTCACCGGCGAGATCGCGCCGCCGATGCTCGTCGAGTGCGGCGTGACGTGGGTCGTCATCGGGCACTCCGAGCGGCGGCATCTCTTCGGTGAGCTCGACTATCGCGTCAACGAGAAGGCGCGCGCGGCACTCGCATACGGCATCACGCCGATCGTCGCCGTCGGCGAGACCGCGCAGGAACACGCGGCCGGAGGTGCGCGCGATAAAGTCGTCGCGCAAGTGCGCGCCGCCTTCGAGGGCATGCCGCGCGACGACGTCGCGCGCTGCGTCGTGGCCTACGAGCCGATCTGGGCGATCGGGACCGGGATCGCCGATACCCCCGAGGAGGCCGACGAGATCATGGGCGAGATCCGCACCGCCGTCCCCGGGCTTGCGCAGGTGCGCGTGCTGTACGGCGGGAGCGTCAGGCCCGAGAACGTGGCGGCGTTCGTTGCGCAACCCAACATCGACGGCGGGCTCGTCGGGGGTGCCAGCCTCGAGCCGGCGTCGTTCGCGGCGCTGCTCGACGGCGCGCGCAAAGGCGTTGCAGCGTGAAAGGGCGCCCGCCGTTCGTCTTGGCGATCCTCGACGGCTGGGGAACAACGACCACCGTGCACGGCAACGCGATCCTCGCCGCCGACCTGCCGAACTGGAACCGCATCTTGGCCAGCTATCCGAACACGCTGCTCGAGGCCAGCGGCGAGGCGGTCGGACTCCCCGCGGGGGTGATGGGCAACAGCGAGGTCGGCCACATCAACATCGGTAGCGGACGGGTCGTTCCGCAAGGCGTCGTGGTGATCGACGAGGAGATCGCCGGCGGCAGGTTCGCGGCGAACCCGACGCTGCACGCGTGTCTGGAGCACGTCGGCAAGACGGGCGGGACGCTGCACCTGATGGGTCTGGTCTCGGACGGGAAGGTCCACAGCTCGCTCGATCACGTCGAAGCGCTCGTCGACGCGGCGTGCGGTGCCGGCGTCAGGCTGGCGATCGATGCGTTCCTGGACGGCCGCGACACCCCGCCCAGCTCCGCGCAAGCATACCTCGAGCGGCTCGAGCGCCGGTTGACCCAGCACGGCCGCGGCGACGCGATCGCGACGCTGAGCGGGCGCTACTACGCGATGGATCGCGACAAGCGCTGGGAGCGCACGCGCAAGGCCTACGATGCGCTCGCCGGTGACGAATCGCCGCATCGCTTTGCAACTTGGCGCGAGGCGCTGGCGGCGGCGTACGCACGCGGCGAGACCGACGAGTTCGTGGTGCCCACGATCGTCGGCGACGCGCGCTCGGTGCGGGACGGCGACGCGTGCATCTTCTTCAACTACCGCCCGGACCGCGCACGCCAGCTCACCCTGGCGTTCAGCGATCCGGCCTTCGACCACTTCCCGGCGCGCCGCTACGCCGACCTCGTGTTCGCAACCATGACGCGTTACGAGGAGAACTTTCCCAACCCGGTGCTGTTCGGACCGCGGCCGCAGTACCACGTCTTCGGCGAGATCGTCTCCGACGCGGGGCTGACGCAGCTGCGGCTCGCGGAAACCGAGAAGTACGCGCACGTGACCTTCTTCTTCAACGGCGGGCGCGAGGAGCCGTTCCCGCGCGAGGAGCGCCGCCTGGTGCCGTCGCCCAGGGAGGTCGCCACCTACGATCTCAAGCCGTCGATGAGCGCGCGCGACGTGGCCGACGGGGTGGTCTCGGCGATCGAGAAGGAGAGCTACGCGTTCGTGCTGGTGAACTTCGCCAACCCGGACATGGTCGGCCACACCGGCGTGCTGCCGGCGGCGATCGAGGCGATCGATACCATCGACGAGTGCCTGGGCCGCATCGTCAAGAGCGCGCTCGAGCACGACGCCGCGGTGGTGATCACCGCCGACCACGGAAACTGTGAAACCATGATCGACACCGACGGGCAGCCGCACACCGCCCACACCACCAACCCGGTGCCGTTCCTGATCATCGACGAGCGCGAAAAGGGCCGGCCGCTGAAGACCGATGGCCGGCTGTGCGACGTGGCCCCGACCGTGCTCGCGCTCATGGGACTGGCCCAACCGTCCGAGATGGAGGGACACTCCCTCCTGGGGAAAAGCTCATGACACTCGCAGCCAATGTGGCGGTCGGATTCATCGCCGTCGAGCACGTGTGGATCCTGGTGCTCGAGATGTTCTTGTGGAACACGCCGTTCGGGCGCAAGACCTTCGGGCTCGAGCCGGCGTTCGCGAAGGAGACCGCGCCGCTGGCGATGAACCAGGGGCTCTACAACGGGTTCCTCGCGGCCGGGTTGGCGTGGGGCCTGTACCTCGGGGCGTGGCAGGTGAAGCTGTTCTTCGTCGGCTGCGTGCTGGTCGCCGGGATCTTCGGCGGGCTCACCGCCACGCGTTCGATCCTGGTCATCCAGGCACTCCCCGCCGCAATCGCGCTCGCGCTGCTGCTCCTCTCTCGATAGCACGACTTTTTTCTTCCGGCCGCGCAACTTTTCCCTGCCCGCGACCGATACCCTCGCATGTTGGTTGCACAACGCCTCTATCTCGCTTTGCTGGCGCTCCTCTATCCCGCCCGCTGCTCGAGCTGCGACGGCCCGTGCGAAGAGGGCGCCGCCTTTTGCGAGCTGTGCGGAATCAGCCTCGAGGCGATCGCGGTCGCCTGCCCGCGCTGCGGCTTTCCCTCGGAAAGCGACGGCGCGGCGCGCGCGGGTCCGTGCCTCGCGTGCCTCAAGCGCGCCCCGCCCTTCCGCACCGCCGAGGCGCCGTTTCTGTTCGGCGGCGCGCTGGCGCGAGCGGTGCGGCGGCTCAAGTGGGGACGCCAGCCCGAGCTCGGCCGGCCGCTCGGCGCGCTCTTGCCCAAGCGCCTGTTGGAAGCGGCCGACCTGGTGGTGCCCGTGCCGCTGCACCCGCGCCGGTTGCGCGCGCGCGAGTTCAACCAATCGGCGCTGCTGGCCATCGAGGTGGCGCGGCGTCGCCGGCCCGTCGACCTGCGCGCGCTCGAGCGAACGCGCGACACGCCGCCGCAGAGCGCGCTCGGCGTGGCCGAGCGGCGTCGCAACGTCCGCGGCGCGTTCCGTGCGCGGCGCTCGAGCGTCGAGGGTCGCCGCGTGCTGTTGGTCGACGACGTGTTCACCACCGGCGCCACCTGCGAGGCGTGCACGCTCGCGCTGCTCGAGGCCGGCGCCGCCGAGGTGGCCGTCTTGACTCTCGCCCGAGCGATGCCATGATGCCCGCTCCGCATGGCCGCCCCCACCGACGAGGACAAGAAGATCTTGTTGCGCAACAAGAAGGCGCGCCACGACTACTTCGTCGAGTCGACCCTTGAGGCCGGCCTGGTGCTGCAGGGCTCGGAGGTGAAGTCGCTGCGCGAGGCCAGGGGCGTGATCAGCGACGCCTACGCGATGGTGCGCAAGGGCGAGGCCTGGCTGATCAACATGCAGATCACCGAGTACCCGTGGGCGAACCGCTGGAACCACGAGCCCAAGCGCGATCGCAAGCTGCTCATGCACCGCCGCGAGATCGACAAGCTCGACGAGGCGACTGCGCAGCGGGGCTACACCGCGCTGCCGCTCGAGGTGTACCTGAAGGGCGGCAAGCTCAAGGTCCTGATCGGCGTGTGCAAGGGCAAGAAGGAGCACGACAAGCGGCAGGACCAGAAGAAGAAGGAAGCGACGCGCGACATGGCCGCCGCGATGAAGCGCAGCCGCTAGTTTCCGTCGCGGATCAGCCGCAGGAACTGCACCATGTCGTCGGCGCGGCCGGCGAACGCGCGACCGATTCGCGCGGTGAGGCGCGCGCCGGGCGTGCCGCCCTGGGCCGCTTCGTCGAGCAGCTTGCGCGCGTCGCCGCCCTTGACGCCTTCGGCCTGGCGCGCCAGCGCGATCGCCGCGGCGTAGCGCCGATCGGCGTCGGTCTCATCGCGCAGGCGCAGCGCCAGCTCCGAGGCTGGCAGCGCGGACCACACCAGCCCGAGCCCGGCACCGGCGGCCTCGCGCACGTCGCGCGACGGATCGTGCAGCGCTTTTTCGAGCAGCTCGACCACCTGCGGATCGCGCGCGGGCGCGTTGGGCGCGCCGAGCGGCGTGAGGCCGCGGACCGCGGCGACCCGCACCCGCTCGCTGGCATCGCCGAGCGCGCCCTCGAGCACGGCGCGGGCCTGCGCTCCGCCGACCTCGCCGACCGCCTCGAGCGCCGCCGCGCGAACGTCCACATCCGGGCTGCGCGCCGCCTGCGCGAGTGCTTGTCCCGCCTTGGCGCCGACCAGGCCGCGCACCGCTGCCACGCGCACCGCCGCGTCGACGTCTCCGAGCGCGGCGAGCAGCGCGGCGACGTTCGCGCCACCCAGCCCGCCGGCGTGCTCGGCCGCCGCGCGGCGCACCCCGGCATCGGGATCGGCGAGCGCCGCCCGCACCGTCATGGCGGCTCCCACCATTCCGGCGGTGGTGGCGATCTCGATCTTGTCGGGGACCGGCGCGCCGGCGAAGTTTCCGAGGAGGATCTTGTCGAGCTCCGCACCGCCGCCGCCGATCTGCTGCGCCGCCTTGCGCCCGGCCGCACGCACGCCCGCGTCCTTGTCGCCGACCAGCGCGGCGATCGGGTTGCCGTCGCGCGCGGCGGCGCCGAGCGCACCGAGCGCAGCGGCGGCTTCGAGGCGGACCGCAGGCTCGGCATCGCCGGCGAACGCCGCGAGCGCCTTGGCGGCGGGCGTGGCGAGCGGGCCCTTGGCGCGGCCGAGCGCGCCCGCCGCGCGCTTGCGGGTGGCGGGATCGGGATCCTTCGACACCGAGCGCAGCGCGCTGATCGCTTCCTTGCCGCCGTGCATCAGCACGTCGCCGAGCGCGCCCGCCGCGTCGGCGCGCACATCCGGAACCTTGTCGCGCACCAGCCGGCCGAGCGCGCCCGCGGCCAGGGACGACTTCTGCTCGGCGATCCGCCCCAGCGCTTCGATAGCCGCCCGTCGCGTCGATGGGCGCGCGCCCTTGACGATGCTCTCCAGCGCCTGCGCGGCCGCGGCCACACCCAGCTTGACCGCCTGCACGCCGATGGTCTCGACCGCCGCCTTCTCGACGTCGGGGCCGGATCCCTTCGCTTCCTTCACCAGCAGCGGAAGCGCCTCGCGCCCGAGCACCGGCAGCGCGCGCACCGCCTCCGCATGGACCTCCTGGTTGGCGTCGTACTGCAGGACCTTCAACAACTTCGGCGTGTCGACGGTCTTGGGCAACAGGCCGATCGCAGCCGCGGCGGCGGCGCGCAGCGGGACCGGCCCCTTCATCGCTTCGGCCACCTTGGCCTGCGCATCCTCGGGCTTGTTGCGGACCAAGAGCGGCATGAGGGCCGCCAGGAGCTTGGGCGAGCCGGTGATCGCCTCGAGACCGGCGGGCGTCGTGTCGCGGCGGCGCAGCATCTTGATCGCCTCGATGCGCGCGTCCTCGGGCGCCTTGGCGTTGAGCGCGACCTCGGCGAGCGCGGCAGCCGCCGCGTCAGCCGAAGGACCATTGCCGTCCAGCAGGCGGGACAAGATCGCGCTCGCGTCGCCGCGCGAAGGGCCGAGCATCGCCAGGCCGAGCTTGGCGGCCGCCGGCGGCGTGCGCGCGACTTGCGCGCCGATCGCCTCGAGCGCGTTTCGGCGGACCACCGGATCAGTGGTCTGCGCCAACGCCGAGGCGAGCAGCGGCGCCGACTGCTCGTCCGGAAGCCGCTCCACTTCGTGCAGCGCCAGCGCACGCACCGACGGAGAATTGTCCTTGAGCCCGGCGGCGAGCAAGTCCACGCCGGCACCCGGCACACGTCGCTCGAGCGCCGCGCCCGCACCGACCGCGCGTCGCCGCACGTCTTCGGACGGATCGGACTGCGCCTTCTTGAGCAGCGCGATCTCTTCGGGCGCGCCCTTGCCGGCGGCGCCTACCGCACCGACGACCGCCGGCCGGAGCGCGGCGTCCTCATACGCGATCGTGAGCGGCTTGACGTCGCCGTCGAGGATCAGCGCGACCGCCGCGTGCGGCAGCGGGTCGAGCGCGGCCTCCAGCCGGCGCAGCCAGTCGTCGCCGGCGCGCGGGCCCGCGCCGCTCGGGACGCCCTCCTTGAGAGCGGCGCGCGTGAAGCCGGAGTCCGCGATCACGGAGCCGAATGCGGGGCTATGCGGCAACGACGCCATCGCGCCGCCGCCGCGCCCGAGCCGCGCCACCACCGACGCGCCGGGACCCGGCGCCGCGTCGAGGTAGTAGCTGCGCCCGTAGCTTCCATAGAGGAGCACCAGGCCCGCGATCGGCAGCGACAGGATCAGCGCGGTGACCAGGAGTCCGACCTGCACGCTGCGCTTGACCACCCCCTCTTCGTCGGCGGCGAGCGTGCCGCCGTAGCGCTTCACCTCGCGGACGTCGCCGATCGACAAGAGGCCGCCGCCCTCGATCTTGCGGCGCAGCAGCAGGCGGGCGGCGACGCCGCGGCCGCGCGCTTCGCCGGTGTAAGCGCGGGCGAGCTGGCGCGACCACTCGGAGGCGAGCGTGTAGCCGTCGCCTTCGCGGCGCACCAGGTGCTCCTGACCGAGCAGCGCGGCCAGCTTGTCGGCGCTTCCCTCGTCGACGCCGGCGGCGCGCGCCAGCTGATCGCGCGAGGCCACGCCGCGCGAGTCGAGCGACGCCAGCTCGGCGAGCACGCGCGCAGCGGCGCGTCGCGAGGTCTGCCCGGCCAGCGAACAGGCGCGCTCGAAGAACCGCCACACGACGGCCTCGGCGCCGCCCGATCGGCGGTAGGCCTTGAGCGTGTTGAGGTGCAGCGCCACCGAGGTGGCCGCGACCAGCTGCAGCTCCGACGGGGAGATGTCGCCGCGGCGGCACACGTCGACCGCCATCTCGTGCGACAGGCCGGCCTCGAAGTACGCCCCGCCGCCCAGCACCGAGCGCTCGATGATGTCGCCCACCCGCGCCTGGTCGAGCCGACCGAGGCGCACGCGCGCCGTCTGTCCACCCACGCTGCCGATCAGCTTCTCGAGCGCGTCGAGCCGCCAGAGATCGGGGTCGTCGATCACGAACAGGATCTTGAGGCCGCGCACGCCGCCGGCCTTCTTCAACAACAGGAGCAGCTTGTCGAAGCGCGGCCCTTCGTCGAGCGCCGCGCCCAGATCGTCGAGCACCATCAGCGAGCCCGACGCGCCACCGCCCGAGGGCACCTGGTTCTCGTCGAGCTGATTGCAGTCGATGTAGCCGCAGCCGACCCCGCGCGATTTGAGCGACGGCAACAGGCCGGCGCGCACCAGCGAGGTCTTGCCGATGCCGGGCTCACCCGCGAGCAGCACGCTCGGGCGATCCGCGGCGAGCTTCTCGGCGAGGTCGGCGAGCTCGCGCTCACGCCCGAAAAAGAGCGAACGATCTGCTTCGGTATAGGGTTTCAGTGGCCGGAACGGCCCGAAGTCTCCCATGTCAGCCGGCATCGTACCTCACAGCGGCCGCGCTCGCCACTCGTTACGATTGACCGGCAGCGACGGAAGGTGATAGGTTTTCATCGAGTTATGGGCGCGCGGGATCGTCGACAGGATGCGCCGGCCAGGCAGCCAGCCTGGCGCGCCGAGCTGAAGCGAGGCGCGGCGCTGTTGCGCACGGGCGACCTGGAAGCCGCGCGCGACAGTTTTGCGCGTGCCCACACGCTCGCGCCGGACGAGCCCGAGCCGGCGCTCGCGCTCGGTCGTGAGGAGTGGAAGCGTGGCCGGCTCGTCGAGGCCGAGCGGCTCTTGCGGCTCGCCCGGGACGCGCGGCCGAGCTGGCCGCTCGCCGCCGCTGCGCTCGCGCGCGTGCTGATCGAGCGCGGCGCGGGAGCCGAAGCCCGTCTCGTGCTCGAGCCGGCGATGGCCGCAGCCCCCAACCATCCGGCGCTCCTGATCGTCGAGGGGGAGCTGCACGTGCACCATGAGCTCATCGACGCCGCGACGGCAAGCTTCGAGGCGGCGCGGGCGGCGGGCGCCGATGCGCGGGCGGTGAATGCCGGGCTGGCGCGCGTCGAGAACGCCCGCGGGATCGCGCTCTCCGACGAGGGGCGCGGCTCGGAGGCGGCGTTCGCGTTCAAGCGCGCCTGCGATCTCGACCCGACCTGGGCGCCGGCGCGAGTGAACCTGGGCGCGCTCCTGCAACGGCTCGGCAAACGTGCCAGCGCGCGCGCGCACTACCAGCAGGCGATCACGCTCGATCCGAAGAACGGGGTGGGCCACCTCAACCTCGGGCTGTTGTGTCGAGCCGAGGGCGATCTGGCCGGGGCGGCGCGCGCGTTCGCCGGCGCGTTGCGGGCCGATCCGCCGCACGTCGCCGCGCGCCGCGAGCTCGCGCTCACCTGCGCGGAGCGCGGCGACTACGCTCGCGCGATCGCGCTGTTCGAGGAAGAGCTGCGCGTGACGCGCCGGCCGGACGCGTCGGTGTACGCCAACCTCGGGCTGGCCTACGCCAAGAACGGCGACACGTTGCACGCCGAGGCGGCGCTGCGCCAGGCGCTGGTGGTCGACGGGCGGCATCTGCGCGCCTTGACCAACCTGTCCGCGTTGTACGCCGGCCAGGGGCGCTATCTGGAAGCCGCCACCCTGCTCCGCCGCGCGCGCGAATTGGGGAACTCCGCGGCGCCGCCGGCGTCCAAATAGACATGAGCGATTTCGAAGAAACGGTACCGACGCGAGCTCGGCGTAGCCGGGCGAAGCGTGGGTATGCGATCAACAATGACCCTGGGCGTGGGAGCGCAGCGACCATGACCCTCTTTCGTTGGGCGCTGACGTTGGCCGTGATCGCGGGGGTAGGTGGCTGCGCGAAGCTGCTGGGATACTCCGACGGCGGGGCCAAGGCCGCGCCGATCAAACAGTATCCGGACGGGCCCGAGGGCTTGAAGGCGTTCTTCGACGACGTGCTCGAGTCCACCAAGAAGGACGACCGCGACCACGTGCACGACCTGATGGCCTCGACGCGCATGAGCGATGCCGAGCTGCAGCGGCTGTTCGGCGCGCAGGCCGCCGCGCTGCAGTCGCGCTACAAGAAGCTGATGGAGACGCTGATCAACCCGGGCTCGATGGAGCTGATCACGCAGATCTACGAGCGCAAGCTCGACACGGTCGAGGTGGTGCCGATCGATCCCACCGCGAAGGAGGCGAGCGCCGAGGACAAGGCGGTCGCCGCGGCGCTCAAGGTGCCGCTCAAGTGGTACTCGGTGCGCGTGCGCAAGGCGACCGATCAGCGCGGGCTGCGCTACGACTTCTACTTCTACGCTGATGCGAAATGGGTGACCGGAAACCAGATCGCCAAGAGCCTCGAGGGCTACCACGCGCCCGACGGTGGCGCGCCGAAGTGAAGCCTGACGAGCCGCTACTTGAACGGGTTCGACTTGTCGATGGTGATCGCGCCCGGATCCTTCTTCTCGGGCGGCTTCTCGGTCGCGTGCACCACCGGATCGGGCCTGGCGGGGCGCTTTGGGTGACCCTTCTCGCCGGGTAGGGGCTCCAGCTTCACCTCGAAGCCCTTCCCTTCCTGAGCCGGATCGAAGTGGACCTCGACCCGTGACTCGACGAAGCCCTTGGCGCGGACCAGCGCGATGTGCGTCCCGGCGTCGCGGACCACCGAGCAGCCGAATCCGCCCGCACACGAGGGGAGCGTCTCACCGTCGAGGATCCAGGTGGCGTCGGCCGGTACGGCGAGCAGGGTCATCTTGACCCGCGTTGGTGCCGGCGGCGGCGTAGGCGGCGGCGCGGCCGGTGGCGGCGCGACGAACACCAGGGGCGGCTTCTCCTCGGCCTTCTGCGCCAACTTGCGAGAGACCGCGAACCCACCGACGGCGAGCACGATGACGGCTCCGGCGCCAATGACCCCAAACTTCACCTTGCGCTGCGCGCGTACGACGGCGGTCGGCAGATCAGGAGCGGGACGCGTCGCTGCTTCAGGCGGAATCGAAGCGCGCGCCGACGTCGACGGTTGGCCGACCCCCGCCTCGGAATGCTGCACGGTCGGCACGTCGATGTCGGTGGCGCCCGGCGCAAACGCGCGGCGCAGCTCGCTCTTGGCGGCACGCGCGTCGGCCGGCCGCTCGTGCGGAGACTTGGCGAGCAGCGAATCGACCACCGCCGAGATCGCCGGTGAGATCTCCGGCTTCACCTCGCAAAGCGGCTTGTGCTTGTCCATGAGGACGTTGGCGATCACTTCATTGTAGGTGGCGCCGTTGAACGGCGGCACGCCGGACAGCGCCTCGTAGATGATGGCGCCGATCGAATACAGGTCTGTGGCGTGGTTGATGTCCTTGGCGCCGCGCGCCTGCTCCGGCGACATGTACAACGGCGAGCCCATCACCGTGCCGGTGCGGGTGAGCGAGACGTCCTCGGCGCCGGCGAACTTCGAGATCCCGAAGTCGAGGATCTTGGCGACCTTCACCGGCTTCTCGGTGAGGAAGATGTTCTCCGGCTTGAGATCGCGGTGCACGATCTTCTTCTCGTGCGCAGCGGCCAGCGCATCGAGCACCTCGCCCATGATCGGCACCAGCTCTTCGGCCGGCAGGCAGCCATGGCGCTTGATGCGCGCGCCGAGCGTCTCGCCCTCGAGCCGCTCCATGACGATGAACTCGGAGCCGTCGGGCGTGGTGCCGAGGTCGAGCACGTCGACGATGCCGGGGTGGCCGATGGTGGCGGTGGCGCGTGCCTCCATGCGGAAGCGCGCCACGATCCCGGGGTCCTTGGCAAAGTCCGCGTGCAGGATCTTGATCGCGACCTTGCGGCCGATGTCGATGTTCTCGGCCAGATAGACCGCGCCCATGCCGCCGTGCCCGAGCAGCTTCTCGACCCGATACTTGGCCCCGAGCATGGACCCGATCGGGATGTCGATGACGAAATCAGCCGGCATGACGCTCCTATTGCGAATCACATCCCGCTGAACCGCAATCGCAAGGCGTGCTACACGAGGCGCAATCGATCTGCGGGGTCGGAGTGGTGATGGTTATCTCGACCGGGTTCTTGTCGAGCGTCACCCGGGTTCGTTTGCACACCTGCGCGGCACTTGGGCCCTGGAGCACCTCTAGAGCAAAGCTATTCACGCCCGCAGGAAGATCGAATACTGCACCCTGAGCGGAAGCCTGTCCGTCGAGGAGTATGGGGACGACGTTCGCAAAGCAATCGCTGCTGGCCTGCCCTTCCTTGCACGGCGCTACGCTGATACTGCCGACGCGATCGGGCGAGCTCACATGAAAGATCACGCGGGGCTGCCCGCCGCAGGCCGCGGCGCCCAGCAGCGCGAGCGCGCCCAGCCTATTGAGGAAATGGGACATTGATGTAGGACGGCTGGTTGGCAATCGACACTCCGACCCCTGTTGCTACCGCCCCAGCGACGAGCACACCGACGATCGTCCAAGTATACCATCGCTTGTACCACTTCGGCGGCGGCGGGATCACCGCCAGCTCGACGGTGACGGTGCGTTCCTGACCGGCGGTGAGCAGCGCTTCCTGCTTGGTCGGGTGCCATCCCTTGAGCGTGGCGCGGATCTCGTGGCCGCCGGGCTGCAGCACGCCGGTCCACGGCTCGCGTCCGAGATATTTACCGTCGAGGGTGAGCTCGCCGCCGTTGGGTTTGGTGACGATGGTGAGCCGCGCGGTGGTCGCGACGCGCACCTTCAGCTTGGGGCTGAGCGAGACCTCGACGTGCTCGCCGGAGACCACGTCGATCTCCTTGCGGGCAGGGTCGTAGCCTTCGCGGGTGGCGGTCACGACGTGGTGTCCCGAGGGCAGGAGCAGCGCGCTGGAGAGCGGCGTGTCGCCCATGGTGCGGCCGTCGACGTCGACGGTGGCGGGCAGCCCGTCCACCTTCACGCTCACCTCGGCGACCAGCGCGCGGATCTCGGCCAGCTCCTTGTCGACCTGCTGCCGGCGATCGGCGAGCACCTTGTCGCCGCCCTCGTCGAGGTAGCGCTTGAGCGTGCGCACCGCGTCGTTGTAGCGGAACAGCCGCTTCTCGGTGACGCCGATGTTGAACAGCACCTGGTAGCGCGGCACCAGCCGGTGCGCCGCCTCGAACTCGGCGAGCGCCGCCGCGTAGTCCTGCGCGTCGTAGAGCTTGACGCCGCGCTCGAAGCGGGTGGCCGCCTCCTCCTTCGCCTTGTCCGACGGATCCTCGGCGCGCGCGACCGAAGACGTGAGCGTGAGCGTGAACGTGAACGCAAGCGTGGCCGCGCGCGCGAACCAGCTCATTGTTTCTCCGAGCAGCCGATGTCGGGGGCGGCGCCGAGCGTGCGCACCAGGCCATCGACGTCGGTGATGATCGCGCTCGAGTCCTTGCGGTTGCCGGACAGACCCTTGTCGATGCACGGCGAGCCGGCGAGGATGTGCCAGTCGTTGGTCGCCGGGTCGTAGCAGCCGTTCGACAGCATCAGGTCGACCAGGTTGCCGTTGAGGGGCGCCACGATCGTCGAACCGCCGGTCATCGAGTAGGCGTTTTCGTTGCCCGCCTGGACGCCGGCCGGCATCCAGAAGTAGTTGTCCTTGTTGTTGGCCTGCGTCGCGTTGAAGCAGGTGTTGTTGCTCGCGCAGTAGACCATGTAATGGCTGCTGCAGCGGCCCGCCGAGATCAGGTTCGAGACGAACACGCTCGCCGGATTGGCGATCGCGTTCTGGTAGATGCCCTTCGACGCGCCCTGAGACGGCGCGCCGCCCGGATCGATGGTGTTGCCGATCGCGATCACCTGCGACGCATCATCGATCTCGAGCCCGTTCGAGCCGTTGGTGTTGACGCCGTTGGAGATGAAGTTGTCGTAGAGCTCGACCACCGAGCTGTTGCGGACGAACGGCGCGATCGTGTAGCCCGCGCCGGTGAACAGCTTGTTGCGCTCCAGGCGCACCGCCGACGAGTCGATGCCGAACTGATCGAGCGTGGGGTTGGTGCCGCCCACCATCGCGCCGACGTGCACCAGGTTGTCGGTGATGACCACCGACGTGGCGCCGAAGTTGTCGCCCTGCAGGTAGAAGCCGTAGCCGCGCGAGCCCACCGCCTGGTTGGAGAGGTCGTTGTTCTTGATGATCGCGGGCCCGCTGATGATGCCGGGGTTCTCGATGTCCATCAGCGTGACGTTGGAGGCGATGCCGCCGGACGCCTTGTTGTTGCTGAAGGTCACGCCTCCCTGCGGCCCGCCGAGGTGGTACGCGATGAGCGTGCCGGTGTTGTTGAACACCGGGAGCTTGACCGTGTTGCCGTCGACCAGGCCGTTGGAATCCTCGATCCAGATCCCGGTCTGCGTCGTGCTGGAGGAGAGGATCGAGACGGCGCTACCGTCGACGAGGCAGCCGGTGACGCTGACCTGGTTGACCGACTTCGCGTAGATCGCGTGAATCGTGCCGCCGCTCGACGCCAGCGCGAACGGGAGCTGCGCGCCGGTGATGGTGACCGCGGCGGTCGGCGCGCTCTCGACGCGCACGAGATCGGCGTTGAGCGTGAAGTTGAGCACGTTGCTGATCCCGTCGACCACGGTCTGCCCGACCGTAAGCGCGCCGGTGGTGTTGAGCACGCGCACCGCCCATAGCTCGCCGAGCGCGCTGGCGCCGACATGCACGTGCGTGATGGCGCCCGATCCGGTCTGCAGCTCGACGAAGTGCAGGTAGTCGTTGGAGTAGAGCGTCTGGCTGACGCCCGGCGTCGAGACGTCATCCCACGCGACCCCGCTGCAGTTGCTGCAGAACAGGCCCTGCACGGTGCGGCTCGAGTTCGACCCCATCGGCTGAAAGCTGAACATGAGGTGCTCGGCGGTCAGCCCCGGCGCCCAGGCGGCGTCGACGGCGCGCCAGGTCGCGGTGGTAGCCGAGTCGGCGAGCGTGAAGTTGATCGATCGCAACACCACGTTGGTCAGCGGCACGGTCGGCGTGCCCATGATGGTGAGCGCGCCCTTGCCGCTCGCCGAGGTGTTGGCGATGGTCGAGCGCTGCGTGTCGTCACGCACCCAGCGGTTGGGCGCGCAGGCGATGTAGCCGCCGGCGAGCGTCACGTTGGGGGTGGTCATCGGCTGCGGCGCGCTGATGCTGATGGTCTCCTGCGCACGGATCGCCACCACCGCGCCGGCCGGCGCCGCGCCGACCACCGCCAGGCTGTTCGACACGGTGGCGGGCGTCTTGGCGTCGCCGCCCGCGGTGCCCGACGAGGAGAGAAAGCGCGTCGGCGTGCCCAGCGGATCGGTGACGCACTCGTTGATCGCCGAGCAGGTCTCGCCCAGCTTGCAGTCACAGGCGTTGGCGCAGGTGTACTTGCCGTTGCCGTCGAGCGAGGTGGTGCGCGGCACGCACGAGCCGGTCATCGCGCCGACCGCCACCGAGCAGATCTGATCGTTGGGACAGTCGGCATCGACCGAGCAGGTCCCGGACGCGACGCACATGCCGGCGTTGCAGATGGTGAACGGCTTGGCCGCGCAGTCCGGCGTGGTCATGCACTCCGGGCCGCAGATCCCCTGCGCCGTGCACACCTGGCCGCCCGAGCACGACTGCGTGAGGTTGCAGATGGTGCGGCACACCGAGCCCACGCAGGTCATCCCGTTCATGCACATCCCGGAGCACGGGATGACGCAGGTGTGCGTGCCCGGATCGCAGGCGCGTCCCCCGGTGCAGTCGTTGGTGGTGATGCACTGATCGCGGCACGCGCCCTGGTCGCAGTACATCGACCCGGTGCAGTCGGCGGTGGAGCGGCAGTAGACGCACGCGCCGCTCTGGCAGAACTGCCCGGACAAGCAGCTCGTCGCGTCGGTGCACTGCGGCAGGCAGGTGTTGGCGACGCACACGCTGGCCGCGCCGCAGTCGGCGGTGGTGTTGCACTGGACGCAGCGGCCTGCCGCGCCGCAGTGGTTGCTGCCGGCGCACAGGTGGGTGGCGTCGCAGGCGACGCATTTCCCGACCGACACGTCGCACACCTTGTCGCCGCACTCGACGGTGGAGATGCAGTCGAGGCACTGGCCGAACTGGCAGATCTTGCCGCTGCCGCAATCCTGGTTGGCCTTGCAGAACCGGCACAGGTCGCCGATGCCGTTGCCCACCGAGTCGGCCTGGTCGGGGTTGGGCAGGGTCGGGCAGTTGTCGCACGCGTCGCCGACCCCGTCGCCGTCGGCGTCCTTCTGGTCGGCGTTGGCGACCATCGGACAGTTGTCCTCGAAGTCGAGCTTGCCGTCGCCGTCGGTGTCGGGGGTCGGGTTCTGGTTGTCCACACCGGCGCCGCCCATCGAGCGCAGATCGGAGCGATCGCCCACGCCGTCGCCGTCGGTGTCCTTGCTCTCGGCCGGATCGTACGGAAACGCGTCCATCGCGTTGGGAATGCCGTCGCCGTCGATGTCGTCGTCCATGTCGTTGGGGATGCCGTCGCCGTCGAGATCGCCGTCCTTGGGCTGCACGCCGAGCGCCGAGGTGAGCTGGACGTTCGACGAGCCGCGCACCACCAGCGACGGGATCAACGCCTGCGCCGGGTTGTCGCCGTCGTGCGCGCGCACCACGTAGGTGCCGAACTTGGCGTTGAGCTTGAACGTGCCGTCGGCGGCGGTCTTGGTGGAATCGACCACCGTGCCGTTCAGCGACTCGACCAGCTCCACGGTGATGCCGTCGAAGGTGCCGTCGAGCGCGTTGGCGCGCAGCGCGTGGCCGGTCACCGCCACGGTGTTGGGCACCAGCTTGGACACATCGAGGTCGGCGCCGATGGTGACCTTGCCGGGCAGCACGTTGACGTTCTCGCGGATCACCGTGCCCGCGTCGGTGATCAGCACCACATCGTGCACGCCCGGCGAGACGCCCTCGAGGAGGAAGCCGCCGTTGGCGTTGGGCGCAGTGACCGCGCCCACCTCGGGCACGGCGACGATGGCGAGCGAGAGATCGGTGTTGCCGGTCGAGATCACGTGGCCGCCGATCGACCCGGGCCGCGCGAGCTGCACCGCGCCCAGATCGCTCACCAGGCCGGGGTTCGAGCCGGCGGCGATGCGCTTGGCCGGGATCGAGGCCACCGCGCCGTCGGTGATGATGCGCAGATCCCAGCGCCCGGGCGGCACCTTGCGGACGTCGAACTCGCCGGCGTCGTCACACTTCGCGCCCAGCGGCGTGCCCTCGAGGAGCACCTGGCAGCCCGAGGCGGGCACGTCGGCGGAGATCTCCACGCGGCCGATCAGCTCGCCCGGCTCGGGCGCCGTCACCTTGGTCGTCGAGCCGCAACCGCCCACGAAACCGGCCATGGCCAGCGCACAACCGACCGCAAGCGACCTCATGAAGTCCCCCATTACATGTCCCCCAACTTTAGTTTACCGGAAAACCAGCTATTTCGCCTCGTGCGCGCCGACGTCCGCCGAAGCGCCCTGCACGCGCACGTTTCCGTCGAGGTCCTTGGCGATCGCGCTGCCGTCCTTGCGGGTCGAGGTGGCCAGCCCGAAGTCGACGCACGGCGAGGTGGCGGTGATGTGGTAGTCCGGCTGGCTGAACGCGCTGTCGTAGCAGCCGGCGTTGCCGGTGACCAGGTTGCCGGTCGACGCAGCGTTGAACGCGGTGGCCTCGTTGCCGGTGCTGGCCGCGCCGACGGCGGGATACCAGAAGTAGTTGTTCTGCCACAGCGCGCTCGCGCCGTTGATGCAACCGGTGGCGTTGATGGCGCTCAGCCGGCGGTGGTCGGGCGAGTTGCCGCCCGAGACCAGGTTGTTGAGGAACGTGCCCAGCACGGTGTTGTCGCAGGCGATGCCGATCGAGGGCGAGGCGGTGGGCGCGCCGCCCCCGTCGATGGTGTTGTTGACCGCGTAGACCGAACCGGCGCCGATCACGTAGAGCCCATAGCTGGCGTTGCCGCCCGCGCTCGCCGCTCCGACGAAGTAGTTGTCGTAGAGCTCGATCTGCGTGTTGTTGAACCGGCCGGTGAAGATCTGCGCGTGGACCGCTCCGTAGAACTTGGACCGTTCGATCCGGCCCACGCCGGAATCGACGCTGATCGCGTAGCTGGTGTTGCCGGAGCCGCCGTTGGGTGCGGCGCGGAACGTCGAGTCGGTGATGACGAACGGCGCGCTGGTGGTGAGGATGTACAGGCCGTAGGACTCGCTCGTGCCGACGCTCGCGCTCAGGTCTTGCTGGCTGATGACCACCGGCCCGGAGGTCACGCCCTGAATGCTCATGAGCTCGAGGACGCCGGTGCTGCCGCCGAGCGACGAGGTGTTGCCGGTGAGCTGCAGGTTTCCTTCGGGCCCGAGCACCAGGTAGCCGTAGGTGTTGTTCACGTTGGTGACGGTGGGCAGGTACAGCGTGTTGTTGGCCACCGTCCCGTTGGAGTTCTCGCTCTGGTACCCCACGACTGCGGTCCAAGTCCCCACGGCGGCCGAGCCGTTGAGGCCGCGCCCGTCGACCAGGTTGTTGGCGATCATCATGCTCGGGCACCCCTGCACGTAGATCCCGCGCCAGATCGCGCCGCCGGTGCCGCCGTTCGGGCTCTGCAGACCGAACGAGAGCTGGCTGCCGGTGATGGTCACCAGCCCGCCGGAGCCGTTGAGCACCTGCACGCCCGCGCCGCCGGTGCCGTCGACGTAGCCGTCGCCCTCGGTGCCGGTGATGGTGACCGGCCCGGTGGTGTTGGCGATCGCCACCGTGAACAGCGCGCCGCCGTTGAACGCGCCCGACCGGATGCGCGTGAACGTCCCGGAGCCGCCGGTGACGCTGACCGCGGAGAAGGTGGTGCCGACGCCGTACGAGCCGCCCGCGTACGCCAGATCGGTGAAGGTCACCGCGTTGCAGTTGGTGCAGTTGATGCCATAGCCGGTCGCTCCGGTGGCGGCGACCGGGCCGGTGAAGGTGAACCCGATGTTGGTGAGCGACAAGTGCGGCGCGAACGTGGCGCCGATCTGGGAGACCGCGCTGGCCTGGACCGTGGTGTGCTGCAGGTCGAGGTTGCGCACGCTCACGCCGTCGAGCGGCGCGCCCTGCGTGCCGGGGATGGTGATCGCGCCGGTCGCGCTCGACAGCGTGGTGCGCAGGCTGTCGTCGCGCACCCAGCGGTTCGGCGCGCAGATGGTGTAGCCGCCCGCCAGCGACAGCACCTTGTCGATGGTCTGCGGCCCGAAGCTGTCGCCGGCATGCAGCGCGATCGCGTCGCCGGCTTGCGCCGAGGCGAGCGCGGTGGTCAGGTCGGTGAAGGTCGCCGGTGTCTTGCCGTCGCAGGTGCCGGTACAGGTGCCCGAGGCGACGAACCACTTCGGCTGCGCGTCGGCGATGCAGTACTTCACGCCGTCACCGGTGTTGACGCTGCAGGTCTCGCCCTGCTGGCAGTCGCACGGCTGCGTGCACGTGAAGCCCTTGCCGGCGACCAGCGTGCCCGAGCGCGCGGCGCAGGTTCCCGACACGCACAGCTGCGCGGCGGAGCACTGGCTGTCGAACGAGCACTGGCCGTTGG
The DNA here is from genome assembly GCA_003170275.1 of Myxococcales bacterium. Classification (GTDB taxonomy): domain Bacteria; phylum Myxococcota_A; class Polyangia; order Palsa-1104; family Palsa-1104; genus PALSA-1104. Next base: position 51,425 of record PNAM01000114.1, read on the forward strand.
GCACGCACGCGCCGCCCTGGCAGATCGTGAACGGCCGCACCGTCACGCAGTCGTTGTCGACGGCGCACTCCGGCACGCACGCGCCGGTGGCGCACTTGAACCCGGCGCCGCACGGCTTGGAGCCGTCGCACACGTCGCGGCACACGCTCTGCGTGCACGCCTGGCCGGTCATGCACATGCCCGAGCACGGCAGCACGCACACGCGGGTGACCGGATCGCAGGCGCGCCCGCCGGAGCAGTCGCCGTTGACCGTGCACTGCGGCCGGCACGAGCCGGCGTCGCACCACTGCGTCGACGGGCAATCCGCCGTCGAGCGGCACTGCGCGCACGCGCCGTTGACACAGAACTGCCCGGGGCAGCTCGCGTCGCCGGTGCACTGCGGGAAGCACGCGCCCTGCACGCACGCCATGTTCGCGCCGCAATCGGTGCCGGCCAGACAGGCGACGCAGCGCTGTTGCGCGTTGCACTTCTGCGGCGCCGTGCAGTCGCTGGCGCTCTGGCAGCCGACGCAGGTGCCGTTGGTCTTGTCGCATACCTGATCGCCGCACTGCCCGTTGTCGATGCACTGGATGCACTGCCCGAAGTTGCAGATCTTGCCGCTGCCGCAGTCGGTGTTGGTCTTGCACGTGCGGCACACGTCGCCGAGCCCGTTGCCGAGCGAGTCGGTCTGGTCGGGGTTGGGAACGAACTTGCAGTTGTCGCACGCGTCGCCCACGCCGTCGCCGTCCGAGTCCTTCTGATCGGCGTTGGCGACCTTGGGGCAGTTGTCCTCGAAGTCGAGCTTGCCGTCGCCGTCGGTGTCGGGGGTCGGGTTCTTGGTGTCCACGCCGGTGCCGCCCATCGACTTCAGATCGGAGCGATCGCCGACGCCGTCGCCGTCGGTGTCCAGGCTCTCGGCCGGGTCGCGCGGAAACGCGTCCATCTCGTTGGGCACGCCGTCGCCGTCGATGTCCGGATCGGTCGCGTCGGGGATGCCGTCACCGTCGAGATCGCCGTCCTTCGGGCTGATCACCAGCGCGGACGAGAGCTGCAGCCCCGCGCCCTGCAACACCACCGACGGGATGATCGCGGTGGTCGGGTTGTCCTTGTCGTGCGCGCGCACGATGTAGGTGCCCTGCTTGGCCCGCAACGAGAACGCACCGTCGGCGTCGGTGGTCGCGGTGGAGATGGTCTTGCCGTCGAGCGACTCGACCAGGTCGACGGTGATTCCGGCGTTGTCGCCGCTGAGCGCGTCGGCGCGCATCGCGTGCCCGGTGACCGTCACCATGGACACCTGCAGCTTGGCCAGATCGAAGTCGGCGCCGACCGTGACCATCGACGGCTGCACGTTGACGTTCTCGCGGATCACCGTGCCGCTCTCGGTGATCAGCACCACCTCGTGGATCCCGGGCGACACGCCTTCGAGCAGGTAGCCGCCGTTGTCGTTGGGCGCGGTGACCGAGCCGATCTCCGGCACCGCCACGATCGCCAGCGCCAGGTCCATGGTTCCCGCCGACAGGATGCGCCCGCCGATCGAGCCCGGCTTGGACAGCCGCACCGCGCCCAGATCGCTCACCTGCCCCGGGTTGGAGCCCGCGGCTACGCGCCGCGCCGGCAGCGCAGTCGCCGCGCCGTCGCTGATGATGCGCAGATCCCAGCGGCCGGGCGGCACCTTCTTCACGTCGAACGTGCCGGTCTCGTCGCACTTGGCGCCGAGCGGCGTGCCCTCGAGCAGCACCTCGCAGCCGGTGGCCGGCACATCCGCGGAGATCTCCACGCGGCCGATCACCTCGCCGGGCTCGGGGCTGGTCTTGGCGATCGAGCCGCAACCGAGGAACAAGCCCGCGAGCGCGAGCGCGATGCGACGTGTCACGATCATGGTGCTTCCCCCAGTTCTAACCGGATCAACATTGTATCGCAGTTCACTGGTTGCAGGAACAGCCCATGTGGAAGTTGACCGTCACGCCGCGCGGACGTTACCCTCGTCGCGCATGCGCCTCTTCGCCGCGGTATGCCTGACCAGCTCCCTCTTCGCTTTCGCAGCGCCCGCCTCCGCGCGCGAACGGATCGCGGTCGCCACCTTCAAGCTGCTCGGTGACAACCTGAGCGCGCCTGCTCGCAACACGTTGCGCTCGAGCCTGGTGGGCGGGCTGGCCGCCGCCGGCTTCGACGTCGTGCCCGACGAGGACATGGCGCGCGTGCTCAAGCAGGCGCCCGGGCTGTCGGGCTGCGACACCACCACCTGCCTCAAGCGGCTCGGCGAGCTGCTCGGGCTCAAGCGCGTGCTCAAGGCGCAGCTCGAGCTGCTCGGCACCTCGAACTACGTGTTCAACCTCGAGGTGATCGACATCGCCGACGGCACGCCGGCCGCGCACCTCGACGACGGCTGCCAGGTGTGCACGTTGCAGGAAGCCAACGACGCGCTCTCCAACGCCGCCGCCGCGCTGCGCACCAAGCTCGAGCCGGCCACGCCGCAGCCGCCGCCGGCGTTGCCGCCGGTGGTCGTGACGCCGCCGGTGACGCCGCCCGTCGAGCATCACGGTCGCCCCTATCGCTGGGGCGCGGTGGCCGCGTTGGCCGCCGGCGCCGCCGGTCTGGCCACCGGGATCGCGCTCCTGGCGATCGACGGCCGCGAGGTGGGCTCGCACTTCGACAGCGGCGTCCTCAAGATCGATCGCTACGACACCTTCGGCGGCGGCGTGGCGCTGACGGTGATCGGCATCGGGCTCGCGGCGACCTCGGGCGCGCTGTTCTGGATGGACACGCGGCGCGGCGAGAAGAAGGTCACGCTGATCCCGTCGGTGGCGCCGGGCGCCGCCGCGCTGTTCCTCAACGGAAGGTTCTGATCCGCCTCATCGCGAGCGGCACCAGCGCGAGCAAGAGCAGCCACGCCCCATCATTATATGGGGCCTCGCCCGGCGCGGCGGAGCACGACTTGTTGGCCAGCGGACCAAAGCCGGCGCCGCTCGAGTCGCAGCCCAGGTACAGCCGCCCGTTGGCCGAGCACACGCACGCCGGCGCGCAGTAGCCGCCCGTCGTGCAGCAGCCCGACATGCAATCGGTCCCGTGCGTGCACGCCACCGAGCAGCTGCAGGTGTCGCCGCCGCAGCTCGCCAGCGTGCGCGCGCCGCCGCCCGCACAATCGGCGCCGCCGTCGCCCGAGCTGGGGATGCAGTTGCCGTCGGCGGTGCAGGCGTCCCCGGCGGGACAGGATAGCTCTTGATGCCCGACCGACGCGCAGCACACCTGGCCCGGAGCGGTGCAGTTGACCACGCCGGTCGGCGCCGCGCCGCCGCACTGGGTCGCGGGCGGGGTGCATTGCGCGTGCGCGTGGGTGGTGAGGAGGAGGACGAAGGCGAGCGCGAGGAGACGCACGCCACGAGCGTATCACTTCAGGCGAGTCGCGCGTGCCCGTCGAGCGTGTAGGCCCGCCCGCGCCAATCGACCTGCTTGTTGAACCAGGTGTTCACCACCACCATCGGCGCGATCACCGGGATCGCGAACGGCAACAGCATGTGCTTGCCCTGGATCGCGGCGCCGCCGAAGCGCTCGCCGATCTTGGCCAGGCTCAACGCGAATGCCGCCAGCGCCGCCGCCGGCACCAGCGCCACCAGCCAGTGCCCGGTGGCCAGCGCCATCCCGGTGGTCAACAGGCCAATCCAGAACTCCACGCCGCGCACCCACATCGGCCAGGTGAACGACTGCGGCAGGCCGTTGCGCGAGAACAGGAGCCAGCGACGGAACAGCTTGACGAACCCGCCGATGGTCATGCCGCCGGTCGCGATGCGCAGCGGGTGCTGCGTCATGATGTTCTTGTAGCCCGCCTTGGCCACGCACGTTCCAATGTACATGTCGTCGACGAGCTGCCCCTTGGCGCAGGCCACGCCGCCGATCGCCAGCAGGGTCTCGCGCTTGAACACCATCAGCTGCCCCATGATGAACGGCAGCGCGCCGTCGGTGCCGCGCGCGGCCAGCGCCACCGATGGGCCATACCACGCGTTGATCAACATCGCGTAGCCGACATCGCCGGCCTTCTGCGCCTCGCCGTCGACCACCACCGGCGGAAAGGTGCAGCCCGCGCCCGGCGTGCACAGGAGCTCCTCGACCGCCACGCGCAGCACGTCGTGATCGGGGCGCGTGTCGGAGTCGCCGAACGCGATCAGCTCGTTCGACGCGAGCTGCTCGCCGACCATCATCGCGTGCAGCTTGCCGGTCACGCCTCGCGGCGGCGTGCCGGACACGCGCACCTCCGCGCGACCGGGCCGTCCCGCTGCGAGATGCTCGTGCACCACCTGGCGCGCGATCGGGTAGCCCGGATCGTCCGCCTCGTCGAACAGGAAGATGGTCTCGATGTCCCCCGGGTAACCGGTGTCGAGCGCCGCGGCGAAGTTGTCCGCGGCGCCGACGTCCGCGCCGCGCACCGGACGGATCACCGTCACCGACGGATACGATCGTAACTGCGGGGGACGGGTGACACGCCGCTTCACCGCGCGTGACAACTGGCGGTGGGTCAGACAGATCTCCAACAGCAGCGCAGCGCCCAGGATCGATGCAAGGATGGCGAAGGTCATTGCCCGGAAGCAGTGCAGGCAGCGTGCCGGCGCGATCTCGACCTTGCCACTGGTCTTCGAGGAAAAGATCTACAGACTCTCTACCATGGCGCCTACCAAGATTACCCTGGTCGCTCACACGCATTGGGATCGCGAGTGGTATCAGCCGTTCGAAGTGTTTCGCGCCCATCTGGTGGAGATGCTCGACGAGGCGCTCGACAACCTCGAGGGTGACAAGCGTCTCAGCTTCACGCTCGACGGGCACGTGGCGCTGGTCGACGACTATCTCGAGCTGCGACCCGCCGCGGAGCCGCGCATTCGCGCGCTGGTGCAGGCGGGGCGGCTGCACATCGGGCCCTGGTATACGCAGGCCGACACGCTGCTCGCCGACGGCGAGTCGCTGATCCGCAACCTCACGCTCGGCATCCGCCGCGCGGAGCTGCTCGGCGGCGCGATGCGCCTCGGCTACATGCCGGACCAGTTCGGCCACGCCGCGCAGCTGCCACAGCTGTTGCGCATGTTCGACATCGACGGCGCGGTGCTGTGGCGCGGTGTCGGGCCCGATCGCCCGCCGCATGCGTTTCGCTGGGTCGGCCCCGACGGCAGCTTCGTCACCGCGCTGTGGTTGCAGGACGGCTATGGCTCGGGCCGGCGCTTGCCGTCGGATCCGCAGGGCTTCGCCGATGCGATCGATCGCACGCTGGCGCGCCTGGGCACCTGGGTGGGTGAGATGCCGGTGCTGTTTCCCGTCGGAGACGATCACGTCAAGCTGGCCACCTGGCTGCCCGATGCGGCCGCAGCGGTGCGCGCGCGCCACCCAAACATGGAGGTGGTGGTGGGCGGCTATCACGATCACCTGCCGCGGTTGGGCGCGGTCGAGCACGTGATCCGCGGCGAGCTGCGATCACCGGCGTTCTCGCCGGTGCTGGCCGGCGTGGCCTCGGCGCGCATTCGCGAAAAGCAGGCCGCGGCGCGCGCGGCGACGCTGGTGCAGCGCTACGCCGAGCCGTTGTGGGCGATGGCGCGCCAGGCGGGCGCGGTCGGCTCGTCGGCGGGCGAGCTGATCGAGCGCTGCTGGCGCCAGCTGATGCTCAACCACGCGCACGACAGCATCGCCGGCTGCGGCATCGATCTGGCGCACGACGACGTCAAGGCGCGCTACCGCTGGGCCGAGCAGCTCGCCGGCTCCGCGCGCGATCAATCGATCGCGCAGCTCCAGGTCGAGGCGCCCGTCGGTGCGCCCGCGCACGCGATCGCCTATCACCCCGGGCCGACCGCGCCTGTGCTCACCATCGAAGCGCTCATCCCCCGCACGCTCGACGGCGAGGGACCGCTGGTCTCGATCGGCCCCGACGGCGTGGCGCACCCGGTGCAGCTGCTCGGCGCGCTCGACGAGCGTCCGATCTTCGAGGGCGAGTTCCCGGCGTCCGAGCTCGGCCAGTACCTCGGCGGGCTCGATCCGACCACGCCGCTGTTCGGCAAGTATCTCAACGGCATCATCGCCCGTCCCGACGGCAGCGGCACCGTGCGCCTGGACGTCGGGCTCGGCGACAACCCGGTGCCGGCCGGCGCGCTCGCCGAAGATCAGCGGCGCATCACCGGCATGCTCGCCACCGCGCAGCGCTTCAAGGTGGTGCTGCACGCAGGCGGAATCACCCGCCCCGCGCTACTCCAGGCCGGCACCGCGCCCGAGGGCGCGCTGGTGCCGATCGCGGTCCGACCCGGCCAGCCGTCGCCCGACCTGGCGGTGGCCGGCAAGCTCGACGGTGACTCGCCCGGCATCTTCGCCGGGGCGCTCAGCGTGGTGGCCCAGCCCGACGGCACCGTGCTGATTCGCGACGCGCGCCTACAGCACCTGTCGGCCGGCGTGCGCGCCAACGAGCTGGTCGACGACGGCGATCGCGGCGATCTGTATCACTTCGACGCCGCCGGCGAGCCGGTGCGCGCCAAGGCGGCCCGCGCGCGCGTCACCGAGGCGGGTCCGCTGCGCGCGCGGCTGATCATCGAGCAGGATCTCGAGCTGCCGCTCGGCCTGACCACCAACCGCAGCCGGCGCGCCCCCGAGACGCGCCTGACGACCGTGACCACCGAGATCACCGTCACCGCCGGCGATCGCAAGGTCGACTTCGTCTCCACGTTCGACAACCAGGTCAGCGATCACCGCCTGCGCGCGCTCGTCCACGCACCGCTGCACGCCGAGCGGCTCGACGTCGAGCACGGCCTGGCGGTCGTCGCCCGCCCGCTCGATCCGACCAGCGCGCTGGGCGCCGGCTCCGAGCGCGCCGCGCTCACCGGCCAGCACCACGCATTCGTCGACATCTCCGACGGGCGCTCCGGCGTGGCGATGATGAGCCGCGGCCTGCCCGAGCACGAGGTCATGCGCGAGCGCGGCGAGTCGCCCGCCTCCGACTCCACCCGACTGGCGCTCACGCTGGTGCGCTCGGTCGGCTGGCTGTCGCGCGGCGATCTCAAGTGCATCGATCACGCGGCCGGACCGATGGTGCCGACGCCCGGCGCGCAAGAAGTCGGGCTGCACCGCTTCGAGTACGCGGTGCTGCTGCACGCCGGCGATTGGCTCACCGGCGATGTGCTCGCCGATGCGCGCCGCTACGAGGCGCCGGCGATCGCGGTCACGCCGCGCGGCCGCGCCAACACCCCGGCGGGACGCTCGCTCATCGGGCTGTCGAGCGGCCCGGTCACGCTCTCGGCCGTGCATCCCGCGCAAGGCGGCCGTGGCACGGTGGTGCGCCTGCTCAACGCCTCGCCGCGCCCGTCCGAGGCCACGCTCACGCCGTCGTTCCGCGTCCAGGAAGCGCTGGAGATCAACCCGCTCGAGCAACCCGCCAACCGCGCCAAGGTCGCGCTCGAAGCGGGCGTGGTCCGCATGACGCTCGAGCCCTGGCAGCTGGCCACGATCTTGCTGCGCTGAGACCCATGATCTCGAGCCTGGCCACGTTCGCCGTCGCTGCCGCCCTGACCACCCAAGGTTTTTACCCGATCGCGGAAGATCGCGGGGTGAAGGTCTACCGCAAGGACGCCAAGGGCATCGAGCTCGGTGCCGAAGGTGACATCGCGGCGCCGCCCGACAAGGTGCTGGCGGTGCTGACCGACTACCAGAATCACACCAAGTGGGTGAAGGGCCTGAGCGAGAGCAAGGTGATCAGTCGAGAGGATCACGCGCTCGACGTGTACCAGCGGCTCGATCTGCCGGTGCTCGACGATCGCGATTTCACGCTGCACGCCACCTGGGGCTCCACCGACGACGGCGGCAAGTGGCTCAAGTTCGCCACCGCCAACGACAAGGGTCCGCCGCCGGTCAGCGGCGTGGTGCGCGTGCAGACGCACGACGGCGCCTGGACGCTCACGCCGATCGACGGCGGCAAGGCCACGCACGCCGTCTATCACTTTCATCTCGATCTCGCCGGCTCGCTCCCGGGGTGGATGGGCAAGGGCCGCGCCAGCAAGGAAGTGCCGAACCTGTTCGAGAACATCCGCCGCCAGGTTCAGTACTACAAGTAGCCGCCCCGCATCGCCGGCACGAATCGATAAGGGTGCTACGCTTGCCGGATGATCTGCCACAAGTGCGAAAAGACGATCGAAGGAAACACGTCGATCAACGACGCCGCGAGCACGCGTTGGTGCCTGGCGTGCGCGGGCGAGGGACTGTTCGGCATGCACGACGGCAAGGCAGGCTGCTCCAAGCCCGGGTGCGGCGAGCCCGTCACCGACGCCAGTGACCGGATCATCTTCGGCGGCGAGCCGGACGGCCACACCTGGCACAAGGGCTGCGCCGCCATGGAGCTCGCCCGCCTGTAGCCCTACTTGATCCTCAGCGCCAACAGCGCGCCGACGACCACCAGCACCACGAACAGCAGCACGTTCACCAGCAGCCGCCGGCGCCTCGCCCGGTCAGGACCCCGATGCGGCACATGCGATCGCCGCCGCCGCCGCCGATGAGCGTGCTCCCCTTCCACCGCGCTACTCTACTACGAGCCGGCACGTCGAGGACGATGGCCTCTTTGACGTTGACCTCAGCCCAGCCGGTGAAGTAGTACCTTTGCCGCAGCAGGATCGCGTAAGGTAACGAAACTCAGAACTTGGTGGGCGTAGCTCAGCTGGTAGAGCAGTGGATTGTGGATTCCCTCGACGGTGATCAGCCCTGATCACCAAACGCGATCAAGTGACTGAGTTCCCGACGGAATCGCCAAATCGCGATCACGGCTGATCACCGGCGTCCTGGTACCATTTTCGGGACTTTGGTTGCACCCTGGTTACAGCGTTCGGGCACGGCGAAGATGTCGCGTGCCGGCTCGCACTCTCCTATCGTGGTAGAGCCCGCCGACGCTCGCATGGATACACAGCTCCGCCTAACGGCCTACAATCCGAGCGCCATGACCCAGCGCATCGCCCAGTTCGCCGTAACGGTCCGCGACTACGACGAGGCACTCGCGTTCTACGTCAACAAGCTCGGTTTCGAATTGCTCGAGGACACCGACCTCGGTGGCGGCAAGCAACGCAGTTCGTGCGCGTCGATCGATAGTCGTATGCGGGCGTCGGCGACCTGGCGCACGACCGCCGACCGCCAGTAGCTCGGGCCAGTCCGCCGATGACGCAAGGACGCGATCAGGGAAGTGGAAGCCCCATCGCACCTCGATGCCCCCTGCGCACGATGCTACAGTCCACGCATGACGGCCAGCGAGGACGACAGCATCGGGGCGCTTGCGAGTCCGGTGGTGGCGCGTCGGGACCAGGCCACCAGAGAGGTTGTCGCCGCCGATCCAGGAATTGCTACACGTCTTCTCGAAGGCATTGACCTCGTCTCTCCGAGCGAGAGGGCTCGCCGGATTTACACGCTTGCGGGTGTGTATCTCCGGTACCACCGCAGCATGATGGAAAGCGAAGCGCGTCTTTTCGACCTGAAGTATCGTGGCCCGATCGCTGGGGCCCTGCGGACGATCGCCGAGGCATCGAGCGCCGGCTTCGCATTCCTTGCAGGAGATCGGAAGGACTCGGTCGAGGTCGATCTCCGAGAAGTAACGCTCCTCGAGGCCCTCGACCGGGTATGCGGGGCGGTCGGCGCTGGATGGGCCAGGGACAGGTACGGCACGGTGCGGCTCGATGGCGCGCCGTCAGCAGGGCCGACTTCGTATCACGGCCCGTCCCGGTCCCGGATAGCAAGCGTACGGATAGAGCGATCCACCGACTTCGCCAACGTCGCGGTCTCGGCGGCAGTGCGGCTCCGCACCGAGTTCGAGTGGCCACTGAATCCGATGATGCTCCCGATGCTGAAGCTCGATGAGATCGTCCTTAGCCCTGGTGGCGCTGTCACCCCTCGTGTCGAAGCGGTGGGTTTGCCAGATGGTAACCCGGAGTATCTCTGCACTCTTGCGAACATTCCGAGAAGTGCCACCCACCTCGAGAGACTGGAGGGAGCCATCGTCGCGCTATTCCCGACGGGCTACGAAGAACTCACGCTCGAGACAGCGAACATGGGGGACGTCATCGAAAACCGGGGATTTCGTCTTTGCGTCGACGAAGTGACCGCAGACCGGGTCGTCCTGACGACGACGTCTTGTGGCCTGAGCCAAGGACAGGCGTCGCAGGAGATGCTGGCCCACGTCCTGTCCAACGTCGTGTTGGGAATCGACGTCGAAGGGCAGGAAACCATCGCCCAAGTGTCCGTCCGGCACGTACAACTCGCCTCGGGGTCGGCACCTTCACTGCGCTGGAGGCTTCTCTTCGAGCGATCCGGTTTCTCGTCCCTCGCAGCGCTCCGCTTGCGACTCGCGAAGGAGGGGACGGCGAAGTCATTTCCGATAGAATTCACCAACGTCGCGCTTCCCTAGCTACATGGCGGTGCAAAATGCAGCGCGCAGCCGCTGATTTCTCCGCGGTCGGCCCTGCCCCCTGCTGACTGATTCCGCGTTCTACGGGGCTCGTCCGATCGCGATCAGGTTGTTCGAGACGACTCCTCACGCCGGCCCCCGCCGCGGCGTCACCTTCGTGCGCGCACGGACCGAGGAGCCATACGGCACGGTGGCCGTGTTCGAGGACTTGTACGGCAACCGCTTCGATCTCATCGAGCCGAAGGCGTGTAGTTGATGTGCCCGTCTCATCGCACACCGCCAGGTCGCCGAGGTATCAGCGGCGCCGCCACACGGTAGCCAGCCACGGCTGCTCATGGCGAGGCTTGCCCTCGGGCCGGTAGTAGTGCGCCAGTTCTACAAAGCCAGCAGCGTCGAGTTGCCCGCGCCAGGTGGGCAAGTCGTAGAAGCAGGAGTATCTCCCCGCCGACCAGCCCTCCTCATTGTGGCCATGCGGGTTAGAGCTGAACAACACGCCGCGCGTTTTCAAGCTGTCGCGCAGCTCGCCCAAAACGCGGTGCAACTCCTGGCTTGGGACGTGGAACAGAGAGGCGTTGGCGAAGATCCCGTCGTAACGCATTGGCTCGAGCGACAGGTTCAAGAAATCCTGGTGGAGCACCTCGCAGCCCGAATGCCGACGCGCCATCTCGCAGAATCGAGCGCATCCGTCCAGGCCCACGGCCTCGTGGCCGAGTGAGGAAAAGTAACTCAGGTCTCGCCCTGGACCGCAGCCGAGGTCGAGCAGCGAAAACGGCGGTGAACCTTCGATGTTGGACAGCAGGGCGGCGTAGTTCTGGCTGACGTCGTGGTGCTGGGTTCCCTTCCGGAACTCCTCGGCGGCGCGTTCGTAGTGGGCGAGCGTTCCAGTGGAGATTCGCCGCAGCTCATCGGGGGCAAGCGTCACGTTCGGGTTCTGATGATGCGTTATCCCCTGCGCCGGAACAAGCAACCGTCAGATGCCGGTTGTCGTCAGGGCACGACGCTGATCTCAAGGAGGCGCCGGCGCCCCTTCACTGCAATCGACGTGAAGCTGCAAAGCGTCATGCCAGCCTTCAGCCCCGTCAGGCGGAAGCTCTTTCAACGTCACTCGGTCAAGGTATGCTGCGGATCATGGACCGCGAAACGTTAGCGAGCCATTGGGCCTTGCCGCACGTTTTCTTGGAGCGTTGAAAGGAATAGATCGATGAGCGGGCAACCGATCACCGCGCAGAACGCGCACGAACTCGCGGCCGACATCGTCCTGGCGAGCCTGTTCGCCAATCCACAGGATCATGGCCTGACGCCCGACGAGGTGTTGCAGATAGGCCAGCAACTCGGTGCTCCTCCCGGACGCATGAAGGACGGTATCGAAGCTGCGTACCGTGCTCACTGGATCGTATTTGGGAAAAATGGTCGATACGTTGCCGCGGCGAACCGCGTGACCGCCATGATGTGGTTTCACGTGAGGTCGGAGAATGACGTCCGTAACCCCGCCGCTTTCGATGCAGTTCAGAAGTATCTGTGCGACCTCGCCGATCAGGTGACCGCCGCCAAGGCGCGGGCGCAAAAGGACGTGCTCGTGGCCCACGCCGTCCGCGCTGGAATTTCCGAGAGAGATGCTCTCGCGACGATTGAGCTGATGCTACTCGGCGCGCAGTTGGTCGAGGAGGACAGTCTCCTCCGCTTGGCCAGTCCGGGACAGCAGTTCTACTCTCATGTAGAGCAATTCCGAGCCGCTCCTGTGGCTGCGTCGCAAAGGCCGGTGGAGTTGTCGAAGTTGATGCCGCTCGCCGCCGAAGTGATCAATCGGCGGGAGCCCGGCCGCGCGACGCACCCCGAGCCGCTGATTGAGTTTGAGCATCGACTGAAAAAGATGGGGAAGGACTACTACTCAGATTGGTGGCGGTTCATACGCAACGAGCTAGCTCTTATGGGCGACGAGAACATGCCGACGGCGGTGGTCGTCCACTGCGGGTCGCTCTGCGAGGGCGCGCTGTCGTTGGTCGTTGAGAAGGGCAGGTCGATCAACGGCTCCTTGTCGCAGAAGCTCAGCGCGGACCCGAGGGATTGGCGCTACCACCAACTGCTGACCGCAGCGAAGATGGGCGTGCCGCCGATCATCAAAGACGAGCAATTCTATCAGCGCTGCATGGTCCTCAACGCCACGAGGCAGCGCATTCATGCCGGCCGTCTCATCGCTGAGCCGCAGAACTATCCAAGGCCGGATGCGCGGCCAGAGGAGGCTCGCGAGGCGCGGATGGTTGCTGACCTGCTTGTGCGTGCGATCCTTGACTGGCTCGACGCCGTCGAGAAGCAGGCAATCGGAACGTGATCTTAGGAGTTATGATCCACGCTTGGTGACCTGGATCACGCGGGGAGGGGTCGTCGCGTGGCTCGCGCTCGCGGGCTGCAACGCGACCGGGCTGACGTCGAACAACGATGGCGCCACCGCCAACGACGGCGCGGCCACGGGCGACGGCGGCGCCGACCTGCGCGCGTCGAACCCCGACCTCGCCGGTTTCTGCGGAAACCCTAGTTCGCCGCGCATCGAGGTCAACGGCATGCTGGCCGCGAGCCCGGCGGTAACCGCGACGCTGAACGCGCTCAACTGCTGTGACTCGGCGCAGCTCGAGGTCATCAGCATGCAGATTCCGCAGCCGATCGCGCTCGTGTGGCGCCACAACGTCGGGCAGCCGCCGAACACGCCGACGACCATTGATCTCGCCAATGTGCCGTCGAGCTGGACCGTCACCGTGTATAGCGGTTGCAGCCCGACGCAGCCCGGCTGCACGCCGACCGACACGTACACCACCGACCTCGCCGGCTCGCTCACGGTGTCCGGCAACGGCGCGAGCTACCAGATGAGCACGTGCATGACCGCCACCGAGTCGGCGGCCAATCCTCACCCGGTGCTGCACAGTCTGCGGCTCTGGGTCCCCACCATCACGACTCAGTGATTCGAAGGCCGCAGGCGAGCGGGTTCACCCGATATTGGCGCGGCCCACTTGACGGCGCTGGTCATGGTCGCTACGTAGTCGGCCCGGGGATCGGGTGAAAGGGGGTCGCGGATGCTGAGCTTGGTCGCGGACTACACGCTGGGGCTGGTCATAGTATTGATGCACCTCGTCAGGATTTCCGTACGCGAGCGCCACGGCGCGCTGCCGCGCTGATCGCGAATACCTGCGAGAAACGCCAATCGGCGCTATCCTAGGGGTGGAGCGGGCGGTCTGCCTTCCTGGATTCTCACCCCCCAAGAGTCCGGTGAGCGACCCGCCCGCTCTTTTTTCTTACCGGCCGAGACCCAGCCTTCGCCAGCCTCGGTGGTCGCGGTTGCAAGTTCATCTGAGTCCGCCTATTTGTCGTTTCCATGGGACTCGCCGACAAGAATTGCGTGCCGTGCCGCGGTGGCGTGCCACCGCTCCCGGCCGAGGCCGTGACCAGCTACCTCGCGCAGCTCGACGGCTGGGAGGCTGTCGACAACCACCACCTGACCAAGACGTACAAGCTGGCCGACTTCAAGGAGGCGCTCGCCTTCGTGAACCGGATCGGCGCGATGGTCGAGGAGCAGAACCACCACCCGGACATCTATTTCGCGTGGGGCAAGGTCCGCATCGACATCTGGACGCACAAGATCAACGGCCTCACGGAGAACGACTTCGTATTCGCCGCCAAGTGCGACGCGCTCCGCGGGTCGTGAGCCGACGCAGGGAAAGCGATTCCTTCTCCCAAAGGGAGAACCGCAGCAAGCGGTAGGTCTCTAACGTGCGCAGGCCGGCAGTCGGCCGCTCGGATGTTCAAGGGCGCACGCGCAAATGGCGTCGATCAAGAACTGCCGTCGCACTCTCTTGTACCGCGAAGCGTAGGCGAGACCTGCGAGCTAGCAAGCGCTGCGTTCATATTAGTCGAGGGCGGTCATTGCGGAACTATCGACAGGATGGTGCAGAAAGTTGCCTGCCAAGCATTACCCCGCCGGGGCTAAGACCGGCTAGGCATCCGGCGATTCCAGTCGCTCGAGCGCCGCTTTGAGCCGGGAGATCCGCGCTTTGAGAAGCCTGATCGCGACCGGGTAGCTCGTTTCATCAAGGATCGCCTGCAGTCGCCCGTGCATGTGCTTTACGGTGTACTTCTCACCGACGTGGTCGACCGTCTTGATCGGGTTGTTCTGCATCGCGTCGATGTACTTGTCGACGTCGGTAACCGTTCGAAGCGGAGTACCAGCCATCTGCTCCCCCCTTTGAGGAAGTGAGCATATCTCGGTTTGCTCTGGTGCGCGAGTGGCTGAACGCGACGGAATGCCGCACGATAACTGGTTCTATTCGTCGCCGTCGTTGTCAGGCAGCGCCGTGTGATCGCCCTCGGTTAGAGCCCCCGCCGGGGATGGCTCAATCTCCGTACGCCACATGCGCGGCAACCATTCGTGTTCCGCCTTGGAAATATCGTATCGTCCTGGCCGACAAAGAATGTGCTCGATTAGCAGTCCTTCCCTCTGGGACAGGAACGTTTCGGTTCGGGACGACAAGACGATGACAGAAGTGTCGGCGGTCAGCGCCGCGACGCGTTCCCCCGGCTCGACCTCACCCGCGTCGCACGCCACCAAGACGGCCTGAACGCAGAGCGGGAATCCGCCGCCCAGAATCGAGAGCGCCTGGGACACCTTCGTCCATTCAGACGAGCGCTGTTCATTCTGCCCACCGTGAACTTCTTTGAAGGGCAACTGAGCCGCGATCACAGGCACGCCGAACCCGCTCAGGAGCTGCTTCATCGCAGGTTGAATACCTGCCCGCACGAGAGGGCTGTCCTTCTTGCGCGGATCTTCTCGGTACACGCGACCAAACGGAGGCGTAACGGCAATAACTCTGACGCCCGAGAGGTCTGGACGCGGCAGAAGGTTCTTTACGGCGTAGAGTGGCCCGTCGCCCGTTGCAGTGAAGATCACGGCCTTCGACACATGGTTCTTGGCGCACCACTCGAAGGTGGTCTCCAAGCACATCTGCATATGGGCGCGACCTTCGCCGACAAAGTATTCCGTCCGTGGTTTCGACGGTAGGCGAGTCATCTCGTCCCCTTTCGGGCAATCGGAAAGTGTCCTGTTTTTCGGTATGTATCCACCATTTCTACGAACTCGATCGGGGAGATGTTCGTCACGTCCGGTACGCAGTCCGCCGAGGCGATGTGGTTTTCGTCGGGCTCCGTCTTCAGGCACACGTGATGGCCACTCATCGCGTCGAGGTCGAAGCGAAAGTGGGTTTCCCCTCGGAGGTCGCCGTAGTGGTTCACGTAGTGGATTCGATGCCAGCCTAGTCCGGTGTCGTCGGCCCGTTCTGACCGAACGATTCGTAACGTATGGCGGTCTTCAAAATGGTATTCGAGGGAGAGCCGTATTCCTGCGATCCCGTTAGAGCCTTTGGGCCAGATCCTGGGTCCGCCCTCGTCGGTGAAGCTGCCAGGCCCACACAACCGCACTCGCGCAATCACGCCCGGATAAAAACGCTCCCAATACTTTTCCATTTTCGCGTGAATCGCCATGCGCGGGACGCCGTAGTTGACCAGAACCATCCGGAAAAAGAAAGGGCCGCTTCGGCGGCCCCGTCCATTTGTTCATATGTTTCTTCGTCTCGTTTGGGCGTTTCGTCCTGGCAGAACTCCACGCACCAGCTGTACAGTTCAAGCCAGCGCTCAATCAAACGGTTCGCACTCGACAGCTCTCCCGCCAGGATCATCTGCGCGATCTGAAGGCGCGCAGGGACATCACCGCGGAGGTTGAACTCCTTCGCGATCTCGCGCTCCACGTCGCTCATGTTGTTCTCGATGCTGTCGGGCGTCTCGACGCAGTCGAGATCCTCTGCATCCATTTTCACTACTGGGTTCATCACAGGCCAACCTCTCCCCAAGTTAAATACCAGTACGGCGAGCACAAGGGGCTGGGTCCTAGGCGGGGGCGGTATTCTCGCATCAGGGCGCAATAACATAGCGCAGTTCCGCCCCGGCAAGCAACCATCTCTCTCACAGGTACCCCACCTCCCTTAGACGTGTCTACAGCAGACTTCGTTCCAGGGGGCGGTGACTATACGTTGTCATACATTGCATGATCCGGCAATCAAACAGGAAATCCGGTCGCGGTCTGTACCACTGACTTCGGCGCCTGTAAAGGGGAGGACCTTGGGAAGCAGGTCTGCCATCCCTCTTGGTGCGCGGTGGTCCATTTCGTCGTGGCGAAGTGATCCCGGGGGGGTTAGCTCAGGTGACTGGCAGCTCCAGTTTCCGTCGCTGGCCGTGGCCATCCGGGGTGACTCTAAAATACAAGCGAGATCATGTGCTTGCACTGCAACTCCGTTATTCCCCGGTTCAAATCCGGGCGGCACCTCCAGGGACTTAAAGGCGCGGAATGTCGTGTCTTTTTCTTTGTCTGAAAGACCCATTTCTGGGGGTCTGAGTGGCCGGTTTGGTCCATAGTGGTCCATCGGCGGGAGTTGGCTTGTCTGCATACGAATGGAAGTCCGATCTGACCGCTGCAGGCGAGGCGCTTCGCGACGGGGGAGATCCCGAGATCGGTGCTCTGGTCGCGCACGCCGCGCACGCCGCCCAGGCTCTGCACTACCTGGCTGATCTCGATCAGAGCCTGTCCCCGTCAGACCCGATGCCGCTCGGACACGACGGGCAGATCGTCGATCTCGCGCACGCCCGGTGGGCGACCGGGACCGCGACGACCGCGCTCGATCTCTGCGCTGCGGCGCTCGGAAGACGTCGACTCGGTGGCCCAAAGGCCCCCGCGGGACTGAAGGGCTCGCACAAGGAATTCAGTCTTGCAGACCTTGCAAACGGGAAGCATCCGACGACAAGGGCGACCTACGCGAGCAAGCTCACTCCCGATGGAAAGGCGTGGATCGTCTCCGCATGGGGTGATCCTGGAACCGCAGGTATTCGCGACGTGCGTCACGTCCTCGCTCACGCACGCAGCACGCGACACTTCGAGACTAACCTGACAGTTGGGCAGCCGACAGCGATCACGCGCACGGGCTTTCCCGTCGGCGGTAGGACGGTGGTCGTTGATCAGATAGTCGTTCAGGCCCGTGACGTGGCTACAAAGTACGTCGAGGAATTCCTCAGACTATCGTTGGCGGGCGTCCTCTAGGTTGCGGCTGCGCCGCTCTCTTGGCGTCGCTCTTCGGCGCTGTCGAATGTCACCGCCGCGTGCGACTGTCGAATCAGGAGTGATGGAAATGGACGAGACCCTGCCACCAGAAATCCCGGTCAAAGCCGATTTTTTCGGTGACGTCGAGCGCGCCGGCATGAAGCGTCCATCTCGCGTCCGCATTCTTGCCAACCAGTTTCGATCACGACACGCTCGTCTTGGATGATTCACCGAAGTGACATCGCCAGGCCGGCGATGAAAACATCGCGGGCCAGGGTCATCCCGATGGCATCTTCAAGTGCGGAGTCGCTCGTTTTCGGGTGCTCCAAGGCAACCTGGAGTGGGTCAGGATCGATGGGCAACCCTTCGCGCAGTGGCCCCGCTCCTGCCATTCTGCCGGGAGGGCGGGCCTGCAATGCCGGTGGTGATCATCGAGTTACATCCTGACGGAGGGACCGCGCTTTTCACCTGGTTCCGCCCGTGACGGCCACGACGGCGGTCTCCAGACGAAACATCAAGCCTTTCATGTTTATCCGATAGACGTCTCGGCGTAGAATCCCGCCCCGTGGAGACCGCGCTTGCTGATGAGATTCTTGCCCTGCAGCTACTCGTCGCCTGGGCGGGCGAAGCGCGCTGTGACCCCCGCAGGTTGGGCTGGTGGGACACCGACATCGTGGACAAGGCGGGCGGCGGCGACTTCCTGCGCCGGTTGCTGCCCCAGACTCACGCGTGGGCGGCGCTCGAGGCGGTGCGAGAGGCTGCCCGGCGAACCGACGCGCAGGCCCGTCGGACGATGGCCGATCCCGACCGGATGCGCAGCCTGTTCTTCCTCGGCTTCGAGATCGACGAATGTGTCGGCGAGCGCCTCGCGGCGCTCAAGCGCGAGGGGCGCTTGCCGTCGGAGGCTCTCTCGTTCCCGATCTCTCTCGACGGGGCATTCGACCGCCGCCTCTTCGAGGACCGTGTTCGCGCCATCGCCGGTGACGTGCCATCGTTCTCGGTCATCCCCGGTGGTCGCCAGCTCAAGGGCGCGTCCCCCACGTCGACCACCGCGATGGTGCGGCAGCTCGCAGGCGCCCTGTTGCCGCTCGCCGATCAGTACCCACTGCCGTTTTTCAAGGTGGCCGCGTGAACGAGATCGAGCACGCCGTGCCGCCGAGAACCCGCGCCCGCGGCACTCGCGGCGACGCCCGGCCGTCGGAGGTCACCGAGGTCCACACCCGCATCCTGCGGCTCGCGCTCGGCATCGAGGAGTCACGCGCCTACTGGGCGAACGTCGATCCGGCGATGCGGGCGGAGCAGCGGTCACTGACGGCGTTCGAGCAGCGCTGGTTCGGCGCAAAAAGCCTCGAGCGCGTTCGAACGCTGCTGCCCAACTTCGCGGCGCGGTACGACAACTACCCAGAGGCACTCGACGTCCTCCGTCGCTGGCGCAGCATGTCACCGCAGGTGCGCCAGATCATCTGCCACTGGCATCTTCAGCTCGCGGACCCGATCTATCGACAGTTCACCGGCGTGTTCCTCATCGACCGGCGGCAACTTGTCGACGCGCGCTTCGACCGCCACGCCATCCTGCGCTGGCTCCGCGCCGAGTATCGAGAGCGCTGGGGCGAGGCGACGGTTGTGCAGTTCGCCAGCAAGCTCCTCTCCGCCGCGTCCGAGGCTGGACTGATCTCACCGAAGCGCGACCCTCGCTCGCTCCTCGTGCCCAAGGTCGCCGACGAAGCACTCGGCTACTTGCTTCACCTGCTGCGCGGCATCGACTTCCAGGGGACCCTCGTCGACAACCCCTACCTCGCCTCGGTTGGCCTCACCAACGGCGCCCTCGATCAGCGCTTGCGCGGGCTACGAGGTGTGACCTTCCGGCGAATGGGCCAGCTCGTCGAGTTCGACTGGGCGTATCCGTCGCTGGCGGCCTGGGAGGAAGCACTACCATGACGGAGCAGCTCTTCACGGAGAGCCCGCTCGACGAGGCGGTCGCGGCGCTGCGGCGGGATCTGCTCGCCCCCGATGGGCCGCAAATCTCGACGATGCGCAACTATCGCTTCGCGATCTTGCCGTATCGCCCGTCGGAGGAGTTCAAGCTCAGGCAGTACATTCGGCGGCTCACCGATGAGCTGAAGGCGGAGGGCTGGGGCGTGCTCGCCATCTCGCTGCAGAAGCTGCTGCTCGACCGTATCCGCGCCACGGGCGAAGCCAATGTCGCCGCCCTCATCGACCGAGAGCACGTTCTCTACGAGAAGGACCCCGAACGGGCACTGGAGCATCTGCGCACCAAGATCGCGCAGCACATCGAGGGCCATAAAGGGATCGCGAGCGACGTCGCCCGTCTCATCAGTGAGTTCGCCGATGCCCACCCCGATGCCGCGGATCGCACGCTCATTCTCATCGGGCGCGCCGGGGCGCTCTATCCGTTCTTCCGCACGTCGGCGCTCCTGAAGCACATCGACGGCAAGACACGCAACAGCCCCGTCGTGCTGCTCTACCCCGGCGAGCGCAGGGACAAGTCGGCCCTGTCGTTCATGGGCGAGCTGCCTGCCGACCGCGATTATCGGCCTCGGATCTATCCATGAACTCAGCTTCCAGCCCCCGGGGACCAGCATGAAGATCCGAGACCTGTTCGTCGCGAACGTCGCGCGCGACATCCCGCCCGTTGTCTATTTCCACGAACAGAGCCCCGAGAAGCTCGCGACAGAAGTATCGGAGTACATCATCACCGGGGGTTACCCCGAGTCTGACCCGCGCGCCCGCAGAGTGAAGTCGGGTATTCACGAGCAGTTCGTCCATCTCCTCGGGAGCATCGTCCGCGAGATGGACAAGCGTGGTGGTCCCGAGCTGCCGGCCTCCTGGATCTCGGGCTTCTACGGGTCCGGCAAGTCGAGCTTCGCCAAGCTCGTTGGGCTCTCCCTCGACGGGGTCAAGCTACTCGATGGCACGACCCTCTCGACGGCGCTCCTGCGCCGCGATGACTCACCGAAGTCGCAGGAACTCGTGAGCGCATGGCGCGCCCTGTCGGAGAGGCTCGAGAACACCGTTGCCGTCGTCTTCGACATCGGCGGCGTCGCTCGCGACGACGAGCACATCCACGCCGCCGCGCTGCGCCAAGTGCAGGCGCGTCTTGGGTACTGCTCGAAGAGCAACCTCGTCGCCGAGCACGAGTTGAAGCTCGAGCGCGACAACGAGTGGCCAGCATTTCTCGTCGTTGCAGAGAAGACCCTTGGGCGTCCGTGGCACGTCGCACGAGAGGACGAGCAGGCGGACGATCACTTCTCGCACGCCCTTCATGTGCTCCACCCTGACCGTTATCGTGAACCGACGAGCTGGATCGACAGCCGCGCCGGCTCGCGCACAGGCGCAGGATCGAGCGTCCGTGAGGTTGTCGACGCAATCGACGCCATGCTGTCCATCCGCGCCGAGGGCAAGACGCTCTTCATCGTTGTCGACGAAGTGAGCCAGTACGTCCACCAGGACGAGAGCCGCATGCTCAAGCTCCAGTCGTTCGTGTCGGAGCTGGGGCAGAAGCTCAAGGGCGCGGTCTGGCTCTTCGCCACTGGACAGCAGAAGCTCGAAGATACCGTCGATGCCAGCAACATCGGCAAGCTCAAGGATCGGTTTCCGCCGCAGCTCCGCGTCCACCTCTCAACGACGAACATTCGCGATGTCGTCCACAAGCGCCTGCTCAAGAAGGCGCAGGACAAGGAGGGGCTTCTTCGCACGCTGTTCCAGTCGCACCGTTCGGACCTGCGCATCAACGGGTACGCGTGCGAGGACATCACCGAGGAGGACTTCCTCGAAGTCTACCCGATGCTCCCCGGTCACGTGGATTTGCTCATGCAGATCACGTCAAACATGCGCACGCGCTCGACGCGTGTGCAGGGGGACGACCACGCGATCCGTGGGCTGCTCCAGCTCCTCGGGGAGCTGTTCCGCGAGCAGAAGCTCGCCGATCTGGATGTTGGGCACCTGGTCACGCTCGACGCGATCTTCGAGGTGCAACACTCGGCGCTCGACGCCGACGTCCAGACGACGCTCGCCCGCATCTTCGATCACCCGGAGGTGCGCGGCGACGAGTTCGCGCTGCGCGTCGCCAAGGCGGTAGCGCTGCTCGAGCTGATTCAGGAGCAGAAGCCGACGAAGCCCGCACTCGTGGCCCAGTGCCTCTACGCCCGCCTCGGGGACGGCGACCGGGTTCAGACGGCCACCGATGCGCTCGAGAAGCTCCGCTCGCTCAACCTCGTCGCGTACTCCGAAAAGCACGGGTACAAGATCCAAAGCTCCGCCGGCCAGGAGTGGGAGCGCGAGCGCGAGGACATCGGCGTCACCGTCGACGAGATCACCGCGACGGTCGGACAAATGCTTCCCAACCTGGCGAAACAGGACGAGCGCCCGAAGTACCGTGGCCGCCCGTTCCCGCTGTCCCTTTGGTTCTCCGATGGTAGGCAGAAGGTCGATCAGCGTATTGTCGACGCTCGCGACGACTCGGCGGTCAGCATCGACCTCCGCTTTCTCGGCCGCCGCGAGGACCGCACGTCAACGACCTGGGTCGCGAGGAGTGACCAGGAGCCGCTTCGCGACCGCGTGCTGTGGATCGTCGGCGAGCCGGGCCAGATCGAGAGTCTGGCGCGCGACATGGGGAAGTCGGCCGCAATGATTGAGCGGTACGAGCAGAAGTCACTGACGCGCGACAAGCAGCGCCTCCTTATCGAGGAGCAGACGCGGTGCGAGGACTTGGAAAAGAAGGTGCGTGCTGCCGTCGAGGTGGCGTTCCTCGACGGCACCGTCTATTTCCGCGGGAACCCATATCGCCCGCGCGAAATGGGCGGCTCGTTTGCCACGGCGCTCAACGCAGTCGCCACGCGCCTTCTGCCCGCGCTGTACCCACACTTCACGGAGATTGCCGTCACCGAAACGGAGCTGAAACAGCTTCTCGAGCCGACTCTCTCTGGTCCGTCGACGAAGTTCCTCGAGGGTGGCCTTGGCATCCTCTCCCTCGACGCGGGCAAGTGCGTCGCGACCTGCGCCGGCGCTGAGCCGTCGCGCGTGCTGCAGTTCATCGAGAACTCGCCGACGTCGGGCGCGACGTTGCTTTCGCACTTCGGCAAGCCCCCGTACGGCTACCCCGTCGACGTGGTGCGCGCCTGCTTGGCCGGGCTGCTCCGCGCCCACAAGATTCGGGTCCGACCCGAAGGGGCGCCCGAGATCACCTCGATTAAGGACCCCGGCGCGCAGGACCTTTTTCGTCGCGACCGCGACATCCGCCGCGCGGACATCTTCCCGGCCGGCGAGGGGCGCCTCAAACAGCGCGACCGCATCGCCATCGCCGGCTTCTTCAAGAAGCGGCTCGACATCGAGGTCGAGCCCGAGAACGATGCGCTCGCCGACAAGGTATTCGAGCAGTTCCCGCCGAGCCGCGAGCGGCTGCGAGAGGTCGAAGCACTGCTCGATCGCTTACCAGGACGCCCGGAACTTCCGGTCGCGCTCGCCAAGCTCGCCAAGGCGCTCGAAGACTGCCGCAGGTCGCGCCAGGTCGAGGAGACCGTCGTCGCGGTCAAGGCGAACCTCGACGCGCTCGCCGACGGGCTCGAGCAGCTTGGCATGTACCAGTCGGAGCTGACCGACGACAGCATCCGCGCCGTCGAGATGGCGTGCCGCACGCGTGACGTCGAGGTGGTGCAGCTTCGCCAATCTGAGGCGCTCGGCGGCCTCGACGCCGACGTCACCTTGCTCAACGACCACCTCAAGAGCGAACGCCCGTGGCGTGAGATCCATCAACTCGACGACGCGGTTACCCGCATCCGCGAGCACTACGTTGAGACGCGTCGTTCGCTCATCAACCGTCAGCACGCCACCGCCGAGGCAGTGCGCACGCGCATCAAGACCCGTTCCGGCTTTGAGAAGCTCGATGCCGACGCCGCCCACCGCGTCCTCCGTCCAATCACCGATGCCGAGCTACACACTGGCCACGACGCCGTCTCGCCGTCCCTCGTCGAGCTGCGCGACCGTTTCGCGAGTCGCATCACCGCTGCCGAGGACGAGGCCAACGACCGGCTCGACGAGGAGCTGAATAAGCTCACGCAGGGACCAGAACCGACTGTGGCGAAGGTCGACCTTCACCTGCGGGGCCGGGAGGTCACGAGCCGCGAGCAGCTCCGCGCGATCTTCACCGAGATGGAGGAGCGAATCGGGCCGCATCTCGACCACGGCGCCCGCGTTCGGATCGTGTGATGACGCCGTGACGCCAGAAGCCAAAGCGCTCCTCTCAACGACGATCCGCGGTACCCCTGCAGGTGGCGGCGGCTTGCGGGCTCGGCTCCTACGGGATCTGCACGAAGCAGTCAACGGGCGCTATCGGTTCGATACACCGATTGAAAAGGCCGGCCTCGACGAAGCCGGGCGTACCCGGCGTCTGCGATTCGAGGCGTGGCTCGATGAGCGCGCCCGCACGACGAAGCCCAAGAACAAAGCGCAGCTCGAAGAGGCCAAGGCGCGCTTCCGTCTCGTCGCCGAGAAAGAGGCGGCAGCGACGCTCGTTAACCGCCTAGTCCTCATCCGCCATCTCGAAGCGCTTGGGCTGTCCAAACCCGCCGTCATCACCGGCGGATGGAACAGCAAGGGCTACCGCGAATTTCGTGAGTTCGCGCCTGCGCTCCTCGGCGACGAAACCGAGGGCTACCAGACGCTGATTCAGCTTCTCTTCGACGAGCTGGCCCTCGACCTGCCGGGCCTCTTCGGTGACGTGGGCTTGACCCGGCTCATCCCGATTCCGGCAGCGACGCTGCGCGACGTCATCGAGCGCCTCGACGACCCGCAGCTTGTCTCCGCCTGGACCGACGACACCACGCTCGGCTGGGTCTACCAGTATTGGAACGACCCCGAGCGGGAGCGACTCGACGCCAAGCTGAATCCCAAAACGAAGTGGGGAAGCGGCAAGATTGAGCCCCACGAAATAGCTTCTAAGACCCAGATGTTCACCGAGCGCTACATGGTCGAATGGCTGCTCCACAACAGTCTTGGGCTAACGTGGCTGTGTATCTGCAAAAAACATGGGTGGACGCCCGACTGCGCCCGAGTCCTCGACGCGCTCGACGCCCGTCGAGCCGAATGGCGCAACATGCGCGAGGCCGGCGCAGTCGCCCTCGACGCGCTCATGCCTATCGAGGGTGAGCTGGAAGAACACTGGAAATTCTATGTACCTCAGCCGATTCCCGACGACGCTGTCGAGAAGGCGCCCGACTCCATCCGTACTCTCAAGCTTCTTGACCCCGCGTGCGGCTCAGGCCACTTCTTGGTTATCGGCTTCGACTTGCTCGTCGGGCTCTACCGTGAAGAGGCGCGTCACCGCGGCGAGACCATCGGCGACCGCGAGATCGCCGAGTCGGTCCTCGAAAACAATCTTTTCGGCGTCGACATCGACCCTAGGGCGATTCAGATCGCCGCAGCGGCGCTGTTCCTCAAAGCCCGCTCGCTGGCTAGAAACTCCCGCCCACGACAGGTGAACCTTGTCGCTCCCGCGCTCAGCCTCGGCAATCTGCCACCAAACGACCCCGCTCTCGTCGAGTTACGGCGAGAGATTAAGCGTGAGACAGGCATACCCGAGGAACTGACCGACAAACTGGTGGAGGCACTCGCCGGGGTTGACCACCTAGGAACGCTGCTCAAAGTGGATGCAGCCGTTGAGCAAGCCCTACGTAAACACGAGAGCGAAACGCGAGGACGTACTCAGGGGGACATCTTCAACGGATTCGGACCACGCGAGACACCCGTAGGCATTGAGACTGCGAGGGCAAGCGTGCTTGAGAGAATCGAACACTTTCTCTCTAAGCACTCCACTGAAGGTGACTTGGGATTGCGTTTCGATGGCGAACAGCTTGCCGCTGGGATTCGTTTTCTGCGAATCGTGAATGTTCGATCCTTTGATATTGTGGTGTGCAACCCTCCTTACTCCGATACAAGCCTTCTGAGTGATCCGAAACCCGTCAGAACAGAGTATCCACTAGGGCGAGCAAACCTGTATGCCGCCTTTATGGAGCGTTCGATGGAACTGCTCCGACCTGGCGGGATCGCAGCATTGCTTACGATGCGTGGATGGATGACCCAGTTAGATCCATCTTTGACAGCATTACGTAGGTACATGACCCACGAATGTGACCTGCGCTCCTTGGGCGATGTGGATCGCGGCGCCTTCGAGGCCATTCCCGATGAACAGGTGGCCGGAGTCTTAACCATCGCCCGCCGCGCACTGCCGGCGAGTGACCTGTCGTGCGTGGCGCTGCAACCCACCCCTCAATCGGATCGATCAAGAGACGGTGGGCGGACCGCCCGAAAGCGTGCGGCACTTTTGGCGCAGGTGGGGCGTCATCTGTTCAACCCAAGTAGTTTTGACGCAATCGAAGGCGCTCCCATCGTCTACCTATGGAGTCCTGAATTTCTTCGGCGTTATTCGTGCACGGCGAAGATAGGAGAAGTCAGCCCAGCCAGAGCCACAGAAGGACTTTATAACAATCCACGATTCACGAGACGCTGGCACGAAGTGGCACCAGGAGAAGTGACGCGCACTAGTCCAACGGGGGAGGTTAAGCGTTGGGTGCCGTTTGTGAACGGCAGCGATGGCGCGACATGGTTTGAACCGTTGCGACTCGTCGCCGATTGGGGCACTTATGGAATGGCACCCAAGGTATACAAGGCTCACGTAACGAAGACGACAACATTCAGCTATGCGAATGAGCGGTTTTTCTTCCGGGAAAGAGGCGTAGCTTTTTCTTCAATCGGGCCATCATTCAGTGGCCGTATGGCATTGTATTCTGGGATTTTTGGCAATATGGGAAGGTCGGTATTCTCCGAGACCCCGCCATTGGTCCTATGCCTTATGAACAGCAATGTGGGTCGGTCTGTCCTCGAGTCGTTGAATCCAGGCGTTCATTTTGAAACTGGTGATGTAAACCGGCTCCCGTTGTTTCCGATAGAGAACGCCGACCAGATCGTTGCAGAACTCAAGGACGCATTTTTACAGCATGAATCGAGGCGCGAAGGATCAGTAGAATTTACACGGCCAGCTCCGTCCCCCTGGAACTCTGCGCGGGATTGGGCCCAGAGTGCTGTGAACCGTCCGGCCAATAAGACGCTTTCTCCTTATCAGCCGGTCGAAGACCCGCCCGCTGCAGCGGACTTCGTCTCGTTCGCCGTTGGTGTCGCCCTTGGGCGCTTTGGCGCCAATGGCGAGGGTATTCTCGAACAGGCACCAGCAACGGCGCTACCTCGCGGCATCCTGTTCCTCTCCTTGGCGTCCCAAGACGACTCGCTCTCAAGCCCTGCCTGCAAGTCGCTCCACTCCGCCTGGGTCGAGCACGGTGCGGCAGTAGGTGAAGGAAACGACCTTCGCTCATACTTGCGCAAGTCCTTCTTCAGCTACCACAAGGACCGCTACGAGAAACGACCGATCTACTTCCCTCTCTCGTCAACGAAGAAGAGCTTCGTCGCGTGGATCTCGATCCACCGCTGGACAGATACTACGCTCAAGGATCTCCTCGCCGACTACCTCCTCCCAGCCCAGCGCTCCCTCGAAGGTGAAAGAAGAGATCTCACCAGCGCCAAGGCCACCGGAGAGAAGAGTTCCCGGTCGCGCGCCGAGCGTCGATTCGCCGACGTGACGAAGCTCCTAGAAGAGCTATCTCAGTTCATTGCCGACGTGACGGCCGTCGCCGAAAAAGGCCCTCCTCCGCCAGACGATACAACGCCCGCTCGCGAGGCCGATACCAGATACGTCATGAACCTTGACGACGGCGTCATGGTGAACAGCGCCGCACTATGGGTACTCCTTGAGGCGCAGTGGAAAGACCCAAAGAAGTGGTGGAAGGATCTGGCTACCGCGCAGAAGGGGAAGGACTACGACTGGTCGCGCCTTGCGGCAAGGTACTTCCCCGACCGCGTTGCAACGAAGTGCCGGGTAGACCCTTCGCTGGCGGTGGCGCACGGCTCCTTCTGGCGCCTGCACCCGGCCAAGGCGTACGCGTGGGAGCTGCGGCTCCAGGATGAGATCCGCGAGGGCTTCACCATCGACGAGCCCGATTCGGACGAGGCGCGGGCGCAGTTCCTCGCTGAGCAGGCCGACCAGGCACGGGAGATCCACCAGAAAGAGACGGAGCGCCGCGAGCGCAAGGCACGCAAGGCACTAGGCGACGAAGGAACACAGACGGCTATTGAGGGGCTCGACCCGGCCCAGGATGACGCCCTTGATGAGGAGGCGGTCAGTGGCTGAGGTAGGTCCCGTCAGCCAGGCCCTGGAGGATGAGCTTGTCGGCGAGCTGCGTCGCCGGGGCACCGTTGTATGGCTCGACAAAGACGCAAGCTACTCGCCGTTTGTCGACGGTCTTCTTGCGCGCCATCGCGCGGGTGACTTCGCGGTGCCAGTCGTCGCCTTCCGCGGCAGCTTCCTCGACGTGCTGTTCGCGCTCGAGCCGCACGGGAGCGGGCTCGACAACTTGCCGCTGCTCATCCACATGCCCGGCCACAACGAGGAGACGATCCGCAAGACGCCGGTCCTGGAGCTGTACGAGCCCGGCTTCCGCTTTCGCAAGTTGCTCGACACCCTGGTGCGCGACACTGCACGTGGCCGGGTTGCTCCCGACGAGCTGGAGAGGTTTCTTGCCGGCGGCGGGTTCACGCTCGCCGATGCCGATTCGTGGCTCGCGCAGCAGGTATCGACGGAGCGGGAGGGACTCGCGGCACGGCTCGAGCACGTCGGGCCGGCGGTGGTCCTCGACGGCCTCATCAACAAGAACAAGCTCTTCTCCGAACGTGTTGTCACAGATGCGAACATCGAGGCTATCAAGGCGTATCTCTATCGCCATACCGGCATCGACGATGCTTGGCTCGTTTTCTTCGGTGCAGATCCCAAGGCGAATGTGGCCACGAACGTGGCCTCGGCCTTCATCGGCTGGCTCCTCACCGTCGAGTACGTGCACGATCTCACGCGCAAGCCGCATCTGGCCGCGCTCCAGCCGCTTGCCGCCCTGCCATCGCAGCTCGTCGCAGCTTGCCGCGATCTGGTCACGCATCTTCGGACCAAGCACCCCGACAGCTACGCGACGCTCGCCGACGATGTCGAGCTGCGCCTCGACGAGGAGCTACACGCCATCCGTCCCGAGGATCTCGGCCGCGTCGATACGTTCAGGATCGAAGAAGCGCGCGTCCTCGACGCCGCTATTGCCGCGCTGAAGGCCGGCGCCTGGGCCAAGGCACGCGACTGGGCCGCCGTTCGCAGCGGCGACGCCTCGTTCTGGCTGCAACGTGATCAGGCTCGTCGCTGGACATGGACGCTCGTCGGTGAGGCGGCCGAGTTGGGTGCGCTTCTCTCGTCCCGTGTACGCCCGCTCAAGAATGCGCGCACCCTCGAAGAGGGCGTCCAGCTTTATGCGGAGGTGGCCTATGTCGTCGACCACGCGCACCGGCGGTTCGAGCAGAAGCGTCTCGCGCTCCTCGAGCCGATGCTGCCAAACTTCGGCGACCTCCAAGCTGTGGTAGGCGCTCTCCGTCGCCTGTACCGCACGTGGGCCGACGACGTCGCCACCGACTTTACGCGCCTGTGTCGCGAGGACCGCTTCCTCCCCGGCACGTCGTTCCAGCAGCGCGCCCTCTACGACCAGGTGGTTCACCCTCTCCTCGATGGCAGCGACAAGGTCGCCTACTTTCTCATCGACGCGTTCCGCTACGAGATGGCGACCGAACTCGTCGAGGAGCTGTCCGGTCCAGGGACGGTGGTCGACCTCAAACCACGCCTCGCCGAGCTACCGTCGATCACCTCCGTCGGGATGAACGTCCTGGTGCCTGTGGCCAAGGAGGGCCGGCTCTCGCTGTCCGGCAGCTTCCAAGGATTCCGTACCGGCGAGTTCACGGTGAAGAAGCCCGAGGATCGCGCCCGCGCCGCCGGCATGCGCAGCGTCGGAAAACCCGCCTTACTGCTCAAGCTCACCGAGGTGTGCGACGCTGACCAGAGCGGCCTCTCGAAGCGCGTCGCGCAGTCTAAGCTCGTCGTCGTGCATAGCCGCGAGATCGACGACGCCGGCGAGGCCAACGTCGGCCTCGCGACCTTCGAGACGACGCTCCGGCAGCTCCGGGCCGCGTGGCACCGACTACAGAGCGTGGGCATCAAGCAGTTCGTGTTCACAGCCGACCACGGATTCCTGCTCCTTGACGAGACCGTCGAGACCAAACCCTACGGCAAGAAGACCGACCCTCATCGTCGGTACGTGTTGGCCGCCGAGCCTCGAGCCGAGAGCGGGACGGTCACCGTCTCCCTGTCCTCGCTCGGCTACGACGGGCTCGAGGGGCATCTGCTCTTCCGGGAGGACACGGCGGTCTTTGCAACGGGCGACGGCGGCGCGACCTTCGTGCACGGAGGCAACAGCCCCCAGGAGCGCATCATCCCGGTGCTGACGGTGACGCGGAAGCGTGCTGAGACGACGAGCCTCAGCGCCTACCTCGTTCAGGCGGAGGCGCTTGGAGACATCCTCGGTCTTCGTCGCCTGCGCTTGCGCGTCGCACACGCGCCGATGCCGCAGGGGAGCCTCGGATTTGTCGCGTCCGCCAATGTTGGCGTCGGTCTCCGTGTGCCAGATCGGCCTGACATCAACACCGTCGTCAAGGATGTCGGGGGCGGAGCCCAGCTCCGCGGAAGCAAGCTCCAGATCCCGGTGCGCGACGAGTGGACCGAAGTCGTGTTCGCGCTCGAAGGGGCGCGTGATGAGCGTGTGCGCGTCGAGGTCTTCCACCCCGAGGGCATCGAGCGCGTTACGCCGTGCACGCTCGACGCATGGTTTGGCGTCGACGGCACGTCGACGGCACGATCGGCTGGAGCATCCGCCGCCGCGCCCTCGACGCTGGACTGGCAGGCGGCCTTCACTGATGAAGGCGCGCTCAAGGTCTTCGTTCACCTCGAGAAGCACGGCTCAATCACCGAGAGCGAGATGACCCATGTGCTTGGCTCGCCGCGCGCTTTCCGTCGCTTCTCGGTCGACTTCGAGGCACATGCCGCGAAGGTACCGTTCAGGGTTCGTATCGAGACGGGCGAAGCGGGCAAGCGTTACGTTCGAGAGGGTGACCGATGAGTAGCCAAAGGGACCGTGAGCACATCTTTGAACGCCTCCGCTCCGGCGTGGTGCCCGAGCGTGGCCTGGAGACGTTTGCCGTCGGTATCGACCGCCAGCGGGCGGAGATCGGGCGGCTCCTCGATCTCGCCGCCTCTGGAGAAGGGGTCTTCAAGTTCCTCCGAGGTGGATACGGATGCGGCAAAACATTCATGGCCCGGCTCGCGGTCCACGATGCGCAGGCGCGAGGTTTTGCGACGAGCTTCGTTGTCGTCTCGGACAACGATCTGCACTTCCATAAGTTCGACGACGTGTACCGGAAGGTGGTCCAAGAGCTGGGGACCAGTTCGTGTCCACGCGGAGCCCTCGGCGACGTGATCGACCGCTGGATTGCCAAGGTCGAAGACGCGCTGATCGAGGGAGGCGCCGACGAGAACGCTTCCGACTTCGATGAGAGAGTGCAGAAGCGGATCGCGGAAGATGTTACGTCTCTGACAGGTGGCAAGGCGCCCGAGGATCTCGGCCGTGTCCTCCGCGAGGTTTTCAAGCTGAAGCAGGCCGGACAAGTACGTGAGGCAGGGGCGCTCATGTCCTGGCTTGCCGGCAGTGAAAACGTCAGCGCCTCGGAGAAGAAGGCGGCAGGGATCAAGGGCGACATCACGAGCACGGACGCGATGGCCTATCTCCAGGGTGTCCTGGAAGTCGTAAAGGCCGCGGGCTACAAGGGCCTTGTCATCGTCATTGACGAGGCCGAGACGATCCTGCGGATGCGAGGAGATGTTCGCGGCAAGTCGCTGAACGGCATCCGCCAGATCATCGACGCTGCCGATCGTTACAAGGGTCTGCTCTGGGTCTTCACGGGCACGCCTGAGTTCTTCGATACGCGCCGAGGCGTGGCGGGGCTTCAGCCGCTCCACGACCGCATTCGCTTTCAGGTAGAAGCCGGGCTTGTTTCGATGCGCCAACCGCAGCTCGAACTAAAGCCGTTCGACCGGGACCGTCTCAAAGACGTGGGCCTCCGCCTTCGCCAGTTGTACCCGATGGGCGATCCAAACATCGTCGCTCAACGAGTGACGCCGGAGGTCATCACCGCCAAGGTGGACGAGGTGACAAGGGGTTTCGGCGGCGACGTCGGCATCGTGCCCCGGCAGTTTCTTCGGAGCCTCGTGAATCTCTTCGACGTGGTGGCTGAGAACCCGGACGCCCAGCTCCCAGAACCACCGAAAACCGTCGTTGAAGAGCGGGCTGCGGAAGGCAAGAAGCCGTACGAGTATGAGCCGGAGCCGGGCGACGACAAGGGCTACACGCCGACCCCCGTGGAGTTCTAGCGATGCTGAAGTCGGGGTTCACGTTCACGATCGAAACGCCGCCGCAGTTCGACCACTTTCTCAAGACTGTTGGCGAGACTGGGACGTGAGCGCGTTCGCCCGCTATCCGCCCAGACTCCAAGAGGCGATCGTCTCGCGGTTGGGATGGACCTCGCTACGCCCCGTCCAAGAGCTTGCAAGTGAGGCCATCCTCGATGGAAAGAACGCCGTCATCCTGGCTCCGACCGCGGGCGGCAAGACGGAAGCTGCGATGTTCCCCGTTCTCGCCAATCTGATGGAACGCGAGCCCGAGGGCATCGGTGCAATCTATATCGCGCCTATCAAGGCGCTGCTAAATAACCAAGAGGAGCGCCTCGGCACATACACGGAGATGATCGGGTTGCGGCGCTTTGTCTGGCACGGCGACGTATCCGATAGCGCGAAGCGAGCGTTCGTGCGTGAGCCGACTGAGCTGTTGATGACCACACCCGAATCGCTCGAGGTGATGCTCCTCTCGTCACGCTCACCTGTGGCGAAACTCTTCCGCGATCTTCGTGTCGTAATCATCGACGAGATCCATGCGCTTGCGGGCACAGACCGCGGCGCACACCTCGCCTCGGTCATCGAGCGCCTCGTGCCACTGGGCACCAACGACGTTCAACGAATTGGGCTGTCTGCAACGGTCGGCAACCCCGAACAGATCCTTGGGTGGCTGCAAGGAACCTCGAAGCGCGGCGGTGTGGTCGTCGACCCGCCCAAAGCTTCGGGCAAGCGAGACCTATACATCGGACTGAAGGGTTCCGTGGCGGATCTCGCGCAAGAAGCCGCCACACGGGCGGTTGGGAAGAAGAGCCTGTTTTTCTGCCAGTCGCGGGCGCTCACGGAAAGTCTTGCCGAGCGGA
Source organism: Myxococcales bacterium (assembly GCA_003170275.1). Lineage (GTDB taxonomy): Bacteria > Myxococcota_A > Polyangia > Palsa-1104 > Palsa-1104 > PALSA-1104. The sequence goes on from PNAM01000114.1 coordinate 84,220, forward strand.
TGCGTGGGCGGGACATCGACGTGTTCGTCCACCACAGCTCGGTGTCTCTCGAGGAGCGCAAGGCTGCTGAGGCGCGCTTTCACCACGGGACCAACGCTTGCATCGTCTGCACGTCGACTCTTGAGCTAGGTATCGACGTTGGCGATCTCGATCTGGTCTTCCAGGCCAACGCACCGTCGACGGTCTCGTCATTCCTACAAAGGATGGGACGAACGGGGCGGCGGGACGGCACAACGGCCAACGCAACGTTTCTGTGCGAGGATCCAGAGGCCGTTCTTCAGGCAGTCGCGCTTGTCGAGCTGGCACGCGAAGGATGGGTGGAGTCGATCCCGAACGAAGGTCGATGCTGGCCAGTGCTAGTACATCAACTCCTCGCGCTCTCTCTCCAGTTCGGTGCGATTAGCGCCGAGAGGTGCTGGGCGCAGCTCTCCAAAGTTCCCGACTTTCACGCAATCCGGCGCGACGAGTTCGATGCCGTGGTCGATCACATGAAGGGCCATGACTTTCTGTTTGAGGCGGGCGGGCTATTATCGATGGGCCAGCACGCCGAGCGGATCTTCGGGCGCAAGAACTTCATGGAGCTGTACGCCGTGTTTTCGAGTCCTATTCTCTATCGCGTACTGACGCAGGCTGGAAGGGATCTCGGTTCGCTCGAGCAGAACTTCGTAGATCGTCTCGTTGAGAACATGTCGTCTTTCCTGCTCGGTGGCCGAGCATGGACAGTCGAACGCGTGAGCCACGATGATCGCGAAGTGAAGGTGCGCGAAGCCCCCGGCGGGCAGAAGCCGAGCTGGGGAGGTTTCTTGCCACAGCTCCTTGGTCACGAGCTGTGTCAGAGGATGAGGAAGGTCATCGCCGACGAGACGGCTTACCAATATGTCGAGCCGGCCGCGGCGAGGTCCATTCGGGAGCGCCGCGAAGATCTCGGCCCGCTTCTCCGGGTAGGCGGACTTGCAGTTCAGCTTGATGGTGCGGTGGCGCGATGGTGGACCTTCGCTGGCGGGCGGATCAATCACACGCTCCGCTACGGCCTCGAGTGGACCAGCGGCTGGAAGATCGTCGCTGACAACTTTCTTCTCCGCATCGAAGGAGACGGCGTGACCCACGAGACCGTACGGGCGGCGATTGGGCGGATAGCTCCCGCAGAGTTCTGGCGCGCGGCCGAAACCCGGCGCGCGCTGCTTTCGCGCTTGCCCGAGTATCGCCTCAGCAAGTTTCAGGATGCACTACCCGAGCCGATGGCACTGGAAATGATCGGCAGTCACCTGCTTGACATCGAGGGCGCGGTCCGTTGGATGAGCATGGACGCTGGCAAGGACCGCGGAGTGGCGACTCCATAGGATCTTGAGCGAACATGCGAACATGCGCAACTGAGTGGGGTCTTAGCTAGCTAACGTTCGAAGGATTCAGGGGGGCTGAATGCAGGCGCTGTGCGTACGTCAACCCTTCGCGGAGCTGATCGCGAGAGGGATCAAGAAATGGGAGATCAGGAGCTGGAGGTACGATCCGCCACCCTCACCGCTTTTGATCGTTGCCTCCTCGCAATGGGCAGTGGGTCGACACCCATTCATGGAGCGATATGGTCTCACCGACGCTGACTGTCCGCGTGGGCTCGCCGTTTGCACCGTCGATGTGGTGCAGTACAAGCAGACCAGCGAGGGATTTTCTCGGGCTGCTTGCTGCGATGTCAGCGACTTCTCGATCGCGTGGGTGCTCCGCAATCCCAGGCGCGTTCAGCCGGAGAAGGTCAAGGGCAGGCTCATGCTTTTCGAGGTCGATGACAAACTGATCCGCCGCGCTGGCAGCAGATAGCTATGGCCGTCGGCTTCACCAGCTCCACCTGTTGCGATGGCGTCGTCGAGTGGTGCGACACGTGCGGTGGGCGCTCGGGGCCGCTGATCGGCACGGCCGGGTGCCGCGGGTCGGTCTGGGCCGACGATGTCGCACGCCAGCTCGGCGTCGCGCGAGCGTGGCCCGAGTGCGGAGCCAAGGCGCTGGAGATCGCGATCCACAAGGTGCTCGATCTGACCCGAGACGCGCGAGCGCATGATTGGACTCGCGCGTCACTGTCACAAACGCGCGGGGAGACAAGAACTGGTGCGGGCGGTAACCGAGTCTCCAGAGTGCCTTTCGCAAGAGCCGCTCCGGCGACGTGTGCCGGCTGGGGATTCGAGACATCTGTTGAGATCGTGTCAATCCCATTCGCGCACAGGATGATCTTGTCCCGCTTCAGGGGACGTTTTGAGCAGCGCATTCGCGCTGAAGTCGACCAAGATTGTTGGACGGTGGCTGAGAAGGGCGGGGCCGTCAACTCGAAGTCTGGCCGGATGAGCACTCGCTGATCGCTGGATCAGGTTACCAACCCAAACGAGACGAACGCAGTCACGACCAGGCGATGCCGGGATCAGGCGGTGTTCCGAGGCGCATCATCCCCTACCAGTTCTTGGAGCCTTTTCAGCGCAGCAACGGTGGCGTCAGAAGTAGCCGAATCGGTACTGCAAAGCGCCCCCAGCTTCAGCGATGAGTTCCGTCCAATACGCTGAAATCGTCCGTATACCTGCTGCAACACTAGAGCGCTCCCAGGGAGATCATAGAGGACGGCCCAATCCACATAGGCGAGCGCGACACCGCTCATTGCCGCAATAGTGGCCAGAAGCACACCGCCCTCCTGTTGGAGTCTCCTGATGCTCAGCAAGCGCTCTTCGAGATTCATCCCGCCGTGGAGTAGACACGCGTCGATCCCTCTTTCCTCTAGCTGCGTTTGGAGATAGTAGAGGGTCGACTTGTATTCCATGAGAACGCAAGCCGCTCTTGGCGCGCCGCCGGAGCGGCTCGTCGCCGCTAGCTTTGCCGCGAATGCCTCGAACTTCGAGTCTACGACGGCGGATGATTCCAGTTCGAGAAGGCAGTCACTTATCGCGGCAATGAGATCACCACGCTCTCGGGGCACAAGGGCCGGAAGACTACCCGTGTCTTCGCCCTCGACGAATTCATCGCCGTCTTCGCGGAGCGGCTCTGGTGCTCCCACAACGCTCTTCAACAATCCTCGAAGTCTTTCCTCAAGCGCCGCTGGGCTCGACCTCATGGACCGCACCAGTTGCGCGCCAACCAGTGACGAGCCGTCGGCTGTTCCCATCAATTTCTTGATCACCTCCACTTCGGAGCGCAAGCGACTCTCCGCTGGATTTTCTCGAAACCAAATCAACTCTAGTTGAGGGGGAGGCACTGAGGCCCACGGAACTCCGCTGCTGCGTTCGACCTCCGAGAGGCTCCACTTGGTAACTGTCAGCGCTTCGAACTCAGATGCGGTGGCGCCGTTCGGCATCGGCACGAGCACAGGAAGAACCTCGTCGATGCCCGTAGTCGCGAGTAGCAGAAGTCGAGTATTGGCCGATGACGCTACAATCCGGCGAACTACCTCCAATCGAGCACCTCTCAACAGATGGGCCTCGCTTGCTACGACAAGCGACCACGGCACAGATGCAAGACTCGAAGCGACGTCTTCTTGTCTCGCAAAATCGATGCTTAGGACGAAGACTCCCTCCGCGCCCCATGCCGTCGAGTTCCCAGGCATGGCGTCCTGCATCTCGCGGTATCGAAAGCGATCAACGGCACACGCCTCCACGCCAATAGTGGACAACACGTGAAGCGTCTGCTCCTGTAGAGCCTTCGGAACAAGCACCAGTACTCGTGAGTGAGGATCAGAGATCCTCACACGCTCGACAACGTACGCCGCTGTAATGGTGGAACCGAGTCCGACGTCCGACTTGAGAAGATGTCTTCGTCGCTCCGGGTTGGCGAAAAACTCAGCAATGAATGTCGCTTGGTGCGGAAGCGGGCTGCGCCGCTGAGGGGGAAGATCATCGGGCCGGGTCATTTGGCGTCTCCGACGCGGCCGCGGACTTCGGCCTGCTTCGCCTTGAGCAACAGCCAGTTGCGATGCTCACTGAGCGTCTCGTGATCGCGCAACATGATTTCTCGCTTGAAGTGAAATAGATCGTTTCTAAGGTCGCAAATCTCCTTCAGCTTCGCTGCTGTCCTGGGTCGATTGCCGCCCAAGAGTGGTTCAAAGCGTGACCAGTTTTCTCCGTGCGCGATGATCAGGCGGTAGTTGTCAAAGGTCATTTCTTCGAGCGTCTTTGGAACCTTGTCCGCCCCGTACAGTTTGCCGAGACTGCGCTCGGCACACTTGCTCAGTTCATGTGGATCGACAGCGAGACGGATCAGCGCACGGAGGGCCAATTCGATTTCCGACACCATCACAAAAGGACTGGCCACGCGATAGAGGTAGCGCAGGAAGTCCATTGGCGTCAGGACGCCTTGGAGTTTTTCCGGGGAGCCAATCAGGATGCCGTTGTCGCGGTCCATCGCGTCGAAGACCTGCTGCATCTCTGCAGTAACTCGCGCAAATTCGAACGTCTCCAAGAATTCTTCGACTTTCAGATCGCCGGGGGCGCATTTCTGCTGCGACAAGTCTTGCCATGAGTACGCCGCGATCGCCTTCGCGAAGGAGCGGTACGAGAAGACCCCCAGCACTTCATCCCCTGCTACGACGGGGGCCTGTGAGTATCCATGTTGGCGGAGCTGGGCGATGGCGTCTCGGGCGGTGGTGTCTGGGGAAAGAACAAGCAGACGCTGGGTGGCAGGGATGATGCGGTTGATGCGGTGGAATAGCTCCGACACGAGATCAAGCTCGCGCGAGACGCTTGGCTCGTCGAGAACTCGAAGATGCCCGCTTGGCTCGGTCACGGCAATCCGTGGGAAGGATACCGGAAGCCTGCACGCTCGAATAGAGGAAAGGCGCTCGGCAAGATCGGGTAGCTGCGCGCGGCCGATTGGCCGACGTTCGGAAAATCGACTCAATAGGAGCCTCGTAGAGCGACGATCTCGGGTCGGGGGTCTACCGGGGTACCCCCGGAACGGCGTCCGAGACGCCGTCGATCCCCGCGATCCGCCGCTGCAACGTGCGTGGGTACATTTCAATCACCATTGCGGCGAGAAGGTCAACTCTCGAGTGCCGCCGATTCCACGATCCTTTGGAACTCGGTGAGCAGCTCGCCATGCTTCTGCGCGAGGTGGCGCACAACCCGACCGTTATCGAGGACCTTCTTGAGGTAGCCGCGGGCAATCATCAGCTCGTAGTTATTGCGGCTGTACGACTCTTCGAGCGCGAGAAAGTCCTTCTCGAGCACGCGGACCTCGTGCTCCATCCGGGCGAGATCCTCGGGTTTCACACCCGGGATCTTCTTTGGATTTTCGGGATCGACCAGGTACTCCTTGTCCGTCGTCATGATGAGCCCACGGGCGTAGGTAGCAGTGTAGTTGCCGGCGGTCGCCATCATCTCTGCGATGGCGATCTGCCGGATGGACTTCACTTTCTTGAACAGCGCTAGGGTCTCCAGCGCCACCATCTTGTCCTTGAGCACCTCCACCGCCTCGGGGCAGAGGTGCTTCAGCATCCCGCGATGGTGCCGAACCGTGTGGACGCTCTTGTTCAGCGCGTTCGCGATTCGCTCCTCGGGGACACCCGCGTCCAGCGCCTTGAGGATCATCCGATTCCCCTGGATGGCTGAAACCCGGTTCACCTTGTGGTTGTGGGTGTAGCCCTCATCATCCTTTGAGACTAGGCAGAGAGTCTCGGTGATGCCCAACTCGCGGAGCGCCTCTACCCGCGCGTGCCCATCGAGGAGCAGGTACTTGCCTCCCTTGTGCGGGTAGACGCTGAGAGGCTCGATGATGCCCACCTCGGGAATCGAGGCCAAGATCGATTTGTAGATGGTGGACTGCTTTAGGTTCTTGTCGACCGTTCTCGTCGGCAGGAGTTTATCGAGTGCGACCACCACGCCCTCGAACTCGAATCCTGCTTTGATGGGCTTTGTCATCGACATCACCTCTGAATCGATTCGGCGAGGTACTTGGGCAGCGCATCCAGCTTTTCGGCGCGAAGGAGGGTCACGAAGTTTTCGTTGCCGAACAAATCCTTCAGCCCCGACAAGACGAATCGGAGTTGTTGCTCGCAAAGGTGGGCCTTCTTGACGAGCAGTTCCTGCTTCTGCGTCTCTTTCCGCAGCGCGCGGACCAAGTCATGCGTCGACTGCCCCTTGCCTCTATTTGGGCCCGAGCCTCTGAGGGTCTTGCCGCGTACGCGGCGCTCTTCAATGAGCCGGCGCACTTTGAGGAGCGCCCGGCCGCGCAGCTTACCGCTCTCGTATGCCTCCTGCAGGCTGCGCTGGACCGCCTTGTCGTCGGACGCTGCGATGTCGATCGCAACAGTGATGGGGATCTCACCCCGTTCGACCGCGGCGACGATCCGCTCCTCGCCGTTCTCGAGCAGGTGCAAGAGGTTCGATACGTACTTCTCGCTGAGGCCCACCTTCACTGCGATTTCCGCGTTGCTGTGACCGCGCTCCTTGAGCACCAGCATCTCTCGCGCCATTTCAACTGGCGTCCGTGCCCGCCGCGCAAGATTCTCGACGAGGCTCCTCAGATAGCGATCTTCGAGTGGAACATCGATGACTAGAGCAGGAATCTCGGTCTCGCCGTGGGCGGCATATGCCTCGAACCGGCCCTGACCGCAGACCAGGTCGTAGTCGCCATCGCCGCGCCGACTCACCGTGATCGGCTTCTTCAGACCGACGTTTGATATGTTGGCGACAATTTCTTGAAACTTGATCTTGTTGCGGAGGCGCGCGTTGAGCACGTGAACCTTCGCCATGGGAATCATCTGCACGCGCGTCATGCGACCTCCTTGAGACGCACGGTCTCGGCCATGCCAAAAAAGTATTCGAGCGTCTCGAAGCGATAGCCATCGAGGTACATCCCATTGTCCTCCTTGATGCGAAGGGCCACGCCAAGAATGTCGACGGCAGGGAGGAGATAGTAGTCGAGAGGCGCGACGTTGGCTGAGTCCAGCCGGACGGCGATCGTGAGGTCCGGTGAGAGCCCCTCGTCGAGCCGCACCGGCCAGCGGTATGCACCAGCCGCAGTCCGGTGACACTTGGCGAGCACGATCGAGGTCGTGAAGATCCCGTTCACGTTGATGAGGTCGGTGTCTGCGTCGCGAAGCACGCTGCCGCCGAGCTGCTCGAGCGACCGAACCACACCTTCGACGACCTCGGGGTGTAGCCGACGTAGACGCCGGTTGATCTCGATGAACGCGTAGTCCCGATCGGGCGTAAATCCGATGAGCTGGTATGCGCGCACCAGGCTTCCGAAACGATGCTGGTACACCGCGCTCGACGGCATACCGTCGGTCTCGTCGATGAGAATGCCGCTCAGCCGACCGTGCTGGCCCGCAAGCGTCTTCAGCCGCGCAAGTAGCTCGTCGTCGGAGAACCGGCGATGACGTTCGAGGATGATCCCCTGCGCGGTGAAGAAGTCCTTCGGGTCGACGGTGGCATCGAAGGCGGAGTCATGGCGCACCCACATTTCGGGGGGATTTTTGATCCGGGTCTTCTTCAGCTTGAAACTGATTCGGTTGTAGACGTTGTGGCCGATGTACTTCTCGTTCGTCAGGATCTCGTGGACCATGCCGCGCGTCCAACGGCGACCCTGCTCGGCGGTCAGCCCAGCGCGGCTCAGCTCATCGGCGATCTCACGCTCGGTGCAACGCTCGTGGATGAATTGCCGGTAGATGCGGCGCACCACTGTCTGCTCATCGGCCGGGCCAGGCACGAGAACCACACGATCGGTCTGCAGGCTCTTCTGCTCGCCGGGCTGTAGCTGCGCCTTGGGCTTTCCGCCCTGGTCGAGGAGCATCCGCCGCAGGCCAAATCCAGCCGGACCTCCCTGTCGGAACCCCAGCTCGACCAACCTGCACTGGCCCTTGAAGACCTTCGCCGACAGCTCGCGACTGTACTCGCCGGCCATTGCCCGCTTGACGCCCTTGACGATCGTGGACACAGGGCTGCCGTCGTTCTCGAACTGCTCGGCGCAGTAAATCACGCCAATGCCGGCGCGCTTGCAGATGTACTCGTAGTAGGCGCTCTCGTCGGCGTCCTGAAATCGTCCCCACCGACTGACGTCGTAGACCAGGATGGCGGCGAAGTCGGCCCGCCCGGTCTGGACGACCTCGATCAGCTCCTTCAACGCGTCGCGCCCATCGAGGCGCAAGCCGCTCTTCCCGGCGTCCGCGAACGTCCTCACGACCTCCATCCCGCGCTTCTTCGCATAGTCGCGAATCACGTCAGCTTGGTTCGAGGTCGAGTATTGCTGATGTTCGGTCGACATGCGGACGTACTCGGCTGCGCGGATCAGGTCATCAGGCATGGCGGGCGGCTCTCTTGTGACGGTGAAAAGTGCCGACTCGAATCAATCGGCGTCGGTCAATTGCAAGCTAGCTCCGCGGCGCTTCGGTGAACATGACGTATTACGTCAAGTCGTAGGGCTCGACTTGAGGTAATACGTCATGCTGCTCTCGAAGAAGAAGGTTGGACGGCGGATCGCGGACCAAAGACGCTTGGCAGGTCTCTCGCAAGCCGAACTCGCCGAAGAGCTAGGCGTGGCGACGGAGACCGTCAGTCGACTCGAGACGGGGGCGGCGATGCCGTCGTTCGATCGGATCGTCTCGGTCGCCGCCGCGCTCGAGGTCGAGCTGCACGATCTTTTTCGCCTGCGACCTCGGGATAGTCCAGAGGACCGCGCCATGGAACGGCTGATTTGGTTGATGTCGCGGCGGACGGCGACGGACATCGATTTGGTCACGGGCATTGCTGCGAACATCTTCGACCACATCAGGAAGGGGGCTGTCTGAAACGAAGGGAAACGACCGGGCGACTCTCGTGTTGTGAACGCCCGGCCTGATAGACTCCGACCATGTGCCCCGCCTGCAACCGCGAAGTCGACCAGGACATGACCGACAGCGCCGGCCGCATGTGGCACGCCAACTGCGCCCGCGAGAAGCTCACCACCGTCAGCACTGACGTGATCGCCGCCTGCCCCGAGTGCGGCCAGCTCGTCCAGGCCGGCGACGTCGCCGTCTACGACATGCGGCACCGTAGGAAGTGGCACCCCGAGTGCGTTCCGAAGGCGCTCGGCAAGCTGTGCTAGTCACACGATCGGCGTACGCTGCTAGCTATGGCGGTCGGCTTCACCAACTCCACCTGCTGCGACGGCACGGCCGAATGGTGCGACACGTGCGGCGGGCGAACCGGGCCGCTGATCGGCACAGCCGGGTGCCGCGGCTCGTTCTGGGCCGACGACGTCGCGCGCAAGGTCGGCGTCGCGCACAACTGGCCCGAGTACAGCGGCAAGGCGCTCACCATCGCGATCCGCAAGGTGCTCGATCTGACCCGAGACGCGCGGGCGCGCGACGGGCTGGCGCGGTACTGCTGGAAGAGCGCGGGCGAGCGGTGGCGGGAGCTGCAGGCGGGAGCGCCGGTCAATGGAAGAGGACGTTGATCAAATCAATCAACGTCGACCACTACTTTCTTGGTGTCCTTCTCTTGCTTGATGAGGATGGATGCCTTGACGGTCTCGCGCTCCTTCAGAGAGCCAGTTCCACTGGCCCAACCCGGATATTCCACGGGCCCTTCATCCAGCTTGACGCCGGACGCGTCGACCGCCGTGTAGCGAATGCGCTCCACCGGGACACCGGGGTTGAGGGTCATGTTGCTGCGGAGGTAAACACTGTCCTTCGCCCAAGACCCGAATGAGAGAGCATCTTTGGCGCGGCCCTGAATGATCACGCTTGGCATTCCGGCTACTGCTTCCGCCGCCTCCCTATTGATGTTCGACTGCCACGCCAGATAGCCGGCCGCAGTGATTCCGGCGAACAACACAAGCGCGAGCACAGGCCGCATTTGTCCCCCTTCATAGAAACAGAGTCGCACGCCCGTGGACCGCGCTTCAACTGGGGCGCTCAGCGCGCCATCCCGGGGCTGCGAATGGTCATCGGCATCGGGCAGTGGGTGCAGCCGTAGCTGGGTAGCTCCTTGTACCAAAGCCTCGCCGTGTCCTCCGCGAGAGCTTGAAGACCTCGCTCCGCCTCTGTGCAGGGTTCGGGCAAGGGTAGGTGCTCGAAAAGGGCATTGATCACCTCACACAAGTCGCCGCTCACAGTCACGCCCCGAGTCAGGGTTAGCGTGTCTGTGGCACCGCAGGTCTTGCAACGACCTCGATAGACTGGTCCGGGTTCATTGGCAACGTGGTGAGGTCCACTAATTTCGATGGGGCTGGTTTTCACGAAATTGCTCCTTCAGGGTATCGGTCGGCGATGGAACGGCGTGCCATCAACAAGATGAACGATCGACATGGCTCAGTATCAGTATCGCGCAGCCCGCGAAGTTGCGCGAGCTGCGCTGAGCCGGCGCCATAGCAAGAAACGCCTGTGTTATCGTCGCCCGGCTGGAGGAGCCTCCAAATGCGCTGTCTCTTGGTCGCAATTCTGCTCGCACCGACCGTGGCGTCGGCGGGGGATGACGGTCTACCGCCCGATCCGTGCGCCGCCGAAGCGAGCGCATGGAGCCGGTTGCCGGAAGCTGTGGAGGAGAACAAGTGGGAACGTACCTTCGGAAGGCAAGGGAGGCAAGGGTCCGGGGACCGTCCGAAGGAGTGGACAGTCCTCGTTGCTTGTCGACGAAACTGGCTCAGTCGGTCCGGTAGGACTACTCCTCCGTGTTGGCCGTACGGGCTTGGACAGGGCGCCGTTACGGTTGGGGGCGAAGGGGAATACCAGACCTGCCGCAAGAAGGCACTGGACAAACAAACCACCGACGCACTTCGGCAACAAGCCGAAGAGCAAGCGCAAGCCGATGGAGAGGCAGAGCTGAATGAGCTACGCGCTGACCCCAAGTCCGTGCGCACAATTTGGAGCGCGGAGCTGTGCAGCGCGCAGGCTGCGCGCTCAACGGCGCTCGCGGCGATCGCCAAGGAGAGGAAGTACGCCCGCATCGGCGGCGCGATAGACCTGCGAAGGATGCGGGACCTCCAAGACGACGTACGAGCGGCCGACGATCGCATTGAGGCTGCCAAGGCTGGGCTGAAGCAGGTGAAGGCAAGTCCCGTCGCGTGCAAGTCACCAAAGGTCGCTCATCTCGTCGAGTGCGCGCGGCAGGTGGAGGGCGGGGTCGACATCGAGGCGGGATGCATGACCTCGGACTTGGGTCGCCTCGTCAAGTTGTTGGGAGGCGACAGGGAGTAAAATAGACGCGAATCAAGACCTCGGACTCGACGACGGTCGAAAATCGACGCAATAGGAGCCCCGTAGAGCGACGATCTCGGGTCGGGGGTTACCTGGGTACCCGGCGCGCTCGACCGCGATCACGGCCACGCCGTCGATCTGCCGCCAACCACCGCTGCAGCGTGCGGCGGTGTGTTCCGAGCACAGCCGCGGCGAGGCTGACGTTTTTTCGACACGCGACCATGACGGCGCGCACGTGCTCGCGCAGGACCACGTCGAGGTGCAGCTCATCCGGCCGGGCGACACCCAGGGAGAGCGCCACCTGAGCGACCTCGACCTCTCGCGGGCGCAGCACACCCTTTCGCCGCGTTTTGTTCGCCACGATTCGTTTTCTGCCGCGGATCACTGGAGACCGATCCCGCTGCGCTGGCAAACGTACTTCAGAAACGTGCGGCCATTCTCATCCAACTGCTTCCACGCCTCGCGGGCCTTGTCAGCATGGCCCAGGGCGCAATGTGATGCGCCGAGGACTCTGAGTGCCTTGAGTCGCTCAGGGCCGTCCTTCGCCGCCGCCCGCTCTGATAGCAGAATTGCCTTCACGTAATCCGCGCGAACGTATGCCTCCGTGAAGTCCCCCGACGCGGATGCAGCCGGCGCGGGTGCGGCTTCGACACGCTTGGCCGTCGGGCCCGTGACGGAAGGGATGCTCGGAGATGGCGCAATGCTTCGCAGCGTGGAGCTTCTGGACGGAGCGGGCGGCGCAGCACCAGCCTTCTGAACCAGGCGCTGCGCCAGCTCTGTCACCTGAGCGGGCGTGAGGACGCCGCCCAACATTGCCACCGTTGCGGTCAACTGGCCTTCGGGCAGCGAGTAGACTCGCAGCCGAAGAGACGGCTTGCCGTCGGTGATCACTTGGCTTAGGACGTACACTCGCCCGAGGTCGAGGGCCTTGCCGATCTTTTCCGCGGCTCTGCGCTCGCCACGCTCCTGGTTAGCTTGATCGTCGAAGTGAAGGCCGACGAACTTGTCGGTTGCCAATGAAACTTCGAAGGGAACGTCAATGCCGAGAGTGACATCACCCTCGCCGATAGCGACCGAGTGCATGCGGCTATCGCCGCTGACCGTGGACACGAACACGGCGTACTCGCCGTGCGGCAGGCTGAGCGCTTTTGCGACCTGCGACGGTGTGCCGTTCACGAAGAGCTTTCCGCTGGCGTCTCGCTTGTCGACTCTCAGTGTTCCGTGGCGCTCCTTCGACAAAGCGGTGCTGATCTGCCTGTAAAGCTCGAGCACCGAGGGCGCGATGTTTGAACTCGTGTCGAGCGGGCGATCCGTGAAGCCGAGCACGAACTCGCTCATACGCGACGATGCGTTCGACGCCTGATGTTTAAGCTGGTAGGCGCGGACGAGAGTCAGGAGGATCTGCGCGTAGAGATCGCGTGCGGTAGGCTCAAGCGCGATCGATCCCGGTCGCTCGACCACTTGTCGCCGGAAATCCTCGAGTTTGCGAATTGCGGTCTCCGGACTAACGTTACCGAGTAGAAGTCCTTGCTCCACCTTGTCCGCTTCATCCTTCATGCTGGCCTGTTTGTCCGTGTCGAGAAGCGCAGGTGACGGCCCAAAGAGCCTCGACATCTCCTTAGCGAGTTGTTGGCCCCACAAGACACTCCCTCTATTCGACAGCGACTCGGCGACCGGCTTCAGGTACGGCGCCACATCGGAGCCTCCGTTTTCGACGAAGCTGAGTAGCAGTGCCGATTGCTCCGCCGCATCGCCTCGACTGGCAACAGTCAGCAGCGCAAGCGCCGTGATCAGGCTACGGATCAAGCAGTCTTCGTCCTACTCACTTCAGCTCGTGCGCCCCGATGTCCCACTTCACGTTCTGAGGTCTCGCTGTTCCATCGTAGTCATAGAGGATGGGCGAGCTGGCGATCTGGTCGATGCAGCAACTATTGTTGTTGGCCGTCTTGCCGTTGAGATGAAAGTCGCTGGTCACGGCATTCACAAAATCAGGCGCAACGTTTCGGTTGCTGCTCACGGCTGAAGTTTCGTCGATGTCGACGAAGGCCAGGCTGCAGGTCGTCGTGACTTGAGACGCGCCGGACTTCGTGTTTCCGAAGACGATGGAATTCTCGATCGTCTTCATGGCCCCCGTACCGCAATCGATTCCTCCGATGCCAGCGGCAACCAGATTGTTGACGACACTGTTGTGGCGGAACGTGCCGGTGCTCCCGGTGCTCAACGCGACCCCAGGACCAAGAGTGCCATTCGCGACGATGAACGAGTTGGTCACTGCATAGGTTCCGTCGGTGATTCCCATGCCGCCGCCTCCGTTCGCCGGCCCGATCTGCGTTCGATCGACGGTGACGACGCACTTGCTGGTCGTCAGCCCGCGACCGGGAACGTTGTGAACGTAGGTCCTAAAGAGCGTAAGCGCGGGCCCTACGGTTGTGCTTGAACAGACCACGCCGTCCTGGCCGGCGCCGCCGCCGGTAATTTCGATCCCGTCCAACTTGACGGCGGTTGAGCTGCCCGAGACGCTCACGGCCGGATTGGTCAAATCACCGCCAACCTTGACACTGGGTGAGGTCATCCCGCCGGGCCCTACGATCGTGATCGATCCGCTGGCGATGGTGAGACGGCCATAGGCAAGCGTGCTGCCAGCCGCGCGCACGATCGACTTGCCGCTCATCATAATCGCGATCTGAATATCGCAGTAGGGATCGCCGATCGTACCCGTGTGGGTGCCGGTGCATGTTCCGTTCTTGTTGTCGACGTACGCAACATCGGATTGCGCCGCACAGCTACCGTCGGAGTTGCAGACGAGCGAGCCGCATTCGGCATGCGCGGCGCACACGCGGCAGATGCTTCCGGCGCCGCAGATCGGCGACATCGCCGCCTTGCAGTCCGCCGACTGCGCGTTGTTGGCGGGCAGGCACGCCACGCAGTTCCCTGAATTTGAATCGCAACGCGGAGTGTTCGTATTGTGCGAAACGCACTCGGCGTCGTCGGTCGGTCCGGTGCAGGCTCGGCATGCCATGCTGGAGCAGATTGGCGCAACGTCGGCGCACTGCGCCGAGGTCTGGCAGGAGGTCATGTCGACTCCCAGGTCGCACGCGCCACAAGAGAGGTCGCAGACGGAGCCGGTGCATCCCCCAAGATCCGGTATGGCTGATACGCATCGGCCGCTCCCCACGTCGCAGTATGGAAACGCCGAATCGTTGCATGGGTACTTGCTCGTGCCGTCACAGAATACGTTCGGATTCGGCACGTCCTTGCAGCCAGCAACCAGCGCCATGCCGACGGCCATCGTGATCAAGCTCTGCCTCATGGAGACTCTCCGTAGGATTGAAGCCAAGTTTCTAGAACCTGCCGCCCACCGCTGCCCCGCCCGCCGAAGGGATCAGCCACGCGGTGGACCTCGGTGCTGGTCCGTAACCCTTGATCAAGAGAACGATTGTTCCGACGGCGAAGACGCCAGCGGCCACGCCCGAGACTGCCATCGCCGTGGTCGTGTCGTATTGGAACCGGCACCTGCCGTCCTGGCACCCCGACGACGGCTGCCCGTTGTACCCGGCCGCAACCCCAAGGCCGACAACGCCAGCCGCGGCAAGAGCAAGGCTCCCAAAACCCAAGCCCCTAAACAGTAGACGCCGGTCTGTTGGGACTGGCTTCGGAGGGGACTCTACAATCGAGCCGGGCACCGTCGCTGTTGGGCCTGGCGAGATTATGGAAGAAGTTGTGCCGGTTGGTGCAAGGTCGAACCGAATTCCTTGATTGCCATCTTTCGGGCAATTGATGACGGCCTGGCCACGCGCGAAGCCCTTCTCCTCGATCGAGACTGTGTGTGTTCCGGCGTAGACAGTTCGCTCAAATGGTGTGCGCCCGAGCTGCGTCGCGTCGAGCGCCAAGGTTGCCTCCGTCGGCTTCGAATCCACCTTCAGACGGCACAGCGGCAGGTCTTGGTCGTTCTTTATGAGTGGCGTGATCACCTTGCTGAGGATGTCCCGCGCGATCAGATCCTCTGCTACGCATCCCTCACAGGTTCCGCTCTTGGTTCCGACGAGCCTGATCGCGTCCGCGGCGAAACTCAGCGCAGAGACCTCCCAGTTTCCCGGCTTGCCCGACGGACCCTTGCGCTCGATCCTGACGATGAGTACGCGATTCGCCTTGAGCTGGTCCGCGATGCTGATGTGACAATTCCAATCGTAACAGTCGCGGAGCTGGGGACGCTCCGCAAGAACACGCGCGACGTCTTCGAGCGGCAGGATCACGCCGCCGCTATTCGAAACGATCAACTCCGTTGCGGTGAATGCGCGCTCCTGGAGTCGCTGTCGCTCGGCAGCGGTCATCTCGCCATCGACGCGAAGCTCCCGGATTGCGAACGAGCGAATGTCCTTTTTCGCGTCGGCCAGCGAGGGATGCAGCGTCATGACGAGCAAGCCGATGCCTGCAAGGAGCTTCATTGCTTGTCTCCGGCGTTGAACTTCAATCGCAGTGTCCTGTGCTGGCCTGGCTCGATCGTGACGTTCTGGCGCTGGTGTTGCTTCGTCGGCGGATGTTCGATCTCGACGAGG
This sequence comes from Myxococcales bacterium, assembly GCA_003170275.1. Taxonomy (GTDB): domain Bacteria; phylum Myxococcota_A; class Polyangia; order Palsa-1104; family Palsa-1104; genus PALSA-1104. The sequence continues at coordinate 99,916 of PNAM01000114.1, forward strand.
TGCCTGCCGGGCTTCAATGACAGCTTGAGGATGGGAGTGTCGCCTGCTTCCTTGCCGTCAACCTTCACGATCGCAAACGGAAATACATAGACGGACAGCCATGCACGATTGGTCGCGACCTCGCTCTCGGGTGCGGAGGACTCGCGCAGCGCCCGATTGACGGGTTTCATGACAATCTCGGCGGTGCCGCCCTCAACCGTCGGCAGCACCTGTTCGACCTTGGGAACGTAGCCATCGAGCACGAGACGAACAGTCTGCACTGTCTCAGGCGCCCCTGACAGTTCGAACGGGGTCGTTCCCACCTTCTGGTCCCCTACGAAGACCGCGGCTCCGGGAGGTATCGAGACGATGTGAACACGCCCCGCGGAAGGGCTGGTCTTCGTCGGTGCGGTCGCCGGCTGCGGACTTGGCGCCGGTCGATCAATCGCAGGCGCCGCTGGAGTAGCGGAGGCGCTCGGCGGCACCGTCCGACCCGAGTGCCACCACCACCCAGCGCCGGCGGTGGCGCTCAATGCGGCGATGGCGACGAGCGCGATGAGACCTGACTTGCGCTTCGAAACCGGGGGTCTCTTCAGCGTCGGCGAGGAGTTGGTCGATGATGTTTCGATGCGCCTCGAAGAGACTTGTGATTCGATCGCTTCTGGGACGTTTCCGCCCTCCTGGACCGTTGGCGCACGGGTCGCATCGGGAATTTCCTGCAGCGTACGTTCCGTTGGCGACGCACTGAGGGCACTTCCGCCTGCCCGCAGACTCGCCGCCAGGGCTGCTTTGAATTCGACAATGTTCAAGTAGCGCGCGTCACGCTCTTTGGCGGTCGCCTTCCGAATCACGCTGGCAGCGTGGTCAGGAAGGGCAGGGACCAACCGCTGCACATCAACCGGAGACTCGGACGCGAGCTTCATCAGCAACTCCATTTCGTTGCTCGCGTCGAAGATTGGCTTGCCGGTGATCGCGTGATAGAGGACGACGCCGAGGGAATAGACGTCGGCTCGGCCGTCGATGTCCTTTGCCGCGGAGACTTGCTCGCGAGACATGTAGAGCGGCGTCCCCATCAACATGCCTGTTCTGGTGAGCCTCTTCTCGTCAGCCAGGAGAGCAATTCCGAAGTCGAGTACCTTGAGCGTCCCGTCGGCGCACAGATAGATGTTGTCCGGCTTCAGGTCGCGATGCGTGATCCCGATCGCGTGCGCGGCGGCGATGGGGTCGATTGCCCGCGCAACAGTCTCGAATGCTTCGCGCCAGTCGATCTTGCCTCCAGCCTTGCGGAGCCGAGTTCCGAAGGATTGCCCCTCGAGCAGTTCCATCACGAGGTACGGCGTCGCTCCATCGGTGTGCCACTCGAGGTCGAATACAATCGCGATCCCGGGATGCTTGAGCTGGGCCCCGACGCGGGCCTCGCGCATGAATCGCTCGACGAAGGAAGCCTTGTCCTTGATGCCGTACATCTTGATGAACTTCACGGCCAGCCGGGTGCCGAGGTGCTTGTGGACGACCTCGTACAGGACACCCATGCCGCCCTGCGCAATCTCGCGGACCACCTTGTACTTGCCGGCGATCTCCTTCCCGACCAGGCCAAAAGGATCGGGCACATCCCCGACAGGGGCCGGCGGTGGGTCGTCGTCGAGCACCTTCGTCATGGGGCAGGGCGAGTCTACCACCGTCGAGGGGCGGCCCAAGCTCCTCGACGCGGCGGCGGGCCCGCTATGCGGCCGGTAAGCATCGGAGTGCGCGAAGTGAAATAGCTGCACGGTCAGTGCGGTTTTTCGCAGCTCAGATTTTAGGGGCTCCCGCGACTGTCACAAACACGCAACTTTCTCCCACCTCCCGCCGATAACCTATCGGGCGTAGACTAGGGCGACTAATGAGCGAAGGCGGGCGCACAAACAAGCCGGGGTCCAATCCGACGATCGATCCGCTCAAGCCGGCCGAGGGGGTCGTCCTGCCAGGGCTCAGCAGCCGTGATCCGTCGCGACCAATCCGCGATCCAATGGCGTATGTCCGCTACGAGCGTGAGCAGGCCGCGACGCAGATTTCGGGCAGCTTGAAGGCGTGGCGCAAGCATAAGGCGCGGGCCGAGGCGGACTGGAAGGTCCCTATCCCCGAAGAGGGCGGCGCGCCTCTCGGCGGCGAAATCAAGCAGAAGATGGAAGGGCAGCTCGGCGCTGATCTCTCGGGCGCGAAGGTGCATACAGGCGGCAAGTCCGCCAAAGCAGCCGAGGGACTCGGGGCTCGTGCATTCACGGTCGGCTCAGATGTGCATTTCGGCTCGGGCGAGTTCGCACCCGGCACCAAGGAAGGCGACCGGCTTCTCGCGCACGAGCTGACGCACGTCGTCCAAGGGCAGCGCTCGGGCATCCAGCGCAAGGCTGACCCTGATTCCAAGCAGGGCGGAGCCGAATCGGGCCAGCAGGTGTCGGAGCCCGGCGAACCCGCTGAGAAGGAAGCGGACGCGGTCGCGGATCAAGCCGCCGACCAGCTCCACGACAAGTCTGCGGCTGCGGAAGGCGGTCACAATCCCGACCCTGGGATTGAGGAAAAGGCGCCCGCGATTGGCGCAAAGCTGGCGCCCCGCACCCTCAGTCGCACAAAAAAGGGCTCCGCGGCGCCGCCGCCCAAACCCGTCGCGAAGGCGGCGCCGACACCAGCACTAGCAGCGGGCGGCAAGCCAGCACCAGCGGCAGGCGGTAGACCAGCACCAGCGACCGCTGGGGGAAAGCCACCTGCTACCGCGGCCCCCGAAGTTCCGCTCATCGCGTTCGATACGATCAACTTCAAAGTCGCCGGTGCGGACGACAAGGTGCAGGTCCGCCCGAGCGCGCCGGGGAAGAGCGGGCCGGCGGAGCTGATGATCGCCAACCTGAAGGGCATCCAGCGACTCACGAACGTCTTCAACGGTCCCGTCGGTCAGGCCAAGAACAAGAGCGGCTACAACGCCGTCGCAGAGGCGATGGACCAGGCGCAGCCGCTCGTCGCAGCCGTGGAGGCAGTGCAGGTCAAGGAAGGCAAAGTCGAGCAGGACAAACTCGACCTTGTGCGCTCGAAGGGCGAGGCTGCCGCGACTGTTGTCGGCGGACTCTGCGCGAAGCTCCGCACCAACTCGCTCGAGAAGGCGCAGTTCGTCACGGCGATGAAGAACAAGGCGATTCAATTCTTTCAGAAGCCGAACCCGAAGGAATGGAAGACGCCCTACATCAACAAGTTTACCGGCGAAATGGTGCGCCAGCTTCGGCAGCAGAGCGAAGGGCTCAACCAACTCTCTCTCGATGCCTGGGTTATCAACGTCAACAAGTACAGCCCGACCGAGCATCTCAACGAGATGGACGAGTCCGCAAAGCAGGCGGTGCTCGACATCTTGCACGCGCGTGCGCTCGAAGCACTTCCGAAGGCGCAGGCGCGGCTGGCGAAGTTGCAGGCGAAGAAGATCGAGCTGGAGGCCGAGTTGCAGAAGGCCAAGGGCGCGGGTGGAGACACGACGGCGGCGCAAGAAGCTCTGAAGAAGAACGCCGAGAGCCACAGCGAAGCTCACGGCGACCTGGCAGGACTGTCAGGGGCGGTGCCGGAAATCGAGAAGGGCAAAAAGGGCGGCAAGGTCGAGCCCAAAAAGATGAAGCCCGCAGGGGGCCGCGACGGAGACGAGAAGGATTGGGCCGCGGACCACAAGGGCGGCAAACAAGCGATTGTCAAACAGGTCTTGCAGCTCGGCGGCACGATCAAGGAGTGGGAAGGCATCGTCGAGAAGACCAAAGACCTGGCCGTCCTCCACGATCCCGATCAGATCGCCGGAGGCCACGGCGAGGTTCCCACTTTCCCGATTGTCGAAGAGCCGACGGGGCCTGATGTGACCGCTGACAATCGCGCTGCATGGCTCGACTATCTATCGAAGGTGAAGAGCAAGCTCGGGGTCACGAAGATCAACAGCTCGCTTGGGTCGCAGTGGAAGACACGCATCGACGAGCTTTACAGCAAGGTGATCACGGACCCCGAGAACCCGCAGGCGGCGTACGGTATCCGCAAGCTCAACCTCGAGTTGCGACCCGCGGAGTAGCGGCGTAGATCGGAGATCCCATGTCTGCGGTCGGAGAAGCCTTCATCAAGGCGATCGGGAAGCCTGATCCATCAGCCAACAATGGCGTCCGCTTCTCGCGGCCCAGCTTTCACGCGGCCTGGTCTGCGCTCCAACCGGAGGTCGGCGCCGGATGGTACTTGAACCGATTTCTATACCTCTTCGGCGAGGAACTGGCGGCGCTCGAGCCGTGCCTCGACGCGTGGTCGTTCCTGGTGCCGCCCAATCCCGACCGCATGATTGTCGGCCGCAACGCCTACGGCATGTTGCTAGTCGTCGAGAACGCGTCCACGGCGGGCGCCGATAGGGTCTTTGTTCTCGACCCGACCCAAGTCGTGTATTGGACCGAACCGGATCTTGGCTGGGGCAATCTGCTCGGCTACTGGATGGCGAACCGGAAGATCCCTGGATTCTTCGACACCGGCCTGTACGACACCTGGGTGAAGGAGAACGACGCCTACCCGGAAGTCGAAGACATTCTCGGGCTGAAAGCACCGCTTCCGCTTGGCGGGAAGCTCGAGACCTCCAACGTCCAGCTCGAAAACATCATCGAGTACTACCAGTCCACGGCGCCGGTCTACGCCAAGGCTCTCGAGCAGCTCAAGTCAAAGCGCGGGAGCTGAGCATTACCGAAGACGAACTCGTTCGCGATCTTCTGACCGCGCTCGATGCGGCACGGCTTGACGACAGCGCGCCGCGACGAGCGCAGAAGCTGCACGAGCATGGCGCCGCGCTCACGCGAGCGCGCTCGGACGAGGCCCGCCGCGTCGGCCGCAAGGCGCTTCTCGACGCCGCGGCTCTCGGCGATCCTTACGCCGCGCTTTCCGCCGCCACCGCGCTGCTGTTCGGAATCGGTGGTGACGTCGAGCCCGACAGGGGGCTCGAGCTACTTCGAAGCGCAGCTCGACTTCGAGCGCCCGGGGCCGCGCTGCTGCTCGGGCGGCTCCTCATCGGCACGAGTAAGTTCATCGAGGGTAGGTCTTGGCTGCATGTCGCGGGCGACGCCGGAGAGGCTGAAGCCTTCTATCTTCTCGGGCTCTCGTTCCTGGGATTCGGCGGTGCGACGCCTCTGCCCGACCAGGCGCGCGGGCTGTTGAGAGCCGGCGCGTCACGAGGGCACCTGGGCGCGCAGTTCGAGCTGTCGCTCTCTCTGCGCAACCAACAACATGGCCCAGCCGATGAGCACGAGGCGGATCGCTGGGAGTTGGCGGCGGCTGAAGCTGGCCACCCGCGGGCGTGTCTCAACCGGGGCGCCAAAGCGCTCGAGCCCGCCGAGGTCGTCAGGTGGTACGAGCTGGCGGTCGCAGCCGGGTCGGTCGAAGCCGCCAAACGCTTGGCCGCGATGTACACCGCAGGCGCGGGCGTCGCGGTCGACGAAGAGCGGGCAAGGCACTGGCGCGAGCAGGAACGAAGGCTTGGCGAGAGGAACGATGAGTAGTCCGAGTCGGGAGTCGAGGGAGCGGAAATCTCGATCGGAGGATCGGCTGCGCGCAGAAAATGTCCTCATTAACGACACTCTCCCGTGCATCGAGGACGAGCTCGAGGCCCGCGTACCGTCCAAGGACGATGTCGTCGATCGAGCCATCGCACTGATGGCAGTAGCCGGGAAGGGTGAGGGAGCGCCGGCAAAGACTCTTGAGCGGTTTGCCCGCGAGTTCGACGCCGCAGCGAAGTTGTCGCCGGAGGAGAGCGCGTTCCTGCAACTCCCGTCGTCGACCGACCAAGATCGCGCGAGGTTTTCCTGGAGATACGAGGCGCTCTATCCAGTTCTATGGGCGCTTGGCTTCTTCGAGGCGCTCCCGCCACCGGCCGATTCGATCGACCCGGCGAAGCTCGGCGGCGTGCTGCTCTCGCGAGGCGCAAAGCGATTTCGCGCTGAAGCGAGGCTGCGGAGCCCGTGTGAGATTCTGGACGAGGCCGACCTCATTTATCGTTACCATTGGGCCACGCGGAACGCGCAACTCCACGGTCAGCAGAGCCCAGCGCACCTGAACAACGACGTGATCATGGAGCGCCACCAAGCGCTGAACTGGTTGATCGGATGCGGCGAGTTGGATTGGGACGACGTGTCTACGGATACGTAGCAAGGCGGTTTACGGCGCACAGTTCCTAGCTCTCTCTCGATTTTAGAGCTGCGCATCGTCGAGATCGACCCAGCCGCCGGCTTGCTGGACCTCGAGTTTCATGATCGGGTGAATCTCCCACAATGTTCCACGCGTCGGCGCGTGCGTCGACGAGCCCCGAACCTCGGGACCGTGTTCGGGATCGTAGAACGTCCATCCCGACACGCGAACGGGCAGTTGCTCGTGAGCGATCTTCTTCAGGCGAGCAACGGTCCATCCGTGATGTTGCGTGCGAAGCCGGGGCGTCATTTCGACGACGATAGATTCGCCGCGCTCCGGCGGCCGGACGACCGGGGCGTGGTCTAGCTTCCTGTTAAAGAGCCAGATGTGATAGTCGACGTCCACTCCAGCGGACCTGCCGCAGTTGCATGCCTCGGAGCCACTGGGAACTGCGTCGAGCAGGTAACCCTCGACAGAGACCGACATCCCATTGTGCTCCGCGATAGCGTCTCGATCGGCCGGTGCCCACAGATGGATGTCCCTCCCCTCGGTCGAGCGTGGCCAGGTCCAGCCCCGCAATTCGGCGAACGGAATCGACCGCCAAGGTCCCTCGTCCGTGCGGTTCTTCAGGAGGCTCAAGCCCTTTTCGTTGGCGTTGTCGCCGTCGGCAGGACACATGTTGCCATCGCTCTGATGGAACGGGGCGCTCGCTGGGCAAGTTAGGCCGTGCGCTGGATGCTCCGCGACGGTTTCCGACGGCCGCACCGAGAGAATTGTTGGTTCGGCCAGCGGCGCCGAGGACGTAGCTGTCGCCCGAGGCAGTGGTGAAACCGCGGAATGTGCGGTCTCTCCCGCCTTCTTCGTCTCCGGCACAGACGGTGCGCAGCCGATGGCCGCGAACGCAAGTGCGCCCACAAGAACCCTCCACATGTGCGCGCTCCCTCCCATCGGCGAGGCTATCACGTGATGCGACGGCCGCGACGCCTTGAGGAGATCCGTTTCGCTCACTGATCGAGCGCTGCTATTTCGGCAGCCGCCGCCTCAATAGCCATTCGCCGATTCTCGACGGTGCCTCGGATCAACGCGGTCGCCGCGAACCGCTCCTCGCACCACTTCAGCGCGTCTTCGCCTGCGGCAAGTTGCACTCGCGCGTCCTCGAGCGCCCAGGTGGCCGAAGCGATATGGGCTCGACGCTGATCGGGCGAGCCCGCCGCGCGAGCTTGGGCGAGATGCTTCAGCGCCTGGTCGAGTGGGTCTGGAGGTGGCGGCCGGCGTGGNNGCGTGGCATCGCCTATCGGCCGCCCGCCGGCTCCTCGACGAAGTTCAAGAACGGCGCGATCGAACAGTATTTGTCGTCGACGAACGCGCTGCAGCCCAGGTCGGTGAGCTGCGCCGCCGCCCACTCGATCGCCTCGCGCCACGTCCGTCGCGGCAAGTCTCCGGTGGAGACCACTACCGACCCATCGTCGCTGCGGCGGACCTCGGCCAGGCAGGAGCCCTTGCCATTGTGGAGGATGATCTGGTATGCGCCCCACTCGGCGACGAAGGTGCCATGCCGGTCGATGAGCTGCATTTGCATCCCCCTCTCTTCAGGTCGAAAAGCCGCTGGGCTACCGCGACGAGCGTTCCCGCAGGTAATCCCACTGCGCCCTGGTCTCGTTCTCGCACGTCTCCGTCCTGCTGACGGCCATGCCGGGACAGTTCAACGCGCGGTGCGCCCCTGGCGCATAGGGCCCGACGGCTAGGTTGGTGCCGCGCAGATCGCCGTGCGCCATGTGGCAAGGCGTGCGGTGTCGATCGTAATACGTGATCACGCACGGGAAGCCCACGGCCCGCAGCGCCTCTGCAACATCGACGGAGTTCATGTAGTCGACGGTCACGTCGACAGCCAAGGCTTGGTTGTGCATGCCGCTCGATGGCGGCCCCGGACGCGCGCCACTCATTAGATAAACGCGCCGGCCGAGCTGTGTCATCCGTTCACGGAGAGCCGCGATCTTCTGCTGGACGGACGGGTGCAGGCCGACGAGCACCGCGGTGTCATCCCACCCGCCGTCGCCAGCATCAACGGCAGCGTCGGAAACGGGCGGTGGAGCGCCAGCGTCCATTGGTATGCGCTCAACCATCGATGCGCCACGCTGAGCCGTCGAGCGAATCAGGACGGCTGCCACCGCGGCGAGCGCGACCGCCGCCGCGAGGCCAGCCGGCCATACCCTCACCTGAAGAGCGCCTGGAACAGTGGATCGTTCGCCACGCTCGCGAACGCCGGATCGGTTTGGGCGGTCTTCAGCCGATCACCCTGGCTGCGGCCCATCGCCTTGATCTCGCCAAGGTAGCGGACCGCGCCGGCCACGTCGCCTCTCGCCGCGTAGCACTTCGCCGCGCTGAAGCGGGGCATGCCGTACTTCGCATCGGTCTTGGCGGCGTACTCGAAGAAGTCGAGCGCCCGGTCGAGCGAGTGGTCAACGTTGAAGAGGCGATACCCGCGGTCGTTGGCGGCCTTGGCGCGCTCACGCGGCTTGACGTGTTCGGCTTCGGCCCGCTTCAGAATCGCCCACGCAGCGTCGTCGCCGTCGATAGTCTGCACGGTGGGCAGGTCAGCCGCTGCCGTGGGACCAACGGGGTTGTCGTCGCAGCAGTCGCCCTCGCCAAACGGATCGTTGTCGAGGTTGCCCTTGATTAGCTTGTCCAACTTCCACACCTGCTTCCGCTGACTCCCGTCCCCATCCCAGATCGTCCATTCGCCGTCGCGGTGGCCATCCACCATGTTGCCGGCCGTCTCTGGCGTGCCGTTGGTGTAGAAGCTCTGGCTGATCCCGCTGCGCTGGTTCTTGTGGAACGCTCCTTTTTCCGAAACGCTTCCGTCAGAACGATAGGCGACGAAGGGCCCCTCTTTCACGCCGTCGACCGTACAGACAAGCGCGAACCAGTCACCATGATCGTCACGCGTCACCTCCGCACCAGCGGAGCATGACGGCCCTTCGATCAGTAATGGGTGCAGTAATGGGTGCGGTTTGGCGTCGGGAGCGGTTGCGACAGCGTCGTCCCGGACAGTCTTATTGGCGCACGCGAAGCTATTTCCGGCGTTGCAGGCGGCCTGTAGCAGCGCCGATGCACGTGCCACATCTTTTGCGGGCAGGTCCTGCTCCTGAAATGACCTAGCGAGGTCGACGCAGGCCGTCGCGTCGCCGCCATTGCATCGTGCCGCGGCATCGAGACGCTTTTCGAGGCCAGCGATCTGCGCTGCGAGACTCTTCTGATCATCGCCGTCCTTGGCAGATCGCAACTGTTGTAACCGCGTTTGCACCTCCCCGATGTGGCGTGTTATCTCGGCCAGAGCAGCGCGATCGAGAGCATCATCGTCGGCTTCGACGTAGTTGTCTCCGTCACGGCGCACGACCATGGAGAAACGGCCGCGGCTATCGAACTGGGTGCGGGTAGTGACGAGCACAGAGCGATCCGCGCCCGGAACTTCTACACCGCCATTCGCCATCCTGCTGAACTCGGCGCGATTGCAGTCTGCGTCTCCAAAGCAGGGTCGGGTCGGGGCATCTTCGTGCTCGACGTCGGCCACTACGTAACGCCGCGAGCTGACGATGCGGATGATGTAGCCGTCGAAAACAAAGTTGTGCGATGTGCGCTGGCCAACCTCTCGGTCGAGCGTTTCCTGGCGTTGCTTCAGTCCCGCAAGCTCGTCCTCGGCGGCACTGACTTGAGACGCCTTGTTCGCCGTCTGCTCCGTGGCCGCGCGCCGCTGCTCAATGTCGGAACGATACAGGTGACAAGTATCTACGAGCGCCGTCCACGCGAGTGATGAGTTCGCGTCTGTCCCGATGATGCCGACAGTGTGGCAGAAGGTGTCATTGGATGCCGCGACCTGGAACAACGTCGCCGCCTCATGCGCGAAGGCGGTGCGCCAACGTCTCTGCAGCTTGGGATCGATCTGGTTGAACCGCTGCTCGAGCACGGCCTGTTCGCTGAACGCGGTCATTTGACGCGCAGTTTCTCCGTCGACGTGTTTGAGGTTGATGGGAAAGGCGAGATGATCTCGGATCGCGACTGAGGCGATGGCTGCTGCGATAACGATGAACGCTGCGCCGCCCGCAAGGAACATGATCCTGCGGTAGCTCCGCCGTGGGGTTGATCCCTCGATGTCCGTTTTCGCAATGGTCTCATCGTCGACATTCTCGTCGCTCAATGCCGGGCTTGCGACATTGCTTGAAGTCAACACCGCAGTAGGGCTCCCACAGTGCGGGCAGCTCTGCGTCGTTGCGGTGATCTCTTCGGCACAGAATGGGCAGGTCGGCATCTCGGTCTCCTACAGCTTCGAGATCAAGTCGGCGCGCTTGGCGTCGTACTCGGCCTGCGTGATGAGCCCGCGTGCGCGGAGCTGCTCGAGTTCAGCCAGCCGGCTCTCCGTCGGGCTCGTCGCACTCACCGGGGTAGCGACCGCGGTGCCCAGCCCCGGCTCGAGGATAAGGCTCAGGCCGCAGATCACACAGGCAACAGTCACGAGGAAAACCGGCGGCTCGTACAGCGCTTGGTACCGCGTGACGACGAGATCCTGTTCGTACCGACCCGACTTCGCGAGGTACTCGCCCCATCGCCATAGGATCGGGGCCACCACTCCAAGCAGGCCACCCACGGCCAATCGACGGCTGAGCACCCGGCCGCGGAAGACCTGGATCGAGAGCATCACAATGCAGACCGCCGCCGCCACCTCGATGGCGTCGGCGAACGCCGCCGCGATGGCTCTGCCCCACGAGAAGTAGGCCGTGCCAGCGTCTTCAAGATCGCGCATGGGTGCCAGGAGACGGTTGAACGGGAACGGGAAGAGTAGGCCAAGAAGCACGAAGCCGCTTGCCACGATGAGCAGCCTTCGAAACTGAGCACCGGCAGGCTCAATTCGGCCCGCAACGATCAACGCGCAGGCAGCGAGCCAGAACTGCCAGGCCAGGGCGCGCGGAAACTCCATCCATCCGAAGCGGCCAGGGACAATCGCCGGCATGAATCCGACCAGCAACAGCAGGATCGCCAGGTGCCGGCGCGTCAACGTCGGCAGGAACTTCTGCCCGATAAGAAGTAGCCCGGCGAGCAGCGGGAAGTACATCCGAAGGAAGCGAACCGAGGGAGAGGCCAGCCGTTGAAACATCGGATCGCGGGTCAACTCCCAGGCCATCAACGTCTCGCCGTGGCTCACGTCGCGTGGGACCAAGTAGTCGATCAGCAACACCACGCCGAGCACCACCAGCGTGCGACGGATCTTCTCCGCGGTGAGGTTCGCGATCAGGGCCGAGGTCGCACGGCTGAGTGCGCCGACAATTTCCCCGTTACTGCTCCGATGCGACTCGGGCAACATTCCCCAACCGACGATGAACGCGATGTACTCGACGATCCTGACCAGGAATCGAAAGAGTTCTCCTAGCCACAACCAGTCGATGGACGGGCTGTAGAGATTCCCAGGTGCCCGGTTGAAAAGTAGTTCTGCCGAAGCGGTGAGCAAGATAAACAGCCCTAGCCAGCGAGGCATGGGGCGGTGACGAAGGAGCATGAGGGCAAGCAACGGCACGGCGGCGAGCTGCGCCAGCGCGATGAAGATCCAGAGCGCACAGACTACATGGTGCGTGGTGAGCGACCAACCTGGACCTATGGCGGCTACATACAGCCTGAATGGGACCAGCAGTCGTGGCACCGGCGCTTCCGCGCCGAAGCGCTCGGTTGGGAGCAGCCAGTGCGCCAGAACGATCACTGCGGCGCCAAGGACCAGCCGGCGCGAGAGTCGTAGGCGTGGCGGCTGGCCCTGGAAGTAGATCCACAGGCATGTGACGACGCAGAAGGACCACGCGAGGCCGCGGGCGCAGCCGATCAGGTTGAAGAGCGACGGGGCCTCCCGAAGCAACTGCCACGCATCAACGAGACCGGGAAACACACCCGCAGCCAGCAGCGTGTACGCCGTCCACGGGCTCGGTGCCCCGCGTTTTCCGAAAAAAAGCAAGGTGCCGCCCAGCACCAACGGGAAGACCGTCGTCATCGGCCACTTGCCGAACTCGTTCCAGGCCCAGATGAGCTTGTCGTCACTCATTCCCCTTGGAAGCAGCAGGCTCGCAAGGAGCGCGATGCCGACGACGACCAGAATCTTGGCAAGCTGTGGAGGCTGAAGGATTCGCTGAACCCACCCTCGGGTGGGACCTTTCGCCGCGGAAGCGAGCCCTGCCGACGCGCCTGTTAGTAGTTCGTGCTTGCAGTGCTTGCAGAGCCGCGCCGCCGCCTTGATTTCGCCACCGCAGTGCGGGCAGGCGACGGTGTCCGTCGGCTTTCCTGTGTCCGTCTCAGCCACGAGCGTCGAACTCCTTGGGGCTGATGCGACCGCTAAGTCCCGTCTCGATAGCCCGCAGCCCGCCATCGTGATGGCGGCACGCAGCCCAGCCACCTGGTGAAATGTCCTCGGCGTAGAACCGATTGGTCGACATTTCACTCGCCATCCGCATCGCGAGTCGGGGTTCCCGCGAGAACCTGCTTGCAGTGCTTGCAGAGCCGCGCCGCCGCCTTGATTTCGCCACCGCAGTGCGGGCAGGCGACGGTGTCCGTCGGCTTTCTTGTGTCCGTCTCAGCCACGAGCGTCGAACTCCTTGGGGCTGATGCGACCGCCACGTTCCCGTCTCGATAGCCCGCAGCCCGCATGCCGCACCCACTGCAGAAGACATCCTCGCTGGTGAGCGGACCACGGCAGCCTGGGCATTCCGCGCCCCCCGCGGTCTTGCCGACGAGGCGCTCATAGTCGCCCGCGCGAATCCACCGAACCAACTCCCGGGCCCGCACCGCAGGCCAGGGGTGATCGTTCTCGAGCGCGCGGCCGAACTTGAAGAGCCTCGACAGGGCGCTCACATCGAGCTTATCGAAGTCGTCGGCCTGCGCGATGAACGCGTCGAGGTTCAACTGGCGGTAGTACGCGACGGGCGCCCCGGCGAGCTTCATCAACGCTGACAGCGCCGCATCGGAGTTCTGGCAGACGAGCAGGCCGCATCGGTCGCAAGTCAGCTCGCTCTTCCGATACCAGTCGAGCAACGCCGCCTGCATGCCCATGCCGATGAGCGCGCCTATGCCGAGCGTGGCCTGCCCGACCAGCTCGGCGAGCTGCGGCAAGAAGTAACGCAGCATCGAGAACGGGGCGTGCCCGCTGCGGATGTGGCCCAGCTCGTGGCCCATGACGAACAGCAGCTCGTCGCGGGTGAAGAGCGACGGCAGCGCGTACGACAGCACAACGCGCGGCGCTTCTACTCCTATCGTGTAGGCGCCTGGACCCATGGCCTTCATGTACAGCTCAGGCATCCGCGGCATCTGCAACATCTCGACGGCGTCGCAGAAGAGCGCGTACAGCTCGGGGAACTGCGCCTGGCCGACGCGGACACAGCCAGCCAGGTTCTCGATCGCCTCGGCCTTTTCGGCGCCCAGCTCGGAGAGCTTCCGCAGCGCGGTCTCCACGCCGGTCACCGAGCGCACTGCCGCGAGCGCGGCGCGGTCGAGCGGGTGCTCATAATCGGCGGTGCGCACGTGCGCGATGGGGCGGCGTGTGCGTCGTGGCTCGAGGCGGGCAACGATCGTCTTCGCCATCATCTTGACCCGCGGGTCCGGGTCGAAATACGCAGCCAGCGCTGCGGCGCCATCGAGCGGCGAACCCCAGGCCGTCGCCTGGGTGAAGAGCGGTATCGCCAGCCGCGCTTCATCTGCGCCGAGGCCGAGGTAGGCGGCGATCTCGGCCGCCTTGTCCGGGATGTCAGCGGCTCGCGCTCGTGCCAGGACGACCACGGCGGCGCCGAACACCATGCAGGCCTCGCCGAGAACCAGAGTGCCCATTCCTGCAGCCAGCGGACCTCCCGCAGGAGCGGGCAGACCAGCGCGTGACGCCTGGACGTTGAGCACCTGCTCGACCGACGGAATGTCGATCGCCAACAGCTCGCCGACGCGGCGTCCAACGACGAGGATGGGGATGCCCGGCGCCTGCACGGACGGGGGCGGCGCTTCCACTGTTACGGATGCCAGAGACCGCCGCCCGGGAGCGGCAGGTAATGGTCGGTGTGGCCCTGGCCGTCGTCGACGGTGGCGCCGTTCTGGTAGGCATTCGGCGCGTGACCAGCCGAGACGTGGTGTTGGTGACCGAGATGGTCCTGGGCTGTCCATCCGCCCTGGTACGCGTTCGGCGCCAAGTTGGGCGTGATGGTGACGAAGCCGCTGCCGTGGCCCGCCGCTCCCGGGTCGGCGACGAGCGCGGCGTCGGCCGAAGTCGACTCCGGCGGGGTCGACATGTCCTTCACGTCATCGAACAGGCTCATCCTTAGCTCCCTACGCGGCGACGGCGCCGCACTTGTTGCAGAACCGTGTCGTAAGAGCCAACCGCTGGCCGCATTCAGAGCAGAACTTGCTGCTGTCGGGCGCTGCCATCGGAGGTGCATTCGACGGCGAGCTTGTCGTAGCGACCGGCGAATACGAGGCAACGCTCGCAGATGCCGTCATCGTCGCATTCGTCTTGTTTACGCTCAGGTACCCGACGACGGCGCACCCAAGCCAGGCCGGCAGGGCTAACACTCCTCCGGTGATGACGGACAGCACCACGATGACACCGAAGGCCACGACGGCGTGGCCGACCGAGACGTAAAGGAGGCCAAGTGGCCCGAGCGCGAATCCTAGTACGGCCGCAAGCACGGGATTCTTCAGCTCTGCCCCCGTCATAGAACGTCCATCGCTTGGGGGACGCGACCAATAGGGTCGACGTCAAGATGGCCGAGGTGATGTCCATCCGCGTGGACATCAATCGTTGGCTGATGCGGTAGACCAAGATGCCAGAAGTCCCAGATCGACATGATCTCCTAAGGCGATGGAGCGCCGCCTCTATCGTAGCAGCAGAGGTTGCTTGGATCAACTCAAGAGTTGTTCATCTCTTGAGTTGATGGAGATAACCGTGCTGGGTGCCACGACGCACCCGCAAAGCGGACCACGGCCATGGGCGCTCGGAGATCCACGAGAGGCCCGAACTTCAGCCGGTTATCGATCGCGCGAAGCGGCGCCTGGGCCTCCGCCTGCTCGGCCTGCGAAAGGGGCGAAAGTTG
This sequence comes from Myxococcales bacterium, assembly GCA_003170275.1. GTDB lineage: Bacteria > Myxococcota_A > Polyangia > Palsa-1104 > Palsa-1104 > PALSA-1104. The sequence goes on from PNAM01000114.1 coordinate 115,143, forward strand.
ACCCTGGAGCAGGCGGCGGAGCGCATCGGCGTCCATCCCAACCACCTGCAGCGCATCGAGGCGGCCAAGGCCAACGTCACGATCTCGACGCTCGCGGCGCTGTCGTTTGCCTATGGCGTTCCCCTGCACTCGCTGTTCGACGCCGGCGCCGCCACACGCAGCACGTCGTCTCGCTGATGTCATGCTCCCTATCGTGTGCGGTTACTAGCAAAGTGCTATGGGATCTTACGCCTTATACGGCGTAACGGTCGATACCCGGCGCCGCCTACCGTCGCCGGGTGGAGCGGCGCATACCACCCGCCGAACGGCGGGTTCGGCAACGGCTGGCGGCGAATGTTCGCCGGCTGCGGGAGAAGCGCGGCCTGACGATCATGGACGCGAGTGAGCGTGTCCACATCCACTGGCGGCTGTGGCAGAAAGTGGAGGCCGGCGACACCAACGCGACGATCCAGACGCTGGTTCGCGTCGCAGAAGCGCTTGGCGTGGATGCGCGCGACCTCTTCGTCTGACCTCGGGGCAAAAAATCGACGAGGAGTTGGGACTCCTCGTCGATTCGGCGCCGATGCGCCTGAAGCTAACGACGGCGACCTTGCTTCTTCGGCTGTTGCCATCGGGCCGCATCGGTCGGCACCAGCCGACCGTAGATGTCCTCGTGAGCATAATGGAGGTCCCGAAGAGCAGCGCGTAGCTCCGCGCCGTCGAGGCGACCCGCGAGCAGAAGCGCCTCGGGCGGGACTGCGATCAGAAATCGCTGCACGTCAGCGAATCCAACTCTCAGTTCGTGCGTGAAATTGTACAAGAGATCAGCGTAGAGCCGGCCTCCGACCCAGAATAGCGGCGGGCGCGCGGCGGGTGTTCGAGACTTGAAACGCTTCACGGGCCACCGCCCACGCAGGCGTGGGCGACCTGACAGCCCTTGCACTGCCATCCGCGCACCGGATAGAACGCGCCAGCGTCGATGGCCCGTAAGACTCCCATGACCGTGCGCAGGAAGTCGTCCTCGGCATGGTCGTCGCGCTCGATGTCCTCGACATGAACCGCGGGTAACTTCGTCTTGGTAAGGATCTGCAGGCGAAGACCGACGTCACCGAGCCCAAGCAGCCGCGCCGCGAATCGGTACGCAGTCACTTGGAAATCGTAGCGGAGCTGGTCGGCGGTCCATTTCCGCGCCGCCGTCTTGTGCTCGATCACGACGGCACGCCCGGCCTCCCTGACTACCAAGTCGAATGCGCCGACCAAGCGCTCTTCGATCACCTCGCCCGAGACCGGATCATGTAGCTCGACGGAGAACGCCCGTTCGACGTCTTCGACCTCGACGTGCGCAGCCGGCGCTTGAGCGTGGAACGCTCGTAGCATCGCAACGCCGCGATCGACCACATCGCAATCGGCGTCGTCCTCGACCTGCAGCGGCACCGGACCGCTGGCCGCATTGGACCACGCGTCGCGGAAGACCGTCACCAACTCCTCGAACGACCGCGGGGAGGCGGCCTGGATGGCGTGGTAGTGGCTCGCGAGCGCGGCGTGAATCGCCGTGCCGAACGCGAGCGCGACTGGCACAAACGCCGGCTTGACGCCGCGAACGTATTTGAGGTCGTACTGCCGCGGACACCTCAAGTAGCACTTCACCTGCGACACGGAACAATGAAGCCCGGCCATGGCTACCCCTCCTCGCCGGGCCGGCGCTCCGCGTGGCCGTTGGTGCGGTTGCCGAGCGTCTCAATGATTTGCGACGCGAATGCCCGGCTCAAGTACGAGGGTTGCACCCCGAAGTTTTCGACGCAGTAGGACTGGAACTCGGCGTCGGAGTAGCCCTGGTTGCGGGCGATGGCCCAGATGGCGTTGAGCTGCTTCGAGGTCAGGCGGCTGCGCTCGGGCGGCGCTGCCGTGCGCTGCGGCGGCGCCGGCGCGACCACCACCGGAGCCGAGCGCGTCGGCACCTGCGGCACAACGACCTCGTCGTCGTCTCCGGCGTACAGCTCGCGGCCGACGCCCAGCAGTCTGCAGGCGCGCTTGAGCGCGTCGGCCTCGCCCTTTTTCACGTCATCGGCGAGCGAGATGGGGCTGCCGCCGTCGCGGCGCCGGGTGACACTTGCGCCGCCGATGCCGGTCTTCATGATCCCGCCGGCCGAGAGGCGTCCCTCAACGATGAGCTGGTCGTCAATGATGTCGCGCCGGATCACCTCCCACGACCAGATGCCGTGGAACGCCTCGTTGAGGCGGTCGATGTAGAGCTGGATCTCGAGGTACGTGTACGTCTTGCCGCTGGCGCCCTGGCGCTGCTTGAGCTGCTCGGGCGCGAACGGGCGCTCGAGGATCTTGCGAGTCGTGTCGTCCATGTTGGTCTCCTTGGGGCACGTAGCCCCGAAAATGCGAAAGCCCTCCCCGCCGATCGCGTCGACGAGGAGGGCCTTCGGTGGTTGGTCTTGGTTGAGCTACTTGGTGTTGTTGCGGGTCTTGGGTCTGAGCGAGTCGAGTAGAACGGTCAGGATCACAACTGCGAGGTTGATTGCCGTCGACGACCGAAGCGCTCGGATGAGCTTGGACAAGAGTGCGTCACCCCCTTTCATGGACTGGTTGTCCGGGGTGCGGGCGGCGCAGGCTTTACCGATCTTGGACATGTCTTCCACCTCGATCGCGGGTCCCGCGAAAGGTGGTCAAGGAGGAAGGCGGACTATCGGCGGCGCCGCTGCTGGATGTGCTTGCGGGTGTCGCGCACGAGCACCTCGATCGCCCGCAATTTGCGATAGAGGCCCGGTTGGTTCTTGAAACGGGACAGATTGCGCCTGTGCCGGAGGTACGTCATGAAGGTGTCGGCGAAATCTTCTGCCGGTCGAGTCATTGCATATTCAGATACGAAGTCCTCTTCCGGCGCCGGCACGCCGTCGGGGAAGCCATAGCGTTCGCCGAACGCGCGCTTGAACCACGGTCCGTCGATGCGCTTGCGGTCGAGCCAAGCCCACGCGTGGCCGAACTCGTGGCGGATCACGTCTGCGAGGGTGTAGCCTGAGCTTCGTTCGACGGGTGCGTTGATCGGAATGTAGATGGTGCCTGGCTGGTAACCAACGAGCCGAAGCCAAGTGACTCCGTTGTGGAAGCAGTAGCCCATCGTCCAGATGCTTGGCAGAGGTGAGCGGACGAGTTCGATCTGGTCGAGGTATACGCCGTCGTCCAGGAGGCCGACCTCGCGAAGTTCGTCGCGGACGACGTTGAAGGCTCGGCTGAGCCGGGTGATCGAGATCATGCTGTGCCCCTAGTCTATCGTTCGAACAGCAGTTGGGCGGACTTCTCGTCGACGCGGTCGAGGTCGACGACGCCGACCACCTCGTCGCACCAGGGCGCGAGGGCGCCGTGATCGATGCCAATGCCGAACCCGAGAATCGTGACGCCGAGCGCCACGGCCCGCCCCCGTAGCGCCGGCGCCATATCGATCGCCGATCCACCGTCGGTAATGAGCACGATGTCGGCCTTGCGCATCGCGCCGGGGTTCTGCTCGATGATGTCCAGGCCGCGGCTGACCACGCTCGAAATTTCAGTGCCGCCGCCGCAGCTTAGGAACAGCTCGGCCGCCGGGAACTTCTCGCCGGGCTTCACGATCACCTCTTGCTTCACGATGTCGTCGAACCCGAGCAACGCGAACGGCCGCCGCTGCCGCTGTGCGATGTCGAGCAGCGCCAACGCGACAGCGGTCGCCCAAGTATCGGGCGGGCCGTCCATACTGCCGCTCTTGTCCAAGCAGACCACCAGCGGCCCCTTGCCCAGCGTCTCGGTGCCGCTGAGCGCGTACTGCAAGCACCGGCGCTCAGATAGGTCACGCAGCATCGCCAACCGCAGCTTCGGGTGGACGAGTCGCGCCAATTCCGACGGCAGAAGCCGCCCGAGATCGGCGCCCTGCTCGACGTCGGTGATCTCATCGGCGCCGTGCTTGACCTTCTGACGCTGTTTCATCGCCGCGATGCGCTTGAACCTGCCGGCCAGCAGAGCGATCCGCTTCAGCCGGTGATCATCACGGATACGCCGGGCCAGCTCACGCGCCGCCGAGCACGGACGCACCTCGCCATTCACGGTTCCAGTGCCGGGGAGTCGACCGAAGGTGACCTGCTCGAGGCCCTCGGCCGACTCCCGCTGCTCCTCGATCGCTGCAGAGGCCCGGTCGCAGCCCGACCGGATGGAGCGACGCAGCGCGGCCTGGTCGTCCTGCATGTGTGGCTGCAGCTCGGCCATCAACGTTTCGACCGCGGTCGCCGCTGCATCCGCATCCCCTCTGCACTCGCCCGCCAGTCGGGCGAAATTGGGGAGCTGGCTGCACGCGGCGTGGACCTTCTCCGCCCAGCCGCGCAGTTCCGAATCCTGCAACTCCAGCGGCAGCTGCTCCAGTTCCCCCGCGTAGAAGCGCTCGAACAGCTCGTCCTCGAACCGAAGCTCTCGCGGGTCGGAGCGGTCTACCTGGTCGAGGCCCCGAGCGGCCCTGTGCAGGTAGATCGACCAGCGTGGCACATCATTAATGATGCGTTTCATCGGAGCGCCCGCAGACCAAGGCCAGTGCTGACAGCCCGCGCCAATTCGGCGTGCATCTGTTGAATCTCGGTCTGGGCGTCGGAGATGACGCCCTTCGCACGACGGCCGCCGGACCGTCCCAACTCGGTGAGCTTCTTCTGCATCGAGTCGAACTCGCCGATGGCTTGCGCCGCGTTCGAGATATAGACCTTCCGATCGCCTGCCTGCATGCCGGAGACCTTCTGTGCGGTCTCCCTCGCGGCGTCGAGTATCTCGGCGGCCTGAGCGCTGCTCGGATCACAGAGCTTTCCGACGAGCCGCGCAACCTTGGCGCGCTCCTTCGGTTCGCGCCACAGGCTGTCGACCAGGATGGCTAGGTCTTCGGGCGCGGTTTGCTTCTCGCCGGCCATGTACGCCGACGCGGCCACGATTTTCAGCGCCTTTTTCCACCGTCTGTCCGACGCGATGATTCCGTCGGCGCGACAGGCGTCCCTGATGGAGATGAGCGCGTCGACCGTGTCGTCGGTGATCTTGACCTTGGCGGCCTCGCCCTGCGCCTTTTTCAGGTCGGCCATGGTCAGCTTGACCGAGGTCGCCGGATCGGGTGCGAGCAGCACGGCGCGCAGGTTCGACGGTTGCAGCAGATAGCCGATGTCGAACCGGAGCAAGAAACGATCGAACAGCGCCTCCAGCTCCTTGCCTTCGGGCAGCTCGTTCGATGCGCCAAACATCGTGACCAGCGGGCAGGGCGCCGGCGCCCCGCCGTTGGCGTACGTCCGCTCGTTGATGATGGTGAGCAGCGAGTTCAAGATCGCCGAGTTGGCCTTGAACACCTCGTCGACGAAGGCGAACTCGGCCTCGGGGAGCTTGCCGGCGACCACACGCTCGAAGCGGTCCTGCTCGAGCGCCTTCAAGCTCACGGGCCCGAACAGCTCCTCCGGCGTCGAGAATTTCGTTAGCAGGCGTTCAAAGTAGCTGCCGCCGAACGCTTGGGCGATGGCGCGGGCCAAGGCGGACTTCGCCGTGCCCGGCGGGCCGATCAGAAGCACGTGCTCAGCGGCGAGGATGGCCGCGAGGCAGCCGTCGATCACCGACGACCGTTCAGGGAAGCGCGACACGAGGTCCGCGCGCAGTTGTTGGATTTGGTTCATGATGAACTCCTGGTTGGGGTTTACGGGCGTACACATCTACCGGCGGCGAACCCGGCGAGCAGCCTCGCGGCACGGGCTCACCTCGGCGCAGACGAGCGCATCACGGAAATGAGAAGCGCCGCCACAACGGGCGCCTTCAACCCGTCGAATGCATCGAGTGCGCCACGACAAGCTCGCGCCTGAGCGTGCATTTCATGAGAGGCGTTGGGCCGAGCGAAGGGCGCATCGCTGTGGCGTCCCGTTTTCAGCTAACATGTGCGAGGGGGAACGTGGATGGTGAACGACGAACGAATGGAGGCTGCTGCGTTCTCGGGACTTCTGGGGATGGCACGAGACCGGGCCGACCGAGTGAAAACGCTCCGCTATGCCCTAAGCGCGGATAACCGGAAGCTAAGCCATGCGCAACTGATCCAATTATTCTGCGAACACGAGCTGACCATCACCGAAGAACGGCTTGGTTCGTTGAAACAAAGGACGGCCAAGTTAAGACACGTACGCGCAGCGATTGACGCCTTGGTGCAGGCAGGCGCCGATCGACATGCTCCAGAAGTCTTGGTCGCTGCCAAGAAGCTCTTGGAGAAGACCGAGAATCCGCCACTGCTCGTTGAAGACGAAATCGATCTCAAGCGAAACCATCTCACGATTGCTGAACAGGACGTGGTGGTGCTCGAATCTGAGCCCGGAAATTCGATGAGCATGCAAGACATCGTCTTCGACGCGTTCTGGTCCGAGAGAGGCCGGCGGCGTCGAGGTAGCCAGTGGCTCGCCTTCTACACGATGAGTAAGCCGCACGTGACCGGAAAATCGACCTGGATCGGCCTCTCGAGAAGCGTCCCAGTTCCGTTAGTTGACGCCATCCAGACCGCGATCAAGTCAAGCGGTCTGGCAGTCGAGCGCGAGATGTGTCGCGCCTTGCACGTCCGACTCCTTCCGTTTGCGCGCCTATCTGATGATGGTCTCGAGCTGCTTGTTCCCGCTGCCTTGGTCGGCGATCCGACGCGAAAACGGACGATTGATCGGGGCGAAACTAGACCTGTGGCGCGTGGCTACTACTTGAAGGAGCGATGAGGACCTGCGCAGGATTACGCTGCCGATTTCTGATTGAGCAGTTCCTCGACGGTGGCCGAGAGACTGTCGAGCTGCCGGTCGAGATCGGTCACTTCCACCGCGAGCACTTCGCGGTAGAGCTTGGCCCGCGACCGCAACGCCTCGAACGCGTCGAAGCGCCGCATGAGGGTTGACGCCCGGTCGGGCGGCGCCGCAAGAAACGACTGGATCTCGCCCTTGAGCGCTTCCAGCTCGGCTTCGATCGAGCCCTGCGCGATCTCACCCAGCGTGCGTTCCGCCTCGGCACTCTTGCTGACGGGCAAGAGGTAGACACGCGAGCTGCCGATTTTCTCGATCGCCGACTGGAGCCGGCGGAGCTTTTCGGCGAACGGCGCGGGAACCCAATAGACCCCGCCGCCCTCCCTCAGCGTCACCGCCGCGAAGCTGTGAAGCGCTTTGACGAGCGCCCGCCGCACGTCATCGGGCGTTTGGGTCGTGCGTAGCGTGCGGAAGTTGGTCTCGACGGCGGCGACCAAGTCGTGCCTGGGTGCGTCGCTGGTGAGGCGTTCGCACGGGCGATCGAGATGGATGCGCGCCTCCTGTTGGTAGGTCAGGTTGCCGTCTCCGCCGCGGTGCTCGTGGACGATGGCGAAGACGATTTCGGTCTCGTCTTCTTTGCCAAGGCGGATGAGGCGCTCGCGCTGGCCCACCTGTGCCTCGCGAACGGCGAGCTTGAGCGCCTTTTCGGCGGTGGGCGGATCGGGCAGGAGCGCGGCGTCGAGCGCGGCGCCGGACCAGAGGGATTCGAGCGTTGCACGGTCGATGCGGGCATCCCCGAGCGACCAGAAAATGAGTGAGCCGAGGTGCTCACCGCCGTTCTTGAGCGCGTTCTTGATGAGGTCGAGGGACATGGCTTCTCCTTCGCACCGACGAGCGGCGCGTGTGTTGTTCGGGTTGTCGTGCTTTTGCGAGCCGATCAGATTCGCATCGGCATCACGACGCAGACGCGCCCGCTGCCGAGGTCGAACCGGATCGGTGAGAGGGCGTTTCCGAAACGGGCGGTGACTACCTCCGCCCCAGACGCGAGTGCGTCAGCCAGAAGAAGAACATCCACGCCAATGATGCTATCTGCGCCATGGTGCGTGGTGCTGACAACCGGCACCGTCGTGGACGTGGTTCCGTCCTCCGAATCTCGTTCCAAACCGATGGCCCCGTTGACCACGACGCGCACACCGGTGTTTCTCCGGTTCTTCGGCTTCGAGATCCGGTTGACGGCGTACAGCAGTGCCTCGCGGTCGACCTCGACCGAGAAGTCCTCACTGCCCGCGCCGGGTATGACCTGGTGAAACGGTGGGTACTGAACGTCGGTCATTGCCGCGGCCTCGATCTCCCACTGCACGTCGCCCGTCGAGCAGCGGAACCGAATGGTGTTGTTCGCGCGCACCGCCGATACCTCGCCCGACTTCGGCATCACGTGGGTCAGGGTCGCGATGGTGTTGCCCGGCAGCAGCGTCGGCCCACCGCTGAGGCCCGGCATCCCTACGAGATGCAGTCGGTGTCCGTCGAGGCCGATAATTTCGTCGGGCGTGAACATCACGCCGGTCATCGCCGGCCGGGTCGTGTCGGTGCCGACGGCCGGCAAGAGCCACTTCAGCGCGTTGCCGAGCTGCGCCGCCTGCCACGTGCCCGCGGCGAGCCAATCGCGCGAGGCGTGCTTGTCGCCGGCGCGCACCGGAAAATCGGTGGCCGACAGGGCGGCCATCGTGGAGAGCGCCGCCTCGATTGCGACCGTGACCTTGCCGCCCTCCTCGGGCAGCAGCTCGACGATGCTCTGCTTGTCTTTGGTGTCGTCGGGCTTGATGAATGCGGCGAGCGCACTGCCGGGCAGACACGCGGAGAAACGACCTTCGCAGGGGATGCTGGCAACGATGTGCGTGGTGAGGTCGGTGGCCTCGACGCGGAGCGTGCTGCCATCGGCGTCGAGCTTGACGTGTTGCAAGATCGGCATGGAGGGGTTGCGGCTGATCATGCGCACGACACGGGAGAGAACGGCGTGCAGGAGGCCCTTGCGGATTGTCATTTGGGCGTAGCCTTTCTGGACGCACATCTACGGTGCGCCCGTGTTCGGGTTGGCGGTCTTGTTGTGTTCAGTGGCGGGAGTCGAGCGGTTCAGCGGTTCTTGGCGAGGCAGGACTTGCAGAGCACGCCGTCGGGGCCGGCCTTGCCGATGTCGCTGGGCGTGATGTCGTCGGCGCAGAAGTCGCAGGTCGGGCAGTCGACTGGCGTGAGGTGTGCCGCGTACGTAACGAGCCACCATTTTCCGTCCGAGGTCTGGAATTGCTCCTGGCGACCGCCCTGGTAGGTGTAGGGCTCGAGATGCTCGAAGCTGCCGGCCGCTTCGTCGAGGAGATCGCCGAGCGTCACGCCGGGCTCGCCGAGGTTGACGACGGCCAGTTGCTCGCGGGGGTCTGCGTCGTCACTCATAGGCCACCGTCGATCATCTTGAACGGCTCGAGCGGCGAGACCTCGGGCCCCATCGCTTGGTCGAGCGCCGCGAGCGCGGCGCGGACCCTCTCGGGCGAGCGCTCGGCGAGCGCCGCGCGCAGCAGCTCGCGTACGCGCTCCAGCTCGGCGAGTCGGACCGTCGGGTTGCCGTCCTGGGTCGCGGTGTGCTCGATCTTGCCGATGGCGGGCCGGAACGAGACCAACGTGCCGTCGAACTCGTAGTTTGCCTCGCTCTGTCGATCGAACGAGATGCCGTGCTCGACCAGCCACGACTCCAGCTCCTCGAAGCAGCCCCAGCGCGCCTGGTCGTCGTACAGATGGAGGAGCTTCGTGTCGGGGTCGACCGCGGCAGCGAGATGGCCGACGGTTTCCGGAGTAAAGGACGCGCCGCCGCACTCGAGGGACGCGCCGGCATCGAAGACGATGGCGGCAAGGCCGGCGGCGAGCGCACAGGGAACGAGGCCGCCAATGTGGATGGCGGCCGGGATGTACTCGGCCATGGTGATTCTCCTGGTTGTGGGTGAGCGGATCAGACGAGAGTCAGGGCAAGTCCACGCATATACAGGCTTTTACCAAGAACAGCACCCGTTCTACTGATCCGATGAGCTGTAGACGTCGAGGGTGTACTGTGTGTAACTCGTAGTTGAACGTTACAGATGAAGAGAAAATACCTCGTGCGGTTTCGAGAGTTGCGCGCAGCGTCGGGGGTGCTTTGGCCGATCTACGGGCTATGGGGTTACGACCTGTGGTTGAGCCACAACGACAGCTTCTTCGACGGCGAACTGGGACCCGTCGGCATCGTCTGGGGGCTCACTCCGCATGGTCACAATCTGGCCAGCTACGGCGGCGACGGTGTGATCACACTCCACCCGTCGCTACTACTGCCATCAACGGACAACCCCTGGGAGATCGGCGCCAAGGTGGGGCGCAAGTTCACGAGCGACGTGCTGCTACACGAGATGGTGCACCAGAAGCTCGACCAAACCGGCGCCGAGTGTGATGGGCCCAGCTCGCATAACAACACGGCGTGGGCCGACGAGATCGTCCGCATCTCGACGCTGTTGGGGATCTCGGGCATCAAGGCGCAGCGCGTTCGCCAGCGGCGAATCGGTGGTCAGGTGAAATGGGCGCCTCCAGACGGATTCCTGTCGCTGCGGGATATGGCCCACTGGCCGCACTGTACCCGCCCGGCGGGCTACTACGGGAATGATCGCGGGGTCTGACGCGAACTGGCCAGCGAGATCGCGCCCCTGGCCCGCGTCGATCACCTCGGCGTGGTCCGCGGCGAGCTTGACCAGCCAGCGCCATCCGACCTGTTGAGAGCGCCTCAACAAGCAACGCGAACACTTGGACGAGCCGTTTTCTTGACCTGAACATCCGACCAGTGTTAGCCTCGGGATCACCCTGGAGGCCGACATGGACCACCGCAAGCAGGCAATGATTCTCGACGGTGCGACCGATCTCTACACGCTGATCCGCAACATCCTCGGCATGTCCAAGGGCGACGCCCGGCTGGCCCAGCTCGACCAGGCGACCGAGACGTACGTCAATCAGATGCTCGCGCTGGAAGATCGCGAACCAGCAGTGCGCCCGTCACTGCACCTCGTCGAAGGGGTGGGCTGAGATGGAAGAGCCCAAGGAAAAGCTCGCGCGCAAAGAATGGGCGCGGCAGCAGCGTCGAGCCGCCTACCTGCGAGCCAAGGAATACCGTGCGACCGATCCGAAGCAGCTCGCGTTCAAGGAGGCGATGAAGGCGCGGCAGCGGGACGGGTACCAAGCCGGCAAGGAGCGCCGGAAGGCGGTCGCGGCGGAGCAGAAGGCGCGGCGGTCGGAACGCCAAGGCGAGCAACGAGCGGCGCAGGATCAGCAGTTGATCATGATGGTGAGCCGGGCGACGAAAAACGAGTAGTGGCAGTTCCTGTTACGAGCGCTCCCACCTGCGGAATGGTTCAACCTGAGGCACGAAGCGCCGCCGGTAGCCCGACCCGCGCGACACGTACCGCAACACTCACCGTGCATGCCACATCATGTTGCCGACACGCCAGCCATCGGTGGTCTGCCGAACCGGCCAACCTGCCGAAAGGAATCTCCACGCCCGCTTGGGCGTCCCCTTGAACGCACCCTTGATCGTCGACATCAACACGGGACCGCCGAGCGACTCTTGTTCCACGACGGTCTCGTACGACTCCACCAACTCCGTGAGGAGTTTCGTGGCTTCGCGCAACCGAGTCTCGAGAGCCAGGATGTACTTCACGTCGTCGGTGGCGGCCATGCTCCCACTCTAGACTGTCGCGGCGCTGGCCGCTGTACGCTGCCGCACGAATGGGGTTGCTGCGCAGCTTGGATAGGTACAGCGCGAGCGGGTTGTCGTCGAGCGCCGGCATCGTCCGGCATAACGCGTGAATGGCCGAGCTGCAGCGGCAAGGCGCTCGCCATCGCGATCCGCAAGGTGCACGACCTCACCCGCCACGTGGGAAGCGCGTGACGGGCTCGCGCGGCATTGCTGGGACGGAGCCGGGAAGCGCTGGCGCGAGCTGCTGGCGGGTGCGCCGATCAACGGGCGCGGGCGATAGCTAGCGCCGGGCGCTCAGATCGTGCATTTCAGGAGGATGGCTCGCGTACCGCAATGCGCCGGGGCCCGGATTTGGGCGCTTCAAACAGCCGGATCTGTGAGTCTTTTTCGATCCGGTTTGCCGCACCTAAGCCACCCGGCGACGCGTCGCCCCCGTTGCCCAAGTTCCCTCGTGTAGACTCGGTCCTTTCCACCTGCGGAGAGGTCTGCATGACGAGCATTGGGACACCACACAGGGGGTTCGCGACCGGTGGCGTTCACTACGAAGGACTCGGGTACCTGCCGTCCGTGTGCGGCGGCAACGTTTCGTCAGTGACACAGCAGTTCAAGAACGTCACCTGTCGGGCGTGCAAGTCGAAGCTTCACGCACTCTCGCAGGAGATCGCGAAAGACGTGCCGACGCCGTAGCCTTCCTTCGATCACGGCTCGCGGCGTAGTCATTCCCCAAACAGGTGCGCGCCGTGCCGCTCCAACGAAAACAGGACGTCATTGAAGTCCTCCGAGTCGCGTTGAGCCGCCGCCCGTGCCTGACGAATCTCGATGTTTAATAGTACCTGTAAATGGCTGGTTTCCTTTTCGCTTGGAGATTCACAATGACCGACGAAATCAAGAGTTGGACAAAAGGAATGGTAGTCAGCCTGTTGCTGTTGGGTTCTGCCGCTGCACATGCTGATGCACAGTGGTGGGTCTGCGGTGCGAAGTTTGATGGAAAGACCTATCGAGCGCGATACTGCACGGCAGAGACGGATGACCTGGCAGTAGATCTTAGATTTTGTTTGTATGAGGTGGGAGATTCCGATGTCCCGCGAAAGGGTCGCCCAAAGAAGAAACACGTGTGCTCGGAGAGAGCCAATGACGGCGCGAAGCCTATGTGCCGCAGAACCCACGAGTCCTGCGTTGAGTAAGCTGCAGTGCATTGAAGAGGCTCTCGATCGCTTCGATCCGAGGGCCAGCGAACCCCAGCGGGTTGCCGCCGTGTTGGAGATCAATTTCTTCCTGCTTGAGCTGGGGGGCCTCGGGGGATAGCGTGGAGAAATTCACCGCAGAGGTTGTTGAGCGCCTGAAGGCGTACGTCTATCGTATCGAGGACCCCAGAACCGGCAGCACCTTCTACGTCGGCAAGGGAAACGGAGACCGAGCCTTCGCCCATGCGCGACAGGCGCTCACGGGCGAAGACGGCCTGCGCTATGAACGGATTCGCGAAATCATCGCCGCTGGGCACACGCCGCGCGTCATCATCCATCGCCACGGGCTCGACGACGCGGTGGCGCATGAGGTCGAATCCGCGCTGATCGACGCCTATGCTCATGAGGATCTCGCCAACGAGGTTCGCGGTCACGACAGCGAACGCGGCGTAATGACGCCTAGGCAAATCGTGGAACTCTACGGAGCAGCGCCAGCGCAAATCCCGGTGCCGGCAATCCTTATCAAGATCGAGCAGCAGTGGCACCAGGGCCTCTCCGCCGAGGAATTGTACGAGCGGACGCGCCGCTACTGGGTCTGCAACCCCGAGAGTCGTCCAATCCCGCCCCAGATCGCGATAAGCGTCGCACGGGGAATCGTTCGGGAGGTCTTCGACATCGAGAAATGGGAGGTCTACCCGGACATGGCCGCGGAGGTGATCGACCCGACCCGTCTCCCTGCCAGGAAGAAGGGCAAGGCAATGGTTCGCCGGGGATTCCTCGGCCGAGTGACTGCCGACGCGGATCTGCGGGCGTCTCTCTTGGGCACGAGCGTCCGCGAGATCCCGTTCGGTAGCGGCAGCCCTTTCGCGTACGCAGGGCCGACCGCTCGCAGCGACGCGGGACGGTAATCTCACTGAACCGTTCGAGCTTCTCCCCAACCCCGTTCGCTCGTGCGCTCACGGCGCACATGTGCGAGTGGCGTCGCCGTCAAGATGGGTCCAGTCACCGGACCCCTAATGCTCGAATAAGAGCTTGGCCTCGTCGGGCCTACCAGGCACTCACCGAGCGACGGAGTGGGTGGCGTCGGGTGCGGCCAAGTGTACCTTCACGTCATCGCCGCAGCGGGCAGTGTGCGGTTCTCAGGAATCTCGCAGCGGGTGCCCTTGAAAAGTCTCGACGAGCTTCACGTAGGCGTCGCACCACCTCCAGATCGGGATCTTGCCGCACAGGAGGAGAGAGGGCGGAGGTGCGTCGGCCGTCACGCCGTATCCATCGGCGACAAACGCATCGCGACCGGTCAACTCGAACGCCACGGCGTAGTCGATTTCGGCTGGGTCCTTGGTCGTCTTCAACTTGCCACGGATTGTCGAATCGACCGTGGCTACCGGCGACAGCTCGACGCCAGACGGGGGAGTCGCCAACAGATCCTTCGACCATTGAGACAATACGAGGCCCATCTTCTGCTGAGCGTCCTTCACGCGGGGATCGCCTCGGCGCGACACGTAGCCGGGCGGGACCTGCGTCAATGCCAGCAGAAGCGTAGAGAGCGCCTCCACTTTGTTCTGTTGAGCCGTTGAGCCGTCCCTCGGATACCACTCCTTCCGATCTGACTTCCTCAGCATCTCCACGACGGAGTCGACGACCATTTTTGCGGAGAACAAATACTGCAATTGCGGCTGTAGTCGTCCGACTAGAAACAGATCGTCACCGAGGGCGCGAAGCTTGAGGATGCACTCCAACATAATAAGGGCCGCCGCGTACACGCTTCGGCCGTACTGCTCGACCATCAGGCCCTGAGTCGGCTGCCGTTCGCCATGCGAGTGCTCGTTGCGTACAGCGTAGAACTGTACGGCCCAATTTTCAGCTTCCGCCCACAGGTCGTCAGATAGAGGAACTTGGGGAGCGATCTCGGCTCGCAGTCGCTCAACCAGTAGCTTTGGCGTCTTGTCTCGCTGGTCGTGGTCGGAACGCAGCAGCTCATCAATGCATCGGCGAAGCCTCGGCGATAGCCAGGTCATGAGCCCTTCGAGTCGAGTTGGCGCGGCCCTTCGCTTGAGGTCGAACATTGACTCGAACCCCGACCAGAGCGACTCAATATCGTCGGTTGTCGACGTGAAGTAGGGAGTTTGGAATCGCGCCAAGTGGAAATACGAGAGTGCGACGATGATCGATTCACCACGGGGCTTCTTCAGTTCGACATCGAGAAACTTGAGGACAGCACTCCAGTGCCGACCGCCGACGGATACAGGATGTGTGTAGGGCGTCGGATAGAACCGGTCGTGCTCGGCGCTCGTGACATTGATGGAGAACTTGCCTTCGCGCAGGAAGTGAGCGTTCGCCGTCAGCTCTGACGTTGGAACGTGCCACCGCTCGAAGACCCAGGGGTCCGCCGCCGCCTTGGCGCGGTCCTCCAGCCACGCAGCAGTGGACAGAGAGACAATGATCTGTCGATAGTCCTCAACGGAGGCATTGCCGAGGTCGTCGCGGGTGAGCACGGACGCGTTGGAACCGATGGGATAGCCCTTGTGGTTCCGGTACATCTCAAGGAACCGCGTCGCATCCACGCCCGTTCTGGCAATCCACTCGTCGGTGGTGTTCGGCCAGAGCGTGTATCCTCCCAAGCGAATGGGCTGATCGACAAGCGAAACGTAGGGCACCGCTGCGAATGTGATCTCTGTACGCTGCATCTGCCGTCTCCTTGAACCGAATCAGCAGTTCGTGGCGTGGATGCGGCCGGAGTTGCGTGGAAAAGGAGCCGTGGACGCTCTGCACCGCAGCGGATTCCAGCATGGTGCCCGTGCTTGCGGCCATCGTGTCATGGGCTTGAGCCTCTGCCCATAAACATGGTGTCGCATCGCGCCACGCCACGAATGCCGGCCGCGCTACGCACTCCATGGTTCGAACGGCGCGGCGCCCGTCGGCGCGGCGTACGGCGGCGCGGCGTACGGCGGCGCGCTTTGGCCGGCCGGCTATCACGCCCGCAAGGCGTACAATGCCGTGCCCACGACGGGAGAACCAATGAAGAGTCATCGCAAGGAGTTGTGGTTCGAAACCAAGACGCGGATGGCGTTCGTCAACATCACGCCCGACGTCGAGGCGGCACTCGCCGAGAGTGGCATGCGGCTTTGCCCACTCGAGCCGGAGCGATGCGGCCGGCGTCGGGTCGCCTTCGGGCGCGTCCTGTATGATGATCGAAGAACCGTAGTGAGGTCCGCATGAGCAATTCCGTCCAGGGAAAGCGGCCTGTCGTCACTGTCGGCGGCATGTTCGGGCAGCCTGACTACCCGGCCGGCTACTTCGCGGCGACGCGGCTGCTGATCGAATCGGGGGACGTGCGAGCCCTTGCGATGCCCATCGTCTACCTCCAACGCCACACGGCCGAGTTGATCATCAAGACGATCCTCGACGGCGGGTACTCCGTCATCGAGTCGACGCAACGGCTTCAACGCGCCAAGGCCGAGCCGGTTCTCAGCTTCGCGATCAAGAGCACGAAGGGGCACAAGCTCAGCAATCTGCTCGACGACGCGGAACTCGCGCTGAAAGCCCTCGGATACAACCCGCCGGTCATCGCGGGGATGCGCGACTTGGTGAACCTGATCGAATCCATGGAAGGTGGCGACGAAACCCGGTGGCGATACGACACTCTCAAGAACGGAAAACGCAGCTTTCCGTACCCTTGGCCCCCATCGCACAACGACATGGTCTCGCTTCCCATCCACAAGATCCAGGAGCTACTTGCCCGAATTGTCGAAGAGGAGCAGGTCGGCAGGTGGGAAGAGGTAATGACCGAACACGGACCGGAGATCACATCCTTCGCCCTTTCACTCAGCCTAGACCACCAACAGATCAGCCAGGAACTCTACAGCCTCGGACAGCTCTGACGGGCTCGGCCACTCGTCGGTACCAGGTGTGGAGGAAGACGCGCACGCGCCAGGTGATGGGGCGCGAGGTGGTGGTGGCAATCACCGAGGGCAAGCTCGACTTCGGACCGTGGGAGCAAATCTTCTACGGCGAGTTCGACGGGCGGAGGCGGAAGCGAGTGCTGGTGAAGATCATCGGCGAATAGAGCCGGGAGCGGATGCCTCAGCCGGCAGCCCTATGGGCCGGTGCCTAAAGTAGACCAAGTGCGCTTTGCACCGCTGCCTTCGGGGTCCCTTTCGGTCGTCGGTGTTGCCAAAGTTCTTCACCGGCACCGAGGCTCCCCGCATCCGCTCGGTCGCCCGGTTGATCCTGCACTCCTCCCTGTTCTTGGACGGGCGCGCAATCTCTCTGACGATCTCAAATCTCGGATCTGACGTCAGGTGGTCGATGTGCCACACCCGGTTTGCCTTCCTTCTCTTCCGATGGTGACGGAGTCGCTTCTCGATCGTCCACGGCCTCATTGCGCTGCCGGTGTACACGTAGTAGCCCGGCGCGAGCGGCAGCGAGCCCAGCGATCCAACCTCAAGAGTCGCGGCTCGCCGGAGGCGAAGGACGATCTGGTAGCAACCTTCCTCGTCCGATGTTTGGTGGGTCCGCTTCAATTTCATCTACGCCGACGAGCCCCGCGGTTCGCTTGGCCACTGGGACCATTGACGTCCATCGAGCACCGGAAGCGACATCTTCCGCCCCCGCTCGTCGAGTCGCTGCTTGTAGAAGAACTTGACGCCGGCTTGTACGCACTGGTCCCGGAGGGCGCGCACCCATTTTTCGTTCATCGGGCGCGCCCCCGGCCCCGACTCTGCGCCCACGATCACCCAGTCGATCTTGGACAGCCACGGGGTCAGGTCCACCGGGCCGAGCAGCGGCTCGACCGAGACGAAACGCACGGCGGCCGGCGTATTGAGCAAGATCGGCATCCGAAGGTCGGCGTACTCCTGGTTCTCGACGGACACGCCCAACCAGATCCAGGGCACGGTCGGCCATTTCGCGCCGTTCACGTAGTCGTGCATCCGATCGGCGCGCTTGGTCAGGATCTGGTAGGTGTGCCAGCTCGCGTGGTGCATGACCTCGAACACCTGATCGACGTGGCTGTTATCGAGCCGCTCGTGAAATAGGTCGCTCATACTGTTGACGAAGATGCGGCGTGGGTTTCGCCAGTGCAGCGGCGCTTGTAGTGTCTTGTGATCGGCGAGCCGCACGACGCCGGTCCACCTCGGGCCGTTCGGCGTGCTGCGAACGAGCCCCTGATAGGGGCCGTGGATCATTCGTGTTGCTTGGCGTTCCGCGTAGCAGTGCTCGCAGCCGGGGCTGATGCGCGAGCAACCGCGGGTCGGATTCCAAGTTTTGTCGGTCCATTCGATCGTCGTGTCACTCATTGTTCATCGGCCCGCGGCGTCAATCAGCGTCTGTGCCTGCGCTAGCCGCCATTTCTCAGCACCCGTTGCGTTGGGATACTGCTGTTTGACCTTCTCGATGCTCTCCGGGCTGGGCTCGATCGGCTTCCTGGCTGCCTCTTTCGCGTCAGCCAACATCTGCATTGCTCGTTGCTTCGTGATCCCCTTGTCGTCCATTGAGCTACCTCCTTGTTCCTTGTGGTTGCTACCGAGTCGCGTTTTCAGTCTGTCCACTTGGCCGGATGGCCAGTTGGCCACTCCGAGGCCCAATCAACCGACCAGCTCGCCAACGGGCCGTACAAGAAACACAATTGCTCCTTGAAGCCATGCCCGACGGGGTTCGGACAACTGGACAAACGGACAATGCCCTTCGCCCGAGGTTGCCAGTCATGAACGGCGCGACTGTCGCATGCGACCGAATCTGGTTCGCGGCGACCCCGCGTGACACGCGACCTCGCCCGCACGCACTGCCTCACCTACTCGTCCCCTTTTTCGACCGGGGGCAGGAGATATAGCCCGCGCCCCCGTCGGACGGCCCCGAGCTTCCGCATGTGGCGCCGCGCCGTGCGCTCGGAGATCGAGTCCCCCGTTGCTTCGGCGTAGGTTCTGACGAAGTCGCGGGGGTGGATCTCCTGACCCGCATAACGCTGCTGCGCCCTTTCGTCGCCGTCGGCTCGCTCGGCTCCCTCTGCGGCGCGGGTCAGATCGGGCACGGCCACGCGCAAAAACTCCAGCTTCAGCCGCACGAACGAAAGCGCCTCTTGGAGATCCTCCATAGTCGCGACTGACCGATCGTGTGCCCGCGCCGACGCCGACACGAACCGCGCAACCGTAATGGCGAGCCGGACCGGAATATCCCCAGCCTCGGGCAGCATCGAGAACGACGCCTCATTCTGCTTGGCGATCGCGTGATGGGCGGCCTCCATTGCGGCGCGAACCGGATCGAGTTCGACTTCGGGGTGGTGGTCGCGCAGGGTGCCCACCAGGAGGCGCAGCCGTCGCACCCAAGGCTGATCGTCGAAGGCGCGCGAGCCGGCTTGGATCGTCCCATACATTGCCGCACCCACTTTCCAGGCGCGCCCCACATCTGCAGGGATGTCGACTACGAGATCGACCCTGCTCAAGAGCGGGCGTAGCAGCAGGAGCGCGGCCTCGCTGCTGGGAGTCTTGCCGGACGAGGCGAGCTGGGAGAAGCGATTCAGGTCGATGAGCAGAGCCGCCGCAGTCTCTCGGCGGATTCCTCCGGCCACGCTGTCTCGGACGGCGCCGTCCTCGATCACCTCCTGAAAAATGGGGCCGAGCCGCCGCAGCTCCGACTGCGAGATTGCGTGGGCATCCTGCAGGATCACCACACCCTCGTCGGCCCGAGCGATGAGGCCAGGCTGAGACCGCCAACCGTCCTTGGCTGGGTGAGACGCGCCGACCAAACCCGCTGCGGAGATTTTCGCAGCGCTTGCCTCCTCCCACCGCGGGTTTAGCGCGCGTCCAGCCAGGCCGACCAACTTCTTTCCCGACGCCGGAGGCCCCGCAATCAATGCGTGTAGGCGCCCGGACGCGTGGTCCAGGCGACCGCATGAGACAGCTTGCAATGCGGTGAATCGCAGTAGCTGACCGAGGAGCGGGAAATCATCCAAGGCAACGACACGCAGACCCCGCTGCAGCTCCGCCTGCATGAACTCAAGCGGGCTCGTGCCGGTGCTGTGTAACTCCTCCAAGTGAGCCAGCACGTCCGCACGCTCGATGCTGGTCGCGCCGAGTAGGTCCAACGTGCTGCACGACGCGTGAACGTCGACAACCTGGATCACGAACGCTAAGCGCGTGCCCAAGAGATCGGTCGGCACCGCGAGTGTTCGGCCCAGCAGTTCGAACTGCGGACGATTGCGCAGGTCCCAGACGCGATCAACCAACGCCTCTCCAGTGATGTCCAAGGTGTCGATCTGCTCGTGCTCGATGTCCATCACCCGAAGACGAGTGGCAAGGGTCTCCGTTGGCGCGCCGTCTGCATCGAAGACGCGCACAAGGACCGGCTCGGTCATTTGGACCATGTGGGACACCAAGCGCACGGGCCTGTACAGCATTGCCTGTCGACGAATGCGATGGATGGTCGCGTGCTCCGCGGTCTCCCAGGTCACCTCACCGATGCACTTGGCCAATAGATCCTCGGCGACCCGGCGGGCGGCCTTTAGGATCTCGTCGGGTTTCGCCCGGCGACCGGCTTTTTGCATCAAGAGAATGAACAGGCCGCGGAGAAGCTCGTCGAGCTGGCGCTGCCGATCGGCGTCGTCGCTCACGAGGCCAGCTTGCCGTCCATGCGCGCTTTGATGATCTGCTCGATGGCGGTGAGATCGAACGCCGTGATGAGCCGGAAGCTGCCCCTGCCATCGAAAGCAATGACGAGGGGATCTCCGGGATGGATCGTCGTTGGTTTGCGCGCCTCGTAGCTCCAGGTGCGCACCTCGGCGAGGACGAACATGCCATCGGGGAAGAGGAGGCGCGCTTCCTCGATGTCATTGCGCGCATGATCGGGAATCAGGCCACCGAAGATGGCCGTGAGCTTTACCGACGAGCCGTTGCGCGCGGCAAGGCTCTTGAGTCTTCCGAGCACATCTTCGTAGCAACTCACCAGGGTCTGCGGCAGATGCTTCGGTGCGTAGGCGGTGTACTGCCGGCGTTCGGCGCCGCTCATGCTGTAGCGCACGGTCGTCGTCACCCCGAAGGTGCAGGTCGGGCTACCTGTGCTGAAAACGGCCAAGAGCGGCAGACCCTGCTTGTTCCGCCAGGACAGCGGGGCAAGATCGAAGATCCTGTACCTCGACATCGCGGGAACGCTCGAGCCCCGGAGTTGCTGGATTCGAGCCTCGAGCGAAGAGATGCGCGAGGCGATCTCAGCCTTCGCATGCTCCTCCACCCCGAGGAGGGTGTTCCCAAGCCGCTGCAGCTCGACGATACTCCTCTCGTCGTCCGCGATCTGTTGCCGGATTGTGCCCGGGTCCTCTGCGACGAAGGCCTTCGCGAGCGCAATGGCTGCAGCGATTGGGTTTTCGGGGACTACGTCGATTCTGTTGACGTTCATGTGCTCTCCTCTTCGTGGGCCATGAATCAGGTTCGTTTTCTCACCGCTGCCTACTCGTCGAGCGCGACCTTCACGGTGGCGCTGACCTCGCGCCAGACGCGAATGCTCGACGGGGTGGCCGTGCCTTCGCTGACCAAACGGCCTATGCGATCAGGCGCCTCGGCCTTGATGTATTCCTCGGTTGCCTCGCGGCCCTCGGGCGTCCGATAGGTCACGAGGCGAGTCTCAAGGGCGTTAGGAGGCGCCGTCGCCGTCGGCCGAGCCGCGGCAAGCTGGACGCCGACCCTGTCGCCCAGCGTGACGGTGAGCGACCCACTAGCCTGCGGTTTGACGCTAACGCCGGCGTTATCGCCTGCGTTATCGCCTGCGTCGGGCAAGAGCCGTTCCACAAGCGTGGCATCGTGGCCCCATCGCCCGGTTTTTCGCGCCGCTTCCACCTGCCAGGTGTGGAGAATAGTGATCACGGCTAACGGGTAGCGCTCCGAGCGGTCGTTGACTTTGACGAGGAGCACGAGTCCGCCGCCCATCAGACACTCGCTGACATCGATGAGCGCGGCAGGGTCGCCTTCATCGCGAATGCCATCGACCATGCCGAGCTTGACCGCCTCATTGGCCATCGAGTCGATTAGGTTTCGCAGGTCGTCGTCGTCCCGGTATTTCGTGTCGCGCCCCAGAAGCCGTTTCCTGAGCCGCTCGACCGCGTGGTCGGTGACCCAATACCGCCGCTCGTAGTTGTTCATCGGTGCTACATGTGCCATCGCCATTTGAGACCATCCTTTTCTTGCGCTCGCACCGAACGTGCTCGGTCGGCTGTTGTTCGTCGCTAGGCGGCTGCAACCTCTTCGGCGAGCCGATCTCCCCGAGGAGAGCGGCGCCACGGGATGCTCTTCTGCTGCGCGCAACGACGCGATGAGCGTCTCGCCCGTTTGGCAGTCCCGCGTGTCTTGCGGCGGGTCATCGCGTCGACTCCACGGAGAGCACGTCGGTCTCGCCGCAAACAAAGGACCATTCGTCTCCGCGCAGCTCAGCTTGCAGCTCCGAACGGAGCCTCTGCGAAGGAGTTCGTTTCTGCAGGACCACGAATCGCAAGTGAGAGGGGCTCACGCCGAGTCGCCGCGCCACGTGGCTGAATGTTTCCCCACGAAGAGCTAGGATCGCTCGGAGCCGCTTCAGCCGTGCGGTCCGTCTTGTGCGGTTGGCCATGCCCGATAAATAGGGCCTTGGCTCTTGGGCGTCGATTTATACGTTGCATCGGAGCTTGGTAAGAATTCCGCCCGGTGCTGATTACAGGAGCGGCAGCGACGATGAACGATGAGAAAGTATTCCGAAGGCTGTACGGGCTGGAGTCTTCGTTCGAGCCCGCGCTCGAGCGCTCGCGAGACACCGAAAACCGCCAGTCTTCAACTTCGGCGGTCGCTCCCCAGCCGCCGGTCGTTTCGAGGCTGAGGAAGCAATTTCTTGAGCAGGTCGTGGATCTTCAAAACGATGACACGCACGTCGAGCAACTTGAGCGCGCCCTGAAGGCAACTGACGTGCTGTCGAGCCTGTTCGACCCGCCGACCGATAAGGAGCTGCTCACCACCAAGCACGCGCTCGATTCGGTAGTTGGAGCTGTTCGAAAGGCAATTGCGAAGATCACTGACGAGGAGAGCATGCTCGCCCGGCGGGGAAGGCATCCATGGTACCGCTGCGCACCGCCGAAGTTGGCTGGCTTCGACGATGCCCTCCTGGAGAACATGGGTCCGGGGATGTCTATGCGGATGAACAACGTGGGCACAGACCCGATCGTCCTTCTGCTCGTCGTGGAAGAACTTCTGCAGTTCCACATGAGGCGCGTTGACGCCATGCAGCCGACACTTCAACTCAAGGGAAAGGACCGACACGACGCGATCCTCGATCAGATTGTTATGACGCTGTTGGAGGCCGAGGTTGGGCCTGGCGACGTAAGCGTCGTACTGAAGGCCAAGGGGTTCGACGCGAAGGTGTCCTCTGAAAGAGCGATAAACACCCGTGCGCACCGGCTGCGAAAGTTGGGTTGGCAGCAACCGCGTCGCAAGGGGCGCGGTCGCCCGCGTTCACGCTGAGGGTCGACGCTGGATCAGTCACGAGGAAGCCCAGTACTACTTCGGCGAGCACGCCGGGCCGCAGCGACCACCTGCCGCAGCACCGCTGGTGTCTATTGCTGTGTCAACGTGAAGGTGTTGCCCTCGGTATCCATCACCTCGGCGACGACCACGCCGGGCGCAACCTCGATCGACGGTGCGATGATGCGACCGCCCGCGCGTTCAACGTCGGCACGCGCGACTGCAAGATCACTGACCGCGAAGTGCAGCCCAATCTTGCTCGCGCCGTGCTCGGGATTCAGCGCAAGTCCGACGCGCACGCCGGCGATGCGCAACGATGACCAGCCGGGCGACGCGAACATCACGGCGGCGCCCAGCGCTTCGACGTAGAACGCGGTGGCCCGCTGCATGTCGTTGACCTCGACGCTGAAGAAAGTCTCGGTGACGGTCATCGTGGGCGACTGGGCATCGCGGCTCATCGGGGCATGTGCTTTTCGGGCAGCGCCTCGGGTCGGTAGGGCTGCGCCCGACCGGCTTTCATGCGCGGCACGCCCAGGGCCAGCGCGCCGGCGAGTGGAGCGACCACCCTCGCCACGCCGGTCAGGTGACCTGCGCCCGCGATTGCGGCGACGATGATCGCTGCCGCGGTACCTACGACTACCGCCAACACGCCCAGCGCGAATCCAAAGCTCGTTCCCCCGAGGTAGCGGGCACCGGGCGCGGCGACGACGAGACGCGCATGCAATGCAGAGACGAAGCGCGCGTACTCCGCCTTCTGGTCGACGAAGTCGGCCAAGCCGCGAACGTGGCGCGCCATGATCACGAACTTGTCGCCGCCGCGCGTGTGTAGCTCGCACCGGCCGATGCCCTGGATGCAGGTGAGTCGTACCCGTGCGATTTCGGCGAGCGCGAACGATCGTCGATCGCTCCTCTTGGCCGACTCGACGATCAGCGAGTCTCCGTCGAGCATGTAGCGCATCGCGCCCCTGCCTAGCGACGGCGTCACTCGGTACTCTACAGATTCATTACTCATCGGCGTGACGGCCGTGGCTCGAGAACATCACCATTGGCCGGTGGTCGGCGGGCTGCATTGCGCAACACTCTACTCCAGGACACGGCGCGCACGCGACGGTGCTGCGCGCGTGGTCGGCGTGGACGCCGGCCGCGGAAGCATCAAGGCGCGACGAAGGTCGTCTTGTTCACCGCGCACTCAGGCGGCAGCCGATTGCCTTTGAACCGATGCTCGCTCGCGCAACTGCTTCTTGCCCTCGTCGAGATTGTCCAAGCCACGGACGACCAAGTACGTACCGGTCATCGCCTTCAGAGCGATCTCAAACCCGGTCCCCGTACTGCTCACCGCCTGCCAAATCACCCCGACCGCTACGGTGAGTTCGAGGACGGCATACCAGTATCGGTATTTCCGTCGCAGTAGGAAGAGCAGTGAGCCGACGATGGACAGTAATCCCACGCCGCCCAGTCGGGCTACCGTACTGCTGAGGAACACGTTCTTCCAAAACTCCCAGATCTTTGCCCAGGCTTCCGCCGTGCCGAAAGGGTGGTAGCGTCCGCCGGGATCGAAGGCGGCGAGAATCAACGACATGATCGGAATAACTGCCGATATGAGGTTGAGATAAAACTCGTGGTTCTTAGCCATCGATCGCAGGGTTCGCACGATGTTGGACCGCTTCGGGGCGGGCGTTGTCATCGGCGCAATGATACCCGAACATCCGCCCGCTCGACCTTCACTGCAATCTTTCGACCCCCGAGATCGCCTAGCGGTGGTCAATCTGCCGCAGTGACAGCGGCTGCCCAGCGTGCGAATCTCGCGGCAGGGTGAATCATGCGGCTTGTGCTCGCCTTCGTTCTGCTTACCGGATGCCAGGGACCGAAGGGCGACAAGGGAGAGCCGGGCTCGGCCGGTGCCACAGGTCCAGCCGGATCGAACGGGACGAACGGAAGCAATGGGATGAACGGCACGACGCCCGATGGAGGAGTCGCCCCCTCGACAACCTCGTGTTCACCGACCCAGGCATTCTGTGAAAACAACCGTGTCTGGTACTGCACCAAGAGCGGCGCGGACGCGTTCGGGGGTGGCGATTGCGCTGCCTCTGCCAACAGCAGTGCGAACAATCCATACTCGTGCGCGACAGCCGGATGTCCGATCGGCCAAACAGCGTGCTGTAAGCCAGCGAAGCCCGTTTACATAATCAATATCGGTGGCGCGATACCCTTCGCGGCCACGTCGTACGTGAGCGGTGACATCGCGGGGTTGGGCTACATCCCAATCGCCATGCCTGCGCCAGGTTGCGCGAACATGACTGCCTTCTTCGAGTATTTCAATTCGTCGATGGTGGCGATCGGTTCCTGCACGGCTTCGACAGTTGGCGTAACGACGTCGATCCTTCGAAGTGCTGTGTCACCCGGCACGGCGATCACCATGCCTTCGCCGAACGTGAGCTTGTCGCTGAACTCCAGCGACCCGACCAAATCATGTAGCGCCTGGACGGGCACCGTCACATGGGATTCCGATGTCCCTTCTTGGAAGATCACCTACAACGTGACGTGCAGCCAGGTCGGGAAGACCGGAGTAACGCTCACCGGCACGATCAGTGGCGATTCGTAGGCCGTGCTTCCCAGAGGTTCGAGGGAGTCGCTACGGGCGACGAAAGAAAGAGAAGAAGGAGCGCCCGAACGGTGTCTGAGATGCTTCGATCGGTGTCGCCTTCGGTAGCTCTGGCGCGAGATACGGCTGGCTCATCGTCGTCGCCGACATCGCGAGGGGAACCTGCTTGAATATCTTCCGCAACCGGCCGGTGAGGTTGTTCCCGACGGCAGTGAGTCCCTGTTGGTCGAGCTTGGAAGCGATGCCTCGCACGATCGGCTCTTCCTCGTCGAGTCGCCGTTGCATTTCTTCCAGCAGTGTTGACCCCTCGTCCTCGGTGATCTTGGCCACCTGCCACATGAACTGGCTTGTCGGGTTGACGTATATGCTCGAGCTGTAGGAAGCCTCGGGATTCGGTGCGAGGGGCGGATAGGTTTGGAAGGGATCGGCGTCGCCATAGATGAACCGAAGAACCCGCAATTCCAGTCCGCTCATGCTCCGAAGAGACGACAGGAAGAGCTGCTTTCGGTCGAAGCTCAAGTCCTTGTCGGTGAAGGTGCGGGTTAGCCCGGTGGTCAGGTAGTCGATCTTGAGCTGATCGCTCGACACGGCAACGGCGGTGAGCGACTCGTGCAACACCTCGTTCACCTGATCCTCGGTGAGCACCTCCTCAACTTTCGTCTCCGTCTTCTTGATGCGCTCGTGGAGCTGCCCCAACACATCACACACCTTCTCTATCTGCTTGCCGCTTCGATAGGAGGCGATGACGGACGCGATGGACCCCCCAGCGTACGGAATCACGGCCAGGGCCGCTTCGGCAGCGGTCTTCGCAATTCCGCCGACCTTGGATCCCCTGATCTGTTGGAGCGCCACCGACACCTCATCAGGCTTGTCGTCGTCGGCCATCGAGAAATCCTCCCACTTTCATGCGGGAAGGCTAGCACACGCCCCTGGCCACCTCGGCGCGGGAGAGCCAGCGGTGACAGTCGCCGCGGTCAACCGGATGGTCGCACCCCAATCGCTGCCGTGACGAGGTGGTAGAATCCAAGGGCGGACAACGCGGACTCGAAGAGGCACGTCGCGTTCGAGGTCGACGATCTCGACGAGCTGCGTGCGCGCCTGGTCGCCGCGGGAGTGACCGTCGAGGAGGGCAGGCCGATGGCCGGCGTGCAGCGGTTCTTTGCGCGAGATCCTGCGGGCAACCGGCTGGGGTTTTACGTCGCCACGCGTTGATGGTGGGCCGCAGCTTCGGCATCCACGCCAAATTCTACACCGCGTTCGGCAGCGACTCCGCGGTAGTGTCCCGGGATGACCGCCGCCGGCAAGTCGGTGTGCGCCATCACCGCCGAGACCTGCCTGCGCAAGTCATTCCGCGCTGCGCAGCCGCACACCATTAATGAGGCGGCTAGCATTGGCATGTGACCTACCAGGCGTTTGCCCCAGGGGATCGAGTCTCCAGGCGCGGGGCACCGCCGCGTGGGCGGCCGTGGCGGCCGGGCCAGCAGCTCCTCGCAGTAGCCGATGACGCCGCCCTCTTCGACAGCGTCGACCCGCTCTACCACGCATGTTACCGTCGGTGAGGCGGAAGTTGACGGGGGCGGGGGCGGGAGCACGATCGGCGGGCGATCGGACGAACGAGAGCGGAGCGGAGATGCAGTTCGTTTGGCCTACACGCTGCTCGTCACGTAACATGAACCCATGGCCGGGATGAGCGTTGCCTCCATCATCGTCGCGTTCGTCGCGGGCGCCGTCGGACTGATCTTCGGCGATGGTCTCTTCCCCGGCAGCAGCGAGGTATTCGCCGGCATCGGGTTGTTTGGTACCCCGCTCGCGCTGAAGCTCGTCACCGGGACCCTCGGCGCGTCATCGGGCGGGCGGCTCGTGCTCGGCGGACTTTGTGGCGCGATGGCGGGAGTCGCCGCGGGCTGGGCGGTGGGGTTCGCGATCATCCTCGTCCGGCAGGCCCCGCACCACGCTCCAAACCCGATCCCCGGACTCGCGCTCGCAGGCGCGCTGGTCGGCGGGGTCGTCGGACTTCGGGTGGTCAGCTCGAAAAAGAAGTGAAGCGTTCCACCGCTTCCATGGCGCGGTGACGGACTGGGAGGCCCAGACGACGCCACCCGCGAGCGCCGGCTCTCGTGGTCAGTGCTGATGAAGCGAACGTGGGGGTTCGAGGTCTGGTGTGCGCTCGGTGCGCCGGCCCTATGAACCTAAGCGCCTGAGTTAGCGCTCTGTCAACGTGAAGGTGTTGCCTTCGGTGTCCACCACCTCGGCGACGACTACGCCAGGCGCAACCTCGATTGACGGCGCGATGACGCGACCGCCCGCGTGTTCAACTTCGGCACGCGCGGCTGCAAGGTCGCTGACGGCGAGGTGCAGCCCGATCTTGCTCGCGCCGTGCTCGGGATTCAGGGCGAGTCCGACGCGCACGCTGGCGATGCGCAGCGACGACCAGCCCGACCACGCGAACATCACGGTGGCGCCCAGCGCGTCGACGTAGAACGCGGTGGCCCAGACTACCCGTCGTGGAAGGGTTCGTTGAGGCGCCTATCGGCTCTGACTATCTTCTGAGTAATTTCTAGAGCACAGGAGATCAACTCCCTGTTGCGGGAATGGTCGGTGCCACCCCACTTGCCGCCATGGAACAGGTTATTTCGCACCGTTGAGATCGAACGAAGAAGCGCCCGCAGGTCCGTATCATCCTTGACCTTCGAACACACGAAACCATTTATGGTCTGCTTCTCAGGGGGGCTATCGAACATATATCTATGCTCATTTCTGAGCGTCGATGCCAACGCTGGGCATTCTTCCTCAATCTCTTTGGCTGCCAGATCCCAGTTAACTTCCAGCTTTTCTGCATGATTGTGAATCCAGTCCGCACGCTTTAGGGCGTATTCGAATCTGGAAAACACAACAAAGAAGTCGAAATAGAGGCTCTGATCGTTCAGCGGAATTCCGAACCTGGAAAACAGACCACTACCAATCTCCGTCACGGTCTCTGGTCCGAGCTTCTTCATTTCGTCTCCTTCGTGGGGCGATCCATCGTCGCTGATGTCAAGCGCTTTGAAGTCGGTGAAGCTGTCTGGTGCGCGAGACTGGATCTCCAACCACGCTGCGCGGAACGCCGGAAGCAGCATCAATGACTTGATTCCCTGCAGCCACTCATTCCACGTTTCATCTCGAATGCGCTTCGTCCTGTGGAGAAACGCCTCTTCATTGCACAAGTCGACGTAGCGGTAGAAAACGCCGAGCATTGTTCGTTGAAGATCGTCGCTCAGCGACTCCCCTAACAACGCTTCGACGGGCAACTGGGCGATGATCTCGCGGAACTGTTCCACGAGGCGGTCTTCAAACTGACTTCGGGCTTGTTCCTTCGCGGCAAGAAGCTGAATCCAGGCCAAGAAGACGCCGACCGCCGTGGCAACCGACCCCAACGCCGTGATCAGCTCTACGCCCACGAGGACCTCCGAGCTTCATTTACGTTGATGGCTGCCTACCACCGATTCGGAGCGAACGATCCTACATGCACCGGCCAGTAGATGCGCTCGCCACGCTTGATACTCCACATGAAACATCCGACGGGGCCGTCCGCAGAGAACGTGACTGCCATTCGGCCTGGTCGATCGGCGAACTGAGCAGCAGCGGCGTGGCGAGTTCCCCGTTTGGAAAGATCGTAAGAGGCAAAGTCTCCATTGGATAGTGGCCGCGACACGGTGGGCAGGGTCCCCGCTCGTGGAAGCTTACAGCCGAACCCCAATACGCAGAGGTTCGCATTGAGGAGTACCGCGCCGTCCACGGAAGCGGCGCCGGCAACAGCGTCTCTTGCTCTGCGCCACGCGGTCTCCGAGTCTTTGAGTCCCATTTGCGTACCTAGTTCATCACTAGTATATGCTCGAACCGGAATGAAATCTGGTGGCAGCATCACGCGCTCCTCGATCTGCGCTGCAGACTGGGCCCCCTCGATGACGCTGACGATGATGTCGCCGATGTCCATTGGTTTGATCCTGTAGTCGCAGACCTGCAGAAGGTTACTTTCCTCTGGATCATTCGGACTCAGGATTGCCAGCATTCCGCCATGCCCCACCGCGGAAACGGCTTCGAATAACTCTGCAAGCTGGGTTCGAACCATATCTAGTTCTACGCTGTTCACGGCGCCCTCCCGGTGCGCGAACAGCGTTGTCATTATGTTCCTTGTCGCAGTTGCAGGCTCGTCGGGCGCCGAGGCCAAGAAATCGTTTTCCAACTCAGCGACTTCGCCCGCTCGGTAGCGGACTATCGCACTGCTCCCCTTGAGAAAGACAAGGTCAGCCGGCCCGAGCGTTTGAATCCGGGGATAGTGATCTTCGGCGAAGAGCCATGGTCCGTCGTTTGGCTGACCGATGGCTTTGACTTGGAGGTTACCATTGGCGGTACTGACGACGGCGTAGCGGTCACTCCCGAGAGCCGGGGCGAGTTTTGCCAACGTACCCGCTCCGAATTCGACTGGGGTCTCGAGGACCACCAGATCCCATTTGAGATAACTCAGATCGTTGAGTTCCGCCACGAGAACCAGGCGTTGGCGAAGAAATCTTCCCTCCTCCGCACGCAGCGAGGCGAAGAATGCCTGCTCAACGACCGTTCGCAAGGTACCGTCGCTAAATGGTACTCCGCTCTCATCGCCTGCGAGGGAAGTTCGGTGTGGTGGCTTCCATGCTTCGACTAGCCGGGTGATGAGAGCGTCTGGATAGCATGTCTCCGAGTCAGCCAAATGAGCCTCCCATGGGTTGGCGAACGTGCGCTTGCTCTACCCGATTGATGGCCACCGCGGACGATGCCTCGAGAAACTCATGCGCACGATTCCTCCCCTGCACGAATAGTAGGCCGACTCGGGGTCGCGCACGTGCCGTATATTGTCGCGGGCCGCTACACGGCCCACCGCGCCATGGGTGGCATGCCGATCACCTGCCGCGTCTACAACGACGGATGGCACAAAGACCCACCGACCAGTCCATGCACCCCGACGGCGTCGCGGCGCGGCATCGTGGCTCGCGCCCATCTCTGCGGAGGTTGTCGCCGCCGCCGCACAGATCGGTGTTCACCAGCGGCGAGGCCGCGCAGCCCGTCAGCACGTAGCTCCACTCGGCGTAGATGTTGGGCTCGCGGTTGACGATCACCAACTTGGCGCTGGCCCTCTTGGCCACTACCGGCAAGCGCGTTCGCGGGCGACACCAGAGCGACGATTCGAAGTAGCGACGCGCACTACACTCCGACGATCGAAGCGCAGCTCACTCGTCGCAACACTTGGCAACGATACTTCGCCCGATAGTCGAGACGTAGGTCGTTGCGGCAAGCCAAAAAGGGAAACGCGGGGACGCGCCGCAGGACGCTGCACCGCTGAGCGCAAGACGGGCACCGCAGAAACGGTCGGAGGCTGCCCCATCGCCACGGGAGGTGAAGGATCTCAACCTCGACGACCAATCCGTCGTCGAGCGTCAAGACCACGTTGTCGAGCCTGCGCAGCCGCGCCCGGCCGCCGGCCGCCTTGCGGATCGCGTCGAGATCGGTGGCGATCGGAAAGTCCTCGACCAGCCTCCGTCGTCCCCGGCCTGCACGCCTCACCTGGTGTTCACCTGTATGGCGGCTTGGTTGGCAGTGATTCGCACTGAAGCCGGTGCCGGGTCCATGCGTGCGAGCATGTCGAGAGCCGCCATCCAGCGGCGGTGCTCGGCTTCGATCAATCGCTCCAGATCGAGCACACGTCGTTTGAGATCGTCGCCGCCGCCGCCAAGGGCGACGGCCTGCAAACTCTGAAAGCAGCGAAGGCGGGCGATCGAGATTGCGGCGTCGTTGGCGATCGACTGACGCGCTGTTGGGCCTCGGGCGCCTTGGTGTGCGAGATCCGCCGCGAGCTGCGCGACAGATTCCTCGGCGAGCGCTTCAAATCCGCAAGGCAGGCCCTCGAGCGCCGCGCCGTCGAGATGGGGGAAGCGAAGCGGCGGCGCGCTCGGAATATCGCGCACGCTGCGAGGGGCCACCTGCACGTGGTTCACGATGCGGGCCTGCTCAGCGGCATGTCGGTGGGCAACCTGCTCGGCCACGCGAAGGCAGGCGTCCCTAATGGCGGTGGCCGGAGCGCTACCGGGCGCTGGTGCTTTCAAGATCACCTCCAACCAATTATAGGCGGTCAGGCGCATGCACCCAATCGAGTGCCCCACCCTCGTGGGAGCCGGCATTTGCGTCCGATTGCCTGCGCGTGTGGGCGTCATGACAGTCCTGCCCCGCAGCGACTGCCTCTTGATCGCGTCGACGGAGGTTGCGCTTCCCCGTCGCTGAGTCGGTCGGCCAGGGCAAACGGCGCCTTCGACCTCATCGAAAAGTTGCGTCAAGAGCGTGGTGATCGTTGTCGACGAGAAGCGTATTTCGGGGCGAGCAATTCCGCGGCGTTGATTCAACAAAGTGCAGGTAGAAGCTGCTTGACTGCGTTGAGCGCGAACTAGCTGATCAGCGATTTCCAGCGCCGCGGTTGCACGCGAGCTACACGATCAACGAGCAGACGGCGCGGGCGCTGTCGCGCCGCACGAGGACCGCCGGGTCCTGCCGTAGAACTCCCCTGTGCGACATCTTGTCGGCGGGCTTGGCTTGAGCGGACTAGCAGCCGTAGCTCCAGCGTCCAGCCGCGCACCCGCCGCAGCCCCGCCGCGGTGTTTGCCGCACTCCAACCACCCGTTCTCATTGGCAGCCACAGCGCCGCAGGGGTTTTCGACGACCAACCGCCCCCCTGAGCACCCGCTGGGGAGGCAGGCACCAATACCTCTACTCAAGAAGATCAAGAGGTCTATGTGTACCTTTTCAAGCTGCGGCGCCGTGGCTGCTAATAATTCTGGGTAGTTGTGTTGCGGCTAAAGCTGTGGCGAGGCTGCGGCGACGGTGCGGCGCTTGACTGGGTGTCGACCAAGCGACCCACACCCGGGCTGGGGTGTCGGCTTCAAGCATCCTGCCGGTCGCCAGGTCGAAAACGGACTGGTGAAAATGCCCTGGCTTGGCCGCTCGAGTCGCCAGCAGCTCGACCACGATCAACCGCGCTATGGGTCCGGTGTCTATGGTGCAGGTGGCGTAGTCTTGCTGCTGAGCCACTACTTCCCGTACCTGTCGCGGATCGCGTCGCTCAGCTCGCAGGAAACCGGCAACCCCACCAACTTGGGGAAGTAGTCCGGGACGCTCGACATCATCTTCTTGACGACTGCCCGCCCCCTGACCCATGGGCAATCCGCCTCGTGGTTCGCCTCGACGGGTACGCTATGCTCGCGCGGCTCATCCCGGCGCGAGCATGGGCAGCGGCGAGTCGCTGCAACGTTCTCGTCGTGGACGCTGAACCTGATGCGGATACCCTCATGCTCTTCGATCTTCTGCATTTGGGCGACGAGTACGTCCCTCGCCACCGCGGATACGATGTTCTCGATCAGGGTTTGGGAGAGAAGCTGCGAACGCATTTGGCCGTCGCCGCATTTCTTCTTCTTTCCGGTTCCGCTTCTTCTCGTTCCACCCTTTTTGTCGGCTGGCTCGAACTGATAATCGTCCGCATAGCGGTATGTCCATTGGAGCTTCCCGAAGGGGCTCACCTCCTTCGTCCGCGTGACCGAGCGGTAGACCAGCAGCCGCTCCGTCGGCAAGAGCACCTCGACGGTGAAGCCTGAGCAGCCCTCGTCCTTGATCCTCCTGAACGAGCAGCCGCCCACCGTCGAGGTCAACCCGCGGTCGGCCGCCTGCTTGAACGCGTTGAAGTAGTCCCGGCGGAGCTTGCTGATCCGCTGGAACTTCTGGTGGTACTGCTGGTGGATCTTGAAGGCCAGCTCCTCGGTGATGCTTGGGTCCTCGCTGCGCAGCTTGGCGAGGAATGCCTTCTTGCCCTGCCCGTAGCCAAGCCCTAGGACGCCTTTTTTACCGAGCTGGCGCAGGTGGTCGTTGATCTTGCCCTTCACGATCTCCACGTCGGGAAACACGTCGCTGATGAAGTAAATATAGACATCTGCGTCGGCTGCAAACAAATCAATCAGGTCCTGTTGGCCGGCGAGGAACGCCAGCACGCGGGGCTCGATTGTCGATAGGTCGGCGGACACGAACGACTCATCCTCGTCGGCGACGACGATGAGCCTGATGAGCTTCAGGTCGTCGAACTCGTCGATCCCACCCTTGTGGAGGTTCTGCAGGTTCAGCCGCTCGGCGTCACGCCCGCCGCCAGACCACCGGCCGGTGTGTGCGCCCCAATAATTGAGCAGAGCATAGCGCCGGGGCGCGCCTGCGGCGAGGATGGCGATCTTCTTCGACTGGCGATCCCAGGTGTCTACCGCCTCGCGCATACGCAAAAACCTGCCGGCGTTGGTGTCGCCCATCTTGAGCGCGACAACCACGGGCTCGCGCTTGTCGAGTGAGGCCAGATCGACGCTGAACTCTGATTTCATGAAGGCGCGCACGACGACGGCGCTCCGCAGCTTGGCAGTGTCGAAGTTGCTGAACGACGTGCAGAGGTTGGTGAGGCTCGCATCTCTCTTGCCCGCGAACAGCCGCACCAGCTCGGCAGCCTTCGCGCGATCGATTGCGATGCCGCGGATGTTCTCGCGGCAGGTGATGTTGACAGCCCAGAACTCGAGATCGGTGAAGAAGCGGTCCCCGATAGCGGCGTGGTGGAGCGCGCGGGCAATCTCAACGTCCATGCAGTTGTAGTAGGCGAACTCCTGCAGCTTATCGAGGTCCCGCAGGCTCGATTCGTCGAAGAGCGGCGCGTCCACCTTGGTCAGGCTTACAGCCCTGGCGCCGTTTGCCAGCGACCATCCGAATCCGCGATATTTCAACCACGACGTGGTGTCGAAGTTGCGCGAGAAGTGGATGCTCCATTTGAGCGAGAGGATCATCGCCTCGAAGTGGATGTTGTGAGCGACGAGCCGACGGCCATCCGCGGCAGCCTGTTCGAGCAACCGCCGAGCGTCGTCGAGCGATCCGCCGTCGGTGCCGTACTTGTGGAAAAAGAGCACGTCGCTGTCGACGCCGACCGCTATCGCGACGGACAGGATGTCGAAACGCTCATCGGTGACATACGCTCGTGTCGACATCTTCTTGAGGCTGTATCCGCTCTTCGCGTCCATGTGGGTCTCGAAGTCGACGACCACCGCGTTATTTGCGTTTGGTCGCATCTGCCGCACCTCCTTCCTGCTTCTTGCTCGAACGGAGCGTCGCCGACGAGAACCGCATCGGTCCGCCCTCCTGCTGGGGCTGTTTGGTGCCGGATTGGGTCGGCGCGGCGCGCAGCGAAACATCGGCCTTGGGCGACGCGTCGCCCGCTGTAGCTTGCTCCTCGCCGGCCTCCTTCTTCTTCGCCGGCCCGATCGGCTCGATGCCCATTCGGTCGCAGTATTTCAATTCGTCGAACAACACGAAGTTGCGCTTCCCTTTGACCAACTTGAATGCGTACGGCGCTCCGTTGATCTCGACGCGCAAATACGAAAGTTGGCCGTTCTCAACCTCGTGGTAGTTAGCCTCGCGCTTGAGGAACATCTCGAGAGAACGTGTGGTGCCGTGCTGCTTGAAGAACTCCTGGCAGTTGTTCCTGACCTGGTCCTTCATGATTCCGATCAACATGCCCAAGCCGTAGGAGGGAAACAGGATGGTCTCCTTGCCGTCTTTGCCCCCACGGCTCTTCGCCGCTTCCAGTTGCTCCTTCCCCTCCTGCTCGCCGTGCTCCTTGATGAACGACAACATGTACTCGAACAACTCGTCGGTGCTGCCGCCCTTGACCTCGGGCAGGGTCGCGCCGAACAGCTTGGCTAGCGCAGCCTGCGCCACTTGTCGCGATTGCGTGTTCGTCTGGTTCAAGAACCATTCGGGGGATTGCGATTCAATCTTCGCCTTCAGGTAGGCGATGATGTCCGGGGCCCGATCGATGATCTGCTGGCGGATCTCGCCCTTGCTCACGTCGTCGCCGATGTTCCGGGTTCCGATCACCACGGTGCGCCGCGCGATCTCCTTGCGCTCGGGCAGACCCTCGACCGTGTCGGCGAGGTATGTGAACGAGTTGGGGATCTGCCGCGCATCTTTTTGCATGCCGCGGGCGGTGACGTGCTTGGTTGCTGCGAAGCGGATGAGCGAATTGATCTTGTCTATGGACTTGCCAGCTTCTTTGACGCGCATGTAGACGGCAGAGCTGGCAGCATGAAAGCCGCGATTCATCTCGAGATCGTCCACGTCGTGAAGCTCGAAGCTGACGGTGGTGGGGATGAGGATCGAGTGTTCCCACGTGTCGTTGATGATGATGACCATGTACTCCTTGCCGCTGCCGCTCGGACCTTCGAAGACGTACACGCCGAGCAGCCCCGGCGCGACGCGGCGCACGAGAGGCGAGGCCATCCCCATCAAGTACCGTGGCACATCCTCTTCGGTTGCGAGCGGGAGCTTCCCCTCGCGCTGCAGCTTGGTGAAGAAGTCCAGGGCGTCGAACTTCGGGTCGCCGGCGCGCATGCGGGCGGTGCGCGTGATGGAGATACACTTGGTCTGGGGGTCGATCGAGCAGGAGTCTTTCTCAAAGGCGATCGGCAGCGGGAAGTGGTGCAGAATGGGGACGCCCAAAGCGGCTAGATGGTCCGCGCTGCCGCTCATCCCCTTGTTCCAGTGCGAGGCGTAGCCGTTGACGTTGATCTGATCGGTGAAGGAGATCGACTTGGTCTCAGTCTTCTTATCGCTGGTGATTGTCGCGTAGATGTAATGCGCCCTGGACGCTTTCCACTCGTGCAGGTGCGGTGCCACGGAGAGCGATTCCCCTTCGGTCTTGATCCGCTGCGTTGAGCCGTTACTGTGCAGCAGGGTGAGATACTGATTGACCGCGTCGAACGCCACTCGGCAGGGGCCGGTGGAGTCGAAACCGTCGATTTTCTCGCAGCAGAGCCGCAGGAAGGCGTTCAATGGGAACTGCGTAGTGAGCACGATCCCCTCGGACTCTGCGAGCCGGCGGGCTCGAAGTATTACTTTCGATGCATGAGCGCGCATCCACACTGTGGTGGCTGTGGCTACGAGCACGCGCGGCTGCGGCTCGGTTGCGAACGCCTCGGCGAGCTTGTCCTCGATGTACGACTGGCCCGCCCAGTTGATTGGTACGTCGTGCAGGGCATCGATCCCGGCATCGGAGATGTGCTTGCCGGTCGCCAGCTCGTACAACGCCGGCTCGGACCAGAACTTCGTCAACTCGCCGCTGTGGCCGCCGATACAGGTAGCGTCGATCGAACCGTTTTCTTGCCTGTATATGTAGAAGCATGGCCGGTCGTGCTGCTCTGAAACGGGGCAGCAGGCGTAAGGCCCACTGCGGCTCCCGGTCTCCTCCGGCGCCGGTGTGCCCAGTTCGGCCAGATAGTCCTCGACGGCTGGGCGCTCGCCCGCGCTGAGGCATCGGCTGCTCCCAAGAGCGCGTTGCAGACGCATCGGCAGCTCGGGCAGGTAGTCGGCAATGCGGAGAGGCTGAGCGTTGGTCTGGGTCGCTAGGAATTTCACCTCGATTACGCCGTCGTCGGTGCTCTTGAGCACGATGGGCAAGTGTTGCGCCTGATCGAGCGACCACGATTTCGGATCGCCGCCGGGCACGGCGATCGTGAACTGCTGTGCGATGGCATCGAAGGTGTCGGAGTCGGCAGGCCGGTCGAACACCCAGATCGCTTTCCACCCATGGATCGTCCGCCACCATGTCGTGGGAAGGGGAAGCCCCGCATCGACAATGACGGCCAAGGGATCTTCAGCTTCGAGGTCCGCGTCGAGGATCAGGCCCCAGATTTTCTCGCACCCGCCGCGCCGTCGCTTCCGTTGCTGAACCCACGCTTGAACGTCCGCGTATTGCTGCTGTACCGCGGCGGCGCCAAGCTCGTTGAGAAACTCGGCCAGGCGGGCGACCGGAATCGCGATCTGGGTGCAGGAGCCGGAGGACATCAGCGCGAGCGAGAGCGGTAGCATCGGCACGCTCATCTCCGCCGCGGACTCCTTGACCGCGGTGGGCGTCTCGGTCTGGTTGCTCGCGCCATCCGAAGGCGGAGTTGGCGGCGACCCTTCAGCCGCTGGTTGCGGCGAAGCGCCGCTCGCGGAGTTGAATTCCTGCTCGGCAACCTCTGCCGCTGTAGGCGCGCTGCTGGGCGGCGGCGCGTACTGCGCGGCGAGCGCGGTCACGAGCGTGGCGAAAGCCGCGCTGCTTGCAGAGGTGTTGCTGCCGTCGTCGGGCGCGGCCATCTACTTCGCCTCGGTACCGGCCGCCGCATAGTACGCGGCCGACTGCGATCTGATGCGCTCGCCGCACCTCACTGGGATTTTTTCCACCGAGGCGAGTCGGGGTCGAGCAGGTGAACTTGCTCGCTGATCAATGCGGGCACGGTCCAGCCATTTGTCTTGAGCGTGCCGATTACCCAGTGCGCGTCGTCGGAGTCCATGAGCGGATTCAGGCCGAAGCGCTTGAGCACTGCGGCCTGCCGCTCCGTACAGATCCCCCGTCTGCGGCGGTCCTCCGGGCTGCAAGGTGTCTTGATCGACATGACGCTCCTCGAGCCATCATGAAACCCCATTGTGCAGCGGCGAGCCTCTGGGCTGTCCGTGCCACGCGCGGGACGAGAGTCGCCAAGACGGCACGGCGGCGGAGGCTTTCCGCAGGCCGCGATAGAGGAACTACTCGCTGCGGGGCAGCTTGTCGGTCGAGGTCACGAGTGGTTCGAGCACCATCCAGCGACCCCTGAGCCGGGCGAGAAGGTCATGCCACGCGTCCGTAATCGTGCGCCCAGCTGTGGCATCTAGGATCTCGCCACCTCTGCCTTCGCGGCGCTTCTGCGCAGTCTGTGGATCGATTTCGTTGGCGAGTTGGTCGAAGTCATGTTCGGAGCGGTTCGCGCAATGGCGCACGATTCGCTGGTCCTCGTCGAGGCGGCTGTCGTAGGCCGCTTCCCACACCGCCAAGTTCTCCTCGTAATTGTCGCTGCCGACGGTGGGCGAGAGTTCCAGCTTGAAGGGATAGCGCTTGAGGTCTCTCTGGTCATCGAGAGCGGCGGCGAGCGACGCTTTGTACGTGTTGAACGCGGAGCGCCGGTCGATGACGTGATACCGGCCCTGCCGGCGCTCGTACCGCGGCAGCATTCTTCGCACAAGGTCGGGCGAGAACTCCTGGTACGCGATTGGGTAGTGGTCGTCGAGGACGTCGACGATCGAGACTCGGCCGCGACCGCTCACGTCGAGCGTGGCATGAACGCGCCACTTCTCCTCGAATCCGACGACCGCGGGATGCCGCAGTAGTTGGTCTTCGAGCCGCTCCTGCCCTGTCGTCTTCATCCAGTTGCTGAGCCGCTGCAGCTCGCTACGCGCATGCTCCTGCAATCGGCGGATGCGTCGGGCCTCGATGATCGTTTCAAGCACATCATTCGACGGCTGACGCAACCTGTCCCCGACGGTGAGACCGAGATCCACCGCTGCCCGGAGCGCTTCCTCGGCCTCTGAGGGCAGGCGTGCCACATCGCGGATGATGCTCCGAGCTAGCTGCTCTCGCTCGCCGACGGGGAGTTCATGCCCGACTGGAAGGAGTCCTTCGCCCTCAAGCGGTGAGAGCAGTGCGGCGACGGCCGCGCCCACCACATCCAAGGGTGAAGGCGTGTGTCCGCCACCCGCCAGCGACGTGAACGCTTGGGCTAGAGCTGACACTCCAACAACTTCCCGCACAAGGGCGGCGGCTTCGTTCACGATCTTGCCTGCCGCTGCCCGTAGCTGCATCTCCTGGCCCGCGAGATCCTTGACCGCCTGCTCCAGGAGACTAATTCGAGGGTCTTCCTTCTGGCTCGTTGTGCCGGTGCCCATGCCCTTTCGAATGAACTGCTCGACCGCGCGATCCAAGGCACCCGGCAGCGCCTGCCGGTCGACGCTGTAGGCATCTACCTCTTCGAGAAGAAGAAGCCGGTACAGGGCGTGCGCCTGGTGCTCGGCGCGCAGTTTCTCGAGAGCGAGATCAGACTTCGTCGGGGCGCTGGGTGGAGGCTTGGCGGGCATCGTGGGTTTCGGGCACACCGTGCCTCGATCAACACGGAAGCGGCGCTGCGCGGCCCGCTGCAGGCTGGAGGCGACGAGAGGTCCGAATGGTACCGCCCGAGCGCCCGCCGTTCCAGCAGCAACTGTCCTCACGAGAGCCGGCCACCGCCACGTCCGCCGTCATGACCGTGGTCGAGCTGGCTGGGCTCCTGCGCGTCAACCGCAAGAGCGCCTACGCCGCAGTCGCCAGAGGCGAAGTGCCCGGAGTGGTTCGCGTCGGCCACCGTATCCGCATCAGTCGCGCGGCGGTCGAGAAGTGGCTGCTGGGCGGCGGCGTGCTTCACGGGGTGAAGTAGATGAGCGCCCGCTCCGAGCGCTTCGACGACATCGGGGCCGGTCTCGCCGCGCTATTGCACGTGCCCGCCGAGATGGCAGCTCTCCGCGAAGAGATCGTGGGGTTGCGGGCAGAGGTGATCGCACTGCGGGAGGCGCTGCCGCCGATGCTGGTGAACGTGCAGCAGGCGGCCGAGCGACTCGGCGTCAGCGTTCCAACGGTGCGGCGGCTGGTTCGCGCTGGCCGATTGCCGTCGGTGCATATCGGCTCGAGCGTGCGCGTCGATCTTTCCCGCGTGCGTCCCATCGACCCGGGCGAGGTCGCGCAACTCGCCGCCCAGGCACGCCGCGGCGTCACACCCCTACGATAGACTCGGCGACGAGGAGGTGGCTACATGCCAAGACCAAAAAGAAAACGGCAGCACGGCACCGGCGGGATCTACAAGCGTGGCGCCGGATGGCTCATCAAGTGGCGCGAGGGTGAGCGCCAGCGGTACAAGACGTTCACCGATGAGGCCCTGGCCCGAGCGGCGCTCAACAAGATCACGCACGATGTGGAGGCCGAAGGGGTTGGGTTGCCGGTGGAGCGCGCACCCGTGCCGATGCTGGCAAAACTCGCCGACGCTTGGCTCGAGCGGCGGAAGAAAACGCACCGCTCGCATCGCTACGATCGCAGCAGGTGGAACAACCACTGCAAGCCCGCATTCGGCAAGTACACGCCAGATGAGGTGGACGCGGCGAAACTGCGCAGCTTCATCGAGGCCAGACTCGCCAAGAAGTTGAGCGCCGGGACCGTGTGCCTTCTGATCCGGCTGCTCTCGACGTTGTACACAGACCTAGTTGAACGCGGTCTCGCGACCGACAATCCGATTCGCAAACTCCCCCGCTCCACTCGCCGCCTGTACCGCTCGACCCACGACTCGCAGCAGACACCCTTCCTCGAGAATCTCGACCAGGTGCGCGCGGTGTTCCTCATACTCCCTGAGCCGTTCAACGTCATGTTCGCAATCGGCACCTTCCTGGGACTGCGACCCGGCGAAATCCTCGGGCTAGGATGGTCCGACGTCGACTTCCGTACGCTGCGCATTCGAGTCCACCAGCAAGTGCAGGAAGGCAAGCTCGGGCCGCTCAAGGACGACGAGTCGCGCACGGTCATGATCGGGAAACGGCTGCTACCGATCCTGACCCAGTGGAAGCTAAAGACGGGCGGCAACGGGCAGCTTTTCAAGCCGAAGCATCCGACCCGTGGGGGCCGGAAGGGTAGCCCGTCTGCGTTCATTCGCCCGCAGACGCTGCACAAGGCGCTCAAGAAGGCGCTAGAGTCGTGCAAGCTCACCAAGGAAGGCCGCGACTGGTACACCTGCACGCGCCACACTTACGGGTCCCTCTTCGTGCTCGCGGGCGGCAGCATGGAGCACCTGGCCAAGCTGATGGGCCATTCCAGCGTGACCATCACCGAGCGGCACTACTGCCACTTGCGCGTCGACCTGTTCCGCGTCGAGGATTACGACCTCTTTGACGTTGACCTCAGCCCAGCCGGTGAAGTAGTACCTTTGCCGCAGCACAAGTCCGCCCCCTCCGAAATTGGTTGCACTGTGGTTACTGGGGGAGATGCACGACGAACCAAGATCGCGTAAGGTACCGGAATCAGAAACTTGGTGGGCGTAGCTCAGCTGGTAGAGCAGTGGATTGTGGATCCACGGGTCGCGGGTTCAAACCCCGTCGCTCACCCTAAGTAACGAACAGATTTCACTGCATCAGACCCGGTTCCGCCGCCTTCTGTGCCACGTCGAGCTCGGCATCTCGGTCGTCGCCGAAGGCGTCGAGACCGTCTTCCCGACGGTGGCCTGGTAGCGGCGAGCGGCGACTACTCCGGGTCGGCCTCTCCGTCGCGCGCGAACAGGCGCTGGAGCGTGCGACGATCGATGCCGAGGATGGTCGCGGCGGCGGTCTTGTTGCCTTCGGTGCGCGACAGCACGCGCTCGACGTAGCGGCGCTGCAGCTCGGAGAGCGTCGGCCAATCCTCGTCGAGGGACGACGCGCTCGCCTCCTCGGCGACCAGCGGCGGCAGATCCCCGGCCAGGATCACGCCCCGCTGCGACATCGCCACCGCGCGCGCCAGCGCATTCTCCAGCTCTCGCACGTTGCCCGGCCACGGGTGGCGGCGAATGCGCTCGATCACCTCTTCGGAGACCTCGGGGACCGGGCGTCCGCTGGCCAGCGCGTGGCTCGCCACCAGGAGGCGGGTCAGGGTGACGATGTCGTCGCCGCGCTGGCGTAGCGGCGGGACGGCGAGCGTGATCACGTTGAGCCGATAGTACAGATCCGCGCGCATGCGCTTCTCGGCGACGTCGACCTGCAGATTGCGATTGGTCGCCGCCAGCACGCGCACGTCGACGCGGATGGACGCGTTGCCGCCCACGCGGCGCAGCTCGCCCTCCTGCAGCACGCGCAAGAGCTGCGACTGCATCTTCGGCGAGACCTCGCCCACCTCGTCGAGCAAGAGCGTGCCGCCCGACGCCTCCTCGAACAGTCCCTTGCGCAGGTTGTGCGCGCCGGTGAAGGCGCCGCGCTCGTGACCGAACAGCTCGCTCTCTAGCAACGACTCGGCGAGCGTCGCGCAGTTGACCGCCAGGTACGGTCCGTTGGCACGGCGGCTGCGCTCATGGATGGTGCGCGCGACCAGCTCCTTGCCCGAGCCGCTCTCGCCGGTGATGAGCACGCTGGCATCGGTGGCGGCCACCTGCGCGATCTGCTTGTAGAGCTCGAGCATGAGCGGGCTGGTGCCGACCAGCGTCGAGCGGCGCGACGCGGTCTCGCGCAACACGCGGTTCTCGCCGGCCAGGCGACGCCGCTCGAGCGCGTGCAACACGGTCGCGCGCAACGCCATCACGTTGACCGGCTTGGCCAGATAGTCCGCCGCGCCGCGCGAGATCGCGTCCATGGCCGCGCCGGGCTCGGCGTAGGCGGTGATCAGCACGACCGGCGTGTCGGGCAGGATGCGCGCGGCCTCTTCCAGGATCTCGGTGCCGCTGGCGCGCGGCATCTGGATATCGGTCAGGATCAGATCGAAGCGCTCGCTCGAGCGCAACAGTGCGATCGCGTCCCCGCCGTCAGCCACCTCGACCAGCGTGTGGCCGTCGCGCCGCAAGACCTTGGCGAGCAGCTCGCGCGTGAGGTCGTCGTCCTCGGCGATCAGGATCCGGCCGGTAGGCTGCATCGGTCGCAAAACATAGCACGCGGCATGGTTCATGCTTAGATGCGACGGAATGCCGCCTGCCCACCGCGATCCAAAGGGGCCCTCGCGCGCCTGGCCGGTGCTGGTGGCGCTCGGGCTGGTGGCGCTCCTGCTGGTCGGAATGATCGGGGTGGACGTGTTGGTCTCCGAGCGGGTCGCGCAGCGCACCGCCGAGATCGTCGAGAACTCGCAGCGCTCGATCGAGCTGGTGGACGACCTGCGCGCGCAGGCCCACCGCCTCGCCGACGACGCCGCCGATCCCGCGCGCGTCCGGGAGATCGTCGAGCGCATCGCCGAAGACGCGCGCGCCTACGACCCGCTGGCCAACGATCGCGGCGAGCGCGAGGAGTGGAACCGCCTGCAGCGTCAGCTCGAGCAGCTCCAGGCGTCGGCGCGCGGCCATTCCTCGGATCTGGTGTCGCAGGTGCACGTGATCGGTCAATCGATCGACCGGCTGGTGACGATCAACCGAACCTCCGCGCACGAGCAGGCGGCGTCGATCCGCAAGCTGCATCGCCAGGCGCTGGCCGCGGACGCGACGGCCGGTGCCATCACCATCGTGGTGGTGACCGCGGTGGCGCTGGTGCTGCTGCGCCTGTTGCGCCGCGAGCGCACGCTGACCGACCAGCACATCGCGCTGCTCTCCGAGCGCAACGACGAGCTGGACGCGTTCGCCGGCCGCGCCGCCCACGATCTGCGCGGGCCGCTCAATCCCATGCGCGGCTACGCGGATCTGCTGCTCGCCGGCGGTGAGTCGGAGGCCGAGGTGCGCGACATGGCGCGGCGGATTCGCGTCGCGGTCGATCGGATGTCGCGGGTGATCGACGACATGCTCGATCTGTCGCGCGCGGGGCGGCCCGAGGCGGGCAAGTCGTCGCCGGCCGAGGTCGCGGCCGACGTGCTCACCGATCTGGCCGCCGAGCTGTCCGGCGCCAAGGTCGAGGCCGAGCTCACCGACGAAAAGGTGGCCTGCACGCCGGGCGTGCTCTACCAGATCCTGCGCAACCTGATCTCCAATGCGGTGAAGTTTCGCGCGCGCCAACGCCCGCTCGAGCTCAGCCTGTCCGCCACGCTGCGCGGCGCGGAGATCGAGATCCGGATCGAGGACAACGGCGTGGGCATGGACAAGGAGAGCGCGGCGCACGCGTTCGAGCCGTACTACCGGGGGCGGACCGATCGCGAGGTGCCGGGACACGGGCTCGGCCTGGCGATCGTCGAGCGGGCCACGCGCGCGCTCGGTGGGACATGTACGCTCACGTCGGCTCCAGAAGCGGGGACGTCGATCACCGTACGACTGCCTCGCGCGGCATAGCGCCGCACCTGCCGCGGCAAACTGTCGCGCTCGTGGTCCGTTTGACCTGAATTGGGCCCCCACCGGCGGGAATGACGCTTGCACCGTGCGGCGTGGTGCTAGAAAAGTTGATCGACTTTGCCACCCGCCGGCGCAAGGCGACCTTGGCAGCGTCGCTGGCCTTCGCGCTGTTCGGCATCCACATCCTGACCCGGCTGAAGATCGAGGCGTTTCCCGACGTCACCAACGTGCAGGTCATGGTGATCACCCTCTACCCCGGCCAGGCGGCCGAAGAGGTGGAGAAGCAGGTCACGATCCCCGTCGAGCGCGCGCTCACCGGCACGCC
Organism: Myxococcales bacterium; assembly: GCA_003170275.1. Taxonomy (GTDB): domain Bacteria; phylum Myxococcota_A; class Polyangia; order Palsa-1104; family Palsa-1104; genus PALSA-1104. The sequence goes on from PNAM01000114.1 coordinate 160,082, forward strand.
CAACGTGCTCGTGCAGCGCTCGATCACCTCGTTCGGGTTGTCGCAGGTGATCGTCACGTTCGAGGACGGCGTCGACATCTACTTCGCGCGCCACCAGGTCGCCGAGCGCCTGCCCGACGCCGACGTGCCGCAGGGCGTGACGCCGTCCCTCGGTCCCAACGACACGCCGGTCGGACAGGTCTATCAGTACACGCTCGAGAGCGATCATCACACGCCGTCGGAGCTGCGCGGCTGGCAGGACTGGGTGGTGGAGAAGCAGCTCAAGCGCGTGGCCGGCGTGGCGGACGTGGTGTCGTTCGGCGGTTTTCAGAAGGAGTACCACGTGCTCGCCGACCCGCTGCGGCTGCGCAACAACGGGCTGACGCTCAAGGACCTGCTCAACGCGGTGTCGACGTCGAACGGCGCGACCTCGGGCGGCTACATCACGCAGGGCGAAGGCGAGTTCGTGGTGCGCGGACGCGGCTACCTGCGCAACAAGACGGACATCGAGGACGTGGTGGTGCGTGCGCAGGGCGGCACGCCGGTGACGGTGCACACGGTGGCGACGGTGGTGGAGGGCTACACGCCGCGGCGCGGAGCGGTGGCGCGCGGCGACGCGATCGACTCGATCGAGGGCACCATCTTGTTGCGCCGCGGGGAGAACCCCAAGGACGTGCTCGACGGCGTGCACGAGGAGGTGGCGCGCATCAACAAAGAGGTGCTGCCCACCGGCATGCACATCGTGCCGTTCTACGATCGCACCCGGCTGGTCGACACCACCTTGCGGACGGTCTCGCACAACATGCTGGAAGGCGCGGCGCTGGTGGGGCTGGTGCTGTGGCTCTTCTTGCGCACGATCTACGGCTCGCTGGCGGTGGCGGTGACCATGCCGCTGGCGCTCTTGACCGCGTTCGTCGGACTCTATTATTCGGGAGTGCCTGCCAATCTGTTGTCCATGGGGGCGATCGACTTCGGCATCCTCCTCGACGGCGCGGTGATCCTGGTGGAGAACGCCTGGCGCCACCTGGCCGAGGAGCAACCGCCGCCCGACGAGGTGCCGCGCGTGGTGGCGCACGCCGCCAAGGAGATGGTGCGGCCGATCTTGTTCTCGATGTCGATCATCGGCGCCGCCATGATGCCGATCTTCACGCTCGAGCGCGTCGAGGGCCGCATCTTCCGCCCAGTGGCGCTCACCTACGCCTTCGCGCTGGCCGGCGCGCTGCTGTTCACCTTCACCTGCGTACCCGCGCTCACCGCCGAGCTGCTCAAGCGCAAGAAGATCAAGGAGGTCGATCCGGCCTTCCTGGTGTTCTTGCGCAAGCGCTACCTAGGCGCGCTGCGGGTGGCGTTGCGCTTTCCGCTCTCCACGCGCCTGGCCGGCCTGGTGGTGCTGGCGGTGGCGATCGCGCTGGTGCCGAAGCTGGGCACCGAGTTCCTGCCGCAGATGAATGAAGGCGACATCCACGTCACGGTGACCCTGCCGAGCGCGGTCTCGCTCGAGCTCGGTGCGCAGGTGCTGCGTGCGACGCGGCTGACGCTGTTGCGCTTCCCCGAGGTCAAGGACGTGCTCACCGAGCAGGGCCATCCGGAGGACGGCACCGACGACGAAGCGCCCAACCAGGCCGAGACCTTCGTGATCATGAAGCCGCCCGCGGACTGGCACACCGGCCGCTCCAAGGAGCAGGTGGTGGACGCGATGCGCCGCGAGCTCGAGAAGCGCCCGGGGGTCGAGTACAACTTCTCGCAGCCGATCAAGGATCGCGTGGAGGAGTCGATCTCCGGCATCCGCGGTCAGATCGTGGTCAAGATCTACGGCAGCGACCTCGGCATGATGCAAAAGAAGCTCACCGAGGTGAAGCGCATCCTCGACGAGACGCGCGGCTCGCGCGACGTCGAGGTGTATCGCGCCGGGACCGCCGTGCACGTGGTCGCGGACATCGATCGCAAGGCCACCGCGCGCGTGGGCATTCCGGTCAGCGAGGTGGAGGACGTGATCGAGACCGCGTACGGCGGCAAGCTGGCCACCAGCATGTGGGAAGACGAGCGCAAGGTGGGGGTGCGCATCAAGCTGCCCACGCCGTCGGAGGGCGACGCGTATTCGGTGGGGCGGCTCGAGATCCCCGTCGACAAGACGCGGCTGCCGCTCTCGTCGCTGGCCAACGTGCACGCCGACGTCGGCCGCACGCAGATCAACCGCGAGCAAGGGGCCCGCTTCCTCGCGCTCAAGTGCAACATCGAGGGACGCGACATGGGCTCGTTCGTCGACGAGGCGCAGCGCCGCGTGTCGAAGGAGATCCGCGTGCCCGAGGGATACTTCTTCATCTGGGGCGGCGAGTTCGAGAACCAGCAGCGGGCGATGGCGCGGCTGCGTCTGATTGTCCCGCTCAGCGTCTTCCTGATCTTCGTCCTGCTGTTCCACGCCTTCCAGTCGGGACGCCACGCCACGCTGATCCTGCTCAACGTGCCGTTCGCGCTGGTCGGCGGCGTCGT
>PNAM01000070.1:0-77647 GCA_003170275.1 Myxococcales bacterium
AGCGCATCCTCGAGTACCTCGCGGTGCGCAAGCTCAAGGCCGACAAGAAGGGCCCGATCCTGTGCCTGCTCGGCCCACCGGGCGTCGGCAAGACCTCGCTCGGCCGGTCGATCGCCAAGGCGATGGGGCGTAAGTTCGTGCGCATCTCGCTCGGCGGCGTGCGCGACGAAGCCGAGATCCGCGGCCACCGGCGCACCTACGTCGGCTCGCTGCCGGGGCGCATCATCCAGTCGCTCAAGAAGGCGGGCACCAACAACCCGATCTTCATGCTCGACGAGATCGACAAGCTCGGGCACGACTTTCGGGGCGACCCGGCGTCGGCACTTCTCGAAGTGCTCGACCCAGAGCAGAACTTCTCGTTCTCGGATCACTACCTGGAAGTTCCGTTCGATCTGTCGCACGTGATGTTCCTGGCGACGGCGAACGTGATCGATCCGGTGCCGCCGGCGCTCAAGGATCGTCTCGAGATCCTCGAGCTGCCGGGCTACACCCGCGACGAGAAGCGCAACATCGCGCGGCAGTTCCTGGTGCCCAAGCAGCTCGAAGAGCACGGGCTCAAGGCCGAGAACATCGAGGTCACCGACTCTGCGGTGGCCGAGGTGATCGACAGCTACACGCGCGAAGCGGGCGTTCGTAACCTCGAGCGCGAGGTCGGCTCGGTCGCGCGCGGCGTGGCGGTCAAGGTGGCCGAGGGCGCGACGAACAAGTTCGTCATCGAGGGCAAGGACATCCCCGATTACCTCGGGCCGCAGCGCTACATGTCGGAAGTCGCCGAGCGCACCGCCGAGCCGGGGGTGGCCACCGGGCTCGCCTGGACGCCGGTGGGCGGCGACATTCTGTTCATCGAAGCGACCAAGATGCCGGGCAAGGGCTCACTCGTGCTCACCGGGCAGCTCGGCGACGTGATGAAGGAGTCGGCGCAGGCCGCGCTCTCGTTCGTGCGCTCCAAGGCGAAGTGGCTCGGGGTCGACGAGAACTTCCTCGAGAAGACCGACATCCACGTGCATATCCCCGCCGGGGCGATCCCGAAAGACGGGCCGTCGGCAGGCGTGACCATGTTCACTGCGCTGATCTCGATGCTGACCGGCAAGCCGATCCGCTCGGACGTGGCGATGACCGGTGAGATCACCCTGCGCGGCAACGTGCTGCCCGTCGGTGGCATCAAGGAGAAGATCCTCGCTGCCCACCGCGCCGGCATCAAGCGCATCATCATGCCCGAGCGCAACGAGAAGGACATGGTGGACGTGCCCGAGCAGGCCAAGAAGGAGATGGAGTTCTTCTTCATCAAGAAGATGGACGAGCTCCTGCCGCTGGCGTTGACCGAGATGCCGGAGAAGTTCGGGAAATCCAGCGCCACGCCGCCGGTGATCGTCACGCCGCCGTCGACGACCCAGCCGCCGCCGACGACCGCCTGAACGATCGACAATAGACAGCAAAAAGGCCCGGCACTCCGCCGGGCCTTTTTTTTGGCGACTACTGAATGGGCGGGACGATCTGCGTCGTCCACTGCGCGATGTGGTTCGAGGTCGTGAAGTCCTGGAAGGGCAATGCGAAGGCGGGGAAGCTGGGGTCCTGGCCCGCAGCGACCTGGTCGGGGTCGATGGCGGCCATCCAGATCAGGCTGCCGCTGGTGCCTTCGTCGCCAGTGCCGGCGGGGGCGTCGCGCAGGCCGAAGCGGCGCGACGAGGAGAAGGTGACCCACATCAGGCGCGAGCCGGCCTCGCCGGTGCGTTGAAAGACGAACGGGCTCCACTTGGGGAACGAGTTGGTGAGGCTGGCGTTGGGGTCGAGCCGGCCCGGCGCGTTGGCGCGCGCGAGCAGGACGGGCAGCGCGCTCGCCGACGGGAGCGCGGCGAACAGCCGGGCGGTGGGATCGGTGTCGGCGTCGCAGTCGTCGCCACTCGCGCCGTTCGCGCAGGTCGATTCGTCGAACACCAGGAAGCTCGAGTCGGGCGCAAACGCCGGGTAGTAGCGGTTCTTGCCGGCGAGCGCGGGGACCAGCTCGACCGGCGCCGACCACGACCCGCCGGTCTGGGTCACCAGCTCGATCGCGCCCTTGGACATGCGCTGCAGCGTGTTCGACATCCCCACCTTCACATAGGCGATCTTCTTGCCGTCGGGCGACCAGTCGGGGTGATCGGCCGGGTTCTGCGCGGTGCCGGTGCCCGCGATCGGCGCGATCATCGAGCCGGAGCCGCCGTCGAAGATCATCAGGTTGAAGTTGGTCGCGCCGGAATCGCCGTACACCCCGACGAACTGATCGCCGGCCGGGCTCCACGACTCGAAGGTGCTGCGGGCGACGGCCGGGAAGGGCACCATCGGCTTCGAGGACGCGACGTCGAGCATGAGCAGCTGGCCGGAGTTCTGACCGCCCGCCTCGGCGACCATCTTGGAGCCGTCGCGCGAGAGCGCGTGGCAGCCGACGCACTTGCCGCCGGTGAGCTCCGGCCCGACGAAGCGCGTCGCCGCGGTCTCGGTCGGCGAAGCGAAGTCGTAGCGCATGATCCCGGTGCCGTTCGAGGTGGTCCAATAATAGAGGCCGCCGGCGATCTCGTCGTTGGCGATCGATACCGCGATCGGCTGCGAGGCGCCGACCGAGGTGCCGCTGTCGTCGGTGCCGCGCACGACGATGTTGACCGCGCCGGAGCCGCGGTTGGTGGCCGAGAGCCACTTCCAGACGCTCGCGTCGGGCAGGTAGACGCAGCCGCCGTTCAGCGGCGTGCCACAGCGCGCGTAGACGAGGATGTCGCTGATCGTGTTCTGAAAGCCGATCTCGAAGAGGGTGTTTCCGGCGCCCGGCTGGAAGTGCACCTCGAGGCGGCCGAGGTTCGGCGGCACCAGCACGCCGTCGTTCGGGTAGACCACGTCGGGCGCGCGCGTGGGGTCGCCGGCGCCGGTGAATTTTTGCGCGGCATCGGCCGGCACCGTCGAGGAAGGATCGTCGATCCGCTGGCGCATCACGAGGGTGAGCCCGGTGGTGGCGAGCGCGTCGCCGGCCACCGCGACGACGTTGGTGAGCCCGCCGTGGTCGAGGTTGCTGGTGAAGCTCGCGTTGGCGAACGCCCCGAGGGTGGCGTCCTCGACCTGGAATTGCACCTGATCGGTGACGTCCCGGGTGGTGCCGTCGGAGAAGGTGCCGATCGCGCTGTAGGCTTGCGTGGCCGGGCTGGCTCCGTCGATCACCAGGCGCTGGTTGGGGGGCTGGACGGCAATCGACTTCAGCCCCGCTATCGCGGGCTTACCCATGGGAGCTGCGGGCGGAGGCGCCGACGAGCCGCTGCACCCGACCACGAACATCATACCGACGCTGACCCACCTCATGAACCTTCCTCCATTGATAGGGAAAACTCGTTCCCAATTCGCTCGACCGCCTGCCTGCCCAGTTACATGAAGCAAGGCCCAGGCCTGCCTTGACCTATTGGAAACAGATGATTAGGTTCACCGTCGTAGCGATACCTTTAGGGAGCCGACCATCATGGGAAAGATCATCGGAATCGACCTCGGGACCACCAACTCCGTTGTTGCCGTGATGGAGGGCAAAGAGCCGAAGGTCATCACCAACGAAGAGGGCGGGCGTCTCACGCCGTCAGTCGTCGCCTTCGATGAAAAGGGCGAGATCCTGGTCGGCCAGATCGCGCGCCGCCAGGCGATCACCAATCCCGAGAACACCGTCTATTCGATCAAGCGGTTCATGGGTCGCAAGTTCGAGGAGATCGAGGAAGAGACCAAGCGCGTCCCCTACAAGGTCGTCAAGGCGCCGAACGGCGACGCGGCGGTCGAGATCCGTGGCAAGCGCTACTCGCCGCAAGAGATCTCCGCGCGCATCCTCGGCAAGCTCAAGCGGGCCGCCGAAGAGTTTCTCGGCGAGAAGGTCACCGAGGCGGTGATCACCGTGCCGGCGTACTTCAATGATGCGCAGCGCCAGGCGACCAAGGACGCGGGCCGCATCGCCGGCCTCGAGGTCAAGCGCATCGTCAACGAGCCGACCGCGGCGGCNNACCGCGGCGGCGCTCGCCTACGGTCTCGACAAGGGCAACGATCACCTGATCGCGGTGTACGACTTCGGCGGCGGCACGTTCGACATCTCGGTGCTGGAGGTCGGCGAGAAGGTGGTCGAGGTGGTGTCCACCAACGGCGATACGCACCTCGGCGGCGACGACATCGACGACATCGTCATGCACTGGCTGATCGACGAGTTCAAGAAGGATCAGGGCCTCGACGTCTCCAAGGACAAGATGGTCCTGCAGCGTCTCAAGGAGGCGGCGGAGAAGGCCAAGATCGAGCTCTCATCGGTGAACGAGACCGAGATCAACCTGCCGTTCCTCACCGCGGACTCGAGCGGGCCGAAGCACCTGCAGATCAAGCTCAGCCGCGCGAAGCTCGATCAGCTCATGGGCCCGACCATCGATCGCGCCAAGGGGCCGACCAAGAAGGCGCTCGAGGACGCGGACAAGAAGCCGGCCGATCTGGCAGAGGTGGTGCTCGTCGGTGGCTCGACCCGCATCCCGATGGTGCAGAAGCAGGTCCGCGAGATCTTCGGCAAGGAGCCGCACAAGNNCACAAGGGCGTCAACCCGGACGAGGTCGTGGCGCTCGGCGCCGCGGTTCAGGCGGGCGTGCTCTCGGGCGAGGTGAAGGACATCCTGCTCCTCGACGTCACTCCGCTAACCCTCGGCATCGAGACCCTGGGCGGCGTCATGACGCCGATGATCCCGCGCAACACCACCATCCCGACCAAGAAGACCGAGACCTTCTCGACCGCTTCGGACGGGCAGACCTCGGTGGAGGTGGTGGTCACGCAGGGCGAGCGGCCGATGGCGCGCGACAACCGCCTGCTCGGACGGTTCCACCTCGACGGCCTGCCGCCGGCGCCGCGCGGCATCCCGCAGGTCGAGGTCACGTTCGACATCGACGCCAACGGCATCGTCAACGTGCACGCGCGCGACAAGGGCACCGGCAAGGAGCAGAAGATCACCATCACCGCGTCGTCGGGCCTGTCGGAGGCCGAGATCCAGAAGATGGTGAAGGACGCCGAGACCCACGAGGCCGAGGACAAGAAGCGCAAAGAGGCGATCGAGGCGCGCAACCAGCTCGACTCGCTGGTCTTCCAGATGGAGAAGATGGTCGCCGACAACCGCGAGAAGCTCGACGAGGCGGCGCGCGCCGAGGTCGAGACCGGCATCACGGAGGCCAAGAAGGTGCTCGAGGCCAACAAGGACGCCAAGGAAGCGGAGCCGTTCAAGACCGCGTTCGATTCGCTGCAGAAGGCCAGCTACAAGATGGCCGAGCAGATGTACAAGCAGGCAGGCCCGTCGGCGGGCGGTGGCGATGCCGGCGCGGCGCCGCCGCAGTCGGAGGCGCAGACGACGCAGGAGCAGAAGGACGTCATCGACGCGGAGTTCGAAGAGCAGCACTAAGAGCGGCGCTACGGTGAATCGACACGGGCGGGGCTTGGGCCTCGCCCGTTTTTTTAGCGGACGACGCGGGCGGTGGCGGTCAGGTCGGCGAGCACGTTGTCGGGGATGCCGAGCGCCGCGGCGATGCGCTCGATCAGCACGCGCTCCGAGGGGGCGTAGTCGTGATCGGCGTGCGCCATGTGCAGGCACAGCGCGACCACCTCGCGGCGCTTGGCCGGATCGGTGACTGCGCGCGCCAGGGCGACCTCGTCGAGCGGGCTGGCGATCCAGGCGTGGCCGCCGACCCCGTGGTGCACGGCGAACCCCTCGAGGAACGACTCCTCGCGCGACAGGATCGCGCCGTCGGCGGCGGCCACCGCAGCGAGCGCGCGGACCACTTCCTGCGCCTCTTCCGGTTCGAAGGATACGGCCGACATGGCGAAGCGATGATACACTACTAGCGTGCGGTTGCTCGCTCCTTGGTCTCTCTTGGCGGTGCTGGCGGGTTGCGCCGGGCCGGGGCTGTTCAGCGACGGCACGAGCGTGAGCATCGGCACCTTCACGCACGGCGCGCTCCGCCACGGCGCGCACCTGGCGGAGAAAGGCGACGGCTACGTGTTCCCCACCCTGTGGGCGGTTCGTGACACCCGTTACGGCACCGACGAGCTGGTCGAGGCGCTCGCGCATGCGGCGCGGCGGGTCCGGCGGGAGTATCCGGGCGCGCTTCTCGGCATCGGCGATCTGTCGTCGCGCGGCGGTGGCGACAGCGTGCTGCACCGCTCGCACGAGAACGGCCGCGACGCGGACCTCATCTACTACGCCGTCGACGACAAGGGCCGGCCGGTGCCGCCTGCCGACTCGATGCCGCGCTATTCCGCCGCCGATCTCAAGGCGCGCACGCCGCTGCCGCCCGAGCACGGGGTGGTCTATGGGCCGTTTACGCCGCGCACCTTCGACGTGCGCCGCAACTGGGCGCTGGTGCGCGCGCTGCTGGAAGAGCCGCGCATCGAGATCCAGTACCTGTTCATCAACAACCGGCTGCGCGATCGCCTGCTCGCCTACGCGGCGGCGGAGGGCGAGGATCCGTCGCTCCTCGATCGCGCCACCGAGCTGTTGCACCAGCCGGGCGACTCGATGCCGCACGACGATCACCTGCACGTGCGGATCTTCTGCGCGCAGGACGATCGCGCGCAGGGCTGCTCGGACCGCGGTCCGGTGCGCTGGTGGAAGAAACGCTACAAGTACATGCCGCCGCAACAGCGGCTCCGCCCGGACGATCTGGCCGATACGCTGGCCATGCTCCTGACCGCCAGGTCCTGGAGAGGATTCATCTTTTAGGCGGCGAGATCGGGTTCGCCGCGGCGTAGCATTCAGTGGAGGAACTCATGCGTCTGGCGCTGGCGTTGGTGCTCTGCGGGTCGCTGGCGGCCGAGGCTGCGCCGCACAAGAAGGCTGCGGCCCCTTTGGACACCAAGAAGCAGGCCGACGAGCAGGCGGCGCGCGGCGACGCGTGGACCGTCGCCGGGCGTTGCGACGAGGCGGTCAAGGCGTATCGCGAGGCGGTCAAGCTCGATCCCAAGAACGGCGTGGTCAAGGTGCGCCTGGCGCACTGCCTGGCGCGCACCGGCAGCGAGGTCGAGGCCAATTTCCTGTTGCGTGAGATGGGCGCGCAGCCGCCGCCCGTCGGTGGCATGGCGCTGACCGAGCTCGGCGATCTGGCGGTTGCGGCGGGCGATCTGGCGACGGCGGTGCAGGTCTACGACCAGCTGGTGCAGCGCGAGCCGGCCAACGTCGAGGCCAAGCTGGCGCTGCTCGACGCGCTCAAGGCGATGGTCGACAAGGGCGACGCGGCCGCGCGCGCGCGTGCGCTCGAGCTGGCGGTTCGACTCAAGACCGATCCGCGCGCCGATCAGGCGACGCAGCGGCGCGCCGAGGAGCTCGAGGGTTTCCTCAAGTACGGCGACGCGGGCAAGGATCTGATCGACGGTCGCGCGCGGCTGGCCAACGGCGACGCCAAGGGCGCGGTGACCGTGCTCGAGCACGCGGTCGAGGCGCATCCGGATCTCGAGGAGGCGCAGTACCTGCTCGGCATGGCGTACTCGGCGCCCGACGTGGCCAAGCGCGATCAAGCGCGCAAGGCGTGGAAGAAGGCGCCGCACGTCAAGGAGGCGCAGCTCGCGCTCGGCATCGACGCCTACGAAGGCGGCGATCTGGGTGAGGCGGAGAAGCGGCTCAAGGGCGCGGTCGAGCTGGACGAGCGCTTTCAGTCGGGCTGGTACCAGCTCGGGCTGGTGAATCACGAGCGCGGCGAGAACGACAAGGCCAAGACCGCCTGGGCGCGCGCGGTGAGCATCGATCCGCGCTCGGAGCTGGGGCGCTGGGCGGCGACCAAGCTGTCGCTGGTGACCGGCAACATCAACGCGCTGGTCGAGGGGCAGGTGATCGACTCCTCGTCGGAGGTGGGCATCGGGCAGCTGCTCACCAAGCAGATCGAGGAGCGCTTCGGGCGGCTCGACGACCCGGCGCTCGACGAGCGGCTCAACAAGATCTTGAAGCGCCTGACGGCCGTGAGCGATCGGCCCGAGCGCGAGCTGCGCTACCGCGTGGTGCTGGTCGACGTGCCGATGATCAACGCGCTGACGCTGCCGGGCGGGACCATCCTGGTGTTCAAGGGGCTGGTCGACCTGGTGAAGAACAACCTGGGCAACACCGACGACGCGTGGGCCTCGGTGCTGGGGCACGAGTGCGCGCACGCGGCGCTGCGCCACGGGGTGGGGATGATCCAGGTGGCCTCGTCGCTGTCACCCCAAGGCAACCGCGCGTTCGAAGGCGGCGCCGGCGATCTGTCGACGCTGCTCAACACGGTCTCGCGCGCGCACGAGTTCGAGGCCGATCAGTTCGGCGCGCTCTATTCGTATCGCGCCGGGTTCAACCCGGTGACGGCGGTGGCGCTGCACGAGAAGATGCTGGCGGCGATGGGCGAGATCCCGCGCGGGATGACCCACCCGACGCACAAGGAGCGCATCGCGCGGGTGCGCGACTACCTGCTCGACCTGCGCGCCAAGACCTACGGGTTCGATCTCGCGGTCAAGGATCTCGGGCAGAACGACTACGACGGGGCGATCGGCCGCTTCGAGGTGTTCCTGGGCGTGTTCCCGGATTCGATCGCGGCGCGTTCGAACCTGGGCGTGGCGCTGCACCGAAAGGCGCTGACCGCGCTCGAGCCAGCCAGCCGCTTCCGCCGCGCCACCGACGTGGATCCGAACTCGCGCGCGCGCAAGATCGAGCTGCACGCGGGCGGCGCGGAGCCGGGCGGGCTCAAGGCGGCGCCCAAGATCGACGAGCGCATGCTGCGCGAAGCGGTCGGCGAATATCGCGCGGCGCTGTCGATCGATCCGAGCTACGCCAAGGCGCAGACCAACCTGGGCGCGGCGCTCGACGATCTGAAGGACCGCCGCGGGGCGCGCGAGGCCCTAGAGAAGGCGGTGCGCATGGCGCCGGCCTCGAAAGAGGCGTGGAACAACCTGGGCGCGGTGGCCGCCGAGACCGGCGACACCGGGCGCGCGCTCGAGGCGCTCAAGAAGTCGGTCGAGCTCGACAAGGGCTACGCCGAGGCGTGGTTCAACCTGGGCATGACCTACGAGCAGGCCGGCAAGAACAAGGACGCAGGGCAGGCCTGGGACACCTACCTCGGGCTCGATCCCAAGAGCGGCTGGACCGAGGTCGCCCGAACGCACCGCTCGCGCATCAAGTAAGCAACTCACTACACCGTCGGGAAGAAACCCACGGCCTCCGCGTAGTCATCATCGCGACTTACGGGAGCGAATGATGACTCGAGCGGCGGCAGTTCTTTCGGCGGTGGTTTTATTGGCAGCGGGGCGCGCCGAGGCGCGGCGCTCGACGGTGGTCGCGCACGGCCAATCGGTGGTGGCCGGCGGCGATCAGGCGATGGCGCGCGCCAAGGCGATCAACGCTGCGTTGCGGCACGCGCTCGAGCAGCTCACCCAGTCGCTGGGCGGGCCGGCCGAGGGCGACGACAGCCTGATCGACAAGGCGATCTATTCGCGCGCCGCCGCGTTCGTGCCGCGCTCGACGGTGGTCAACGAGGACATCGACGGCAACGTGATGGAGGTCGAGGTCAACGTCGAGGTCGACGTCGACGCGCTGACCGTGGCGCTGGGCGGACGCCGCAGTGGGCGCGATCTCAAGGCGCGCAACGACGGCGGCGGGATCGATCTGGGCGGCAAGCGCGTGCTGATCCTCGCCACCGAGCAGCTCGGGCCGCACCAGGTGTTCGGCTGGACCGACGTGGTGTGGGGCTGGGGCTACGGCTCGTCGAAGACCACCATGGTGCAGGTCAACAACGAGATGGGCGGCATCGAGGCGACCATGGCCGACGGATTTTCCGGCGCCGGGTTCCACGTGGTCGACCCGCACGTGCTCAAGGGCCGGCTTGCACCAAAGCCCGCGTTCGAAGTGCTCGACCTGTCGTCCGGCGCGGGCCGCTCGATCGCCGAGAAATCGGACGCTGATCTGGTGGTGATCGTAAAGGGCGTGGCGCAGACCGCGTATCACTCGACGGTAGCCGAGAGCGGCATGCACTCTGGGCAGGCCAACGTGGTGGCGCGCTTGGTGCGCGTGCGCGACGGCAAGGTGCTGGCCTCGACCACGCAGCACGCCGCGCAGATCCACATCGATGTCGATACCGCGCGCCTGAACGCGCTGAACGAGGCCGCGCGCCTGGCGGCGGCCGAGCTGACCAAGAAACTCGATAACTAGGGAGATTGAAATGAACAAGCGGATGGTCCTGGCTGCGGCGACGAGCTTTTTGTTGGCGGGGTGCGCGGGTGGCAACGCCCACAAGAGGTCCGATGAAGGCTCTCAGGCGGCGCAGCGTGACAAGGACACCGAGGCGGAGGAGAACGCCGAGGCCCCCGCGCCCAAGCTGCATGGCCCGAAGAAGCGCGTGGGCATCGTCGACTTCGACGACGCGTCCCACTACGGCTACTACGGCGGGTCGCGCAACGCGCTGGCCGAGGCCGCGCGCGACGCCGCCACCGAGGCGCTGGTGAAGTCGGGCGCGTTCGTGGTGATCGAGCGCGAGCAGCTCGCGCAGGTCTTGAAGGAGCAGGGGCTGGGGATGACCGGCGCGATCAGCGCGCAGACCGCCGCCAAGGCGGGCAAGCTGCTGGGCCTGCAGGCGCTGGTGACCGGCAAGGTGACCGACTTTGCCGCCGACGAGAAGTCGAGCGGGTTCGGCGGCTACTACCAGCAGCACCGCAAGGACTTCCATGCGCGCGTCAGCCTGCGCATGATCGACGCCAACTCGGGCGAGATCTGGCTGGCCGAGAGCGGCGAGGGCGTAGCCACCTCGAAGAACACGGTGGTGATGGGCGGCGGCAGCCACTCGGTGGATCAGACGCTCGGCAAGCGCGCGCTGTACCTCGCGATCCACAACATGATGAACAAGGTGATCTCGAAGGCCGACTCCAAGCCGTGGTCGGGCGCGGTGGCCAAGGTCGGCAAGGGCGGCAAGATCTACATCACCGCCGGCTCGGACATCGGCCTGCCGGTGGGCGCGACGCTCACCGTGCGCAAGATCGGCGAGGAGATCACCGACCCGACCACCGGGCAGGTGATCGGCCACGAGATGGGGCGCACCGTCGGCAAGTTGCAGGTGGCCGACCACCTGAACGAGAAGCTGTCGCTGTGCATCTCCACCAAGGGCGTGGGCTTCGCCAACGGCGACATGGTTACGCTCGACGCCATGAAGAAGCCGGAGGTCGCGGCCACGGGCTCCAGGAGCGCTCCGGCCTCCGACGACTGAGCCGGCGCGCCGATTCGACCGACCCCGCTCCCCTCATTGGGCGAGCGGGGTTTTTCTTTGGTAGCATCGAGGAATGCTGCGCGTGGCGCTCCTGCTGGTGGCGATGGCCGCTGCTGGGTATGCCGGAATGTTCGCCTAGCAGCAGCTTCATCCCGCGCCGGCGCCCGCGCCCTTGCGTGGCCCTGCCCCGGCGCCGTTCGCCAGGTCGTCGGAGGCGGCGCACCGCTGTCTGGACGCCTGCGAGCAGCGGGTGATCCTCGAGAACGCCGATCCCGAAGTGGTCAAGGCGTGCCGGCTACGCTGCGAGATCGTGGTGGAGCGCCCGAACGAGCCGATCCACTCGATCACCCGCGCCCCGGCCGATCACCGGAAGGCCGACGAGCGGAGCTCCACGCTGCAGCCCCGCTAGGCTTTGAGGATCTCGGCCGCCTTCTCGAGCGTGCGATCGATGTCGCCTTCGTACTTGAGGATCAGGTTGAGCGTCTCATGCAGCAGCTGCTCGTCGAGCGACTGCGCGTTCAGGATGGTGAGCGCGCGCGCCCAGTCGAGCGTCTCGGAGACGCTCGGGCGCTTCTTGAGATCGAGCTCGCGGATGGCTTGCACCGCGCGCACCACCTGGCCGGCGAGCGCCTCGGCCGCCTCGGGCACTTTTTCGCGCACGATCTCGAGCTCGCGCGCCGCGTCGGGGTAGCCGATGTGCAGGTGCAGGCAACGGCGCTTGAGCGCGTCGGTCAGCTCGCGCGCGTTGTTGGAGGTGAGCAGCACCAAAGGGATGTGCTTGGCCTTGAGCGTGCCGAGCTCGGGCACCGAGACCTGGTAGTCGGAGAGCACCTCGAGCAGGAACGCCTCGAACTCGGAGTCAGCGCGGTCGACCTCGTCGATCAGCAGCACCGGCCGCTTCTCGGCGCGCAGCGCCTTGAGCAGCGGACGCGCCAAAAGGAAGCGCTCGGAGAAGAACGCGTCCTCTTGCGCGGCCAGCTTGTCGACCGCCTCCGACAAGGTCTGCGCGCCGGCCATGACCTCGCCGATCTTGTCGCGCAAGATCTGGGTGTACAGGAGCTGCTTGGGGTACTCCCACTCGTAGAGCGCCTTGGCCTCGTCGAGCCCCTCGTAGCACTGCAGGCGGATGAGCTCGGTGTCGAGCGTGGCGGCGAGCACCTTGGCCAGCTCGGTCTTGCCTACGCCCGCGGGTCCCTCGACCAAGATCGGCTTCTCCATGCGATCGGCCAGGTAGACCGCGGTGGCGATGCGGCGATCGCACACGTAGGACTGCGCGCGAAGGCGCGCGATCACGTCATCGATCGTCGAGAACGCGGGCGTCGAGATCGCGGACATCTATCGACCCTAGCATGAGCCCGTTCAGCGCGCGACGCCGGCATCGAGCGCGTCGCCGCCCACCTGCAGCGACTTCAGCGACTCCTCGTAGTCGGCCGCCATGCGCGAGAGCGCGTGCAGCGGGCCGATCATCGTGACCACGTAGCCGATGCCGCCTTCGACTACGTAGAGCTGCTTGATGAAGCGCTTGCCGCCGTCGAGGTCGGCCTCCAGGCGGGCGCGCGACCCGTCGGCGTGCACGCGCAGCGCGGTGAAGCCCTGCTTCTGCAGCGGTATGCGCGACTGCTCGGCCAGGTCCATCGAGGTGGTGCCGGGCGGGACCTTCTGCGCGGAGAGCGTGAGCTTGCCGCCTTCGTGGTGCGAGTACGACGCGAGCAGCCGCGGGTAGGAAGATTGCGGCGCCAGCTCCCAGCCGGCGGGCGCCTCGAACGCGCGCACGCGCATCGCTTCGTTGCGGTACACGCGCGGCGCGTTGCCTGCGCCAGCGACGATGAGGAAGCCCGCCGCGAGGATCAGCGCGAGTGAAATTCGGCGGAGCGCGACGACCATTGGCGCAGCCTAACACGCGCGGTTGCCGTCGAGAAACGCGCGATCGGGCGCGCCGCCGTCGCTGTGCTCTTGTTCAGTATTAAAGTTGATCACGTACGAATCTTTTCGCTTGAAGCGGATCTACTCAATAGATTACATTCTAACGCGTGACGCGAACCCCGTCGACGGAGACTGAGACAGGCGGGCTGCTCCCCGACCGCGACCTGGCCGAGCTCGAGCGTCTCAATCCTGCCGGGCTCACCGCGGCGCAGGTGGTGGAGCTGTTCACGTCGAGGGGCGTGAAGCTGTCCGAGGCGACGTTTCGCAAGTACGTGCAGCTCGGCCTGCTCCCGCGATCGAAGCGGGTGGGGCGCAAGGGCAAGCACCAGGGATCGATGGGCCTGTACCCGCCCGGCGTGGTGCGGCGGGTCAACGCCATCAAGCGGATGATGGCCGAGGGCTACGCGATCGAAGAGATCCAGAAGTCGTTCTTGCGGTTCAAGGACGAGATCGAGGCCCTCGAGCGGGGCTTGAAGGACTTGTTCACCGGCTTCGAGCGCGAGCTCAAGCAGCCGGAGTTCGATGCCGCGCGGCGCAAGACGCTGTCGCGCGACCTCGAGGATGCCAAGAAGGCCGCCGGCGAGCTCGTCGGGCGGATCGAGACCCTTGAGCGGCACATCGTCGTGCCGCTCGAGCGTGCTGCGAGGGCACGCGCATTTTCGTCCGGCGCCTCGGGGGGCGCCGGGGACCTGTTGTAGCGGGACCGCCGGGGCTCACGCGCCGGCGGACAACACGGAGGGGCAGATGGACCAGGACAACCGCGACGGTATGAAGGACGAGTCGGCGGCGGAAGACGTCGTCGACGAGGCGCGAGCGGCCGACGGGCCGAACGAGGACGCGCCTGCGGTAAGCCGCAAGGTTCGTCACAAACGGAGGCTTCGGGCGCGCTCGAAGACCATCGCGCCCAAGCGCCTCACCAAAGAGGAGCTGCGCTTCCGCGATCTGCTGCCGATGTTCGACGATCCCGAGCGGCCGCAGTCGCGCGGCGAGTGCAAGGAGGCCGAGCGCCCCTGCCCGTACGTCTCGTGCAAGCACCACCTGTACCTCGACGTGAATCCGGAGACCGGCTCGATCAAGCTCAACTTCCCGGATCTCGAGGTGTGGGAGATGCCCGAGACCTGCTCGCTCGACGTCGCCGACAAGGGCGGCATCACGCTCGAGGAGGTGGGCGAGATCCTCAACCTCACGCGCGAGCGCATCCGCCAGGTCGAGGTGCGGGGCCTCCTCAAGCTGAAGATGGTGGGCCCGGGCGAAGAACCGCTGCCCGGCGACGCCAACTATTTCCCGCCCGGCACCGGCGGCAACTAGCGCGCCGGCGCGATCAGGGGCAGGGATCGCCGGCCGCCTGGCCGTGCGGCACCTTGGGCACGCCGGCCAGCCAGGTCGTCAGGAAGCAGCGGTACTCGTGCTTGGGCGGATCGGTCTGGAACGCCACCTCGTGGCCGTCTTCGATCGTGTCCGCAGGATGCTGCACGACGATCGCGGTCACCGTCCGGGCGCCCACCTGTCGGTTGCCGGACACCGGAAAGGCGATCGACTGACCGCCCGACCAGGGGAGCACCGCGCCGAGCGGCGTCTGGGTGGCCAGCTCGGGCGCGCTCGAGTCGAGCTCGTCGCCGGCGAGATCGAGATCCAGCGATAGGCTGGTGGTGTTGGCGATCTGCGGCAGGATGTAGTGATCGACAATCCCCTGCAACATGAGCACGTGCGTCGGGCCGACGGCGCGATCGTAGACCGGCGGATCGGCGGGCTCGGCCGCCCACTGGACCAGCATCAGCGCGGCATCGTTCTCGGTCAGGTCGCGCTGATCCATGTCGTAGTCGAGCAGGATCTCCGCCAGCGGTCGGATGTAGAGCGGCTTCTTCTTGTACATGACGTTCTCGATCCAGCTTCCGCCCGCGCCGCTCAGGATCGCCGCGCCGTAACGCGGCTCGAGCGCCAGCACCAGCGGTGCGATGGTCGCGCCGATCGAGTGGCCCATGAGCGCGACGTGCGTTGCGTCGAAGCGCACCGGCGTCGCGCCCACGCCGGGGCAGTCGCTGGCGTCGAACGAGAGCTGCTCGAGCACGCGCTCGATCAGGCTGAGCTCGAGCGCGGACTGGCGGATGTTGTCGCGCAGCGCGGCGGCGTTCATCACGTTGAAGATCAGGAATTGCTCGTCGCCGCCGGTGGTGTTGCGCTTTCCGCCGAGCGGCCCGTCGAAGCTCAAGCCGGCGAACCCGGCGCGCGCAAAATGGAGCGCCGGGCCGGTGCCGGGCGCGATCGGCGGGCCGTCGGTCACCGCCTGCGGTCCGCGATCGACGAGCGGGCGATCGCCGCCGCCGCCCGCCCGGATGAACACCGTGATGGGAAAGCCGGCCGCGGGCATGGTCGCGCGCGGCACGGTGACGATCAGGTTGGCCTCTTCCTGGCGCTGCACGGTGGGCAGCCAGCCGCCGCCCGTCATCGTGAAGGGCGGATCGCCGCCCTGGTAGTCGGGCATCAAGATCGTGCTCGAATAGACGCAGTAGTCGTCGAAGGTGTCGGTGCGCACCAGCGGCGAGAGCGGGGCGGGCAGCGGGCGCGTGAGCGCGTCGTCGCGAAAGCGGGTTAGCTCGGCGGTCGGATCGTCGGTGGTGAACACCGCCAGGCCGGCCAGCTGCTTGCCGGCCACGCCGGACTTGGCGAGCGCCGCGATCGCTTGTTGATAGCTGGCGAGCGCGGCGCCGGCCAGCCCCGCAGGCGCGCGGCCCGCGAGCAGATCCGCGAGCGCCGGCGCGGGGGCGAGCGACTTGCCCGACGCATCGCGCGTGGTGGTGAGCACGACCGCGGCGTAGGTCTGGTGCGGTCGTAGGGGGATGCCTTGCAGCGGCAAGAGCGACAGGAGGTTGGGCGCGCCGAACGGTCCACCGTCGGGCTGGAAGGCGATCTGCACCGGGTAACGGTGCAGAAAATCCGGCGCGCCGTCGGTCACGCCAACGAGAAAGACCGGCGACGTGGCCGCGACAGAGCCCGCCAGATCGGGCAGCTTCGTCGCGTCGAGCGGCCCGGTCAGCGGCAACAGGATCGTCGACGACAGCGCAAAGCCGTGCGCGTCGGCGGCGATCAGCGCGAGGCCCTGATCGATCAGCTGCACGTGGTTGGGGTTGGGAACGCGCGACACGTCGACGTGCCCGTCCGCGCGTAGCAGATCGTCCGAGGGAAACGGCGCAGTGTAGAACGAGGCGCGCTCGAACGACATGAGCACCTGGGTGCCGCCCGACGAGTTGCAGCCGGTCAAGAGCAGGCAGAGCGTCGCCCACCTCATCCGCGTAGCGCCTCGAGGCTGCGTAGGAAATTGCCGCCGAGCACGCCGCGGATCACCTCGGGCCGCCAATTGCGCTCGAGCATGATCTGCACCAGCCGCGGCAGCTCCAGGCAGGTCGGCAGATCGCGCGGCGTGACGATCGCGCCGTCCCAGTCCGAGCCGAGCGACGCGCAGCCTTCGCCCGCCACCTTCATGATGTGCTCGAGGTGATCGACGATCGACGACGCGCGCCCGCCGAACGTCGGATCGCCGAGGAAGCTCGATTGGTACATCACCCCGACGGTGCCGCCGGTCTCGGCGATGGCGCGTAGCTGCTCGTCGTCGAGGTTGCGCCAGTGCGGGTGCACGCCGGTGACGCCGGTGTGCGTGACGATCAGCGGCTGCATGCGGTCGTGCACCTCGACCGCCTGGAAGAAGCCCTTGCGGCTGATGTGCGCCAGATCGACGAAGATGCGCTGCGCGTTCAGCCGCCGCACGTAGTCCTGGCCGCGCGTGGTCAGCCCGGCGTTGCGCATCTTGACCGGCGCCGAGGTCGAGCCGAGCGGCGAGTTGTTGAGGTGCACCAGGGTGATGCGCAGGATCAGGCGATCGGGGATCTTCTCCAGCTCGCCGTCGGCGTCGAGCGCGTTGCCGCCCTGGATGCCGAAAAACGCCGCGTGCTTGCCGGCCGTGCGCGCCGCCCGGTATTCGCCGGCGGTGCGTACCACCGACACGTCCTCGGCGCAACCCGCGAAGATGCCGCGCAGCTGCTCGAGGTTCTTCCAGAACTGCCGCGCGCGCGCCTTGGACGAGCGCAGCGGGTTGGTGGTGATCGCCCAGATCCCGCCGGTGACCTGCGCCTCGCGGATGCGCGGCAGATCCACCTGGCTGTAGAAGCTGGCCTCGAACAGCCCGTGGCCGTGCCGGCGGGTCAGGTCGTAGCCGAACACCCGGGTCCAGATGAACGAGTCGATGTGCAGATCGATCACGTCGCTGGCGAGGTACAGGTCGATGGCCTCGCGCGAGATGCCGAGCTGCGTGGCCCAGGCGGCGGGATCCGTTCGGTGGTCGGCAAAAGGCAGCATGGTCACCCGAGGAAGCAGCGGCCGAGGCCGCGGTAGGTGGGAGCGCGCTCGACCACGCGATCGTCGCGCACGAGCAGGTACTCGTTGAAGTGCTCGGCCAACTCGCCGGTTTTGGCGGGCCGGAACAGGACCGGATCGCCGAGCCGCACGTCGACGCCCGCGGGCAAGCGCACCGGCGTCTGGACCTCGCCAGCGCCTTCGAGCGGCAAGAGGCGCGCGCCTGCCGGGGCGACCGGCTGCGGCAGGCGATCGGCGCCCGGCCCGCCCGAAGCGATGTAGCCGCCGCCGAGGCAGGTGACCATGCCCGGCGCCGGCCGCCGCACCGCCTGCAGCGCGAAGAACAGCGCCGGCTCGAGCTGAAGGCCGCGGTAGTGATCGAACAGCAGGCTGTCCAGGAAGCCCGAGCCGGCGGCGACCTCGGTGAGCGCGGCTTCGGTGCTGGCCGAGCCGAGGCTGCCGGTGCCGCCGCCGTTGAACAGCGTCGGGCGCAGGTCGCGAGCGGCGAGCGCCTGCACCAGGCGCGCGCGCTGGCCGGCGACGTCGGCGCGCGACAAGCGCTTCATGCCGCGGCGGGCCAGGCTGGTGTCGGCCAGGCCGGCGATCTGCGCTTCGTATCCCATCAGCCCGTGGAAGCGTAAGCCGGAAAAGCCGCCGATGCGCTCGACAAATGCGACCACGTCGCCGGCGTCGCGCAGCGGGCTGCGGCGTACGCCGAGATACAGCAGGCTGCCGAGCGGGCGATAGGCGAGATCGAGCTCGACCACCACCGGGATGCGCGTTCCGGCCGCGCGTGCCGCCGCGTCGAGGGCGGTGAGGTGCTCGACGTCATCGACGACCACCGCTGCGCTCGCGCCGCGCGCGTTGGTCGCAGCCAAGAGGTTCGCGTCGCTCTCCTGCACCGTCGGATACGCCAGCAGCAGATCGTCGAACCCCTGCTCGGCCAAGAACGCCGTCTCGGCCGCCGCGTACGTGAGCACCCCGCGAATCGTCCCGCCTGATCGTTCGGTGAGGTAGTGGAGCAGCGCCGGGCAGCGGATCGACTTCGACGCCAGCCGCAGCGTCTTGTTTGCGGCGCGCACCGGCGCGAGGAGCTGCGCGAGGTTGTGATCGACCGCCGCCAGGTCGACGAGCGCGGCCGGCAGCGGGATCCCCTGGAGCGCCGCGCGAAAGTCCCGCATCGGGCCCGCACCCTAGCACGACGCCCTTCCTTGCGCCTGAACTCGCGGCTGTTGACGGGTGGCGCCGCCGCCTGCTACCAACGGATCCCCCCCAGATAGACGGAGTGCGGTCATGGTGCGGATTCGCAGGGCCTTGGTCAGCGTCTCCGACAAGCGCGGCGTGGAGGAGCTGGCCAAGGGGCTGGCCCGTCACGGTGTGCAGATCCTGTCGACGGGTGGCACCGCGCGCGCGCTGCGCGAGGCGGGCGCGCAGGTCACCGAGGTGGCCGATTACACCGGCGCGCCGGAGATCCTCGACGGGCGGGTCAAGACGCTGCACCCGAAGATCCACGGCGGGTTGCTCGGCCGGCCGACCGCCGAGCACCGCGCGGAGATGAAGACGCACGGGATCGAGCCGATCGATCTGGTGGTGGTGAACCTGTATCCGTTCCGCGAGACGGTGGCGCGCAAGGGCGTGACGCTCGCCGAGGCGATCGAGAACATCGACATCGGCGGGCCGTCGATGGTGCGCTCGGCGTCGAAGAACCACGAGCGCGTGGCGGTGCTGGTCGATCCCGAGGACTACCAGCACCTGCTCACCGAGATGGACGGCAACGACGGGCAGGTCTCGGCGCTGTTGCGCTTCAACCTGGCGCGCAAGGCGTTCGCCTACACCGCGGCGTACGACGGCGCGATCGCCAACTTTCTCACCGCCCTGCCGCCCGACTCGATGAGCCGGCCGGGGCCGCTCGAGCCGGCGACCTTCCCCGAGACTCTCACGCTGCAGTTCAAGGAAGGGCGCACGTTGCGCTACGGCGAGAATCCGCACCAGCAGGCGGCCTTCTACCTCGACGAAGCGACGCCAGAAGGCCCGTCGGTGGCGCGCGCCGAGGTGCTGCAGGGCAAGGAGCTCTCGTACAACAACATCGTCGATCTCGACGCGGCGGCCATGCTGGTGTCGGAGTTCTCGCGCCCGGCGGTGGCGATCATCAAGCACACCAACCCGTGCGGCGTGGCCGAGAGCGACGACGGCTGCGCGGCGGCCTATCGGTTGGCGCGCGAGTGCGATCCGGTGAGCGCGTACGGCGGCATCGTCGCCTGCAACCGGGTGGTCGACGACGAGCTCGGCCGCGAGCTGGCCGAGACCTTTCTCGAGTGCGTGATCGCGCCCGGCTTCACCGACGGCGCGCGCGAGTCTTTGGCCAAGAAGAAGGCGCTGCGCCTGCTCGCCTACCAGACGCCGCAGCACGGGCGCCCGTCGCTGATCCTGCGCGCGGTCAACGGCGGCCTGTTGGTGCAGACGCCCGACGACAAGATCGTCAGCGCGGCCGAGGCGCAGGTGGTGACCAAGCGCGCGCCCACCGCCGAAGAGCTGCGCGGGCTCGATTTCGCCTGGCGCGTGTGCAAGCACGTCAAGTCGAACGCGATCGTGTTCGCGTCGCTGGTGCAGCGCGGCGGGGCGGGCGCACGCGCGGTGGGGATCGGCGCGGGGCAGATGTCGCGCGTGGACTCGGTCAAGATCGCGCGCATGAAGGCGCAGCTGCCGACGCTTGGCGGCGTGCTCGCCTCCGACGCGTTCTTCCCGTTCCGCGACGGGCTCGACGCCGCCGCCGAGGCGGGCATCACCGCGGTGATCCAGCCGGGCGGCTCGGTGCGCGACGAGGAAGTGATCGCCGCCGCCAACCAGTTCGACCTGGCGATGGTGTTCACCAAGATGCGGCACTTCCGGCATTAGCATGAAAATTCTCGTCGTCGGTGGCGGCGGTCGCGAGCACGCCCTGTGCTGGGGGCTCTCGCGCAGCCGTTCAGTGACCGGGCTGTTGTGTGCGCCGGGAAACGCCGGAATCGCCGGGATCGCGCGCTGCGTCCCGATCAAGATCGACGAGCCCACGCGCCTGGCCGATCTCGCCGACGCCGAGAACGTAGACCTGGTGGTCGTCGGCCCGGAGGCGCCGCTGGTGGCTGGGCTCGCCGATCTGTTGCAGTCGCGCGGTCGCGCGGTGTTCGGCTGCTCCAAGGCGGCCGCCGAGCTCGAGGGCTCCAAGGCCTACGCCAAGGCGTTCATGGCGCGCCATCGGGTGCCGACCGCCGCGTTCGGCGTGTTCTCGGAAGCCGGCGAGGCCGAGCTGTTCATCGATACGCTGTGCGAGCGGGGCGATCGCAAGCTGGTGGTCAAGGCCGACGGGCTGGCGGCCGGCAAGGGCGTGGTGATCTGCGACGGCGCCGAGCAGACCAAGCTCGAGGTCGGCAAGATGGTCACCGACGGGCACCTGGGCGACGCGGGCCGGCGGGTGGTGATCGAGGAGTTCCTTGAGGGGCGCGAGGCGTCGCTGATGGCGCTGGTCGACGGCGAGCGCGTCACGCCGCTGGCCCCGGCCGAGGATCACAAGACCATCTTCGACAGCGATCGCGGGCCGATGACCGGTGGCATGGGCGCGATCTCGCCCACACCGGTGCTCGACGATCTGTCGGTGGCGCGCGCGGTGCGCGAGGTGCTCGAGCCGACCGCGCGCGGCCTGGTCGCCGAGGGACGGCCGTTCCGTGGCGTGCTCTACGCGGGCCTGATGCTGACGCGCGAGGGGCCGCGCGTGCTCGAGTTCAACGTGCGCTTCGGCGATCCGGAGACGCAGGTGCTGATCCCGCGCCTCGACGAGGATCTGGCGCTGCTGCTGCACGCAGTGGCGATCGGAGAGCTGCCCGAGCGGGTGCGGTTCTCCTCGCGGAGCGCGGTGTGCGTGGTGATGGCGGCGGGGGGCTATCCGGGCCCATCGGATGTCCAGCCGCCGGCGGTGATCTCGGGGCTCGAGCGCGCCGCTGCGCTGGCCGACGTGGTGGTGTTTCACGCCGGCACACGTTCGGAGGAGGGGCGGGTGATGACCGCCGGGGGCCGCGTGCTCGGCGTGACCGCGCTCGGCGACACGCTGGCCAGTGCGCGCGCGCGCGCGTACCAGGCGGTCGACACGATCAGCTTCGCGGGCGCGCAGGTGCGTCGCGACATCGGCGGACGGAGCTACACATGACCAAGAAGAATGGCGGGCCGCGCGTTGGAATCCTGATGGGCTCGGAGTCCGATCTCGAGGTGATGAAGGCGGCGGCGAAGATCCTCACCGAGCTCGGCGTCACCAACGAGCTGCGCGTGCTGTCCGCGCATCGCACGCCCGACGAGGCCGGCGCGTACGCCGCCAACGCCGAGGCCAACGGCACGCGCGTGCTGATCGCCGGGGCGGGGCTGGCCGCGCACCTGGCGGGCGCGCTGGTGGCGCACACGACGCTGCCGGTGATCGGCGTGCCGCTGGCGGCGGCGGGCGGGCTCAACGGGCTCGATTCGCTCCTGTCGACGGTGCAGATGCCGCCCGGTCTGCCGGTGGCGACGGTGGCTATCGGCGGCGCGCACAACGCGGGCCTGCTGGCCGCGGCGATCCTGGCGCTCTCCGACGACGCGCTCGCCAAGGCGCTCAAGGCCAAGCGCAAGGAGATGCGCGACAAGGTGCTCGCCGCCGACCAGCGGGTGCGCGCGTCGAAATGAGCCGCCCCGGCCCTCGCCCTGGCCTGACGGCGCAAGGGAGGGCGATCGCGGCCGCGCTGGCGGCGCTGCGGCGCGGCGAGGTCGTGGCGTTTCCCACCGAGTCGAGCTACGGGCTCGCCGTCGACGCGCGATCGCCCGCGGCGCTGGCGCGGCTGTTCCTGGTCAAGCAGCGCGAGCCGGGCAAGCCGCCGCCGCTGCTGGTCGACGGCGTGACCATGCTGATGATGCTGGCGGCGCGCGTGCCGGCCCGCGCCCAGGCGTTGATCGCGCGCTTCTGGCCGGGGCCGCTCACGCTGGTCCTGCCCGCGCGCGCGGAGCTCCCCGAGACGATCGTCTCCGGCAGCGGGGTTGGCGCGCGTCACTCGTCGCACGCGCTGGCCACGCAGCTGGTGACCGCGTTCGGCGGCCCGCTCACCGCGACCAGCGCCAACCTGGCCGGTCAGCCGCCCGCGCTCACCGCCGCCGAGGTGCGCGCCGCGCTGCCTTCGGTGCACGTGCTCGACGGCGGCCCGGCGCCGGGCGCGCTCCCGTCGACGGTGGTGCGGGTGGGAGACGACGGTACCTTGACGGTGCTGCGTGCCGGCGCCATGGACCCCGGATTGCTTTCATAGTAGGAGCAGGCATGGCCGAGATCGCAGCGTTCCGCGGAATCCTCTACGACACCAAGAAGGCGGGCGCGCCGGACAAGCTGCTGGCGCCGCCGTACGACGTGATCTCGCCCGCCGAGCGCGAGAAGCTGGCGGCGCTCGACCCGCACAACTGTGTGCGGCTGATCCTGCCGAAAGACGTGCAGGGCGGCGACAGCGACGGCAAGTACGAGCACGCCGCGGCCGAGCTGAAGACCTGGCTCGACGAAGGCGTGATGCGCCGCGACGACAAGCCGGCGCTCTACCGCTACCACCAGACCTTCACGGCCGAGGGGCGCACCACCACGCGCAAGGGCTTCATCTGCCGCATCCGACTGCATCGCTTCGACGAAGGCGTGGTGCTGCCGCACGAGCGCACGCTGGCGGGGCCGAAGGCGGATCGCCTCAAGCTCAAACGCGCCACCCGCTGCCACCTGTCGCAGGTGTTCGGGCTCTACTCCGATCCCAAGCGCGAAACGGACGTGCCGTTCGAGACCCTCGAGCGCTCGGCGCCGGTGCTGCAGGGCACCACCTCCGACGCGGTCACGCAGCAGCTGTGGCGGCTGACCGATCCGGTCGCGATCGCCAAGGTGACCCAGCTCCTCGCCGACAAGAAGGTGTACATCGCCGACGGGCACCATCGCTACGAGACCATGCTGGCGCTGCGGGACGAGCTGCGCAAAGAGGCGACCAGCCCGCGCTCGTCGATCGAGTACGGCACGATCTTTCTCGCCAACATGGACGATCCGGGCCTGCTGGTGTTCCCGACCCATCGCGTGGTGCACGGCCTGCCGTCGTTCGACAAGGACGCGGTGCTGGCCAAGGCGCGCGAGTTCTTCACCGTCGAGGAAGCGCCCGCGCCCGACGCGGCGACCGTGCGGCGCGTGCTGGCCGAAAAGAGCGCGGGCGCGCCCACGTTCGCGATGGCGACCGGCCAGGGGATCGCGTACCTGACCTTGCGCAAGGACGTGGATCTCGAGCGCGTACCGTCGCTCAAGGGCCCGGCGGTGGTGCGCACGCTCGACGTGACGCTGCTGCACGCGCTGATGATCGAGCAGATCCTCGGCATCGATCGCGCCGCGCAGGAAAGCCAGACCAACCTGCGCTACGTCAAGGACACCGGCCAGGCGCTGCAGGAGGCGCGAGCGCCCGGCGTGCAGGCGGTGTTCGTGATGAACCCCACCAAGGTGTCGCAAGTGCGCGCGGTCGCCGACGCGGGCGAGGTGATGCCGCAGAAGTCGACCTTCTTCTACCCGAAGCTCGCCTCCGGCCTGGTGCTCAACCCGCTGTTGCCGCAGGAAGAAGTCTGAGCGACGAGCTGACTCGCGACCAGATCCTGCGCGGCAAGCTGGCCTTGTGGCAGCCGCGCGACGGGTATCGCTTCTCGGTCGACTCGCTGCTGCTGGTCGACTTCGTCCACCCGCCGTTCGGACGCGCCTGTGATCTGGGCACCGGCTCGGGCGTGATCGCGCTCGCGCTGGCGCTCGCCGACAGTCGCGCGAGCGTCACCGCCGTCGAGCTGCAGCCGCGGCTGGCCGGCCTGGCGCGCCGCAACGCCGTGGAGAACCAGCTCGCCGATCGCGTGCGCGTGGTCGAGCTCGATCTCGCCGACGCGGACGCCGCCCGAAAAGCGCTGCCCGGCGCCAGCTGCGAGCTGGTGGTGTGTAACCCGCCCTATCGCCCGCTCGGCGAAGGCAACGCCAATCCCGGCGACGAACAGGCGATCGCGCGGCACGAGCTCAAGCTCACGCTCGCCGACGTGGCCCGCGAAGCGCGCCGGCTGCTCGTGCCCGGTGGCCGCGCCGCGCTGATCTATCCCGCCGAGCGCCTGCCCGCGCTGCTCGCCACGCTCGACGGTGAAGGCTTGCGCCCGCTGCGCCTGCGCCTGGTGCACGGCAAGCCCGGCGAGCCCGCGCGCCGCGCGCTGGTCGAGGCGCGCAAGGGGCACCGCGGCAACCTGGTGGTCGAGCCGCCGCTGATCGTCCAGGACGACGACGGCCAGTACTCGCCCGAAGCCAAACGCGCGCTCGGCGACTGAATGGTTAGTGGGGCTTGCCGCCGTTGACGTTGATGACGCTGACCGTGTCCTGGTAGATGAACGCGTCGAAGGTCCCGAACGACGTGAGCGCGCCGCCCGGGCTGGTCAGCCCCGCCGCCACCACGTGCGCCTTGCCGGGCGGCATGTTGAGCGCGGTGTAGAGCCCGAGCCGATCGGTCGCCAGTCGCGACGAGTCCGGCAGCGTCATGATCGGGTTGCCGTTGAAATAGCTCGACCGCTCCGGCACTGGCGCGGTGCCGACCACCACATTGCCAACGCGCACGTTGTCGCAGTCGTGGATCTCGCCGGCGATCGCGCCCTTGCCCGCCGAGATGCCGCCGCCCAGCCCGGCCACCGTCGGGATGTTCACGTAGTCGCTCTTGGACAGCGCGTTGACGTTGAGCTGGTAGGTGGGATTGGCGGCGACGGTGAGATTGAGGCAGTCGTTGTCCTGGTTGTCGGTGCAGGCGTGGTCCGCCGTCGAGAGATACACGTTCCAGGTGACCAGCGACGCCCAGGTCTGATCGGCGGCGCCGCCCGGTCCGGTGACGCGCACGACCAGCTGCTTGTTGGTGGGAATGCCCGGGATGGTGTAGCGCGACTCCCAGCGCAGCCGATCGTTGCACGAGGTATCGGTCCCGTTGTCGCGGCAGTACTTGTTGCTGTCGGCGTGCGTCCCGAGACCGTCGTTGCAGATCGGCAGCGCGCAGCCGGTCGTCGACGGCAGGCTGCAGCCGTTCTTGGCGTCGGAGTCGCACGCGCGCTGGGTCGCCGGGTCGAGCTGCACATTGGCCAGCATGGCGATGGGCGAGGTGGAGGTGATCTCCTGCCCGGCGGAGAGCGCCGCCGCGTCGTAGAACGCCACCGATACGCCCTTGGAATCGGGCCCGCTCGAGAACACGTGCACGAATCCGGTCACGGTCACCGTCGCAGGTCCGGCCCCCGGCACGATAGGCGTCGCGAGGCACGCGAGGTTGGGCGTGGGGTTGGCGGTCTTGTCGCAGAACTCGGTCACGTCGCCGCACGGCGTGCGCACCGCGATGGTCGTCGGCGCAAACAGGCACACACCCTCGATCATGGTACAGCCCGACCCCATGTCGTTGGTGCCGGCGTTGGACCCACAGCCAGCGACGAGCGCCAGCGCCACGATCAGTCTGTTCATGGCGGTGGATACTAACAGAAACTCAGGTATTCACGCGGTCGCGACCGGTATTCTTGGCGCGATAGAGCGCCTCGTCGGCCTTGCGCAACAGCAGGTCGGGGCTCTTGCCGTCGTCGGGGAACGCGGCGATGCCGATCGAGATGGTGGGCCGCACCACCACGCCGTCCTTCTCGAACTTGTGCCCGGCCACCTGCGCGCGGATGCTCTCGCCCACCAGCTTGCCGGTGGTCTTGTCGGTGCCCGGCAGGAACGCGGCGAACTCGTCGCCGCCGAAGCGGCACGCTGCGCCCTGCGACGAGACGATGTTGCCGATGATCTTGCCCACCTCGGCGATGGTGTGCGCGCCGATCGGATGCCCGTGCGCGTCGTTGATCGCCTTGAGCCCGTCGAGATCGAGCATCATCACCACCAGCGGGCGGCGCATCGACCGCGCGGCATCGAGCGCACGCACGTACGCGGCATCGAAGCGCCGCTTGGCGATCAGGCCGGTCAGATCGTCGGTGCCCACCAGCGCGTCCATCTGCGTGTGGTACCCGACCTCGAGCGCGTCGGAGTTGGTGAACTTGACCACGCACGCGCCCAGGTAGATGCGATCGCCGGCGTTGAGCAGCTTGCGCCCGTCGATCTTGTCGCCGTTGAGCAGCGTGCCGTTGGTCGACTTGAGATCCTCGAGAAAATAGACGTCTTCCTCGGGCACCACGCGGCAATGGCGGCGCGAGATGCCCTCGTCCTGCAGCGGCAGTTCGACCATCGGATCGCGCCCGATGGTCACCGGCTTCTCCAGCACCACGTGCGTGCCGATATCCGACTCCGCGCCCTGGATGACCAACAAGGCGGCCTGCTTCTGCTGCGCGCGCGCGATCGAGTCCCGAACCTCGCTCACCTTTAGTTTGATCGTCTCATTGGCGAGCGTCCGCCGACGCCGCGAGCTGGCCATCGCCGCGATCTTATCAGCTTTCGAGCTCGGACCCCAGCTTCTCCCACTCGCTCATCCACGAGCGCAGGCGCGCCTCGAGCTTCTCCTTGTCGGCGACCAGGCCGTGCAGCTTCTGCCAGTCGCCGCCGTGGTTGGCCGCCAGCTTGTCGTTGATGGCGGCGATCTCGCGCTCCGCGCCGGCGATTTTCTCCTCGAGCTCACCGAGGCGCTTCTTCTTCTTGTCGCCCTCGCGCTGCACCGACTTCTGCCGCTCGCGGTCGGCCACGCGCGTGTCCTTGGCCGGGCTCACCGACGGAAGCTCCACGGGTTTCGGCGAAACAACTTGATTCCTGGACGTCCCCCGGCGTTTGAAGTCGGTGTAGTTGCCGGGGTGGAGGTCGCAGCGGCCGTCGTGGAGGTGCAGGATCTTGGTGACCAGGCGGTCGAGGAAGTAGCGGTCGTGGGAGACGATCAGCATGGTGCCTTGGTAGTCTTCGAGCGCGGACTCGAGCACCTCGCGGGCGGGGATGTCGAGGTGGTTGGTGGGCTCGTCGAGCGCCAGCAGATTGCGCGGCCGCAGCATCATCTTGGCCAGCGCCAGGCGGTTGCGCTCGCCGCCCGACAGCCCCTTGACCTTGCGGAACGGATCGTCGCCGGAGAAGCGAAAGCGCCCGAGGAAGTTGCGCGCCACGTCCTCGTTGAAGTCGCCGCGCACCTGCCGGATCTCGTCGATCAGCGAGCGATCCTCGTCGAGGTCGGAGAGCTTCTGATCGAAGTAGCCGATGCGCACCTCATGCCCGCGCAGCACGCTCCCGTCGAGCGGCGCCAGCCGATCGATGAGCGTCTTGAGCAGCGTCGACTTGCCGCAGCCGTTCGGTCCGATGAAGCCGATGCGATCGCCGCGATAGATCGTGAGGTCGATCCCGGTCACCAGCGGCGCCACTCCCGGGTAGCCCACCGACAGCCCGACGGTCTTCAGCGCCTCCTTGCCGCCCGCGTGATCTCCGACGGAGAAGCGCAGCCCGATCTGCCCGGCGGCCTCGAATTCGTCCTGCACGCGGTTCAGCCGCTCGACCTTGTCGAGCTGCTTGCGTCGCGACTTGGCCTGCCTGGTCTTCTGCCCGGCGAGGTTCTTGCGGATGAAGTCCTCGGTCTTCTCGATGTGATCGCGCTGCCGCTCGAACGCCGCGTTCAAGCGCTCGTGGCGCTGCTCGCGCTCGACCACGTACTTGTCGTAGCCGCCCTGGAACACCACCGCCTTGCCGTTCTCCAGCTCCACCAGATCGCGGCACACCGCGCGCAGGAAGTAGCGATCGTGCGACACCAGCACGAACGCCTTGGGCCACTCGCGCAGCCGCTCCTCGAGGTGCTCGGTGGCCTCGACGTCGAGGTGGTTGGTGGGCTCGTCGAGGAGTAGGAGGTCGGGCTCCTCGAGCAGCGTCTTGGCCAGCTCGAGCCGCCCGCGCTCGCCGCCCGACAGCGTCTCCACCGGGCGCTCGAGGTCCGCGTCGGCGAAGCCGAGATCGTGCGCCAGCGCCTTGGCGCGGCTCTCCAGGCTGTAGCCGCCCTCGCTGGTGTAGCGCTCCTGCAGCGTGCCGTAACGCTCCAGCGTCTTGTCGTCGTGGGTGCGCTCGAGCTCGCCCTCGATCGCGTGCAGCTCGTCGCGCATCGCCAACAGCCGAGCGAACGGCTTGAGCAGCGCGTCGAAGATCTTGCCGTGCCCCTCGAGCTCCTGCGACTGCTTGAGGTACGCGATGGTCAGCCCGCGCGTGCGCGCCACCTGTCCGCGATCCGGCGCCAGGCGCCCGTCGAGCAGCCGCAAGAGCGTGGACTTGCCGCAGCCGTTCGGCCCGACCAGCCCGATGCGATCCCCCGGGTTCACCTGCCAGGTGATGCCCGTGAAGATCTCGGTCCCCGGATATCCGAAGTCGACGTCGGCGAGCTGCGCGAGCACGGCCGCGTCTCTAACAGATTCGACCGGCTGGTACCAATAGAAGGTGGAGACCCCGCCTCCATGTCTTTGCCTACATTGCCCCACATTGCCCGCCGTTGGGGGCCGCTGCTCGTGCTGTCGCTCGCCGCCTGCGAGCAGATCGGCAACATCGGCGCGCGCCACTGGATCCCCGGCGAAGCCGACGGAAGCCACGCAGCGGTCGAGGTCGGCCCGCTGTTCGATGGCCTCGCGCTCACCGTCGCAGGCGGCCAGACCTCGGCGTTCCGGCTCGAGGGCTACGGCGGCACCAAGATCGAGCTCGCCGTCGACGGCGGCGACGACACGCACCTGTTCCTCGAGGGCCCGCTCGGCGAGGACGACGACGCCGAGCCGCTCGCGGGGCAGTCGCCGGTGCTCGCCGAAGACCAGGGGTCGCACGCGCATCTTTCGCTGATGCTCGCGCGCGGCGTCTATCGCGTGGTGGTCGGCTCGGGCCGGGGCTCGCCGTCGGTGGCGCTGGCCGCCATGTGCAACGCCGGCTGCGATCGTCGCGAGATCGATCAGCAGCAGCTCGCCACGCTGCTCGCCGAGACCGGCCAACTCATGGAGCTGGCCGCCGCGCTCGGCCCGCGGCTGCAGGAGCTCATCCCCGACGCGCAGGCGAGCGCAGCCTACGACGCGCAGCTCGGCCAGCTCGTCGGCGCGTCGGATCTGGGCGGCCTGCGGCGCTTCCCGACCGTGCCGCTGCACGCGACCGGCCTTGCGCGTCCCGCGCTCGGCCTCATGCCTGGAACGCCGCCGTCGCCCGATCGAGTGCTCGATGGGGAGCTGGCCGATCTGCTGGGCGCCTGCGACGCGCCGCGCGAGGTCCCGGTGGCGCTCTCGGCGCTCCTGCCCGAGGTCGGCTACGGCCACTATCCCAACCGCTCGTTGACCCATTGCCAGGCCACGCACTCGACCCGCCTCGCGCAGCTCCTCACCTCGCTCGCCGCCGGCAACGGCTCGGTGGTGCGCTATCGCGGCGCCGCGCTACACACGCCGGCCGAGCTCGGGCAGGCGCTCCTCGACAGCGGCCACACCATCGAGGTGCGCAACGAGCGCACCTACGCCAACTTCCTCTCGCTCTCGCACGACGGCTACGACGTGCGCTGGCCGGTGTGGGTCGACACCAGCGTGACGCTGCTCGACGGTGAACAGGTCACGGTGCCGATGGGTCACAGCCATCACGCGTGGCGCATCAGCGGCCCGGACGTGGACGCGCGCGTGATGTTCTACCCCGGCACGTCGGGCGCCGGCTTCTTCGCCCAGACCGACACGCGCCCGTCCTGGACCGGGCTCAAGGTGCGCGACGCCGGCACCGACGGCGCGCGCGTGATTCAGACGCTCGACCTCGCGACCCGTTACCTGCGCCGCCTGCGCACCGAGCGCGAGGGCGTGGCGAGCGGCTACTCCGACGGGGGAGCCGGCTTTCTCGGCGGGTGCAACGACTCCAACGCGGTCCTCGAGTACCTGACCATGGGCTCGATCACCGCGTTCCCGTTGATGCGCGCCGCCTCGCTCGACGCGCAGCCGGCGCTCGGCGACGGTCTCGACGCGGTGGTGCGCCGGTTGCCGCACGACGCCGACGTCGCGCCCGATCGCGCCGACGGCCTGCGCCGCATCCTCGAGATGACGCCGCTCGACGTCGATTCGCCGCTGCTCCCCGACGATGCGCTGCGCGCGCAGCTGCGTTCGGTCAGCGAGGAAGTCCTCGGCTACTGATCCTCCTAGAGTCGGTGTACAATCACGGCTCATGTCGTCCGAGGCCGGCACGACCCAGATCTACATGATGCCCCGCGAAGCCATCCGCCGCCTGGTGCAGGAGGGCGTGGTGCGCGGCCTCGACGACGGCACGCTCGACGAGCTGCGCCAGGAATGCTGGGACGGCTCCGAGGAGCAGCTCGAAGAGGCCGGCCTGCTCGGCATCTTGAGCTTCTATTACGAGTCGGTCGACAAGGGCGCCGTCGACGGCTTCATCTGGCACGCCGACGAGTTCTGGCACGACTCCGACGACGTGGTCGCCGAGTTGGTCGCCACGCTCAAGCCGGGCCCCGCCGACCGTCCGCTGTTCAAGCAGGTCTCGGCCAAGGAAAAGATCTCCACCGCGCGCAAGTTCCGCGAGACGGTGCTCGCACTGCAGGTCGAGCGCGACGACGGCGTCCTCAAGGACGTCGAGGCGCGCTCGCTCGCCGACGTGGTCGAGTGCTTCAACGCCGAGCTCAAGGCGCGCCACGCCACCCGCCGGCTGATCGAGCTGGAGACCAACGGCGACTGGCAGATGTACGTGGCGATGGAGCTCAAGCTCGCGCGCAAGCTCACCGCCGAGGGCGCGCTGCCGGTCGCCGACGTCGAAACGCTCGAGGGCTGAGCCGCCGTCGATCCATTATTGACGCTGCCCGGCCGATCTCTTACATAGCTAGACCATGTTGAAACAATACCTGCTCA
The DNA here is from genome assembly GCA_003170275.1 of Myxococcales bacterium. Classification (GTDB taxonomy): domain Bacteria; phylum Myxococcota_A; class Polyangia; order Palsa-1104; family Palsa-1104; genus PALSA-1104. The sequence goes on from PNAM01000070.1 coordinate 31,338, forward strand.
CCCCCGGACCGACTCCCGTTCCCGAGCGCGTCATGCTGGCCATGGCGCGCCCGATCGTCCACCACCGCATGCCCGCGTTCACCGCCATCTTCAACGAGGCGGCCGAGGGGCTGAAGTGGATCTTCCAGACCAAACAGCCGGTGCTGCAGCTCGCCGGCTCGGGCACGCTGGCGATGGAAGCGGCGATCGTCAACACCATGAAGCGCGGCGACAAGGCGCTGTGCGTGGTGGGCGGAAAGTTCGGCGAGCGCTGGCGGAACATCTGCAAGGCGTACGGGATCGAGACCGTCAACCTGGACGTCGAGTGGGGCCACGCGGTCGATCCGCAGGCGGTCAAGGCGGCCCTCGACGCCGACGACAAGATCACCGCGGTCTTCTCGCAGGCGAATGAATCGTCGACGGGCGTGCGCCATCCGGTCGAGGAGATCGCCAAGCTCACCGCCACGCGCGAGCGCGTGATCAACGTGGTCGACGCGGTCTCGGCGCTCGGCGCGTTCGATCTGCCGATGGACAAGGCCGGCTTCGACGTGCTGATCACCGGCTCGCAGAAGGCGCTCATGCTGCCGCCGGGGCAGGCGTACATCGCGCTCAGCGACAAGGCCTGGGCGCGCACCGAGAGCTCGGACCTGCCCAAGTTCTACGCCGATCTCAAGCGCGAGAAGAAGGCGCAATCGGGCGGCGAGACCGCGTATACGCCCGCGGTGACGCTCACCATCGGGCTGGTCGAATCGCTGCGCATGCTCAAGGAAGAGGGCCTGGAGAACGTGTTCGCGCGGCACGACCAGCTGGCGCGCGCCACCCGCGCCGCGGTGGAGGCGCTCGGCTGCAAGCTGTACGCGCCGACCGCGCCGTCGCCGACCGTGACCTCGGTGTGGGGACCGACCGGCCTCGACACCGGCAAGATCGTCAAGCAGCTGCGCGACAAGTACGGCGTGTCGATCACCGGCGGCCAGGACGCGGTCAAGGGCAAGATCTTCCGCGTGGCGCACCTCGGCTACTTCGGCGTGTTCGACATCCTGACCTCCGTGACCGCGCTCGAGATGGCGCTCACCGATCTGGGTGTGCAGATTCAGCGCGGCGTCGGGACCGCCGCAGCCGAGGCCATCCTGGCTGCCGGCCCGCCCCAGAAATAGGCGTCGAAGGCCTTCTGGCTGCTCGCCTTTCCCTCGTCCTGACGCAGATCGATTGAAGCTCGCCCGAGCGCGCCTATGTACTGAGCGTGGATCGTGAGGACACGCCCGCCTTCGTTACATTGTCGGAGGTCGACTCGCTGATCGGCACCTTCGTGGGCGAATACAAGGTCGAGAAGAAGCTCGGCGAGGGCGGCATGGCGTCGGTCTACGCCGCTACCCATCCCCTGATCGGCAAGAAGGCGGCGATCAAGGCCATGAGCGCCTCGCTGTGCGTCGATCCGACGGCGGTGGTGCGCTTCGTTCAGGAGGCGCGCGCGGTCAACCAGATCGGCCACCCCAACATCGTCGACGTGTTTTCGTTCGGGCGCCTGCCGGATGGACGCAGCTACTTCGTCATGGAGTGGCTGCAGGGCGAGTCACTGTTCGAGCGCATGTACAAGCGGCGCATCGGCATCGAAGAGACGCTCGAGGTCATCGACCAGATCGCCGACGCGCTCGAGGCCGCGCACGAAAAGGGCATCATCCACCGCGACATCAAGCCGGCCAACGTGTTCCTGGTGCCGGTGCGCGGGCGGGCCGACCTGATCAAGCTGCTCGACTTCGGCGTCGCCAAGCTGCAGGCGCGCGAGATGATGCCGAGCCACACGCGCACCGGGTTCGTCGTCGGCACGCCCGACTACCTGTCGCCCGAGCAGGCGCGCTCGCGCGACGTCGATCACCGCACCGACATCTACGCGCTCGGCGTGGTCGCGTTCGAGCTGGTGCTCGGGCGCCTGCCGTTTCTGGCCGACAATCCGATGGACATGGTGCGCATGCACATGTCGGAAGCGCCGCCGCGCGTGCGCGACCTGTGGCCCGACGCGCCGCCGGTGCTGGCCGACCTGATCGACCAGATGATCGCCAAGGATCCGGCCGCGCGACCGGCGCTCGCCGAGGTGCGCAAGCGGATCGCCGAGCTGCGCGGCCGCAGCCTGCCGCCCGTGCCGGCGCGGCGACCCAGGCGGCGCTCGCGCCGCTTCGACGCGCGCACCGCCCAGCTGGTCGCCGGCATGACCGCGCTGTTGTGCGGCTGCCTCTTGCTGGTGTGGACGCAGCTCGGCCGCGGCGCGAGCTCTGCGACCCTGGTCGCCCCTGTGAACGCAGCCGGCCGCCCGCTACCGCCCGCGTCGGCCGAGGTCGCCGCCAAGCTGCAGGTCAACCCGGCCATCGTGATTCCGCAACCGCCGCTCGCGCCGATCGTCGAGCACGCGGGCAGACTGCGCCCGGCGCGCTCGCTGAAGACGCATCCCCGTTTGCGCGCGCGCGTCGACGGAGACTACCTGGTCGATCCCTTCGACACCCGGGCGCGCCGGCCATGAAGCGGCTGCTCCTGCTCGCGCTCGTCGCGGTTGCCTCGCCCGCGTTTGCCGACGCTGCCGACGGCGCGGCGCGCGCGCAGGAGCTGTTCCGCAAGGGAATGGCGCACTACAACCTCGGCGAGCTCGACGCGGCCATCCGCGACTTCAAGGAAGCCTACGAGCTCTCGCAGGCGCCCGGCCTGCTGTTCAACCTGGCGCAGGCCAGCCGCCTCAACCGGGAGCCCGAGCAGGCGTTCTATTTCTACAAGAGCTATCTGCGGATGAAGCCGGAGGCCGCCAATCGCCCCGACGTCGAGGCGCGCATCGCCGAGCTCGAGGCCCAGCTGCGCACGCGCGCGCCGGAGCCGCCTGCGGTGGCGGGAACGGCCTCGCCGCGGCCCGCGCAGGTGCTGGTCGCCGCGCCGCCGCGCAAGCTTCCGTCGGGGCGGGCGTTGATGTGGGCCGGGATCGGCACCGCCGCGGGTGGGCTGGCGCTTTTGGCCACCGGCGTGGGCCTGGGCGTCGGCGCGACCTCGGCGCAGAGCGAGCTGTCGAGCTTGTCCAAGAAGAACGGCGCGTGGTCCCCGCACTACCAATCGGTGTACGACCAGGGCCAGCGTGAAGCTGTCGCGGCGAGCGTGCTCTATGGGCTCGGCGGCGCCGCGGTGGCCGCTGGCGCGGTGATGGCGATCGTCGGCTACAAGCGCGACGTCGCCCTGCGCCGGTTTGGCATCGCGCCCGTGCGCGGCGGCGTGGCGATGTCGGCCTCGTGGCGGTTCTGATGCGGCTCGCGTGGCTCATGCCGGCGACCCTGGCCGGCTGCCTGTTCCAACCCGATCTCGGCGACGGCACCATCCATTGCGGCAGCGCCGGCGAGTGCCCGCCCGGCCAGGCCTGCGGCGCCGACGGCAACTGCCATCGCATCACCTCCGGCGCGTCGTGCGTGCCGCTCGCCTGCGCCGCGATGGGCAAGAACTGCGGCGCGACCTCCGACGGCTGCGGCGCCACCGTGAGCTGCGGCTCGTGCAGCGCGCCCAACGTGTGCGGCGGCGGCGGCCCGGCCAACGTGTGCGGCTGCACGCTCACGACCTGCGCGGCGCAGCTCAGCGACTGCGGCGAGATGCCCGACGGCTGCGGTGGCAGCGTCCACTGCGGCGGCATGTGCCCCGTCGGGCAGACCTGCGGCGGCGGCGGCGCCAACAAGTGCGGCACCGGCGCGATGTGCACCCTGGTCTCGTGCCTGGGCCTGGCCAAGAACTGCGGCGTGATCTCCGACGGCTGCGGCGCCACCCTCAACTGCGGCAGCTGCCCGCCGAACAAGTCGTGCGGCGGCGGCGGCGTGGCCAACGTGTGCGGCTGCACGCCCGTGACCTGCGCGCAATTGGCCAAGGACTGCGGCATGATCTCCGACGGCTGCGGCGCCATGATCGATTGCGGCAGTTGCCGCCACGGCGACAGCTGCGGCGGCGCGGGCCTGGCGAACCGCTGCGGCCAGTCGAACTAGATTCGGTTCCCCTTGCCGCAGTGCGGCAGGCAACTTAGAGTCTCTCTCCCATGGCCAAGAAATTCCGCGTCCTGATCGCCGATGATCTGTCTCCACGCGCCGTCGAGATCCTCTCGGCGCACCCCGACGTCGCCGTCGAGGTCAAGCTCGGCCTCAAGGGCCCGCAGCTGATCGAGGCGCTGCGCGGCGTCCAGGGGCTGGCGGTGCGCAGCGCCACCAAGGTCACCGCCGAGGTGCTCGCCGATTCGCCGGATCTGCGCATCGTCGGACGGGCCGGCATCGGCGTCGACAACATCGACGTCAAGGCGGCCTCGCGGCGCGGCGTGATCGTGATGAACACGCCGTCGGGCAACGCCATCACCACCGCCGAGCACGCGCTGTTCCTCTTGTGCTCGCTGGCGCGCTACATCCCGCAGGCCACCGCGTCGATGAAGAAGGGCCAGTGGGAGAAGAAGAAGTTCCAGGGCACCGAGCTGTTCGAAAAGACGCTCGGCATCATCGGCCTGGGCAACATCGGGCGCATCGTCGCGTCGCGCGCGCTCGGGTTGAAGATGAAGGTGGTGGGCTACGATCCGTTCCTCACCGCCGAGGCCGCCGAGCACCTGGGCGTCGAGCTGCTCCCGCTCGAGGAGATCTGGAAGCGCGCCGACGCGATCACCATCCATACGCCGCTCAACAACGACACGCGCGGCCTGGTCGGCAAGGAGTCGCTGGCCAAGATGAAGGACGGCGTCTTGATCGTGAACTGCGCGCGCGGCGGAATCGTCGACGAGGCGGCGCTGCTCGAAGGGCTCAACTCGGGGAAGGTGGGAGGCGCAGCGCTCGACGTGTTCGTGGAGGAGCCGCCGCCCAAGGATCACCCGCTGGTCATGCACGACAAGGTGATCTGCACGCCGCACCTCGGCGCGTCGACCGAAGAGGCGCAGGAAAAGGTGGCGGTCGAGGTCGCCGAGCAGCTCCTCGCCTACCTGACACGCGGGGAGATCAAGAACGCGATCAACCTGCCGCCGGTCGCGGTGGAGCACCAGGCGCGCCTGTCGCCGTTCCTCGAGCTGGCGGCCAAGATGGGCCTGCTCCTCGGCCAGCTCTCGACCGGCGTCGAGCGCGTCGACATCGAGGTGGTAGGCGAAGTGGCCGACGTGGGCGCCAAGGTGATCGGCGGCGCGGTGCTGGCCGGTCTGCTCAAGCCGCACCTCGACGTGCCGGTCAACGAGGTCAACGCGCGCCTCTTGGCCACTGAGCGCGGCCTGCGCGTCGCCGAAACGGTGCGCACGCAAGGCTCCAACTTCACCTCGTCGATCACCGCGCGCTCGGTCGGCAAGGACGGCGAGCGCTCGGTCAAGGGCACCGTGTTCTCGACGGGGAGCGGGCCGGAGCCGCGCATCGTGCGCATCGATCGCTTCTACCTCGAGGTGGTGCCCGAGGGACGCCACCTGGTGCTCAAGAACGAAGATCGCCCGGGCGTCATCGGCGCCGTCGGCACGCTGCTCGGCTCGCGCGGCATCAACGTGGCGCGCATGCAGGTCGGTCTCGATCAGTCGAAGAAGGAGGCCATGCAGATGTGGAACGTCGACGCGCCGCTCGATCAGGCGGCGCTCGACGCCATCCGCAAGGTGCCGGGCGTGACCTCCGCGACCGTCGTCAGCTTGTAGATGACCACCGTCCGGCTGCCGCCCGGGGTTCGCGACTATCTGCCGCAGGCCGCGGCGCGGCGGCGCGGCATCGTGTCCGCGCTCTGCAGCGAGCTGGTGCGCTGGGGCTATCGCGCGATCATCACGCCGATGTACGAGTACGACGAGGTGCTGCAGCGCGGCCTCGGGGGGCCGGCGCGCGCGATGCGCTTCGTCGAGCCGTCGACGGGCGAGGTGCTCGCGCTCCGGCCCGATCTGACCGCGCAGGTGGCGCGACTGGTGGCCACCCGGCTGCACGACGAGCCCGGGCCGCTGCGGCTGCACTACGAAGGCTCGGTGGTGCGCATGCCGGGCGCGGGCGGTCAGGGCGAGCTGTTCCAGGTGGGCGTCGAGCTGATCGATGCGCCGCAGCCGGGCGGCGATCTCGAGATCATCGCGCTCGCGTGCGCGGCGCTGCACGCGGCCGGGGTCACCGCGATCACGCTCGATCTCGGCCACGCGGACGTGGCGCGCGCAGCCCTCGACGGGCTTGCGCTCGACGAGGAGCGCACCTTCGCGCTGCACGCGGCGCTCGAGCGCAAGGATCAAGGCGCGGTGGCCGAGCTGGCGCGCGCGGCCAGGCTGCCGCCCAAACGGCAGAAGCTGCTCGCCGCGCTGCCGTCGCTGTACGGCGGCCCGGACGTGCTCGGCAGGGCCCGTGCGCTGGTCGATGCGAAGTCGGCCGCCGCGCGCGCCCTCGACGAGCTCGAGCTCCTGGTCGAGCGGTTCTCGTCGCTCGCCGGCAAGACCTCGCCCACGCTGTCGCCCACCCTGTCGATTGATCTCGGCGAGGTGCGCGGCTTCGATTACTACACCGGCACGCGCTTTTCGGTGTACGCCGACGGCGTCGGCGGCGCGCTCGCTTCCGGGGGCCGCTACGACCGGCTGATCGAGCGCTACGGCCGACCCGCGCGCGCCACCGGCTTCGCCATCGACGTCGACCGCGTGGCCGAGGTGCTCAAGCTGCGCGGCGTCGCAGCGGGCGAGCCGAATGGCGGCCTGCTCGTCGGTGGCGATCCGGTCCTGGCGTCGCGCCTGTCGACGCGGCTGCGCGCGAAGGGCGAACGCGCGGTGCTCGATCTCGACGAGCCGCCCCCCGCCGACGGCGAGCTCAAGGCGCGCGCCACCCGCCTCGGGCTCGAGCGCGTGGTGCTGGTCGCCCAGAGCCGCTTGCGCTGGTTCGACGTGCAACCGCCCGGCGCGCGCGGCTCGCTCGCCGGCGCCGCGCTGAAAAAGCTGCTCACCGACGGCAACGCATCGGCGCTCGACGCGCTGGTCCCTACGAGGTAAGGTTCCCAACCGCATGGCGAACGTGGTGATCGTCGGCGCCCAGTGGGGCGACGAAGGCAAGGGAAAGGTCGTCGATCTCTATACAGAGTTCGCCGACGTGGTGGTCCGCTTCGGCGGAGGGGCGAACGCCGGGCACACGCTGGTGGTCGACGGCCAGAAGCTGGTCACCCACCTCATCCCCTCGGGAGTGCTGCGCGGGCGTGGCAAGCGCATCGTGCTCGGCGACGGCATGGTCATCGATCCCAAGACCCTGCTCGAGGAGATCGGCGAGCTCAAGGCGCGCGGCCTGCTCATCGACGACAAGGATCTGATCGTCTCCTCCTCGGCACACGTGATCCTGCCGCTGCACCGCGAGATCGATCGCCTGCGCGAAGCCGGCAAGTCGGCGCTCGGCACCACCAAGCGCGGCATCGGCCCGGCCTATGAAGCAAAGATGGCGCGCCGTGGCGTTCGCATGGCCGATCTGGTGGACGCCGCGCGGCTGACTCCGCTCGTCGAGCAGAACCTGGAAGAGTGCACCGATTGGCTCAAGGCCCGCGGCGGCAAGATCCCGTCGGTGCAGGAGACGGTCGACGAGTACCTCGAGCACGGCGCGCGCCTGCGCCGCTACTTCGGCGACGCCTCGCGGTTGGTGTACGACGAGATCAAGAAGGGCCGCCACGTGCTGTTCGAAGGCGCGCAGGGGGCGCTCCTCGACGTCGACCGCGGCACCTATCCGTACGTCACCTCGTCGTCGACGATCGCCGGCGGCGCGTGCACCGGAACCGGCATCGGCCCGACGATGATCACCGCGGTGATCGGCATCGCCAAGGCGTACACCACGCGCGTCGGCGGCGGCCCGTTTCCCACCGAGCTCACCGACGAGCTTGGCGACCAGCTGCGCGAAGCCGGCTCCGAGTACGGCGCCACCACCGGCCGTCCCCGTCGCTGCGGTTGGCTCGACATCGCGGCGTTGCGCCTGGCGGTGCGCTGGAACGGCCTGGCCGGGATCGCGCTCACCAAGCTCGACGTGCTGCGCGGCATGAAGAAGATCAAGGTGTGCGTAGGCTACACCGTCGACGGGCCATCGGATGTCCGCGACGAGCTGCCGACCGATCCGCAAGAGATCGCGCGCTGCGTGCCGGTGTACGAAGATCTCGACGGCTGGGAGGCCGACACCCGCGAGGTCCGGGACCGCGACGCGCTGCCGCCGGCGGCCCGCAAATATGTCAGCCGCATCGAAGCGCTGCTCGGCGTCGACTGCTCGCTCATCTCCGTGGGACCGGGTCGCGCGGAGACCATCGTCTTGAAAAACCCGTTCCGCTAGGTCGCGCGTTTCCATGTTTCGTGCCCCGATCCTCATCACCGCGGCGTTGGCCCTGGCGTTCGGCCTGGGCTACCTATTTCTCGCCGTACGTGGATGTGGGTAATCCCGAAATAGGTAACAGCTTAAAGAGCTTGCGAATATCCGATGGCGCGCCTAGAATTCTGTGTCCATTCTCTATGGGGCCTTCTGCGGCCGGCAAAGGGGAAAAAGTTTCATGAAGATCGTTTGCGATAACTGCGCGACGAAATACTCGATCGCGGACGAGAAGGTCCGGGGCAAGGTCTTCAAGATCCGTTGCAAGAAGTGCAGCCACATCATCGTCGTGCGTGGCAACGATGGTGCCGGCGCGCCGCAGCAGGCAGAGGGCGCGGCCGACGGCGCCGATGGTTTTCCGGGGGGCGACGAGCCCGCCACGACGGTCGCCCACGGCGGCGCAGCGCCCTCGGGCGGCGCGAGCGACGCGGTGTGGCACCTGGTCGTGGACCGCGAGCAGATCGGTCCGCTGACCGCGCAAGAAGTGCGCGCCAAGTTTGCCGCCGGCGAGTGCGACGTCGAGACCTACGCGTGGCGCGAGGGTTTTGGCGATTGGCTGCGGCTGGGCTCGATCGATGATTTCCGCGACCTCGGTGCGGGCGCTGCAGCGCCGTCCTCGGGCGACGAGGGCTCGACCCGTCGCACCGACTCGGCCGACCTGTTCGCGTCGTCGGGGCAGGACGAGTCCAACTCCGATGCGTCTTCGGATCTGTTCGGCAACGCGGCGGCCTCGGCGGCAGCGGCGCCCCATGCGGCGCCCAGCGATTCGTTCGCGGCCTCGGGTGGCGCGGCCGGACTGTTCGGCGCGCCCGATTCGGCGCCTGCGCCGTCGCGTCCGACGCGCAACTCGTCGCCCGGTTTTGCCGGCGCGCCCGCGGGCGGTGGCATGGCCGCTGGCGGCGCGACCGCCGAAGCCAGCGACGGAGCGCGGCCGATGACCGGCCAGCGCAACGAGAACTCGGTGCTGTTCTCGCTGAACAACTTGCAGGCCCTCGCCTCCGGCGGGGGCGGTGCCAGCTCGTCGCCGGCGCCCAAGTCGGGCGTAGACCAGCGTCCGGGTTTCGCCAATTCGCAGACCGAAGGCTCGGGCCTGATCGACATTCGCGCCATGGCCGCGTCGACGCTCGCCGCCGGGCCTTCTAGCCCGGGCTCGAAGGGCGATGATTCGCCGTCGTTCTCGTCAGCGCCGATCTTCTCTCCCATGGCGGCGCCGATCCTCATGCCGGCCGCTCCGTCGGGGCCGCCCAAGTGGATGTGGGCCATCCTCGGCGTCGGCGTGTTGGCAGTGATCGGCATCGTGGTCGTCGGCGTGCTGCTGCTCACCCGCAAACCCGAGGCGCCGCCAATGGTCGCGACCTCCGCTGGAACCAATCCGGCGACCGGCGTTGCGCCTGCGGGCACCGCGCCTGCACCGGCCGGCACCGTGGCGGTTGCACCAACGGGCACCGCGCCCGTGCCCGCCGCCGGCACGCCCGACGCGCCCAAGGCGACCGCGCCCGACGCGCCCAAGGAAGCGACGCATCACGCCAAGGGCGAGAAGCACGAGCCCAAGGTCGCCGCCGCGAAGCACGAGCGGACCGGCGGAGATTCTCCGTCGGTGGCAGCGGCCGCGCCGCCGCCGAGCGAGACGCCTGCTCCCACGCACAAGAAGAAGGGTGGCGACGCCCTCGACGATCTGCTCAACGGCGCTTCGCCCGACAAGCCGGCTGCCAAGCACTCCGCGCCGAAGGAAGAGTCCTCGGGCGGCGACGACAGCCTGCCCGAGCAGCTCGACAAGGGCGCGATCGTCGGCGGCATGGGCAAGGTCAAGGGCAAGGTCGCCTCGTGCTACGACCAGTTCAAGGTGCCGGGCATGGCCAACGTCTCGGTGACCATCGGCAAGAGCGGCAGCGTGCAGAGCGCCAGCGTCTCGGGCGCGTTCGCGGGCACGCCGACCGGCTCGTGCGTCGAGAAGGCGGTCAAGGCGGCCTCGTTCCCGAAGTTCAAGGGCGGCGCGCAGACCATCAACTACCCCTTCATGTTGCGGTAGCGCCGCAAGTACAGCCCCGCCCCCAACAACACCAACAAGATCGTTCCTCCGACGGCGTAGGGCCAGCGGCCCGGTCGTTCCTGCGCGGCAAGCGCGATCGGGGATGCAGCCCGCGCGGCTTGGAAGCGGAAGGTGATCGAGCGATCTTCGACGGCGCTGAACTTGGGGCCGCGGAACAGGAAGCGCGTCTCCTTGTTCGGTCCGCTGGCGCTCGCGCCTCGCTGCGCGGCGAGCAGCTGCGTGCCGGGCGCTTCTTCGAGACGGATCTCGGTCTCGCCGATGGCGTCGATCTCGGTGTGGTCATCGTAGTGGAGCTCGTGAGCGCCCGCGCCGGGGCAGTGCACGCGCGCGATCAGATCGATCGAGAAGGGATTGGGCGCGACCTCGGCGCCCGCCAGCCCGACGGCCGGCGGCTCGAACAGCGGGGTCGCGGGCTGGCCGTCGACGGTGAGGGCCAGTCCCTTCTGCACCTGGGCGAGTAGCGACTGGCCGAGCGCGCGCGTCTCGACCTCGTCGAGCTTGCCGTCGGCGTTGGCGTCGGCGGCCTTGCGCGCCGCGGCGGCGGGCGCAGCGCCGTACATGACGGTATAGGCCAGCCGCACCTCGTTACCGGTCAGCAGGTTGAGCTTGACGTAGCGGTTGGTCGACACCGGGTTGAATTCCGGGTGCGCGTGAGCGCTGTTGACGACGATCAGGACAACTGCGATGCTTCCCGCGGCTCTCGCCAAACTCATAGAGGTCTTCATGCAGCGCTCGATAGTGTTCCTTATCTTCACGGTGGGCGTGACCGGGTGCAACAGCAAGGTGGATCCCTTCAAGCCGATCCCGGAGTGCAAGGGGGCCACGGTAGTCCCCTTCATGGGCACGCGGCAGATGCTCATCTCGTCGCTGGCGATCGCTGACTTCGGCGAAGGCTTCGACCTCGACCTCGACGGCAAGAAGGATAACAAGCTGGCCCCGCTCGGCGCGCTCGCCAACAGCCAGATCGCGGACTCGTTCATGAAGACGCACGACATCATCATCCCGATCGAGCTGTTCGGCTACGAGGGCGAGGCCGACTCGCAGTGCGTCAAGGTCGCGTACTACATCGGGGCGTTCAACAAAGACCGCGACATGGACGGCAAGGACGACAACACCTCCAACGGCGACTGTCTCGACATCGATCCCAACGTCAAGCCGGGCATGCCCGAGGACCTGACCAACCGCCTCGACGATGACTGCGACGGGTACGCCGACAACGCGACCGTTGGGTCCAAGCCCACCGACACGATGGACCTCGACGGCGACGGCTACACGCTGGCGCAGGGCGACTGCGACGATCGCATCGATACGCCCGAGCACCTCGCGCTCGCCAAGACGCGCCACCCGGGCGCGATGGACATCTGCAACGACGGCATCGATCAAGACTGCGACGGGATTCCGGACAACGATCCGACGTGCGATCCGTTCGCCAACAATTTCGTCACCATCGACACCACGCCGGCGTCATTCGTCGATCCGACGGCCAACCCGCTGCAGCCACTGATCGCGTTCAAGGAAGGCATGATCAAGAACGGTACGCTGGCAGCCGGGCCGGACCTGTTCTCGGTCAACATTCCGATCCAGGGTCGCACCATCGCGCTCGAGCTCAAGGGGGCGCGCCTGCAGATGGTGCTGAGCGACAACTTCGCGATCAAGCAGACCAGCGCGCACGATGGCCTGCTCGGCGGGGTGCTCGAAGGCGTGACGCTGTCGCAGATCACCAACATCGAGGCGGGCGGCGTGATCAAGAAGGACCAATCGCTGCTCGACGCGGTGTTCGTCGGGCCGGTGGGCACCATCCTGGGGCTCGACAGCGACAAGGATCAGCACCTGTTGCCGGACATCGATGTCGACGGCGACGGGCTCGAGACCTTCTACAACGAGACCCCGCCGGTCGGTGGCGCCTCGCTCAAGGTCGACACCTGCAAGGACGGAGACGGGACGATCATCCACTCGACGCCGGACCTGCCGTGCGCGCTCGCCAAGGACGCCAAGGGCAACTATCGCTTCGTCGACGGCCTGTCGGTCGCACTGAAGTTTACCGCCGTGCCGGTCAACCTGAGCGGCACCATCTTGCCGAAATAGAGAACAGGAGCGCTGCGCATGGCGACGGACGTAAAGGCGCACATCACCGGAACCGTTTGGAAGATCGAGAAGCCCGCGGGCAGCAAGGTCGCGGAAGGTGACACGGTGATCATCCTCGAATCCATGAAGATGGAGATGCCGGTCGAAGCCCCCTGCGGGGGCACGGTGCGCGAGATCAAGATCAAGGAAGGCGAAGCGGTCGACGAAGGCAAGGTCGTCGCCACGATCGACGAAGGCTGAGCGATGCGCGCGCTGCTACTGATCGTGCTCCTGGCGGGATGTGGCGACGATGCGCTGCTCGACGCCGGCAAGACCTGTGCGACCTCGGATGAGTGCGCCGCCGGACTGCTCTGCGATTTTGGAAAGACTCCGCACGTATGCGCGCCTTCGGAGTCGGTCTCGCGCGACATGGCGGTCACGCCGGCCGACGCGAAGGCGCCGGATCTGGGTGGCGACCTCGGTGACACGCCCGACCTGCGCAATCCCGCGCTCGACCTGTCCGGCTCGCAGCCCGATCTGACCGCGACCGACTAGCCCGCTCGGACTACGGAACGATCCGCTCCTTCGGCTTCACCGTCTTGAGCAGGAAACGCAGCGGCTGCGATTTGATGATGCGGTGCGTGTCATGCAAATCGTCGAACAGCTCCTTGTCCTGCAGGAACGCCCCGATCGATCCTTGGCCGGACGTGAGCTTTCGCTCGAGGATCAGCACATCGGCGACCAGCTGCTGCCCGAGCGTCACGACGCGCCGGAAGCTCGCGACCGCGGTGCTCACCTGCGCGCGGCGCTCGGTAGAGAACAGCTCCTTCATCTTGTCGACGCGCTCGAGCGCGACATCGAGCTTGTTCCCGAGCTCGCGCAGGTCCGGTCCGGCCCGATCCGCAATCGCCGCGAGATCGCGGCCGATCCGGCGCATTCGTTCGATGCCTCCGGCTTGCTGCACGGTCGCGACCAGCGAACGACCCTGGTCGAGCGCCGCCGCCGCCTGATCGACGATCCGACCGAGCTGTCCCTTGTCCGCAGGCAGCGCCGACAGGGTTGCGATCAACTTGTCGCCTTCCTGGAGCAGCTCGTCGAGCGCCGGCCGATCTTCGCGCAACAGCGCGAGCACCTCTCGGATGCTGGCCTCGGCATGGACGAAAAAACTGTCGATATCGGGTGGATCGGCGCCCCGCACGCGCTCGCCCTCGGCGATCGTCGGGCCCGGTTCGGCGTCGCCGGCTGGCGGACCGATCTCGAGGTACGCCTCGCCGAGCACCGAGGGCGTCGACACGAAGAACTGCGAGTTGCGGTGCACGTGTGACACCCACGCGCGCGCGACGAACACCTCGAAGTCGACCGACCGCACGGGGTTTGTCGCCGAGGCCTGTCGCGCCGTCGCGCCGCGCACTTCTCCCACCTCCCGGCCCGCCAGTCTGACCTTGGCTCCCGCGCGCAGCGGACCAGTGGTGGTGGTCTCGACATGGAACGTCGTCCCGGGCCCGATCGATCTTCCGGACAACAGCAGGACCCAGGCGACGGCGCCCGCGAGAAGCAGCACCACGCCCGCACCCACCAGTCGCTGCTGGCGGAGTCCGCTCGCGTCGAACGGCGGCCCGAGGCTCACGGTCGCGTTACTCCTTCCAGAAGAACTTCCACGGGTTGCGCTTGAGATCGCGCACCAGCTCCTTCAGGTCGTCATAGATCTGTTGATCCACGAGGAGCGCGCCCGCGGTGCCCTTGCCTTTCTTGATGTCGGCCATCACCGACTGCGCATCGGTCGCGATCCGTTCCGCCTTGTTGCTCACCGTGATCAACTCGTCGAGCGCCTTGACCAGCTTTTCCTTTTCGCCCGGACCGACGATCGAGGTCAGGTTGTTCACGCCGTCGAGCGCCTTCTTCGCCTTGACGATCAGCGGGTCGATGTCGCGCCGGATCGCTCCTGTGAGCGCCTCGATGTTTGAAAGCGTGTTACGGATCTGGGACGAGTCGCCCACGCCCGCGCGGATCGATCCGAGCAGGCTCGACGCCTCGCGGGTCAGGCCGTCGACGTTTCCGAGCAAGTGCGCGATCTGGCTCTGGTTCTCCTTCAGGATGCCGTCCAGCGTGCGGACCACCGACGCGCCCGACTTGAGAAAGTCCCGGATCACGTCCTTGTCATCGCGTAACAGGCTGGTGATGGAATCGAGGAACTCGTACAGGCGCGCGACGATCAGATCGGTGCGCGGTGGGTCGACCCCGCGCACCACCGCGTCGGCGCCGAGCGGCGGCTTGTCGAAGTTGCCGGGCTGGATCTCGAGATACTGCTCGCCCAACACGCCCTGCGTGTTGACGAAAAATTCCGCATCCTTGCGGATCGCGTCCTTCACCCGGTCTTCGACCCACGCGACCACGCGCACCTGCACGCGCCGATTGGTGACGGGGTCGAGCTGCCCACCCAGGAATCGAACTTCCTGGATCTTGCCGACCTTGATCCCGCTGATCTTGACCGCTGCCCCGGACTGGATGTTGCCGGAGAAATCGAAATCGACGTTGATCCGATATCCGCCGCGCAGCGAGAAGTTCCCCAGCAGCACGACGAACCCGCCCAGCAGCAGCAGCGAGAACAGAATCAGTGCGCCCACCTTGAGCTCGAGAGATCGCATCGTCGCTTAGCGCTCCATACTTTATCAGAACCCGGGTGTTTCCATGGGACCGTCGGACCGACCGCTGATGAACTGCTGAACCACCGGATCGCTCGAGCTCTTGAGCTCCGCCGGCGTGCCGACCACGTGGACCGCTCCCCGATAGATCAGCGCGATCCGGTCGGCGATGCTGAAGATCGACGTGAGGTCGTGCGAAACGACGATCGAGGTGACCCCGAGATCATCCGCCAGCTCACGGATTAGCTTGTCGATTCGCCGCGCGCTCACCGGATCCAGCCCGGTCGTGGGCTCATCGAAGAGCACGCACTCGGGGTCGAGCGTGAGAGCGCGCGCGATCGCTGCGCGCTTGCGGGTGCCGTCGCCCAACTCCGCCGGATAGGCGTGAGCGAACTCGGTCAGATGCACCTGACCGAGGCGTCGCATGGCCTCCTGTTCGGCGGCGCGCTCGGACAAACGCTTGTGCTTGCGCAGCGGAAGCGCCACGTTCTCGAGTAGGCTCATCGAGTCGAACAGGGTCGAGTGCTGAAACACCATCGCGCACCGCTTTCGGACGGAATAGAACGCCTGCTCGGATAGGTCATCGATCCGCTCGCCGTTGAGCCGGATCTCTCCGCCGTCAGGTCGCAACAGCCCGACCAGGTGCTTGATGGTCACCGACTTTCCCACCCCCGAGGTGCCGATGATGAACATGACCTCACCCTTGGCGACGGTCAGGTCCACGCCTTTCAGCACCTCTTTGCCAGCGAATGCCTTGGTCACCGCGCGAAATTGGATCACTGGGGTGCGCCTTGCCAGGTGAACAGGGCCACGCCCGAGATGACGAAGTCCAACAGGATCACGACGAACGACGACGAGATGACCGCGCGCGTCGTGGCAGCGCCGACGCCTTCGGACCCGCCGCGCGCAGTGAGCCCGCAGAAACCGGAGACGACCGGAATGGCCGCCCCGTAGGCAACGCACTTGACCAAGCCGGTGATCAGATCGCCGACGTGTACGCGGGAAGGATCGAAGAACACCACCGGATTGAGATGAAAGCTCGAGTAGGCGGTCAGCGCTCCCATTCCGAGGGCGACCGCGACCCCGACCGACGCCAGCACGCCGGTCATCATTAATGATGCAAGGAAGCGCGGGACGATCAGGTAGTCGATCGGGTCGACATTGTTCATCCGCAACGCGTCGATCTGTTCGGTCACGACCATCGAGCCGACCTCGGCCGCGATGCCTGCTCCCACGCGCGTAGCCAGCATCATGGCGGTGAGCGACGGTCCGAACTCGTGCACCAGGATTTTGATGAACTCGCCGCCTACCTGCGAGAGATCCCCCGTGATTCTGTTCACTTGCAGGCAAGTCTGAAACACCAGCACCATGCCGATGAAACCCAGCGTCACGCAGACGAACAACAGGGACTTGTTGCCGACCTGATACATCTGCCGGAGGACTTCACCGCGCGGACGGCGGCCGGCGAAGGCGCCGACCAGCGTGCGCACCACCACGCGCCGGAAAAGGCTCGCGTCTTCGATTGCGCGCGCGAAGTAATTGGTGACGACGTCGATCATCTCATCAACATCGTCAGCAGATTGTCGGAGATCATGATCGCGACCGCGGCCGAGACGACGGCATCGTTCACCGCGCGACCCACTCCCACCGCGCCGCCTTTGACGGTGACGCCGAAGTGGCAGCTGGTGATCGCGATCGCGAACCCGAACACCGCGGCCTTGACGAGACCGATGGAGAGATCCCATGGCTTGAGGTTGTCGGCGAACGAATGCAGGAACGACGAGAGCTCGACGCCCAGGAGAAGCTTGCCAAACAGCGCGCCGCCCAGGATGGCAACCGCATCGCCGAACAGGGTCAGGCAGAACAGCGACACGATCATGGCCAGTACGCGCGGCACCAGGAGAAACGGAATGGGATCGATCGCGAGCGCGCGCAGGCCGTCGAGTTGCTCGGTGACGGTCATGGTCCCGAGCTCAGCGGCGTTGTTCGCGCCCACGCGCCCGGAGAACATGAGGCCGATGAGGATGGGTCCGACTTCGCGCAAGGTCGCGTAACCCGCGCCAAAACCGAGGAGTCCGTAGGCGCCGAAACGCTTCACGAAGATGCCGGACTGGATGACCATGATGCCGCCGGTGAAGAAGGCGGTCAGCAACACAATGGGTAGCGAGTTGACTCCCATCTTGTTCAGGTTGCGAAGGAGCTCGCGTCCATCGAGGCGCCCGGTGAGCGCGGCCATGACGACCCGCCACGTGAGTAGACCCATTCCGCCCGCTTCGCGAAACAGGTTGAGCGCCGCACCGCCCAGCTCCTCCATGCTGCGAACGATCCATCGCATCACAGCGGACCCTCGAGCGCACCACTGACGAACTGCCGCACGACCGCGTCGTCCGAGTCCGCAATGTTCGCGGTCGAGCCGTCGTAGCGAAGCTTTCCCTGGTACAACATCCCCATCCGCGGCGCGAACTGGCGCAATGCATCGACGTCGGAAGAAACCGCAATCACGGTCGCGCCGGTCTGGTCGCGTTCGGCGCGCAAGAGGTCGTAGATCTTCGAGGTTGTCACCGGATCCAGCCCAGCGGTAGGTTCGTCATAGATCAGGATCGGTGGGCGCGCGATGACGGCGCGCGCGAGCGCGGCGCGTTTTCGCATACCGCCCGAGAGTTGATTCGGAAACTTTTCCTCGCTTCCCACAAGGCCGACTGCGCGCAGCTTTTCGGCGACACGTTGCCTGATCTCGGCTTCCGGCAACGTGCCCTCCCGCTGCAGCGGGAAGGCGACGTTGTCGCCGATCGTCATGAAATCGAATAACGCGTTGTTTTGAAACAACATGCCGATACGCGCACGCACCGCCATCAACGCGTCTTCGCTGGCTCCTGAAACGGCGAGATCGGCCACCGTCACCGCGCCGACATCCGGTTGGAGCAGCCCGCAAATCAGTTTGAGCACCACGCTCTTGCCGCTCGCGCCCGGTCCAATGAGGCCCCAAGTCTCGCCGCTGGCAATCGTCAGATCTACGCCGTCCAACAACGGCAGCGTGCGTCCGGCAAACGACTTGCCGACCTTCGCGAGCCGGATCATGGCGCGCGCCTCTTCATCGCGGAGATGCTACTTGCACGCCAGCTCCGAGGAAAGCGCGCGAGCCTGGCGGGTCTTGTTCGAATCCGGGTAGGTGCGTAGGAGCCGCGACACTGAGTCGCAGGCGGTGCGCCTGTCGGCTTCTGAAGGCGGCGAATGGCGCGCGAGGTACGCGCGCGCGAGCTCGAGCAGGGCGTCGTCCTTGAGGATCGACTCGGGAAAGTCGTCGGCAAGCGTCTGAAACGCTTCGATGGCGTGGTCGACCTCGTGCAGATCGTCGAGATAGAGCTGTCCCGCCAGCAGCTGCGCGTCGTCCAGGTAGACGGAATTGTAGCTCCCCGTGATCAGGGCATCCCGGCGACTCTCCAGGATGATTCTCACGTGCTTCAGTGCTGCGCGAGGGTCGCCCTGCGCGCGAAGAATCTCCGCCGCGTGCCAGATCGCGTCGTCGCGCAAACCCGACCGCGGATAGAGCTCCGACAATTGGTCGTAGAGTCTCACCGCGCCTAGAGGGTCATCGAGAGTTGTTCGCGCCAACTCGGCCCGCTCGAACAGAACATTGTCACCCAGATCGAGCTTCGTCACCTGGGGCCACAGTGCATCGAGCCTGCGCGCGAGTTGCTGTGGATCACGTCGTTTCCCAAGCCTGATCGCGAGACGGAGTGCGTCATCAGCCGGCACTTCGTCGGGGTACTTCTCAATGGTGCGCCAGGCTATGCGCTCGGCTCGCTCATCGTCGTGCAAGTCGTCTGCCGCAATCTCTCCGGCCCGTACAAGCGCGCGCGCACTCTTGCGAGGGTCCGAGGCGCGTCGTGGAACCGCCATCCATGCATCGAAAGCCTCTTGATATCGCCCATGTTTCTCGAGCAATTGGGCTTCGCGAACAATCGCGAGTGCGCAATCGTCGTGGGGTCTTGGCTTTGCTCCCGGCCGCTCGCACTCGGTGCGTACCAGGCGATACAGGGTCAGCGCGCCCTCGTCGTCGAGGGTAGCTTCGCGCGCGTGGGCCAGCTCGAACTCTGTCGCGAGCGGCGCGCCGGAGCAACCTGCGAGGCAGAGGATGAACGCTGCCCGCCTCACGCCGCCTTCAGCACCTCGAGCGCGAGCGCCGCACCCTGGGTGCACGCTGCGGCATCGACTCCAAGATGGGTCACTGCTCGCACGCGGCGCTCGCCCATCGGGTTCAGCAGGAGGCCCCGTTGCCTGGCGCGCTCGACGAATTGAGCGGCGTTCATCGGCACGTCAGGAAGCAGATCCCATACGACGATGTTGGTCTCGACGGTCGCGAGGTCTAGCTTCAGGCCCGGTCCACGCGCAATTCCCTCGGCGAACCGCCGCGCGTTGGCGTGGTCGTCCTTCATCCGCTCGACGTGATGCTCGAGCGCGAAGAGGCCGGCCGCCGCAAGGATGCCGGCTTGCCGCATTCCGCCGCCAAGCATCTTTCTGCGCCGGTGGGCCTTGCCCATCAAGGCCTTCGAACCGGCGAGCACGGATCCGACAGGGGCGCCGAGTCCTTTCGAGAGGCAGACGGAGACGGTATCGAACGGTGCTGCGAGCTCGCGCGCGCTAACACCGGTCGCGACGTGCGCATTCATGAGGCGGGCTCCATCTAAGTGGAGCGCGAGCCCGCGCGACCGTGCAACCCGGGCGATCGATTCGACCGCCTGTTGTGGGACCACACGTCCTCCGCCGCGATTATGCGTATTCTCGACAGAGACAAGCGTAGTCACGGGGTAGTGGGAATTGTCCGGATTGATCGTGCGCTCGACCTCTGCCGCGCTGAACAGTCCATCGTCGCCGCCGAGTTGTCGGAATTGCACGCCGCAAAGCGCTGCGCCGGCGCCGCTCTCGTACCACATGCAGTGGGCGCCCGTGGATATCAGCACCTCATCGCCGGGCCGCGTCTGTATTGAAATAGCGATCTGATTCGCCATTACTCCAGAAGGAACAAACAGCGCGGATTCCTTTCCAAGGAGTGTGGCTACGCTCTCCTGGAGGCGATTCACCGTCGGGTCCTCGCCATACACATCATCGCCAACCTCGGCTCGCGCCATCGCCTCTCGCATGGCCGGCGTCGGTTTGGTGACTGTGTCGGACCGCAGGTCGACGATCATGGCGGAGAGAGTAGCCGATCTGGTTGGCGCGATGGAAACGATTGGAAACGATTGGACGAGTCGGCGGCGGGCAGACCGTCGCGTCCGGGACGCGGATGGTGTGTTTCAAAAACGGGGTATTTCGACCCCAGCAGACGCGAGGTTTCGCTGGGTTGTCGCAGGCACGATTGCTGCTCTGCGATTCGGGCATGCCGATACCTTCCGAATTGATAACGACGCTCTCGCCTCAGGACGAGGACCGCGCCTGCTTGCTCGTGAGGCGGATCCACAGCCTTGCGTTGGAGCTCGCGGGCCATCACCTCAAGTACGCCAACAGAACCAGGCTCGAGAGGTTGATCCTCCGTCTCGACGACTGCCTGGTACCGCTGACCAGCGGTGTCGCCGCGTCGCGAGCCGTCGAGCTCTACGACACCGCGATCGGAACGTGTCGCAGGCTTGGTTCGATGCTGGCTTTTCTGGGGACCGCAAACGTGCTGACGAAAGAACAGCACCTACGGGTGGCCGTGCTCGCGAAAAAGCTCGAGCGCTTGCTGCTCGATCGTCGGGAGAGGGCGCTGACGGCCGCGCATGTCAGCCCGGTGGGTCCGCGCGCACTGGTGGTCGTCGAGCGGCCGCGCCGCACAGGATCGACCCATGTCGTTCGCAGCGCTGGTCAGGGCAGGGTCCCCAATCCTACGGAGCGGCACGGCGATGCCGCGGCGGCGCCGACCGAGCGCGCGATGATCTAGATGCCGCCGTCGACGGGCTTCTTCGCAGGGGGAATGCTGATCGGTGGGGGTGTGCCCCGTTCTTCTCTGAGCTTTCGCTCGAGCAGCTCGAGCCAACGCAGTTCGACGTAGTGCGGGTCGTCGCCCAGCACGAACTGCATGCGTACGCCATCACGACCGCCGACGGTCGTGCGGAAGATCTCCAAGGACCCTTGTTTGGTCTTGTCGTCGTCTTTGCACTCGAAGGTGACGAATGCGGCGTCAGGATCCCGGTCCACCACCTTGCAGCCCTTGTCGATGCGGACGAACCGCATCGCCGCGGAATATACGTCCGCGACCGGATAGGGGACATCCGAGCTGGCGCGCGCGTGTGCGAGGTGAGCTGAAAAGAGTGAGGCGAGGAGCAACAGGCGTGTGGTGGTCACAGCCACCACGTTACCTGAGGTCGTCTAGAGGGACAAAATCTTGGCGCGGGCGTCGGCGCGGACGTGCTTGAGCGCGTTCCGGGTATCGAGCACTAGCTTGGCCTTAGCCGCCACCACCTTGTAGTCGATGTTGGAGTGGTCGGTCACCACCACTACGCAGTCGTACTTGTCGATACCGTCGAGCGGCACCGACTTGAGCGTATGCTCGCCAATGCGCACGGACGCGGCGTATGGATCGTGGTAGCTCACTTCGGCACCCTTGCCTTGTAGCAGCTCGATGATGTCGAGCGCGGGCGATTCGCGGACGTCGTCGATGTCCTTTTTATAGGCGATTCCGAGGATCAGCACCTTGGCGCCGTTCATGGCCTTGCGTTGATCGTTGAGCGCGTCCTGGGTCTTCTCGACGACCAAGTGTGGCATGTGCGTATTGATGTCGTCCGCGAGCTCGATGAACCGGGCCTCGTACTTGAGGGTCTTCAGCTTCCAGGAGAGATAGAGCGGGTCGACGGGGATGCAGTGGCCGCCGAGGCCCGGTCCCGGGTAAAAGCGCATGAAACCAAAGGGCTTGGTGGCAGCGGCGTCGATGATCTCCCAGGTGTTGAGCCCGAGCTTGTGGCACATGATTGCGACCTCGTTCACGAGGCCGATGTTGACTGCGCGGAAGGTGTTCTCGAGCAGCTTCACCATTTCGGCTGCATCGGTCGAACCCACCGGCACCAGGTGCTCGAGGACCTCGCCGTACATCGTCTGGATCGCCTCGAGGCAGCGGGGCGTGGTGCCGCCAACGACCTTGGGCGTGTTCTTGGTGTGCCATTTCTCGTTGCCCGGATCGACGCGCTCCGGCGAGAAGCAGAGGAAGTAGTCCTCACCCACTTTCAGCCCCGACTCCGAGAGCTTCGGCAGGAGGATCTCTCGCGTGAAGCCGGGAAAGGTGGTCGATTCGAGGATGATCAGCATGTCTTTGTGGAGGTGAGCCTTCAGATCCTCGGCCGCCATCATGATGAAGCCGTTGTCCGGCTCCTTGGTCTTGTTGAGCGGCGTCGGAACGCAGATGATGACCACGTCCGCCTCCCCGAGCACCTTTGGGTCGGTCGACGCAGTCAGCTTTCCCGATTGAACGAGCGGGGCGAGCACGTCATCGGAGATGTCTCCGATGTACGATTTCTGCGCCAGCACGCTCTTCACTTTCGCTTCGTGCTTGTCGTAGCCGGTCGTGTGGAATCCCGCCATGGCCATCTCCGTGCACAACGGCAGGCCGACATAGCCGATACCGATCACAGCGACCTTGGCGTCGTGGCGTTTGATCTTTTCGAGCAACGTGGCCATTCAGTGTCTCCTCGAGGTACGGGGGTCGTTCACACCAGTATTTTTCAGTCTGGAAGCTCGCCGTTCAAGATGCGACGCGGATTCTCGTCTAGCAAGCGCTGCACGGCCGCGTCCCCGCAGCGTTTTCGGATCCAGGCAATACCCGCCCCCGCGGCGCGCGCATCCGCGACCGAGTGGACGTCGGTGGCCGCGGCGTGGGCCAGGCCTTCCTCGACCAGCCGGCGCGCGTGCGTGCACTGGGGCTTGCCGTGCGCGCCGTCGAGCGCACCCAGGTCGATGACCATCGCGCAGGTGCGCGACAGCGCTTCGTAACGGGCGAAGTTGCGGTCCCAGAACGAAGAATACCGCTCGGGGTGGGCGAGCGTCGGCAGCAGTCCCTTGAGCCGGATCTGAAACATCGTGTCTTCGATGCGCGGGGGCGCCACCTGGACGTTGATCTCGACGAGGAACGCCTTCGCGCCAGTGTAGGTCGGCTGCTCGCTCTTCGGCCAACGCTCGAGGAACAGCTCGTCCCAGAAGTTCTCGGCTCCGAGCAGCAGCTGCAGCGTGCTCTGCCGGGCGATCAACGCCGCCTGCACCTGGGCATAGGCGGCGTCGATGGCGGTGCGCGTCGGCAGGAACTGTCCGACCTTCTGATGGGGCGTCGCGCACACCGTGTCGAAGCCCATCTTCGCAAGGATCGAGGTCAGCTCCATCGACTCGTCGAGCGCTTTGACGCCGTCATCCAGCCCGGGAAGGACGTGCGAGTGGAGATCGACGAAACCCATCAGGAGCCTCCCATTTTAGCGACCAGCCGGATTGGTTCAAGCGAGGATCGCAGCAACCGTGCATCTCCTCGGTGAGCCGTCCGACGCGGCCGCTCGCACTCAGGGATGAGCCCAGATCGGTTCCCCGGTTCGTCCGTTGGTACGAGAGAAAGGACAGCATGGCACATCAGGAAAATTCCGTACTGTTTTCGCTGCGCGAGCTGCGCACGCTCGAATCCGACCGCGTGCGGGGGGAGGAGGAGGCCGAGGAGGCTCGCCACCTCGCGGCGCGGCGGGCGCGTGAGGCGGAGGTCCGGCGCGCGGAGGAGCTCGAGCATGCGCGACGGGCGGCAGACCAGGAGCGCGAGCGGGCGATCCAGCGCGAGCGCGAACGGCAAGCCCTCGAAGGCCGGCTGCGCCTCGAGGAGGCCGAGCGACTGGCGCATATCGAGGCGACCGCTCGTGTGGAGCAGACTCGCATCGAGGCCGAGGCGCGTGCGCGCGTGAACCGCAAGCCGGCGCCACTCGGGGCGATGGCGGCCGGCGCGCTGGCGCTGGTGCTCGGGGCGGCGGGCTTGATCGGGTACCTGGTGCACACCCACAACCTCGAGCTCGCGCACCAGCAGGCCGTCCTGCACAAGCAGTCCGAGGACGCGCGGATCGCGCTGCAGGCGCGCAACGATGCCGAAATGCGCCGGCTGCAGAGGGAGAAGGATGACCTCGACCAGCTGCTGAAAAAGGCCAAGAGCGACGCTGACCGGGCGGTCATTTTGAACAAACTCAAGGAAAACGCGGTCAAACGCCGCCACGACGGACCCCGCCTGCCGGCGTCCGCAACCCCCGGATCGAGCAAGCCCGCCGGTCTCCAGATAGATCCGGACGACGTGTTCGGCTTCGACAAGCTCAAGCTCGACAAGTAGTTACTTCGTATGCCGCACCCTTGAAGTGCCAAAAGGCGTGTGCTAAACCTTGCCCATAGGGTGATCCTTCGTGGATTGCTCTGTGACCATACCCTGGTAAGGAGCGTTCGAGATGGCCGAGCGTCGTGAAAACTCCGTCCTCTTCTCGTTGCGCGAGTTGCGCACCATCGAGGAGGATCGCGTAAAAGGCGAGGAGGAGGCGGAACGCGCCCGCATTGATGCGGAGAAGCGCGCCCGCGAAGACGAAATCCGACGCGCCAAAGAGGCCGAAGAGGCCAAGGTTCGCGCCGAGCAGGACCGGATCCGCCGCGATCAGGACGAGCGCGAGCGCGCCGATCGCGAAGGGCAGCTGCGGTTGCAGGAGTCCGAGCGACGCGCGCAGATCGAGGCGGCGTCCAGGCTCGAGCAGACGCGCATCGAGGCCGAAGCGCGCGCGCGCATGGAGGGGAAGAAGTTTCCCATCGGCGCGGTGGTCGGCGGCGTCATCGGGCTCATCGTCGTCGCTGGCGGCGTGATGGGCTACCTCGTGCACACGCACAACGTCGAGCTCGCGCAGCAGCAAGCGGCGATGAAGGCCGAGGCCGACGAGCAGGCGAAGAAGGTCAAGGCTGCGGCGGACGCCGAGATCGCCAAGGCTAAGAAGGAGTACGGCGAGCTCTCGGCGCAGCTCGACAACACCAAGGACGAGGCCGAGAAGGCCAAGCTGCGCGCCCGCATGGAAGCCGCCAGCCAGCGTGCTTCGCGTCCGTCCGGGCCGTCGCACGCCAAGGCGGCGGACGACTCGCCGAAGACCCCGGCCAAGCCGAAGATCAAGACCGACACCAGCGATCCGCTCGGTGGTCTGCCCGGGCTGTAAGACCTGCTTGCGTTTCCCTCCGCTCCTCGTGCTATAAGTTCGCTCGCCTATCGGTGCCGTCGCCAAGCTGGTAAGGCAACGGACTGCAAATCCGTCATTCCCCGGTTCAAATCCGGGCGGCACCTCCACCCAAGAGCAGCACGAACATGACGTTCGATTGTCAGGCCTGCGGGGCCTGTTGTTACGGCCCCGAGGCGTACGTGGCGGTCACCACGACCGACCTGTGCCGCATGTCTCCGACGGTGCAGGGCCGCTATGTGCGCCCCACTGGCGACGGGCGGCGCTACCTCAAGATGGTGCACGGCCACTGCGCGGCGCTGCACGCGAGGCAGGGCCACTTCTCGTGTCGCATGTACGCGATGCGACCGCAGCCGTGCCACGAGGTCGAAGCGGGATCGCGCGAGTGTCTGGACGCGCGGCGGCGGCGCGGGATCGACGCGGAGTAGCGCGCTATCGCTGGAGCTTTGCTTTGACCGAGGTCGGATCGGTCGGCGGCTGGAGCGGAGTCGCCGGCGTGGGCCGGACCACCGGGTGCAGGTATCCGAGCCGGTGCATCTCGTTGATCCGCTGGCGCAGCGCATGGACGAAGCCCGAGGCGGTGCGCATGACGATGCGGTTGATGGCGCTCTTGGGCGCCGGCAGATCGGGCTCGGCCACCAGCTCGTAGGTCACCGCCGCCTTGCCCGCCGCCCACGGCTCGATGTAGATCGATCCGAGATACGCCTTCATCGAGCCGTGCACCATGTCGAAGCGGACGCGGTAGATGTCGCCGGCGAGCTTTTCCTGCGTGTAGCGCGCCTCGACCCGCGTGGTGCCGACCGGCCAGGGCAGCTCCGCGGTGGTCTCGACCAGCGCCTGGTTTCCCGAGGACGACACGACGGTCGAGCCGCGCACCTTGGGCAGGTAGTCCTTCCACTTGCCGAAGTCGACGGCGACGCGGAAGACCTCCTCGGGCGTGGCGTCGAACACGCCGATCGCCTTGCCGCGCTCGAGCCCGCCCTGGTACGGGTCGGAGAAGACCAGCACGTCATAACGCGCGAGCTCTGCGAGGCGTTGCGAGTCCAGCGACGGGCGGGCCAGCGCGGTCGAGCTCAACAGGCCCACGAACAAGAGAGAGAGAGTGCGCGACATATAACTGGTGAAGGGTAACAGACTCCGCGTCGCCCAGCAACGTGGCGTGCGTCACCCTGGACGCGGGGTTTGCCCTCCCCCAGTCCTCCTTTAGATGGAGCCGTCCGGTGGCCGGTGGGGCGCGGGCGGGCGCGGTTCGCGCGGGCGCGGCTTGAGCACCGGATGGGCGGGCGCGCCCCCCACCTTGAGGTAGTACGCGGCCATGTCGTACTCGAAGAACGCCATCATGTCGGTGTCGAGCACCTGCTTCCACAGGTGCTTGGCGTCGTCGCTCTTGCCGTCGGCCACCGCGCGCATGCCGCGGTAGAACGCGCTCTCGGCCTTGCGCGCGGGCGTGTCGGCGTGCGAGAGCAGGGTGGCCTCGCTCTCGCGTCCGGTGGCCCAGCGTGCGAGGTCGTCGTACCACTTGCCTCCGTCGGTGGACTGCAGGTACGCGGTGGCCAGCGGGTCGGCCGGCTCGCCGGCGCGGCGCGCCAGATCGACGATCCACAGCGAGCAGTAGACCTTGAGGTAGTCGGTGACCTCGTTGCGGCCGAGCGCGCGATGGTAGGCGTCGAGCGCTTCTTCCAGCTCGCCGCGCGCCACCAGCCAGGCGATCACGTCGGCGTAGGTCGAGCCGCGATCGGGCGCCGCGTCGATCGCTTTCTGAAACGAATCGAGCGAGGCCTCGCGCTCGCCGTTCTGGTACAGGAGCTTGGCCTTCTCGAGCCCCGACTCGGCGAGCGCCTCGGGCGTCAGGCCGTAGCCGATCAGCACGTCCCAGTCGGCGAGCGCGGCCTTGCGCACGGTGGTCGCGCCCTCGGCGTCGCTGGCCACCTCGAGCGCGTCGGCCATCTGTCGCCGCAGCTTGGCGCGCCACCACAACTGGTTGCCCTTGTCGAGGTTGAGCTCGGGCAGGTTGGTGGCGCGATCGAACAGCGCCGCCGCCTCCTTGCCGTCGCCCTTCTTCAAGCGGATCTGCGCGTCGAGCTCGAGCGACTGTGGCGTCGGCTGCAGCGCGATCGACCGCTCGAGGTAGTGCTGCGCGTCCTTCAGGTGGCCGGCGTTGTAGTAGCCGCGCCCGACCTCGAACAGCGCGTCCGCCATCGACGGGCGCAGGTGCTTGTCGGGGAAGCGCTTCTCGACCTGCGCGTGAAACGCCTCGACCTTCTTGAGCTGCGTGTCGAGCTCGCCGAGGTTGAGGTTCTCGTCGCTGACGACCTGCATGAGGCGCGCCTGGTAGAGCCGCCCGAGCAGCTCCCAGGCCTCCAGGCGGCCCGGCTCGAGCCGCACCGCTTCCTCGAAGTTCTTCAGCGCGACCACCAGCTGCGCGGGCTCGAGCGAGGCGGCGAACCGGCCGGCGCAGATGCGCGGCTCGGACGCTTGCGGAAAGCGCCGCGCGCCATCGCGACAGATGCGCAGCGCCACGTCGGCGTCGGCGCGTCCCTGCTGCGCGAACTGCGCCGCCAGCTTGACGGTGTCCTCCGCCTGCGCGGTCTTGTCGTTCACCTTCTCGACCAGCGAGCGCAGCGGCACGTCGTCGGTGGGCTGGCCCTTGAGCTTGGAGAGCTGGGCGAGCGCCTCGTCGGGCCGCGAGATGCGCAGGTACAGCCGCGCCAGCTCGTAGGCGATCCCCGGGCGGCCCGAGCTCTTGATCAGCTCGCCCAGATCGGCGCCGCGGCGCAAGCGGCGGTTGAACAGGCCGAGCTCGCCCGAGCCGTTCTTGCGGTCGAGGTACAGCCCGGCGAGCTGGTCGACCACGAACGCCGACGGCCACAACTGCGCCGCCGCTTCGAGATCGTCGATCACGTTCTCGCGCCCGTCGATGGCGGTCGACGGATCGTCGCTCGCCGCCGTACCGCCCGAGCGCAGCCAGCCCGAGACCTGTTCGTAGCGCTCGCGCACGGTGGTCGCCGCCTTGGCGTCGGAGAGCGTGACCTCGGCGGTGAGCGCGACGATCACTTCCTTGTGGCCGCCGCGGCGGCTGAACGCCTTCTCGAGGCGCGCGCAGGCGGTGGCGAGCAGCGGATCGTTGATGCGCCCGCCGAGCTCGCTCGCGTCGTACAGCGTGAGCGCCTGGCGCAGAAACTCGAACGCCTCCTCGAGGTGGTTGCCCTCGAGCGCCTGGTTCACCTCGGCGAGCAGGTAGCCCTCGAGCGCCACGCGCCGGCCGGCGCGGTCGGGTGTGTCGATGCCCAGCGCGTCGTAGTCGGCGCGCGCCGCCGCGTACTCCTCCTCCGAAGCGATGCGCGGACCGATGGCGGCGGGCGGCGCCTTGACCGCCGCAGCCGCAGGATGTGTGGCAGCCGGTCCGCACGCCCCGAGGAAGAGCAGGGGCAGGACCGTCGCGAGGATCGCAGCTCTTTGCATGTGAGCGAAGTCTAGCGCGGGTATGATAGGCAAGGAAGGGGATCGGAGTCCCCGGCGGATAAGGTGTATGGAGGCCATCGTCGTTCAGAAGTACGGCGGCAGCTCGGTCGCGGATCCCGACAAACTGGGAATTGTCGCCGATCGGGTGGCGGCGACCGTGCGTTCCGGACGGCGCGTGGTGGTGGTGGTGTCGGCGATGGGCAAGACCACCGACGAGCTGCTGGCGCTGGCGCGCAGGGTGACTGCAGAGCCGCCGCGCCGGGAGCTGGACATGCTGTTGTCGACGGGCGAGCGCATCTCGATGGCGCTGTTGGCGATGGCGCTCGAGGCGCGCGGGCATTCGGCGATCTCGTTCACCGGCTCGCAGTCGGGCATCCTCACCAACGATCGGCACTCGGGCGCGCGCATCATCGAGGTGCGGCCGGTGCGCATCGAGGACGAGCTCGATCGCGGCAAGGTGGTGATCGTGGCCGGCTTTCAGGGAATGTCGTACAAGCGCGAGATCACCACGCTCGGGCGCGGCGGGTCGGATACCACCGCGGTCGCGCTGGCGGCGGCGCTCGGGGCCGACTGCGAGATCTACTCCGACGTCGATGGGGTGTACTCGGCCGATCCGCGCGTGGTCGCGGACGCTGCGCGGCTCGATCGCATCGGCTACGAGGAGATGCAGGAACTCGCCGAGCACGGTGCCAAGGTGCTCAACGCGCAGGCGGTGGAGTGGGCGCGAAAGGCGCAGGTGACCATCCACGCGCGCGCCACCAGCGGGTCGGCGGCGGAGACCCGCATCGGCCCGCCCGCGTCGTCGGCATCGGCCGCACCAACGGAGCAGCGCGGCGCGCGGGCGGTGACGGGCTCGAAGGACGTGATCTCGCTCGCGGGCGGCGCCGGTGTGCTCGGGATCCTCGCCGAGGAGCGCGTGAGCGTGCGTCACGCGTGCGGCGCGTGCGTTCGGCTGATCGTTTCGGACGTGCCGGACTGGCCGCGGGTCGTGCGGCGCCTCGAGGCGGCCGGCGCCGCCGTCGCGCGGGTCGGCGAGGTGACCGTGGTCGGCCCGGGCGTGAACGAGCCGTCGGTGATCGAGCGGGCGTGCGCGGCGGCGGGCGTGCCGCTGCTCGGTTGGGAGGCGGCGCCGCTCAGGCTCACGCTGCTGGTCGAAGGCGGGCACGTCGACGCGGTCACCCGCGCGCTGCACGCGGCGCTGTGCGCGGTAAGCTGATACAATAACGAGATGACCGTCCCGTCGCCGCCGGGGAGCGTACGCACGGCGCTGTGCTGCTGCGGCGGCGGCGTCACCGGCGGCATGTACGAGATCGGCGCGCTGGCGGCGCTCGACGACTTCTTCGCGCCGCCCGATCCGGCGGCCGGCAGCGCCGAGGGTGGGCGCGCGTTCAGCGTCAACGACTTCGACGTCTACGTCGGCACCTCGGCCGGCGCGTTTCTGGCCACCGTGCTCGCGTCCGGGATGCGCATCCGCCGCCTGTTTCGCGCCATCCTCGAGGACGATGAGTCGATGCTGCCGGCGCGCCGCACCGACATCTTCCGCTTCGACGTGCGGCAGGGCCTGGGCATCCTTCGCGATCTGGCCGGCGTGCTCCTGTCGGCGGCGGCGCGCTCGGCGCGGCGGCAGTTCGTGATGCCCGGCGAGCTGGTGGGCGATCTGCTCGACGTGCTGCCGGCGGGCATCTTCTCGCTGCGCCACTACGAGAAGTACCTGGAGAATTTTCTCAAGTTCCACGCGCTGCCGCTGCGCTTCACCGAGGTCAAGCGCGAGCTGTACGTGACCGCCAACGATCTCGACTCGGGCCACCGCGCGATCTTCGGACAGGGCGCGCTCGCGGATGCGCCGCTCGCCAAGGCCATCTGCGCCTCGTCGGCGATCCCGCTGTTCTTCGAGCCGGTGCGCTACGAAGGGCGCGACTACATCGACGGCGCCGTCGGCAAGACCGCGCACGCAGACATCGCGCTGGCGCGCGGCGCGGATCTGATCGTGATCGTCAACCCGCTGGTGCCGTTCCGCAACGATCCGGATCGCGAGGAGATGCCCACGCCGCTGGTCGGCGCCAAGCACATCCGCGACAAGGGGCTGCTGGCGGTCTATGCGCAGTCGGGAAAGATGTCCACGCGCACCAAGCTGCACCAGGGGATCCGCCGCTACCGCGCGTCGCACCCGCAGGCGACCATCCTGGTGATCGAGCCGCGCGAGGACGAGGGCGACATGTTCTTGCACAACCCGATGAGCTGGGAGTCGCGCCGCCGCATGGTGCGCTACGGCTACGAGTCGACCGCGCGCCTGCTGCAGGAGCATCGCGCCGAGTACGAGGCCGCGTTCGGCAAGCACCGCGTGCGTGTGGACGCGACGCAGCTCCAATCGCCGTGGGAGCTCACGGGATGAAGGCGGGCGGCGAGCCCGTGCGGCGTTGGGGCCGCCACTCGCAGCCGCTCGTGATCGCGCACCGGGGCGCTTCGGCCGATGCGCCCGAGAATACGCTGCGCGCGTTTCGGCTGGCCCGCGAGCAGGGCGCCGACGGCGTCGAGCTCGACGTGCTGCGCTGCGGCTCGGGCGAGGTGGTGGTGTTCCACGACGACGATCTGGCGCGCCTCGGCGGCGGGTCGGCGCGCGATCGGGTGCGCGCGATCGATTGGGCGACCTTGGCCACAGCCGAGGTGGGCGCCGGCGAGCACATCCCGCTGTTGTCCGCGGTGCTCGAGGAGCTCGGCCCATCGATGCTGATCAACGTCGAGCTCAAGTCGGCGCCGAGCTGGCGGCTGCGCGTGCGTGACGACGGCCTGGCCCACGAGGTCGCGGCGCTGATCCGCCGGCACAACGCCGCGGCGCGCGTGCTGGTGTCGTCGTTCGATCCGCTCCTGCTCGCGCGCTTTCGCCAGGTCTCGCCCGAGGTCGCGACCGGGCTCCTGTTCGGGGCCGATCAGGGGCGCCCGTTGCGCGAGGCGTGGGCGGCGCCGCTGTTGAAGCCGCGCGCGCTCCATCCGGAGGCGGCGCTGGTCGATGCGGTGGCCCTGCGCGGCTGGCGGGCGCGCGGCTACGCGGTGCACGTCTGGACCGTCGACGACCCCGCCGAGCTGCGCGGCCTGGCCGCCCTGGGGGTCGACGGGGTGATCACCAACCGCCCCGCAAATACCCGTACGGTGTTACAATCGCGCCAATGAGCGAGCGCCCTGCGCGAGCGATCAACGATGGAATCCAATGCGCGGCCCGTGGGGCCGTGCCGCTCGTGGGCGTGAGCCCATGAGCGAGCGCCCCCCGCGCGGATTTAGCGAGGACACCAACGCCACGCCGCTCATCCGCCTGACGGATGCCAGCGCGATCGGCCCGCGACGCCCGTGCCTGGTGATGATCGCCGGCCCGCGGCTCGGCGAGATCTTTCCCATCGAGCAGGAGCTGACCATCGGGCGCGATCCCGACTGCGCATTGCGCCTCGCCGACGATGAGAGCGTCTCGCGCCGCCACGCGACGGTCAAGGCGGTGCCGGCGGGCAGCGACACCGGCGCGCTGATCACCGATCTCAAGTCGGCCAACGGCACCTACGTCGACGGCTCGCGCGTGAACGAGATCGTGCTCAAGGAGGGCTCCAAGATCCGCGTCGGGCAGACGGTGGTGCTCAAGTTCGCCTGCTACGACGCGATCGAAGAGCTCGCCCAACGGCAGCTCCTCGAGGCGGCGCTGCGCGACGGGCTGACGCACGCGTTCAACCGCCGCTACTTCCTGCAGCGGCTCACCGCCGAGATCCGCTTCGCCGAGCGGCACGCCTCGCCGGTGGCGCTG
Source organism: Myxococcales bacterium (assembly GCA_003170275.1). Taxonomy (GTDB): domain Bacteria; phylum Myxococcota_A; class Polyangia; order Palsa-1104; family Palsa-1104; genus PALSA-1104. The sequence goes on from PNAM01000070.1 coordinate 63,800, forward strand.
CTGATGATCGATCTTGACCACTTCAAGCAGCTCAACGACAAGCACGGCCACCTGACGGGCGACGACGTGCTCAAGAAGCTGGTCGACCTGCTCACCGAGACGCTGCGCGCCGAGGACGTGCTGGCGCGCTACGGCGGCGAGGAGTTCGCGGTGCTGGCGCGCGGCATCACGCGCGAGCAGGCGCTGATGCTCGCCGATCGCTTGCGCAAGTTGGTCGAGGCCGCGCAGTTCGGAGCGGCCGATCGCGTGCCGGTGACCATCTCCGTCGGCGTCGGCCTGTTCCCGTTCCCCGAGAAGGCCGAAGATCCGGCGCAGAAGTTGATCGAGATCTCCGACGCGGCCCTGTATCGTGCCAAGCAGGCCGGGCGGAATCAGGTCCAGAGCTAGCCGGCTCGGCCAGCGCGCCTGGTCGCTGGCTCGCTGGCTCGCCTGCGACGACCCGGTGCTGGGCGCCGGGCTGCTGCTCCTGTGCGTCTATTACATCTCCACGCGCGGCGTGTTTCAGGGCAAGTACTCCGGCGACGGGCTGTTCGGCTTCGAGTACCTGCGCGCGCTGGTCTACGAGCACACCATCGACATGAAGAAGGTGGTGCCGGAGTGGCTGCCCTACTTCAGCACCGACACGCTCACGCACCACATGCCGAACCGCTGCCCGTTCGGACCGGTGATCTTGTGGATGCCGTTCTATCTGATCGGCTGCGCGATCGCGACGGTGGGGCATTGGCTGCACCTGGCGGGGCACCTCAAGCCGGACTCGGCGTTCCACGCCTGGATGGCGGGCCTGGGCAGCCTGGCGGCGGCGCTCGCCGGCTACCGGCAGGTGTACGCGCTCGTCCGTCGCAACGTGTCGGTCGGCGCGGCGCGGCTGGGCGCGACGGTGGCGGTGTGGGCCACGCCGATCGCCTGGTACGCGGTGACCCAGCCGATGTACCAGCACGCCTGCGCGTTCGGCTGTGTCGCGCTCCTGATCGAGCGCTGGGACGCGACGCGCGATCACGTGGCTGGGCCCCTACGCGCAGCGCAGGGTGGGTTGCAATGGCGGCGCTTCGTGTGGCTCGGGCTGATCGGCGGCCTGGCGATGGCCATGCGCCTGCAAGAGGCCCTGTTCCTGCTGCTGCCGGGCGGGGAGATCGCCTACCACGTGGTGCGCGGGCCCGAGCGCCGTCGCTGGTTCGCCGGCGGGCTGGTGCTGATCGGCGCCACGCTGGTGGCGTTCTCACCGCAGCTCGCCGCCTGGCACTTCTACACCGGCGCGTTCCATCCGCCGCAGGTGGAGCCGATCCGCTGGTCGAGCCCGATGTTCGTCGTCGCGCTGTTCTCGACGCGCGCCGGGCTGTTTCCCTGGTCGCCGATCGTCTACGCGACCGTGCTCGGCGTGGTGCTCACCCGCCGCGCGCGCCTGCTCACCTATTCGCTGACGGTGCTGTTCCTGGTCAACCTGTACATCGTGGCGGCCGCGTGGGTGCCGAGCGGCGCGTACAGCTACGGCGCGCGGCGGCTGTCCGATTGCGCGCCGCTGTTCGGGCTGGGCGCGGCGCTCCTCTACGATCGCGTGCGCTGGAAGCGCGTGGTGGCCGGCTTCGCCGCGTTCTGCGTGTTGGCGACGGTGGTGACCATGGAGCTGCAGCGCGCCGGCCGGACCAAGTCGTCGGGCGGCTATGCGCGCACCGCCGGCACCTACCTCGGCGAGTGCGGCGCGCCGAAGTGGATGCAGACGCTCGTCGATCGCATCGGCTACCCGTTCGTGCAGCCGGCCGGCTGGCTGTTCGCGCTGTACCACCGCGTCTCGCCGTCGGCGTTCGAGGGGATCGTCGGCAACTTCATGCTCGATCGCGACGGGCAGTGGTTCACCGTGCTCTCGCGCAAGCAGGAATTCGACGTGGGCCACCGGCCGTACATCGCGGCGGGACTCGAGCTCGCCCCCAAGGAGCTGGCGAGGGTGACCGGCCCGGTGCGCGTGCTGGTGTCGATGTTCGCGTCCGAGCGGATCGGCGTGCTGGTGAGCGGCACCATCGGGCCCGGCGACGTGCACATCGCCTGGAACGGCGTCGACACCGGGGCGCAGCGCCTGCCGGCCGGCCTCTCGTTCCAGCTCCCGGCCGCGCGCGTGCGCGCCGGGGTGAACGAGGTCACCATGGACCTGCCCCTCGGCAGCCGCCTCGACAGCCTGGAGTTCAGCGCCTACGACACCTGGTGGCGTTAGTAGGAGTCGTGGGCGACGCGCTCGACGGTGAAGCGTGACAGGAGGCCGGCGGCGTCGAGCTTGGGCTGGAGCTCGTCGACGGTCGACACCACGCACACCTCGAGATCGCTGGCGGTCAGGTAGTCGTGCATCACCCGGCGCGTCTCTTCGAGCGTGACCGCGCGGATCTTGGACGGGAAGGTCTGCGCGTAGTCGTGCGGCAGGCCGTCGAGCTCGAGGCCGGTGCGCAGCTCGAGCCGGTCTTCGGGCGTGGCGATGCCGAACGCGAAGCTCGACGCCAGGTAGCCGCGCGAGAACTCCAGCTCGTCGGCCGTGATGCCGCTCTTCACCCAGTCGGCGTGCAGCCCGAGCACCAGCTCGAGCGTCTCGGCGGTCTGCTCGAGCGACGGGAACACGTGCACCACCAGCGCGCGCCGCCCGCGCCCCTGCGCCACCCGCGCGCTCGCGCCGTACGACAGGCCGCGCTTGGAGCGCACCTCGTTCATCAGGCGCGCGGTGAAGGTGCCGCCGTAAGCGCAGGTCGCCACCTGCAGCGCGTAGAACTCGGGCGTGCCCCACTGCGGCGCCGGCTGGCCGAGCAGGATCTGCGACTGCGTGCGGTCGGGCTTGTCGACCAGCGTCAGCCTCATCCCCTGCCGCGTCGGCGGATCCGGGTAGCGCACCAGCGGCGCGCGTGACGACGAAGGCAGCGACGAGAAATGGCGCTCCAGCGCGGCTTCCGCTTCGGGCTTGGCGAGATCGCCCGCGAAGCCGAAGATCGCCTGGCCGCTCTTGACCCACTGCTTGTGCCAGCCGCGCGCGTCGCTGACCGACAGGGACTCCAGTGTGCGCGCGGTGCCGATCACGGTGCGCCCGTAGGGATGCGTGCCGTAGAGCGCGCGGTTGAAGAAGCGCCGCGCGAGGTGCCCGTCCTCGTCGCGCAGCTCGTCGAGCTGCGAGCGGATCTCGCGCGTGAGGCGGGCCGCTTCCTCTTCGGGAAAATCGGGCCGCAGGATCACGTCGGCCATCAGCGCCAGCGCGTCCTCGAGCTTGGTCTTGAGCACGGTGACCTCGAAGGTCACGCCGTCCGCGTCGGTGACCGTCTCCAGGCTCGCGCCCAGCGCGTCGAACGCGAGGTCGAGCTCGGTGCGCGTCTTGCCCGCGGCGCCGCGTCCCATCAGCTCGGTGGCGAAGTTGGTCAGCCCGTCGCTGTCGAGCGGATCGTCCGCCGCGCCGGTGCGCAGGGTGAGCTGCGCGCGCACCAACGGCAGATCGTGATTCTCCTCGACCAGCAGCACCGAGCTCATGATTCGTCCCCGTCGTCGTCGTCGTCGGTTTCGCCGTCGGGCTCGGCGATCACCACCGTGCGGCGGCGCGCGTCGAAGGTGGTGCGGGCGGCGCGCAGCACGTCGGCCTCGGTGGTGCGGCGGTAGGCGTCGGCGATTCCGAACAGGTTGCGGTAGTCGCCGGTGGTGGTCTGGTAGTGGCCGAGCGCTTCGGCGCGCCCGCCGAGCGAACGCAGCTCGCGCCACAGCCGGGTCTCGAGCCGCGTGCGCGAGGTCTCCAGCTCGCCGGGCCGCAGTGGTCCGGCCGCGAAGCGCTCCAGCTCCTCGTAGATGCGCGCCTCTGCTTCGGCCGCGGCGTGCCCGCGCTGCAGGCCCACCGAGATCTCGTACAGCCCGGGATCGCGAAACGGCGTCGACGAGGCGCCCGCCGACGAGGCGATCTCCAGGTCCGCGATCAGCAGCTTGTCGAGCCGCGCGGACTTGCCGCCGAACAGAATCTCCGACGCGAGCTCGAGCGCGACGAAGTCGGGGTCGGTGATCGACGGCGACTTGTAGCCGATGCGCAGCTTGTCGGCGGTCACCGACTTCTTCCAGGTGGCGCGGCGCTCGCCGTCCTGCGCGCGCTCCTTCGGCGCCGCGTCCGCCGGGATCTGCGACGACGGAATCGGCCCGTAGTGTCTCTCGACCAGGTCGAGCACGTGCCGCTCTTCCACGTCGCCCGCGATCACCAGCGTCGCGTTGTTGGGCGCGTAGTAGGTGCGGTAGAACGCGCGGCAGTCGGCGATGCTGATCGCCATGATGTCCTTCATCCACCCGATCGTCGGCCAGTGGTACGGATGCTCGGTGAACGCGAGCTTGAACATCTCCTCCGAGAGGAACCCGTCCACGTCGTCCTCGACGCGAAAGCGCCGCTCGTTGGCCACCACCTCGCGCTCCGACTCGACCTGATCGTTGCCGAGCACCAGGTGCGCCATGCGATCGCTCTCGAGCGTGACCGCCAGCTCGAGCTCGCTCTTGGGCAGGCTGTTGCGGTAGTAGGTCCAGTCGACCCAGGTGGCCGCGTTGGTCTCGCCGCCGACCCGCTCGAGCTTCTTGTCGAACTCGCCGGGCGCGAGCGTCTCGGTCTGGTTGAACATCAGGTGTTCGAACAGGTGCGCGATGCCGGTCACGCCCTCGCGCTCGTGGCGCGAGCCGACCGCGAACCAGGTCTGGTAGGCGAGGATCGGCGCGGACGGATCGCACAAGAGCAGCACCTTGAGCCCGTTGTCGAGCCCGTACATCTTGACCTTGCGCCCGCCGGCGCCGAACGCGTGCTCCGAGGCTAGCTTCATGTCAGTGCATCCTAGGCTAAGGTGAACGCGATTGGCCAGCCCGCCCTCATCCGACCGCGCCGTGCTCACCGCCCTGTTGGTGTTGTGCCTGGTCGTGCTCGGGCTCGGCTACCTGTTGCCCGAGTCGTGCCTGCGCACGCCGCCGGCGCCGATCGCCGCGCCCAGCGCGAACGACGGGTCGTTGCTCGCGCCGATCGAGACGCCCGCCGCTGCGTACGCGGTACCAACGTCCGATCCGGAGGCCGCCCGCGCGCGCCGCCCGACGCCTCACGCACCGGCGTGCGCCGCGCTCAAGCCGCCGGTCTCCGAGGACGGCCGCTGCGACGGCGAGTTGTTGCGCTACTGCTACGACGGCGTGCCGCAGGCGGTGGACTGCGCGGCGCTCGGCCAGCATTGCGCGGTCGACGACTCGGGCGGCGCCAACTGCGTGCGCACGCAACGCCGCTGCACCGTCAGTGCGGCCGGCGAGTGCGTCGGCAAGAACGTGCTGGCGCACTGCGACGGCGAGCTGTTGCGGCTGACCCGCTGCGATCCGGGACGCTGCGAGCTGGGCGCGGACAAGCGCGCGCACTGCGTGCACAAGCGCGTGGTGCCGGTGCGGCTGGTGGGCGCGTGCCGCGGCTGCGACTGCCCCGAGGGACCGGAGGGCGACGAGGTGTGCGACGGCTACGACAACAACCGCGACGGCACCGTCGACGAAGGAGTCACCTGCCTGACCATCGACGTGGTCGCGTTCGTGCTCGACGACGAGAACGGCCGGCCGGTCGAGGCCAACGATCGCGTCGTCGGCGACCTCGATCGCGCCAACCGAGCGCTCTCCGAGCCGGGGCACGACACCGGTCTCCGGCTGTCGCTGCGCGAGATCCGCCGCATCTCGCGGCCCGGCTGGCTCGACGCCACCGGCGCCACGCTGCGCGACGCGCAGAACGATCCGGAGATCGCCGGCGTGGGCCAGCCGTTCTACGTGCCGGTGGTCTACACGCGGCGGCTCAAGGTCGGCCAGAAACGCGTCGCCGGCATCGGCGCGCTGCCCGACAACTCGTGCGCCGACGTGCGCTTCCCGGGCGCGGGCGACGGGAGCGGCGCGGTGTTGCTGGTGCCGGATCGATCCGAGACCACCTTCGCGCACGAGCTCGGCCATTTCTTCGGCCTGTGCCACACGCACATGGACGCGCTCCGGCCGCAGCTCTCGGAGAGCGTGGTGCGCACCGGCTCCGACGACGAGCCGCTGGTCTGTCCGATCTGCGCGCGCTCGGGCGACGGCATCTGCGACACGCCGCGCGATCCGGGCGCCAACGGCGGCTGCGTGCTCGACGAGACCTCGTGCAGCGTGAGCTGCCCGTCGGGCGACACCCCCGAGGCGGCCAACCTGATGAGCTACTACCAGCCCTGCCGTCGCTGGTTCTCCGCCGAGCAGACGCTCTATCTGCGCCGCAACCTGTGGCGCAGGCTGCGCTGGCGCGAGTGCCTGCTCGATTCGACGCGCTGCTCATGCACGGTGCCCGCCGCCGAGGCGCCCGGTCGCTGCGATTCCGCCTCGACGCGCATGCGCTGCCAGCTCGATCCCGGCCAGAGCGCGGGCCTGTGCGAGCCGGCGGGCAGCGGCGGCCAGGGCGATCGCTGCGCGGATTCGCGCGAGTGCGACACCGGTCTGTGGTGCCTCTTCAGTGTGTGCACGCAGCCGTAGCTACGGCGCGAGCTCGGGGCCGCGCCCGTAGCGGGCGGCGATGAAGCACTCGATCGCGATCGGATCGAGCGTGTCGGAGAGGTACACCCAGTCCCACGCCACCGCGGCAAAGCGCGCGGGCGACAGCGGGTCGGGCGTGATCACGATGCGCACCTCGTTGAACACGTCCGGCTGGCGCGCGTTGTAGATCGAATGCAGCTGGTCGATCTCGTTGGTGCACCCGTTGACCGCCCCGGCATCGCCGTTGGGGCAGTTGTAGAGCAGCACGATGCCCTGGTGCTCGAGGTTGTGGACCCACCATTCGCGCGCCAGCACCTCGCCGTGCACGCCCCACGGCGCGGGCACGGGCCAGTGGCTTCCCGACGCGGGCGGATTGTGCGCGTACGTGACCGGCGTGCCGAACGGGACGTGCAGGTTGCCTTCGTCGGCGACCGCCTCGACCAGCGGGCTGCAGAAGATCGGGCACGCGTTGGAGGCGTCGCTGTTCAGGTAGTCGCCCGCGCACGCGGCGTGCAGATCGTACGGCGAGAGCAGATCGTCCGGCACCGTCAGATCGGGGACCGACTGATCGTGCGTCGCGTTCAGATCGTGCGCGCCGAGATCGGCCGCCGGCAGCGCGCCGGACTGACACCCGCAGAGCAACATCAGCGTGCACGCGAGCGCACGCACCTCAGTAGTCCAGGCCCACGGCCGCGCCGAAGTGCACCACGAAGTAAGTATACGTCCCGTTGGCCGCCGGGAGACCGTCGCCGCGGTTGGACGCGCCGCACGCATCGAGGTTGTAGCCTGCGTCCACACAGGCTACCTGCGCCTGCGGGTCGAACCGCTGGCCCGCCTGGCCGAGGATGTACGCGGTGCCGCCGACGTGGGCGCCGATCATCAGGTGCTTGATCGGGCGCCACTCGGCGACCAGCGCGAGGTCGAGCTTGGGCGCGTCGATCGACGCCGCGTTCACCGCCGAGGTGTCGACCGCCGCGGTCTCGAACATCAGCGACGGCGACAGCCGCAGCTTGTCGCCCACGCGCCAGCGCCCGCTCACCTCGAAGCCCCACGCGTCCTGCAGCCCGCGGTCGAGGAGGATCTCGGCCGGGATCGCCGCCGCGCGGCTGGTGGCCAGCCGATCGATCGCCGGCCCCTGCAGATCGACCGAAAGGTTGGAGCGCTGGCCGTAGTGGATCCAGCGCGCTTGCGCCTCCAGGTCGAAGCGCGGGTTGACCTCGATGCGGGCGGCGAGCTGCAGCATGTCGGGCAGCGCCATCGTGACCACGTCGTTGCCGGGGCAGGTGTTGGGGTTGCGCGCGCTCAGGTCGTAGCAGACCTGGCCCTGACCGGGCGCCGCCTGCACCTTGGGCCGGTTGGCGTCGTTGAGCGGAAAGTCTCCGCCGCGCCCGGTGTTGAACACGTGGCTGGTGTACGACAGACCCAGCCACAGCCGGTCGATCGGTCGCACCAGCACGCCCACCGAGAAGCCGATTCCCCAGCCGAAGCCGCGCAGGCGCAAGGTCTGCGCCGCGAGCGGGTTCTCGAAGCCGCACGGTTGCCCGCCGCACAGCGCGTTGGGCTGATTGACGAGCGACGAGCCGCCGTAGATCGCCACGTCGCGCTGATAGCTGTAGTCGAGCCAGCTCTCGGCGAAGTTGGCCGAGGCGCCGACGAAGAAGCGGTTGGTGACCTTGAACGCGGCGGCCGCGCTCTCCTCGAGCGTGGCGAAGGTGCTGTGGATGGCGTGGTAGCGCGCCGCGGTATCGCCGTAGGCGGTGAAGTCGGTGAGCGGGCTGTAGACCGCCAGGCCGATGGTGAACGAGTCGGTCTGCAGGTCCCAGCTCAACCCGGCGAACGCGTCGTAGTCGGCCCAGTTGATGGACGCCGAGCCGGCGCCGTCCGCGCGATCGAGGCCGCCTTCGTGCAGGCGCGCGCCCCCTTCGAAGTGCGCGTGCAGCCCGCGTAACGGCCCGAGCGCCGCGGGGTTGTAGAAGATCGCCGCGACGTGCGGATCGGTGGGCCCGGCTATAGCCGAGGGCACCGGCCGCGGCGCATAGAATGGATAGGCCCAGGCGCGCGCGGCCGCGAGCAGCACCAGCATGATGGCGACGAGCCGCACCGTGCTGGCAGCCTACACCGGCGCCAGTGCCCCGGTCGAGCGACAGCGAGCCCCTGCGAACTGCCAGAAACCCTTGACGCGGTAAGGGCTTGCCCGGTAATCTGCCGTCGCGTGTCCAGACTGTTCTCGGCGGTGCTGGTGGCGGTGGCGCTGGGTGGTTGCGGCGACGTCACTCCGGAAAAGATCGAAAATTGGAAGGGCTCCGAAAAGGGCCCGGGCAAGCTGCGCGACGCGGTGAAGTCGACGGCGGTCGCGCCGGCGTTGCGCGCGCAGGCGCTCGCGGCGTTGGTCGAGATCGGCATGGTGGGCGAGAGCCTCAACCAGCTGAAGTCGGCGCCCGAGTCGGACCGCACGCCGGTGGTGCGCGAGGCCGCGCCGCGCATCGCCTCGATGACCCATGGCTCGACGCCGGGCGCGCGCACCACGCGCACGCAGCGACAGGCCAAGGACGCGCTGTTCGAGCTGCGCTCGGCCGCGCCCGATGAGGTCAAGGCCAAGATCGACGACGATCTGATCGCCTACACGACGCTCGACCTGTCCGGGCGCATGGACGACGGCGAAAACTCTTCGACCAAGATCCTCACCACCATCGGTCCGCGTGCGGTGCCCAAGCTGATCGAGCTGCTCGACGAGCCGGGGCCCAACCAGATCCAGGCGGCGGCGCTGCTCGGGCAGATGGCCGACCCGTCGTCGCGGGCGCGCGCGGCCGACGCGCTGGTCGCCGCGGCGAAGAAGGCGGCCACGCATCAGCGTGAGGTGCCGGACGATCTGTTGCGCGCGGTGGCCAACGTGGGCGGGCCACACGGCAACGTGTTCCTGATCGATCAGGCCGAGCATGGGGCGGACGCGATCAAGGAGAAGGCGCTGCTGGCGCTCGCGCAGGGCGCGTCGGTGTCGGGCGACTCGGCGACGCTGGCGGCGGTGCTGCGCATCGGCGCGGACAAGAAGAACCCGGGCGAGCTGCGCGAGCCGGCCTTTCAGATCGCCGAGAAGTGCGGCGCGGACGCCGTCGCACCGCTGGTCAAGCTGATGGCGGGCGCCGACGACCAGACTCGCTGGCGTGCGGCCAAGGCGGCGCTGGTGGCCGGCGGGGCCAAGGCGGTGGCCCCGGTGCTGGAGGCGCTGCCGCAGGGAAAGAGCTACAAAAAAGAGGACTTCGACGACTACGTGATCCGCGATCTGAAGCCCATCGGGGAGGCGGCGCTGCCGTCCCTGAAGACCGAGCTGAAGTCGTCGAGCTGGGTGGCGCGCGCGGTCGCGGTGCGCGCGATCGGTCAGATGGGCAAGTCGGACGACGCGGCGGCGCTCGAGCCGCTCACCCGCGACGGAACGCCGCTCAAGGGCTTCGCCGGGAACGCGACCCTGGGGTCGGAGGCCAAGGCGGCGGTCGCGACGTTGAAGGGCAAGAAGTAGGATACAATGCGAAACTGGAACCGAGACCCAATTCGCGCAACGATACCGGGTTAGAGGAGCCGCCCAAGGTGGATCAGAGCAAGAAGACGATGCGCCACTTCTACTGCCGTGACGTCCTATGGGAGACGTTCGAGCAGATGGCGAACGACTTCGATTGCTCGATCGATTACCTGATCAACGAGGCGATGCGCTTCTATGCGCGGTCGAAGAACTATCAGGCGGGAACGGCCTCTTCGCAGAACCTGCCGCAGCAGGGCGGGGTGCCGGCCAACGGGCCGTCGGTCGCGCCGCCCACCCCGCCTCGACCGCGCGTGCCGACGCCCGCGCCGCCGCCGCAGCAGCAACAGGCCGGGGTTGAAGCGCGCCGCCCGCAGAACGCGCCGCCCGCGCCGCCGCCGCGCCAGCCACGCTCGACGCCCGCGCCGCCCAACCCGCGCGTCACGCCCGAGCCGGTCGCCGCCGGCGGACCGACGCTGTTCCTGGTGTTCAACAACCAGCGCATTCCGATCGACAAGGACCAGTTCATCATCGGGCGCGGGTCGAAGACCTCGGACCTGGCGATCAAGGACGGCAACATCTCGCGCAAGCATGCCGCGGTGATCCGGCGCAACGGGATGTTCTACATCAAGGATCTGGGCTCGACCAATGGCATCGACTACAAGGGCATGCGCATCGACAACAAGCGCATCGACGAAGGCGACGTGTTCCACATCTGCGACTACGAGCTGCGCTTCACCTACCGGTAAGCTCGCGCACCGCCCGTCCGAAGCCCGCCGCCTCCACGCCGTACAGAACGTAGGCGCCTGCGAACGCGGCCAGCACGCGCTCGGCCTCGGCGCGCCGGCCGGCCTCGAGCAGCGCCTGCGCCATCACAGAGTTGTCTTCGATCGGGCGCTGGCGCTTGCCGAGCAGGCCTTCGCCTCCCGCGTCGGCGTCGTAGAAGCCGCCGCTCGGCGCGGCCAGCGTACGCACGGTGGCGTCGATCGCCTTGAGCGCGCGGGCGCGGAAGTCGCCGCCGAGCGCGAGGAACGCGCGGGCCGCGTGGGCTTGATCGGCCAGCTGCCCGCGCACCTCGGGCGCGACTCCCGGGCGGCGCGCGTGCAGGAAGCGGCCGTCGGGCTCCTGCAGCTCCGCGATCGGGCGCGCGTACTTTCGCGCCAGCTCGAGCCAGGACGGCTCGTTCAGGTCGCGCGCGGCGTTCACCAACGCGAGCACCATCTTCGATGCGCGGTCGACCAAGAGCGTGCGATCGAGATAGGGCGCCTGCAGCTTGGCGCGCGCGGCGGCATCGGCGGCGTAGTACTTTTCGTCGGCGTCCTGGCTGGCGTAGAGCACGCCGGTGGATTCGTCGGAGAGCGTGCGTCGCAGGTAGGCGACCAGGCGGCGCGCGACGGCGCGGTAGCGTGCGTCCTTGGTGACCGCGAAGCCGTGCGCGTAGGCGGCGAGCAGCTCGGCGTTGCCGGCGAGCATTTTCTCGTAGTGCGGCACGCTCCAATCGGCGCGCGTCGCGTAGCGGAAGAACCCGCCTTCGATCGGATCCTCGAGCTTGAGCATGCCGTCGAGCGCGCGGCGCGCCACGTCGATCTCGCCGACGTCGAGGAGCAGCTCGACCGCGTCGCCGTGCGGAAACTTCGGCGCGCCGCCGAAGCCGCCGTGCTGTAGATCGGCGTCGCCGGTGAGCGTGCGGGTGACGCCTTCGACGATCGTCGCATCGACCGGCCCGGCGCGCGTGGGATCGAACTGGTTGCGGTGCCCGGCCAGGTGCGCCTCGAGCGTCGCGCCGCCCGCCTTGACCGCCGCCAGCACGCCGTCGGCGAGCGCGAGGAAGCTCTCGACCGGAACATAGGTGCCGCCGTCGATGATCTCGCCCGACGCGGTGAGGAACGCCACCGTCGGCCAGCCGCCGAGGATGTAGCGCCGCTCGATGTCCGGATGCTGATCGGCGTCCACGCGCACGGTCACGAAGCGCTCGTTCAAGATCGCGATCACCCGCGGATCGGACAGCGTGGTCTCGTCGAGGACGTGACACCAGTGGCACCACACCGCCGACAGGCTGAGCAGCACCGGCTTGCCGCTCCGCTTGGACTCGGCGAACACCGACGCGTCCCAGGTGCGCCAATGGATCTCGGCGGCGCGGTTGGGCCGCGGCGAGAAGCGGAACGGCGAGGGCGCATGCGGCCGCTCTCCGCCCGCCCGGCACGCGGCAAGGAGCAGCACGAGAATCGTCACGTACCTCTTCACGTCCGCAGCGTAGCATCTGCTAGGCTCTCGGGCATGGCGGCAGCACCTCCGTTCCACGACGCGCTCGAGGCGCTGCGGCGCCCGCTCGAGTTCGTCGCGCGCGACGGGTTCGCCAACATTGACGTGGTGCGGGATCTCGGGGCCTCGCTCAAGAGCGCCGCTTCGCGGCTGCTCGGGCATCTGCCGGTGCCGCGGCAGGAGCGACTGTCGGCGTGGGCGCGCGACGTGCAACGGTGGGACGTGCTGCCGCGCACCGAGCGCGAGCGGCTGGTGGCGGCGGGGCTGCGCTTCTGCGCGGGCGCGGTGCTCGAGGCGCCGCCCGCCCCTGCGCCGCCGCCGCCGCGCAAGAAGTCGGTGACCGAAGGGGCCGAGGCGCTCTCGGCGACGCTGCTCGGCCTGCCCGGCGTGGGGCCGGTCACCTTTCAGCGCCTGCAGGACAAGGGGCTCTCCACCGTCGGCGACGCGCTCCACTTTCTGCCGCGACGCTGGGACGATCTGCGCGAGCTCAAGGCGGTCGGCGCGCTGGTCGTCGGGCTGCCGCAGCTCATGCGCGCGACGGTCAAGAAGGCGCGCGTCATCCCGGCCTTTCGCCGGCGCATCCTGGAGGTGATCTTCGAAGGCGAGGACGGCGCGCCGATCGCCGCACGCTGGTTTCATTTTCGCGGCCGCATGCTCGAGCGGTTTCCCGTCGGTGCGCGCTTTTTGGTGCTGGGCACGCCGCGCGCTAACAAGAAGAGCGGCGCGCTCGAGCTCATCCATCCCGAGACGCAGCCCGACGCGCCATCGGATGACGGGGACGCTCCGCCGAAGCAGGGCGTGCGCGTGCGCTATCCCGAGATCGACGGCGTGCCGCAGCGGCTGGTCGAGCGGCTGTGCCGCGCGGTGTGCCAGACCTTCGCGCCGCACGTGCCCGACGGCATCCCGCCCGAGGTCGCCCGGCGGCGCGGATTTCAGCCGCAGTCCGAGGCGCTGGCGTCGCTGCACCTGCCGTCGCCCGAGCTCGACGGGCCCGCGATCGCGCAGCTCAACGAGGGCGTCTCGCCGGCGCAGAAGCGGCTGGTGTTCGACGAGTTCTTCTTCCTGCAGCTGGGCCTGGCGCGACGGCGCGGCAATGCGCGGCGCGAGGTGGGCCTGGCGATGCCCGGCTCGAGCAAGGGCGCGATCGCCGATCTGAAGCGCTTTACCAAGGCGCTGCCGTTTCAGCAGACGCGGGCGCAGGAGCGCGCGATCGGCGAGCTGGTCGCGGATCTGGCGCAGCCGCACCCGATGCACCGACTGCTGCAAGGCGACGTGGGCTCGGGCAAGACGGTGGTCGCGTGGGCGGCGTGCGAGCTGGCGTGCGCGTCGGGCTTTCAGGCGGCGGTGATGGCGCCGACCGAGATCCTCGCCGAGCAGCACGCGCGCACGCTCGAGCCGTGGGCGCGCGCCACGGGGCGATCGCTGGCGCTGCTCACCGCGTCCACGCCGCGGCCGGCGCGCGAGTCGCAGCTGGCGCTGCTCCGAGCGGGCAAGCTGAACGTGGTGGTCGGCACGCACGCGCTGCTCGCCGAGCGGGTCGCGTTCGCGCGGCTCGGGCTGGTGGTGATCGACGAGCAGCATCGCTTCGG
>PNAM01000070.1:77667-94745 GCA_003170275.1 Myxococcales bacterium
CGATCCCGCGCACGCTCGCGCTGACCCTGTACGGCGATCTCGACGTGACGCTGCTCGACGAGCTGCCGCCGGGTCGCGAGCCGGCGCGCACCAAGGTGCTGCACGGCGCGACTGGCCGGCCGCGCGCGCTCAAGGAGCTCCGCAAGGCGCTCGACGACCAGCGACAGGCGTATTGGGTGTGCCCGCTCGTCGAGGAGAGCGAGAAGCTCGAGGCCGGCGGCGTGGATCTGGCCGACGTCACCGAGGCCGCCGAGTGGCTGCGCGGCGAGCTCGACCAGCCGGTCGGCNNGTGATCGAGGTCGGCGTGGACGTGCCGGCGGCGTCGATGATGGTGATCGAGGGCGCCGAGCGCTTCGGCCTGTCGCAGCTCCATCAGCTGCGCGGGCGCATCGGGCGCGGCGGCGGCACCTCGACCTGCCTTCTGCTCACCGGCACGCGCGCGGGCGACGCGGGCGCGCGGCTCGAGGTGATGGCGGAGACCACCGACGGCTTCAAGGTGGCCGAAGCGGACATGGAGATCCGCGGCCCCGGCGAAATTTTCGGCACCCGCCAGGCCGGCCTGCCCCGCCTGCGCTACGCCGACCTGATCCGCGACGCCGACATTCTGCGCGAGGCGCGCAAGGAAGCCTTCGATCTCCTCGAGCAGGACCCGCGCCTCGAGCGCCCCGAGCACGCGGTCACCCGCAGCGTGCTCGAAGCCCGCTGGTCCGAGGCCCGCCTGTTCGGCGAAGAAGCCGGCTAGCGTGCGTGGCGGTCGAGGTAGTCGGTGAGCACGGTGGTCATGGCGCGCACGCCGATGACCAGCGATTTTTCGTCGAGGTCGAAGTCGGCGGTGTGGAGTTGGCCGGTGAGGTTGCGCGCGCGGTTGGCGACGCCGAGCCAGAAGTAGAAGCCGGGGACCACGCGGCTGAAGTAGGCGAAGTCTTCGGCGGCCATCATCGGGCGCTGCACGAGCACGTTGGCGTCGCCGACGGCGCGCTTGAGCGCGGGCAGCGATTCCTCGACGAGCTTGGCGTCGTTGGCGGTGAGCGCGGCGAGCTCTTCGATCTGGAGCTGGTAGGTGGCGCCGTGCGCGCGGGTGACGCCGTCGAGGATCTCGTGCATGAGCTTGTGCACGCGCGCGCGCACGCCCTCGTCGAAGGTGCGGATGGTGCCTTCCATGCGCACCTCGTCGGCGATGATGTTGAACCGGCTGCCGCCCTGCATCATGCCGATGGTCAGCACCATCGGATCGTAGGGATCGATGCGCCGGCTGCGGATGGTCTGCAGCGCGCTCACCGCTTCGGCCGCGACCGTCACCGCGTCGATGCCCTGGTGCGGCGCCGCGCCGTGCGCGCCCTTGCCGTGGATCTGCAGGCGAAAGCGATCGGCGGTGGCCATCGCCGGGCCCACCGCGTAACCCACCTGCCCGACCTCGAGCAGCGGGTATGCGTGCAGCCCGAAGATCGCCTGCGGCCGCGGCGCCTCGAGCACGTGCTCCTTGACCATCAGGCGCGCGCCGCCTTCTTCACCCTCGGGCGGGCCCTCTTCGGCGCCCTGGAAGATCAGCTTGATCGTGCCCGGCAACTCCGCGCGCAGCCCGACCAGCACCTCGGCCACGCCGAGCAAGACCGCGGTGTGCAGATCGTGGCCACAGGCGTGCTTCACGTTGGGCGTCTGCGAGCGATAGGGCACGTTGGCGGTCTCGTTGATCGGCAGCGCATCCATGTCGGCGCGCACCGCGATCACCGGGCCCGGCCGGCCGCCCTTGAGCAGCGCGGTTACGCCGTGCTTGCCGACGCCGGTGCGCACGTCGTCCAGGCCGAGCGCGCGCAGCTTGTCGGCGACGATCCGCGCGGTGCGCTCCTCGCGGTTGGAGAGCTCGGGGTGCATGTGCAGATCGCGACGACAGGCGATCAGCGAATCGCGCAAACGATCGGCCGCTGCAGCGATCCGCTGCTCGCGTGAGTCCGCGGCCCGAGCCGCACTCGTGAACGTGAGCGTGAACGTGAACGCGAGCGCGAACGTAGACGGAGCCCGCATCAATCGCCTTCCGCGTCGCTGTCGCCCAGATCTTCGTCGACGCCGGTCTCCGCCGACTCGCACGCCAGCGTCGGCACGCCGTACAACCCCGCTCCGTGCCGCGTCGGCAGGCTCGAATCCGCATGCGCCGTGAAGGCGTACAAATGGATCCGCCCGTCCTTGCCCACGCCGCCCTCGTACACCAGGTGGTCGTCATCGAGCCACAGCGTCTCGAACGCCGACACCGCCGCCGCCACGCGCTGCGCGCTCTTCTTGCCGAGGTCGTACACGTACAGCTCGTTCTTCTCGTTGCTGCCGCCCTTCAAGATCTTGCACGCATCGAGCTTGCCGGCGTAGGTGAGCCGCGTCTTGCCCGGCGACCACTCGAGCGAGCTCTGCGCCAGCGGGCGCGCGGCCACCACCGGCGAGGCGACGCCGTCGATGGTGAACTGGTTGGCGCCGTCGGTCATCTTGACGCTGTCGATCACCTTGCCCGGCAGGTGCGCCACCTGGTTGGGCCACGCGCGGGTCTCGCCACCGACGGGCAGCACCGCGCCGCCTTCGAGCTTGGCGAGCGCGGTCTTGGCGGTGTCGAAGGTGTAGGTGGCGCTGGCGCCGGTCGAGACCACGAAGGTGAACAGCGGCTGCTGGGCCTGGTTCACGCCGAGCATCACCTGGTCGTACTGCCCTTTTTCCACGAACGGTCCGGTCGCTTCGAGCGTCGCCAGATCGACCACGCCCACGCTCGGATCGACGAACGAGTCGAGCGCGCCCTCGCGGTGCAGCCGCGGCGCGACCAGGAACGAGAGCATCTTGGCGGAGCCGGATCCGTCGGGCGTCCGGTTGATGGCGAACGCGTGCCCGCCGGTCTCGGTGACGCGGCGGAAGCGCTTGGTCTCGAGATCGTAGTGAAACACTTCCTGGCGCAGATCGAGCGGCGCGTCCTTCATTCCGGCGGCGAACTGCGGCTCGGTCGCCGGCCGGGTGCGCCCGACGAACAAGAAGCCCTTGTCGAGCCCCTGCGCGTAGGCGGTGCGATAGCGCGTCTTCAGCTCGCTCACCTTGGCCCACTCGGGCGCGTTGCGAAAGCCGGCAAAGTCTTTCGGCTTCTCGAGCTTGTCGGCATACCCGACCCAGTCGCGCGCGATCAGCCCCTCGTACGCCGCCGGCACGTCGGTGAACTTGCCGCCCAGCACCAGCGCGCGCACCAGCGCCCAGCGCGCGGCGGTGTAGTCGGGCGCGCTCGCGATCGCCGCCTCGAGCTCGCGCACGGCGTCGTCCCATTTCTTCGAGCGGATCGCCTTGTAGCCGCGCTCGAGCGCCTTGCCCGCGTCGGCCGGCAGGCGCGCGAACGGATCGCTCATGCCCACCGGCTGCAGCGACGGCAGCGCCGGACCGCCCGGCGACGCGGGGGCCGCGCCGGGCGCGGGATGCTCGTCCTTCTTGCACGCCGTCACTACCAGCAGCGCTGCGAGCAAAAGGTGTCTCATGGGGCGCCATCATATACCCGGCCCTCTTGACTTGCTGCCCCCCGATGCGGGACCTACGATGGTAGTCCCATGTCGCCCGCGCCCCGGTACGCCTACTCGACCCACGGTCCCTCGCCGCACGTGCTGTCGGTCGTCCTGGCCGGCGGCGAGGGTCGCCGGCTGTGGCCGCTCACCGCCGAGCGCGCCAAGCCCGCGGTGCCGATCGGCGGCCGCTATCGGCTGATCGACTTCGTGCTCTCGAACCTGGTGAACTCGGGCCTCTTGCAGATCAAGGTGCTGACCCAGTACAAGTCGGACTCACTCAACACCCACATCGCGCGCGGCTGGCGGCTGCCGGCCATGCTCGAGCAGTACATCGAGGTGGTGCCGGCGCAGCAACGCACCGGCAAGGATTGGTTCCGCGGCTCGGCGGACGCGATGTGGCAGAGCCTGAACATCATCACCGACGAGGATCCCGATCTGGTCGCGGTGTTCGGCGGCGATCACATCTACAAGATGGACGTCGGTCAGATGATCGACGCGCACCTCGAGCGGCAGGCCGACGTGACGGTCGCGGCGATCCCGGTGCCGGTGCGCGAGGCGGCGGCGTTCGGCATCATCGAGATCAAGCCCGACTGGGAGATCGTCTCGTTCACCGAAAAGCCGACCAACCCGCACGAGATTCCGGGGCGGCCGGGCTGGGCGCTGGCCTCGATGGGCAACTACATCTTCACCACCGATCCGCTGGTCACCGAGCTGCGCCGCGATCAAGGCGAGGAGGGCGCGCACGACTTCGGCCGCAACATCCTGCCGTCGATGGTGACCGCCAAGAAGCGCTGCTACGCGTACGACTTCACGCAGAACAAGGTGCCGGGCGTGCTCGAGGGCGAGCACGGCTACTGGCGCGACGTGGGGACCATCGACGCCTACTGGCAGGCGAACATGGATCTGGTGCAGGTGCAGCCGATCTTCGACTTGTACAACTCGCGCTGGCCGATCCGGACCTATACCAAGCCGCTGCCGCCGGCCAAGTTCGTGTTCTCCGGCGCGGTCTCCGAAGAGGGGCACGCGCGCATGGGTATCGCGACCGATTCGCTGGTGTCCGAGGGCTGCATCATCTCGGGCGGGCGCATCGATCGCACGGTCCTGTCGCCGGGCGTGCGCGTCAACAGCTACTCGCACATCGAGGAATCGATCTTGATGGACGAGGTGGTGATCGGCCGGCACGCGCGGGTGCGGCGCGCGATCATCGACAAGGGCGTCGAGGTTCCTGCCGGCGCCGAGATTGGCTTCGATCCCGAGGCCGACCGGCGGCGCTTTCACGTGTCCGAAGAGGGGATCGTAGTGGTGCCCAAGGACGCGAAGATCGCCTAGAGGTCGGGGTGCGCGCCCTGGTCGATCCAGCGTTGCAACCGCGCAGACTGATCGTCGGTCCAATAGACGCCGCCGGGCGGCATGCGGACGCCGTCGACGCGCATCTGCGGATACGGCGGCGCGTCGGCGGGCTCTTCCTGGTGGTTGCCGCCCAGCACCTTGCGCAACAGATCGCTGCGCGCCGAGTTGCCGGGCTGGACGCGCGGCAGCGGATCGATCGTGCCGGCCAGGCCCACTGACGGGACATTGATGATCCCGAAGGCGGGATCGTTGGGATCGGCGCCGACCGGGTTTCCGCTCGAATCGAAGACGAAATCGAGCCGCAGCCTGCGCGACGGGAGGTCCACGCTGTGGCAGCGACCCTGGCAGCTCGCCAGCAGGGTCGCCACGCCGTCGTCGCCCTTCCATGGCACCGGGTCGGGCGCGGGGAGGTTGGCCGTCGAGCCGCCGGTGGTGAACTGGTTGCTGATGGTGCGGCCGGTCACCCGCCCGCTCAGCGCGGCCACCGTCGGATCGATGACCACCTCGTAGGTGGTGTCGGGTTGCAACAGCGTGCGCGGCTGGATCAGGATCGCGCGCCCGACCAGATCGATGGACAGCACCGCGTCGAAGTTGCCGCTGCCCGAGCGCAACAGCAGCGGGCCGAAGTTGGCGGTCTCGGGATCGGGGTAGTCATCGAAGGTGATGCGAAAGCGTGCGTCGCGCGCCACCCCGTCGGCCAGGGCCGGCGGATCGGTGGTGACGGTGACGACGAGCTGGGGAAGGTCGGGGCCTTCGAAGACGCGGCGGGTAGTGGGCGAGGAGCAGGCGACGCCTGCAACCAGAGCGGTGACGAGTAGCGCCCTCCGCATCATGCCCGGGATCCTACGACTCGGCGTAGGTCCTGATCTGCTCGCGCAGCGTTTCGTCGTTGATGCCCGTCTTCAGGTAGTCCTGCAGGCAGTCGGCGAGGGTGATCATCATGTCCGAGACGCCGCGGTCTTCCACCAGCTTGGCGAGCAGCGCGCGCGCCTCGCGGCTGTCGTCGTCGCGCAGGAACTCGCGGACCATGTCGAGGGTCAAGTCCCCCTGAAAATCGAGGATCAAATGATCGAGGAGGTAAGCGATGAGTTGTTTCACAGGTCGGATCCTCCGTAGGGAATCGGAAAACTTCTGCCCGGCTGCTAATATAATATTTACGGGCTTTCATCAACCTTTACTGACGAAAAGGGACGAAAAGACTAACGTGCCCTCGCGGCTCCTGATCGTTTCCTTCAGCGTTTGTCCCGCGCCCGATCGTCACGGCGTGGGGCTGCTCAACGTCTTGAAAGCGCTCGCCGGGCGCTATTCGGTCGACGTGCTGACGCTGCGGCCGGCGTCGGGCGAGCTGCCGTTCGTCGAGCGCTTCATGAAGACGCGCATGTTGCGGGTGCCCGTCGGTCACGGGCCGCTCGGCGAGCAGGTGGAGGCGTTCCGCCGCGCCATCAAGCGCCAGCTCGAAGGAGAAGAGTACGAGGTCGTGCACGTGCGCTCGGCGTGGGGCGGACGGGCGGTGCTGCAGGGCGTGCAGGCGCCGATGAAGGTGGTGTACGAGGTGGCCCGCTCGACCGAGGGCGAGCCGCGTGCAGCCGATGCGCAGCTCGCCGCGTCGCTCGCCGAGGAGGAGGCCGAGTGCCTCACCCACGCGGATCTGGTGCTGGTGCCCACCGAGAATGCGCGCGGGCACCTGCTCAAGACCGATCCGCGCGACGGGCGCGTGTTCGTGGTGCCGCCGGGCGTCGACATCGACCATTTCGACTGGGAGCCGGCGCCTTCGGGCGACGCCAGCCACAAGATCGTGTACGCCGGGCGGATCTCGGCGGGGCGCGGCGTGCGCCTGCTGCTCGGCGCGGTGGAGCTGGTCAAGCAGCGGCGGCCGATCAAGCTCACGCTGGCCGGGCCGGTGGACGAATCGTTCCAGCCGCTGCTCGACGAGGCGATCGCGCGCGGCGGCCTGGGCGACGACGTCGAGCTGTTGGGCGCGATCGATCACGACGACATCCCCCGCGTGATCGCGCGGGCCGCGGTGTGCGTGGCGCCGTCCTCGCCCGATTCGACCGATCGCCCGCTGGCGGGGTTTCCCACCAAGCTGCTCGAGTACATGGCCTGCCGCCGCGCGGTGGTGGCGCCGCGCCGCTCTTCGGTGCAGGAGGTGCTGGCGGACGGCACCGAGGGGCTCCTGTTCACTCCCGGCGATCAGGAAGATCTGGCGCGCGCGATCGGCCGCCTGCTCGACGACAGCGCGCTGCGCGACGCGATCGCCGAGGCAGGCTACCAGCGGGTGCGCGACGATCACCCGGCGTCGTCGACGAGGCGCCGCCTGCTCGAGGCCTATGCGCGGCTGCTGCCGGCGTCGGAGTGGGCGCCGCCCGGCAAGGGTGCGACGCCCATCGACGCGCTGCCGTCGCACCCCGACACCACCACCGCGCGCCGGGCGATCCCGGAGGGGCTGGCGCAGGGCGAGCGCTCCGGCGAGATCGTGATCCCGCCCTCGGCGCCGATCGAGATCCCGGTGGTCCCCGGCGAGATCGTGATCGAGGCGGTCGACTTCGCGACGGCGGGCGAACCGTTCGATACCGCGCAAGCGTTCGCCGACGACTACCGCACCAGCCCGGAGGCTCCCGAGGCTGACGACCGGCCTGTTCGTCCCCGAAAGCCTGCGGGTTGAGTCGAAGGGTTACTTCTTGGGCGTGGTCGCCGGCGCCGGTTTGGCCGCGATCGTTGGTTTCGCAGTCGCCGAGGGGGCGGCAGGCTGCGGCGCCGGCTTGGCCTTCTTGAGAGCCGCAGACGCCTTGTCGAGAGTCCTGGTCGCCTCTCCGACCTTGGTCTTGATCACGCCGGGGCTGGCAGGATCGGCCGCCGCGATCATCGCCGCCGACTCCGCCTGGGCCTGCTTCGCCGCGTCGAGCAGCGGCACCACCTGGCCCGCCGGCAGCTTCAGGATGTCCTTGTCGGCCGTGAGCGCCTTCAGCTCGTCGCTCGCCTTGAGGTAGCCGTCGGCCGACGAGAACACCTCGTTGGCGTCCTTGCTCAGCGTGGTCGCCGATTCGAGCGTCGCCTTGGCCTCGCCGATATTTCCCGGCTTCGCGTCCGCGATCATCTGGGTGGCCTTCGTGTCCGCTCCCTTGGCCGACTCGCCGAGCTTGGCCAGCGCCGGTGGCAGCGAGGCATGCTTGTCGATCGCCGTCTTGAGGCTGTTGTGCGCCGTTTCATAAGCCTCGAACGAGGGAACGAGCGCCGTCAGATTGGCATTCGCCTCGGCGATCTTCGCCGTGCGGGCGCCGGGATCGGAGCTGGTCTTCGCCTGGTCGAAGGTCTTCTGCGCCTCGGCCAGCCGCGCGTCGAGCGCCGCCTTGAAGCCGGGATACTTCGCCGCGTACTTCTGCACGTCCTCGATGTGCCGGTTCCAGTCGGCGGTGAGCTCCGCCTCGTCCTTCTTGCAAGCTGCGACCAAAAGCGTAGACAGCGCGATGCAAGCCAATCGAGTACGGCTCGTCGTCGACATGGACCACCTCATCCTTTTGTTTAGGGTTTGGGACACCACGTCGCAGAGACGTGACCGATCACGAAGTATTTTGGCGGCTGGCCCATGAGCTCGCCGAACTGCGCCTCGCAGCCGTGCACGTCGAGCTCGACCGATTTGCCGGGAACCACCTTGGTCAACCGGACGAACGACTGGCCGCGGAATCCACCGGCTTGGTAGGCGCCGTTCTTCATCGCGCCGAATGACACATGCGCTTCCGGCCATTTCACCGCGGCGCTCCAGCTCTGGTAGTCGCCGGGCTTGGAGGCCAGGATGTCGATCTGGGCGGCCGGGTTGTTCTTGGCGGTCCACAGGTTCGCGTCGTGCTTGATTGCGCACGGGTCCGTGTCGTCGGGGACGATGATGATGACGGTCTCGTCGTCCCGCGACACAACCACCGCCGCCTTGGTGCCGACGAACGGGTAGTCACTGTCCTTGGTGTAGTCCGCCGGGTCACGGGGATGACGGATGAGCGCGACCAGCTTGTCGTGCTTCTTGAGGTCGCCTGCCTTCACGGCGTCCATCTCCTTGCCGCACATCTCGAGCGCGAACTTGGCCTTGGCCACCTCGGCCGTCGCTGCGGGATCGACCTTGACGGCCGCCGGCGCTGCGGGCTTGGCCACTACGGGTGCGGGTGTCGCCGGTTTCGGTTCGGCGGACGGAGCGACGCCAGGCGCGGCTGCCGGTGCCGCCTGGTCCTTCTTGTCGCAGCCGGTCAGCGCAAACGTCGTCACCATCACCAGCAGTAGGCCAGGTCGCATGGATCCTCCTGCGCGCACCCTATACCGCTTTTTGCGTCTCCGAAAGCCTTCGGGGTAAGATGTCGCCCGGAAGGGGGTGATTCCGACCGTCCCGTTCGACCTCATCTTCAGCGTCCTCGTCGGTCTCATCTTCTCCGCCTGCGCGCGCCAGCAATTTGCTGGTGGGGCTGCGCCGTGGGGTCGTGAGCTGGCGGCGGTGCTCTCCTTCGAGGCGCTCATCATCTGGCCGGTCGCGCTGTACTTCTACCTGGTCTATCCGGACTGGAGCTGGATGTACTTCGTCGACCCGCACAAGCTGCCGTGGGGCGTCAGCTTCCTGGTGATGCTGGGCTACGTCGCGACGCTGCTGGCCGGCTGGCTGGCCGGCTGGGCGATCTTGCGCGCGCGCAAGCCGAGAGTGCTCTACGGCGTGCTCGGCGGCGGGTCGCTGTTCTTGCTGGTGTTCTCGCTCTTGTGCCGCGCGCGCCTGAGCAACAACGGCACCTTCGCCGAGTACCACGCCGGGCAGGCGATGGCGGTGAGCGAGGGCAAGCTGGTTTGGGCGCTCGGCGTCACCGCGCTTGGGGTGGCCGCCGCTGTAGCGCTGGTCGGATTCACCCTGCGCGAACAGGGCAAGCGCTTTCGCAACGACTGACCATTCATGGTACGGTGGCGCCGATGTTCAGGGTTTTGGTCCTGACGCTGCTCGTCTCCGCCGGCTGTGGACCCGTGCAGTACGTCACGATCGTGACCTTCCAGGCGCAGAAGGCGGTCAACACCGCCCGGCACGCGCAGGCCGAGCAGCTCGCGCCGTACGAATACACGCTCGCCGTCGAGAACCTGCACAAGGCACGCGAGCTGGCCGGCCACGCGCGCTGGCAGGACGCGATTCGCTTCGGCAAGGACGCGCTCGAGCAGGGCAACAAAGCGGCCACGCTGTCCGAGGAGAAGCGCGGCAAGCCGGAAGAGAAGGACGATGTGCCGCTGCGCGACCCGCCGGGTGAGTCGCAGGTGCCGCAGCGCGACCCGCCGGGTGGGTCGCATGGGCCGACGCGCGACAAGCAGGGTGGGTCGCTGTGAAGCTGCTGGTCGTCGTGCTGGCCGTGGCCGGCTGCGGCTCGCAGCTGCGCGAGCGCGGCAGGGACATCGACACCACCATCGACAAGGCGCGCGATCAGGGCGCCTATCGCTGCGCGCCGCGCGAGCTGGCGATGGCGGTCTCGCACGTGGAGTTCGCGCGCTCGGAGCTCGACGCGGGCGAATACTGGAAGGCCCTCGACGAGGTGGAGATCGCCGGTGACAATGCGCGGCTCGCGCTGGCGCACAGCCCGCGCGACAAGTGCGCGCCGCAGACCGTGCCGGCCGTGCGCAAGGCGGCCCTCGAGGACTCCGACGGCGACGGGATCCCCGACAAGGACGACAAGTGCCGCAACGAGCCCGAGGACAAGGACGGCTTTCAGGACGAAGACGGCTGCCCGGACCTCGACAACGATCAGGACGGGGTCCCCGACGCCTCGGACAAGTGCCCGAACGAGCCCGAGGACAAGGACGGCTTTCAGGACGAAGACGGCTGTCCCGATCCTGACAACGATCAGGACGGGATGCTCGACGCCTCGGACAAGTGTCCGAACGAGGCCGGCCCCAAGGAGAACGGCGGCTGCCCCGACAAGGACCGGGACGGCGACACGGTGGTGGATCGGCTGGACAAGTGCCCCGACCTCGCCGGCGACCCGGCCAACGACGGCTGCCCGGTGCAGAAGTACATCGTGGTCACCAAGGAGAAGATCGAGCTCAAGCAGAAGGTGCACTTCGCCACCAATTCGGCGCGGATTCTGCCAGACTCGTTCGCCATGCTGACCGAGATCGGGGACGTGCTCAAGAAACGCACGGAGATCCACGTGCGCATCGAGGGGCACACCGACTCGCGCGGCTCGCTCGAGCACAACCTGAAGCTGTCGCAAGAGCGCGCCGGCTCGGTGCGCACCTGGCTGCTCGGCCAGAGCGTCGACGGCGGGCACATGGAAGCGCGCGGCTTTGGGCCGACGCAGAACATCGCGGACAATCGCACCGAGAAGGGCCGCGAGCAGAACCGGCGCGTCGAGTTCATCATTACGTCGCAGTGAAAAGGGTGAAGATGAGGCTTACGAATAGACTTCTCTCGCTACTCTCCGCCGCGCTGATCATCAGCGCGCTGCCGCCCTTGGCGCACGCGCAGGACGTCGAGAAGCAGGTCACGCGGATGAACAAGAAGGCGATGGAGGACTACGACTCGCTGGAGTTCGACTCGGCGCGCAAGACCCTGATCGACGCGGTGGCGATGCTGCGCTCCAACGGGCTCGACGAGACGCCGCTGGCCGCCAAGACCTTCCTCAACCTGGGCGTCTTGTACATCGCGGGGTTCAAGGACAAGACGCGCGGGCAGCAGCAGTTCGTCAACGCGCTCAAGATCAAGCCGGACATCCGCCTCGATCCGGCCATAGCCGTGCCCGAGCTCGAAGAGGCCTTCAACGCCGCGCTCAAGATC
This sequence comes from Myxococcales bacterium, assembly GCA_003170275.1. Taxonomy (GTDB): domain Bacteria; phylum Myxococcota_A; class Polyangia; order Palsa-1104; family Palsa-1104; genus PALSA-1104. The sequence continues at coordinate 89,317 of PNAM01000070.1, forward strand.
GTCGGGCAGAAGGCGGGCGCCAAGCCGCCGATCGTCAACAAGCCGCCGGTGGAGAAGCCCCCGGTGGTGGAGAAGCCACCGGTGGTGGAGAAGCCGCCGGTGGTGGAGAAGCCGCCGGCCGAAGAGGTCAAGGGGCTGGTGCACAACCCGATCGACGAGTCGCGGCCGAATACGCAAGTGCCGGTGCGCGCGCAGCTCGGCAACGACGTGGGCGCGACGCGCGTGTTCCTGTTCTATCGCGGCGGCGGGCAGGAGGATTACATCTCGGTGCCGATGAAGCACACCGAGGGCGCCGAGTGGGTGGGCGCGATCCCCGGCGACGCGGTGACCGGCCGCGCGATCCAGTATTACCTCGAGGCGCGTGACGCGCGCGGGCGCCCGGTGGTGGGCTCGGGCTCGGCGCCCAATCCGTACATCATCTCGGTGAACGCCGGCGCGGCGGCACCCGCCTTCGTGCCGGAGGTCGACGTCGAGGATCCGCTGGCGGCCGAGCGGCTGCGCAAGAAGCGCGAGGCAGAGGAGCGCAGCGGGACCAAGTTCCACCGGCTGTTCCTGTTCGTCACTGCCGGGACCGGCTTCGGCTACGAGCCGCAGGGCAACCACACCGAGGTCGCCTATCAGTATCAGCCGTCGTCGGACACGTACATCCGCCAGCCGGTCGGCACCGGCGGCGTGGCCTTCGCGCCGGTGCACATCGGCGTCGAGTTCGGCGGGATGATCACCAAGGGCTTCGGGCTGTCAGGGCTGTTCCGGTTCCAGGTCTACACCGCCGCGAACGCCGAGACCGCCAACACCGGCTCGCAGAATGCGCCCACCACCAAGGCCACCGGCGCGATCGCCGGCATGGTGCGCGCGCGCTACCGATTCCTCGACGGGCACGTGCATCCGTACATCCACGTCGACATCGGCGGCGGGCAGATCCGCCACGCGCTGGACATTTCGAGCGCGCAGGACCTGGTCGCCGGCAAGCCGCTGGTCGACCGCTACACCGCCGAGACCTACAACGGCGTCAACGGCCAACCCGGCGATCATACCGTCGTACCGCAGAGCGTGTGCCCGGCGAGCGGCTGCGTCGACACCATCGCGCTCGGCAACCTGCTCGTCGGTGGCGGCGCCGGACTATGGATCGACGTGCAGAAGTACGTGGCGCTGATCGTCGATGTGAGCGTGCTCGGCGCGATCGCCGCGGGGGACGGGCAGCAGAGCGGCATGAACATCGACGTCAGCCTGGGCGTCGGCGTCCACTTCTAACTACGCGATCAGGGGCAGCCGGGGCAGGGGCCGTTGCACATCTGCGTCGTCAGCGTGTAGTTGTTGCACGAGTTGGCGCCGCCCGTGCCGCTCACCTGGAAATAGAACGTGCGATCGTCGGTGGAGCCGCAGGTGCCGCCCCAGGAGACACAGACCGAGTTGCCGATCGACGTCCACGTGTTGTTGCACGCGTTGATGTTGAAGCCGAGAGAGAGCGCGGTCGAGTCGGATGGGACCAGCGTAATGAGCGCGTCGTAGCTCTGGCTGGTGAAGGGAACGCACACGTGTGAGCCCTCGACGAAGTCGACCGTGTAGGTATCCGTATCGCCCGTCGGGAGGATGCGGTTGGTGTTGTGGGTGGTGGTCGAGCCCTCGTTGGTGGTCGAGCTTTGGCCGTTGCAGCTGTTGTCGTTCTCGCCGGGGTCGAGCGTGCCGTTGGTCTCGCAGCCGTCGTCGGCGCCAGGCGCCGCCGGGCGCGTGCAGTCGGCGTACGGCGCGTTGCAGCTGGGCGCGCACACGCCGGCGCCGCAGTTGCGCGTGGCCACGTTGGCGGCCGCGCACGGGCGTGAGCAGCCGCCGCAATGGTCGACGTCGCTGCCGGTCTGCGTGGTGCAGCCGGCCGGCTTCGGCCCGCACGCGGCGTAGCCCGGGTCGCACGCGTCGCTGCAGAAGTAGCCCGCGCCCATGGTGCTGCAGCTCGCGGTGCCGTGCGGGTTCACGCACTTGGCGCCACACGCGCCGCAGTTGTTGACGGTGGTGATGTCGACCTCGCAGCCGTTGGCGGGGTTGGAGTCGCAGTCCGAGTGGTTGGCGTCGCAGCTCGGCTTGCACTCGTAGGTGGCGCCGACCAGGATGCACGCGTTCGTGCCGCCCACCTGGTCGCAGTGCATGCCGCAGCCGCCGCAGTTGGTGGCGGTGTTGAGGTTGACCTCGCAGCCGTTGGCGGGGTTGGAGTCGCAGTCGCCGAAGCCCATCGGGCAGTTGGTGTTGCACGCGCCGCAGTCGGCCGGGCAGCTCGAGCAGGTCTCGCCCGCCGACGGGTTGCAGGTGCCGTCGCCGCACGACTGGCCGGTCGCGCCGTCGTGACCGCCGTCCGCGTGGCCGCCGTCGGGCCGACCGGGGCCGCCGTCGACCATGGCCGAAAACGGCGTGTCGGGCTGCGCGCACCCGATCCACCAAAGCGCGAAGCCTACGACGACAAACTTCCTTACCACACCGGGAAGGATATCATGCCCCCGTGCCAGGCGACAGCGGCAGCTCCCAGGCCCCCGGCGGCCGCCAGCTGACCCTCCTCGACTGCTTCGGGCTGGGGGTGAACGGCATCATCGGCTCGGGCATCTTCCTCTTGCCCGCGACCCTCTACCGTCGGTCGGGCGGGGCGTCGCCGCTGGCCTGGCTCCTGGTGGGCACGTTGTGCGCGCTGGTCGCGCTGTGCTTCGCCGAGGCGGCGGGCCGCACCGATCGGTCGGGCGGGCCGTATCGATACGCCTGCGACGCGTTCGGACCGCACATCGGGTTCGGCGTGGGCTGGATCACGCTGGTCTCCTCGCTGCTCGGCTACGCGGCGGTGGCGCGCGGGTTCGCCGAGCACGCCACCGGCGTCTTCCACCCCGGCGAGCCGTCGCTGGTCGCGCTCGGCGCGATCGTGCTGGTGCTGGTGGCGGCGCTGGGGCTGGTCAACGTGGTCGGGCTCAAGCCGAGCGCGGGCGTGTCCGACGCGGTCGGCGTGGTGAAGCTGCTCGGTCTGTTGGCGTTCGTCGGGGTCGGGCTGTGCTACGTGCGCGCGGCGCCGTTCCACGCGCTGCCGGTGCCGCGCGCGGGCGAGGCGACCGGGCTGTTCTCGGCCGCGTTCGCCGGGCTGTTCGCCTGCACCGGCTTCGAGTACGTGCCGGTGCCCGCCGGCGAGACGGTGCGCCCGGAGCGCGCGATCGGGCTGGCGATGGTGGTGAGCGTGATCGGCGCGACGCTCCTGTACGCGATCGTGCAGGTGGTGGCGGTGGGGACCTCGACCGATCTGGCCGGCGCCGAGACCCCGCTGGTCGCCGCGGCGCGCTCGTTCGCCGGACCGATCGGCGGCACGGCGATGGCCATGATCGGCGTGATCTCGGCGTTCGGCTTCTGCTCGACGTCGGCGCTGGTGGTGCCGCGCTACGTCGAGACCTTCGCGCAAGATCGCTTCCTGCCCCGCTGGCTCGAGCAGCGCTCCGAGCGCTTCGGCACGCCGGTCGCGGCGGTGGTCTGCTCGTCGCTGATCGTGATCGTGCTGGCGGTCCAGCTCGACTTCACGCAGCTCGCCGACACCTCCAACATCGCGGTGGTGGTGCAGTACGTGTCGACCTGCGTCTCGGTGCTGGTGATGCGCCGCCGCCACCCGGAATCGAAGGGCTTTCGCATCCCGTTCGGCCCGCTGGTGCCGATCCTGGCCACGCTGGGCTGCACGCTGTTCATGTTCTCGGTGGCCAGGGGCGAGATCATCCTGAGCGTGGCGCTCATCGGTGGCGGCCTGGTGTTGGGGCTGGCCACCCGCCGCGCCAGACGCATGGTATAGAGCGAGCCATGTCCTCGAGCTACGTGGCCTCGGGCTTCGCCATCTGGAAGACGCTGGCCATCACCGTCCCCACCGTGGTCGACGCGGTGCGCGGAAAATTGACGGTCTCGCGCTGCGATCACCGGCTGAGCGATTGGTCGACGGCGATCGTCAAGCGCTCCGGGATCGAGCTGCGCGTCGACGGGCTGGCCGAGCTGCCGCACAACCGCGCCTACATCATCATGAGCAATCATCAGAGCCACCTCGACATCCCGATCATCTTTCACGCGTGGCCGGGGACGCTGCGCATGGTGGCCAAGGCGGAGCTGTTCCGCGTGCCGCTGTGGGGGCGCGCCATGCGCGAGGCCGGCTTCGTCTCGGTCGATCGCTCGGGCGATCGCGCGCAGGCCGAGTCGGCGATGCGCGCCGCGGGCGAGGCGGTCGCGCGCGGCGTGAGCATCTGGATCGCGCCCGAAGGCACGCGCTCGCAGACCGGCAAGATCGCCAGGTTCAAGAAGGGCGGCTTCCTGCTCGCGCAGTCGACCGGCGCGCCGATCGTGCCGCTGAGCATCGAGGGGAGCTGCAACATCCTGCCCAAGCACACCCGGGTCATCCAGACCGGCGTGCCGGTGCGGCTCACCTTCGGCAAGCCGATCGACGCCCGCGGCCGCAAGCTCGATGAGCTCATGCACCAGGTGCGCACCGAGATCTGCGCGCACGTGACCGAACCGCAATACTGACCTATACTTACCGAAGAAGATGGACCTCGAGGAGCTCACCACGGTAATTCGCTCGCAGCCGCGCGACAAGTTCGTCGCCGACCGGCCGCACCTGTACCTGCTCATCACCGCCAAGATCACCGACGAGGACGACGGCGGCTTCAACACGCTGGTCTCCGAGCCGTTCAAGGGCAAGCGGCAGTCGTCGCCGTCGCGCACGATGGAGGTGCTCGAGGTCGACAAGGCCAAGGGCAACCCGTACCCCGACCGCATCTCGATCGGGCGCGCGCGCAACTGCGACGTGGCCATCCGCGATCCGTCGGTGTCCAAGCTGCACGCGCATTTTCGCAAGAAGGAGACCGGCGGGCTCGAGCTGGTCGACCTCGACTCGCAGAACGGCACCTGCGTCAACGGCCGGCCGCTCGCCGCCAATCGCGGTGAGAACGTCTCGGCCGGCGACGTGCTGCTGTTCGGCAGCGTCTCCTGCAAGCTGCTCTCGGCCGGCCAACTTCACGACCTGCTCAAATAGCCCGCCGACTTCGCTCAGCCCGAGCGGGTCGACAGCGGCAGGCGGATGGTGACCGCGGTGCCGCCGCCGGCCGGCGTGTCCAGCTCGACGCGGCCTTTGTGCTCCTCGACGATGCGGTGCACGGTGGCCAGCCCCAGGCCGGTGCCGCCCTGCTTGGTCGAGAAGAACGGCTCGAAGATGCGCGCGCGATGCTCGAGCGGGATCCCCGGCCCGCGATCGCGCACCGTCAGGCGCGCCCAGCTCTGGTAGTCGTCGCGCTCCATCGCCACGTCGACCGAGATCGGCGTGCCCTTGGGCGAGGCCTCGGCCGCGTTGCGCAACAGGTTCCACACCACCTGGCGCAGCTGTCCGGCGTCGGCCTCGATCCACACCGGCGTGGCGGCCTCGAGCTCGACGCGCGCGC
>PNAM01000031.1 GCA_003170275.1 Myxococcales bacterium
AGACGTTGTCGCCCATGCCGATCTCGTCGCCGTAATAGAGCACCGGCGTGCCGGGCAGCGAGAACAAGAGCGCGTTCATGAGCTCGATGTTGCGGCGATCGTTGCCCAGCAGCGGCGCCAGCCGGCGGCGGATGCCGAGGTTGAGGCGCATCGCCGGATCGCCGGCGTAGGCGCGGTACATGTAGTCGCGCTCCTCGTCGGTGACCATCTCGAGCGTCAGCTCGTCGTGGTTGCGCAGAAAGATCGCCCACTGGCATTTCTCGTCGAGCTTGGGGGTCTGCGCAAAGATGTCGATGAGCGGCAGCCGGTCTTCCATGTGGATCGACATGAAGATGCGCGGCATGATCGGGAAGTGGAAGTTCATGTGGCACTCGGGCGCGCTGGCCGAGCCGAAGTAGGCGGCCGCGTCCTCGGGCCACTGGTTGGCCTCGGCGAGCAGTAGACGATTTTGAAACCGCTGGTCGACGTGCGCGCGCAGCTTGCGCAGAAAAACGTGGGTCTTGGGCAGGTTCTCGCAGTTGGTGCCTTCCTCCTCGTAGAGGTAGGGCACCGCGTCGAGGCGCAGCCCGTCGACGCCCAGGGCCAGCCAGAAATCGACCGCCGCGAGCAGCGCCTCCTGCACCGCCGGGTTCTCGAAGTTGAGATCGGGCTGGTGCGCGAAGAAGCGGTGCCAGTAGTACGAGCGCGCGACCGGGTCCCACGACCAGTTGGACGGCTCGAAGTCCTTGAAGATGATGCGCGCGTCCCGATACTTCTCGGGCGATTCGTTCCACACGTAGAAGTCGCGCTCGGGCGAGCCGGGCGGCGCACGGCGCGCGCGCTGGAACCACGGATGCTGATCGGACGTGTGGTTGAGCACCAGCTCGGTGATCACGCGCAGCCCGCGCCGGTGCGCCTCTTCGAGGAAGCCGCGGAAATCTTCGAGCGTGCCGACGTCGGCGTGCACGTCGTTGTAGTCGGAGATGTCGTAGCCGTCGTCGCGATACGGCGAGGGATAGAACGGCAGCAGCCACAGCGCTGTGACACCGAGATCCTGCAGGTAGTCGAGCTTCTCGGTCAGGCCGCCGAAGTCGCCGATGCCGTCGCCGTTCGAGTCGTTGTACGAGCGCACGCGCAGCTCGTAGATGACCGCGTCCTTGTACCACAGCGGATCGTTCGACAGGGGCGTAGGGCGCCCGGAAAACGGTCGTCGTCGCATCATCGATCGTACATCCGGGTCATCGCGCCGAGCCGATCGGCGAGCGCCGGCGAGAGCGCGCGTTTGGAAACGCGCCACGCCCAGTTGCCGACCGCGGTGCCGGGCAGGTTCATGCGCGCCTCGGCGCCCAGGCCGAGCAGGTCTTGCATGGGCACCACCGCCAGATCTGCCACCGACGAGAGCGCCGCGCGGATCAGGTCCCAGTGGATCTCGTCGCCGCGCGCGCCCAGGTAGGCGAGCGCCTGATTGCGCTCGTCGTGGTTGCGCTGCTCGAACCAGCTCACCGTCGTGTCGTTGTCGTGCGTGCCGGTGTAGACCACCGCGCGGCGCGGATAGTTGTGCGGCTTGAAGTCCGGCGCGGACGGATCCGTGCCGAACGCGAACTGTAAGATGCGAATGCCGGGCAGCTCGAAGCGATCGCGCAGCGCCTTGACCGCGGGCGTGATCGCGCCCAGATCCTCGGCGATCAGCGGCAGCGGGCCCAGCGCGCGGCGCAGCGCCTGGAACAGCGAGTCGCCCGGGCCGGGCATCCACTTGCCGTCCTCCGCCGTCGGGCAGGCGGCGGGGATCTCCCAGTAGCGCTGAAAGCCGATGAAGTGATCGAGCCGCACCGCCGAGAAACGCTCGAGCGCTTTCTGCATGCGCTCGATCCACCAGGCGTAGCCGCGCCTCTTGAGCAGCGGCCAGCGGTAGAGCGGGTTGCCCCAGCGCTGGCCGGTGGCGCTGAAGTAATCGGGCGGCACGCCGGAGACCACCGTCGGCATGCCCTCGGCATCGAGCTGAAACAGCTCGGGGTGCGCCCACACGTCGGCGGAGTCGTGCGCCACGAAGATCGGCAGATCGCCGATCAGCGCCACGCCGCGCGACTCGGCGTATTTTCGTAGCGCGTCCCACTGGCGCGCGAACTGCCACTGCTCGAACGCGTGAAACTGCAGCTCGTCGGCGAGCTGGCGGCGCGCCTCGGCGAGCGCTTTGGGTCGACGCGCGCGCAGCGGCGTGGGCCAGAGCGTCCACTGCACGCCGCCGTGCGCGCGCTTGAGCGCGGTGTACAGCGAGAAGTCGGGCAGCCACGCCGCGTTGCCGGCGCGGAACGACTGGAAGCGATCCCAGCCCTTCTTGCGCGACTGGAAACGATCGAACGCGGCGCGCACGTGCTGGTCGCGAAAGCGCGCGGCCGCCTGGTAGTCCACGCGATCCTGGCGCAGACGCGTGCGCTGCGGGACCGACGTGAGCAGCCCTTCGTCGACCAGCGCGTCGAGCGACAACAAGAGCGGGTTGCCGGCGAACGCCGACAGCGAGCTGTACGGCGAGTTGCCGAAGCCGCACGGGCCCACCGGCAGCATCTGCCACCAGCGCTGGCCGGCGCGCTGCAAGAAGTCGATGAACGCGCGCGCCTCGGGCCCGAGATCGCCGTTGCCGTGCGGGCCGGGCAATGACGTCGGGTGCAAGAGGACGCCGCTCGAACGCTCGCTGAGGACGGGCAGCTTCAGACGGGGAGCGGCTTCGCGCATCTCGGGCTTGAACATAGGTCCGCCAGCGCACGTTTCCACCGCGCCAAGGTGACGTTGGTGGCCGGAAGGACTATGGTGCCGCGCACATGGCCCGACTGGATCCGCACTCATATAATGATTCCTCGCAACCCGAGGTAGCGCACCTCGACTGGCACGCTGTAGTGGACTTTGCCACGCATCGGCTCGCCTGCGAAGCGCGCTTGACGTTTGGCCGGCCGGTCTCCGGGGCGCTCGATCTGGACACGCGCGAGCTGGAGATCGAATCGGTGCTCGGCAGCGACGGAGAGCCGGTGCCGTACCAGCTCCACGAGGCGGAGGCGATCCTGGGCGCGCGGCTACGGCTCGAGCTGCCGGCGGGGACCGAAGCGGTGCGCATCCGCTATCGCACGTCGCGCGAGGCCTCGGCGCTCAAGTGGCTGACGCCGCTGGACGCCAAGCCGTTCCTGTTCAGCCAGTGCCAGGCGATCCACGCGCGCTCGGTGGTGCCGATCCAGGACACGCCGCGCATTCGCATCCGCTATCGGGCCGAGCTGACCGTGCCCAAGGAGCTGCGTGGCCTGATGGCGGCTGCGTTGGTGCGGCGCGACGAGAGCCCGGGCGACGGAGGCGGGGCGGTCGAGGTGTGGGAGATGCCGCAGCCGATTCCGCCGTACCTGTTCGCGTTCGCCGTCGGGGAGCTGGCGTCGCGCGAGCTCGGGCCGCGCTCGCGGGTGTGGGCCGAGCCGGCGGTGCTCGAGCGCGCGGCGTGGGAGTTCGCCGAGGTCGATCAGATGCTGACCACCGCCGAGGGGCTGTTCGGCGCGTACGATTGGGACCGCTTCGATCTGCTGGTGATGCCGCAGGCGTTTCCCTACGGCGGCATGGAGAACCCGCGGCTCACGTTCCTCACGCCGACGCTGATCGCGGGGGACCGCTCGCTGGTGAGCGTGGTGGCGCACGAGCTGGCGCACTCGTGGACCGGCAACCTGGTCTCGAACGCGTCGGCGGAGCACTTCTGGCTCAACGAAGGCTTCACGGTGTTCGCCGAGCGGCGCATCGTCGAGGCGATCTATGGCGCGGACGTGTGCGCGCTGCAGGCGGCGCTCGGGCGGCGCGATCTCGACGACGCGCTGCGCCGCTTCGAGAAGCTGCCCGAGCTCACCAAGCTCGAGACGCGGCTCGAGGGCATCGATCCCGACGAGTCGTTCTCCGAGGTGCCGTACGAAAAGGGGTACCTGTTCCTGCGCACCATCGAGGAAGCGGTCGGGCGCGACGCGTTCAGCGCGTTCCTCAAGCGCTACGTGAGCACGTTCCGTTTTTCAGCGATCACCACGGCGGACTTCGCGGCGCTCGTCGAGGAGGCGCTGCCGGGCGTGCTGGCGAAGGTGGGCGGCGAGGAGTGGATGCACGCGCCGGGCGTGCCGGCCAACGCGCCCGCGCCGCGTTCGCAGCGGCTCGAAGCGCTCGAGCGCATCGGCGCGCGCGTGCCGACCGAGGCCGAGGCGCGCACCTTCACGCCCACCGAGTGGCAGCTCTACCTCGAGGCGCTACCGCATCCGGCGGAGCGCGCGCTGGTCGACGAGCTCGACCGCCGCTTCCAGCTCACCCGCTCGACCAACTACGAGGTCCTCGTCTCCTGGCTCCAGCTCGCCGTCGAATCCGGCTACGATCCGGCCCTCCCGCGCGTTGAAGAAGTCCTCGGCCGCGTCGGTCGCATGAAATACCTAAAACCCCTCTACGTCACCCTCGCCAAGGGCCCCGCCACCCGCGCCCTCGCCACCCGCTGCTACAACCGCTTCCGCGACGCCTACCACCCCATCGCCCAACAAGTAATCGAATCCATCCTGAATTAGGGACTTACAGCAGGAAGGTGGGGGCGATCAGGTCGGGGAGGTTGGGGTGCCAGACGACGGGGATGGAGAGGCCGACCTGGAGCATGGCCAGGGCGGCCTCGTGGCTCACGTGCTCGATGTGCTTGCCGGAGATGAGGAAGACCACGTGGTAGCGGACGGTGTTGGCGTAGCGGCCGCGGCGGATCTCGACGGCGCGGATCGAGATGATCTGCGCGGGGTGGATGTCGCCTTGCTCGAGGACCGCGGCGAGCTGGGCGCGGCGCGCTTGCGTCGAGCGCCAGGTGAAGTACGCGGCGGTGAAGAAGGCGGCTGGTAGGAGCAGCATGCCGTACGACTCGCCCGAGGGCGAGCCGAACGCGGCCATCGGCAGCGCGGGGAGCAGGAAGAACGCGCCGACGGTGATCCACGTGCCGGTCAGCGATCGGGTGGACTTCTTGACGTAGTCGCGCAGCGCCGGGGTGAGCTCGCGCGGCGCGGGGCCGAGGTTGCTCAGGTCGGGCGGCGGCTGCGCCTGGAGCTGCTGGGCGGCCGGCGAGGTGCCCCAGTAGTCAGCGGCGGTCTTCTTGGTGTCGTACGACATCGACGATCCAAAAGTAGCATACTCTGCGCACCATGAAATTCACCAACCTGGGCGCGACCGGCCTGAGCGTGTCGCGCATCTGTCTCGGCTGCATGAGCTACGGCACGCCGGCCTGGCGGCCGTGGGTGCTCGACGAGCAGGCGGCGCGGCCGTTCTTCGTCAAGGCGCTCGAGAGCGGGATCAACTTCTTCGACACCGCCGACATGTACTCGAACGGCGTGAGCGAGGAGGTCACCGGGCGCGCGCTGCGCGAGCTCGGCAAGCTCGACCAGCTGGTGATCGCCACCAAGGTGTTCTTCCCGACGCCTGGCAACGAAGGGCCCAATCTGCGCGGCCTTTCGCGCAAGCACATCGTGCAGGCGTGCGAAGCGAGCCTCGAGCGTCTGGGCGTCGAGACCATCGATCTGTACCAGGTGCACCGCTTCGATCCGCGCACGCCGATCGAGGAGACGCTGGCAGCGCTCGATCACCTGGTGCAGTCGGGCAAGGTGCGCTACCTGGGCGCGTCGTCGACCTACGCGTGGAAGCTGATGCGCGCGCTCTCGGCGTCGGAGCGGAGCGGCTGGGCGCGCTTCGTGTCGATGCAGAACCACTACAACCTGCTCTATCGCGAGGAGGAGCGCGAGATGCTGCCGCTGTGCGCCGACGAGGGGCTGGGCGTGATCCCCTGGTCGCCGCTCGCGCGCGGGCTGCTCACCGGCAAGCGCGCCACGGTGCGCGCCAAGTCCGATTCGCTGGCCGACGATCTGTACGGCCAGCCCGGCGACGACGAGGTGATCGCCGCGCTGCACCGGCTGGCCGAGACGCGCGGCCTGCCGCCGGCGCAGATCGCGCTCGCCTGGCTGCTCGGCAACCCGACGGTGAGCGCGCCGATCGTCGGCGCGACCAAGCTCGCGCATCTGGAGGACGCGATCGCCGCAGTCGAGATCAAGCTCACCGACGACGAACGCAAGCTGCTCGAGGCGCCGTATCGCCCGCACGCGGTGCGCGGGTGGATGTGATGCGGCCCGCGTTGCTGCTGCTCCTGGTCGCGCTGCCGGCCGGCGCGGTGGAACGCGCGCCGCTGCCGCCGGAGTTGATCGCGCTCGACTCCGACGCGGGCCAGCGCCTGTTGCTCGAGTCCAAGGCCAACCGCGATTTCTTTCCGCTGATGATCAACTACCAGGCGCAACAGAGCGGCAGCTACTGCGCGGTGGCGTCGACGGTGATGGTGCTCAACGCGCTGCCCATCGCCGCGCCGCCCGCGCCGGACTTTCAGCCCTACCACGCGTACACGCAGAACAACGTCTTCAACGACGACGCGCGACGGCTCGGCGTGGCGCGCGGCGGACTCACGCTCGAGATGCTGGCCGCGCTGTTGCGCACGCAGCCGACCGAGGTCGAGGTGCACTACGCGAGCGAGACCACGCTCGACGCCTTCCGCCGCCTGGCGGTGCACAACCTGGAGACCACGGGCGACTACGTGATCATCAACTACCTGCGCTCGGCCGTCGGGCAGGAGCCGCTCGGCCTGCTCGAGTCCAAGCTCGCCGGCCACGTCTCGCCGCTCGGCGCCTACCACGCGGGCTCGGATCGCTTCCTCATCCTCGACGTGAACCGCTGGAAATATCCGCCCGTCTGGGTCGAAGCCAAGCTGCTCTACGCGGCCATGAACACGGTCGACGTCGACTCCGGCAAGACGCGCGGCTTCGTGCTGGTGCGCGCCGCCGCCAACGCGCAACCGCCGGCGAGCATCGTCACCCCGCACAACCGCCTGCTCCTGATGGCCGGCCTGATCGTCGCGATCGCGTTCCTGCTCGGCATCGGCGCAACGCTCCTCGCCAGCCGCCTGCGCAGCCGCCCCCGTTAGTTCTTCAGCGGCTTGCCGCCTGGGTCTTTTTGCCACTGGGCGATCTTGTTGCGGATGGACTGGAAGCGCTCGGAGTTGGGGCCTTGCGCGTAGGCGAGGCGCGCCTTTTCGGCGAGCGCGACCGCGCGGCTGCGCTCGCCCAGATCGGGCCACAGCGAGCGCGCCCAGGCGAACTCCACGTCGGCGATCGCGAACGGGCTCAGGTCGGCGTGCTCGGCGATCTTGTAGGCGCGCTCGAGCGTGACGCGCGCCTCGGCGTCGCCGTGCTGCAGCTGCGCCTGGCCGAGCTGCAACAGATCGACCACCAGGTTCGGATGGTTGGGCGCCAGGTCCTTGGAGTCCTCGATGAGCGACTTCTTGAAATACGCCAGCGCGGCTTCGTGGTCGCCGGTCGCCGAGGCGATCTCCGCCAGCTCGACCAGCGCCTCGCCCCCGGGCTTGACGTACGGCAGCGCGGCCTCGAGGTAGCGCTTGGCCTCGGGGTAGTGCTTGAGCTCGCGCAGCGTCGCGCCCAGGTACAGCTGGATCTTGCTCTTGACGTAGTGATTGTTGGGCGCCACCTGCTCGACGGTCTTGAGCGTCTCGCGACACTCCGACAGCGCGCGCTCGAGATCGCCCAGATCGAGGTACCCCTTGCACAGATAGCCGCGCATCTCGAGCGTGCGCGGGTGTGTGTAGCCGTTCTCCTTGATCGAATAGTCGACCCCGCGCTTCAGGTACTCGATCGATTGTGCAAAGCGCCCCGCGTCGCTGGCGGCCAGGCCGAGCGTGGTCAGCTCCCAGTCGTTGAGCGGCGCCACCCGCTCGGCCCGCTGTGCGTGCTTCTGCAGACACTCGAGCCGCGCGATCACCACGCCGGTCTGCCACAGGCTCACGCAGCGCGTGTGCTCGAGGAAGTTCTCGGTGCGCGCGTCGGGCCCGGTGCGATCGAGCGCCGCCTGCGCCACGTCGGCCCAGTACCGGTATTCGTTCATGTCGTTCTTGTAGATGTACTCCTGCGCCAGCCGTACCGACGACTGCTTGAGCGCGCGATCGTTGCGCGACGCCAGCGCGGCGGCGAACGAGGCCTTGTACGCGGGGATCGATTGCTTCTCGTCGCCGAGATCGGCGTAGCTGCGCCCGCGCCACAGATCGACGTCGGCGGTGAGCGGGCCGAAGCCGACCTTCACCGCGTCCTTCTTGAGCGCCTCGCCGAGCTTGGCCGCCTCTTCGTTCTTGCCGATCGCGTACTGCGCCTGCAGCTCGGCCAGCCGCTTCTGCAGCGCCTCGACCTTGGCGCGCTGCTTGGGATCGCGCGGCCGCGGCACCGGTGCCTTGAGCGCGGTCACGTCGGCGCAGTCGCCGATCGGCGTGAGCTGCTGGCTGGCGCGCGAGGCCTCCTGCACCGTGTCGGCGTCGGGATGCTTCATGACCTCGGCCAGCGCGGACACCTCCTTGAGCCGATCCGACAGGCACGCCATGCGCAGGTCGAGCACTTCTTCGGACTGCTCGCCGCGCAGGCGCGTGGCCTCGCACGCGTCCTGGTGCATGTGCGTCCAGCTGCGCGCGTAGTCGTCGAGCGCGCGCTGAAAGGTCTGCGCCGCCGCCTCGGCGTACGGCACGCCCACGCCGATGAACGCCTTGCGCACCTCGTCGCGCGCGGAGTTGCCCCACACCGCCGCCATGCGGTCGTCGCCGCCGCGACAGAGCTCCTCGCGGTGACGGCGGCTCGACACCGCGCTCCACGCGCCCGCGCCGACCATCAGCAGCGTCACGGCCGCGATCACCACGCGGCGGCGCGACGAGGCGGGATCGGCGGCCATCGCCGCCAGCAGGTCCTCCATGCTCGGGAAGCGATTGATCGGATCGGCGCTCAGCCCGCGCATCACCACCTTGAGCAGCCAGCCCGGCGCCGGATTGTCGCGCGGCGGCTCGGCGGCGAGCACGCGCGGCTTGGTCGAGCGCTTCTCGGCGATGGTGGCCAGGGCCGAGCCGTCGACGGTCTCGGAGTAGTCGAACGGCTTCTGCTTGTAGAGCGCTTCGTAGAGCGTGACGCAAAAGCTGAACTGATCGGCGCGCTCGTCGGTGGCGCCGTTCAACACCTGCTCGGGCGCCATGTACGCGGGCGTGCCGATCACCTGATCCGCGCGCGTCACCTGCGACAGGGTGTGGCGGCGCGACTCCGACATCGCCACCTCGCTCTCGGTGGCTTCGCGGCGGGGCGGCTCCGGATGCGGCGTGCGCTCCGACGGGTTGGAGCTCGATCCGTCGAGGTCCTCGACGTTGCGCGCCAGCCCGAAGTCGAGCACGCGCACGCGCCCGTCGTTGCCGATCAGCACGTTGTCGGGCTTGAAGTCGCGGTGCACCAGTCCCGCCGCGTGCGCCGCCGCCAGCCCGCGCCCCGCGTCGCTCATCACCGACAGGATCTCGCGCCAGGTGCGTTTCTGCTTGAGCCAACGCTTGAGCGTCTGGCCCTCGACGTACTCCATGGCCACGAACGCCTGATCCGCGACCGTGCCCACGTCGTAGACCGGCACCACGTTGGGGTGCGACAGCCGCGCCAGCGCCTGGGCCTCGCGCTGCAGCCGCTGCTTGCCCTGCGTGCCGAGGATGCCGATGCGCATCAGCTTGAGCGCGACCTTGCGATCGAGCTCCGGATCGTAGGCCAGGTAGACCACGCTCATGCCGCCCTGGCCGGCGGTCGAGAGCAGCACGTAGCGGCCGAGCCGATCGCCGGGCTTGAAGCTGCCGTCCCCTTCGGCGACGGGAAGCGTGGGCGCGGGGGCCGGGTGGGGCCCGCTGTCAGGAGGATCGGACACGTATGCACGCTCAGGATATCACCGAATGCGCTACCATCGAAACGTGATCCGGTTCGCGCTTCCGGCGCTGGTGATGGGCGTCTTGCTCTCGGTGAGTGGGTGCAAACAAGGCTGTCTCGGCGGCGAGGCGGACTGTCGCATCCCGACGCCGTGCCAGAAGCTGACCTACACCTGCGACGATCCGCAGCTCGAGCTGCAGATCCTGCGGCAGGGTGACGCGGTGCCGGGCGGGACCGATGCGCGCGGCGCGGCCGGCGACGTGCTGATCGGCAACGCGCAGATCGCCGCGGTGGTGGCGGGGCTGGGCAACCAGTACTACCTCGATCCGTCGGGCGGCTCGCTGATCGATCTGTCGAATCGCGGCAAGGACAACGACGGGCTGGAGCAGATCATCCAGGCGGTCGGCATCCTGCCCGAGGATCAGGCCAACTACACCTCGATGACCTTCCTCGACGAGCGGCCGGCGCGCGTCGCGGTGCAGGTGAGCGGCACGCTGTACCACCGGCCGGACGTGGCCATCCACACGCTGTACGAGGTGCGCGCCTGCGAGCCGGGCGTGCGCGTGCGCACCGAGGTGGTCAACGGCACGCCCGATCAATACCTGTGGACGCTCACCGACGGCTACTACTGGTCGGGGCGCTCGCTCTTGCCGTTCACGCCGGGCGTGGGGCAGGGATTCGATCACCCGACGTTCAGCCTGCTCACCATTAATGATGCGTTCGTGTCCGCGCCGTTCCTCGCCGCGTCGACGCACGGCTCCGACCATCCGGCCAGCTATGCGTCGATCGGCTGCAACGTGTCCTCGCTCGAAGGCTTTCAGTCGCAGGTGGTGTCGTCGGCCGGGCTTTCGCGCAGCGTCGTGCCACCGCGCGACTATCGCGTGTTCGAGCGCTTCATCATGGTCGCGCCGCGCGGCGACGTGGCGGGCGCGGCCGATCTGGCGCTCGACGCGCGCGCGCAGCTCCGCGGCGATCCGTTCGTCACGCTGAGCGGGCGCATGAACCGCACGGTGCCGGACGGCGAGCGCGAGGTCTCGCTGCTGATCTCCGAGACCAACGGGGCGGCGCGCACGCCGTGGACGCAGGTGGTCCCGGCGCCGGACGGCAGCTTCTCGGCGCGCGTGCCACGCGGGCGCGACTACCTCGTCGAGGTGTATTCGTTCGGGCGCAAGGTGGCGGAGGCGGCGGCCGCGGGCGTGAGCGCCGATCGCGACGTCGGCATGGTCAGCGCTGTAGAGACTGCGCAGCTCACGGTGAGCGTGAAGAACCTGGTCAGCGGCGAGCAGCTCGACGCCGAGGTGTTCGTCATCCCCGCCGACGACACCGTCAAGAGCGCGGTCAGCGGGCAGTTCCACGGCCAGTCGTACACCTGCGCGCCGTATCTCGGCGTCGCCTGGGGCGGCTCGCCGGCGTGCAACCGCTTCCTCGTGCCGCACGGCGCGGCGACCATTCGCGTCGAGGTGCCGCCCGGCCGCTACCACTTCTACGCCTGGCACGGGCCGTTCTTCACCATCGCGCGGCAGACCCTCGATCTCGCCGCCGGCACGAGCGGCACCGCCGACTTCGCGCTGTCGCCGCTCGCGCTCAAGCCCGCCGGCACGCTGTCGGCCGATCTGCACGTGCACGGCGCGGCGAGCTTCGACTCGTCGCTGCCCGATCTCGATCGCGTGCTGGCGTTCGCCGCCTCCGACATGGACGTGATCATCGCCACCGATCACGACGTGATCACTGACTACGGCGCGGTGCTCGCGGAGCTCGGGCTCGACGGGCGCATCAGCGCGGTGACCGGCATCGAGACCACCGGGCACAACCCGTGGTTCAAGATCCCGGGCAGCCCGTTTCCGCTGGTGATCGGTCACTACAACTTCTGGCCGCTGCGCTATCAGCCCGGCGAGCCGCGCAACGGCGGGCCGTTCGACGAGTTCATCGAGCCGGGCGAGCTGTTCGATCGCGTCGATCCGCTGGCCAGCGGGCTGCCGATCTACGAGCTCAACCATCCGTGGGCGCCGGCCGAGTTCGGGCGCGATCTCGGCTTCCCGCGCGCGCTGGCGATGGACGTGCGCAAAGATCTGCCCGCCGCCGACGACGGTACCAACCTCGGCATGTACGTCCGGTCGCCGAAAGGCAAGCACAAGAACGACGATCAGAACGCGCAGGAAGTGATGAACGGCACGGCCAACGACACGCTGCTGCAGTACCGCGCGTTCTGGTTCTACACGTTGAGCCAGGGGCAGCTGGTCACCGGCACCGCCAACTCCGACTCGCACAGCCTGATCGACTCGACGCTCGGCATGCCGCGCAACCTGGTGAGCGCGGCGACGCAGGGCGGACCGAGCTTCGACGTCGAGCTGTTCGATCGGGCGATCCGCGAGGGCGGGGTGCTCGGCACCAACGGGCCTATTATCCACGCGACCGTGCGGTCATCCCTCGGAGGCGGCGTCGAGCACGCCTACGGGATGCAGCCGTTCCAGCCGGCGAGCGACGCGGTGCTGGTGCTCGAGGTGGACGCGGCACCGTGGGTGCCGGTGCAGGAGATCCGCATCATCGTCAACGGGCGCGTGGCCAAGACCATCACCGGGCTGTCGGTGCCGGCCGATCCGTTCGGCACCGATGGGCTGGTCCGCTTCATGGGCGAGGTGGCGCTCGCCGACGTGTTGCCGCCGTCGGGCGACGCGTGGTTGGTGGTGGAGGCGGGCGATCCCCTGCTCGCCGCGGCCGATCTGGGCGGCGGCTTGAACGGCGCGCCCGACGGCATCCCCGACACCACCGACAACAACGGCGACGGCAAGATCGATCTCGCCGACGTCGCCGCGGGCGACACGTTCGGTCCGCTGCGCAATCCGGATCCGCCCAAGGACGAGAGCGATCCGCGCTATCACTTCGCGCAGGTGGTGACCGACAGCTTTCCGTTCGCGTTCACCAATCCGTTCGTCTTCGATCGCAACGGCAACGGCGTGTTCGATCCACCGCTCGTCAAAGGATCGAGATGATCCGGCTCACGTTCGCGTTCGCGCTCACGTTCGCGTTCACGCCTCGCGCTCACGCCGAGACCGTGTGCGACAACGCTCGCCACCCCGGCCTCACCGACGGTCCCGTCACCATCGGCTACGCCGACGCCGAGCTCGGCACCGGCCAT
Organism: Myxococcales bacterium; assembly: GCA_003170275.1. Taxonomy (GTDB): domain Bacteria; phylum Myxococcota_A; class Polyangia; order Palsa-1104; family Palsa-1104; genus PALSA-1104. Next base: position 12,904 of record PNAM01000031.1, read on the forward strand.
CGCGCGTGCCTGCGTGACGAGATCGGCCTCGGCGAGCGCGCCGGCGCGATCATCGACACGCCCGGCTTCTACGGCGCGCTCAACGCCGACACGCTGCTCACCGCCACGCACGTGTTTGCGCGGCGCTTCGAGCTGTTCGGCGCGCTCGAGCTCGTGCACTACCAGTTCGCGCAGAACGCCACGCTCAAGGGCTCGTCGGTCGGCCTCGGCCAGCTCACCGTCGGCGGCGCGTTCCAGGCCCTGGCCGGGCGCGCCTGGGCGGTCACGCCCTACGTGCGGCTCGAGCTGCCCACCTCGTCCGACGCACCCGACGTGCGCACGGTCGGCGGCGAGCTGGGCGTCGCGGTCGACTTCCGGCCGTATCGCAAGGTGATGTTCCACGGCTATCTGGGCGGCGATCTGACCGCCGGGCTCTCGGCCGCCCCGTCGCTGGTGCGCGGCGGCGCGCAGGCCGACGTGGGGGTGCAGTACTCGCCCGCCACCTGGATCGGGCTGGTGCTCGATCTGCGCCTGGCGCTCGGTCACCGTGCGGCGCTCGACTGGCTCGCGCCCGCGGTGGCGTTCCGTTTCCGCTTCTGGCGCACGCTCGGCGCCGAGCTGGCCGCCGAGCTTCCGGTCGCCGGCGCCGACCGCCATCTGGTGGCGTTCGCCTTGCGGCTCACCTACCGCTACTGATGCCGGGCGCGCGCTTCTTGCTCGGGCTGGCGCTCCTCACCGGCGGCTGTCTGCGCCACGCGCGCGACGCGTTCCTGCTCAACGGCGAGGTGCAGGACTTCCCGAGCGCGCTGTTTCAATCGGTCGGCGCGCGCCTGCAGCCGGGCCACCAGCTCACGCTGGTGCAGAACGGCAAGGTGTTCGACGCGATGATCGAGGACATCTCTCGCGCTCACACCAGCATCAACATCGTCATCTACATCTGGCATTCGGGCGAGCCGTCCGATCGCATCCTCAAGGCGCTCGCCGCGCGCCCGCACGGCGTTACCTGCCGCGTGCTGGTGGATCCGTTCGGCAGCCCCGACTTCGAGCGCAACGTGGAGTCGCGCCTGGCCGAGCTGGGCTGCGCGGTGCGCGTATTCCGGCCGATCACGCGGCACAACCTGTTCGAGCGCGATCACCGCAAGCTGGTGGTGATCGACGGCGCGATCGGGTTCGTCGGCGGCTTCGGCATCCGAGCCGATTGGAGCGGCGAGGACGGCGATCCGGAATGGCGCGACTGCAACCTGCGCGTCGCCGGTCCGGCGGTGGCCGGCATGCAGCGCGCGTTCGCGCAGAACTGGCAGGAGACGGGTGGCAAGCTGCTCCCCGCCGACGAGTTCCCCGAGATCGCCGCCGCCGGCGACGCCCAGGTCGCGTTCGTCTCGTCGACCACCAGCTACGTCACCGACGCCGAGCGCCTCACCCACCTGGCGATCGCCTCGGCCAGGAAACGCGTCTGGATCGCCAACGCCTACTTCATCCCCGACGGCCCGCTCATGGATCTGCTGGCCAGGAAGCGGCGCGAAGGCGTCGACGTCGAGGTGATCGTTCCCGGCGACAAGGACGACGTCAAAGCCGCCCTGGTGGCCCAGCGCCGCACCTACCGCCGCCTCCTACACGCCGGCATCGGCCTCTGGGAATATCAACCGGTGATGATGCACGCCAAGACCATCGTCATCGACGACCACCTGGCCGTGGTCGGCTCGATCAACATGAACGAGCTCTCGTTCACGTCCCTCGAAGAGTCCGCCGTGGTCATCGAAGATCCCGTATTCAACGCCGAGCTCGCCGCGAGCTGGGAGACCGATCGCCAGCGCTGCCACCAGGTGCTCCGCCCCAAACGCACCATCAGCCTGCGCCGCTGGCCCTAGCCGGCTATTCTTCGATCTTTTCCCACCACTGGCACCACCACTCGGCGCCGACCAGGATGCGCAGCTTTGGGTGCCAGCAGTACGAGATCTTCTGGTCGACCTCGGAGTAGTACAGGCAGTTGTCGCACTTCTCTTCGCCGTAGGGCTTGCCCTTGAGGGTCGCGTCCTCGAGGAGGTGGCGCAGTTGGATGGACAGCTTTTCGTCGATCTCCTTGGGCTCGGGCTTGGGCAGCTCGTCGTCGGCCATTCCGGATCCTCCAGAGCTCTCACTACAACGCGCGCGAGGGCTGCCGTCAAGGCGTGTACAATGCTAGGGTGAGCCCGCGATGAAGGTGAACTTCTACGGGGTGCGCGGGTCGATCCCCACGCCCGGCCCGGCGACCGTCCGCTACGGCGGCAACACCGTGTGCGTCTCGGTGCGGCTCTCCGACAACAGCTTGATCGTGCTCGACGCCGGTACCGGCGTGCGCGTGCTCGGCGACGAGCTGATCGCCGCGGGCACGCTGCCCGATCCGATCCACCTGTTGATCACGCACGGCCATTGGGACCACATCATGGGCGCGCCGTTCTTCGGCCCGATGTGGCGCACCGACGCGCACATCCTGTTCCACGCCATGTCGCCGCGCGCCGAGGCGGGGATCAAGAAGATGGTGCTGTTCGACGGCGAGCACTTTCCGGTGCGCGTGCAGGATATTCCCGCCAAGCTGGAGATGCCTCCGTTCGGCACCTCGAAGCTGCGCATCGGCTCGGCGACGGTGTCGCAGATCTTCCTCAACCATCCGGGCGGCGCCGACGGCTTCCGCATCGACGACGACGACGGCTCGTCGCTGTGCTACCTGACCGACAACGAGCTTGCGCCGCCCGGCCCGATGACCACCACGCCGGCCGAGCTGGCCAAGTTCGCCGCCGGCGCCGGTATGTTGATCCACGACGCGCAGTACCTGCCGAGCGACATGCCGCAGAAGCGCGGCTGGGGGCACTCGCTGGTCGAGGAGGTGCTCGACCTCGGCAAGCAGGCCGAGGCGCGCAAGCTGGTGCTGCACCACCACGATCCGGGGCGCGCCGACGACGCGCTCGATCGCATCGCGGTGCACGCGCGCAGCTGGGCGCGCTCGAACGCGCCCAAGCTCGATTGCGTGGTCGCCTCCGAGGGCATGAGCTTCGACGTCAAACCCGGCTGACCAGCCTTGCAATCGGATCCGTGGGCACTACCTGTGCTTCATGGCCAACTACACCCTCCCCGATCTCCGCTACGACTACGCCGCGCTCGAGCCTCACATCAGCGCGCAGATCATGAAGCTGCACCACGACAAGCACCACCGCGTGTACGTCAAGGGCGCCAACGAGGCGCTCGAGCAGCTCGCCGAGGCGCGCCGCTCCAACGACTTCGGGCGCATCTCGCAGCTCGAGCACGCGCTGGCGTTCAACGTGTCGGGGCACGTGCTGCACTCGATCTTCTGGCAGAACCTGTCGCCCGACGGCGGCGGCCAGCCCGACGGCGTGCTCGCGCAGGCGATCACCCGCGACTTCGGCAGCTTCGACGCGTTCAAGGCGCAGCTCACCCACGCGGCCACCACCATCATGGGCTCGGGCTGGGCGGCGCTGTGCTGGGATCCGATCGGCCGCCGGCTGGTCACCACGCAGATCCACGATCACCAATCGGAGATCACGCAGGCGGGCGTGCCGATCATGGTGCTCGACGCCTGGGAGCACGCCTACTACCTGCAGTATCAAAATGAGAAGGCCAAGTTCTTCGATGCAGTGTGGAATTTGTGGAGCTGGGCCGACATCGCCGCGCGCTACCAGGTGGCGCAGCGGATCGATCTCGGGCTCGACCAGGTGGTGGAGGCGCGCGTCTAGGCGCGTTTTTCGTCGCGCTTCTTGCGCCGCAGCGGGAGCGCGAACCACAACGCGCCGAAGGTGAGCGCGGCGGCGACCGCGACGCCGGCTGCGTGAGCCGTGCCGAACAGGCGATCGGTCACCAGGAACACGGTGCTGGTCATCGACAGCCCCAGCAGCACGCCGCCCACCACCACCAGCCGGTTGAAGGTGAGCAGCATCTCCTCCTTGTCCTGAACGTCGCGCCGCCAATGCAGCCGGTGATACATCGCCGGCGCGATCAGGAACGCGCACGCGGCGGCGGTCGAGATGAACGCGGCGAAGTAGACGTTGCGCTGCAGCGCCGTGGCGCTCTCGAACGTGGCGTAGAACGGCACCGCCAACAAGAAGCCGAACAGCATCGTCACGCCGGGTAAAAGCACGCGCAGCTCGTTGAGAAATTCGATCAGCTCGCGGTTGAGCCGGGTGGCTTCGTCGGATTCCACTGTAAGCTTTGTACCATGTCGAGCGAATCCTCCGGCTCGTGGCACCCGCTGCTCGAGGGCGAGCTCGCCCAGCGGGCCGTGCGCACCGTGCGCGCGTTGGCCGCCACCTGGGCCGAACGCCGGGTCGACGACTCCTCGCTGGGGAGCGGCTCGGCGGGTCTGGCGCTGTGCTTCGCGTATCTCGCGGAGGCGTTCGACGATCCGGAGTACGGCGCGGCCGCCGAGCGATTTCTGGGACACGCGGCCCAGGCGCTCGCGCGGCGCCGGCTCCCGCCGTCGCTGTTCGGCGGGGTTGCGGGCGTGGGCTGGGTGATCGATCACCTGCAGACCAAGTTCTTCCCCGGCGACGACCAAGACGACGCCAACGAAGCGATCGACGAGATGCTCATCACCTCGCTGTCGCACAGCTGGTTGCGCCGCCGCGATCTGACGGCCGGCCTGGCCGGCGCGGGTGTCTACGGCCTCGAGCGCCGCCGTCGCCCGTCGGGCCTGCGCGTGATCGAAGCGGTGGTCGCCCGGCTCGACGAGTGGGGCGCCGTCGTCGCCGCGCAGCCACCGGGAGTCGCGCACGGCCTGGCGGGCCTGATGCCCGTGCTCGCGAGCGCGTGTGCGGCCGGTGTGTGCGTGACCGCGTCGCAGCGTTTGCTCGGCGAGGTGGCCGGCGCGCTCGGCGCCGCGTCCGGATCCGGCTGGGCCGATGGGGAGCCGGCCGTGGCGCTCGCCCTGTACGCCGCCGCGGCCGCAGTCGGCGCGCCAGCCTGGAGCGACGACGCGATCGCGCGCGCGCGTGCCGCGGCGGTGCGTGATCTCGGCGTCTCCGGCGCGAGCCTCGGAACCGGCGCGGCAGGCGTGGCGCACATCTATAACCGCTTCTATCAGTCGACCGGCGAGCCGGCGTTCGGCGTGGTCGCGCGCCGCTGGTTCGAGCGTCTCCTCGCCATGCCCGCGCCCGACGAGCCGGGGCTGCTCTCGGGCGCAGCCGGGGTGGGCCTGGCGCTGCTCGCGGCGGTCGGCGAGATCGAGCCGGCCTGGGATCGCGCGCTCGGGATGTCGCTGGCCTGAGCGCGCCGGCTACTTGATCGCGCCGAGCTGCTGCATGAGCCCGAGATCGTCGCGCACCGCCCAGTGCTCGACGATCTTTCCGCCGGCGATGCGGAAGAGGTGCACCAGCTCGACCGCCACGCGGATCCCTTTTTGCGTGGCGATGCCGCGGAAACTCTCGCCCTGCCAGGTGGCCTTGCGCACGCCGTGGATCATCACCAGGTCGCCCTCGGCGATCACGCGCTCGTCGGTCCACTCTTGGTCGGGCTGCGCCGCGCGCGATCCGGCGACCACGCGCTTCATGCCCGCCGTGCCGATGCGCGCGGCGGGAACGGCCGAGTGGTTCACGCAGTCGGCCGAGCACAGCTCGTCGATCAGCTCCAGGTTGCCGCCGATTACGCCCTCGTGGATGAAGCGGCGCACGATCTGCTTGTTCTCTTCGAGCGACATGGAAACACGTTAGCGCTAGTATGCTCGGCCATGAAAACAATCGTGACCCTGGCCCTGCTGTCGCTGGGCTCGTTGGCGCGGGCAGTTGAGCCCGACATGAACCTGACCACCACCAAGCTCGGCGACGGGCTGTTCTTGATCATGGGACCGGGCGGCAACATCGTGCTCGAGGTCGGCAAGGACGCGGTGTTCCTGGTCGACGATCAGGTCGCGCCGCTCACCCCGAAGCTCAAGGCCGAGATCCTCAAGGTCACCGACAAGCCGGTGCGCTTCGTGGTCAACACGCACTGGCACGGCGATCACACCGGCGGCAACGAGGCGATGGGCGACAGCGGGGCGGTGATCGTGGCGCACGACAACGTGCGCAAGCGCCTGTCGACCGAGCAGTTCATGGCGCTGTTCAACAAGAAGGTCCCGCCCGCGCCGGAGAAGGCGCTGCCGGTGGTGACCTTCGCCGAGGGCCTGACCTTCCACGTCAACGGCGACGAGATGCAGGTGTTCCACGTCGACCCGGCGCACACCGACGGCGACTCGTTCGTGTACTTCAAGAAGGCCGATCTGTTGCACATGGGCGACGTGTTCACGCCTGCCGGCTATCCGTTCGTCGATCTCGGCTCGGGCGGCAAGGTCGAAGGCTTCATCAAGGACGCCGACCGCGCCCTCGCGATGGTCCACGACAAGACCCGCATCGTCGGCGGGCACGGCCCGATGACCGACAAGGTCAAGCTCAAGGCGTGGCGCGACATGCTCGCCACCATCCGCGATCGCGTCGCGAAGCTGATCGCCGCCGGCAAGTCGCTCGCCGACGTCAAGGCCGCCAAGCCGACGGCCGAGTACGACGCGGTGTGGGGCAAGGCGTTCATCAAGCCGGACGTGCTGGTCGAGACCTTCTACCAGGACCTGAGCGCCAAGAAGTGAAGGTGACCGGCAAGCAGCTCATGTCGCTGCTCGGCGTGGTGCCGCTCGGCGCCTACGTGGTCGCGCACCTGTGGACCAACCTGCACTCGCTCGGTGGCGCCGAGGAGTTCGACGCCGCGCTCACCGCCAGCCGCCACCATCCGGCGTTCCTGCTCCTGGAGATCTTCGGCCTCGGGCTCCCGATCGCGATCCACGCGGGGATCGGGCTCAAGCTGATCCTCAAGATGAACCCCAACAACCTGAAGTATCGCGGGCTCAGAAACTTGAAGTATTTTCTACAAAGGGTCGCCGGGCTGGGCGTGCTCTTGTTCCTCGGCGCGCACGTGTTGAAGGCGCGCATCCTGCCCGCGGCCGCCGGCACCGTCGAGACCTGGCAGGGCATGCACGAGGCGCTCTCCGAGGTGCCGACCTTCGCGGTCTACGCGCTGGGCATGCTCGGCATCTCGTTCCATCTCGCCAACGGGCTGTGGGGCTCGGCGATGACCTTCGGGTTGACCGTCTCGCCGCGCGCGCAGACGCGCATGGAGTGGGTGAGCGGCGGGGTGTTCGTCGCGCTGTTGTGCATGTCCGGGTTCGCGATCTACGGCTTCAGGCCGTTCCAGTAATCGCCACGACCTCGAGCTTTCCCTCGGCGTAGCGCGCGCGCAGCACCTTCTTGTCGAACTTGCCGACGCTGGTGCGCGGCACCTCGGGCACGAAGGTCCAGCGCTCGGGGATCCACCAGCTGGCCACCCGACCGTTCAGGAACGCGCGCAGGTCGGCGGGCGTGAGCGTCGAGCCCGGCTTGCGCACCACGCACGCGAGCGGCCGCTCGTCCCAGCGCTCGTCGGGCACGCCTACCACCGCAGCTTCGAGCACCTCGGCGTGGCCCATGATCGCGTTCTCCAGCTCCACCGACGAGATCCACTCNNCCCGACTTGATCACGTCCTTGGCCCTGTCGGTGAGCGTGATGAAGCCGCGCGCGTCGACGGTGCCGACGTCGCCGGTGCGCAGCCAGCCGTCGTGAAACTTCTCCGGCGCCGGATCGCGGAAGTAGCTGGCGGTGACCCACGGCCCGCGCACCTCGACCTCGCCGATGGTCTTGCCGTCCCACGGCAGCACCTGCCCCACGTCGTCGCACAGCCGCAGCTCGATGCCGCAGTTCGGCCGGCCCGCCTTGACCCGATAGTGGATCTCGTCGGCCTCGGGCGTCCCGTGCGGCGGGCGCGCCAGCGTCGCCAGCGGGCTGGTCTCGGTCATGCCCCACGCTTGCATCATGCGCACGCCGAAACGCTCCCAGAAACGCTCCATCAATGCGCGCGGCACCGCCGCTCCGCCGCACACCACCAGCCGTAGCGACGAGAAATCGACCGGGTGGTTCTCCGAATGGCGCAGGATGTCGTTCCACACCGTCGGCACGCCGCCGGAGAACGTCGGCCGCTCCTGGGCGATCAGCCGGCACAGCGGCTCGGGCTGGAGGAAGCGCCCGGGAAAGACGAAGTCCGCGCCCACCATCCACGCTGCATAGGGCAGGCCCCAGGCGTTGGCGTGGAACATGGGCACGATCGGCAAGATGCGATCGGCGCCGCACAGCCCGAACCCGTCGGCCGAGCACACCGCGAACGAGTGCAGGAAGTTCGAGCGATGGCTGTACACCACGCCCTTCGGATTGCCGGTGGTGCCGCTGGTGTAGCACATGGCCGCGGCGCTCCGCTCGTCGAGATCCGGCCACACGAAGCCGGGCTCTTCGGCGGCGAGCAGCGTCTCGTAGTCGAGCGCGCAGGGAAAGCCGCCGGGATTGGCGCCGATCACGATCACGTGCTCGAAGGTCACGCCCGGCACCTTGAGCAGGAGCGGCACCAACGAGCCGTCCACCAGCACCACCTTGTCCTCGGCGTGGTGGATGATGTACGCGAGCTGCTCGGGGAACAGCCGCAGATTGAGCGTGTGCAGCACCGCGCCCATGGCCGGCACCGCCAGGTACGCCTCGAGGTGCTCCTGGTGGTTCCAACAGAAGGTCGCCACGCGATCGCCGGCGCGCACGCCCAGGCGGGTGAGCGCCGCGGCCAGCCGTTCGGCGCGCGCCGCCACCTCGCGGAACGAGGCGCGGCGGCAGCGATCGCCCTCGAAGGTGACCACCTCGCTCTCGCCGTGGACCGCCACCCCGTGGCGGATGATCGACGCGACGGTGAGCGGAACATCCATCATGGTGCTGTTCATTGAGGCGCATCTTACGTCGACGACAGCGACGAGGAGCAACAAAGTTTGAAGCCCGCCGGGGGCTCTCGACATCAATGGGAATGCAACTGTCGCGAGCCGTGGTGCTGCTATGGGTCGCGGGAGGCTGCAACCAGGCCGCGACCTTGCCGGCCGGCGGGCCACCCGGCCAGATGATGGCGGACGCGGGCGGCGGACCGGCGACCGGCGGCGTGACCTTCGCGGTCTTCGGCGACGCGCGGCCGAAGAATCCCAACGACACCGCCAACTACCCGACCGCGATCGTGGCCGGAAACTTCACGCAGATGCAGGCCAAGGGCGCGCAGTTCGTGGTCGGCACCGGTGACTACATGTTCGCCGACAGCGGCGACGCGGTGGTCAGCGCGCAGCTCGATCTCTTGCTGCAGGGCGAGAAGAACTTCACCAACGGGCCCATCTATCACACGATGGGCAACCACGAGTGCACCGGCGCGACGGTCTCGAACTGCCCGACCGGCACCGAGACCGCCAACGTCAAGGCCTACCTGGCGCGGCTGGTGCCGGAGGGTGTGACCACGCCGTACTTCCGCATCGACGTCGACACCGCGCACGGCAAGGCCAAGCTGGTGTTCGTCGCCGCCAACGCGTGGTCCGACGCGCAAGCGACCTGGCTTCAGCAGCAGATGGCCGACCCGACCACCTACACGTTCGTGGTGCGCCACGAAGCGGCATCGCTCACCGACGTGCCCGGCGTTTCGCCGTCCGAAGCGATCATCGGCACCGCGCCGCTCACGCTCGAGCTGCTCGGCCACTCGCACGAGTACCGCAAGCTCGACGCGCAGCACGTGATCTCGGGCAACGGCGGCGCGCCGATCAGCTCGGGCGGCAAGGGCGGCTCGTCCGGCTACGGTTTCTTGCTGATCCAGGAGCTCGACTCGGGCGATCTGGCGGTCAGCGAAGTAGACGAGGTGACCGGCAACGTGATCGACACGTGGAAGGTCACCGCCGACGGACGGCCGGGGACCTGAGCGGGCGTCGGGTCCCTACCCGACTCAGCGTCGCGCGACACCGCAGGCGAAGACGGCTTGTGGTGCGGCCATGACCAAACGGTGACAATCACGAGCCACCCTTACGTCGTGGACTCCAAACCCGTCTCGTTCTATGCGCAGGCGCTCAAGGCCGAGCTTCCGGCCAATGCCTTCGCTCCCGTTCCTTCCCGCCTGGCCTGGCTCGCGCTTCACGTCGCGGTGATCGTGGCCGGCACGATCGTCGTCGCCCACGGCTGGGGCGGCTGGCCGGTCGCGCTCGCCTGCGCGCTGGCCATTGGCCACAGCTTCGCCGGCTGCGCGTTCGTCGGCCACGAGACCCTGCACGGCGCGGTGGTGCGCGACAAGACCTGGCGCTACGTGGTCGGTTGGATCTGCTTTCTGCCGTTCAACGTCGCCCCGCGGCTGTGGGTCGCCTGGCACAACCGCGTGCACCACGGCAACACCATGATCGACGGGATCGATCCCGATTCGTTCCCCACGCTCGCGACCTACCGCACCAACAAGCTGTCGCGCATCGCCGATGCGCTCGGCTTCGGCTATCGCCGCTGGGCGGGCCCGGTCACGCTGCTGCTCGGCTTCACCGGCCAGAGCCAGCAGGTGCTGTGGCGGCTGGCGCGCCCGCTCGCGTACCTGCCCAAGCGCGAGCACACCATGGCGGTGCTCGAGACGCTGCTCGGGTTCGCGGTGTGGGCGACGGTCGGCGTGCTGGTCGGCGGGCACGCGTTCCTGTTCGTGTTCGTGATCCCGCTGTGCCTCGGCAACCTGATCGTCACCAGCTACATCCTCACCAACCACAGCCTGAGCCCGCTCGGCCACGTCAACGATCCGCTGGTCAACTCGCTCAGCGTCACCGTCCCGCGCGTGGTCGACATGCTGCACCTCAACTTCGGCTTCCACGTCGAGCACCACCTGTTCCCGGCGATGTCGAGCAAGCACGGCCCCGCGGTGCGCGACCTCTTGATCAAGCACTGGCCCGAGCGCTACCAATCGATGTCGCTGGTGCGCGCGCTCTACACGCTCGCCACCACCGCACGCGTGTACCGCGACGCGACCACGCTCGTCGATCCGCCGACCGGCCGCACCTGGCCCACGCTGCTCCCCGGCGATCCCGCCAAGCGCCGCGCCGCCGAAGCCCTCGCCGCGGAGTCGCACGAGGTTCCGGTGGTCGCCGTCGCGTCGACCGAAGGCTGATCGCTACCAGTCGGCGTCGAGGGCGATGCCGTCGAGGATCGGCCGGCAGATCTGCGCGCCGCCATCCTTCACACAGCGCTGATCCTCCGGACACTTCGGCCTCGCCAGGTCACACGCGATCTCGCACGACTTCCGTTCCCCCGAGCTCACGCAGGTCAACGGTGCGGCGCAATCCGCAGCGCGCCTGCAACGGCGCCCTTGCCCCGGCGGCTGCACTGCCAGCGCGACGTGCGATGCGCCGAGGAAGAGGGCAAGCAGTGCGATCCACTTCATGCCCATATTCTATCAGGGCTCGGCGTTCACTCCGTAGCAAGCCCCGCAATCGCGCGTTGCGCTCAGGATGAAGGTACAATCGCCGCAATGCCTGTCCGGCTTGGCGAGCGGTATCGCGATCGCTATGAAGTCATCGAGCGGATTGGCGAGGGCGCTTTTGCGCATGTCTATCGCGCGCGCGATCTGACCAACGGCGGCGTCGACGTCGCGCTGAAGGTGCTCAAGGATCCGTATCTCACGGTCAAGGACGTGGTCGAGCGGTTTCAGCGCGAGGTGTTCGCGGTGGCGTCGATCTCCAGCCCGCACGTCGTGGGGCTGACCGATTTCGGGATCTCCGACGAGGATTTCTACATCGTCATGGAGTTCGTCAAGGGACCGTCGCTGCGCGAACTCATGCGCGCGCGGCCGTGGACCGCCACCGACGTGCACGTGATCGTCGGGCAGATCGCGCACGCGCTCGCCGCCGCGCACGCGCAGGACATCTTGCACCGCGATCTCAAGCCCGAGAACGTGGTGCTGGTCGAGCGGCCCGACGGATGGCAGGTCAAGGTGCTCGACTTCGGGTTTGCCAAGCTGCCGGAGCTCGAGCGCAAGCTCGGGCTGGAGCCGCTGACACGAAAGGGCTTCCTGTTCGGCACGCCGCAGTACCTGTCGCCGGAGCAGATCCGCGGCAAGCCGCTCGACAACGGCGCGGACCTGTTCGCGCTCGGCGTGATCACCTACGAGATGCTCGCCGGCAAGCGGCCGTGGGACGGCGAGGACGCGCGTGAGGTGATGCGCGCGGTGCTCGATCGCCTGCCGCCGGCGGTGACCGCGCTGCACGAGACCATGGCGCCGCGCGTGGTCGAGGTGAACAAGTTCCTCGAGCGCGTGCTGGCCAAGGAGCGCGCCGATCGCCCGAAGGACGCGCCGCAATTCTTCGAGGAGCTCGGCCGCGCGCTGTTCCCCGGCGCCGTGCCCGAGCTGCGCCAGCACCTGGATTCGGTCTCGTCGCAGTCGGTCAAGCTGTACCTGACGCCGCAGGCGCGGCGCGCCGATCAGACCGAGGTGACCGTCGACGACGATCGCGCGACCATCCAGTTCGAGACCGGCTCGGACACGCAGAAGCGCAAGGCGGTCAACGACACCATCAAGCAGCCGGCGTTCGACTCCAGTAAGATCATCGTCGACGGCGGCTCGGACATTCCCATCTACGTCGCCTCGGGCGCGGGCGGATCGACGGGCAGGGCGAAGAGCTTCCAGTCGGGCTTCCACCCGGCGTTCCCCGGACGCGATCGGCACGGCTCGGACTCGCAGCGCGCCACGCTGCCGCGCACCGCGGCGGATCCGCCGGCGTCGCGCGCAGCCGTGGGCCGCTGGGCGCTGCTGGCGGCGCTGATGGTCGCGGTGGCGGCGGTGGCGTTCTGGCTGGGGCGCGTTCTGCACTGATATACTAATCGCGTGCCCAAGCATGAGGCGGAGGCCAAGGGGGCCGGGTTCCTCTCCGCGACAGCGGCGATCAAGAGCGTATGCACCGGGGAGCAGTGGGCGAAGCTGCTGAAGGCGATCGCCCCCGACACCGCGGCCATGATCACCTCGCCGCCCATGCCGGTGGCCTGGATCCCGGCCAAGCACGGCAGCGAGATCATTCGCAACGCGTACGAGGTGGCCTTCGGGCGCCGCGACGACCTGCTCATGCAGTGCGCGAAGAAGCAGCTGCGCTCGGATCTCAACACCATCTACAAGATCTTCGTGCGGCTGGCATCGCCGCAGTATGTGATCGAGCGCGGCGCCAAGCTGTGGGACACCTACAACCGCCACAACGGCGCGGTGGTCGCACGCCAGACGAGCGACACCAGCGCCGAGGTGCGCTTCACCGGCGTCGTCACCTCGTTTCCCGCTTTCTGGATCTATCAGCGCGGCGCGATCGTCGGCGTGCTCGAAGCGACCGGCCTCAAGCAGCCGCGCGCGGTCCTCACTTCGGGCGGCGCGAGCGAACCGGACGCGGTCATCGAAGCGAGCTGGGGCTAGCGTTTGGCGAGCGGGCCTTCGATGGTGCCGAGGTCGACGAACGCGCCGTTGGTCATGATCACGAACGGGCGCTCGTCGAAGGTCAGGTTGCCCTGGCCGTCGTACTCGATGACCTCGAGCTTGCCCATGCCGTAGCCCATCGGGCCGCGTGAGTAGTAGTGCGCCTGCAGCTTGTACGGGTAGGCGGTGGGCTTGCCGGGGATGGTGAAGCACTCCGGGCCGTACCCGGTGGTGACGTCGGCGTACAGCTCGCCGCCCGACGCGAGCTGTTTGGCGGAGTAGAAGGCGTGGTTGCCCTGCGCGTCGAAGATGTGGAAGTCGACGTCGTTGGCGTCGGTCTCCCAGTTGAGCACGAAGCGCAACGAGCGCCCCTCGGGCAGCGCGACGCCGAGGCTGTCGAGCTTCTCCATCACGTGCTTGCGCTTGGCAGGATCCTTCTTGATCCACGCCGCGCCGATGAGGCCTGCGTCTTCGTGCAGGATGCGGTCGACGCCCAGGAAGCGGCCCGACGGATAGCTCTGCTGAGCGCCCTGCACGGCGGCCGCGAACGCCGCCTCGGGCTGACCCGCGCGCAACAGCGCGAACGCGAGCAGGCGGTGGCTCGCCGGATGATCCGGGCGCTGCTCGCGCGCCTTGACGTAGGTGTCGATGGCCAGCTCCGAGCCCGCCTGTCCCAGCCGCTCGAGCCGCTCGCCGGCGAAGCGGCGCAGATCCGCGCGCGCCGGAAACAGATCGATGATCGATCCGTACGCGCGCGCCGCCTGGCGTTTGTCGCCGCGCGCCTCGCAGGTCTCGCCGAGCGCGATCAGCGCCAGCACGTCGCCCGCGTCCGCGTCGCGCCACGCCAGCGCCAGCGCGTAGGCCTCCTTGGCCTTCTGCGCCTTCAAGAGCTGCATCACCTCGAGCAGCTTGCCCTCGTACGGAATCACCTCGGGCTGCTTGGGCGCGGGCGGCGCCGGCGCGTGGCCGACCGGCCCGTCGTTGCGGTTGAGGATGACGAATTCGACGCGGCGGTTCTTCGACCAGCACGCCTCGTCGTGCTGCGCGCACACCGGCCGCGAGTGGCCGTACGAGCGCGCCTCGATGCGCCGCGCCTCGATGCCGTGCTGCACGAGGTAGCGCTTCACGTTCTCCGCGCGCTGCGTGGTCAGCCGCTGATCGGCGCCCTCGTGCTCGTCGCCGTGTCCCTGTACCTCGATGCGCGTGATCTGCGGATTGCCGCGCAACGTCGCGACGATCGCGTCGAGGATCGGCGTCGAGATCGACTTGAGGTCCGACTGTCGCGACGTGAAGTAGACCTTGTCGAGGATCTCGAGGCGCGACGAGCTGACGATCACGCGCCCGCGATCGGGGCAGCCGTCTTCGTCCTGAAAGCCGTTGTGGGTCTCGGGCTCGTCCGGGCAGCGATCGACCGAGTCGGGGATGCCGTCGCCATCGCGGTCGCCCTCCATGTTGTGCGTCGGGTCGGCCACCGGCCGCGACTCGCCGTGCTTGGCCGGCTCGGGCTTGGGCGCGGGCGGCGGCCGCATCACCGGCGCAGGAGATTCAGGCGCGGCGGCCGCGACACCGCGATCGGGCGCCTTGGCCAGCGGCTCGCGCGCGTTTTCCTTCTTGTCCTTGTCCTTCTTGCCCTCGGCCTTCCACACCGGCTTGTCGGGCGTCGTCTGGGGCGGCGGCGTGAACACCGGCACCTCCTCGACGACCGCGCCGCCGGAGCGATGCTCGAGATCGATCCCCGACGGCCCGACCACCAGGATGTCGGCGAGCGCGCGGCGGTCGATGTGAAAACGCGCGTAGTCGGCGTCGGTCTCGAGCACCAGCAGCGCGGTGTACTCGCACATCACGCGATGGCGCGTCGACAGCTCGATGATCTGCTTCTTGAGCGCGTCGCGCAGATCTGGATCCTGCGCGGCCAGCGTCTCGCGCTGATACTCGAGCCGCTGGATGCGCGCGTTGATCCAGGCGCGCTCGAGCAGCGGCCGCGGCACCTCGACCAGCCGCACCGGGTGCTGGCCGACCGCCGCGCCTTCCACCTGCACCACCAGCTTCTGATCGTGCGGCAGATCGGCGTACACCAGCACCGAGTCGCCCGGCTGCACGCCGTCGAGCGTGACAGGCCACACCCAATTCGCGCCCGGCACCGCCAGCTTGATGCCCGAATAGGTCGCGCTGTTGAGCTTGCGCGCCAGCACGGAGGAGGGCAGCTCGTCGTCGACCACCACGCCCGAGTTGGTCAGGCCGCCCGACGCCAGGCGCCTGAGCATGGCTTCGTCGCGGATGCCGCCGGTGACCATCACGTCGAGCCTCTTGACGCCCGCGTTGCCGAGCGTCGAGACCAGCTTGCGCAGCTCCTGCCCATCGGTCCCGCCGGCGGTGGCGATCCCGTCGGTGACCAACAGGATGCGCGACCACTTGCGATCTTTTCGCGCCGCGGCCCAGCGCAACGCGCGCCCGAGATCGCTCGCGCCCAGCGCGCGTCGCTCGAGGATCGGCCGCAGCTGATTCTTGCCGAAGCCGCCGAGCGTGCCGGTGTACGCCTCGACCACCTCCTGATCGAAGCACGCCACCTCGAGCGGCACCTGCGGGCCCGACGATCGCTCGAGCTCGTGCACCACCTCCGCCAGGCGCTCCACCTGCGCGCCGAAGCCGAGCGCGCGCGACGCCGAGGTGTCGAACAGCACCAGCAGGCTGGCAACCGGATCGGGCGCCGCGTCGGTCACCGGCGTGATGCGCGCGACCGTGAGGTTGTCGTGGCGCAGCCCGAGTCGCAGGCCGCCGTCGGAGGCGGGTGGGATCACCTCGAAGTCGACGTCGGGCACGAAGTTGCGCTTGGTCACCTCGACCACTTCGTGCGAGAGCGTCTGACCGCCGAGCGTGGTCTGCGCGCGCGCGACGGTGCGCTTGCCGAGGAACACCTTGATGTCGAGCGCGTCGAGCTTGGGTAGCCCGCGCAAAAAGATGCGATAGGGCTGCTCGGCGCGCGGCAGCTCCTCGGAGTACGACAGGATGATCTCCTTGTCGCCGCCCGCGGCGATCGGAAACACGCGCGCGCGAAACTGGTTGCCGCCCTGTTTCTCGAGCAGCGCGGGATCTTGCCGGCGGTGCAGGAAGTCCTCGTACGCGGCGCGCGCGGCCTGCAGCTCGACCACCTCTCCCTCCTGCCAGCCCCAGCTCTGCCGCATGGCGAACCGGCTCACCGCTGCGCCCGGCGGCAGCGTGACCTCGAACTGCCCTTCGATCTGGCGCGCCTCGGGGTTGTGGAAGATCACGTGCAGCTCGGTGAACGCGAGCGGATCCTCGATCACCGCGCGCGCTGCAAACGACACGATGCGCAGGCCGGCGCCGTCGGACGAGGTGAGCGAGACCGGCGCATGGCCGCGTTCCGGTTCGACCGCCGCCCACGCCGTCGCCGCCCACACCGTCACGCCCATCATTAATAGAGGTCGCGTCATGACCCCATAGTACGTACCAGCGAGCTCGCCGATCTCACCCATTTTCCTGAACGGTGTCGATATAATGGCTATGGGTGCGGAGTCACGCCGCCGATCTCAGGCTGCCTGGGCCAGGAAGACGATCGCGGGACACTCGTATTCATGCAGCCAGAGCGCCTCGACCGCGCTCACGCCCGGCTCCACATCCATCTCGCCGCCGCACATTGGACATCCGACCAAACTGATCTGAAGGAAAAAATCTTCTCTTCCGGGGTTTGCCATCACCCCCGATTCACTTCAAGTCGGATGCCACCCGCGGGTGCCGCCCGTCACTGCGCAATTTCGACGCGCTCGACGCCCTTCAGCACCGCATCGCCTACGTTCCCGTCCGCCGCCGCCCAGTGCACCTTGTACTCGCCGCGTCGCGTGACCCGCACCACCAGCGTGCGCTTGGCGTCGCTCCAGTCCGCCGCCGCGATCTCCAGCCGCTGCGGCCCGGCGTCGAGCGCCACGACCCGCGCGGTCGGCCCGGCCAGCTTGCTGGTGAGCGCCTTGAGCGACCACCCGCCGCGCGACTCGCCGTTGCGGTTGGTCACCTGCAGCGGCGCGACCGCATTGATCCGCACCGGCGTCCACGCCTCGCCCGCCTTGCCGTTCACCATCACCTGCAGGCTCCGGGTCGCCGCGCGATCCTCGCCCTCGCCGCCCGATCCCTTCTCCTGCACCGGCGCGGGCGCAGGCGCAGGCGCGGCCGGCTCCGACCGGTGACACCCCGAGACCAACAGTGCAACCACCATCGCGCGAACCATGCCGTCGCATACAGCAAATCACATGCCGCCCGCAACCCCGCATCGCGCCGTTTTTCGTCGGGGACTCGCCCCCCACCGTATCTATACTGAGCGGCCATGAAGATCTCCATCCTGGACGACTACTTCGACACGGTGCGAACGCTCCCATGCTTCGCCAAGCTCGCGCCTTTCGAGGTCACCATCTGGAACGACCACGTGCAGGACGTGGACGCGCTCGCGGAGCGGCTGCGCGCGACCGAGGTGCTGGTGCTGATCCGGGAGCGAACCGAGATCCGCTCCGCCGTGCTGGAACGGCTTGCCAACCTCCGGTTGATCAGCCAGCGCAGCGTCTACCCGCACATCGACATCGACACCTGCACCCGATTGGGGATCATCGTCTCCTCCGATCTCCACACCGGATCGCCGTCGTTCGCCACGGCCGAGCTCACCTGGGGGCTCGTTCTCGCCGCGGCGCGGCAGATCCCCCAGCAGATGGCCTCGCTCAGAGCGGGCCGGTGGCAGATGGGCATCGGGACCACCCTGCGGGACAAGACCTTCGGGATCTACGGCTACGGCCGCATCGGCACGGTGGTGGCGGGCTACGCCCGAGCCTTCGGCATGCCCGTCCTCGTCTGGGGACGCCGGCCGTCACGCGACGCGGCCAGCGACGACGGCTACATGGTGGCCGACAGCGCCGAGGAGTTCTTCTCCAGCGCCGACGTGGTCTCGCTCCACATGCGCCTGGTCGACGCCACCCGGGGGATCGTCACGGCTACGGATCTGGCCCATATGAAGCCGACGGGCATGCTCGTGAACACGAGCCGGGCGGGATTGATCGAACCGGGCGCCCTGGTGGACGGCCTACGCGCCGGCCGTCCCGGCATGGCGGCCATCGACGTCTTCGAGGACGAGCCGCTGCACGACACCGACCATCCTCTTCTCAAGATGGAGAATGTCGTCTGCACGCCCCACATCGGCTACGTCTCACGCGAGGAGTGGGAGCTCCAGTTCTCCGACATCTTCGACCAGATCAACGCTTACGCCGGCGGATCACCCATCAATGTGGTGAATCCCGATGTCCTTGACCACGCCCGTCACTAATCGAGAAGCGCGGGCTGACTTTCGGTTACTGGGTGAGTTCAGGTACTTGGTGAGTTCAGTTACTTGGTGAGGAAGTACCGGGCGCTGTCGATGCGGCTGGCGCGCTCCTGCGCTACCAACCATTCGCTCGATCGCACCTGCTGCCGTTCGCTCGGAACGTGATGATTCCCCTCCGGCGTGTCGGTCTGTGTCCCGCACCGACGGCACACCGCCATCCGCCCGTTTGTCTCAGGGGCATGGTGAGCATCGAGCCGAGCACCGACGGCACTGTCCACCTGTTCTTCGACCTGCGCCGGTGGTGACAGGTTCTCGGTCATGACGCGACCGCATGAGACGCGGGGAGTGCGGGTCGCTCGCCAAGATCGAGCAGTGTGATGCCGTTCATCATCCGTCCATTTCCTCGGCGTCGCCGGGGACCGGGGCGAGGACGATAGGGGCGCTCCCTCGGAGCGTGCCGTAACTGCATGGTACCCCCCAACCGGTCCCGATGATGCCCATCGTGGCTGTCCCGTCCCGGCCGGCGGGGTAGACAGACAAAGTGACCCTCGCTTCGACGCCTGCGCCCGGCAC
This sequence comes from Myxococcales bacterium, assembly GCA_003170275.1. Lineage (GTDB taxonomy): Bacteria > Myxococcota_A > Polyangia > Palsa-1104 > Palsa-1104 > PALSA-1104. The sequence goes on from PNAM01000031.1 coordinate 32,073, forward strand.
CGCCTCCGGCCTGCCGGCGGCTGTCAATCTCCGCAACGTCCACAAGACCTTTGGTTCCGGCCCGGGTGTGATGAGCGCGGTAGGGCGGCCGTGGCGAGGGTCGTCGTGACGACGGCGGAGGAGTCGGCGCAGAGCGCCCTGGCGGCCGGCGATTTCTCGATGTGGCTCACGGCGATGCAGGGAGCGCTACGGGGGGAGAACGGATCAGACGTACCTTGCGACGGCTGCACCGCCTGCTGCACGTCGTCGCAGTTCGTCCACATCGAGCCCGACGAGATCGACACCCTCTCGCACATCCCGGCGGAGCTGCTCTTTGCGGCCCCCCGTCTTCCGCCCGGCCACGTCCTTCTCGGCTACGACGAACGGGGTCACTGCCCGATGTTGAAAGAGGGCCGGTGCTCCATCTACGACCACCGGCCGCGGACCTGTCGCACCTACGACTGCCGCGTCTTCCCTGCTGCCGGCATCGATGGTGACGAGGACAAGGTCCAGATCAGGCGCCGGGCACGACGATGGGAGTTCGCCTTTCCCACCGTCACCGATCGGATCGAGCACGAAGCCGTCCGCGCCGCGGCGGACTTTCTGGCCCGAGACAGAGAGCTCGTCCACAGCTCCCCCGGCGCCAACCAGACGGAGCTCGCCGTTCTCGCCATCGAGATCCACACTGTCTTTCTGGGACGAGATGAAGACACGGGCGAGGCGGCGGTCATCGCTCCTAATCCCGACGCCGTCCGAGCGGCGCTGGCGCGGCCAATCGGGCCCTGACCGGTCAGAAGGCTCGATCAGGCCAATCCGCTCGTGTCGGCCCCGGCCTTGCGGGCTGCTTCGGTGAGGGGAGAGGACGCCCGGCTCGGAGGCGGCACGTCGGCGCCGACCTCGGTCCAGTACTCCACCCCTTGGCGCAGAAGACCCTCGTCCATGCGCCAGAAGGCGGCGAAGGCGAAGACGCGGCCCGACGGATCGACCACGGCGACCTCGGCGGCGGCGCCCTCGGCGGCGGCCAGCACGCGCTTCACAGTGAGAACGCCCCACGGTTCGGGATAATCGCGCTGAAAGGCGATGACAGCGTCGCGACCGTCGAGGCGTTCGGCGGTGGACGGCATGTCCAGGACGGCATCACGGTGGAAAAACGTGGCGGCGCTGTCCCAGTTCCGATCCTGGTACGACTCGTAGAGCCCACGGACCAGTGCCACTGCATCCACAACGCAAACACACCCGATGTGAGGGGCGGGGAACGAGCC
>PNAM01000029.1 GCA_003170275.1 Myxococcales bacterium
ACCTGGCTCGGCGCCGCCGCCGCAACCGAGGTCGCGAAGTGGGCTGACAGGCGGCGGAGCGAAGATAGCGCGGTCGTGCTCTGGCCGGCCGAGTTGCTCGATCTCCCGCGCACTCCTAGCGAGTCGTTCCCCAGCGACCCTTATGGCGATCCGAATGCGCGAGACCGCGCAGTCGCTGCCGCCCGCCTGCGCGCCGACGCGTATCTCGATGGCAGCGTGACGCGGAAGTCGTCGTCATTCGAGGTATCGCTCGTGCTCCGCCGAAGCGACCAGAGCGTGCTGGCGACGGCGACGGCGCAGGCGCCAAATCTCCGGGACGCTGCGATGGATGCCGTGGATGCGCTCGACCGCCACATGTTGCCCCACGCGACGCGGCTGCCGCCGGAGCTCGCCCGCTGGTCGCCGATCGCTGATCTCGACATGCTCAGGTTTGCCGATGGAAGTGGTGAACCGGCCTGCAAGGGTGTTTTCGCAAATCGGAGCCGCCTCGGACGGGCCGAGGGCTACTTCGCCAGCGACTGCAGTCAGTTCGTTCCCGACTGGGTCGCCTCGCTCCCGCCTCCGCAGTTGGACGCCTCGTCTCCCGCCGCGAAGCTGGCCACCGCCCGTGACATCATTGCGCGAAGCAGCGATCCCGCCGCTTGGCAAACGGCGCTGAAGGCCCTCGACGAGCTTCTCGCCGCCGGCGCGCCGGCGGTAGCGGAGGCGGATATCTTTTGGATCAAGTCCGTACTGTTCGTGCGCCTCGGCCGAATGGAGGAGGCGCACGAGGCTGCGTTAACGTCCGTCAAGCTAGATCCGACCGGGGCCGGCTGGACTCAGCTGAGCAGCTTGACCAACCTGACCTCCTCGTCTCTGATCGCGCGTGCAGCATCTGCGTGGATGCCCTCGACGCCGGTATGGTGGGCTCGGCGAGGATCTCTAGAGCCGCAGGAGCAGGTCCGATTCACACGCCGGGCGTTCGAGCTGGAGCACGACGACGCGAACAACGCGGTCACGCTCGGACGGGCGCTGGTGGCTGCGGGCCGGCCCCAAGAGGCGCGGCTCCTCGCGGCGAGCTATTCCGATGCTCGTGAGGACCACCGGGAGCTGCGGGCGTATCTTCTCGGCATGGTCGAGCTTGCCGAAGCGCGTTTCGGCGCGGGGTTTCAGCGCCTGCGCTCGGCCGCTCTCGCGCGGCCGCCGGGAACCTGGTCAGGGGTGACGGGGAGCTCGATCTTGCGGGCGATGAATGCCGGATCGTTGCTTGGGCAAGATCGCCCCCTCGCAGACGAATGGGTGGCGCGTTACGTCCTGCCGGGCCGCGACGATGATCTGGCGCTGTTCTCGTCGCTGATGGCAGTGATTCCGGTCTGCCTCAGAGCGTCCCCGTCCGTTGCGGCACAGTGCGCCGCCAGCCTGCGCTCCCGTTTCGATCGCAACCGAACGCGGAAATACGAGTGGCTGAACGGGTCGGATCATCTGTTCGATGCGCTGCAGTCTTACGCGCGAGGCGACCTCCGGCGGACGGGGATCGCGCTTCGCAAGCTGGCAGGCAGCCCGGACGCCGCGCTCGACGAAGTTCCGGTGGCGCTCCTGCGTGCAGCCGGTGTTGCCGATCTGATCGAGCAGATCGATAACGGTAAGCTCTCGAGCCGCTCGTATGGGGGAATCTCCGACTCGACACCGCGAGTCGCCGAGCGGGCGTTCCGTCGCGGCGACACAAAGCGCGCGCGCGAGCTGGCGCTGGAGGTCGTCGACAAGTGGGGCAACGCCGACGTGGTGGTGCCAGCGGTGGCGGAGATGCGCACTCTCTTGGCGAAGCTGCGCTGACGCATGGCGCGGTGAAGGCGCTCCTCAAGATCGCGTGGGCCAGGTGCCGGTCTTGAGGAAGCTGTAGGCGGCGTCGTCGTCGAGGGGGAAGGCAATGACGGTGTTGACGTGGTACTCGCCTTCGTCGGGCGGGTGCGGGAGGCGGAGCATGGTGCCGGCGTGCGCGGACTCGGCGCACTCGGTGAAGACGGCTTCCTCGTCGGTGGTGAGGCCGGAGTCGGTGAGCTCGACGTCGGTGCCGGTGGCCTCCTGCTTGGCGGCGTCGACGTTGAAGTGGGCCCATAGCTGGATGGACGCGTGCGACTGGATGCGCCCCTGCACGCAGCTCTCGAGCTTCGACAGAAAGCCGAGCTTGTAGTCGAGCCATAGCCGTTCGTCGCGGGTCATCTCCTGGAGGCCGCGCACCAACTCGGGCGTGAACGGCACGTCGAGCAGCGACTGTGGCCGCGCCGCGGTCGCGTTGGGAATCGCCGGCGGTGCATCGAGCACCTTCACCGTCGGCGGCAGAGGACGGCTGCGAACGGCCGGCGCCGGCGCGGGCGCGGCCTCGGTCTCCGCACGCCCGGAGAAGACCTCGCGCGAACGTGCTGCCGACTCGCGCGCGCGCAGCGTCCAGAGACCGCCGACGCCCACGACCGCGACGAGAATGAGCCCGACCGTTCGCATCGTCCGCATGGCTAGGCTCCCGTCAGGCAGCTGATGCTGACGGTCTTGCAGATGTTGTCGCTGACGGAGCAGCCGGTGTTGCCGGTGCAGGCAGCGACGCAGGCGGAGCCGCTGCAGGTGTGACAGACCGCCGACCGACCGCCGCAAGGTGCGGTCGGGTGGGGCGTCCCGCCGCCGCCGCCACCGCCGGTGCTGATCGGCCTCACGCCGCCCCCGTCGAAGAAGCACTGCAGCGGGTCGTAGTCGGGCGAGAAGTGATTGCACGACGTCGGACCGTTGAGGTTGCTGAGCGCGTGGGCGCGCGACTCGTGCAAGACGAAGACGCCGACCGCGAGCAGGAAGAGGAACGAGAGCGACAGGATTCTTTTCATGGTGTTGCCTCCTTGGCTGGGGTCCTAGAGCAACCGCCGTGCCACGGTCTCGAAGCCGCATCGTGCATGCCCGCTGTCCTTCGCGACGCCCAACTCGGCAAGTCTTGCCATCGTCGCTCGGCAAGTGTTGCCACCGTCGGCAATCGTCGCCACTTCCGGCCGCGCAGCTCCGCGCAGCTCCGGTGGCACGCCGCCTGCTTTGGCCGCTGGCAGGAGGAACTCAATGGCAAACCAGCACCTCGTATTCTTGATTCTCGCAGGCGCCGCCGCTTGCACCGGCAAGGCGCCGACGTCCGCTTCCGCCGAGGCCGTCACCATTACACGCGCGGACGTCGACCGCTTGCAGCCGGGCAACCGGCTCACGCTCGAGGCGGATCCGGGGATGTCCTATCACTTCGATCAACGATTGGGCGCGATCGACTTCACGCGCATCGATTTCGTCGATGAAGCGATGGACCCCAGGCCCTTCACCAGCATCGTCGACCGGCGCGTTCCGCTCGATCTGTCCGAAATCGACCTCCAGGTGGGCGAGCCGAGTGGCGCCGCGCACGAGGCTGGTCTTGGTGCGGAGTCCACCGCCTGGTGCCTTCACCCGTTCTGCTTCGCCTATCACGACGCGGACGGCCGGTACATCTGGCTTTGCTCGCAGATTGCGCAGCCATGCTTCGTCGTAACCGGTAGCGTTGAATAAGAGCCCAGTTGTGGAATAGTGGGCGCGTGGGTGAGTCCGGCGACATTCCAACGCTGAGCTTGATCGGCTCGGGCGCGCGCCCCGAGTCGGCGGGCGCCTACCTGCTGGTGATCCACGAGGGCTCCTCGACGGTCGTGCCGCTCCCCGCGTCGGGCGACTTCGTGATCGGCCGCGCGCCCGAGGTCAACCTCCAGCTCAACGACGCCGGCTGCTCGCGCCGCCACGCCGTCCTGCAGCTCCGCGATGGAGAGGTGCTGCTCGGCGACCTCGGCAGCCACAACGGCACGCTGGTCAACGGCGCTCGCATCCACGGCACGAGGCTGCTCGACTCCGAAGACGTGATCGCCATCGGCAAGGTAGTGATGGTGTTGCACGCCTCCGGAGGCGCGAGCGTGCGCCAGCTGCTCGACCGGACGGCGCTCAGGCAGCGCTTCGAAGAGGAGGTGGAGCGCACCGCGCGGTACGAGCGCCCGCTCGGGGTGGTGGCGATCTCTCTCGGTGAGGCGTCGGGGCACGCCGAGGCGCTGCAGCTGCTTCAGCCCCAGCTTCGCATCCTCGACGTTGCCGGCAACGTCGGCGATGGGCTGGTGGTTCTGCTCCTACCCGAGTTGCGGCACGAGGCAGTGCTGGCGACCACGGGGCGCATCGTGGCGGCGTTGACTCCCCGGTTTCCGCGCGTGCGCGCGGGCGTCGCGGCCTGTCCCTCCGATGGCTGCCGCGCCGACGCGCTGCTCTCGGCGGCTCGCACCGCCGCCGAGCGCGCCGATCTCGGCGGCGTGATGGAAGCGGGACGCTGCGCCACCGAGCTGCGCTTCGGCGAGCGCACGGTGATGCTCGCCGACCCGGCGATGATTCAGGTGTTCGATCTGTTGCGGCGGCTGGCGTCGAGCGAGGTGACGGTGCTCATCTCCGGCGAGACCGGCGTCGGCAAGGAGAACGCCGCGTTCGCCGTGCACCACTGGTCGCCGCGTGCGCGCGGCCCGTTCGTCGCGCTCAACTGCGCCGCGCTTCAGGAGACGCTCGTCGAGAGTGAGCTGTTCGGCTACGAGAAGGGCGCCTTCTCCGGCGCGGCCGCCACCAAGGTCGGTCTGTTGGAAGCGGCCAACCAGGGAACCCTGTTCTTCGACGAGGTGGGCGAGCTGTCGGCGGCAGCGCAGGCCAAGCTCTTGCGCGCGCTCGAGGTCCGGCGCGTGACCCGGCTCGGCAGCACCAAGGAGCGCGAGATCGACGTGCGCATCGTCGCGGCCACCAATCGCAACCTCGAGACGGAGGTCAAGCTGGGCCGGTTCCGGCAGGATCTGTTCTTCCGGCTGGGCGCCGCGCGGGTGCACCTGCCGCCGCTCCGCGACCGGCCGCGCGAGGTCGCCATCTTGGCGCGCGCATTCCTCGACGAGCTGCGAGCCCGCGCGCAAAGGCCGGAGATGTCGATCTCCGCCGCGTGCATGCAGGCGCTCACCACCTACGCGTGGCCAGGCAACGTGCGCGAGCTGAAGAACGTGATCCAATTCGTCAGCGCCGCCACCGAGGAGGACACCCTGGAGCCGTGGCATCTGCCCGAGTCGCTGGCGAACGAGCCGGCTGTAGCGGCGGGGTCCGTTCCGGCCCCGGGTGCCGCGCTCACGCAGCCGGCAAAGTTTCGCCCGGTCGCCGACGAGCTGCGCGAGCTCGAGCGCCAGCGCATGCAAGACGCGCTCGACGCTGCGCAAGGCGTGCAGAAGCGCGCCGCCGATCTGATCGGCATGCCGCAGCGCACCTTCGGCATGAAGGTCAAGCAGTACGGCCTCTCCGACCGCCGCCGCACCTGAGCCCGGCACCAACTTTGCTAGGGGTCCTGTCACCGAGGAGGACTCTCATGCGCGCGCTCTTGACGCTCACGTTCGCCGGCTGGCTTGCCGGCTGCGTTGCCCCGATGAACACCCCCGGCCAGCTCGACGACGAGCTGGCCATCCAGGGGACGACCACGAGCGGCACCGGTGGTGACGTCACACCGATGGCACCGCACCCGTCGCCGACGCTACGCGCGACCCCGTCGGTGGGCACGCCGGGAACGCAGGTAACGGTGACGGGAAGCTATTTTGCGGCGGGCTCGTGGGCGCAGCTGCAGCTCGCCTCGACCGTCGTCGTGGCGAGCGCTGATCGCAACGGTCGAATCTCGACCGTGATGGTGGTTCCGGCGGTGGCCGGGGGCAGCACGACGGTCACTGCCAGCGCGTCCGGCGCGCTCCTGGCTCACACCAGCTTCTTCGTCCTCAGTCACGGCATGGTCACGCTGCCGCGCATGATCCCCGGCATTCCCCAGTCGCTCGGCGGCAGCGGCTTTCCAGCCGGCCGCGCGCTGGTCGTCGGCGTCACCGATCCGGACCTCCACCGGCAGATCTCGCTTTCACCGGTGCCCGATGCGAACGGCAACTTCAGCCTGCCGATCACCATCGAATACGGCGCGCTCGGCGGCACCTGGCGCGTCGACGTTGCAGACGCGCTCACCCAAACGTCGCTGTGTGCGACCTCGTTCTTCGTCGTGCGCCCGCTTTCGGCGCAGCTCGACGGCGCGGGCAATGTCGTCCTCAGCGGAAGCGGCTTTTATCCCGGCGACGGCTTTGTCGCCGCGCTGATCGATCCGGCGGCGCCGTCTTCGCCGTTCGGCCAGGTCATCGCCGCGAGCGCGCCGGCGCCCGTCGACAGCAGCGGCAATCTCACCGCCACCGTTCCGCTGCCCGCCCACCCCACTTCCGGCACCTGGGCCGCGCTGGTGGTCTCGACGCCCGTCGCCGCCGACACGCTGGAAGTAGCGTTCACCGTTCCCTAGCCAGACTTGCCGTCGGCAAGCGGCAAGGCTTAGGAGAAGGACCCCGCTATCCTAAGTCGTACTCCAGTCCTGGCTTGCGCTTGGTCACGACTTCGAGAGGATCCAGGTGATGCGCGTGTTTCTGATCTTGGCAGGGTTGGTTTCGGCTTCGGCATGTGCGCCGCAGGTTGTGGTGGTGAGGCAGGCCGTGCCGAACCCGTTCCTCCATCAGTCGAACCGTAGTTTCTTCGTCGAGCCGATTCGCGCCAGCGGGGGCGCCCCGCTGGATACGGACGTCGTCTTCATGACCCACGTATTCACCGACCGGCTCTCCAACGACCTTCCCTCGGTAACCATCCTGAGCAGCAAGCCGCCTGGTCCTTCGACGTTCCTGCTCCGTTCGATGCTCGAGAGATGGCAGCCTCGCGATTTTTCTTCGCGCTGGGCGGAGGCGGAGCTGACGGTGCAGATCGTTTCGCCGGCTGGACCCGTGCTCGACGAGTTGCGCATTCGGGCCTCCGAGAGTGCGCTCGCGGTCAACGATCTACCGCCGCAGCTCGAGGCGTGTGCGCGCCAGCTGGCGGATCGCCTCGCTCGATACCTTCGCAGCCGCACCCAGACGAGTCGATAATGGTCGCGCTCAGGCGCGCACGATGGGGGACTGCACCGACCACATCGCGCGCGCCTGCTCGTCGGACCAGCGGCCGCCGGCGTGCTGCAACGCTGCGTCGAGCGCGCGCGCCGACTGGAAGCGGTCCTCGACGCGCTTGGCCAGGCAGCGCAGGATGATCCTCTCCAGCTCGGGCGGCACCGGCACCAGCTCCGACGGCGGGCGCGGGTCCTCGTGGATGTGCTTGTTCATCACCGCGGCGGCGCCGTCGCCGGCAAACGGCGGGCGTCCGGTGCACAGGAAGTAGAGCACGGCGCCGAGCGAGTAGAGATCGCTGCGCGCGTCGGCGTCGAGGCCGGCGCACACTTCGGGGGGCATGTAGAGCGGCGTGCCGCCGAGGAAGCTGCCCTGGGTGAGCGTCGCGTCGTCCTCGGGGCGCGCCAGCTTGGCCAGGCCGAAGTCGAGCAGCGTGAGCACGTCGACCTGATCGACGCGGCGGGTGGCGAACAGGTTCTCCGGCTTGACGTCGCGGTGCAGGATGCCGTTCTCGTGCGCCTCGGCGAGGGACGCGCAGGCCTGGCGCGCGAAGTGGACCACCCGGTCGGGCGGCATGGGGCCGCGCAGCTTCACCAGCGTGGCCAGATCGGCGCCGTCGAGCAGCTCCATGGCGATGAAGCACACGCCGTCGTCGGAGGCGCCGAAGTCGAACACGCGAATGGTGTGCGGGTCGTGCAGGCTCATCGCCGCCTTGGCCTCGCGCTCGAAGCGGGCGCGCGCGCCGGGGCGCTGCGCCGCCTCGCGGTCGAGTATCTTCACCGCCACGTCGCGCTTCTGCTGCTCGTCGGTGGCGAGCCAGACCTCGCCGGAGCCGCCCACGCCGATGCGCATCTTCAGGCGATAGCGGCCGAGCCTGCGCGCCTCGAACACCTGCTTGCGCGCGGCCCACACCAGGTGGCTGCCGATCGAGCCCATGACCGCGGTGGCGACGACGAACAAGAAATCGTGCACGAACAGCCAGAACGACCTGGCGGTGCGCCACTGCGCAGCGATCGCCGGATCGATCTGCGCGGCGACCGCCATGGTCACGGGAAACAGCGCCGCCCATGCGAGCAGCAGCCACACCTTGCGCCACCAGGGATCCGGCACCGCGGCGGCGTGGAACATGATCACGATCGACATGCCCTGCACGTAGCGGCTGTTGAGCCCGCCGTAGCGGGTGGACAGCACCGCCACGCCGAGCGCGGCCGCGCCGAACGCCAGCGCGTCGGCGACCGCCGCCGCGCGTTGGGAGGTGCCCGGCCGCCGCACCACCATGAGCCCGCCGGCGATGAACAGCGCGCTCGCGAGCCGCACCTCGAGAAAGAACCACACTGACGCATCGGCGCCGATGAAGTGGATGGTGAACAGGTCGAGCCCGAAGAACACCAACCACACCGGCAGCCCGATGCCGAGCGCGCGATACACCGCGAGCCGTCGCTGCTCGCGATCCTGATCCTGCTCGGTACGCTGCCGGTCCCCGGTCCGGGTTCCGGAGGAGGTGGTGCTCACGCGATTCATTGTAGACTGTGCTCGGCGTCTGCGTCTAAATCACAGCTCTTTACAGCTCTTGATTCCCGTCACCATAAGTCCCCTCGGAAAATTGATCACTTACACGATCGCGGTCGCGGTTCGGCATCTTCGCGCCGTGGGTGATGCGGACCTTGGTTGCCACCGTCTTGGCGGTGTCCCGGTCCTCGATCACCGAGATCAGATTCATAGGGCCGGCGCACAGAGCGCACACCAGAACGTCGAACCCCCCACGTTCGCTTCATCAGCACTGACCCCGAGAGCCGGCGCTCGCGGGTGGCGTCGTCTGGGCCTCCCAGGCCGTCACCGCGCCATGGAAGCGGTGGAACGCTTTCGCGGCGTTCGCCGAGGGCATGGCGGTGGACCCGCTACGCCAGCCGATCCAGGCCAAGGACGCTCCGTGAAGCAAATAGTGCACGGTCTACGCCGAGAACGGAATTGGCCACCCACGGTCACACGAATAACCGTCGCTCTATCGCAGATTTTCGAGGAGCAGGCTCGTGGGCGGGCTCGTGATTCCAGGCGAGTAGAGCGGCGGCTCGGTGGCACCGGCATTGCTTGGTCGACGCGCATCCCCGGGAGTCCTGCCATGCGCGTCCTGACCTTCATCGGCCTTTTCCTGTTGTGCGGCTGCCGCACCGAACTCCTCGGCATGGGCGCCCCCCTCGGCGGCAGCGATGGTGGCGACAACGTGGACCTCGCACAGTCGGTGAACTGCGCGCAGATCATGGACCAGGCGGGCTGCGACGCGAACTCGAACTGCGAGTCGAGCACGACGTGCGACGGCAGCGTTACGTTCCTCGGTTGCTATGACAAGGGCACCTCGCCCGGCGTCAAGTGCCCGCCCCTCGACTGCACCACGATCACCAGCGAGACGGCCTGCCTCGCCAACAGCGCGTGTGTCGCCGTCACCCTCTGTGGGAACGGTGAGTTCCAAGGCTGCGTCAACCCGGACTCCCCAGGCCCGATGTTCGGGCCGTTCTGCTACACCACTAGGTGCGGCTCGCACGCGGACGAGGCCTCGTGCACCGCGGACTCTAGCTGCCACGCCATCTTTCTTCTGAACCCACTCACTTTCTCGAAGTGTGCGCGGGGCGTAGCCGAGTGCTCACCCCCCAACAGCAGCGGCTCGTGCCAGGCGTTGGAGCCGGCCTGCGTCGATCCGTTCGTGCCGGAGTACGATGGTCAGACCGGCTGCATCGTCGACTGCGTACGCAACGGCGAGTGCCCGCAGTCCTAGCGCGTCCCTCTCCACCCAAGCCCCCCTGCGGCCAGGAGGAGCACGAGACCTCGACGGTGATCCAGGTCTTTGGATACTCGGCACTCGGGCCCCCAACTTGAACCCACGAAGCATCCCGCAGTGTCACCGGGGGCGGCGTGGGCGAGTGCCAACCTCAGTGGCCTTGATGGGCGGTAAATGTCGGAGACGCTCCAACTGATGCATTAGCGATGCAATCCGGGGCCGGCCAGTTGAACAAAGTGAAGCAAGTCGCGTGCATGAGGCCTTCGACGCGGTGATTGAAAATCCGCGTGTCTCCGGTGCATCGAGGTGACAGAAAAGCGGTGCCTTCTACCTGGGAGTTCTCAGGCACGGTCCACGGTCCAGACATGGGATCCTGTATACGAGGACGTGAGACTATGCTTCGGAATCGTCGAGGAGCTGAAGCACACCGAGGAGCGATCGGCGGAGCGCGCGGGCGTCGGCGACCTCCGCCCACCTCTCGCTCGCGAGGCTAAGCGCGCTCGCAACCGGATCAGCGAGCGCTTCTACGTCGGTAGGTGCGCGAGCGCTTGTTACAATGTTACAGGCCTGGCTCGCCGCGGCTTGCGCGGGCACACACTTCGCGATCTCGGTCTGTCGTTCCCCGTCGGTGACGCTCATCTCGCTGCGCGGCGACTCACCTCCGCGCACTGCTTCGAGCGCTTTCGAGTCCCGTCCACCCCGCTAGCAAAGATTGGCCCCAGGTCCTCGAGACCTGGGGCTTTTTCTTTGGCGCGAGAAACCCATTCGGCTCGATCGCGCGCTCCTCGAGCGCAGCCCAGGCGCGCACGGTCTCGCCGTCCAGCGAGTCGACAGAAAAAGGCCGTCCTTCGAGAGTGTCCGACGGCGGCCGGGGGCTCCCGCGCGTAGCGATGCGCGCGCTGATCGCGCTCGACGCCGCTCGCGCGCGCGAGACGCCATCGCAGCTTGGCCGACGGACGGCCCTTGACGATCACCGGCAAGCAGACGGAGAAGGACGGGTCTATTCGAGGAGCCGCATCTCTCGCAGCCTCTCCCGTACGGCGTCGGCTTCCATGGACGAGGGCTCGCCGTTCAGCAAAGCTGCCACCAATGCGTCTACCGAACCGCTCACGTAACGTCCATCGAGCGCGGCATGCAGCGTCGACGTGGCGGTCAGCGCGAAGCAGCCACCGGGCGCGGCCCGCAAGGCGGACGGCCAGGCGAAGCGGGCGTGTGGCGCGATCGCCAGGCCACGGACGATGGCACTGAGGAATTCTTGTTCTCGCACGAGCGAGTTGCCGACGTCCGAGTCGACGAAGAAGCGGTAGAACGCCTCTTCCAGCGAGATGCCGCGAGCCTCGCCAGGCAGCTCGCGCCAGGCTGCGCAGGCGGTGGAGGCACAGAATTCCTCGAGCAGCGCGTCGATCTGCTGATCGTCGGGATGGATCGTTCGCCAGGCTGCGAGGGTTTGTGGGAACCATGCGGTCAGTCCACCAGTCCCGCGATGGGTGCGTTCGAGAACCATGCGGCGAACGCTCGCCGCGGCCTCTTCGAGCTCGGAGGGATCGAGCGAGGCCAGACGCGCATCGGCGCGCCCTTCGCGAAAGGCGGCGCGCGCCTGCCCGTCGAACAGAAGCGCGGCCAGCGCTTCCTCTAGGCGTTGGCCGTCGAGCCAGTCCATTGTTGGATTCTCTCGACCAGCGCCGACCATGAAGGTCGATTGCTCGACAGGAGGACGCCGTGCTCGTCGAAGCGCGGATCCTCGAATGTGACCGCGCGGAGATTTGGGCACAGGGGCAAGAGCCGGTCGAGGAGCGTCAGCTGCTCGTCGAGCACGCGACCGTGGTGGGCGTCGACGAATCGATCTTCAACTATCTCGCAGCCGGACAGGTGGATCTCGAAGCAATGGCGAAGCGGCAGTCGCTCGAGCTCGTTGAACAGCGCCTCGCCACGAAGGCCCCGCCACCACTGCCAGGAGAGGAGATGTGCGACGTCGAGCGTGACCGGGGCTTCGGTCTCATCGGCGAGTGCACGGAAGAAGTCGTAGGCGTGCCAGTTGCCGATCACCAGACTGACGCCCCGTGAGAAGCCCGGGAACTCCAGCACCAGCGGCACCGGGAGGCCGGCCTGGCACTCGCGCACGTTGGCGATGGTCGCGCGCAAGCCGTCATCGGTCAAAAAGGGCGGAAGCGGATACGGGACGGGGCGTCCGGCCAGCGACCATAGCCCCACGTCCTCATTGACCCAGCGCAGGTGATAGCGCTCGCACAACGCCGCGGTGAATTCGAGCAACTCGCGCCGACGGTAGGGAGCGACCGTGCCCAGATTGAGCGCAGTGTGGTGGAGCGCGCGCGGCAGCGCGGGTGGCAACGCGCTCGCGAGATCGTCCCAGGCCTGCGCGTAGTCGGCCACGCACGGCGTCGCGCGGTCGCGGGGTTGCCACGAGAAGAATGCGTGCGACCAGCCCGGCGCGCTCGACCGCAGAAACGCGCGGAGGGGCGCGACGAGCTGGTCGCCTCGCTCGGGGTCGTAGCCGAAGCCCGAGGTGCCGTTCCAGGGAAGGTCCAGGCCCACGCCCAGCCCCCTTGGCAAAGGCGGGAACTGCACGGCCATCTACAGCTCGGAGCGCTTGGCCGCGTCGACCATGCCGAAGACCTCGGTCACCCGCTTGGCATTTTCCTGATCGGCGGCCTGGATGTCCGAGGGGCAGGGCAGGTTGTAGCACTCGAGGCTGTTGTTCGGCTGGACAGTGATGAGCGCGCCCACCGAGACGATCTGCAGCGCGTTGAGCGCCTGGATCGCCGCCTCCGCCTCGCTCTTGTCGTGCGGCGTGAGATACTGGTTGTGCATCGTCTCCTCCGCCAGCACCGCGAGCTTTTCCAGCCGCGGCGCCTGGCGCGCCTGTTCGTCGCGGTACGGCTGGATCCACGCCGATCCGGCGCATGGGACGCCGTAGCAGGACGTGGCCTCGGCCGGCAGGTTCAGCACCAGATTGCCGACCTCGATGACCTGCAGCGCGCGCAGCCGGTCGAGGCTTTGCTGAATCGACGCCTCGACCTTGGTCGGGTCGCTCGCGGCCGGCGCCGGCCCGCCCGTGCATCCTGCGCTCAGTCCGAGCGCGAGCGCCAATCCTCCCGTTGCGTGTTTCAGTAGGCTCTTCATGTTCCCCTCCGAAGTGGTTGCTGACGTGTGAAAGCATGGGCGCCGTTCATTCGTCAGTGAATCAGAATTATTGGAACATCGATGTTCGGCGATTCCGTATTATCATCGCTTCTCCAGTTCGACCAGGCGCGTATTGGCCTCGGCGCGGAATTCGCCGAGCTCGCGCAAGATGGTTTCGATATTTACTTCGTTCTTGAGATTGACCTTGAAGTCGGTTTCGGCGCTCTTTCGGTCCTTGAGCGACTGTCGGTTCTGGCTCATGACGATCAGCGGCCCCTGCAACGCGACCAGGATTGCCAGCACCAGGTTGAAGAAGACGTACGGGTAGGGGTCGAACGGGTCGTGCAAGAGGTGGATCGAGTTGAACGTCGTCCAGGCGGCGGTCATCGCCAGCAGGAAGACGATGAACGACCAGCTCCCGTTCAGCTCGGCGACCTGGTCGGCCAGGCGATCGCGCCAGGTCAAGTTGCGGTCCATCTCTTCGAGGACGTTCTTGGTCGCGCGCTCGGTGAGGAGCGCATTGGTCTCCCGCATCCGGGTGCCCATCATCTTGAGGATGGCCATCGCCGCGCGCGGGCGGCGCTCGAGGTAATCGGCCAGCGTTCGTCGATCCAGCTCGAGGAGGGTGACGTCGGTGGTCGCCAGCACACTCGCCGAACGCGGCTGGTCGTCGAACAGCCCCAACTCACCGAAGTACTCGCCGACGCCGATGTCCTTGAGTGAGATGCGGCGTGAGGCCTCGCCGGGCAGGTAGATGTTCGCCTGCCCGTCGGCCACGATGAACATCGCGTCGGATTGGTCGCCTTGATTGATGATGATCCGACCCGCTGCGAATCGACGCTCGACGAAGTGCTGGGCGAGCGCAGTGATATCGTCCGGGGCCAGTCCCTCGAAGAGCGCGATGCTGGAGAGCAATTGGAAGCGATCCATGTGCGGATTATAGACAGAGTTGAATCAGAGGCGTCCTTCGCAGCCGCCGGATGCAGGAAGGCGAGACACGCGAGCATCATTCGAGTAGGTGCATAGTATGCGGATGGCACTGCGTCATCGAGTATCGGCCGCGTCGATCGTTGCACTGCTGGTCGCCTGCGGTGGGCCGCCGCAATCCGCCGTGTGCGACCCTCCGGCGGGGCACGGCGTGGTCGTCCCGATGTTCCACGGCGGGTCGGCGCGGCTGGGTTGGAACGACGCCGAGGCCGACCTGTCGCCGGTCAGCGCAGCCGGGATCCAGCCGGTCTGGAGCTCGGCGAAGTTCGACTCGCTCACCTTGAATGGCAGGTCCTATGCGGGGCGCATGTACGCGTCTCCGCTGTACATGGACGACCTCACCATCTCGGGCGGCGAGTTCGACGCGCAGCGATTCGATGCGGTGATCGCGGCGACCAGCAACGGCGCCGTCTACGCCGTCAATGCGTTCGCGGCGAAATGCTCGCGAGGCGCCGCTCCCGCGGGCGCGGTGCTCTGGAAGAGCCAGCTCGCCACGCCGGCCGTCGTGGCCGCCCTCGATGGAGGCGTGCCGCTCGGCGTGTTGTCGACACCCGCGCTCGACCCGGCGACGCTCCGCCTCTACGTCGCCGCGATGGACGCTCCGAGCGGGGCGGCGCCGATCTGGAAGGTCTACGCGCTCGACGCGCGATCCGGTTCGCTGGTGCCAGGCTACCCGGTCGCGCTGGTCGCGTCCGCGATCGAGCCGGTGAATCAGAACGGGCCGTGTTCGTGGGAGCCTGACGCGACGCAGTTCTCGCAGCGCTCGGCGCTCGCGTTGAGCCCGGCGGGCGACCGGCTCTACGTCACCTTCGCGGGCTACGCCGACACGGTCGCTGGCTGGATCGTCTCCATCGATACCACCGCCGCGCGCGTGGCGTCGTCCTTCTCGGTCGCGCGCAGCTCGCCGCTCGGCACTGCGAACGGCGGAATGTGGGGAGCAGGGGGCGCCGCGATCGCCGACGACGGAACAGTGTTCATGACCACGGGCAACGGGCCGCCCGAGCTCGGGCCCGCCGGTACCCAGAACGTGTGGGGTGATTCGTTGCTCGCGTGGCAGGCGGACCTCACGCTCGCGGCGACCTATTCGCCCTGGAATTACTGTTTGAGCGACGTCGGCGACGCGGACGTCGGCGGCAACTCGCCGATCTTGATCCCGAGCCTGTCCGACCAGGGCACCTCGACGCCGAGCCTGATCGCCTTCGGCTCGAAGCAAGGCAACGTCTATCTGCTCGAGCGTGACGCGCTCCCCGGCGGAACCCAGCAAAGGCCGCTGTGCAGCCTCGGCGCGACGTGGCAGGACGCAGCGAGTGACGCGTCCCTCGCGCCGCCCAACGCCGGGCCGCCGTATTGCGATCCCAACGCGCCGACCCAGTGCGTGCGCGGTCCGCTCAACGTGTTCGGTCCGTATAGCGACACGCCCGGCAAGAACGAAGACGACACGGCAAAGATGCGCAGCGCGCCCGCATTTTTTCGCGACGGGTCCGGCATTCCGTACCTGTTCGTCGCGGGCGTGACCCGCGACCCCGCCGACGCGGCCAGCATTCCCCCTTCGCTCGTTCGTTTGCGCGTCAACGCGCCGAGCGGTCAACCTTCCTACCTGAGCGTCGACGCCGCGAACCAGGACCTCGCGGTGCTCAACCCGGGCTCGCCGGTGGTGAGCAGCAACGGTGCGAGCGGCGCGATCGTCTGGGTGGTGGACGAAAACGCACAGCGCACCCAGTCTCTCCTCGATCCTGCAACTCCGCACCCGGTGCTCTACGCCGTCGACGCCACGACGATGCAGACCCTCTATCGCAGCGCGCCGAACGATCTCGACGTCGGCGGCAAGTACGTCACGCCGGTCGTCGCCCACGGCGCCGTCTTCGTCGGCACCGACTGTATCCAGGCGTTCTCGACCCCGTGACCCGGCGCGCGCTGCTCACTCCGATGGCTCGACGGCTGCCTGTGA
The DNA here is from genome assembly GCA_003170275.1 of Myxococcales bacterium. Classification (GTDB taxonomy): domain Bacteria; phylum Myxococcota_A; class Polyangia; order Palsa-1104; family Palsa-1104; genus PALSA-1104. Next base: position 15,821 of record PNAM01000029.1, read on the forward strand.
CGCCGGCGCTGGCGCTCGCGGCGCTCCTCGCGATCTGGCAAGTGCCCGTCGTGCAGCGCGAGTTTTCGTCGCCGCAGGCGGGCGCCGCGCACGTCAATATCGATTTCTACGCGTACTACACTGCGGGGCGAGCCGTTCACGACGGCCTCGATCCGTACCTCGACCAGGGCGCGGTCAACCCCTCGCTGGCAGATCCGCGCGGCGCGCGATACTCGCGATTCCTCTACCCGCCGACGGCGCTGCCGCTCTTCGAAGCGCTGGCGCAGCTCTCGTACGCTCGCGCGCGGGTCGTGTGGCTGATCTTGTATGGGCTCGCGTATCTGTTGGCGCTCTGGCAGCTCGCGCTCGCCGTCGATCGCACGCTGCGGCCCGCGTTCATCGGGTACGCCGCACTCCTGAGCGTGGTCTCGCGACCGCTCGCGTTCCACGTCATGCAGGGGCAGGCCGACCTGCTCACCGCCGCGCTCTCGACGCTGGCATTCCTCGCCTACGCGCGCGACCGGAGGCTCCTGTCGGCGGCGCTCCTGGCGGCGGCCACCGCGATCAAGCTGAACCCGGCCTTCCTCCTCTTGTACTTCGTCGTCTATCAGCGCGACTACCGCTACCTCGCGCGTTTCTTGGCCGCCTTTTCGCTGCTGGCCGGCGCCTCGCTCGTCGTCGTGCCGCTCGCGCTCTGGTCCGAGTATGGGAGGGACGTACTGCCCTCGATCGCCGGCGGTTTCGACTCGCTGTACGTGCAGTCACTCAGCGCCGGGCTTTCGACGCTGGTTCAGCCGCAGCTGTGTGCCGCGGTGGGAACGGCGGGTCTAGCGCTCTGGCTCTACCGGCAGGGTCCGCCGCGCGATCGCTCGCTCGGCGCGTCAAATCGCGTGTTCCTGCTGTGCGTCCTGGCGCTGCTCCTCTTGTCGCCGGCAACCTGGTCGATGGCCTACGTCTGGGTGATCCTGCCGTCTGCGCTGCTGGTGGTCGACGGGATCGGCACGCTGCCCGTGCGCGCGCTGCCGCTCCTCGCCGGCGCGCTGGCGCTCCTGAGCGCCGACCTCTACGACGTGCCGGTCGTGCGCCGGGCCAACCTGTACGGCGCGGTGGCGCTGGCGACGCTCCTGCTGGTCTTCCGCACTCGCCGATCGGAAGCGCTCGCTCGGCGCGAAGCGCTGCGCTAGCATCGGGGCATGCGGCGCACGCTCGCGGTTCTGCTCCTCGGAGCGTGCTCATCGCCCGCCCCGCCTGGGCCAGGCAGCTGGCAGCGCGTGCGGCCGCTGCCGGTCGAACGGTTCGAGGCACCCGCGGCGGCGCTCGACGGCAAGCTGTACTACCTGGGCGGCATCACCGACAACTGCCCGGACGGCGCGGCCGCGTGCACCGTCGCGGACGTCGACGTCTACGATCCCGCCAGCGGCGAGTGGACCGCGGGACCTGCGCTCCCCGCCGATTCGGCCCGGCACCACCTGGCGATCGCGGTGCTCGACGGGCGGCTGTGGGTGCTGGGCGGATTCACCGGGATCCTCGGCATCCAGCAGTTCTTGCCGGTGCCCGCGACCTACGTGCTCGACGCGGGCACCTGGCAACGCCGCGCCGATCAGCCGCTCGCCCGCGGCGCAGCGACCGCGCAGGCGATCGACGGACGCATCTACGTCGCCGGCGGGGGAACGCAGGAGCCGGACTCGCGATCCGAGCTGTTCGTCTACGATCCGTCGACCGATCAATGGAGCGCGCGCCAGGCGATGCCGACGGCCCGCGAGCACCTCGCCTCGTGCACGATTGGCGGCAAGTTGGTGGCGATCGGTGGCTGGGCCGGCGCCGACAGGACCGCGGTCGCCGCCGTGGAGTCGTACGATCCCGCTGCCGACCAATGGCGCTCGTTGCCGGCGCTACCGACCGCGCGCGGCGGTCTGGCTGCGACCGTGCTCGGGGGTGTGTGTTACGTGATCGGCGGCGAGGACTGGGCCCTGCCGCTGCCCGGCACCTTCACCGCCAACGAGGGCTTCGATCCCGCCGGTGGTCGCTGGTACGCGTTCGCGGCCCTGCCGGCAGCGCGTCACGGCATCGGCGTCGCTGCGGTCGGCCCGTCGCTGTTCGTGGTTGGCGGCGGGCCGTCGCAGGGCAACAGCTACACCGCCGAAGTCGATCTCTTCACGCCGTCGCCGTAGGTAGTGGCTTCGGACTAGGATGAGCCGCATGGATCTCAAGACCAGACGACACGGGGAGAACCACCGCAGCGGACGGAACGGTTGGCTGCGCGCCGCCGTGCTGGGTTCTGACGACGCGATCGTGTCCACCGCCAGCCTGATGCTCGGGATTGCGGCATCGTCGGCGTCGAAGCAAGCCGTTCTGATCGCGGGCATTGCCGGGATGGTGGCGGGCTCGATGTCCATGGCAGTCGGCGAATACGTCTCCGTGAGCTCGCAGCGCGACGCCGAGCAGGCCGACATCGAGATCGAAAAGAGAGAGCTCACCGCCCAACCCGAGGCCGAGTTGAACGAGCTGGCGATGATCTACGTGAAGCGCGGCGTCGAGAAGGAGCTGGCATTCAAGGTGGCGAGGCAGCTCACTACCAAGGATCCGCTCGGCTCACACCTGCGCGACGAGCTCGGCCTCGAGCCGGGCGCGCTGGCGAAGCCGCTGCAAGCGGCGTGGATCTCGGCCGCGAGCTTCGCGATCTTCGCGATGGTTCCGATCCTCGCCCTGCTGGTCGTGCCGGCGTTTCTGCGAATCTACGCGATCGCGTTGTTGTCGCTCGTCAGCCTCGCGGCCCTGGGCGCGTTAGGCGGTCGGCTCGGTGGCGCGCCCATCGGCCGCGCGGCGCTGCGCGTGACGCTCGGCGGCGGCCTCGCGATGGGGGTGACCGCCGCGATCGGCCGTCTCCTCGGCGTTTCGCTCGGCTGAGAGATTGGAGGCTTCCAATGAAACGCGTGGTCGTCGGTTTCGTCTTGGGTCTCTTGACCCTTCCGCTCGTCGGCTATCTCTATTTCAAGTACGGAAAGCCGCCCGTCGCGACGGGCGATCCGCCTTTACCGTTCGAGAAGCAGATTGTTAAGGTGCCGCTGCGCGCGCGCATCGATCGCGAAATGCCCAAGGTCGTGCCCATCCCCGCCGACGAAGCTGCCTACACGGCGGGCGCCACCATCTATCAGGTGCAGTGCGCCGCGTGCCACGGTCTGCCCGATCACGCGTCGGCGTTTGCCGAAGCAATGTTCCCGCGTGCGCCACAGCTGTTCGCGCGGCATGGCGAGGTCGTCGGGGTCAGCGACGACGAACCGGGGGAGTCGTTCTGGAAGGTGCAGAACGGGATTCGACTTTCGGGGATGCCCGCCTACAAGGCCATCCTCAGCGAGGCCGAGTTGTGGCAAGTCACGCTGCTGGTCGCGCACGCCGACAAGCTATCACCGGGCGTTCGGCAGCTGCTCAAGCCGCCGTCGATCGCAGCGGCGAAGTAGGACGCCCAGGTCACTTGTGGTCAACAGCCGGGAGCGCCGGCAGCAGCGCAGATCTGTGCAGCGGTGCGGGCGGCGCTGAAGATGCGCACCTCGTCGATGAGTCCGACGAAGTTGTCGCCGTTCGGGCTGTTCATGCCGACGCACAGCCCGGCCGTCGTGGCCCCGCCGACCGAGGCCGTGTTGTTCTGCGAGGCGATTTCGTTGCCGTTGTAGTAGACGCGGACCTTCTGTTGATCGTAGGTGCAGGCGACGTGCTGCCAGGCGCCAGTCACCACCTCGTTCTGGTTGCTGGAAACGGTGATGCCGGCGAGGCTGCAGGTGAGCACCCCCGGGTTGTAGATGAACAGGCCGTACGCGCCGTCCTCATCCTGGAGCCCGGCGCGCGAGCCGATCGTCGCCGGCAGGCTGGTCGGCTTGATCCACATCTCGATGGTGATCTGGGCCGTGTCGATCGCGGCGTTGTGGTTGGCGTGGGCGAGACTGCCGGCGCCGACGCTGAGGCCGCCGCCGGCGTGGCCGGTGCCGAGCTCGCTGCAGCTCGTGAGCGTGAGGTCGTCGTGGTTGGCGGTGCCGTCGTGCGCGATCGTCGCGTTGGCGCCGTCCTCGAACTCGAAGCACGCGAGCAGGTTGGGCTCGCCGCAGAACGTCGAGAGCAGATCGGGCCGTGAGGTCAAGTCGAGCGGCGGGGGAGGAAGATCGAGGGGCAACTGCGCCTGGTCGACGGCGGCCTGGGCGTCGGACGGGCCGTCGTCGCCGCTTTCGCTTCCGTCGACGGTCGACATTTCGGGGACGCCGGAGAGATCCTTCGAATCGTCGGCCAAGGCGCCGGACGAGATGCCGTCAACCTGGAACGAGCAGCCGGTCGTGCTCCAAGCGACAAGAACCAAAAGCGCGCGTACCGCCACCCCGTGATCGTACCACCTAGAAGGGCCAATGGTCCTCGTCTGGACAAGACTGGATCGCATGTAGCTTCCTGTCGCTGGTGTAGGTCCGGCTTCAAGATGATGTTCGCGCCCGGCTGCCGGCGTCTGAGGCTCAGGCGAGCTCGCGCGCGATCTGCGCGAGCGGCGCTTCGATCCCCAGCTCGCCAAACAGGCGGTGCGCGTGCTCGAGCTCGCTGCGCGCCTCCAAGGACCGCCCGCGGCGCTGGTAGAGCCGGCCGAGCTCCCAGCGGCTGCGCGCTTCCTCGCCGCGCTTGCCGATCTCGACGAGGATGCGGACGCTCTCCCGGAGCCTGGCCTCCGCCTCGCCGGGCTCGACGGGCGCACCGGCTTCGGCGGCGAGCGCCGAGAGGCGGAGCGCGAGGGCGATCATCTCGGACTCGCGCTGGGTGGTGGCAAGGCGGTGACACTCGGCGATGTCGGCCGCCGCTGCGGGCAGTTGTCCCAGCTGAAGGTGCACGAGCCCGCGGAAGTAATAGCTCTCGGACAAGAAGGCGAGGTGGCCGGTGCGCCGCCGTTCGGCGATGCAGGCGTCGAGGAAGCCGAGCGCGCGCGCGTGCTCGCCGAGGCAGGCCCAGGCGGCGCCGACGTTGTTGAGATACAACGGGTTGACCGAGCCGGGGTCGAGTCGTTGGCGCTCAGCCTCGTTGCGCTCGTACCAATCGATCGCGTCGCGCTCGCGGAACGACGCGCGCGCGATCTCGCCGAGCGAGTTGTAGACGCTGGCGCGGTGCTCCGAGTCCGGCTGATCCTTCGCCAGCTCGAGGAGCTGGTGATAGGTGCGCTCGGCGTCGGCGAAGCGGCCGGCAAACTCATAGCCGACGCCGAGCTGGCGCAGCGCCTTCAAGATGGCGTTGAGATCGCCGGATTCGCGCGCGCGTAGAAGCGCCTGCTCGGCCCAGGCGAGGATGCCGGGCCCGTCGCCGGTGCGATAGGCGAGGTAGGCGCGGCGCGCGAGCACGATCGCCTCGCCAGCCGCGTCCGCGCGGGCGCGACAAAGCGCGATCGCCCGCTCGAGCGGCGCCACCGCCTCGGCGGTGCGTCCCATCTGCTCGAGGAGCTCGGCCAGCTCGCTCAGCTCCTCCGGCTCGCCCGATGACGCAAGCGCGCGGTCGTAGCTCTCGATCGCCTCGGCGTTCGCGAAGATCGCGCGGGCCTGCCGCGCCGCGCGGAGCCAGTAGCTGCGTGCCTGCGCCGGGAGGGCCGCTTCGGCGAAGTGATAGGCGAGCACGTGCAGCCGCGACGGAAGCGCGCTCTTCAGGCGCTCGAGCCACTCGGCGGCGAGCCGGTGACCGAGCTGCCGATCGCCGGCGGTGAGCATCGAATAGGCGGCCTCGCGCACGAGCGCGTGGCGGAACGCATACTCCTCCTCGCCGGCGAACGCGCTCTCGTTCTTGCGCAAGATCACCTCGCGTCGTATCAGCTCGGCCAGCCACGCCTGCACATCGATTGGCTGCGCACCGTCGCCGAGCAAGGCGGACAAGCCGCCCGGCCAGAACACCTGCCCGAAGACGCTGGCCGCCCTGAGCAATCGCCGCGCTTCGACGGGTAGACCATCCAGCCGCGCCTGCACCATCGCCAGCACGGTCGGTGGTAGCGCCTCGCCGTGCCCTTCGGCGTGGGCGCGGAGGAGCTCCTCGAGATAGAACGCGTTGCCGGCGGCGTGATCGGACAGCCGAGCCACCAATTTGGGCTCTACGCCCTCGCCGAGCACCTGGCGGATCAACTTCTCGCACGCGCGGCGGGTGAGCTCGCCGAGACGAATCTCCTGCAGCCCGCGTCCTTCCCAGAGTTGCGGGAACACCTGGACCGTCTCGGGGCGGCCGAGCGCCAACACCATCAGCGGTTGCAGCGCCAGATCTTGGAGTACCTCGTCGAGCAGCGTCACGCTGGGCAGGTCTCCCCACTGCAAGTCTTCGAGGACCAGCACCAGCGGCCCCGCCAAGCATTCCGCGCGCAGCCAATCGACGTACGCGCGGTGCATCTCGACCCCCATGCGCCGGGCGTCGCCGCGCGCGGCCGCGAGCGGCGCCGAGGTCCCGTCGGCGGACGGCGCGCCGACCATCTCGCCCAGAAATTGAGTCGCTCGTTCGAGCTCGGCGGCTAACAGGTGGCGCGAGAGCCGGGTGCGCAGCTTGCCCAGCCGGATGTCGAGCGGCTCGCCTTCGTGAATGTTGGCCTCGCGGCGCAGCGAGTGCGCGAGCAGCGCGTAGGGCGATCCCGAACGGGTGGGATCACCGCGCGCGATCCAGATCTGTGGCTGGCTCGAGCGCTCCCGGAGCCGGGCGAGGAATTCGCGCTCGAGGCGGGATTTGCCCACGCCCGTCGCTGCGGTGACCAGCACCGGGCGGGCCAGCGGCTCGGCGACGCACTCGTCGTAGAGCGCGAGCAGGGCGCCCATCTCGCGCTCGCGGCCGACGAACGGCCCCGGCTTGCCGAGCAGCAGCCGCGATCCCTCGGCGCCTTCGCGCTCGCCGCGCAGCTCGAAGCCGGCCGGCCCGCGCGTCACCTCGAAGCGCGCGTCGAGGAGGCCGGCAGTGACCTCGTCGACCCGGATGGCGGCCTGGCCGGCGGCCGGCGCGCCCGCGAGCAGGGCCACGGCGCGATCGATCACGTCGCCGCCTGCCCAGCGGTGCGCCACCACGCCTCGGCCGGTGGCGAGCGCGATCTCGACGTCGGGCAGGAGCGCGCGCAAGGCGAGCGCGCAGCGGGCGGCGCGCGCCGCTTGATCGATTGCCGCCCCCTGCCCGTGTAGCGTGATCAGCAGCGAACCGTCGGCGAGGTGCTCGAGCTTGCCGCCGAGCGGGCGCACCGCCGCAGCGAGCTGCTCGGGGAGCCCGTGCTCGTCGCCGCGCAACGTCGGCGCATTGCCTACCGGCTGCGCCACCTGCGCGTGGGTGAGCACGACGCACAAGAGGCGCCGCTCGCTGGCCGTCAAGGTCGAGCGTGGCGCCACTGCCGGCGCTCGACCCTGGGTCTCGACGGTCTTCACCGCAGCGAGCTCGGCCAGCACGGCCGCCGCGTCGGCCGGCCGGCGCGCCGGATCCTTGGACAACATCCGCGCGACCAGCTCCTCGAGCGGCTTCAGGTGGGCGCGCAGCTCGCCGAGACGCGGTGCGTCCTCGACGAGGATCTTGGCCAGGATGGCGATTGGATGATCGCCGGAGAACGCCGGCTCGCCGGTGAGGCACTCGAAGAGGACGCAGCCCAGCGAGAACACGTCGGCGCGTGAGTCGGCGGCGCGCGCCGAGCGCACCTGCTCGGGCGCCATGTAGCCGATGGTGCCTACCAGCTGCCCGGTCTGCGTGGCGGCGCGTGCGTTGTGTTCGGGGCGGGCGACGCCGAAGTCGAGGAGCTTGCAGCGATCGACACGGTGGTCGACGAGGAAGATGTTGCTCGGCTTGATGTCGCGGTGGACGATGCCCCGCTCGTGCGCCGCCGCCAGCGACGAGGCGACGCCCACCAGCACCGCGACGCTCTCGTCGACGGTGAGCCCGGCGCGGCGCAGGCGCGATGCCAGGTCCTCGCCCTCGAGCCACTCCATGGCCAGAAAGCGGGGTCCGTCGGGCGAGCGACCGTGCGCGATGTGACGGACCACTCCCGGGTGCTGCAGGCTGGCGAGCAGCTGCGCCTCGAGGGCGAACCGGTCGTCGTCGCGGGCGTCGTCGTGCAAGAGCTTGAGCGCGACCCGCTCGCCCGTCGACAGATCACGCGCACAATAGACTGCGCCCATCCCGCCGGATCCCGCCAGCCGCTCCACCTCGAAGCGCCCCGCAATGCGATCGCCGGGTTTCACGGCGCCATTATCTCAGCTTCTCCCCTGCACTGCTCGTCGTTGATGCGATTGGCGCCGTCACTGTAGCGGAATGGGGCTGAGTCCATTCTACTCCCTCGGCTCGACGGGAGATCGTCTACTCGAGCGGAACGGCGCCCTTGGCGAGCTCGCGATCGTGGAAGGCGCGCAGGTTGAAACCGGGCAGCTTCTCCGCCGCGCGGCGCTTCTTGCGCCACCCCTCGCCGCCGACAAAGTACGAGCACAGCTGGGTCACCGAGAGCTTGGCGCGGCGCAGCTTGAGCTCGGCCTCGGGGCGCTCCTGGAACGCGCCGTCCATCATCAGCGCCAGCGCGTCCTCGTCGGAGAGCTCGGTGGTCTGCAGCTTGATGTCGAGGATTGCGTTGGTCACCGCGCGCAGCTCGAGCTTGTACTGCTGGAGCTGCAGCTTGGGATCGTGGCCGTAGAAGCCGGCGTCGACCATCAGATCTTGCGTGTACACCGCCCAGCCCTCGATGTACGCGCCCGAGCCGAGCACCCAGCGCAGCACGCGGCGGGTCTCGGGCTGCACGTCGTTGGCGTGCTCGAACTGCACGTAGTGGCCGGGCATCGCCTCGTGGATGGTGAGCAGCGCCAGCATGTTGCGGTTGTACTCGCGCAGCTTGGCGTCGATCTTGTCCTTCGGCCAATTCTTGGGAAACGGCGTCACGTAGTAGAACGCGCCCAACTGCGGCTGCAGCGGCGGCGCGCCGTCGAACGCCGCCACGCCGAGCTGGCTGCGCAGAAACGCCGGCGTCTCGATCACCGTCAGGTTGTCGCGCTTCTTCAGCGTGAGCAGCTGCTGGTCGGCGATGAACGCCCTGGCCTCGTCGAGCTGCTTGCGCACGGTGGTGAACAGCTCGTCGGGCTTGCAGTGATCGTCGGCGATCCTACCCAGCGCCTCGCGCACGTCGCCCGACGGCACCAGCTTCTTGGCGAGCGTCTTCATGAGCGCGTGCAGCTCGGTGGAGCGCTGCTCCGCTTGCGCCAGCACCTCGGCCGGCGACTGCTTGATCTGCAGGTACGGCCCAAAGCGCTTCGCGTACAGCTCGCTGCCATAGCGAAAGCTCGCCTTCGGCTTCTTCGGCAGCTCGCGCTCGACCCAGCGCAGGTACGCGCGCACCGCCTCGGCCGCCTCGAGCGCCGCGCTCTTCACCTGCGCCGCGCGGGTGGTCTTGACGAACGCCGGCGCGAGCTCGTGCTCGAGGTACTCGACCAGCCCCTCGCCGTCGTCTTTCGCCGCCGCGCGGAACACGTCGACGTCGGTGGTCAGCCCGGCGCGCGCCTGCTCGAGGTAGCGCGGAACGCCGCCGAGCCGCCCGAGCACGTCGGCGGCGCGCTGCTCGATCGGCGCGTAGTCGCGCGCCACCATCGCGAAGAACACGCTGCCCAGATCGTCGAGCGGCCGATCGCAGCGCCGCGTGTAATCGTGCGCGCCCTCCAGCTCGAGCCGCTCGAGCGCGATCGCGTGGCCGAGCAGCGCCTGATCGGCGTGATCCTCCTCGGCGAGCTTGTCCTGCTTCCACAGCTCGTCGGAAAAGCGCGCCAGCCACGCCGCGCGCCGCGTGCGTGCCTCCGCCGACAGATCGTCGAGCCTGAGGTCCACGCCGTCCTTGTGATAGCCCACCTGCGACGCGGTCATCGGCGAGACCTTCCAAAGCTCCTGAAGGTACTTATCTGATAGTTGCTGCATCGGCGTGGTGGCCAGGAAAACGGTCATTGCGGCGATCATGCGGTTTTATAGGATAGGCCCATGACCTTGTCGATGATGGTGCTGACCCTGGTGGTGAAGAGCGCGAGCTTCGGCGAGGGGCAGCCGATCCCAAAGCCGCTCACCTGCGACGGCAAGGACGAAGCGCCGCGCCTGGACGTGCAGGAAATGCCGCCCAACGCGGTGAGCTGGGTGCTGATCGTCGACGATCCCGACGCGCCGGGCGGTACGTTCGTGCACTGGGTGATCTGGAACCTGCCCGAAAAATTCCACGGCGTGGGCCCGGCCGTGCCGCAGCTCCCCGATCTGCCCGACGGCTCGCGCCAGGGCAAGAACGGCTTCAAGAAGCTCGGCTACAACGGCCCGTGCCCGCCGCCCGGCAAGCTGCACCACTATCGCTTCCGCGTGTTCGCGCTCGACGGAAAGATCGGCCTGACCATGGGCTCCAACGCCGGTGACCTCGAGCGCGCGATCCGCGGCCACGTGCTCGCCGAAGGCACGCTCACCGGCACCTACCAGCGCTAGACGGTGTAGGTGGCGTCGAACGGGGTCTTGCCGGCGGTGCGCTTGATCGCGTGGTCGGGGTTGGCCGAGGCGTGCTCGAGGACCTTGTAGACGGTCTCGATCTCGTCCTTGGCGCCGATCGACGCCGAGACCTCCTCGAGCGAGCAGCCCTTGCCGCGGTGCTCGGCCAGGTGCGCGAGGATCTTGGCCTGCAGCGTGAGCACCTGGGTCGCGGCCTTCTTGCCCGCCTCGACGCCCGGCTGGTGATACGCGTTGGTGTGGATCAGCGACGCGTACAAGCCGACGGTGCGCTCGTAGAGCGCGATCAGCGTACCGATCGCCTTGGCGTCCACGTGGTTGATGGTGAGCGTGATCGACTCGCGATGGTTTTCGTACAGCGCGCGCCGCGTGCCCTGGAAGAAGCCGGACAGGTAATCGCCCGCGGTGACCCCTTCCTCGACGGGGAGCGACAGGCCGTCGCGATCCTTGAGCACCTCGATGAAGGTGGCGAAGAAGTTGTTCACCCCGTCGCGCAGCTGCTGCACGTAGGCGTGCTGATCGGTCGAGCCCTTATTGCCGTACACCGCGATGCCCTGGTGCACGACCTTGCCTTCGAGATCGCGCTCCTTGCCGAGCGACTCCATCACCAGCTGTTGCAGATAGCGCGAGAACAGCTCGAGGCGGTCCTTGTACGGCAGGATCACCATGTCCTTCTTGCCGCGCCCGCCGCCGGCGTGGAACCACATGAGCGCGAGCAGCGCGGCCGGGTTCTTGCGCGTCTCGTGCACGCGCGTCACCGCGTCGGTGGCCCTGGCGCCGGCCAGCATGGCGTCGATGTCCAGACCCTGCAGCACCGCCGGCAACAGGCCGACCGCCGACAGCTCGGAGGTGCGCCCGCCGACCCAATCCCACATCGGGAAGCGCTCCAGCCACTGGTTCTTCACCGCGACCTTGTCGAGCTCCGATCCGTCGCCGGTGACCGCCACCGCGTGCTTGGTGAAGTCGAGCCCCGCCTTGCGATAGGCCTCGGCCGCCTCGAGCATGCCGTTGCGCGTCTCCTTGGTGCCGCCCGACTTCGAGATCACCACCGTCAGCGTCTCGTCGAGGTGCCCGTCGAGCTGCGCCAGCGTGCGGTCGAATCCGTCGGGATCGGTGTTGTCGAAGAAGTAGATCTTCATGCGATCGGCCGGCGTGGTGAGCGCCGCCGAGACGAACTGCGGGCCGAGCGCCGAGCCGCCGATGCCGACTACCAGCAGCCGCGAGAGGTGCGACTTCTGGCCCTTGATGCGGCCGGAGTGCACGTCGCCGGCGAAGCGCTTCATCTTGGCCAGGCACTCGTCGATTTCCTTCTTCACATCCGACGGCGCGCGCGCCGAATCGCGCAGCCAGTAGTGCCCGACCATGCGCTTCTCGTCGGGGTTGGCGATCGCGCCCTTCTCCAGCTCGTCCATTTGCTGGTAGGCGCGCTGCATGGGCGCCTCCATCTCCGCAAAGAAGCCGTCGGTGAACTTCATCCGGCTGATGTCGACGGTGACGCCGATCGACTCGTTGACGTTGAGGTACTGGCGATAACGATCCCACAGCTCGCGCGACATGGACGACCCCCGAGATTCGAGTTTCTGGTGGCGCTCAGGGTATGCCTAGTGCCGGGGACCTGCAAGGTGGTCGGGCCCCGTTGCAACCGCCCCCGGGGTGCCTAGGATCGCTTACAATGGTGGGTATGGTGGGCGTCGAGGCCACGCGCAGGACGGTGCTGGTCGTCGATGACGATCGCGAGGTCCAACAGGCCGTGCGCGAAGAGCTGGCCAACCGCGAGTACGAGGTGGTGATCGCCTCGGACGGCGAGGCGGCGCTGCGCCTGCTCGACGCGCTGACGCCCGACGTGCTGGTGCTCGATCTGCAGCTGCCGCACGTGTCCGGCCCGCTGGTGGCGGCGCGGCTGCGCATGATGGCGCGGCCGCCGCGGCTGCTGATCTGCTCGGCGATCCCGTTCGCGCCCGAGATCGCCGACGACCTGGCGGCCGACGGGGTGCTGCTCAAGCCGTTCGTGCGCGCGGATCTGCGCTCCGAGGTGGAGCGCCTGCTGGGGAAGTAGCCGGCGTGCGCCGTGGTACCACGTACGAGATGCGTCTTCCGCTCCTGCCCGCCGTCGCGCTCCTGGTCACCTGCGCCGCCTGCGCCACCGCGCGGCCCCGTCCTCCCGGGCTGGTCGACGATCTGCCGCTCGATCCGCTGCTCGCCGCCGCCAGCGCGCAGGCCGATCACCTGGAGCGCTCGGCGCGCATCCAGTCGTTCACGCTCGGCGCGCGCACCATTCCCAAGGCGACCTACGTGGCCGCGCTGCGCCGCTTCGTCGCGCTCGGCCGCGAGAGCCCGACGCGCGAGGCGTTCTTCGCCGCGGTCGGGCGCGAGTTCACCTTCGAGGAGCTGCCGGCGCGTCCGGAGGTGCTGGTCACCGCCTACTTCGAGCCGATCGTCGACGGCGCGCCGGCCGCCACCGCGCGCTTCACGCAGCCGCTCTATCGGCCGCCGGCCGAGCTGTCCGCGGATCATCCGTTCCTGACCCGCGCCGAGATCGACAGCGGGCACGCGCTCGCCGGGCGCAACCTCGAGCTGTGCTGGGTCGATCCGCTCGACGCGTTCATCCTGCAGACCGAAGGCTCGGGCGCGGTCGCGCTGCCCGACGGCACCACGCTTCAGCTCGAGTACGCCGGCAACAACGGCCAGCCGCACACCAGGCTGGGCGGCTTTCTGCCGATCTCGAAGGCCGAGATGACCATGCACACCATGTCGGCGTTCCTGCGCTCCCTGCCCGAGCCCGAGATGCGCAAGTATCTGGAAAAAAATCCGCGCTACGTGTTCTTCGAGCCACGCCGCGGCTCCGGCCCGCCGACCTCGATCGGCCTGCCCGCCACCGACGGGCGCACCATCGCCACCGATCCGACGGTCTATCCCAAGGGCGCGCTCGCGTTCCTGGTCACCACGCAGCCGCGCATGGAGGAGCTGCACGCCGTCGAGTGGCGGCCGCTTCAGCGCTTCGTGCTCGATCAGGACACCGGCTCGGGCATCAAGGGCGCGCGCGTCGATCTGTTCTGGGGCCGCGGTCCCGACGCCGGCCGCTACGCCGGCGTGATGAAACAGAAGGGCCACCTCTATTATCTACTTCCGCGCTGAGGGGTATACTGCCGGCCATGCGGAGACTGACCGTGCTGTGCGGGCTGCTGTTGCCGTCGGTGGCGAGCGCGTTTTGTGGCTTCTTCGTGACCGGCAGCGACGCCAAGCTGACCAACAATGCGTCGCAGGTGGTGCTGCTCCGCAAGGGCAACCGCACCACCATGACCCTCTCGAACAACTACCAGGGCCCTCCTGAAAATTTCGCGATGGTGGTGCCGGTGCCGGTGGTCTTGCACAAAGAAGACGTCAAGACGCTGCCGCACGATGTCTTCGAGCACATCGACTCGCTGTCGGCGCCGCGGCTCGTCGAGTACTGGGAGCAGGATCCGTGTTTCATCCAGCCGCCCGAGGAGGGGGAGTCGGCGGTCGGGGGGAGGCAGTACTCGGACGGCGCGCCGCGCAAGAAGGGCGGCAAGGATCTGGGCGTGAAGATCGAGGCGCAGTTCGTCGTCGGTGAGTACGAGATCGTGATCTTGAGCGCCAGGGACTCGGGCGGCCTCGACACCTGGCTGCGGCAGAACAAGTACACGATTCCCAAAGGGGCGGGCGAGGCGCTGGCGCCGTACGTGCGCGATCAGATGAAGTTCTTCGTCGCCAAGGTGGACATCAAGAAGGTCAAGCGCGACGCGCAGCAGCAGGTGCAGCTCTCGCCGCTGCGCTTCTCCTACGAGGCGAGCGAGCTGAAGCTGCCGGTGCGCCTCGGGCTGCTCAACGCCAACGGCAAGCAGGATCTGATCGTCTACGTGCTGCATCCGACCGCGCGCTTCGAGGTCGCGAACTATCCCAACGTGTTCATCCCGACCAACCTCGAGGTCGCCGACGAAGTTCGCAAGTCGTTCCCCGCCTTCTACGCGCAGCTGTTCGACGAGACCATGGCCAAGCTGAACAACAAGGCGGTGGTCACCGAGTACGCGTGGCAAACGTCTTCGTGCGATCCGTGCCCGTGCCCGCCGCTGCAGGCGAGCGACCTGGCGACGCTGGGTGAAGGCGCCGAGCAAAAGCCGGAGGCGCAGCAGGGCAAGGGCTCGCCCGGCGGCTTCTACGGCAACTTCGCCAGCTGGGTGTTGACGCGCCTGCATACGCGCTACTCGAAGGACACGCTGTCCGAAGATCTGGTGTTCAAGGAAGCCAAGCCGGTGATCGGCGGGCGCGCGAATTACGACGGCCAGAGCGCCGACGCGGGCGCGCAGCCGTCGAGCGAGAACAACTTTCAGGGCCGCTACATCATCCGCCACTACTGGACCGGCGCGGTGAAGTGCGACAAGCCGCAGTATGGTCGCTGGGGCGGCCCGCCCGGCGGCGGCGAGCCGAGCGCTCCCACCGCGGCGACCGGGATCGCCAACGCGCCGCGCGGCACCGTGCAGCTGAGCAAGGTCGTGCGCTCGCCCGTACCCAGCCTCGGGCTCAAGGGCCAGCCGCCACCGCGCCACAAATAAAGGGGGAACGAATGCGCACGATCGCTCTGTTGGCTGGACTGTTGGCGCCGTCGGTGGCGAGCGCGTTCTGCGGCTTCTTCGTGGCCGGGAACGACGCCAAGCTCACCAACAACGCGTCGCAGGTGGTGCTGCTGCGCAAGGGCAACCGCACCAGCATGACCCTGTCGAACACCTATCAAGGCCCGCCGGAAAACTTCGCGATGGTGGTGCCGGTGCCGGTGGTGTTGCACAAAGAAGACGTCAAGACCCTGCCGCACGACGTCTTCGAGCACATCGATTCGCTCTCCGCGCCGCGCCTGGTCGAGTACTGGGAGCAGGACCCGTGCTACGTCGAGCCGCCGCGACGCATGTATTCGAAGGGCGCGATGGCGCCGCCGGCTCCGGCGGGCGCGCGGCGCAACGCCGACGAGCTGGGCGTCAAGATCGAGGCGCAGTTCGTGGTCGGCGAGTACGAGATCGTGATCTTGAGCGCGCGCGACTCGTCGGGGCTCGACACCTGGCTGCGGCAGAACAAGTACACCATCCCGCAAGGCGCCGCGGACGCGCTGGCGCCGTACGTGCGCGACCAGATGAAGTTCTTCGTCGCCAAGGTGGACATCAAGAAGGTCAAGCGCGACGAGCAGGGGCAGATGCAGCTCTCGCCGCTGCGCTTCTCGTTCGAGGCGAGCGAGCTCAAGCTGCCGGTGCGGCTCGGGCTGCTCAACGCGGCGGGCAAGCAAGATCTGATCGTCTACGTGCTGCATCCGACTTCGCGCTTCGAGGTCGCGAACTATCCGAACGTGTTCATCCCGACCAACCTCGAGGTCGCCGACGAAGTTCGCAAGGCGTTCCCGGCGTTCTACGCGCAGCTGTTCGACGAGACGCTGGCGAAGATGAACAACAAGGCGGTGGTCACCGAGTACGCGTGGCAAACGTCTTCGTGCGATCCGTGCCCGTGCCCGCCGCTGCAGGCGAGCGACCTGGCGACCCTCGGCGAAGGCCCCGATCAGCCCGCGCCGCCCGACGGACAGCCGGGCCAGCCGAGCCGCCGCGGACCGCCCGGCGGCTTCTACGGCAACTTCGCCAGCTGGGTGCTGACGCGCCTGCACACGCGCTACTCGAAGGACACGCTGTCCGAAGATCTGATCTTCCGCGAGGCCAAGCCGGTGATCGGCGGGCGCGCGAGCTATGACGGCCAGAGCTCCGACGCGGGCGCGCAGCCGTCGGGCGAGAACAACTTCCAGGGCCGCTACATCATCCGCCACTACTGGACCGGCGGCGTGAAGTGCGATCACCCGACCTACGGCCGCTGGGGCGGCCCGCCCAACGGCGGCGCCGTCGGCCCCACCGCAGCGAAGGGTCTCGCCACCGCCCCGCGCGGCGCCATCCAACTCTCCAAGGTCGTGCGCTCCCCCGTCCCCTCGCTCGGCCTCAAAGGCCAGGCTCCGCCCCGCCACAAGTAGCGCGAACGTCTAGCGCGGGCAGTAGAACGCGGTCCCGCTCGACGGCAACTCCAGCCGCACATAGTTGGCGCCCATCGCCGCCGCCTTCTGCCGCAGAACGCGCCGCGCGCCCTCCACGTCCCCAAACCAGATCGCCTGCATCACCGACCCGCGCTCGACGCAACCCGGCGGCGGGTCGGCCTTCATCAGCGGAATAGCCTCGGGCGTCTGCAGCGGCGCTCGATAGCCTGCGACCGGTGGCGCTGCGTCCGGTGCGCCGGGTGGGCAGTAGTACGCGGTGCCGCTCGACGGCAGCTCGAGCCGCACGTAGTTGGCGCCCATCGCCGCGGCCTTGCGGCGCAACGTCCGGCGCGCGCCTTCCACGTCGCCCCACCAGATCGCTTCCATGATCGATCCGCGCTCGACGCAAGCCGGCGGCGGATCCGCCTTCATCAGCGCGACCTGGGGAACCGGCTCCTCGGGCCGCGGATCCGGGCGCGTCTCCGACGAGGCGCACGCACCCACGCCGGCCAACAAGAGAATGCCGAGTCTTCGCATGGTCCCGTAGTACGGGTCGGACCACGGGACCTTTCCCCGCTAATGGCACTGTACAGACTATCAGTCCCGATCTAGAGTTGGACGTCATGTCGTTGCAGGCGTTTCACCCGATCGTGCGGCGCTGGTTCGAGGCGCGGTTTGCAGCACCGACCGAGGCGCAGGCGCTCGGCTGGCGCGAGATCTCGACGGGAAACGACACGCTGATCATGGCGCCGACCGGGTCGGGCAAGACGCTGGCGGCGTTCCTGGCCGGGCTCGATGGGCTGGTGCGGCGCGCGACCGAGGGGCGGCTCGACGAGCGGGTGCGCATCATCTATGTGTCGCCGCTCAAGGCGCTCGGGGCGGACGTCGATCGTAATCTGCAGGCGCCGCTGCGCGGGATCGAGGAGACCGCGGTCGCGCTGGGGCGCCTGTTGCCGCCGATCAAGACCGCGGTGCGCACCGGCGACACGACCGCATCGGAGCGCGCGCGCATCCTGCGCCATCCGCCGCACATCCTCATCACCACCCCCGAGTCGCTCTATCTGATGGTCACGTCCGAAAAAGCGCGCGCGATCCTCGACGGCGCCGAGACGGTGATCGTCGACGAGATCCACGCGCTGGTGGGCAACAAGCGCGGCGCGCACCTGGCGCTCAGCCTCGAGCGGCTCGATGCACTGTGCAAGCGGCGGCTGCAGCGCATCGGGCTGTCGGCGACGGTCGAGCCGCCCGCCGAGGCGGCGCGCTTCCTCACCGGCGCGAATCGGCCGTGCCGGCTGGTCGACGCCGGGCGCAGCCGCGCGCTCGACATCGGCATCGAGGTGCCCAAAGAGACGCTCTCGGCGGTCGCCTCGCGCCACGCCTGGGGCGACGTGTACGCGCGGCTGGAGATTTTGCTGGCGGCGCACAAGTCGACGCTCATCTTCGTGCCCAGCCGGCGGCTGGCCGAGCGGGTGGCGCACGATCTCGAGGAGCGGATGGGGCCGGGCGTGGTGGCGGCGCACCATGGCGCGCTCGCCAAGCGCACGCGCCAGTCGGTCGAACGGCGCCTGCAACAGGGCGAGCTGCGCGCGGTGATCGCCACCGCCTCGCTCGAGCTGGGCATCGACATCGGCGACGTGGAGCTGGTGTGCCAGCTCGGCTCGCCGCGCTCGATCGCGGTCTTGCGCCAGCGCATCGGCCGCGCCGGCCACGCCGTCGACGGCACGCCCAAGGGACGCATCTTCGCCCTTACGCGCGACGAGCTGATCGAGTGCGCGGCGGCGGTGCGCGCGATTCGCGCGGGCCGGATCGATCGGCCGATCGTGCGCGCGGCGCCGCTCGACATCCTCGCGCAACAGCTGGTGGCGATCTGCGCGACCAGCGAGTGGGGCGAGGACGAGCTGTACGCGCTGGTCACCCGCGCGGCGCCCTACGAGCACCTGCCGCGCGCCGAGTTCGATCAGGTGCTGGCCATGCTCGGCGACGGGATCGCCACGCGCCGCGGCCGCTCCGGCGCGCACCTGCACCTCGATCGCGTGCACCGGCGCGTCAAGGGCCGTCGCGGCGCGCGGCTCGCCGCGATCACCTCGGGCGGCGCGATCCCCGACAAGGCCGACTACACCGTCGTCGAGGACACCACCGAGGCGGTGGTCGGCACGCTCGACGAGGACTTCGCGATCGAGAGCATGGCGGGCGACATCTTTCAGCTCGGCTCGACCTCGTGGCGCGTGCGGCGCGTCGAGTCCGGCCGGGTGCGCGTCGAGGATGCGCACGGGCTGCCGCCGTCGATCCCGTTCTGGAACGGCGAGGGGCTGGCACGCACCGAGGAGCTGTCGTTCGAGGTGGCGCGGCTGCGCGAGGAGCTGTGGGCGCGCGTGCAGGCGGACGGGCGCGAGGCGGCGGTCGCCTGGCTCGAGACCGAGTGCGCGGTCGAGCACGCCGGCGCCGAGCAGGCGGTCGCCTACGTGGCCGAGGGCGCGCGCATGCTCGGTGCGGTGCCGACGCAGAAGACGGTGGTGGCGGAGCGCTTCTTCGACGAGACCGGCGGCATGCAGCTGGTGCTCCACGCGCCCTTTGGCGCGCGCATCAACCGCGCGTGGGGCATGGGCCTGCGCAAGAAGTTCTGCCGCACCTTCGACTTCGAGCTGCAGGCCGCCGCCACCGACGACGCGATCCTGCTCTCGCTCGGGCCGCAGCACTCGTTCCCGCTGGAGTCGATCTTCGGCTTCCTGCACCCCAACACCATCGAGGAGGTGCTGGTGCAGGCCGCGCTGCAGGCGCCTATGTGGGCCACCCGCTGGCGCTGGAACGTGACGCGCGCGCTGGCGGTGCTGCGCCACACCAACGGCAGGCGCACCCCGCCGCAGCTGATCCGCATGCGCGCCAACGATCTGGCGGCGGCGGTGTTTCCGGCGCAGGCGGGCTGCCAGGACAACCACGGCGGCGTCGTGCCCGACGACCTCGAGCTGCCCGACCATCCGCTGGTGCTCGAGACCCGACGCGACTGTCTGCAAGAGGTGATGGACGCCGAAGGGCTCCGGCGCGTGCTCACCGCGCTCCACGCCGGCGAGATCGTCACGCTGGCGCGCGACACGATCGCGCCCTCGCCGTTCTCGCACGGGATCCTGGCGGCGAATCCGTACGCGTTTCTCGACGACGCGCCGCTCGAGGAGCGCCGCACCCGCGCGGTGACCACCTCGCGGCCCGGCGATCTCGACCCGCGCGACGCCGATCTGATGACCCTCGATCGAGACGCGATCCAGTCGGTCGTCGACGAAGCGGCGCCCGGCCCGCGCGACGCCGACGAGCTGCACGATCTGCTGTGCACGCAAGCCTTGTGCGAGCCGCGCGCCGAGTGGCGGCGCTGGTTCGAGGAGCTGACCGCGAGCGGGCGCGCGACCCATCTGCGCCGGCCGGGTCTGCGCGAGGCGTGGGTTCCGACCGAGCGCCTTCCGCTGGTGCGCGCCGCGTTTCCCGACGGCCAGATTGATCCGTTGGTCGAGCCGCTCGCCGGCGCGCGCGAATGGGACGCGGCGTCGGCGTCGGCGGCGCTGGTCGGCGGATTCATGCAAACCGCCGGGCCGGTCGCGCCCGACGCGATCGTGGCCGCGCTCGGCCTTCCGCGTGACGCCGTCGACGCCGCGCTCGCGCAGCTCGAGGCGGACGGCCGCGTGCTGCAGGGCACGTTCTCGGGCGCCGGCGCGGGGATCGAATGGTGCGAGCGCCGGCTGCTACAGCGCATTCACCGTCGCACGCTCGGCCAGCTGCGCGAGCAGATTCGCCCGGTCACGCCCGCCGAGCTGATCCGCTTCCTGTTGCGCTGGCAGCACCTTCAGCCCGGCACGCGCCTGCACGGCACCGAGGGCGTGCTCAAGGTGATCGAGCAGCTCGAAGGGCTCGAGCTGCAACCGGCGGCGTGGGAGCGCGACGTGCTGCCCGCGCGCATCGAGGGCTACCAGCCGGGCTGGCTCGACGAGCTGTGCCTATCGGGCGAGGTGGCGTGGGCGCGGCTGCGCGTGCTCGAGCCCGAGGCGCCCGACGCCAAAGACGGCAGCGCTGGCGACGAGCCGCACGCCGCGCGCGGCGCCCGCGGAAAGATCGGGCTGTTCCTGCGCGCACACGCGTCGTGGCTTGTGCAGCGCCCCTCCGGCGAGGGCGCGCATCGCCCGTCGGGCTGGTCGCACCTCGGTCCGCTGGCACGCGCGGTGGCCGGTGCGCTCGAGGCGCGCGGCGCCGCCTTCGCGGCCGATCTGGCGGCGGCGCTCGGCGAGCCGGCCGGCGCCGTCGAGGACGCGCTGTGGGAGCTGGTGCGCACCGGCGCGGTCTCGAGCGACGGTTTCTCCGGGCTGCGCACGCTGCTCTCGGCCCGCGAAGCGCGCCCGCGTCGCGCGTTGCAAGGCCGCTGGTCCCTGCTCCATCGCGACGCGCCGCCACGCCCGCCGCGCGACGAGGACGAGAGCGGCCCGTTCGGCGACGGCAGCCCGGTCGATCACGCGTGGCTCTACCTGCGCCGCTACGGCGTGGTCATGCGCTCGCTGTTGGCCCGCGAAACGGCCGCGCCGCCCTGGCGCGAGCTGGTCCAGGTCTACCGGCGGCTCGAGGCGCGCGGGGAGATCCGCGGCGGCCGCTTCGTCACCGGCCTGCAGATGACCGGCGAGCAGTTCGCGCTGCCCGAAGCGGTCGAGGCCCTACGCGGCCTGCGCCGCGCGCCGGCCGTCCCCGAGGAGGTCGCGGTGGCAGCCACCGATCCGCTGAACCTGGTCGGCATCCTGACCCCCGGGGCGCGTGTGCCTGCCGTCGCTGGCCACTCGGTCCTGTACCGCGACGGGGCGCCCGCGGCCGCGCTGCGCTCCCTGGCCTAGCGAAGCGTACTTGTTGGGGTGGCTGTGAGCGGAGTCGCAGAAGTCGTGGCACAAGGCTGGTAATTTGTTGGTGTGTCCGGCCGTGTCCTGCGCTATTATTTCTCGTTGCGACGTGGGTTCTTGGTCAACCCAGGGGGCGAATAGAGTTCGTGTCGAGGCCGTTGGCTGAAACGGGGCGCCTGGCGGAAGGCGAGGATGCTTCTACACCGGAGCAAATCCTCGTCCGGGCGCAGGCCTTCGTCGACGAGTGGCTCTTGCGGTCGCTGCCGACTCGCGATGCGCCACCGGCGCGCCTTCACGGGGCCATGCACGACGCGGTCTTCCCCGGCGGGCGGCGCGCGCGGCCACTCCTTTGTCGTTTGATCGCGGACCGTTACGGTTCCGGCGACGACGAAATGGTGGGCCGCATGTCGGCCGCGGTGGAGCTGGTCCACTGCGCGTCGCTGGTGCAGGACGACCTGCCCTGCTTCGACAACGCGGCCACCCGCCGCGGGCTGCCTTCGTCGCACGTGGTGTACGGCGACGCGACCGCGATCCTGGTCGGCGACGCGCTGCTCACCCTGGCGTTCGAGACCCTGGCCAACGCGCCGGTGCGCAAGGCCGCGATCGCGTTCCGCCTGATGGGCGTGCTCACCGCCGCCACCGGCTCGTCCAACGGCATCATCGGCGGGCAGGCGCTCGAGCTCGAGCCGCACGTCGACCTCGGCCACTATCACAAGCAAAAGACCGCCGCGCTGTTCCGCGCCGCGGCCGCCGGTGGCGCGATCTGTTGCGGCGCCGAGAACGACGTCTCGCGCTGGGCGCGGCTCGGCGAGCTAATGGGCTGCGCGCTCCAGCTGCGCGACGATCTCGACGACGTCGAAGGCGTCGAGGGCCAGATGGGCAAGCCCACCGGCCGCGACGCCGCGCTCGGCCGTCCCAACGCCGCGCTGCTCGCCGGCTGCGAGAACGTCCGCGCGATGCGCGCCGCGATCATCGAAGGCGTCTCCG
Source organism: Myxococcales bacterium (assembly GCA_003170275.1). GTDB lineage: Bacteria > Myxococcota_A > Polyangia > Palsa-1104 > Palsa-1104 > PALSA-1104. The sequence goes on from PNAM01000029.1 coordinate 38,126, forward strand.
AGCTGCTCGGTCCCAAGACCCCCGAGACCGAAGCGCTCCGCCTGGTCGTCGAAGAAGTCACGCGCCCCAGCCGCTAACGTGATCCGGTGGACCACTTGGTGAAGCCGAGCTTGGCGAGGCGGAGGGTCCAGCGGGCGATCTCGGCGGCGGAGAGCTGCGCGAACACGTCGTCGTAGATGGTGGGGCGGCGGGCGGCGGTCTTGCGCATGAAGGCGATGAAGTCGCGGAAGCCGATCTCGTCGCGCACGAACGAAGCGTAGGTCTCGTCGCCCAACTCGGCCAGCGAGGCGAACGCGGCGTCGAGCAGCCGGTTCACGTCGGCGGGGTCGCGCCCTTTTCTGCCGCGGCCTTCGACCATCATTAGCGTCAGGCCGCCCATCACCGAGAGCGCGGGCGGCTCGCTCCACACCGACGACAGCGCGCGCGCGTCGAGCGTGTCGCGTGCAAGGCGCTCGCGCAGCGCTTCGGCGACCGGCAGAAACGAGCGGATCATCGAGCCGAAGCCGCAGAAGGTGAGCGGCGAATGGCGCCCCGCCGCGTCGCCGACCAGGATCACGCGGTCACGCGGCGCTGACGGCATCGGGCGCAGGCGCGAGTACGCCGGGATGAACCCGTAGGTCGGCTTCTCGAGCCGCGCGTCGCCGGACTTGTAGCGCGGGCGGGTGGCGAAGAAGCGTTCGTACAGCGCCAGGAGCGGGTGCGGCCCGAGCTGCGCCGGCTCGGTGTAGTAGAACAGGTAGGTCGTGAAGCGCCCGCCCGGCGCCGGGAAGCCCTCCCAGATGTGCTGGCGCTCCTCCTCGATGCCCTCGGTGGTGACGAGGATCTCGCCGATCTCGGGATCGACCTCGCGCACGCCCGGCCCCTCGTCGAGGCCGCCGAGCACGCCGCCCACCGTCGGGCAGCACAGGTCGAACGCGGCGTGCGGACTCGACGCGCCCATGCCGTCGACCAGCAGCCGCGCGGTGAGCGTGCGCCCTCGCTCGCTCGGCAGCCGGACCTCGACGCCGCCCGCGCCCACGCGATAGCCCGCCAGCGCGTGATGATCGAGCAGCGTCGCGCCGGCCGCCTCGGCGCGCGCGCGCAATTGATCGAGCAGCCACTCCGCGTTGACCACGCAGTCGAGCACGTGGCGCACCGGATAGGTGCCGCCGCCGTGCCAGCGGATGATGCCGCTGCGATACTCCTTGAGCACCAGCGCGGCGACCTCGGCGGCGCTGAACAGCCCGCTCTCCGCGAGCGGCTGAAGCTCGCGGCGGCTGATGTTCCACTCGCGATGCCCGCAGCCGATCTTGCCGCGATCGAACACCACCACCTTCAGCCCCGCGCGCGCCAGCCACGCCGCGTACAAGAGCGACAGGCCGCCGCCGGCGAGCGCCACGTCGTAGTCGCAGCGCGCGCCGCGGTCGGGCCCGCCGTGCGCGGCGATCTCGACGTGGCCCTTGTGCGCAAAGCCTTCTTCCAGCGCGACCACGTGCGCCCAGGTCTCGCTCGAGAGCGCCGCGCGCGTCTTCGGAAAGTCGCTGCTCGCGATCGCCTCGGCCTTGCTCACGACGGCAGCCCCACCGACTGCACCAGCGGCCGCAGCACCGCGTCGGCGGGCCCGACCGAGCGCAGCGACGCCTCGCCCGCCGTCGAGAACAGCGCGCCGGCCGCGCGGGTCACCAGCACCAGCTTGCCCGGCAGGCTCACGTGCGCGCGCTGCGTGAGCGAGTCGTAGCCGTTGCGTGCGATCTGGTCGCCGATGCGCGAGTAGATCAGCCGGCTGGCGCGAATCGCGAACCGGCACGAGCGCGGCAACAGCGGCACGCCCAGATCGGCCGCGCGATAGTGCGCATCGGCGCGCGCGAGCAGCCGACACACCGCTTCGCGCAGCGGCGCAGACGCGCGGGTCGCGTCGAGCACCTGTTGCGGCGAAAGCTTGCACGCCTCGAGCAGATCGAGCGGCAAGTACACGCGCCCGCGCCGCGCGTCCTCGCCCACGTCGCGCGCGATGTTGGTGAGCTGCATGGCCACGCCGAGATCGGCGGCGCGCAGCCACGCCACGTCCGCCGCGCAGCCCATGATGCGGGTCATCATCAGCCCCACCGTCGAGGCCACGCGAAAACAATAGCCGAGCAGCTCGTCCTCGGAGTCGTAGCTGGTGCCGCGCGCGTCCATCTCCATGCCGGCCAAGAGCGCCTCGGGCAGCGCCCTCGGGATGTCATAGCGCTGCGCGATCACCGCGAACGCGCGATCGACCGGATGGTCTTGCGCCTCGGCATCCTGGCGATACACCGACTCGAGCCGGCGCCGCAGCCCGTCCACCTTGCGCAGCGCCTCCGATCGGCTGGGCTCGTCGTCGACCGCGTCATCCGCGCGGCGGCAGAACGCGTACAGCGCCCACGCGCCCTGCCGCACCCGCACGGGCAGCAGCAGCGACGAGAGAAAGAAGCTCTTGGAGTGCTCCTTGATCCACGCGCGGCAGGCCAGCCGGTCCTGCCGCTGCAGCACCAGCTGAGTCACGCCGCGTGAGAGCCGGCGATCGGATCGCGCGAGTTGCCGGTGCCGTCCTGATCGGGAATCAGCCGGTCGACCACCTTGGCCGACGAGAGCACGCCCGGCATGCCGGCGCCCGGATGGGTGCCCGCGCCGACGAAGTACAAGTTGGGGATGTCCTCGGAGCGGTTGTGGAAGCGGAACCACGCCGACTGGCGCAGCACCGGCTGGATCGAGAACGCCGCGCCGTGCATCGAGTTGAGCTCGTCCTGAAAGTGCTGCGGCGTGATGATCCGCTCGGTGACCAGGTTGTCGCGCAGCCCGGGCAGCACGGTCTGCTCGAGCGACTCGAACAGCTTGTCGCGATAGGCCGGCCCGGCCTTGGCCCAGTCGGTGTTCGACTCCAGGTGCGGCACCGGCGCGAGCACGTAGAAGTTCTCGTGCCCCGGCGGCGCCAGCGACGGGTCGGTGCGCGTCGGTGCGTGCAGGTACAGGCTGAAGTCCGACGCCACCACCTTCTTGTCGAAGATGTCGGCGAGCAGCTCGCGATAGCGCGGCCCGAGCAGGATCGTGTGGTGCGCCAGCTCGGGGTAGGTCTTCTTGGTGCCGAAGTACGCCACCACCAGGCTCATCGAGTAGCGCATCTTGGCCAGCCGCGCGTCGGTGTTCTTCTTGCGCACCGCCGGATCGATCAGGTGCTTGTAGACGAACGGCGCGTCGCCGTTGGAGACCACGATCTCGGCCGGCAGCGTGCGCCCGCCCTTACACCGCACGCCGGTGGCGCGTCCCTTCTCGATGAGGATCTGATCGACCTCGGTCGACAGTTCGAGCGTGCCGCCGAGCGAAACGAACAACTCCGCGAGCGCGGTGACGATCGCGCCGGTGCCGCCGATGGCGAACCACACGCCCCACTTGCGCTCGAGGAACGCGATCAGCGAATAGATCGACGTGGTGGTGAACGGGTTCCCACCGACGAGCAGCGGGTGAAACGACATCACCGTGCGCAGCGACTCGTCCTTGATGTACTTCGAGACCAGCGAATAGACCGACAGGTGCGAGCGCAGCCGCACCATCGCCGGCACGATCTTGATCATGTCCATCAGCTTGTGGAACGGTACGTCGGCCAGATCCTCGAAGCCGACCTTGAAGATCTTCTTGGCCTCGTCGACGAACCTGACGTAGCCGTCGACGTCGGCGGGGTTGAACTTGGCCACCTCGGCGGCCATGCGCTCGGCGTCGCCGGTGTAATCGAACACCCGCCCGTCGTGAAAACGGATGCGGTAGAACGGGTCGACCGGCACCAGCTTGAGGTGGTCGGTGAGCTTCTGTCCCGCCAGCTCGAACAGCTCGTCGAGCAGGAACGGCGCGGTCACCACGGTCGGCCCGCCGTCGAACGAGAAACCCTGGTCGCGATACACGTACGCCCGCCCACCCGGCTGATCGCGCTTGTCGAGGAGCGTCACGCGAAACCCGCGCGCTTGCAGGCGGATGGCAGCCGCCAGGCCGCCGAACCCGGACCCGATGACCACCACCCGGGGTGTTTCGCTGCGCACGGAAGGGGAGGCTGCCACGGAAATCATGCGTATACTAGATGTATGGCTGCGCGCGCGCGCTTCGGCGGACAGATGACGGTCGCGGGGCGATTCCCGATGCCGATCGTCGTGTTCGTGCTGATGGCGATCACGGTGGTGATGTCGATCGCCGGCGCGATCTGCGAGCGCAACGGCATCCCCCTGGTGCAAAAGGGCGTGTTCGTCCCGTCGCTGGTGTGGCAGGGCGAGGTGTGGCGGCTGGTCACCTGGATCTTCTACGAGCTCAGCCCGATCAACCTGGTCTTCTACGTGGTCATCCTCTATTGGCTCGGCCGCGACCTGGCCAACCGTTGGGGCTCCTTGCGCTTCATCGCCATGTACCTCGGCCTGGCGATCGCGTGCGCCGCCGGGACCGCGCTGATCGGCAAGTTCCTGTGGACCGACGTGTACTCGATCCCGCACTTCGGCAGCTGGGCGGTCACCGACGGGCTGATCATCGCCTGGGCGGTCTACAACCCGAACCAGCAGATCAACCTGTACTTCGTGATCCCGGTCACCGGCAAGGCGCTGGTGTGGATCACCATCGGCGGCACGATCCTGTACGCGCTGTTCGAAGGGTTCGGCGGCTTCGTGCCGCACTTCCTCGCCGAGGCGATGATGCTGCTGTACGTCGGCCAGCTGCGGCGCTGGTTCCTGCGCTTCCGGCTGCAGCGCATGGAGAACCAGAAGAAGCGCTACGTGAACAACGTGATCCGCCTCGATCGCGAAGAAGAGCGCAAGTCCAAGCCCGATCCCGACGACGACCGCAAGCCTCCCAAGTGGCTCAACTAATCCAGGGTTTCGCTGGCGCTGGCCCCTGTTTGACGGCTCGCAGCACCCACCTCGTATGCGAATGTCGGTGTGCGTCCTGGGGTTGCTGCTCGCCGGGTGTAATGGGAACGCGCCCGGACGTGGGGGCGACGGCGGGGGTGGGGGCGGAGGCGGCGATGGCGGCGGTGGCGGCGGTGGTGGACCGCCGGCGACGCACGACGTGGTCGACCCGTCGCTGCCGATGGGGATCGTCGGCGGCTTCGACGGCGTGACGCCGGCCGCCGGCGCGCTGGCCATCGCGTATCCGAACGCGGGCGCGACGCTGCCGCACGATCTGGCGCCGATCGATGTCCAGTGGACGCCGCCACCAGGGCTCGGCGCGTATCGCGTGACCTTCGCCGTCGACACCGGCGACCGGCTGCGCGGCTACGTGCCCAAGCCGGACTTCATCCCGTCGGCCACCGACTGGCAGTGGCTGCTCGATCGCGCGGCCGGGCACACCATCACGCTCACCGTCGCAGGCGGGGTCGCCGATGCCACCGGCGCGATCGCCGCCGGCGCGGTCACCTCGCCCGGCCAGCCGCTACTAGTCTCGCACGACGACGCCACCGGCGCGCTGTTCTACTTCGCCACCACCGGCGATCAGCTCACCGGCGACGGCACGCTCGAGCGGCTCGAGCTCGGCTCGCAGAAGCCCGACAAGTACCTCAACAAGTCCAACGACGGCGGCCGCTGCGTCGGCTGTCACGCGCTCGCGCGAGATGGCTCGCGAGTGGCGTTCAGCTTCCTCGACATCGGTGGCACCGGCGCGCAGCTCTCGCTCGGCAGCGTCGACGCGACCAACCCCACCGCGCAGCAGGCGGCCGCCGGCAACCCGGTGGCGCAGTCGGTGTTCAACGCCGACGGCTCGAAGTTGATCACCTCGTTCCAGGGCAAGCTCCAGCTGCGCGACGGGACCAGCGGCGCGAAGATCGCCGACATCGTCACCAGCGGGCCGGCGCTCTATCCCGACTGGTCGCCCGACGGGCAGAAGATCGTGTTCGTCAAGCCGGACGCGGCGTGCGCGGCGGGCCTGTTCAACTTCGGCCAGGACTCGATCTTCGTCTACGGCGGGTCGCTGGTGACCATGACCGTCAACGGCAACACGTTCGCCAACGAGCTGGTGGTGCTGCAGGCGAGCGCCGGCGAGAACAACTACTACCCGTCGTGGTCGCCGGACGGCAGCTACCTCGCGTTCACGCGCGCCGACGCCACCACCAAGTCGAGCTGGGGCATGGCCAACTCGGCGTGCAACGGCAAGGACGGCTCGGGCGTGTCCTACGACAACCCGTCGGCGACCACCTGGCTGTTGCCCACCGGCGCGGGCTCTACGCCGTTCGCGCTCACCGCCGCCAACGGCGCGCCCATGCTCACCAACTCGTGGCCCAAGTGGGGCCCCAAGGCCGACGGCGAGTACCTTTGGCTGTCGTTCTCGTCGACGCGGCCCTACGGCAACGTGCTGACCGGCGCCAACGCGCACCACCAGCTGTGGATCACCGCGGTGAAGAAGGGGACCGAGCTGAGCGACCTGTCCGCGCCGGCGGTGTGGTTCCCGTTCCAGGACACCGCCACCAAGAATCACATCGGCCTGTGGTCGGTGAAGGTCGGCGACTACAGCATTCAGTAACGATCAATCGTCTTTGGTGGGCTTGAGCTGGTGCTTGGCGAGCCAGCGGCGGAGCTGGGTGCGGTGCACGCCCAGCTCGCGAGCGGCGCGGGCGACGTTGCCGCCGGCCTGCGCGAGCGCGGCCTCGAGCGCGGCGCGGTCGGGCTCTTCGTCGGCGTCGCCGGCGACGGACGGCGCGCCGCGCGGATCGGTCGCGGGATAGAGCGCCACGCCGGCGGTCTCCGAGAGGTGGTGCGCCTCGACCTCGGGCGAACCAGCGGCGGCGGCGCGGCGCGCGGCGTCCTCGACCTCGAGCAACAGCTCGCGCACATTGCCGGGCCATGGACGCAACAGCGCCGCCTCGACGAGCGATACGTGCGCCGCCCCGCGCGGCGTGCGTCCGGCGAGCGCGTGATCGATCAGGTACGCCAGCTCCTCGGAGCGATCGCGCAGCGGCGGCAGGGCGACCGAAGGGCGCGCCAGCCGAAAGTACAGGTCTTCGCGAAAGCCGCCGCTCGCGACCCGCGCGCGCAGCGGCAGGTGCGTCGCCGAGCAGAAGCGCACCTTGATCTTGCGCGACTTGGTGGCGCCGAGCGGCATCACCTCCCTGGTCTCGACGACCCGCAAGAGCTTGGCCTGCACGGTCAGCTCGAGCTCGCCCACCTCGTCGAGGAACAGGGTCCCGCCGTCGGCCGCCTGCACCCACCCCTCGGAGTCGGCGTCGGCGCCGGAGTACGCGCCACGCTTGGCGCCGAAGAGCAGGCGCTCGGCCAGGCTCGGCTGGATGGTGGCGCAGTTGACGGCCACGAATGGACCGTCGGGGTGGGGCCCCGAGCGATGGAAGTGCAGCGCCGCCAGCTCCTTGCCCGAGCCGGTCTCGCCGGTCAGGTGCAGCACCTCGCTCGACGGCGCGGCCTGCGCGATCTCGCGCCACACCGCGGCCAGCGTCGGGCCGAGGATCACGCCGTCGCGCTCCTCGACGATCGCGCGGTGATACGGCACCAGATCGCGGCACAAGAGCACGATGGTGTCGCCGACGCGCACCACGCGCGCGCTCTCGCTGGTCACCTGGCCATTGGTGGGCAGCGGCTCGCCGTCGACGAAGGTGCCGTTGCGGCTGCCGAGATCGCGCACCGTCCAGCGCGTGCCGTCGAGCGCGATCTCGGCATGCGTGCGCGACATGTGCGGGTCGTCGATCTCGATGCCGCCGAGCACCGCGCCGCGCCCGAGCACCAGCGGCTCGGCGAGGATGCGGATCGGCTTGAGCACCGGCTTGGCGCTGAACACCATCAGCAGGCCGGGGACGGGCGTCTCAGCGCGCCCGGACCTGGACCGGCGCGGCCAGGTCTGCTCGATGGTCTCCTTGGGGTGCTTGACCATTCCGGCGCGATACTAGCGCGTTGGCGTCAGCGAGCGAAGGTCATGTTGACGGTGCAGAACGGTTTGTCGGTGTCTTCGGGCACGACCATTCCGGCCGCGCCCAGCTCGTCGCCCAGCTGGAACGCGCGCAACAGGATGCGCACGCGCTGCCCGGCGAAGCACGGCTTGCGATAGGCGATCTCGAGCCGGCGCGCGAGCACGTTGGGGTCGAGCCCGTGCGCGGCAAAGCGGCGCAGCGCCGCGTCCTGGAAGAAACGCGGATAGACGAGCGAGTTGACGTGTCGATTCGAGTCGGTGTGGTTGAGGCCGAACACCACCGGCGCCGCGTCGGGGATGAACAGCTCGTCGAGCGGGCGCGCGCCGGGTGGGAGCTCGAGCACGGTCTCGGGCGGGCGCCACGCGTGGCGATCGGGCGGCACCGCCGGCAGGCCGTCGATGTCGAAGCGCACGATCTTGCGCTCCGCCGGCGGCGCGAACAGCTTGGTGAACACGTGCTCGGCCATCACGCGGCCGACGAAGATCTGCTGGCCCGCGTTGGCCGGCGGCGGCCCGTAGGTGCGGCCGGCGGGCCCGGTCATCGAGCACCACATGTTGAGCATCAGGTGCTTGACCGATCCGTCGGGGTTGGCGGCGTGCGCGAGCTGGTAGCGCCCGTCGCCCTCGAGCGGCCAGCGCACCGACACCGGTCCGCCGCCACCCTCGACGATGAAGCGGGTCAAGATCGGCAGGATGCCGGCGTGGCCGGCGCGCGTGACCGGGTGGTGCACCAGCAGCTTGCGCCACACCAGATCGCCGATCGCGTGCGGCAGCCCGAGCAGCATCAGCCGGCCGTCCTGGCTGACGTCCTCGTAGCGCAGCTCCGTCTGGCCCGCGCCGCGCTGCACTGCCGGCACCTCGGGTGGCTCGGGAAAAAAACTCACGTAAGCGGTCCTTTCAGCGCCACCGTCGAGATCGGCACCTCGCGGAGGCCCTCCTTGCGCAAGATCGCGTTGGCCGCCAGCCGGCCGGAGATGGTAGCTGCCTCCATGAGCGCGGCCGGCACGTCGAGCTTGACGTGGTCGCCGGCCAACATCAGGTTCGGCACCGGCGTCTCGGTCGACGGGCGCAGCGCGTGATCGCCCGGCGCCCAGCGGGTGAAGTTGTCCTGCTGCTGGTACTCCTCGTGCAGCACCTTGGCGCCGGTCAGCTCGGGCAGCATCTGGAACAGCTCAGCGAGCATGGTGGTGCGAATCACCGACGGGGGCGCCAGGGTCTCCGGCGCGATCGCGTAGGCGTGCACCTCGATCACCGAGCCGCCCGAGCGGCGCGCCCAGCCGATGTACGGCTCCTGGAACCGCGAGTAGATCGCCAGCGAGTCGGTGTAGCGGAAGCGCGTGCAGGTGTAGAACGGGTTGCGCGCCGAAAGCGTGGGCTTGTCGAGCCACAGGCGGTACACCACGTAGGGCTCGGCCTCGCCCAGCGACGAGACGCGCGTTCGTAGCTCCGGCTCGCCGAGGAAATCCGACGAGGCCAACAGGCGCTTGACCCCGCGCACCTCGCACGCCACCACGCAGTAGTCGCACGGGAGCGCCTCTTCGCCGGCCGACGGCGCGCCGCCGCCGAGCGCCAACAGCTCGCCTTCGCGCACTACGTTTACGCGTGCGAGCGGGCGCAGCGGCGGGCCGCCGGTGACCTGGCCGTCGGCGTCGAAGGTGCCGCCGTGGCACGGGCAGCGAAAGCCGCCGCTCGCATCGGGTGAGATCGGGCAGCCCATGTGCGTGCAGCGGCCGTCGAGCGCCACGAACCCGGCGCCGCGGCGCGCGACGTAGATCGACGAGCCATCCCCCGCCGACGACGGGACCGCCTGGTAGCCGGCCTGAGGCACCTCGGTTTGATGCAGCCGCACCACGGGAGGTGGCACCGGATCCGCGTCCACCACCACCTGGGTCACGTTTTTCTGCAAGCGCACCAATCGCCGCGCTCCCACGCCGGTGCGCACCTGGCCGCCCAGCGACTCGAACCACGCGCGCAGCGGGCGGATCACCGCGGTCATCGAGTCCTTGCGGGTGAAGCGGAAGGCCAGCCCCTCGGGGTTGCCCATGAAGTAGAAGTGGAAGAAGCGGATCGCCTCGGCCGCCGACAGCCGCTCGACCCGGTTGAGGGTGGTCTTGCCGAACGGCTCGAGCACGGTCTCCACCATCGGCCGGTTGATGCCGCCTGCGCGCGCGAAGCTGGCGAAGTCGGTGCCGTCGAAGCGTTCGAAGGTGCGCTCGCCGTCGTACTTCATCAGATCGTAGAGCGCCGGGCCGTCGTGGCGGAACTCGCCCAGCTTGAGGCCGTGCGACTGGCGCACCACCGACAGCATGTTGAACGGGAAGATCTTGGTGGTGCGGCCGAACACCTCGGGCTGGCGGTCGCCGAACAGGACCGGATAGCCGGGCGATTCTTCCAGATCCGAGGTGGCGCGCACCTCGGCCAGCAGCTCGGTCAGGTTGTAGTACTGCGAAAAAAAGCCGTGAAAGCCGTGCTCGACGGGAAACTCCTCGCCGAGCGCCTTGACGGTCCAGCCGCCCAGCTTGCCGCCCAGGTCACCCGCCCGTTCGACCAGCGTCACCGCGAAGTTGCGCCGGGCCAGCTCGATCGCCGCCACCAGGCCGGACAGCCCGCCACCGACGACGACCACGGTCTTGCGCGTGGACGCCTGCAGCGGGCGGCTGGCATCGTCGGCGGCCAGCGGCGGCAGGCGATGGCGGTGCGGTTGAACATAGATCAAGGCCCCGGTCAGGCCGGCCACGCCCACGCCGGCGCCATAACCGACCACCTTGAGGGTGGTCTTGAGAAACTTCCGTCGGTTCACCAGCGTTTTTTTACTGCGATCCGGGGCGATCTAGGTAAATTGTTTCGCATCGGAGGTTCACACGCACGATGGCTGCTCCTGCAGGGATTCCTCGACGATGGACGATCGCTGACTCGGCCGAGACCTATTCGGTCCGCGCCTGGGGCGGCGGTTATTTCGGCATCAACGAGGCGGGAAACGTGGCGGCGACCCCCATGGGCGCTTCGTCGCCGGCCATCGACATGAAGGAGCTGGTCGACGAGGTGAAGCGGCGCGGCATCGGCCTGCCGCTGCTGATTCGTTTCTCCGACATCCTCGAGCATCGCATCGTCGCGCTCAACGAAGCCTTCCGCGCGGCGATCGGCGAGTACGGCTACAAGGGCCACTATCGCGGCGTCTACCCGATCAAGGTCAACCAGGACCGCTACGTCGTCGAGAAGATCACCAGCGTCGGCAAGCAGTACCACTACGGACTCGAGGCGGGCTCCAAGCCCGAGCTGCTCGCGGTGCTGGCGATGATGGACGATCAAGACGCGCTGATCATCTGCAACGGGTACAAGGACGAGGAGTACATCGAGACCGCGCTGCTCGGGTCGAAGATGGGACGCAACGTGATCCTGGTCGTCGAGAAGGCGAGCGAGCTGCCGTTGATCGCCGAGATCTCCAAGCGCACCGGCGTGCGGCCGCTGATCGGCATGCGCGCCAAGCTGGCGACGCGCGGCGCGGGCCGCTGGGAAGCGTCGGGCGGCGATCGCTCCAAGTTCGGCTTGACGGCGAAGGAGCTGATCGAGGCGATCGAGTACCTGAAGTCGAGCGATCTGCTCTCGTCGTTCGTGCTGTTGCACTTCCACCTCGGCTCGCAGATCAGCGCGATCCGCTCGGTGAAGAACGCGATGCGCGAGGCCGGGCGGTTCTTCGTCGAGCTGTACAAGGCCGGGGCGCCGCTGCAGTTCCTCGACGTGGGCGGCGGGCTGGGCATCGACTACGACGGCTCGCAGACCAACTTCGAGTCGTCGATGAACTACTCGATGCAGGAGTATGCCAACGACATCGTGTTCGCGATGCAGGAGCTGTGCGACGCCGATCAGATTCCGCACCCGACGCTGGTCTCGGAGTCGGGGCGCGCGGTGGTGGGCCATCACGCGGCGCTGATCATCGACATCCTCGGGGTGAGCGAGTTCGACGTGGGCCGCGTGCCGGAGAAGCTGCCCGAGGACACGCCGCCGGTGGTGCGCAACCTGGTCGAGGGCTTTCGCGAGGTCGGGCGCAAGAACTTCCTCGAGGTCTATCACGACGCGCTCGAGTACAAAGACGAGAGCCTGACCCTGTTCGCGCTCGGGCACCTGTCGCTCGCCGAGCGCGTGCTCGCCGAGGAGGCGTTCTGGGGGATCTGCCAGAAGATCCTGCGCATCATGCGCGATCTGAAGGAAGTGCCCGAAGAGCTCGAGGGGCTGGAGAAGGCGCTCGCCGACACCTACTTCTGCAACTTCTCGATGTTTCAGTCGCTGCCCGACTCGTGGGCGATCGATCAGCTGTTCCCGATCCTGCCGATCCACCGTCACCACGAGGAGCCGACGCGGCGCGCGGTGCTCGCCGACATCACCTGCGACTCCGACGGCAAGATCGACAAGTTCATCGATCGCCGCGACGTCAAGCACGTGCTCGAGCTGCACCCGCTCAAGGACGAGGACTATCACATCGGCATCTTCCTCGTCGGTGCGTACCAGGAGATCCTCGGCGACTTGCACAACCTGTTCGGCGACACCAACACGGTGATCGTCGCGCTGGGCGAAGGCGGCGCATATCACATCGATCACGTGATCCCCGGCGACACGGTGACCTCGGTGCTCAAGTACGTGAGCTACAACGCCGAGGATCTGATCGCCAAGATGCGCCGCTCGGCGGAAGAGGCGATCCGCGCCAAGCGCATGACGCTCGAAGAATCGCGCCAGCTGTTGCGCAGCTACGAAGCGGGGATGTTCGGGTACACCTACCTCGAGCGCGACTAGTACGTCATGAACTCGGAGCGGCTACAAGATCTGCTCGCCGCCGTCTCCGCGCTCATGGTCGGCTCGCTCGGACGACTGGAGATGCGGCTCGAGGCGGTGGCGCGCACCACCGTCGAGGCGCTCGAGGTCGAGCGCTGCTGGATCTGCCGGCTCGAGGGCGAGGTGCTGCGCACCATGGCGGGTGTGGGGATGGTGCTGGCCGATCCGCGCCACGCGCCGTTGCCGATCGGCGTGGGCGTGGTCGGTCGTTGCGCGCGCGAAGGGCTGACCCGCCGCATCGACGACGTGATGAAGGAGACCGACTACTACGCGGCGACCGCGCTCACGCGCTCCGAGATCGCGGTGCCGATCAAGGACGGCGCGCGGGTGGTGGGGGTGATCAACGTCGAGGCCAACCGCATCGCGGCGTTCGGCGATGCCGAGCAGCACGTGGTCGAAGCGGTCGCGTCGCTACTCGGCGCTCACTTGTAGCTGGTGACCAGCGGAGCGCAGATCGGCGTGAGCTGATCCTGCCACGAGCCGATGCGGCCGTCCCACCCGACGATCACCTCGCCGGCGCCGCACAGCTCCTCGAAGAAGGTGGTGTTCTGGTACGAGACGTACGCGCCGGTCCCGTTCTTGGCGAACGCGTACGAGAGCGTGTTGTTGGAGGCCATGGTGATCGTGCCACTCGCGCAGGTCATGCCGAAGCCGTCGACGTAGGTGCCCGCATAGCCGCCGGTGCCCCAGCCGGCGACCAGGCCGTTGGTCCCGCAGTCGACCTGCTCGTCGGGCGGCGTGTAGACCGTGCCCTGGAAGCTGGCGTACGGCGCGGGCGCGACCGCGGTGAGCGAGATCGAGTAGCTGGCCGGGCCGCGCACCAGCGTGGGCGTGGCGCAGAAGATCCGCACGCCGGTGCCGTGCGCGTCGGTGTCGTCGAAGAGGAACTGCGCGTGGGTGACCCAGGAGTTGGCCGGGCAGCGCGCCGAGACCGCGCCGCCCCCCGCGCCACCGACGATGCCGAGCGCGCGCGGCGCGCCGAGCGAGACCGTGTTGGGGCAGGTGTCGTTGACCACGTCGTTGCAGTCGTCGTCGGTGTCGTTGAAGCAGCTCTCGGGCGTGTTGGTGACCTCGCCCATGCACGCGCCGAGCGAGCCGACGCAGCCCTGCGTGCCGGTCTTGCACACGCCGTGGCCGGCGGTGCCCGGCGTGCCGGAGTAGCACGACTGCGTGGTGACGTCGGGGACGCAGGTCAAGACGCTGTTGACGCACTTCGCGTGGCCGGCGGCGCACGCGCCCGGATTTCCCGTCGAGCACGCGCTACCTGTGTCGACACATGGCGGGACCAGATCGGGCGGCGGCGCGAAGTCCGGCGGCACGGCAAGATCGGGCGTCTCGGTGACCCCGCTCAGATCGACCGCCGCGCTCCCCGCCAGATCGTTCGTTCCAGCGATCGATCCGTCCATCCTCCCGCCCCCACCGACGGGCGCCGCCGGATCGGCCGACGCGCACCCGACCAGCGCGACCGAAAGACACAGAACCACCTTCGTCTTGTCGAACAACACCTCCCCCATTCTAACACTTACGACCCCGGGGTCCTTCTCCCTGTGTTCTAATCCGCTGGGCCATGGCCGCCCGTCGAGGACGAAAGATCTTCCTGTACGCGCTGGGGACGCTCCTGGTGCTCCTGGTAGGCGGATTCATCGGCGGGCGCGTCATGCGGCACGGCCACAAGCCGGCCGAGGAGGTGCGCCCGGGCGTGTTCCGCGTGCGCAACTTCTTCACCGAGATCTACGGCGTGCGCGTCGGCAAGAAGGTGGTCGTGTTCGACGCCGGCGTCGATCCCGATGGCGGCGCGCTCGAGGCGTTGGCCGCCGCGCTGGGCACCAACCACGACGGCGTCACCGACGTCTTCCTCACGCACGGCCACTTCGATCACATCGCCGCCGCGCCGCTGTGCAGGAACGCGCGCATCCACCTCGGCATTCAGGACGCCGACATGGCCGCCAAGAAGCGCCCGATGATCCCGTGGGGCGCCAACTGGTTCGAGAAGTTGTTGCCGGTCCCGGCGGTCAACCTCACCGACGCGATCCTCGACCGGGCCGAGGTGCCGCTCGACGACGGCAGGTCACTCGAGACCATCCCGCTGCCGGGCCACACCGCCGGCTCGTACATGTTCCTCTTCGAAGGGGTCTTGTTCGCCGGCGACTCGATCCAGATCGAAGACGGCAAGCTGACCTTCGCCAACCCGTCGTTCAGCGTCGACGTCGCGCAATCGAAGCGCGGCCTGGCGGCGCTCAAGACCACGCTCGCCGGCAAGCCGATCGCGCAGATCTGCACCGGCCACCAGGGCTGCACCGTGCCGGCCGACACGCAACGAATGCTCGACGATCTGATCGAGAGGGCCAAGCGATGAGCGGCGTGGTCGTCGAGAAGTTCACCGGCCCGGCGTCGCTGATCCAGGGGCTCAAGAAGCTGCGGACCAGCGGGGTGACGCCGCGCGCGCTGTTGTTCCTCGCGCTCTCGCCCGACGGCACCATCCACGTCGCGGTGCCGGCCGATGCCGAGCAGTTCACCAGCTTCAAGGTGGGCGAGAAGCTGGCGTTGGTATGGCCGCTCGAAGGCCGCTACTTCCATTTCGATTCGGTGCACCGTCTGCCCGGCGACTTCGTGTTGTGGAACGGCGATCGGCGGCTCAAGGATCCCGGCGACGCGACCGAGGTGGCGCAGCTGATCGCGTCGTTCTTGAAGGGCATGAGCGCCAAGAACGTGCTGTTCGGCTGCACGCCGCATCAGCCGGGGAGCTGGCTCGCCGAAGGCAAGAACGTGGTGCCGTTGCACGAGCAGGGCGTGTGCGACGTGGTGCCGGTGGCGCAGGGCTTGTTCGCGCGCCGCGTGATGGACCACCGCTTGTTTTTCCTGCCCTTCGCCCAGCTCGCGTCGACCGGCCGCGTCGACGGCTGGGCGCCGGTCTACGAGGCGCCGCTGGGCAATCTGCTCATGCTCGAGCGCCGGGTGATGGGCGACCGGCTGGTGTTGTCGTGCGAGCGCGGCCTGGTCGAGGTCGACGTGTCCTCAGTCCCGCAGATCCGCGAGACCGCGCGCGCCACCACCAACGGCTCGATGGGCATCGTCGGGCGCATCGACGGCGGCGCCTTCGCGGTCACCTCCGGCACGCCGCAGCCGTGGGGCCTCGACGAGACCCGCCCCGCGCTCCTGATCGGCTCGCCCGGCGACACGCTCTCCGATCTCGGCAAGGCCCTGGCGATCGACCTGCCTACTGGGTGAGCAGGCGGGCGTAGAGGTCGGGGTCGACGTTGCCGCCGGAGATGACGCAGGTGACGCGGCGGTGGGCGAAGCGGGCGGGGGCGGCGAGCAGGGCGGCGACGGCGAGCGCGCCGGTGGGCTCGACCTTGAGGTTGATCGCGTGGAACAGGAGCTGGAGCGCGCGTACGACGGTCTCTTCGGGGACCTCGACGATGCCGGCCAGGCCGCGCAACAGGATCGCGAAGTTGCGCTGGCCGAGCGCGAGCGTGCGCGCGCCGTCGCACAGCGTGGTCGACTCGTGCTCGTCGCGGCAGATCACGCCGGCGGCGAGCGAGCGGGCGGCGTCGTTGGCGAGCGCCGGCTCGGCGCCGACGATCTGGCACATGCCGCCCAGGTGATCGCGCGCGCGCACGATCCCCGACGACAAGCCGCCGCCGCCCACCGGCACGACGATGTACTCGGGCGGATCCTCGAGGATCTCGGCGCCCAGCGTCGCGTTTCCGGCGATCACCTGGTGATCGTCGTAGGCCGAGACCACCTGCGCGTCCGGCAGCGTCTTGCGCAGCTCCTCGAGGCGCGCCAGGCGCGTGGTCCTGCTCGTGTCCACCAGCTCGACGGTGGCGCCGTAGCTGCGCACGCTCTCGATCTTCACGCGCGCGGATTGCTCGGGCATGACGATCGTGCAGCGCTTGCCGGCATGTTTGGCCGCCAGCGCGAGCGCCGCGCCGAAATTTCCCGACGACGCCGCCAGCAGGTGCGCGGCCGTGCTGTGCAGCGCGACCGCGAGCGCGGCCCGGTACTTGAAGCTGCCGGTGTGCTGGAAGGTCTCGCACGCCAGCCGCACGCGGGCGCCCAGCGCGTCATCGAGCGCTTCGCTCGAGAGGAACGTCGTACGCCGCACGTGCGGCTTGAGCGCACGCGCGACCGCGTCGAGGTCGACGGTATCGACCGGACCGGTGTCCACATCCCACGACTCTGACGAATCACTCATTGGACGCTCTCCTGCGCAACCAACCGCAATCCCGACGGCAGCGCCTCGCCGAATGCGAGCCGCTCCTCTTTCGCTTCGCGCGCGACCGGCTCGGTGACCACGCGCGCCAGCCGTTCGCCTTCGTGCGCGCTGCTCGCCGCCTTGAGCCGATCGGCCAGGCGCCGCCGCAGCGGCTCGTCGAGATCGCGCGCGCGATCGCCCGAGCAGCGCCCGAGCTCGGCGGCGGCGAGCGGATAGGCCTCGCCCTTCCACTCGAGCGCGAGCAGCCGCTCGAGCCACTTCTCGGCGCGCTTGAGCGGCAGCACGTCCTCGACCGGACCGTAGAGCGGCACACGCGCGCCCAGCCGCGAGAGCGACCACAGCGCGTGGTCCAGCTTGTCGGGCCCCTTCTTCTTCTCGAGCTGCCCGAGCAGCACGTCGCCGAGCTCGGCCTTCTGCTTGACGGTCAACCGCTCCATCGAGGCCAGCGTGCGCCACATCTCGGCCGCCTCCTGCGCGCCCGGCGGGCGGCGGTCGGCCTTCTTGGCGAAGCTGGGCAGAAAGTGCGGCGCGAGGCGCTTGAAGATCTCTTCCTGCTGCGTCTTCGACAGTCCGCCCGAGACGCGCCGCCACAAGATCCACCACTCCAGGCGGCACGGGTCGTCCTTATCGTGCACCAGCCCCGCGTTGAACATGCGCCAGCTCTCCTTGACGCGCCAATCGTCGAGCGGATAGCCGAAGCCGGGACGCAGCGTGTAGCCGACCAGGTTGAGCCAGCGCGCCTCGTGCGCCGGCGACTTGCCGCGCCCGCCGCGCAGATCCTTGAGCGGCTCCCACAGCGCGCGCAGCGCGGTCATCGACCAGCCGTCCTTGGGCCCGAGCATGTACTGCAGCACCTTCATCACGCCCGCCGGGCTGTCGATCACCTCGGGCGCTTCGGATTTTCCGTACAGCGCCTTGAGCACGCCGAGCGCGCGCTCGAGCGTCGCCGGATCGACGTCGGGCTTGCCGGTGGTCGCGACCGGCGCGGGATTCGCTGCAGCTGTGTCGCCGCGCAGATCGAAGTTGAGCTTCCAGCGATCGCCCTCGTTGCCGGTGGCGCGCGCCACGCATTCGAGCTCGAGCGTGCCGATCTCGGTGAGCCGCGCGCGCAGGTTCACCGACAGCGCGGTGTCCTGCGATGAGCGCTGAAAACGCAGCACGGTGTAGATCGGCGGCATCTCGACCAGCGCGTCGGCGGGCAGCGTCAGGAGCTGGCCCGAGCGATCGCCCAGGCGATCCGACGACGAGAACAGCCGGAAGCGCACCGGCCGATTGGTGAGCAGCTCGAGCGCGTGCTCGGTGAGCGTCACCTCGCTGCCTTCGGCGAAGCCGCGCGGGGTCAAGCACAAGACCGTCGTTTGGCCCGGCGCGACCTGCGCAGTGTCGACACCCAGGTAGTACGCGCGCGCTGCGCCGCCGGCGATCTTGAGGCCCTGGCCGCGCCGCGCCAGCCCGTAGTAGGCCGCGCCGCGCGCCACCGCCAGATCGGGCGACGCGTTCTCGAGCACCTTCGGCGCCGCGCCGAGCCAGCTCCCCAGCACCTCGATCACGCGTTGCCGGATGCCCGCCGAGCTCATCACGCCGCCGTTGAACAGGACCGCGGTCGGGCGGGTCTGGTGCAAGCGCAAGAACGCGGCGGCGTGGCGCGTGATCCCCGGATCGGACGCGTAGGGCAGCCCGAACTCCTGGATGCCCGCGCGCACGCCCTTGTGCGGCGCGGCCTCGGCGGCCACGCGCGGGAAGAACCCGTCGAGCACCAGCTCTTCGACCTCGGCGCGCGTGAGCTCGTCGCGCAGCGAGCCGCCGATCAGCTTCGAGCCGCGGCCGGCGACGGTGATCGTCCACGACGGGCGGTCGTCGCTGCAGAGCAGCTTTTCCTTGGCCACGCGGCACGCCTGCACCAGCGCGGAGAAGCCGTGCGGATCGAGCCGGCCGCCACCGGATGGTCTTGGCAGCCGCGCTTCGACGCGTCGCGCCAGCGCGAGGTCCATGTTGTCGCCGCCGAGCAGCAGGTGATCGCCGACCGCGGTGCGCTCGAACGTGTCGCCCGGCTTGACCGCGATCAGCGAGAAGTCGGTGGTGCCGCCGCCCACGTCGAACACCAGCACCGTGTCGCCGACCGACAGCTCTTCGCGCCAGTCGTCGGCGTGGTCGGCGAGCCACGAGTAGAACGCGGCCTGCGGCTCCTCGAGCAGCGTCGGGCGCAGCCCCTCGCGCTCGGCGGCGCGCAAGGTCAGCTCGCGCGCCACCTCGTCGAACGAGGCGGGCACGCACAAGATCACATCCTCGCCGGCGAGCGGGCGCCCGGTGGTCTGCTTCCAGTGGCCGGCCAGGTGCCCGAGGTACGCCGACGACGCGTCGACCGGCGACACGCGGCGGCTCTCGACCGCGCCCGCTTCGCCCCACGGCAGGATCGGCGCCAGCCGATCGACGCGCGGATGGCACAGCCACGACTTGGCCGACGACACCAGCCGCGCCGGCACCTGCGCGCCTTGCGTGCGCGCGTACTCGCCGACGATCGCGCGCGCCGCGTCGTCGGGGTGCCAGGGCAGCGTGAGCGCGCCGGCCGGCAGCTCGTGCTCGCCGGCGAGATAGAGGAACGACGGCAAGGTGGCGCGGCCGGCGACCTCGCCCGGGCCGATCAGCTGCGCGACCGCGTCGAGCTCGATCTTGGGCGACGACCGCTCGGTGTCGACGTGGGCCATCGCCGAGTTGGTGGTGCCCAGATCGATCCCGACGACGTAGCGGGCGCCCGACGGTCCCGGCATGGTTACTCGGCGCCCTCACGCACGTTGTATTCGAGCTTCCAGTGCTGCTCGCCCCCGGCATCGGAGACCGCGTCACACCACAGCTCGAGCGTGCCGACCGCGGTCACCTTCGAGCGCAGGTGCACCGGCACCACGTCGCCCGCATGGGCCTGTTGGCCGGCCGCGAGCAGCGTCGACACCGGCGCCAGCTCGGTGAGGCTGTCGTCGACCTCTTCGACCAGCGTGCCGACGCGATCGTCGCGCCGCGTGGTCGAAGAGAGGAAGCGGAACTCGGCCGGCTCGCCGATCACCAGCCCGAACTCGCGCACCGGCACCTCGGCCTCGGTGCCCTCTTCCATGCCGAACGGCGCCACGCACAGCGCCTTGAGCGGCGGGCTCATCCCCGGCACCGCCGGCATCGACGACTCGATGCCGATGTAATACGCGCGCGCAGTGCCGCCGCGGATGCGCACGCCCTTGCCGCGCCGCACCAGCCCGTAGTACGCGGCGCCGTGCGCGACCGCGAGATCGAGGTCGGTGCCCGTGAGCACCTTCAGATCGTCCTCGGGCGAGTCGCTCCAGCCGTCGAGCGTCTCGACGATCCGCTGGCGCAGCCGCACGCCCTTCATCACGCCGCCGTTGAACAGCACCGCGGTCGCCTTGCGGTGCGCGCCGACGAACGCCGCCAGGTGGCGCGTGATCGCCGCGTCGGAGGCGAACGGCAGGCCGAGCTCGCGCAAGCCGACGCGCCGCTCACGCGCGGGACGCCCGCCCAGCTCCGCCGGTGGAAAAAAACCTTCGAGGAGAAAATCGACGTCGTCGCGCTTGAGCTCGGCGCGGATCGATCCGCCGATCACCTTCGAGCCGCGCCCGAGCACCACCACCGGCGCCGTGTCTCGTCCGGCGCCCTCGAGGAGCTGCTCCTTGGCCTGCCGGCACGAGTGCGCCAGCGACGTGAACTGCCAGTTGTCGAGCTTGTGTCCCTCGGCGTCGAGCCGCGCGCGCACCAGGTGCGCAAGCGCCAGGTCCATGTTGTCGCCGCCGAGGAGGATGTGATCGCCGACCGCCACCCGCTCGAGCTGCAGGTTGCCCTCCGACTCGCTCACCGAGATCAACGAGAAGTCGGTGGTGCCGCCGCCGATGTCGCACACCAGCACCACGTCGCCGACCTCGAGCTGCTTGCGCCACTCGTCGCCAGTGGAGCCGAGCCACGAGTAGAACGCGGCCTGCGGCTCCTCGAGCAGCGTCACGTGCGCGAGGCCTGCGCGCGCCGCCGCCTGCACGGTCAGCTCGCGCGCCACCGCGTCGAAGCTCGCCGGCACCGTCAGGTACACCTCCTGCTCGGCGAGCGGCGCGGCGGCAAAGCTCACGTTCCACGCGCCGACGATGTGGCGCAGATACGCGGCCGACGCTTCGACCGGCGAGATCTGCTTGACCTCGTCGGGCGCGCCCCACGGCAGGATCGCCGCCGTGCGATCTACGCCCGCGTGGCTCAGCCACGACTTGGCCGACGACACCAGCCGCTGCGGCACCTGCCAGCCGTGCGTGCGCGCGAACTCACCGGCGGTTACCATCGCGGCGTCAGCGGCCCAGGGCAGCGCGAACGCGTCGGGCGCGAACTCGGCCGGCCCCGCCAGATAGAGGAACGACGGCAGCGTCGGCCGCGGCTCGAACACGCCGGGCGCCAGCACCTGCAAGATGGGAAACGCGCGAATCTGCGGCCGCTCGTCGGCGGTGTCGATGTAGCCGACCGCGGAGTTGGTGGTGCCGAGATCGATGCCCACGACGTAGCGAGCGCTCATGCGCTAGATCTCGACTTCGGCCGGCGCGACCACCGACGGATCGTTGGCCGCGGTGGTCGCCGGCAGCGCCGCGCGCGAGGTGCGCCACCCGTGGTGCTTGAGCGTTCCGGTGTACGGCGGCTCGCCCATCACGTTGCCGGTCAGGCGGATGCGCGAGGGATCGAACCCCGCATCGACGCGCACCCGCGCATTCTCCGCCTCGCGCAGCACCGGCTCGAGCGGCAGGTGCTCGGCCAGCACCTTCTTGCAGCCGCGATGGATGTCGCGCACCGCCGCGCCGATCTGCGCGTCGGGATAGCCGTCGATCTCTTCCTGCAGGAAGTCGAGCAGCCGTCCTTCGCGCTGCAGCAACGCCAGGAGCTGCACCGCGCCGCGCAGTCCGTCGTCGGCCTTCTGCCGCGCGAACACCGGCGGGCCGCTCGGCAGCGTCGCCGAGAGATCGCTGGTCTGCATCGGCTGCGTCGAGGTGAGCCCCGGATCGACGCCCGGCAAGGTCGTCGTCAGGCTGGACGGCACGAGCTCGTCCACGCGCCCCGGCAACAGCGCGGCCGCTTCGGGCGGCAGGCGTTTGGCGAACAGGACCAGGAAGAAGCACTTGAGGGCCAGGATGAAGCGCATCGGAGTGGGCGTACTTTGCCCTCAAACGCCTGTCAACACCACCTGTCGTAGTCGTCGTGACCCGTATTGCTACGGATGTGCACCGCGATGCGAGCCGCGTAGCTTGGGCTCATGCGCACGATCCTGCTCGTCAGCCTGGCGCTGCTCACCGCCTCGACCGCCGCCGCGCGCGAAGCCGGGGACGTCACGATTCCGTTCAACCTCGGCGCCAACCTCTACTCTCACCGGTTCGCCTACTACGGCAAGAAGGAGTCGGACTCCACCATCGCAGATCGCTTTGCGCTCTCCGAGTTCGTCGGCGCCGGCTACTTCGTCAGCGACCGATGGCGCCTCGGGCTGAACTTGCAGTTCTCCGAAGCGATCACCAGTCCGTATCCGGCCCCCGCCAGCAGCTTCACGCTGTTCGGCTTCCTGCTGCAGATCAACTACAACTTCTGGGGCCCGCTGACCGCCAGCATCGTCCCCACGTTTCTCGTCTGGTACGAAGGGGTGAGCCAGTTCGCGTTCAACGTGCAGGCGGTGCTCGCCTGGGGAATTCCGCTTCGCCACGGCTTCTCCCTCAACCTCGCGGTCGAGGTCCCGGTCTACATCTATCCGGTGGTGAGCGTCGGCATCACGCCGCTGATCGGCTTCACCTACGGCATGTCCACGCGCAAGCACGCCCCGCCTCCCAGCGCGCCCTGACCGTCGGCCCGCAGCTCCAAGTCGTCGGCATCCGTACGAATACGGTGGGGCTCGAGCCCTCGCGTGCGGCGTCGACGGCCCCACTTTTCGGCTGCGGAACCCAGCGTCCCTCGCAGGTTTGCGGGCGGCACGCGGCTTGCTCAACAGCCGGCCATGCGAATCCTGGGGCTCTCGATCTGTCTCTTGCTGGGCGGCTGTCTCACCGTGCAGGTCTCCGGCGAGGACCTGGGCCAGGCGGGCGGCGCCGATCTGGCGCAATCCGATCTGGCGCACCAGGGCAACTCGACCGACATGGCCAATCACATGAGCGATCTGGCCTCGACCGATCTCACCAGCGCCGGCGGCACCAAGCTGTTCGGCGACGGCTGCACGCTCGACGGTGATTGCATGAGCGCGATGTGTCGCCAGTTTCAGGGCGGCGCGGTGCACAAATGCACCAAGCCGTGCGTCTTCGTCAGCCAGACCGCCGTGGCGCCGGAGTGCCCGAATCCGCCGTCGACGGGCCTGTGCACCAACAACGCATACTGCAAGTTCTAGCCGCGCTACGGCGCCTTGCAGTAGCCCTGCATGTTGCAGGTGCCGGTGGTCGGCGGGACCGGACAATCCGTCGCGGCCGTCGCCACGGTGCACTTGATCGAGCAGAAGGTCCGATTTCCGCCGAGGAAGCAGGCGTCCGATTGACACTCGCTGTCCATCGCGCAGGCCTCCCCGAACGCCTTCAATCCCGAGTCGGCGGCAGTCGCCAGATCGCCCGCCTGCGCGAGATCGAGCGTCGCCGCCGGAGCCGGATCGCCGCCGCAGCCGACGACCAGAAGCAAACTGAGCACGCACGCTTTCCCCATGCGCCCAGCATCGCGCGGCCGGGCGGGCTTGAACATCCGTACGGCTACGCAGCGACGTCGCGGCACGACTTTGGCAGTGGTAAGATGCGCCCGTGAGGAGTCTCGCGATCATAGGCGTGCTGGGGCTCGGGCTGACCGCCCGCGCGCAGACGCCCGATCCCAACAATCAATACCACTCGACGGTGCACGCGCGCGCGCAGCGCGACGACGGCGCGGGATCGATCGTGATCAGCGCGCGCGATCTGCAAAAGCGCGGCGTGACCAACCTGGCCGAGGCGCTCGACCTCATCCCGGAGGTGCAGGTGCGCCAGGGCGGGATGGGCATCCGGCTCGATCTGCGCGGCGCCAAGCAGCGCTCGATCCTGCTTTTGATCGACGGCATTCCCGTCGACGAACCGTACTTCGGCGCGTTCGACGTGAGCGCCATTCCGATCACCGACATCGTCGAGATCCGCGTGCAGCTCTCGCCCGCGTCCCCGCTCGAAGGCCCGGGCGGCGACGGCGGGATCGTCGAGGTGACCACGCTCAAGGCCACTGGCGGCCGGCGCATCTACGGGCGTGTGGCGGGCGGCTCGACGCCCGACGGCGAAGGCGCGGTCACCGGCCGCACGCCGATCGGCGAGAACGCCGGGGTGCGCGCATCGGCCGGCGCGCGCTACGCCGATCCCGGCTATCCGGTGCTCGCGCCCGACAAGTCCAACACCACCTTCTTCGACCGCCAGTCGCAGGAGTACGCCAGTCTACGCTTCGAGCGCGGCACGCCGGGCGGGCGCTTCACCGCCGACGCGTGGTACGGGCATCGCTCGTTCTTCATCCCGCCCACCGACTTCGACGGCGCGAGCATCCAGGCGGTCACCGGCGAGGACGCCGCGCGCGCGGTGCTCGGCGGCGAGATCCTGCGCGGCCCGCTGCGCATCGCGCTCGGCGCGTACGGCGAGCTGCTCGCGCGCACCACCGACTTCTACAGCGACTACACGCTGCAGACCAAGACCTCGCACCAGGACCTGCTCACCGGACGCGTCGGCGGCGCGGCGCACCTCGATCGCACCTTTTCGCACCGGGAGCTCACCGGCACCGTCTCGGCGCGCCTCTCGGTCGACGGCGAAGGCGCGACGGTGACGCAAACCATGACCAAGGGCGCGTGGGGATTCTCGACCTACCTCGAAGCGGCGGCCGGCGTGCGGCTGCGCTGGCGCTGGCTGCGGCTCGAGGCGGCGGGCGGCGCGCTGTTGCCGCTCGATCACATCGCCGGCACCTGGCCCGAGGCGAAGGTGGCGGTCGGCTTTCAGCCCAACCAGTGGGTGATGTTGCAGCTGATCGGCGCGCGCAAGGGCCGGCTGCCGAGCCTGCGCGAGCTGTACGATCCGATCCAGGGCAACGCGCTGCTCAATCCCGAGCTCACCTGGCACGGCGAGCTCCAGCTCACCATCAAGCCGCATCCGTTGGTCGCCACGCGGCTCTCCGGGTACCTCCGGCGCATCGACGGGGCGATCCGGCTCGATCCGTTCGGCGGCACCAGCACCGACCGGCGCAACGTGAACCTCGACACCATCGAGGTGCGCGGCCTCGAGACCGGCTTCGACGTCGCGCGCGAGCGGATCATCGGCGGCGGCTTCACCTACATCTTCGAAGACGCCAATTCGCCGACGCTCGGCTTCACCGCCATCCCCAACTTCCCGCGCCACCGCGTCGACGCCTATCTCGCGTCGAGCTGGAAGCGCAAGCTCGGCGGCCTGGTGCGCTTTCGCTGGGTCTCGGAGAACTTCGTGCAAGGCACGCTGTTGCCGCGCTACCAGACGCTCGACGCCTCGTTCTGGGCGCAGCTCTCGAAGAACCTGCGCGGCACGCTGCGCGTCGACAACTTGACCAATGAGCAGCACGAGCAGCTCCCCGGGCTGCGCACGCTCGGCACCACCGCCACCGCCAGCATCGAAGGCGTGTGGGAATGATCGGGCTCCTCCTGATCGCGTTGCCGCTGCACGTGATCCTTCCCGAGGCGAAGAACCTGCAGAACCTGAGCTACTGGGTGGCGGTCGGCGCGGGCCATTTTCACGACGAGGGCATCGACGTGATCGTCGATGTGGCGGAGACGCCCGGCGAGGTCGGCAAGCTGCTCGCGCGCGACGACGCGCAGGTGGCGGTGCTGCCGCCGCCGATCTATATCGATCTGATCAGCGAGCGGAAACCGTGGCGGCTGGTGGCCAACCTGCTCAAGAACGATCCGATCAACGTGATCGTGCGGCGCGCGACGGTGGAGGCGCGTCACCTGCGGCTCGAGGCGCCGGTCGCCGAGCGGCTGCGCGCGCTGCACGGCGTGCGCATCGGCGTGCCGCCCGGGCCGGCCTCGCGCTTCTCCGCGCTGGTGCGCGCGGTCGGGCTCGATCCGGCCAAGGACTTCGACGTGGTGGTGATGACCGGTCACGAGCAGAACGACGCGCTCGCTTCGGGACGCGTCGATGCGCTGTTCGCGCACACGCCGTTCCTCGAGCGCGCGCTGCTCGACCA
Source organism: Myxococcales bacterium (assembly GCA_003170275.1). Classification (GTDB taxonomy): domain Bacteria; phylum Myxococcota_A; class Polyangia; order Palsa-1104; family Palsa-1104; genus PALSA-1104. The sequence goes on from PNAM01000029.1 coordinate 64,248, forward strand.
GGACATGGTGATGGTGGTGAACCAGTCGGCGGGCGAGGTGCCCGAGGTCGCGTTCACGCAGATCCACGTGCTGGCGGTGAAGGCGGACTTCGCGGCGAACAAGCCGGAGCTGGTGCGCGCGCTGTATCGCGCGATCGCGCGCGCGGAGAAGCTGATCCACACCGACCCGGCGGCGGCGACGGCGGCGATCTGCAAGGCGCTGCCCGAGCTGCCGCGCCGCAACGTCGAGGCACTGGTGCGCCTGTACCAGCCGGCGGTGCCCGCGACGCCGGAGGTCTCGGTCGCCGGGATCGAAGCCGCGCTCAAGCTCTACCCGGCCACCAAGGTGCCGCCCGATCTGCACGGCATCGATCTGCACGCCTTCGTGCTGACCGGGCTGGGAAATTCGCCAGCGAGCCCGAGTCGTGCGAAAATGGCGCGATGAAAAAGCTCCTCGTCGGTGTGGTGATGGTGGTGCTGGCCGGCTGTGGCGACAACACCCCGGCCATGGACATGACGCCCGCCCCGCGGGACATGTCGATGGTGGCGGCGACCGACGGCGCCGGCACGAAGATGTTCGGCGATCAGTGCTTCACCCCCGGCAGCCCCGGCGACTGCGCCGCCGGCCTGATCTGCGACATGTTCGTGATGAACACGATCAACCGCTGCACCAGGCTGTGCGACGCGGCGCAGGCGATGAACGGCTGCCCCGCGCCGTCGAACGGCACGTGCAACGGCAAGAACGAGTGCAAGTTCCTGCAGTGAAGCCTACTCGCTGACCAGCCCCCGCCGGATCGCGTACTTCACCAGCTCGGCCTGCGACTTCAGGCCCAGCTTGCGGATCAAGTTGGCGCGATGGGTCTCGACGGTGCGCTTGCCGATCTCCAGCTTGTCGCCGATCTCCGCGTTGGTGAGCCCCTCGGCCGCCAGCTTGATCACCTGCCGCTCGCGCGACGACAAGGTGTCGTAGGGATCGAGCTCGCCGCCGCTCGACAGTTTCTCGTAGTGAAGCAGCGTCTCTTCGGTGAGCGGCGGGCTCAGGTAGCGCCTGCCCTCGGTCACTGCACGGATCGCCTTGACCAGCTCGGTCCCGTGCGCCTGCTTGAGCACGTAGCCCGACGCGCCGTTGCGCAGCGCCTCGACCACGTAGGCCTCGTTGGCGTGCATCGAGAGCACCACGATCTTGGTCTCGGGAGACTTCTGGTGCACCGTGCGCGTGACCTCGAGCCCGTTCATGCCCGGCATCATCAGGTCCAGCACCACCACCGCCGGGCGCAGCCGCTCGACCATCGGCAGCACCGCCAGGCCTTCGTTCACCTCGCCGATCACCCGCAGATCGGCCTCGGCCGAGAGCAGCGCCTTGAGCCCTTCGATCACCACCTGATGATCGTCGGCGAGCATCACACTGGTCTGGATCACGTCGCGCTCCTCGCGTGGTGCGCCAGGCTCAGCGGCAGCTCGGCCGTCACCCGCACGCCCTGTCCCGGCTCCGATTCGATGCTCAGCTGACCGCCCAGCGCGCCGGTGCGCTCACGCATGCCCATCAGCCCCGACGAGTCGCCACGCTGCAGCGCCGCCTCGGGCGAGAAGCCCTTGCCCTCGTCGACGATCTGCACGCTCACCATCCCGTCGGCGGCCCACGCGCGCACCGTCACGCGCTGCACGCCTGCGTGGCGCGCCACGTTGGTGAGCGCCTCCTGCACCACGCGAAACGCCGCGGTCTCGATCTCGGGCGGCAACCGGCGCCCGTCGGCCAGCCCGCTCTTCTGGAACTGCACCTCGATGTGCGTCTGAGAGGTGTAGCGATCGAACAGCCACACCAGCGCCGGCAACAGGCCGAGATCGTCGAGCATGGCCGGGCGCAGATCGAGCGACAGGTTGGACACGCGCTTCATCAGCTCGTCGACCAGCCCGCGCGCCTCGCGCACCCGCTCCGCGCCGTCCTCGGGCGTGCCGCGTCCGACCATCTCCAGGTGGAACTTGAGCGCGGTGAGCGACTGGCCGATCTCGTCGTGCAGCTCGCGCGCGATGTGCCGGCGCTCGGCCTCTTCGAGGAGGATCGCCTGCAGGCGCATGCGTTGCGCGTCGGTGCGATCGATCGAGCGATAGGTGACCGAGATCAACACCACGAACGCGACGATGCTCGACAGCACCATGATCGACAGCCCGAACTTGCCGTTCCACAAGCGCAGCTCCTCGCCGCCCAGCACCAGCCAGCCGAGCACCAGCGGGATGCCAACCACCGCAGGATAGAGCCGCCGCGCCATCAGCCCGCCCGGCGTATCGGACGAGACCGTCTGCATCAGCCCGCGATCCGGATCGGCGAACAGGATCGCCACGCCCAGCACCAGGAACGCGATCAACGTCCCCGAGGTCATCTGCGTATACGCGGTGATCCCGAAGGTGAACTTGACGCTGTACGCGTGCGTGAACGCGGCGATCAGCGCGCCGAACATGGCCAGCACGGTGAACGCCTGGCCGACCCGCAGCGCCGGCGCCGAGCGCGAGATGCGCAACGAGAGCGCCAGGCCCATCAAGACGAAGTTGGCGGCGGTCTCCGGCTCCATGCGGCCGGGCTGCTCGGGCAGGCCGCGCAGCGCGTACTCGCCGAGCACGAACGCGCCGATCAGCGTCACGATCAGGCCGCACGCGAGCCCGATCTCGCGGCGCGAGCGCGCCATCCACAAGGAGCCGCCGGCGAGCAGGAACGCCGCGCCGGTGTTGAGCTGCATGATGAAGCGCCCGGCCACCAGCCGGTTGAGCAGCGGGTGGTTGAGCGCCCAACCCAGGAACACCAGGCCGCCGACCAGCATCACTGCGATGCTGGCGATTCGCGACCCGCGCTCGAAGCCCTTCACCAGCCTTGGATCAGGCACGCCCACCCCGCCATAGTAGCAGGAGCGAGACGGCGAGCACCGGAAGCGTCTCGTAGAGGCCGACCCGGACGAAGGTGCGCAGCGGGACGTCGACGTGCTGGCGGCGCAGCGACTCGAGCCAGATCAGCCCGGCGAGCGAGCCGACCGGGAGCAACCGCGGGCCGAGATCGCCGCCGATCAGCGCGGCGAGCAGATCGCGCTGCGCGTGGCCGGCGAGCGCCAGCGTGTTGAGCATGGCCATCGGATGGTTGTCGACCAGCGCCGAGCCGAGCGCCGACGCGCCGCCGATGGTGAACAAGCTCGCGTCTTGATACGCGCCGGCCAATCCGGCGACCAGCCCGACCTTGCGCAGGCCGATCGCGATCACCAGCACCGCCCACAAGAACGGCAGCACCTGCCACTGCACCCCGCTGGCCACCACGCGCGGCCGCGTCGCCGCGGTCGCCAGCACCGCGCCGGCCAGCGCCACCAGCCACACCGGTCCGCCGAGCAGCGTGGCCAGCGGATACGCGGGCAGCACGATCAGCAGGATCACCAGCACGTGCAGCTCGCGGCGCGACCACGACCTCGGCCGGCGCTCGTTCGGCGCGGCGGCGACGTCGTTGGCCAGGACGCGGCGGAACACCACGCGCGAGAGCGCGAAGGTGCACAGCGTGCCCACGAGCCAGATCGGCGCCATCGCGCGCGCATAGCTGTTGAAGTCGAGCCCCGCGTAGGCGGCCACGATCATGTTCATCGGGTTGGAGACGATCAGCGGCGCCACGCCCGACGCGAGGAACACCGCGAAGGCGAACGGAACCACCAGCTCGGGTCGCGACGGATAGCGGCGCCGCACCAGCGTCACCACCAGCGGCGTCAGGATCAGCACCGTGGAGTCGTTGTTGAGCAGCACCGTGCACGCGGCGGTGGCGAAGAAAACGATCGCGTGTTGACGTCGCACGCTGCCGGCGCGCGCCTCGATCAGCGCGGCCAGCCGATCGAGCAGCCCGGCTTCGCGCGCCGCCTCCGCGAGCACCATGGTGGAGGCGATGGTGAGGATCGGCCGCGCCAGCGTGTGCGCCGCGTGCACCAGCTCCTCTGCGCCTACCAGCCGCGCCGCGCACATCACCAGCACGCCGAACAAACCGGCCGCGGCCGGACCGAGCCGGACGTGCGCCGACAGGCGAGGACGGACCAGCGCCAGCCCGACCGTCATCACCATCGTCGAGTAGGCGACCACGCTCTGCATCGCGCGCTACGGGACCTTACAAATGCCCATGTTGTTGCAGCCGGTCGACGGCGCCGGGCAGTCGGCTGCGGCGGTGGCCATGGTGCAGTGATAGGTGCAGAAGCCGCCGCCCTTGGCCGGGAACTGGCCGCACGTCAGGCCCATCTGGCAATCGTCGTCGGTGCCGCAGTGCCCGAGGAACGGCTGCTTGCCGCCGCCTCCGTCGGGATCGCCCTGGCCGGCCAGATCGGCCGCGAAGCAGCTCGAGCCAGTGCCCTTGATGCACATGTCGTCGGTGCCGGGATCCACGCCGCCGCAGCCGGCCACCGTCATGCCCGCGACCACCAGTCCCACGACCAGCAGCGACAAGATCACGAACAGCTCCAGTCGGCGCATGGCGCGCGGTGGTGCACCCGCCGTGCCGCGTCGATCTGCCCGGTTTCCGTGGCGTCGCTGCGACAGGGGTGGGATTGCACTCCCCGCCGCCGGGGAGTATTCTTTCCGCGTATCTATACGGAGGCCCAAGGTCATGCGGAACCTATTGATCGGACTCTCGCTATTGGCTGCCGGCGCGGTATCGGCCAAGGAGCAGGGCAACCCCACCGTCGGTGGCGGGCACATGCAGCATTGCCCGACCGCAGTAGAGGGCGCCAAAACCGTCATCACCAACACCAAAGACGGCGTCGAGATCCAGGTGACCAGCGCCAACGCAGCCAAGACCGACGAGATCCGCAAGCGCTCCAAGCACGTCTCGGACGCCGCGAAGAACGATCCCACCGCGGTGGCGCACACCGGCGACGGTCACGGCGGCGGCGGGCTCGGGCGCTGTGAAGTGGTCCTCAAGGACACCACGGTGGTCGCGGAAGACATCGAGGGCGGCTCGAAGATCACCGTGAAGCCGACCAAGCCGGTCGATCTCGAGTGGCTCCACAAGGAGACCGCCACGCGCCAGGCCGCGAACGGCGGCAAGAAGACGGCGCCGGCCAAGAAGGTCGAGAAGGCCGAGAAGTAGGAGCCTGCGGTCGCACCGCCGCGGTGGGGGACGGCCTCCCCCGCGGGCCCTGGAGTCCCCACCCCTCAGCAGTAAATCCTGAAGAGTTTCGTGTAGAACGCGCTGGCCCGGTCCGTGCTTTGTACCGGCCGCATGACGCGTTTTGCCTTGCGGTTCTTTCTCGCGATGTCGGTGCTCGGGGCCTCGGCCTGTCACCGTCGGACCCAGAACCGCCCGGCCCCCGTCGCTCAGGCGCCGGCGAAGAACAGCGGCGACGGCACCGGAACCCACGGCGGTAGCGGCGGTGGCGGCGGCGGCGGCGGCGACGCCAACGAAGAGGCCGACGACAACCCGAACCAGCGCTTCCACCAGGCCACCGTGTACATCGACGGCGTGCCCAAGCTGGGCTTCACCTACAACGAGATGCCGCCGGGCGTGAAGGTGGTCGCGTGGGAGTGGGAGCCGGGCGACACCGCCTACCACATGCTGGTCTCCGATTACCTGAAGAACCTCGGCATCGACCTGAAGCAGGTCAAAGAGACGCACTGGTACGGCGGCCGCGACCGCGTGGTGATCATCACCGGCGACGAGATCCGCAAGAACAAGGACAAGCTGTTCTTCAACTTCACGCGCGAGCTGTTCGGCAAGCCGCGCGTCGAGTGGCGCAACGACGTCAAGACCAACGACAAGGTCGACATCATCACCGACCTGGCCATCTACATCCACAAGACGCCGCCCAAGTGGGATCGCGACGCGTGGGCGCTCCTCGACGACAAGACCCACGAAGTGATCGAAGGCATCCCGTACTGCAGCGAAGCCGAGCCGCGCCGCACCGTGCGCGTGAACCTGGACGGCCGGCTGGTCGGGCACATCAAGCGCAACCTGATCGAAGGCAACGTGCCGCCGGCCGCCGACTCGACCGCCGCCGAGACCCGCTACGCGTTGAAGTCGTTCCTCGCGGTCAACAAGATCGCAGTCGCCGCAATCAAGGGCGTCGATCTCATCACCAGCGATGAGCGCGTCGTTCGCGTGGAAGGTGACCTGGCCGCGGGCGTCGAGTTCGCGGTTCCCAAGGGCCACTCGGGCGAGGTTCTGGCCTATTTCGGGACCGAGAAGGCGACTGCCAAGGCGATCAATATTTATGGGCGGCTCGACGCGCCGGTCCGACCAATGCGGACCTTGACCCTGGGGCATCAAGCCCGCAGCAGGGGAACAAACCCCCAGGGGCGGAGCGGAAAAGCCCAGTAGTTTCAAGAAAAGAAGGTCCGTAGAAGTACGGAACGGACCTTGCTCTGGAGTGTCCTCGAGGTTGGGGAAAACAACTAGCCAGCGGGAGAATACCGTGAACAAGAAAACCTGGTTCAGCAAGACGAAGAGAGTGGGGTTGGGGTTGGCCCTCGCCGGCACGTTCGTTAGTAGCCCAGCCTTCGCACAGGCCGGCGCCGGAACGGGTGGTGGCACCGGCGGTGGCGGAGGCGCGAGCGGCGCTTCCTTCACCATGAAGATCGCCAACGGTGTGTCCAAGACGCAAACGTTGAAGACGCTGCCCTCCGGCATGGTGCAGGCCAGCCAGAACAAGGGCGCGGGCAACGAGCACGCGTCGCTGTCGTACGATGCGTCGCTCAAGACCTTCGTGGTCATCCACGCGACCAACGACATCTTCGACACGCGCGGCCCCTCGGCCATCAAGTGCGAAGCGGTGCTGATGAGCGCGACCGGAGCGCCCACGCTCGTGGCGTCGCGCCAGTTCACCCACTCCAACAGCGATCGCCTCGGCCACGCGGCCGTCGCCTCGAACGGCGCGGGTAAGTTCCTCGTGTCCTACGGCGCGAACAACATCCAGGGGAATGGGAACACCCAGACCTACGCGCTGGTGACCGACGGGATGTGCAACGACTTGACCGCGGGCAACTACGACGCGACCACCAACCGGAACCCCGAAGAGGCGCACATCGTCCTCAACGCCGATCCGAACAACAACGAAGCTGCGCCCCGCGCGGTGTTCGACGGCTCGAAGTTCGTGTTCGGTTACTACTCGAACAACAACGCGGAGTATGCCGAGCTCGTCAGCATCCGCGCCACTTCGACCGGCTTCGAGCCGTTCCAGCTCACCGATCCGCAGCGGCTCACGCCCTCGAACATCGGTCGCCCGCAGATCCTGCTGGTGCCCGGTGCCGAGACCACCCGCGCGCTGTACGCCGCGCCCAAGGGCAATCAGCGCCCGAGCGAGAAGGGTGACGAAGTCGCGCTCCTCAACACCGACGTCGCGGCCATCCAGACCGTGAACGGCAAGAAGCAGATGCCGGTCATGTGGCGCCAGGTCGTGGTTCAGGCGCAGCCGGATGCGAACAACATCGGCGGCATCGACGGTCTCCCGGGTCCGCTCGGCGGCAAGGGGATCTACCCCTCGGCCCCGACGCTCGCCGCGACCGCCGTCGCCGGCGAAGTGCACCTGATCACCTTCCTCTCGACGGGTGAAGGCCGCAACCGCAACAAGAAGGGCTCGTCGATCAGCTACATCGCCAAGCTCAAGATCACCGACACCGGCTTCACCAAGGTGGTCGAGCAGACGGACGTCTCTCTCGAGTCCAGCCACATCGTCGCCTGCTCCGGCAAGGTCGGCACCATCGACGCGGCCGGCGTGGAGACCTCCGAGCACCTGACCGCGATCTACGGCGCGCCCATCACCGGCTTTGGCTCGTCGTCGCTGTCGCTGCTCAAGCACGACCCGGTCGCGAACAAGTTCTCGATGGTCGCCTCGGCGGCCGTCTCGACCGACCGCACCGACGGTGGCTACCTGAACAACATGCTCGGCCGCAACCCGAACACCCAGGGCCGTGAGCACCTGAACTGTGTCGGCAACGTGGAGAACCTCGCGTACCACGCCGGCTGGATGCAGAAGGTCAAGACCATGTGGGCCACTCCGTGGACGGGCCGCGTGAGCATCGACCCGCTCAAGCAGACCAAGATCCTCTCGGCGGACGGCCGCATGCTGCCCGAGGACCGCAACGCGCTGTACCTGACCTTCACCGCCGCGGTTCGTGATGCGGACCTCCCGCCGCCGGCTCCTCCGGCCGCTCCGGACCCGACCGCGAACGGCAACGGCTCCGAGCCGGGCCAGACTGGCACGACTCCTCCGGGCACCGGCACCGACACCCCCGGCCAGACCGGCGGGTTCACCGGCGGCTGCAGCTTCGGTGGTGACGCCTCCTCGACCGGGCTCCTCGGCCTGGTGCTCCTGGGCGGCGCGCTGTTCCTGGTCCGCCGTCGCTGGACGTAAGCAACTGCCTCCGTCTCTGCCTTCGTCGTAACTAGACCGCATAACTGGAGCAGACAAATGCGTTGGGAGACTCGAATCGCTGCTCTTTCCCTCACGCTGGTGGCAGCCGGCTGCCTCGGTGCAGTCCCCGGGATGGACCAGAACAGCGATGGCGGAACCGTCAATCAGAATGTTCCCGACGGTGCCGCCAAGCCTCCGACCGCTCGTCAGCTCTTCGATGACAACGTCGCACCGATGCTCGCGGCCTGCGCAAGCTGCCACGCAGGCCCGGGCACGGTGGACGGCCCGAAGTTTCTCGGCACCACGCTTCTGTCCGCAGACTTCTACGTCGCGCTGATCAGCGACACCCGCTACGTGAACAACGACCCGACCCAGAGCCTGCTCAACACCCACAAGCACACGACGGGCATCGGGACGGATCTGACGGTGGCGCAATCGAAGTTCGTCAGCGATTGGCTGCTGCAGGAAGGTGTGGAGCGCGTGCTGGCTCCCCCGCCGGCTCCGGCGGCGGGCGCGGCGGTGGCGGCCGAGCTGGTCAAGTTCGGCAAGTGCATGACGCAGGCTGATTGGGACGCCGCGGGCATGAACGACCTGCAGAACCAGACCACGCTGGGCGATGCAGGCGAGTGCTACTCGTGCCACCAGACCGGGCTCTACAATGTGTATCTGAGCAAGATCTCGACGGACAACTTCACCCGCATCCAGACCTCGCCGAACCTGCTGAAGCTGGCAGCGGCGGACGTCAAGGCGGATGGCTCGCTGAACGACATCATCCAGGCGGACCGGTTCCAGAACCGCGGCCAGCTGCCGGGTCACCCCGGCTACACGCTGACCACCGCCCGGCTGAACGCCATCAACACGTTCTTCATGAGCACGTACACGAAATACAAGGCTGGTAACTGCCCGTAAGGCGATCGCGAAGGCTGAGGGGCACTCGTTGACTGAGGAGCTGAAGATGCGTTGGGTCACCCGTTTCGCGACACTCTCTCTCTCTCTGGCGGCCGCGGGCTGCTTGGGTGGATATCAGCCGGGATCGCCGGGGACGCACATGGATCCCCCGCCGGTCGACAATCCTCCCCCGAGCGATCCGACCGCGAATCCGAGCGGCGCGCTGACTGCGCGGCAGCTGTTCGATCAAAACGTGCTCACCATCCTGACCAGCTGCACGAGCTGCCACGCGGGCACCGGCACGGCAGGTGGGCCGAAGTTCCTGGGCGTGACGGGCGATGCGTACTACGCCTCGCTCACCGGCGACCCGCGCTTCGTCAACAACGTGCCCGAGCAGAGCTACCTCATCACCCACATCCACGCGCCGAACGAGGGCCCGGATCTGAACATGGCGCAGGACGCCAAGATCATCGCGTGGATCACGCAGGAGAACGTCGAGCGCGCGCTGCCGCCGCCGCCGTCGCCTGCCAACGTGGCGGTCCAGGAGCTGGCGAAGTTCGGTAACTGCATGACGCTCGCCGACTTCACCGCGGCCGGCATGAACGACCTGCAGAACCAGAACACCAACGGCGGGCCGTGCACCTCGTGCCACGCGACCGGCGCCTACGTGTACCTGAGCAACACCCCGACCAACAACTTCAACCGCCTGAAGGAGAGCCCCTGGCTGATGAAGTTCGCGCTCGGCACCATCAACACGGACGGCACCTTCAAGGACGTCGAGGCGGCCAATCGCTTCCTCGACCGCGGCAAGGAGCCGGGCCATCCGCAGTACACGCTGAACACCACGCGGGCGACGGCGCTGACGACCTTCTTCACCAGCACGTACACGAAGTACAAGGCCGGCAACTGCCCGACCACGCCGCCGCCCTCGCCGTAACCCTGTTAAGATCCCCCGGGTGGTTCCTCCCGACAAGCCTCTGCTCGACCCCCGCCTGCGCGTCCTCTACCTGCTGACGGTCGCGCTCGGCATCTTCTTTCTCCCCAAGCTGTGGATGGTCGGCGCGGCGCTCGCGCTGC
>PNAM01000104.1 GCA_003170275.1 Myxococcales bacterium
TGAGCTCGGCGAGCAGCGCGTCGGTGGCGCGCGCGTCGTGCAGATCGCGCAACAGGTCGACCACCGTGCCCAGCTCGTCGCCGGTCGCGACGCCGAAGCGCGCCAGCAGCGGCTGCACCGCGGGCGCACCCACGCGCGCGAGCGCCTCGCGGGCGGCCGGGCGGGTTTCGTCGCGGCCGAGCCCCAGGATCAGCGCCGCCACCGCCGGGTCGGTCGACTTGTCGCCCTTCCTTGCGCCGTCAGNNCGAGGGCGAGGGCCGGGGAGGCTCGTCGGGCGCCGCGGCCGCCGCGATCTGGCCGAGCGCGAACGCCGCGCGTCCACGCAGCGCGTCGCCCGCCTTGTCCATCAGCTCGACCAGCGCCGGCACCGCCACGCGGCTGTGCAGCCGCCCGAGCGCCTGGATCGCCTGTCCGCGCACTTCGTCGGGCTGATCGCGCAACAGGCGAATGATCGCCGGCGCAGCGTGCGCATCGCCCAGCTGGCCGAGCGCGTCGAGCGCCGCGCGCCGCACCTCGCGCGAGCCATCCGCCAGCCGTCCGATCAGCGGGATCACCGCGCGCGCGTCGCCCAGCCGCGCCAGCACCTGGCAGGCCTGCTCGCGCACGGTTGGGTTCTCGTCGTCGAGCCGGGCGGCGATCGAGACCGCCACCGGACGCGCCTGCTCCGCCGGCAGCCGCCCGAGCGCGATCACCGCCTGCGCGCGGACCTCGTGCTCCGAATCGCCGAGCGCGCGCTCGAGCGCCTTGAGCACGCGCGGTGCGTCGGCCGGCGTGCTGGCCTGCCCGAGCGCTTCGGCGGCCTGCGCGCGCAGGCGTGGCTCGAGATCGCCGACCAGCGCGATCAGCCGCGGCACCGCCTCGCCCAGCCGGTGGCGTCCAACCGACGCAGTCGCGCGTACGCGCACGTCGAGGTCCGGATCGTCGATCGCGCGCAACAGATAGGGCGCGGCCTCACGCGCGTCGTAGGCGTCGAGCTTGTCGATGGCATCGCGCCGCCGCGCCGTGTCTCCCGAGCTCAGCTCGACCGCGAGCAGCTCGATGTTGTCGAACAGATCGGCCGCGCGGGCGGAGCCGGCGAGGAGCACCAGGAGGGCGATCGCGCGCACCCCGAAAGTCTACGATGGGGTAGGGGGATTGTCGAAGCGGTCGGGCGGGACTACAGTCTCCGCATGTCACATCTCCTGGTCGGAAAAATTCTCGAAGGCGCGCACAACGTAAAGAAGGACGGCGCCGCGTACGTCATCCCCGAAGAGGTCGACGCCACTATTTTCATCCAGATGGGCAACGAGGTGTTGCAGGTCGCCAAGCTGGCGCGCGTCGAGACCGCCAACGACGTGCTGCAGATCGCCACGCAGAAGGGCGAGCTGTTCTACTTCCCCCCCGAGCACGTCGTCGGTCTGCGCCTCGGCGGCGAGATCAAGGCCTCGCGCACCTCCGCCGGCTTCCGCTAGGTCATTTCATCGAGAGCGAGAAGTTCGCGTGCGTCTTCGACCCGTTGAACTTGGGGAAGGCGACCGTCTGCATCTTGCCGAACATGCAGCCCGCCAGCGGTGAGCCGGTCTGGCCGTTGACCTTCACGGCCGAGACATTGCCGGTGCCCTTGATGATGAAGTCCATGTCGACGTTGCGCAGGCCCGGGTTGCGGCGGCGCTCTTCCATGATGCAGCCGACCAGGATCTTGAAGTTGTTCTTCATCACGTTCTGCACCACCGACTGATCGAGCGTCTCGTCGCCGCCACCCTCGGACGCATCGCCCAGGTTGGTGACATCCGAGAACTCGTCCTTCGAGCCCGGCTTGGCGCCCGGACGGCGCACGCGCGGCCGGTTGGCCTTCGGCGTGGGCGGGTCGACCTTCAAGCTGATCTCGACGCCCTTCAAAAAGTCGGCCGCGGCCGCCTCCGACTTGGCCTGCGCGTCGAGCAGATCGGTCTCCTTCGACTTGCGCGCCACCTCGGCCTCGGAGGTCTTCTTGAAGTAGAAGAACACGCCGCCGCCGACGCCCGCGAGCACGAAGAACATCAGCGTCAACAGCAGCGTCACCTTGCCGCGCTGCTTGCGCTTGTCGGCGTCCTCCATGTCGACGCGCGCCTTTTCGGCGAGCCGCGTCTCGGTCTCCATCACCTGCTGGCGGAGCTGTGGGTGATCCTTCACCTTGCGCCGCTCGCCGTTCTCCGAGTCGATGATGGTGTGGTCGCCGAGGATCTTGCCGGCTTCTACCTGCGAGCGCACGTCGCGCATGTTGAACGGGCCGAAGTCGAGCTTGTCCTTCTGGATCAGCCAACGCTCGGTCTGATCGTCGACGGCGGAGAGCGCCGAGTCGACGTTGAACGACTTGGGCACCTGCGGCTGCACCGCGCGCGGTTGCGGCGGGCCCTTGGAGCCACCCCCGGCGGGCGGACCCGACGGCGGACGGGGCGACGAGCTGATCGGCGGCAGCGACGGCGGATTCTGCTGCGGCGTGCGCGGCGGTGTCGGGGTCGAGACCGGCGGGAACTTGCCCGACGACGCGTGCGAGGTCGACGGCGGGGCCGGCCTCTGCGGCGCTGACGGCTTCTGCGGCGGCGGAGCCACCGGGCGCGCCGCGTTGCCGGCGGCGCCCTCCAGATCGTTGCCGAGCGCCACGTGCAGCGCCTCTTTCAGCGCGTGCGCATCGGCGTAGCGGTGATCCGGCATCGGCTGCAGGCAGGTCGCCACCACCTCGTCGACCGCCGGCGGCACGCCCGGAACGACCGCGCTCGGCCGCTCGAACGACTCCGACGGCGGTCGCCCGGTGAGCAGCTCGAACAGGATCACGCCCACCGAGTAGAGATCCGCGCGCGCGTCGGCGGTCTCCGGCGAGGTGGCCATCTCGGGCGGCACTGCCGCCAGTCCGCCCGAGCCCACCTGCGCCTGGAAATGGTCGATCGGCCGCAGCGTGCGCGCGAGCCCGAAGTCGACGACCTTGACCCGGCCGGCGCTGTTGACCAGCACCGAGTCCGGCGACAGACCGCCGTGAACCGTCGCACCGTGCGCGTAGACCAGCGCATTACAGAGGTGCGCTACCACGTTGTAGGTGCCCTTGAGCGAGAAGGTGCGCCCGGCGGCGCGCTTCTTGTCGATCATCTCGCGCAAGGTCTGCCCGTCCACATACTCGGCGGCCAGGTAGGCCACCGCGTCCGAGCCCACCATCGCGCCGAACAGGCCGTAGGTGGAGCCGACGTTCTTGTGGTCGAGCTGCACGGCGATCTGGATCTCCTTCTCCAGCCGGCTGCGCACCTTCGCGTCGGCGATCAGCTGCGGGCTCACCGCCTTGATGATCACCAGGCGACCATCGGACAGATCACGCCCACGATAGACCTCTCCATAGGCGCTCGGGCCGACGAAGTCGTCGATCTGGTAGCGATCGTTGAGCGTAGTACCCGTGGCGATCCGCGGCGCCGCGCCGCCTCTCGCCTTCGCTGGGGCCCCCCCCGCTGGGTCGTCGAAGCTCATGTCCATTCCTTTCACTTCAAGACGATCGGCAGGGTCTGGGCCTGCTTGATCCACGCCTCGAGGTGCTCCTTCGAAGGGGGGTTCTCCGATAGATGCTGCTTAGAATTCACTTTACCTATTTCGTCATTTAGCGCCGTCGCGTCTGCGCTTTTCAGCATCGAGACGGTCTTCACGCCGGCCGCCGCGAGCAGCCGCGCGACGTCCGGGCCGATGCCCTTGACGCGCAGCAGATCGGCCATCTGGATCCACGCCTCGAGCGTCTTTTCGGCGATCCGGGTCTGCTTGGCGAGCGTCTTTCGGGCCGGCGCCTCGCCTCCCTTTTCGAGCAGCGCGAAGGTGGTGGTGACACCGACCGACTTCAGCTTGGCGGCGTCGGGCGCCGGGATCGCCTGCGGGATCTCGGACAGATCGTAGTTCGACGCATGAGCCACCCCCACGAGCGAGATCAGGATGGGCAGGACGACGAGCTTTCCAATTCTCACGGAGCCTCCTTGGTGACCGGACAGTGGGTCATTACGTCCCGCGCCGGGCGTGAGCGCGGGCCGTCTGGATCCAGTTGCAACGCCGCCTTCGCCTTCTTGCAGGCCTGGTCGGTATGACCGAAACGATACAGCAGAGCGGCCAATCGTGCGCGCGGCTCTGCATCTTTCGGCGCCAGGCGGGTGGCGTGCTCCAGGTGGCCGAGCGCGCCCATGCGGTTGCCGCGCTTCTCGGCGATCTGCGCCAGCGCCTCCTGCAGCGCGGGAGAATCGCTCTTCTCGCGCTCCTTGAGGAGCAGCGCGTCGGCGCCGTCGACGTTGCCGGCGGCGAGCAGCTTCTCGGCCTGCTCGAGCGGCGTCTCGGTCACCGGCTGCACCGCCGGCACGGTCGGCGGCGCCGGATGATGCGTGGTGATGAACAGGACCGCGCCCGCACCCGCGAGCACGGTGAGCGCGCCGGCCACCACCGCCAGCCGTCGCCGCGACGTGCGCGGCAGCCGCTCGGAGAGCACCTCCCCGCGCAACACGCTGTCCGAGGTGTCGAGCCCGGGCGGCGTCGCCAGCGGATTTTCTTTCGAATCCAGGTCGCCGCGATACAGCCGCTGCGACGGACGGTCGCCCGACACCGTCGGGGTGTCGCCAGTGACCGGCAGCGGGCGCGCGCCCGAGGCGTCCGAGCGCGGCAACAGCATGAGCTGCGACGAGTCGCCCAGCGCGAACGGCTCCAGGGCCTCGGCGAGCTCGTGCGCGGTCGCGTAGCGGTCGCCGGCCGACTTGGCGATGCAGCGCAGGATCACCTCCTCGAGACCCTCGGGGATGTCGAGGTCGGGACGGCGCTCGCGCGGCGGCGTCGGTTTCTCCGAGACCTGCTTGGTCAACAGCGCGACGAAGTTCGTAGCGCGGAACGGCACGTCGCCGGTCACCAGCTGATAGAGGATGATCCCGAGCGCGTAGATGTCGGTGCGCCCGTCGAGCTTTTCGCCCTCCGCCTGCTCGGGCGCCATGTACTCGGGCGTGCCGAACACCGTGCCGTCGCGCGTGATCGAGGGGCCGAGCGCGCCGTCATGCACCAGCTTGGCGAGCCCGAAGTCGAGCACCTTGACCAGCTCGCGCCCGCGCGGGCGGCGCGCCAGGAACACGTTGTCGGGCTTGAGATCGCGATGGATGATGCCGGCGTCGTGCGCGTGCTCGAGCGCCTCGGCGATGGCCGCGCCGATCGCCGCGGCGCGCGCGCTCGGCACCGGCCCGCGGCGGATCACCTGCCCGAGGCTCACGCCGTCGAGCAGCTCCATCACCAGGTAGAGCAGCCCGTCGTCGGACTGACCGAAGTCGGTCACGCGAATGCAGTGATCGTGATCGAGCCGCGAGGCCGAGCGCGCCTCGCGGTGGAAGCGCGCCACCGCTTCGTTGTCAGCCGCCATCTCCGAGCGCAGGATCTTGAGCGCGATCGGCTTGTCCATCAGCGTGTGGAGCGCGCGGTACACCGTCCCCATGCCGCCCTGGCCAAGCCGCTGCTCGAGCCGGTAGCGCCCGCCCAGCACGCGGCCCACCAGCGGATCGGCGTCGCCGGATCCTTGGGTCGTCGAGGAGGAGAGGGGCGATCCGTCGCGCGGACAGAAATGCTCCTCGCCCTCGAAGTGCTGATGGCACGTCGGGCAGATGAGCAAAGCGGCCTCAGTATAGCTGAAAGCTGAGCGGAGAAAGTTCTTAGAACCGCATGCCGCGCTTGGCGCGGAACATGAACCAATCCTTGACCAGGTAGGCGGCGGGGACCAGCGCGATCAGGCCGAGGATGGGCGCCGCGCCGGTGGCGATCAACGCGACTGATCCGGCGGTCACCGCGGAGGCAGCCAACCCCTTTTTGCGGGCGGTATCCTTGTCTTTCGACTCGAACGACATCGACTGCCTCCTTCTAGTAACGTACTGCCGCGTTTGCTCTCAGTCAAACCAACATACCGTTAATACCGGAAATTCCACTCACATCTTCCCCACTTGGAACCTTGATTCGGGGATCGCCCATGATACGATCAGGCGGTGAATATTTCGCTGGAACCCCCCAGGTGGATGCGCGCGGTGGCTGCCGGCGGGGTGCTGGGCCTGTTGGGGCTAGTGGCGATGTACGTGCACTCGCTCAAGGCGCCGGTGACGATCGTCGGGCTCAAGGCGGGCGGACAACCGATCGGCAACATCCCGTTTGGCGAGCTCGAGACGCGCATGAACGGCGCGATCGAGCGCTACCTCGACGGCAAGATCGTGCTCGCGTTCGGGAAAGACCAGGTGCACGTGACGCGGCGCGAGGTCGGGTTCGTCGTCGACAAGGCGCAGGCGGTCAAGGACGCGCGCGACACCGGCAAGAGCGGCAACCCGTTCGCCGATCTCGCCATGCGGTCGCGCGCCCGCCGCGGCAAGGTGGATCTCGACATCACGGTCGAGGTCGATCGCGCCAAGGCGCTGGAGTATCTGACCGAGCTCAAGGACGACGTGGATCGCGGCGCCACCGACGCGCGGCTCGATCTCGAGCGGCACACCATCGCGCCCGAGGCGCCCGGTTACCTCATGCGCGTCTACGACTCGATGGTGGCGCTCGAATACGCCGCGCGCAACGGCGCGGATCGCGTGGAGCTGGCCGCCGCCGTCACGTCGCCGCGCGTCTCGTCGGCCGATCTCAAGGACGTCGATATCTCGACGGTGCTGGGCAACTGGGAGACCCGCTACTCGGTGAGCGCGATCGACTCGGACCGCACCTACAACCTCAAGGTGGGCGCGGATCACCTGAACGGGCACATCCTCAAGCCGCACGAGGTGTTCTCGTTCAACGAGGTGGTCGGCGATCGCACCGAGAAGGAAGGCTACCGCGTCGCGCCGGTGATCCAGGGCGGCGAGCTAATCGACGGGCTGGCGGGCGGCATGTGCCAGATCGCCTCGACGCTGCACGCGGCAGCGTTCTTCGGCGGGCTCGACATCGTGTCGTCGACGCCGCATTCGCGCCCGAGCGCGTACATCCCGATGGGCCTGGACTCGACGGTGGTGTACCCGACCACCGATCTCAAGCTGTCGAACCCGTACGATTTCCCGGTGGTGATGCACTACCAGGTGAACCAGGGCGCGGTGAAGGTGGAGCTGCTCGGCAAGGAGCGGCCGCGGCGCGTGATCTTCGAGCGCGAGATCAAGACCGAGACGCCGTTCACGCAAGAGACGCGATCGGATCCGGAAGCGCCCGAGGGACAGAAGATGACGCTGCAGGAGGGCTATCCCGGCTACACGCTGATCCGTCGCCGCTACGTGTTCGACAAGGACGATCTGCCCAAATGGTACGGAACCGATCCGCTGTCGGAGATGCTGCAGAAGCAGCACAAGAAGCCGATCAAGAAGGAGCAGTGGGCGCTGCACTATCCGGCGACCGTCAACATCCTCGCGGTCGGCTCGGGGGCGGCTTCGCTCAAAGCCAAGATCACGCCACCTTCGCATCACATCCCGCCGCTCAACCCCAAGGACAAGCCGATCTTCAAGATGCTCCGCTAAGGGTGGGGACCGGGGTCCGCACAAGTGCTCATGGCAGGTTGCAAGAACCGGCCGACGACCGTTAGAAATCAACGACTTGCACGTGGCATGTGTTGTGTAAGACGCATCCCACACGCGGAGGTCGAAGATGCTCGAACGGCTTGCGATGGTGTCTCTTCTGGCGGCGGTTGGATGCGGCGGCGAAATCGGTACCGGCGGCGAGGAGAGCGATTCGCAGGAGACGACCACCTCGGTCTCGGAAGCGAGCGCGGTGGTCGGTGCGAACGCGACCGTGACCGCGACCGAGCTCAACCTGCGCTCGGGACCGTCGACGGCAGACAACGTGATCCTGAGCATGCCGCACGGCGCGACCGTGGCGGTGATCGGCTCGTCGGGCGGCTGGTTCAAGGTGACCTACGCCGGGCAGACCGGTTGGTGCTCGGGGATGTACCTCTCGCCGGACGCGGGCGGCGGCGGCTCGCCCGGCGGCTCAGCCGCGGTCGATGCGGCGATCGCGCGCGCGGAGTCGGGCGTCGGCTTTTCGTACCATTGGGGCGCGGGCTGTTGGGACCCGGCGTCGGCGTCGCACGGTGCGTGCTACGGCTCGTGCCCGAGCTGCACGCACTCGGGGAGCTGGGGCGCGGACTGCTCGGGCTACGTCGCCAAGGTGTGGCAGGTGCCGGGCGCGGTCGCGCTGACCGCGTGCGAGCATCCGTACTCGACGTACAACTTCTACAACGACCACACGCATTGGCAGGACGTGTCGCGCGCCAACGTCGTCAAGGGCGACGCGTTCGTGCACAACAGCGGCGGCTCGGGCCACATCTTCGTCTACGACAAGGGCGACGCGTGGGGCTGGCTCACCGCCTACGAAGCCAAGGGCTGCAGCTACGGGATCCAGCACGACTCGCGCCTGGTGACCGCGGACTACAAGGCGATCCACCGCGACGGCTACTAAGACGTACTAAGATGTGACCGATGAGCGAGCGGCCGCGAGCGATCAGCAATAGAAAAAAATGCGCGGCCCGTGGGGCCGTGCCCTTCGTGGGCGCCAGCCCATGAAACGGCCTCTTCTCGCGCTCGCCGGGCTCGGCGTGGTGCTCCTGGTGCTCGCGCTCTATTTCGGACATTCCAACAAAGGCGCGGAGCCGGGTGCGACTGCGCCGGAGCACGCTGCCTCCGTCGACAAGCGTCTGTCCGGCGGTGCGCCGAAAGCCGGCGCGAGCTCGCCTGCGAAGATGATCGTGGATCCGGCGGCGCGCACCAGGGGCGACGTGGTGGTGAAGGGCGGGTGGGGATCGAAGCCGGGCGAGTTCGGGCGGCGGCGCGATCCCGAGTCGAATCCGGAAGGGCCGATGGCGTTGGTGGCCGGCGCGCACGGCGAGCTGGCGCTGGTCGATCAGATCAACCGGCGCGTGGAGCGTTACAAGGACGGCAAGTTGGTGGGGACGATTCCGCTCGGCGGCGACACGGTGCAGGACATCGCGCTCGGGCCCGACGGGCGCACGTTGCTCCTCGATCGGCTCGCCGACAAGAACGTTCAGGTCTATGACTCGAGCGGCAAGCTGCTCAACGAGCTCACGCTCACCGGCAAGGGCGTGCCGGAGGGCGGCGGGGTGACCGGGCTGTTCAGCGACGATTCGGGCGTGTACGTGGAGCGCGAGCACGCGACGCTGGTGCGCATCGCCGACAAGGACGGGAACGCCGACCCCGATCGGCCGGAGCTGATCGGCCGGCCGACGCGCGATGGGCGGTTTTTAGTGCAGGCTGCGATCGGCGATCGTGCAGCGGGCGAGGTGCTGGTGCGCGCGTTCGATCGCGCGAGCGGGCAGCCGGCGTGGTCGCAGCCGATCCGCCTGGACACGCCGATCCTGCACATCATCATGCTCGACTCGGATCGCCACGGGATGATCTACCTGGCAATCGACGTGGGCCGCGAGGCGCCTGCGCCGCCGTACCCGATCGTCGACGAGAAGATCGTGATCGCGCGGCTCGGCCCTGGCGGCACGCCGCGCGGCGCGATCGAGGTGCCGCCGTTTCCCACCGCGGACGAGACCTTCCGGCCGATCAGCGTCGATGACGACGGGACGGTGTACGTGATGGTGGCGGGAGAGAACGGGCTGTCGGTGACGCGCTACACGTTCAACTGACGGCTATAGCGATCCCTTGGGCACGATCGCCAGCTCGCCTGCGTCTTCGTGCGCCGAGGCGCGCTCCACGGAAAAGCGCTGCAGCAGCCGCGCCTCCGACGAAGACTGCAGGTGGACCAGCCCGTGCGCCAGCTCGCGCAGGCCGCAGCGCAGCGTCAAGTGATAGGTGTGCGAGCCGATGTAGCGCTGCGGATCGAGCGGCACCGTCACGCTCGCGGCGAAGTTCGGCACCTGCTCGACCCACTTGAGCAGCGGGCCCGGGAGCGGGCTCACGTCGACGAGCTCGGCGCGGCAGGTCGAGGCGTCGGCCGGCACGTCGAGCTGCAGGTACCAACCGGCCACGCCGGGCGACAAGCGCACCGACGCTTCGGTCACGCCATGCACCGCCAGCGTGCCGGTGGCGCGGATGCCGTAGTTGCGGGCCAGGGCGGGCGACGAGGTGCCGAGCGCGAGGACGGCGAGGAGCAGGGCGGCGAGCTTGTTCATGCGACTCCCTAGAGCACGCGGCGGACCACAGACAACGCCACACGCAGCGCGGACTTCGTCGCAGCTGGGGACTGGCACGCCTGGGGTCAAGCGTTCCCGCTCGGGCCTGGAGACCCTACAAATCGTGCTATCCTGACGCCGAGATGGCCACGAGCGCAGGGCAGGCGGTGCGACTCCTCGCGGAGTTGCTGGAGATGGACAGGGGGGTGCGCAATCGGCGGGTGCCGCTGAGCCTGGTGCAGAAGCAGCGGCGCGCGGCGATTGCCCGGGAGTTGCACCTGTGGGCGCTGGCCAAGCAGCGGGGCGCCGCGCCATCGGGCGCCGATCAGCGGCAGTTTCCGCGCGCCAACGTGCGCCTGCGCGTGCAGCTACTGGGCGGGCCGCGCTCGGTGGATCTGCAGTCCGACTCGCTGGCCGTCGGCGGCGTGAGCGTGGCGGTGAAGTTCACGCCGCGCGTGGGCGATCTGCTCGGGCTGCGCCTGGTGCCGCTAGAGGACGCGCCGTTCGACGTGATGGGCGAGGTGGTGTGGTTCGATCCGGTGCGCTCGCGCGCCGGCCTGCGCTTCCACGATCTCACCGACGATGGGCGCGAGATCCTCGAACGGCTCGTGTTCAGCGATCTGATCAAGCCCTGACGTGCGCTAGGCGGACGGTCCGAGGCGCGCGGCGCGGCTCAGACCCACCGCGGCGATCATCCACGTGAGCGAGAGCATCGTGAAGCCCATGATGCCGGGGCTCATCGACTCCGCGATCCCCTGGCCGACGATCCGGATGATCGGAAAGTCCTGATATTGATCCCAGCGCTCGTTGAGGTTGTGGCCGACCGCCGCCAGGTCGGCGACGATGCCGCTCAGCACCGAGAAGAAGGTCGCCAGCGACATGCCGACCAAGAAACCGAGTTGGCGCCGATCGGCCGATTTGGCGAACCGCGCCGCCGCGCCCAGCGAGATCAGTCCGAAAAAAAGCGTGAACCACATCGGCCAGCCGCCTTCGAGCATCAGGGTCTTCATGTTGGTTGCTCCTCAGCTGGTACAACCCCGCCGGAGCGCTCGTGTGACACTCTTTTTTTCTTGTCACAGATCGCCGGCGGGCGTGTTGTGGAGGAGTGGGCGAGCCTTCCGAGCTTGAGCTGATCGACGGGTTGCGGCGCGGAGAGCCGGCCGCGTTCGACCGCGTATACGCGCTCTACAAGGTGCGGATCTACACGTTCTTGTATCGGCTCGGAGGCCGGCGCGATCTGGCCGACGACCTCTTGCAGGAGACCTTCCTGCGCCTGGCGCGCTCGGCGACCGGGCTGCGCGAGGACACCACGCTCGCGGCCTGGCTGTTCACGGTCGCGCGCAATCAGTTCCGCAACCACCAGCGCTGGCGCGTGCTGGACGCGGCGCGCATCCGCGGGCTGGCAGACGAGCCGCTCGATCGCGGCGCGGGCCCGGAGCGCGAGACCGCGGTGCGCGGCGAGCTCGCGGCGCTCGAAGCGGCGCTCGGAGCGCTGTCGCCGACCTACCGCGAGGTGCTGCTGCTGGTGGCGGTCGAAGGGCTGGAGCCGCAGGAGGTCGCGCGCATCCTGGGGATCGAGTACGGCGCGGTCCGGCAGCGACTGTCGCGCGCGCGCGCACTGTTGGCCGAGCGGCTGGAAGCGAGAGAAACGATGAAGCGAGCGGGAGGAGCCCGATGAGCCAGGAAGAAGATCCGCTGCTCGCGCAGTTGCGCGCGCTGCCTCCTCACGCGCCCGACGATCTGTTCGCCGAGCGGGTGAGGCGACGGGCGCAAGCGACGCTGGCTGAACAGCGCAGGCTGGCCGCGCATCCGGTCGCACGCGTTTGGGGAAAGGTCGTGGTGCCGGTGTGGCTGGCGGCGACCTGCGCGCTCTATCTGGGATGGGCCGTGCAATCGTCGGCGCACCTGTACCAGTCCGATCCGGGAGAACAGCAGGCCGCGCTTACGGCTCGATCTTTCCCATCATCCGCGGAAACGGGATGGTCTCGCGCACGTGGTGCAGGCCGCAGATCCACTGAACGGTACGCTCGAGCCCCAGGCCGAACCCCGCGTGCGGAACCGATCCGTAGCGACGGAGATCGAGGTACCACTCGAAGGCCTCGCGGGGGAGATTGTGCTCTTTGATGCGCGCCTCGAGGGTCGCTAGATCGTCTTCGCGTTGTGCGCCGCCGATGATCTCGCCGTAGCCGTCGGGCGCGATCACGTCGACCGCCAGCGCCACGCGCGGATCCTGCGGATCGCGCTTCATGTAGAACGCCTTGATCGCCGCCGGGTAGCGGTGGATCATCACCGGGCGATCGAACTCCTCGGAGATCGCGGTCTCCTCGTCGGCGCCGAAGTCATCGCCGAACTTGGTGTCCTTGCCCTTCTTGTGCAGGATCTCGATCGCCTCCTCGTAGCGAATGCGCGGGAACGGCTTCTGCACCTTTTCGAGCTTGGTCAGATCGCGCTCGAGCACCGCCAGCTCGGCCTTGCGGTTGGCCACCACGCCCTTGATCACCTCGACGAGGAGGTCCTCGGCCAGCTCCATGTCGCCGTCGAGATCCATGAACGCGACCTCGGGCTCGACCATCCAGAACTCGGTCAGGTGACGGCGCGTCTTGGACTTCTCGGCGCGAAAGGTCGGGCCGAAGGTGTAGATGCGCCCGAGCGCCATCGCGCCCGCTTCGCCGTACAGCTGACCGGACTGCGTGAGGTAGGCCTTGTCGCCGAAGTAGTCCACCTCGAACAGGTTGCTGGTGCCCTCGCACGCCGACGGCGTGAACATCGGCGCGTCCATGAGCACGAAGCCGCGCGAATCGAAGTAGTTGCGGATCTGGCGCACGATCTCGGCGCGCACGCGCAGCACCGCGACCTGCTTGCGCGAGCGCAGCCACAGGTGGCGCTGCTCCATGAGGAACGCGGTGCCGTGGTCCTTGGGCGAGATCGGAAAGTCGGCGGTCGGCTGGTGGATGAGCTCGAGGGTCTGCACGCCGACCTCGACGCCGATCGGCGAGCGGGCATCTTCGCGCACCGTGCCGTGCACGATGATCGACGCCTCCTGCTTGAGGCTGCCGGCGAGCGCGAAGATCTGGTCGCCCACCTCGGCCTTCGACATCACCGCCTGCACGATGCCGCTGCCGTCGCGCACCTGCAAAAAGTGCAGCTTGCCCTTGGAGGCCATGTTGTACAGCCAGCCCTTCAAGACGATGGGCTGTCCGACGTGCTGCTTCAGCTGATCTACGTAGACGTGAGGCGCCATGAGGCGTGAGTAGCGCAACTACCGGTCATTCACAACCGATTCTCTGCGTCGCCAGCACCACGTCGTCGAAGAACAGCTCGACGGGCACGTCGCCCGGCGAGCGCAGCATGCCGACGTCGAATTCGTTGGCGAGGGTGGGCACGCTGGGCTGAAAGTCGAGCACCGGCTGCGAGTCGCTGAACAGCTGCACGCGGCCGAGTGGCGTGGCGACCGAGGAAAAGTCGACGACCAGCTCGACGCACACCCAGCGGTTGAGCGGCAAGGGGACGGTGGAGTGCTGATCGGGGTTGTTGCCCTGGTCCTGGGTGACCACGTAGCGGTTCAGGTTGTCCGTGCCCACCGCGAAGCCGTTGAGCTGTTCGAACAGCGCCATGAAGACGGCGAAATTTCCCGGCGCGGCCGGCGCGTACAGATAGACGCGCGCCGCCAGCGTGGCCGGCGAGAGCTGGGTGAAGTCCTTCTCTACGTACCCACTCACCGACGAGAAACCGCCGTCGGCGGCGAGGTTGGCGGCGGTCGATGCGCTGAGCGAGAACGCGCCGCGGAAGGCGACCGTCTGCGAGACCGCGACCTGGCCCTTGCCGCCGTTGGTGTCGGTGGTGGTCCACTTGCCGATCGCGCCGCTCTCGAAGTCGTCGCAAAAGATCGCGCCGGCGGGGCAGGGCAGCGCGCCGCCATCGTGGGTCTGTAGGAGATCGACCCCCGGGGGCAGATCGCCCGCGCCCGCGCCATCGACGCCAGGCGCGCCGCAGCGCTGGTCCGGATCGGGGATCGCGCTGCAGTCGTCGATGCTGTCGGGCACGCCGTCGCCGTCGGTGTCGGCGGTCGGCCGGTCGAGGATCAGCGCCACCGCCTGCTGCTGGCCCGAGGCGAGCCGCGGGCGGGTGGCGGCTTGCGAGCCGAGCGCGCCCGCCGCGTCGAGCCCGTCGACCTGCAGGCGGAAGTCGGGCGTGCTCGAGGCGAGCGGGCCGACGAAGACGGTGCCCGGCAGCTGCTTGCCGGCGGCGGTGATCGGCAGCGTGGACGGCGTGCCGTAGAGGCCGTCTCCGTACAGGCTGATGCGCACGTGGTCGGGCTGCGCCACGCCGGCCGCGAGCGAGAGCTGCAGCAGCAGCGTGGTGTCGCTGCCGCATCCGCCTGCGCACAGGAGCGCGGCCAGGCACAGTCGCCTCGCGGTCGCCACGTCCCATCGTACTCTGCGGGGCTTCCCGCGGCGCTGATTTGTGCTAGACCGGAAGGTCATGGCGACGGAAGAGGACGTAGATCGGTACGATCCCGCGCAGGTCGAGCCGGTGTGGCAGAAGCGCTGGGCCGAGGCCGGCGTGTTCGTCGCGCGCCGCGACGCGCAGAAGCCCAAGTACTTCGTGCAGGAAATGTTTCCCTACCCGTCGGGGCGGCTGCACATGGGCCACGTGCGCAACTACACCATCGGCGACGTGGTGGCGCGCACGCGGCGGCAGCTCGGCTACGCGGTGCTCTACCCGATGGGCTGGGACGCGTTCGGGCTGCCGGCCGAGAACGCGGCGATCAAGGCCAAGGTGCACCCGCGCACCTGGACCTACGACAACATCAAGCACATGCGCGAGCAGTTCTTGCGGCTCGGGCTGTCGTACGACTGGTCGCGTGAGCTGACCACCTGCGAGCCCGAGTACTACGTGCACCAGCAGCGCATCTTCGTCGAGATGTTCAAGCGGGGCCTCGCCTATCGCAAGGGCGCGCTGGTCAACTGGTGCCCGAGCTGCCTGACGGTGCTCGCCAACGAGCAGGTCGAAGACGGGCTGTGCTGGCGCTGCCGCTCGGTGGTGCAGCAGCGCGAGCTCGAGCAGTGGTTCTTGAAGGTGACGGCGTACGCCGACCAGCTCCTCGGCGACGTGAAGCAGCTCGAGGGCAAGTGGCCCGACAAGGTGCTGCGCATGCAGGAGAACTGGATCGGGCGCTCCGAGGGCGCGCGCATCCGCTTCCCGCTCAAGACGCCGGTCGCCGACTGGACCGAGATCGAGGTCTTCACCACGCGGCCGGACACGCTCTACGGCGTGACGTTCATGTCGATCGCGGCCGAGCATCCGCTCGCCACGCGGCTCGGCGAGGGCAATCCCGAGGTCGCGGCGTTCATCGCCAAGGTGCGCGCCGAGGACAAGACCAAGCGCGGCTCGGACGACTACGTCAAGGAGGGCGTCGACACCGGTGCGCGCTGCGTGCATCCGTTCACGCGAGAGGAGGTGCCGATCTTCATCGCCAACTTCGTGCTGATGGACTACGGCACCGGCGCGGTGATGGCGGTGCCGGCGCACGATCAGCGCGACTTCGAGTTTGCGACCAAGTACCACCTGCCCAAGCGCGTGGTGATCGAGCCCGTCGACAGCACACTCGATCCCGCGCAGCTCAGCGAGGCGTTCACCGAGCGCGGCAAGATGGTGAACTCGGGAAAGTTCGACGGCGTCGACTCCGAGCTCGGCAAGAAGCAGGTGACCCAGGTGCTGGCCGAGCGCGGGCTGGGCGGGCCGACGATCTCCTATCGCATCCGCGATTGGCTCCTGTCGCGGCAGCGTTACTGGGGCTGCCCGATCCCGATGGTGAATTGCCTGAAGGACGGCTACCAGCCGGTGCCGGAGTCGGAGCTGCCGGTGACGCTGCCGGACGACGTGACGCTCGCCGAGGGCGCCAAGTCGCCGCTCGCGTCGCACCCGACCTGGTCTAAGACCACCTGCCCGAAGTGCGGCGGCCCGGCCACGCGCGAGACCGACACCATGGACGGCTTCATGGAGTCGTCGTGGTACGAGCTGCGCTACGCGTCGCCGGGCACGAAAGATTGGCTCGATCGCCAGGAGATCGACTACTGGATGCCCGTCGACCAGTACATCGGCGGCGCGGAGCACGCGACCAAGCACCTCATCTACGCCCGCTTCTTCACCAAGATGCTGCGCGACTGGGGCTGGATCCGGAAGGACCTCGACGAGCCGTTCGCGCGGCTGCTCACGCAGGGGATGGTGTGCAAGGAGACCTATCGCTGCCCCGAGCACGAGTATCTGTATCCGGACGAGGTGACCCAGGATCGCACGTGCGTCAAGTGCGGCAAGCCGGTGACGGTCGGGCGCGTCGAGAAGATGTCCAAGTCGCTCAAGAACGTGGTCGAGCCGATGCCGCTGATCGAGAAGTACGGCGCCGACACGGTGCGCGTGTTCTCGCTGTTCGCGGCGCCGCCCGAGTCGGTGCTGGAGTGGTCCGAGGCGGGGGTCGAGGGCGCGTGGCGCTTCCTCAACCGCGTGTACCGCGTGGTCGGGCAGGTGCTGGTCAAGCCGGCAGGCGACGTCGACGAGCCCCTGCTGCGGCAGAAGACCCACCAGACGATCAAGAAGGTGACCGACGACGTGGGTGGGGAGCGCTTCCACTTCAACACTGCGATCGCGTCGATCATGGAGCTGGTCAACGCGATCTATTCGTCGCCGTCGCTGGCCAAGGCGCCGTCGGCGGCGGTGCGCGAGGCGGTCGAAGCGGTGGTGCGCCTGATGGCGCCGTTCGCGCCGCACCTGGCCGAGGAATTGTGGCTGCGGCTCGGTCACCACGAGCTGCTGGCGACGCACGCGTGGCCGGCGTTCGATCCCGAGATCGCGCAGAAGAAGCGCGTGCCGTACCCCGTGCAGGTCAACGGCAAGCTGCGCGGCCAGGTCGAGGCCGAGCCCGAAGCAGACCAGTCCACCGTCGAGGGTCTGGCGCGCGAGGTGGCCACCGTGCAGGCCGCGCTCGACGGCAAGACGCTCGCCAAGGTGGTGTTCGTCAAGGGGCGCCTGATCAACTTCGTCGTCCGCTAGCCTCGCTGACATCGATGTCGGATCCGCGCCGCGGTGCGGGCGAAATCGTCAATCGTTTCGGCTGGCGCGTTGTTTGCTCGTGAGCGCGCTCACCGATGCGGGCGTTGCTGCTGGTCGCGCTGCTCCAGGCAGGCTGCGAGACCTGCGCCGCGTCGCTGCGCTCGGGCCTGTCGGTACGCGTCGAAGACCAACGCGGCGAGCCGATCTGCGACGCGTTCGTCGAGGCGCGCCTCGGCGATCAACGCTGGCTCATCCCGGACGATGACCAGTGCGTCTACAGCTGGAGCGACGTCGGCCTGTATGCGCTGATCGTGCGCCACGCCGGCTACTTCTCCGAGCCGCTCGCAGTGCGCGTCGGCGACGACAGCTGCCACGAGCTGGTCGAGCGGCGCGTCGTGCGGCTTCGTAGGCTTGACTGATCGGATGTTCAGGTTCATGTTGAATCGCATGGAGCTGCGTCCGGTCTCGAATCCGCCGAACCCGTGGCTGTCGAGCGAGGTCGAGTATTTCGACGAGATCCCGGCCGCCAGGCTGGAGGTCTACGAAGATCACTCGCGCAGCATCCTGGCGGGCAACGATTCGCCCGATCTGGGATTCAAGTGGAGCGTAAATCCATATCGTGGATGTTTTCATAGTTGTGGTTACTGCTACGCTCGCCCGACGCACGAATATCTCGGATTTGGAGCGGGAACGGATTTCGATCGCAAGATCACGGTGAAGCCGGACGCGGCGCGGCTGTTGCGCGAGGCGTTCGAGAAGAAGTCGTGGACGGGCGAGCTGATCGTGTTCTCGGGCGTGACCGATTGCTATCAGCCGCTCGAGGCGTCGTATCGGATCACGCGCGCGTGCCTGGAGGTGTGCGCGGAGTATCGCAACCCGGTGGGGATCATCACCAAGGCGCCGCTCATCGAGCGCGATCTCGACCTCAACGGTGGGGTTACCCCGCGAATCGAGGATCTCGCGTGCGACTACTGCCTCAATACTGGACACAAGACTCTCCTGCATATTGCCGGATAGAAACATCTTGAGCCTAACGGGTCGGGCCAGTGGGACAGGTCACCGACCCGCAGCCCGGGTCAGGCTCTGCCAGGCCACGGCCGTCCAGCCCCCCACACATGGCCGGGAAGGTCCGGGCCAGTCGGCCACAGACTCAGAGGGCAGCATCCAGCTCGCGGACCGCAGCGCGAAGTGCCGCCTCCGGGTCCTGACCGTTGTCTCTGGCCTCAAGCACCAGCGCGAACAGCCGCGAAC
>PNAM01000087.1 GCA_003170275.1 Myxococcales bacterium
GGCGACGGCTGGGCCTACGACATCGGCTTCGGCGGCCTCGATCACGTGCTCGCCTCGGGGCGCGACGTCAACGTGCTGGTGCTCGACAGCGAGGTCTATTCGAACACCGGCGGCCAACAGTCGAAGGCGACGCCCCGCGGTGCGAGCGCGAAGTTCGCGATCGCCGGCAAGGCGACCCCCAAGAAGGACCTCGGCCTGATGGCGATGACCTACGGCAGCGTCTACGTCGCGTCCGTCGCGTTCGGCGCCAAGGACGCGCACACGGTGAAAGCGTTCCTCGAGGCGGAGTCGTATCCCGGTCCGTCCCTGATCATCGGCTACGCGCACTGCATCGCTCACGGCTACGATCTTCGACAGGGGTGTGCGCACCAGAAGCTGGCCGTCGAGAGCGGCTACTGGCCGCTGTATCGGTTCGATCCGCGCCGCGACCCGCCGCTCAGGCTCGACGCGACCCCGTCGGGCGGCCACCTCGAGGAGATGTTGCAGAAGGAGATGCGCTTCCGATCGGTCGCCGAGAGGCGCCCCGACGGGATTCGTTCGATCGCGGACCAAACGGAGCGCGACGTCGCGCGTCGGCTCGCGCTGTACCGTCTATTCGCCGAGATTCATTTCCCGTTGGTGAGATAGAGCTGGTGACAGCTCACGCAGGCCCGCGAGAGCTGGCCGAACGCGTCCGCCGTGTGAGTGGGATCGTGCGAGGCCGCGGCCGCTTTGAGCGACTTGGCCTGCGCGCGCAGCTCGTCCTGCAGCACAAAGAAGCGAGCCGGTAGCAGGGAGTTCAGATCGGTCGCGTCGCCGGTCAGCGGCCGCGCCAGCGTCGGTTCGGCGAGGATGCGATCGGCGGCCTCCTCGACGTCTTGATCATCGAGCAGCACCACGCCGCGTACCAGGTCGTCCATACTGCGCCCGTGCCGCTCCATCCGATGGCTGAGCACCTCGCGCGCCGCGGTGGGCAGATGCTGCGGCTCGGCGAGGCGCCGCTCCCTCGGGACGCGCCTGAGCGGCACCAACCACACTACGAGCCCGGCGCTCAACGCGGCGATCAACGCGCCGGCGCCAAATGCATGCGTATGTCTCAATCGCCGCCTCCCAGCTCGTCGTCGTCGCTGTGCTCGCGAGCGAGGCAGTCGAGGCAGAACTCTATGTCCAGGCGCGGGTGCTTGCGCACGCCGTGCGGGCTGCGGCAGGACGAGCAGTAGCGCGCGCCGAGCAGCGACTCCTCGACACCGGCGCGCCGCAGATCTCCGCGCGTGAGGATGCCGACCACCATCGACTGCATGAACACCGGCAGGCAGCCGATCTTGAGCGCGGACATCGCCGCCACCGCCTCACCGAGCGAGCCGCCCGCATCGATCGCGAACACCTCGGTCGACATCCGTTCGCTCACGGGACGGTCGCCGGCGGCGAACAGATCGCAGCGGCACAGCATTCCGACCAGCTCACCGCCGTCGGTGACGAGCAGGTGCCGGACGCCGTTGCGCAGCGCCAGCTCGTCGGCCGCGTCGCACGCCAGCGAGGGTGGAACGCAGCAGATCACGCCGGCGCGGGTCATGCGAGCCCAGACCGGATCGAGGTGCGACCATCGGCAGCGGATGGTCACCACGTCGCGGCCGGGACCCGCGCGCCAGCCGCGATAGCGCCCGCACATCAAGCAATCGTTGCCGGTCTGTTCGTCGCCTCCCTTCTGGCAGATCACGCGCGCACAACTCAACTGCGCGTCCCCGGCCGCGACGCCGGGGGTCACCTCGGCGCGGATTTCCCAGCCACCCTCGAATGGCCCGACCGAGTCGACGCGCAGCTCGGCCGGCCTGTCAGTCCCTACGCGGTGAACGCCCATTGGTGACCTCCCGGTGCGCGGCCAACGATCAGCTCTTCCTCTCGGGAGACTTGACCGCGATCGCGCCGGCCGCCACCGTGAGCCGGTTTCCGGTGCGCGTGATCTCGAGGTCCTTCTCCTGCACCCCGGGCAGGTCGGCGCGGAACAGGAAGCCCTCCTTGGTCTCCTTGATCTCCTTGATCTCGAACGCCGCCGTGTCGATGGCGAAGCTCGGCGCCATCTCGCGGAACGGATCCCAGCGCAACAACTCGCGCGCCCAACTCGT
Source organism: Myxococcales bacterium (assembly GCA_003170275.1). Classification (GTDB taxonomy): domain Bacteria; phylum Myxococcota_A; class Polyangia; order Palsa-1104; family Palsa-1104; genus PALSA-1104. Next base: position 2,103 of record PNAM01000087.1, read on the forward strand.
CGGATCCCACTCCGACTTGCGTACCAACGACTGCCGACTGTTCTGATTGCGAACCGTCACGCTTGCCATGGCCTCCTCCTTTGATGGGTGGTGGATTGAATCCTCCTCCGGGGTGGCCATCTGCATGCCGTGGGCCGAGCTCTGCCGGGTCACAAGCATCCGGGAGCGCGCAAAGCTGACGTGGGCCCGCACACACGCCGAACTATTTTCGCGTTCTGCGCCGGAGCCACTCCTCCCGCAACGTGACGCGACCGGCTAGACCCGCTCGGCCTGGTCCTCCTCGAGCTCGAGCTCGTCGATCGGAACCCGGCCACCCAGCATCGTGTACGCCAACCGCACGAAGTCGCTCTCGGTCACGATGCCCACCAGTCGCCCCACATCGCTCACCACTGGCAGGCAGCCGATCTTGTCCCGAAGGATCAGATAGGCGGCCTCGTAGGCCGGTGTCTGCGAGGTGACCGTCTTGACGTCCGCGGCCATCACGTCGCGCACGCGTAGGCGCTCGTCGGCCGCGTGCAAGTCGCGCTCGCTGAGAAGGCCGCACAGCGCGCCGCTTGCGTCCACCACCGGCAGATGGCGGATGTAGCGCAGCTCCATCTCCTGGGCCGCCTGTTGCAGGCGGTCGCCCGGCGCCACCACCTCGGGATTGGGCGTCATGATCTCTGCGACAGTCGGTTCCAACCTCATCGGAGCCTCCTATTGACGGGCCTTGCTCTGCGAGCGCGATGCCAACAGCGGCGGCGGAGCACGGCACGGCACCTGCTTACAGCATGCGCGTGGGGCTGCTCGCCAACCTTCCGCAGACGTCGATCCGACTGGTCGACGGCGGCCCGCGGGTGTTCGCGCGCATGCTCGAGGTGATCGCTGCCGCCCAGCGGCACGTTCATCTCGAGGTCTATGCGTGGTCGCGCACCGGCATCGGCGCGCAGTTCATCGCCGCGCTGTCGGAAGCCGCCCACCGGGGCGTGCAGGTGCGGGTGGAGCTGGACGCCTGGGGCACCGGCCTGGCTTCGACCGGAATCGCCGCGCGTCTGCGACACGCGGGCTGCGAGGTGCACATCTTCAACCCGCTCCTGGCCGGATTCCTCGGTCACTTCGGGCGCAACCACCGCAAGCTGCTGCTGGTCGACGACCGCATCGCGTTCGTGGGCGGAATCAACCTGAGCAACGCGTTCCTCGGCAGACACAGGTGGCAGGACCTGGCGGTCGAGATTCACGGCCTGGCCTGCGCCGAGCTCGGCCACCGCCTGCGCCACGAGCCGCACGGGACCGTCGACCCGTCGGTGCGCATCCTCGTCTCGGGCCTGGCTGGCGGGCACCGCCTGCGCAAGCGCTACCTGAAGGCGTTCGGCGCAGCGCGCTCGCGGATCCTGCTCGCGCACAGCTATTTCCTTCCCGATCGCAAACTGCTGCGATCGCTTACCGCGGCCGCGCGCCGCGGCGTTTCGGTGACCCTCCTGGTGCCCGGACGCAGCGACGTGCCGCTCGCGCGCTGGACCACCGCACTCCTGTACCGCCGCCTCCTCTCCGCGGGCGTGCAGGTCTACGAGTGGACGAACTCGGTGCTGCACGCCAAGCTGGCAGTGGTGGACGGGAAGCGGCTGCTGGTGGGCAGCTTCAACCTCGATCCGTACTCGCTGGCGAACCTCGAGGCGCTGGTCGAGTCGCACGATCTCGAGGCCGCGCGCAGCGCCGAGGATTGGATCCTCCGCCGCGTAAGGAGCGCGCGCCAGATCACCGTGGCCGACCGGCCCTTGCGTTGGCTCGAGCGCGTGCTCGGCCATCTCGGCCGCGCGCTCGCCAGCTGGATCTATTGGTTGCTCGCCAGGCGCTGAGGGTCAGTGGGAGCTCGTGCAAGTCGTGCAGCGATCGGCTTCGGGCACCGCACGCAACCGCGCCGTCGGCACCCGCTTCATGCACACCACGCACTGGCCGTACACGCCGCGCTCGATCCGCTCGAGCGCCGCGTGGATGCGCTGCAGCTCCCGCAGTTCGCTGTCGCTGAGTGCTCCGAGCACTCTCGCCGCACTGGTGTCGGCCGCCTGATCCTCCCAATCCGCTTCACGCGTGGTCAGAAGCTGCTGCTCGTCGTCGAGCAGCGCCACCCGCCGCTGGACCAGCGAGTCGCGCCGCGCGATCAGTACCTTTCGTGTTGCCTGTGTGGTCTTCATCGTGCTGTCTCCTTTCGCGCCCACCTGCGAAGCTCCGCGACCGCTCGGCTCGACGAGCCCTCGAGGTCGATTGCGTCGGCCCCGGCCGCACGCGCGATCCTCACCCCGCGCATGCACAGCGGGCATTCTTCTGCGAACGGGTAGCCGCGCGTGCGCGCGTACGCCAGGTGGCACTTCATCTGCGCCACCAGCTCGTCGATCGGCGCGCCCGCCGCGTACACCACGCGGATGCCGTCGGGCACCTCCACCAGCCCGCGCATCGCCCCGAACATCGGGCACGCCGCGCGGCTCTCCGGCGGCAGCGCCCCGCACTCGGCGTCCTCGAAGCTCTCCATCGCCGCCGCGGCGCGGTCGTGCGCGGTCGCGTGCTCGAGGTGCTGGATCGCTGCCCAGTTCAACAGGTCGATCGGCCCGACCAGCCCACCCGTGAGCGACTGCGCGCGTGCCAGATCGACCTCTGCGTGTAGCCGCTGCCGGGCCGCCTCGCGACGGTGCGCCGCCGCGCTCATCTCGTCCGGCCGGACCTTGCCGGCGCACGAGAGTCCGCCCACCAATAGACCGGCGCACAGCCACATCGCGAGCCCACGCACGGCTCAAGCCGTAGGCGCGCGCGGGCGCAGCGCCGAAACGGCCGCCAGGGTCGCTTCGATCGACTCCGCGCTGAGGCCGTTGGTCTTGCGTCCCCGGGTCTGCCCGGCCAGGCGCGCCAGATCGTTCAGCGACAGGATCCCCACCAGCCGTCCGTCGGCGTCCGTGACCGGCAGGCGCCGGATCTGGTGCGTCTGCATGATCGTCTCGGCGTCCTGGACCGTCGCGTCGGGCAGGACCGTTTGGACCTGCTTCGACATGACATCGGCGCAACGGAGCCGCCACAGCGCCTCGCCCTGGAGATAGGCCGCCATGCAAATGTCGCGGTCGGTCAGGATGCCGAGCACCTTGCCCGCGCTGTCCACCACCGGGACGCAGCCGCAGTCGTGATCCCACATGAGCTTGGCCGCCGCGTTCAGCGAGTCGTCCGGAAAGCAGGTGTACACGGTGCCGGTCATGGTCTGATCGATTCTCATGGCGCGCTCCTGGTTCGAGGTTGGCGTAGCCCTGCTGGGAGCATGCGGCGTGCCGACCAGAATCGGGGTGGTTGCGCGGGCTCGCGCGCACCGGTTGCGCGACCGCCCAGGCGGACGAAAATCCTGCGCGATTTGAGCCGACCGGGGCGGCGCAGGCCTGGTACGGCGAGTGCTACCCGAGGAGGGCGCGAGGTGTTCGATGGTCAAGCGAATCCTGATTCCGGTCGATTTCTCTCCGCGCTCCGAGAGTGCGCTCGCCTACGCCGTCGGCCTCGCCCGGCTCACCGGCGCGACCATCGATGTCCTGCACGTGGTGCCGGCGCCCACGCCGCTGACGGTCGCGTTCGATCTGTACCTTCACCGCCCGGTCGGTCTGATCGAGCCGGCCGAGCTCGCTCGCGTCGATCGCAAGCTCGACGTGCTGCTCGCCACGGCCGACGTCGCGGGCGTGCCCATCACCAAGCGCGTCGCGCTCGGCAGCCCGGCGGCCACCACCGTGCGCATCGCGACCGAGGACAAGCACGACCTGGTGATCGTTGGCACCCACGGGCGGATCGGCATCTCCGAGCTCATGCGCGGCAGCGTCGCCAAGACCCTGGTCTCGAGCTCGCCTTGCCCGGTGCTCACCATCCGCGACGAGCCGCGGCCGGTCGTCAGCCTCGGGGTTGGCTGAACCGGCACTCGAGGTGGTAGGCGCCCGACTCGAGCTTGCCCTGGAAGTTCAGCCCGCTCTTCTCGAAGATCCGCAGCATCGGTGTGTTGCCGGCCATCACGTCGGCCTGGAACCCGACGAAGCCGCGGGCGCGCCCGATCTCGCTCATCCGGCGCATCAGCACGCTGCCGAGGCCGCGCCGCTGCCAGTCGTCGCGCACCACGAACGACAGATCGGCCAGCCCGGTCGCGGGATCGAGCTCGTACTCGGCGTAGGCCACCAGCTCGCGGGTGTCGGGGAGCACGGCCACCAGCCCCATGTTGTGCTCGTAGTCGAGATCGGTGAGCTTGAGCAACTCCTCGTGGGAATGCGTGCGCCGAATTCCGAAGTAGCGCCGGTACGCCGTCTCGTCGGAGAGCCGGTAGAGCAGGTCCTTCAGGCCCGGCTCATCGGCGATCGCGAGCGGGCGGATCTCCACCTCTACGTCGCCGACGCGCTCGACGCGGATCTCGCGCAACGGATAGTCGGCGCGGCGGATGGTCTGATCGGGGAACACGTAGTGGCGCTGCTTGGCGGCGTTCAAGAGCTCGACGCGAAAGTCGGGATGCGCGACGGCGATCAGCGCCATCGCACGCTCGCGCACGGAGCGTCCCCACAGGTCGGCGATGCCGTACTCGGTGACCACGTAGCGCACGTCTCCGCGGCTGGTCACCACGCCGGCGCCGTCTTCGAGCGCGGGGCAGATGCGGCTCACCTGGCCCTTCTGCGCCGTAGAGCGCAGCGCGATCACGGCCTTGCCGCCGCGGCTGCGCGCCGCGCCGCGGATGAAATCGACCTGGCCGCCGATCCCGGAATAGAAGCGGCCGCCGAGCGTATCCGAGGCCACCTGCCCGGTCAGATCCACCGCCAGCGCCGAGTTGATGCTGATCATGAGATCGTTCTGGCGGATCACGCCGGGGTCGTTGGTGTACTCCGAAGGGCGCATCTCGATGGCCGGATGATCGTGAACCCACTCGTAGAGCGCGCGGCTGCCCATGACGAACGAGGTCACCAGCTTGCCGGGCGAGAGCGTCTTGCGGCGGCCGGTGATGACCCCTGCCTCGGCCAGCGCCATGACGCCGTCGGAGAGCATCTCGGTGTGCACGCCGAGATCGTGGCGGTCGACCAGCGCCGCCAGCACCGCGTCGGGGATCTGCCCGATGCCGGTCTGCAACGTCGCGCCATCGGGAACCAGGCGCGCCACCTGGCGGCCGATCTCGGCGGCCACCGCATCGGACGGCTCGGCGCGCCGCTCGAGCAGCGGCACGTCGACAGCGATCAGGTGATCGATGCGGCTCACGTGCAGGAATGAATCGCCCAGCGTGCGCGGCATCTGCTCGTTGACCTCGGCGAGGATGAGCGCCGCGGTGTCGACCGCCGCGCGCACCACGTCGACCGACACGCCCAGGCTCACGTAGCCGTGGCGATCCGGCGGGCTCACCTGGATCAGCGCCACGTCGATGCGGATGCGCCGGCTGCGAATCAGCTCGGGAATCTCCGACAGAAACACCGGCAGGTAGTCCGCCCGGCCCCCGACGACCGCGTCGCGCACGTTCGGCCCGATGAAGAACGCGGCGTGCCGGAAGCGGTGCTGCAGATCTTCGCGCACGTACGGTGCCGGCCCGAGGGTGAGCAGATGGACGATCTCGTTGTCGGCCAGGTGCGTGCCATGATCGACCAGCGCCTGCACCAGGCTCACCGGCTCGGCCGCGCCCGAGCCGATCAGGATCCGGCGGCCCGGTTGGATGGCCCGCACCGCCTGTTCGGCGCTCACGATCTTGCCTTTGCAGCGCGCCTTCCAGCCGGCTTCGCTCACCGGCGCGCTTCCCGTGCACGGTCTGAGTTCGCCACCTCGCACCTCGATTCAATTGAACAGTCGCCGCACCAATCGCCGCTTGACCAGCTCCACCAGCAACAGGTAGGTCGCCGTCGCCCCCAACAAGAAACCGAAGAACGCCAGTGGTAGCGGCTGAAAGCCGAGCAGGCCGGCCAACGGCGTCCACGGCAGCACCGCACCGACGATTACCACGCCGACCGTAGTCAGCGCCAACGGCCAGCTCGGCCGATCGCGCCACGGCCGCCCCGCGGTGCGGATCACGAACAACACCAGAGTCTGCGTCGCCAGCGACTCGACGAACCAGCCGGTGTGGAACAGCCGCTCCGGCGCGTGGAACAAGCGCAAGAGCACGAAGAAGGTCAAGAAGTCGTAGAGCGAGCTGAGCGGCCCGATCCACAACATGAAGTTGCGGATGCCGCGCACGTCCCAGCGATGCGGCTGCAGCGTGTACGCGCGATCCACATGATCGGTGGGAATGGTCACCTGCGCCAGATCGTAGAGAAAGTTGTTGAGCAGGATCTGCGTCGGCAGCATGGGCAAGAAAGGCAGGAACAGCGACGCGGCGGCCATGCTCACCATGTTGCCGAAGTTCGAGCTGGTCCCCATGAGCAGGTACTTCAGGACGTTGCCATACGCCTTGCGTCCCTCGACGATGCCGGTGTGCAGGACCTGCAGGCCCGGTTGCAGAAGGATGATGTCGGCCGCGTCCTTGGCCACGTCGGCGGCGCTGGCCACCGAGATCCCGACGTCCGCGGTGCGCAGCGAGGGTGCGTCGTTGATCCCGTCGCCGATGTACCCGACCACGTGCCGGCGCGCCTTGAGCGCGGCGAGGATGCGGTTCTTCTGGGCGGGCGAGACGCGGGCGAACACCGCGGTCTGTTCCGCGATCGCGCCGAGCGCGCTATCACTCAATCGATCGATCTCCGAGCCGAGCACGATGCGGTCGACCGCCAGGCCGACCTGCGCGCACAGGTGGCGCGTGACCAGCTCGTTGTCACCGGTTAGGATCTTCACCTCCACGCCGTCCGCTCGCAGGCTGGCCAGCGACTCGGCCGCCCCGTCGACCGGCGGATCGGCGAAGGCCAGAAAGCCGATCAGCGTCAGGTCGTGCTCGTCGGCGGCGGTGAGCCCGTCGGCACGGTCGACGGCGCGCGTGGCTACCGCCAGCACCCGAAAGCCATCCCCGCAGAGGCGATGATAGACCTCGACGGCGCGGGGTTCGGGCTCCGCGCACAACGCCAGGATCGACTCCGGCGCACCTTTGGAAACCAGCAGGTGCTGCCCGTCCTTCTCCAGCACCACCGACACGCGGCGCCGCTCGAAGTCGAACGGGATCTCGTCGGTCTTCTGATAGCCGTCGGTGGGCACGCCCGGCCGCGCCAGGATCGCCGCATCGAGTGGGCTCTTGATGCCGGTCTCGAAGCGCGCGTTGAGGAACCCGAACAGCAGCGTGCGCTCCGACGGCGCGCCGGTGGCATCCACCGCGTTCGCCAGCGCCGCCGTGCCGGTGGTGAGCGTACCGGTCTTGTCGCTGCACAACACGTCGATGCTGCCGAAGTTCTGGATCGCCGAGAGCTGCTTCACGATCACGTGGCTGCGCGCCATCCGCACCGCGCCCCGCGAGAGCGTCACCGTCGTGATCATCGGCAAGAACTCGGGCGTCAGGCCGACCGCGAGCGCGACCGCGAACAGGAGCGACTCGAACGGATCGCGGTGCAGCGCCACGCTCACCAGCACGATGAACAGCACCAGGAAGACCACCGTCTTCATGATCAAGCCGCCGAATTGCCGCGTCCCTCGTTCGAACTCGGTCTCGGGGGTTCGCTTGGCCAGCTGCAGCGCGATGTCGCCGAACGCAGTCGACGCGCCGGTGGCGATCACGCGCGCGGTCGCGATCCCGCTCACGACCGACGTGCCGAGGAACACTAGGCTCCGCGCGTCGGCCGAGGTGTCCGTCTCGCCTTCGACGACCTGCTTCTCGGCCGGCATCGACTCGCCGGTGAGCGCGGCCTGCTGCACGTGCAGATCGCGGCTGGTGGTCAAGCGCGCGTCGGCGGGCACCAGATCGCCCGCGCTCAGGCGAATCAGATCGCCCGGCACCACCTCGCGGCGCGGCAGCTCCTGCCAGGCGCCGTCGCGCAGCACGCTGGCGGTCGGCGCCACGCCCTCGCGCAAACGACGGACGGCGTGCTCCGATCGATAGGTCTGCAAGAAGTTGAGACCGATGCTCAAGAGCACCATTGAGGCGATGATCGCCGCATTGGCGACCTCGCCGAGCGCAGCCGACACCACGCTCGCAACCAGCAACAAGAGCACCAACGGGTTCGAGCAGAAGTGCCACAACGCCCGCAGGACGGCAGAGCGCTGGGGCGGCGCCGGCTCGTTCGGCCCGTGCTGCACGAGCGCATGAGCGGCCTCAGCCGAGCTCAGTCCCTCCGACGGATTCATGCGGCTGTCGTCAGCAAGGCGCGGGCCAAGTCTACGTCGGATCGGGATTGGAGGGCGGTGCGCGAAACCACATCCCCGCCAACGCCGCCTGAACGAGAACCGCCACCAGCCCGTTGAGCAGCAGCGCGTGCTTCGCAAGGCGGAGCGACTGTTCTCCGACGCCAACATTCACGCCCGCTCGGTGGCGATCTATCGCCGGGCGATCGCGCTCGAGATGGCCGGGCGCTGCGAAGAGGAGCGTGCCGAGCTCAACCATTACGCCGAGCTCGCCAGGCCGGCCCAGCCCGACTTCGTGGAGCACACCGTCGCGCACGTGAAGTTCTGCAAGACAGCGAACGCGCGCCGCGAGCGCAGCATCTACTAGCCGGCACGCATCAGCTCACAGCAAGCCGGGACCTCAGCGCGGATGAGCGCGAGTGTGTGCATCACCTTGTCGAGGAAGTTCTTCGCAGAGTCGACGAAGAACCGCCGCGGGTGACCGCTCCAGGCCGCCACGATGCGCTCGTCGATGGCGGCCGCCTCGGCAACGGTCTCGATGCGCAGCGGGTTGCGGTGGTTGTAGTCGCGCCCGCTCGGTGTACGCAGGTGGATCACCGCCGCGTAGCGCGCGAGCTCGGCCTCGCGCGTCGAACCCACCTCCCGCCACAGTTGGTCGGGCGCGTCGGGCCAGTAGGCCACCCCGTCGAGGGTGCCGCGGTCGCAGAGCGCCACCGAAGCGACTCGCTCTTCCAGCACGATGCGCTCGAGCTCGGTCTGAACATGGTAGATGGCGCGCTGCGCGGCGCGGCGCACCGGCGCGCCCGGCCGTCGGGGAAACCCGCCGCCGTAGATGATGCCGGCCGCCTCGGGCAGGACCAGCACGTGCTCGCAGAAGCTACGACAGACCACCCCGAGCACTGCGGTCTTGCCCGCGCCGGGGCCCCCGGTGATGACCACCCGCTTGGGCACGTGTTCACCGACACGACAGGAACAGGAGAGCGAGCCGCCGATCATGGCGCGCTCGCGGAGCGTGCAGTCGTCATGGCACCCTCGATTGCGCGCACCGTGCCATGGCGAACCCAGGCCCACGCGGTAGGTGGGGCGCAGGATCTGCGCCGCGCGGACCCCCTGACGCAGATCATGCGCGATCGCCGCTTTCGAGCCGCTCGACAAGGCGGTCGAGAGCGAGCTGGTCGCGTCCGCCGCGCGCGATCAAGTCGGGCGCCACCGACGGCTCGTAACCGCGCTCGATCTCGGGACCGGCGGCGGCCGCAGACTCGAAGAACACGCCGTGGCCCTCGCGGCCCGCGCCACCGCCAAGCGGGGTGGCGACGTGTACCTCGAGGAAGCGCGGCGCCAACGCGCGGGCGTGCTCGCGCTCGCTGCGGCGCCGGGCGCTCGCCGCCACCAGGACGATGAACCCTTGGCGGGCCAGCAGCGCGGCCACACCCGCGGTGGTCGCCGCGAACGCCGGCTCGTCGGTGGCCGGCGCGTGCGCGATCGCATCGTGCAGCTCGTCCTCATCGAGCAGGATCGCACGCGGAGCGAGCCGGGCGCATGCCGCCCGCGCGAGCGAGGACTTTCCGGCCATGGGCAACCCGCTGAACCAGACGACCATTCCGCGCATCGCAGCCTCCTCTTCGGCCTGCGGTGCATGCGAACGCGAGACCAATGCGCGGCGCGATCCTTGCTTTGCACCGGCATGGAGGTTGCCATGCGCTTTGCAGATCGCGCCGAAGCCGGTCGAAGGCTCGCCACCTGCTTGCGACAGGTTGGGTTCGAGCACCCCATCGTGCTGGCACTCCCACGCGGCGGCGTGCCGGTCGGCGTCGAGGTGGCGCAGGCGCTCGGTGCGCCGCTCGACGTGCTGGTCGTGCGGAAGCTGGGCTCCCCGATGGATCCCGAGTTGGGCGTCGGGGCGATCGTCGAGGACGGCACGGTCTACCTCGACGAGCACCTGTGCTCCCGGCTGGGCGTGCGGCTCGAGGAGGTGCAGCGGATCGCGCAGAGTGAGTTGTTGGAGATCCGGCGGCGTTTGACGCGTTATCGATCGGGGCGCCCACTGCCAGAGCTCGCCGGCCGCACCGTGATCGTCGTCGACGACGGGGTGGCGACGGGCGGAACCGCGCTGGCGGCAGTGCGCGCGCTGCGCGCGATGGGGGCCGCCAAGGTGGTGTTCGCCGCGCCGGTGGCCGCGACCGCCGAGGCACGCGCGTTGGCGGCCGAGGTAGACGAACTCGTGACCGTGGTCGAGCCCGAGGAGCTCGAGACCGTCGGCAGCTGGTACGAAGACTTCCACCAACTCGACGACGGCGAGGTCGTGGCGCTGCTGGCCGGCCGCCGGCCGGTGCGGCCGCGGAGCGACGACGAGCAGGAGGTCGAGCTCGCCGCCGGCGACGTGACGTTGCGGGCTACGCTCGCCATTCCAGTCGCCCCCGCGGGCGTGATCGTCTTCGCTCATGGGAGCGGCTCGGGGCGCAAGAGCCCGCGCAACCGCTGGGTGGCGGCCCGCCTGCGCGCGGCTGGCTTCGCCACCGTGCTGCTCGACCTGCTCACAGTCGAGGAGGAGCAGACCGATGCAGCCGAGGGCCGGCTGCGGTTCGACATTGGTTTCCTGGCTCACCGCCTGATCGCGGCGACGCTCGCGATGCGTGCCACACCCAGCCTCGCGCGGCTGCCGCTCGGCTGGTTCGGCGCGGCCACCGGTGCGGCGGCGGCGCTGGTCGCGGCGGCGGAGTGGCCCCAGCTAGCGAGCGCGCTCGTGTTGCGCGGTGGGCGTCCGGACCTGGCAGCTGCGGCGCTGCCCCGCGTGACCGCGCCGACGCTGCTGATCGTCGGTGAGCGGGATCCGCTGGTGCGGCACGTCAACCGCGACGCGCTCGACGAATTGCGCTGCGAGAAGCGTCTGGTCACAGTGCCCGGCGCGAGTCACCTGTTCGAGGAGCCCGGCGCGCTCGACCAGGTCGCCGCGCACGCGGCCGTGTGGCTCGCCGGCCACCTGGTCGAACACCAGCACCACGCCGCCGGCGGATGAGCGCGGGCGCCACGAACAGGGGCTGCCGGCGGGCTCGCGAAGCGCGCGCAACCCATGCGCCCAACTGACCCTGGCCCGAAAAAGGTGCGCTCGCCACGCGCGATCGGGCGGGGATTGCGCCGGCACGCTTCTGGCACCATCGGCGCTCACCATGCGTCTGATTGGGTTCGTCGTCCTAACGCTCTCGGCAGGCTGCGCCACGACGGTCCAACCGGAGGACATGAGCGCCCAATCCCATCGCGCCGAAGCCGCTCGCGAACGCCAGCTCGCCCGCGACCACATCGACAAGTACGACCCGCGCGCGCTCACACCGACGCCGGGCGTGAGCGTGGGTGACCTACGGTCCGGCTATGACGTCTCCATCGGCCTCGTTCAGTACAACCCGACGCACGGTCAGCTCGAGGTGGCGGAGCGGCACCTGATCCACGCGCGCGAGCACGAGGCAGCCGCTGCCGACCTCGAATCGTTCGAGGCTACCGAGTGCAAGAACCTCGCACCCAAGACTCGCGCCGCCTGCCCCACGCTCGGACCTGCGAGCCAGATCGAAGACCTCGCCAACGGCGTGCGCATCCACTTTCCCGCCGGCACCGATGTGGACGCCGTGGTCGAGCACATGCGCTGCCACCTCGCGTTCGCGCGCGCGCGCGGATTCACCACCGTCGGCGATTGCCCGCTGTACATCAAGGGCATCGAGATCAATCAGGCTGCCGACGGCGCGGCGGTGGATGTCACCGGCGCCAGCCGCCGGGTGGCCGGCGAGATCCAGGTGCGCACTCGCGTGGGCGTCAGGCCGTGACGCCGGTCGAGCTCGACCGCGCGATCCGGCGGCTCATCGAATCGCTCGAACCGGGCGCGCGCATCCTGCGCATCGAGCCGCTCGCACCCGACCAGTCGCTGGTCGACGAGACCGGCAAGTTGACCGGCTACGGCGCGCCGCTGCGCATCGAGCTGGAGACCGTCCGGCGCACGCGACGCAGCGTGGTCCTGCGCACCGCCACGGCCAACGACTTCGGGCACGACCGTCGCTCGGACCGCGCGCAAGGCATCCTGCTCTCGTTCGACACCTTCGGCCAGATGCCCGGGCACGTGCGGCCGATCGACGTGGGCGCGATCGACGGCAGCGGGCGGCTGATCTCGCTCAAAGAGGCCGGTGAGTTCTATCTGCTCACGACCTGGACCGACGGTGCGCTCTACGTCGACGATCTGCGGCGCATCGCGCACGACGGCGTAGCGCAGCCGCAAGATCTGGCGCGCGCCGACGTGCTGGCGCGCTACCTCGTCGAGCTGCACCAGACGCCAGGCGATCGCCCCGCGGGCTACCTGCGCGCGATCCGCGACCTCCTCGGGCATGGCGAGGGCATCTTCGGCATGGTCGACGGCTACGGTCCGGACGTGCCCGGCGCGCCACCCGAGCGCTTGCACGCGATCGAGCGCCGCTGTTTCGAGTGGCGCTGGCGCTTGCGCTCCCGGACCGCGCGCCTGCGCCGCACGCACGGCGACTTCCATCCGTTCAACGTGGTGTTTCACGAAGGGATCGCGTTCACGCTGCTCGACGCCAGCCGCGGCGGCCAGGGCGATCCCGCAGACGACGTCACCGCGATGGCGATCAACTACGTGTTCTTCGCGCTCGAGCACGCCCACGCCTGGAAGAACGGTCTCGCTCCGCTGTGGCGACGCTTCTGGCGCACCTACCTCGACGGCAGCGGCGACGGCGAGCTGCTCGACGTCGTCGCGCCCTTCTTCGCCTGGCGCGGGCTGGTGCTCGCCAACCCGTCGTTCTATCCGGCGCTGCCGGCGCGCGACCGCGACCGCCTGCTGGGGCTGGTCGAGCGTACCCTGGACGCGCCGCGCTTCGACCCGGCTTCCGTCGAGGAGCTGTTCGCGTGAGCGCGCGCGGCTGCGTGGTCTGGCTGACCGGCCTCCCCTCGTCCGGAAAGAGCACGCTCGCCTTGCGCGTCCGTTCGCGCCTGATCGAGGCCGGGCAGACGGTGGCCTTGCTCGATGGCGATGCGGTGCGCGCCGCGCTGGTGCCGCCGCCCGGCTACGACGACGCCGCGCGCGACGGCTTCTACGCGACGCTCGGCAAGCTGGCAGCGCTCTTGGCGCGCCAGGGCCTGATCGTGTTGGTGCCGGCCACCGCCCACCGGCGAGGCTGGCGCGAGCAGGCCCGCGGCCTGGCTCCTGCATTCCTCGAGGTCTACGTGCGCACCGACTTCGACGAGTGCCGCCGCCGCGACACCAAGGGCCTGTACCACCGCTCTCCCGCCGCGCTGCCCGGCGCGGGGATCACCTATGAGCCGCCCCCCGCACCGGACGTGAGCGCCGGAGGCGGGCATGACGACGGGGCGGTCGCCACGATCGTGAAGCTCATCCAACAAGGAGGATCGACATGAGCCAGGGAACCGAACAGATGAAGAAGGATCTGCAGACCGGACGCGACCAGTTGCGCACGTTGCGCGACGAGATCCGGGTCAAGCTCCACCTCGCGGGCATGGATGCGCGGGAAACCTTCAGCAAGCTCGAAGCCGAGGCGATCGAGATCGAGCGCGGCGTCACCGAAGCGTCGCGTCTTGCGCTCGCCGACGTGGTCGACCGGTTCAAGAAGCTGTCGAGCTCGATCAAATCCAAGGCTTGATCCAGAACGGAGGAGACATGGAACCAGTCCAGATCAGCTTTCACGGCCTCGAGCCGTCGGAGGCGCTCACCGAATTGGTCGAGAAGCGCGCGCAGAAATTAGTGCGCTTCAACGATCGACTGATTCGCTGCCGCGTCGCGATCGAAGCGCCGCACCATCATCACCAACACGGAAACCACTACCGCGTACGAATCGAGCTCACAGTTCCCGGCGACGAGGTGATCGTCTCACACGCCCCGCCCGCCAGATTGCTCGACGAGGACGCCTATCGCGCCATCAACCATGCCTTCGACTCGGTCCGTCGTCAGTTGACCGAGGACGGAGATCGCAGGCGGAAAAACACCTTCCGTTCCCCGGGTCCTCGATCGGATCGTCGTGCACGAACGAGTGCAGGCTCTTGAGTATCGGCGGACGGCAGACGGAGGTTGCGCCCCGTCTCGAAATGACGACGTCGTAGGAGCCGGCCTACGTGGATACCCCGTGAGCCTGGGTGTACGCGGTGTCGGCGGCGCTTGCCCTCAACGATGACGTCGGACGCATCGAACATTGCCACATCGCCGCGACCTTGCACCCGGCGGCCGAAGCCGACTCGGGCTGCGTCGGCCTGTGGCTCTTTCTGCCCGAGGCATGGGCGAGCGATGGCGCCCGTCGCGCCAAGGTCGCTACGCACCGTGTAGAACGCCATCAGCAGCGACGCCTTGAGCAGCGCTCGGCGGCGGCAAGTCGCGCAAAGACTGCGGCGCGGCCGCGCCGCAAGAACTGCGGCATCCTCGTATTCTGACCACGCTCGGCGTTGAGTTTCAGAGCCGGATGCCCGTGAGCGGACTGTGCGCCTGCTACCTGCTGACGATCATCGAGTCGCTAATGGCGATCGATGCCGAGCGCGCGAAGGTCATCCTAGACTCCACGAACGCACTCCTAGACAAAGCATTCCGCCCTCTCTTTGAAATCTATGCGCGGAACGCGTTTTCGCCATTGCCGGAGGAGCTTCAAGCGGTGTGGAAGCGACTCGCTGCCGTCGCTCCAACAATTCTTGAACCATCGCTGTAGAACTGTAGCGTAACCGATCAGTCGGCGACGCGTCGATCCCTGGACGGTTAGCTCAGTCTTCGATGGGCTCCAGACCCGCGATGTTGTCGTTCATTGCCTGGACAACCTCCGGGGAGTGTCCCTGCCAATCCAGGTATTCGCCTACGACCCGCAGCGGCTCCCGGGAGCGATAGGAGCCGCGTCCAGGGTAGACCCAGGGCGACCTCCGCTCGGTGTAGTTGGAGGAATACCGGGTTGAATCAGGTCCCCTGTCCTGCTACCCGCTCGACCGAGAAGTCCGTTGTCCTCCAGCAGCTGCTGCGCGCCACGAATAGGCGGCGGGGCGCACAGTCGGCTATTCCCGTTGCGCCACCCAAAGCATCCTCCCTGCAAGGCAGGCCGCCCAGGCCATTAGGGGGACGATGATGATCCGCTGAAGGACGCCAACCCACTCGCTCAAGGCGTTGGGGGATGCGGGCGGGGGCAGCGTCGCGACCTTCAAGAGGATGACCGCCGTAGTCATCAAGATACCGGCCGCCAGCGTCCACCATCGGAATGAACCCCAGGTGGGGTCGGCTCGAAAGCGGCGGAAGAAGACGAAGCAGCTGGCGGGGCCCAGCGAGAACACGAGTGCCCCCAGAATGGCGTGCACCTGGCCGTGCGTACTCATCTGTGGAAAAGGCGTACCCGCGGGGTCCATCACGAAGGGGCCTGAGCCCAACAAGCCAAGCCCGACGATCGCCAGGAGGACGGGCCCCGCCCGTGAGGCCTTTCCGTCTCGGAACTGCACGGCGGTGCTCTTGGACAGCAACAGAAAGCACAAACCGACGACGACGAAGTTGGCGATCTGGATCCAGCCGAAGGGTCCGTATGAGAGTGCGCTCACGTACATCCGGCTCGACGCATAGCCAAGGCGCAGCCAGCCCTCGATGACGAACACCGCCACGAAAAGCACTGGCCCCCCAAGGCCCGCCCAGGCGCCGAATCGAATTGGGGTTCGCGCTCCCGCGGATAACCCTAGAGCTTTGGTCGAGACATCACTCATTTCGTCTCTGTTGAATTGCGGTGGCGGCAGGTACGGCATTTCTACGCGACTCGCACGCGCGATTCAAGCATGCCGTCCGCAACAGCGTCGTGAGCGCGGAGCGCGATCACGAGCTTCGACATGGCCGCCCGTGCGCCGGCGACGCGGCGAAAGCGCGTCGCGGCATCGGCGACGGCGGTCACGGTCCAGCGCACGATCATCCGGCCGTCGCGCCAGCGCTTGACGCGTCGGCTGAGATCGCGCCGCGCCGATCCCAATCTCGATGTATTCGCGCGCCAGCGTGCTCTGAGCTTGCCCCGATTCGGTGGACACCGGGGTTATGCCGCCAGCGCCATGCTGCGCCAATCCGCTTCGGTCTCGTTCGGGCTCCGGTAGTCGTTGTGCGAGTGTAGCCTGCTCATGTTGTAGTACGCCTCGATCGGGCGCCCGGCAGTGCCGGCGGGCCTCACCAGGAAGTGTGTCGCCGCTCGTAGTCTCCGGCGACAATCACCTGGCGGCGCGCCACCTCCTCTTCCGCCTCTCTGAGCCATTCCAGCCCAACGGTAGCCGCCTCGTCGTTGTCGTCGATGCTCGCGAGGACAATCTCGGGAGAAGCGACGCCGGGCACGTCGCCATCGAGCCGCGCGCCGATGACATGGGCCGCGGTCGAGACCGCCCGACTCACGTGGAGCAACTCCTCGCGGTTCATGGGCCGGCGTGTCCAGATGACAGCGCCTCCAAGCTCCCCAGTCTTCTTCCTGCCAGTCCCTTTTGCGACGAAGCTCTGCGTGAGCACTGAGAAGTTCCACCCGCGGTGCTGGCTGCCGCGGGCGGTGAGTTCGAGCCGACCAAGCGGTTGTTGAAGATGCTGGGTGGACGTGCAGCGGTACGGCTAACTGACGGCCAACCGAAGCTGGTGACCGAAGTCGGATCGGAAGAGAAGCCAGCTAGAAACTGAAAACCCCTCGGATTTCTCCGAGGGGCTTGTTGCGGGGTGGACGGGACTCGAACCCGATCGAACGTCCCCAACCAAAACGAGGCGCGGCGTGGGCTTACGACCGCTCCCTCAACGTTCTCCGCGACTTCCAGCCGTTCCAGCGTTCCGACAGCGTCACTCCAGTTCCGTCAGGTTCCACCCAAATCCGGTACGCCGTGGCAAAGGCGTGGCAAATCGACCGCCCTTACGCTAGCTCTCCCCAATCCCGATATTCCCAACCAGCGCCTTCCTGAGCCGACGGTGTCAACGCTCGTCGGACAGCGTCGATCTCCCGCTTGATAACTTTCGCCGGGATCATCGACTCGATGATGATGGGGACATCGTCGTTGATCAGAGAGGCAATACTCTGGCTCGCAAGGATGGTCGCCAGGCTCAACCGTTCGTGGTGTCCTTCGGCGTCAATCTCGCTGATGTGGACCTGACGAAGTCGGTCGCCGAAACGCCTCAGCATCTGGCGCGTCTCGGTCATGGTCGAGTCCATCTGGCGTGCGTGCGCGATGTCGAGGCAAAACGTCGCTTTTGGAAAGATGGAGAAGGACTGATCCAACTCAGAGATGGTGCGCCCAGTGCGCTTTCTCTTATCCATGTTCTCGATGCATAAGAGCGAGCCGAACACCGCCCAACACGAAGGTTCGCGGATCACGTCGGGGTGGATCACGAGAGGAATGTTGAGGTCGATGCAAGGCTGCAGCGCTGCGGCGACCGCGGCCTCCGTCAGCGTCTTGAACTTACTCGGCGCGTGGATTGACACGTACGTGAATTGGGCGAGATCCAGCCCGCGCACGGCCTTCATGAGTGGGCCGAGTTCATGATCTCGCAAAGCCGAAAGTTCGACCGCTTTTGTGTCGGAATCCGTCAGCATGGCCAGGGCCCCGCGGAAATCGCCCAGCGCCAGCGCCCCCGTCGAAAATCCGATTGGTCGCATGTCAGAAGACTCCATCGGTTTGTGCTGCCGAGGTGAGATCGTCGTTGGTCTCGAAGAACAGCTTCGTCAGGCCCGCTTGAAAAGCCGACGCGGCCTGCTTTGCTCGGCCGAAGATCTCGTCGGTCATGACCTGATCAACCTTCAGCTTCTCCAGTCGTTCACGATAATCGGGATCGTCGAGGATGGACAAGAACTCTTCGTACGCATCGAAGGACAGCTTGGCTGCTTCCCATGCCTCGTACGTCAGGAACGCGTGCGCAAGCGTCTCGAGCGGGCAGCGCTGCGAGAATTGGAAGAGAAACTCCGTCATGTCGGCACGGACGCCGTCACGATCTTTCTTGCTACGAGAAGCCTTGAGATCCTCCGAAGGATGAAGGCGACAGCTCAAACAGGCCCACAGGCCTGCCGCGAAAATGAGCTTTCGAGAAAGGCGAAGCTTGATGTTGCGTAGTGCCCATTTCGGAGTGCGATCACGGCGCTTCTGCGCGGAGTCCACCGCCATGGTACGCCAATAGCGAACGTAGTCGTTGAGGAGGAAGCGCGGTACGAGGAACTTGTTGGGCTCGTGGTAGAGCAGATCCTCACCTATGTATCGCGCAAGCAGCGCGCGGAGAACGCGGGCGCGAACCACATCGTCAGTGAGGCTCTTCGATTCAAGAAGGAGCAGGATCCGGCGCGTCGTGTTGGTGTTCGAGTCGTCATCACCTCCGATGAAGTGGACGATGTCGTGGCTGAACGTGAGACCACCAAAGACGCCGGTCGGCCCCGGTGGCTTGCTGCTACCCGCGACGACCTCGGCGATTCGACGGGCGATTTCTGCATGTCCGCTGTCGACCTGCCCATCCACGAAAAGGGTCCAGTCCATGTCGCTGCCGATTGTCCACTCGTCTCGCGCGAGGGACCCGAACACGACGACCGACGTGTCAGCAGGGACAAGACCGGCATCGGACAGCCGAGATGCGAGCGCGGAACGCTCGCGTGGCGCGGCGGCGGCGGCCTTCGCCATGGTCGGCCAAGCTGCTCCACACCGCTCGGCCAAACCACCCAAGAGCGGCGAAAGCCCCAACTCACTCATTCTCCGTCCCTTGTCAGGCTGGCGCGCGATCGAGATCCGAGGTTGGAAGAGAACATGCGCATCGTGCCCCTTTTCGTATATCACTGCTCGGTTGTTCAGGCCAAGAAAAAAGGACCCGGGCCGCTCCGATGGTCCACGGCAACCCGATCGCAGCGTCAGCGATCCGCATCGCGCCTCCAGACAGCCAACAGCTCTTCCGGTCCGAGCACTTCCTCCGGGATTCGATGGCCGGCCTCGAGCACGTGCACCACGTCGCTCCGGACTTCGGACGAGAGCCATTCGACCAGGCTCTGGTCTTCAGGGCTCGTACCCTTGGTCGCCGACGGATGCGGCCAGCCGGATGGGCTCCCGAAACGCACACACGCATTCACCATCGCGCGGTGCAGGCCGGCCGCTGGAGCAACGGATGGCAACCCATCGCGCCGGGCTATCAGCGAGGCGCTACGAGCGATTCTCAGCCCGTTCCTATCCAGATCGCCGACGTATTCGATACGCTCTACGGGTCGTTCGATGGTCTTGATGTATTGCACTGAGAGCTCAAACCCGGCGCCACCTCCGTAGCCGACGAGCCCGTAGGGAGGAGCCGTCATCTGGCGGAGCACATTCCGCGCGACAATGAATGGCCCTGAGTTCTCAAAGACAATCATCGTCGGTCCGTCCGAGATCTCCTCCCAAGCGAGTGGAAGCATTTCGGGAAGGCAGCCCAGTAGATCGGTGTCCAGGCGCCCGGGACCAAAGAGCCTGCTCAACATGAGCTTGCCGAGCCGTTTCTCGTCTCCGGTTAGCTCCAGCGATCGGTACTTGAGGGGAGCACGACTGGTGAACGAGCCAGCAACCAGCCCGGCGTGGACACGGCGCAGAAAATTCGCTTGCTCGTCCGCCAACGATCGGAGATCGGCGATCCAGTGCAGCCGCGGATGCCATGGAAAGCTGCGCCAGGAATCGTCCCTATTGACCAGCGGCTGCCGCACCAGATCGATCGACGTGGGAATCGGAACGCCCATCGAACGGTCCCAGCGTGCTCCGTTCTTGGCTGGCAGCCGGATGAGCCCCCGGTCCGCGAGCGTCTCAAGCGCGGCATTGAACCACTGGCGCTCGTCTGCTCCTTGCGGTCGCCCCGGAAATGCTGCCGCGAAGACGGCCCACAGCGAACTGCGATCCATGCGCCTTCGAGGAAACTCCGCCACGCGTCGCGCAAAGTCGTCGAGACGCTTCGGATCGAGCTCAGTCAGCACTGGCGGGCCCGGTCTGCTCGGCGCGTCCGCTCGTGGCCGACGCGTCTTCGCTCCTCACGACACGGGTCGCCTCGACCTGCCCGTCGCCCCCGGTCTCATGTTCGACCACGCGCGTCCCACTGTTCCGGTCGAACCGTTGATTTCTCAGGCGGATCACATTGGGCAACGTACGGAGCGCCTCGTGGTCGTTGACCGCCGTCGTGTAGAAGAGCTGTACGCCCATTGCGCGCGCGACTTCGCGCTGGAGCTCGAGGAAACGGACCCGCGAAGCTCGGCCGATCGGGTTGTCGAGGATGAGCACGCTCGAGGGTTTGCGGTGCATGCCGCGCGTGCGGGCGCGTAGCTGCGCCAAAGTGCAATAGAGCAAGATCGCTCCGGTGAGCTGTTCCCCACCTGAGAAGCGAGCCATGTCCGTGATGTCCACCGCAACATGGTCGACGTCCGGATCGGGATTCAGCACTTTGACGCGAATGGGTTTCGCCAGCCGACGAACCGCGCGCTGCACGAGTGCCAGACCGGTTGGCATCTCGCCCTCGTCGATCATCTCGTCGATGAGCCCACCAATTCGACCCTTGCGCTCTCCTGCGTCATCCGGAGCGTGGGCAGTGATCCGGAGAAACTGGGCCCCTCCGAGTCCTGGGAGGTGATCCGGCAGGCGCGACTGCGACGCAGCAGCGCGTAGGAGCGCCAGCCCATCTTCCGCGGCGGCCAGCGCCTGCGTGACGAGGATGTCTCGGTGCTGGTTCATCTCGGTCAGCTGGCCATCGATGGTTTGGATGCGCAGCTCGAGCTGGTTGCGCCAGTCTTCGGCATGCGTTTCGAGGTCGACTTCGTCGGCCATCGAAAATTGGCGGCCAATGTGGCTCTGCAACGGTTCGAATCGCTGTTCCGACGCCCAGCCGCGAACGGCTTTGGTGGCCTTGGCGCGCTCACCATCCAGCTTGGAGATCTCCAACCTGATCTTTTTCAACTCCTGCTCAATCGCGCGAACCTCGGATGCAACCGTGCGGTCATCTGCCGGAGGCACCCAAGACACCTCTGCCTGGAGAGAGAGATCGACGACTCCTTCATAGCTGCCCGCGATGGTATCGAGGAGATCTCGGTCCTTCCGAAGCGATTCGGCACGCTGCGCACTCTCCGAGCGCTTCCTCTCAGCCTGCTCTGCGCGGCTGGTATGCTCGCCGGCTTCTCCCTCGGCTCGACGCGCCTCATCGTCCGCTGCCTTGGCCGCCGCTTCGGCTTGGAGTGGTCCAGCCGGTCGGTCGGACGTCTCCAGATTCGGCACGTCTCCCAACTCGTCGCATCGCTTCCGGATCTCGCCAAGTTCCTCTCTGGCACGCTTCTCCACCTGTGTCTGGTTGCCATGCGCTCCTTGGGCCGACGCGCTCGCCCTGATCGCCTCGTCTCGAAGAGTATCGACGTGCGACGGATCCGCCAAACCTGCTAGCGCGGCCTGCACCCTGCTCTCATCCACCACCTGCGAAAGCTTGGCCGCCAGCCTGCCACGCTCCTCCTTCGCATGAGATTCCGACATCCGCCGGAGCTGCAAGATGCCTTCCTCTCCCACCTTCTCTTCGTAGGTCGACTTCAGCTGGCGGTAGCGATCCCGCAACTCCTCGACCGGGCCCACCCGATCCTCGACCGCACCATCGAGGTACTCCACCGTCCGGAGCTCTTCCTCGCTGGCTCTGGCCTCTTCGCCGAGCTTCTGTGCTTTCGTAGACGCCAGTAGCGCGCGGTCGTCCGCGCCGGCACCCTCCTTCAGCCATCGCTCACCTTCTAGCTGTTTCGCCTCCTGCTCCTCGCGTGCGGCTTCGAGCGCTCCACGTCTCGCATCGATCTGCGACTCATGCTGGCGCACAAACTGCTCGACCAGCGTCCAATGAATCTGCTTCGTCAACAGCGCGGTCGACGTCTGCGTCTGATCCTTCTCGCCTCCAATGATCTGGTCCTCAACTCGGTCGATCTCGTAACCGAGTGCGTCCGCGCGCCGGGCGTGAGCGTCGCCAGCGGCCTTCTGCGCCTGAACCCTGCTGTTCTGCTCGGCGAACCACCCCCGGGGATACCTGCGGCGAAACTCGCGCAGCCGAGTGGCCAGCTCCTCCGCTTCATTGCGCCGGCCGTCTTGCTGACGGATCTGACCGTCGTAGGAGTCCAGCCGGGAACGCCGATGCAAGAGCTCGGTCTTCGCCGCGGCGCGGTCGAAATAGGCGTCGCTCGCGGGTCCGAGGACAATCCCGGCACGTTCGATCGACTGCGCCAACGCGCTCTGGGGTGCGACAGTTACCGGCGTGTCGGGAGCTGTTGCATCGCTTCGAAGGAGATCCTTCGCCCTTTCGAAGTCCACGTCTCGCACGATGACGCCGAGGGCAAGTTCGGGGTATCGCTCCACCACTCGTCGGCGTCCGTTCCCCGCCGCGGGCGTGTTTGCTTCGATGTAGGACCAACCTGACCAGACTGCCGGGAGCTTTGCCTTCAGGAGCTCTAGAATCTTCTCCGTGTCGCGCGTCGGCGGAAGGAGCCCCGTTTCCTCGAGTCGGAGGGCGGCCCGATCGTCCTCGGCTCGCTCGACCTTGAGCCGAACGACCTCGTCGAGCGCCATTCGCGCCGCCTCGTGCAAGCGAAGAACGGTCTGATCCGGGAGACGCTCGAGATCGATCGTCTCGACCTCGACGTACTGCTTGAGGACCGCTTCTCCCTCGAGGACGATGCGCGCCTTCATCCCTTCCTCGAATTGCCGCAGCTCCGCTTCTGCCCGTGCATTTGCGTCGGCCGCGGCTCCGGTGGCCTTCTCCTTCTCCGCCTGTAGCTCCTTCTGCCTTTGCCGCAAGCGGTCCAACGTCTCGGCAAGCGCGCTGGAACGCTGCTCGAGGTCGTCAGTCTCTCGTTTGAGCCGCGCGAACCCAGCCACCCCCGACTCATCACAGCTCAGCGCCCCCGCGGACTCGAGTCGTTCCCTCTCACTCGCACTTTGACGCAGCAGCCCCTCGAGCCGTTGGGCTTCGCTCTCGGCGCGAGCGGCATCCGTCTGGCAAGCGGCAGCAAAAGAATTGGCAGTCTTGGCCTCGGCCCTCGCGGTCTTCTCAGCAGTTCTCTGTTCCGACTCCTCGCGGCGCAGGCGGTTCTTGCGATGGGCCAGCACGGCCGCGAAGTCGCTGGCCGCCTTTTTCAACGATGCCAACACCGGAGCATGCTCTTCCTGCTTGCGCTCCAGTTCCTGGCGGTATTCGTGGGCCTGCCGCTCGAATCGCAGGGCATTGCGCAAAGGAACGGCGGCCTCCCAAATCTGCATCTGCTCGGCGGCATCCTCCATCTCGCGGCGGGTCCGTTCGAGCTTCTCGAGCGCGTCGGCATGTTTGCGGTCGGCTGCGAAGCGCCGAAGCGCCGCTGCACGGCGTGTTTCTTGAGCAGATCTGATACGTGCTGCCCGGTCATCCTGGTGTTCGCGATCTCGAACCTTGCTTTGTTCTGCGGCTTCTACATCGAGGGAGCCGGCGCGCAGGTCGATGTGCTGACCCAGTGCGTGAAGCGAATGCGCAGAGCGCGCCGTTCGCTCATTCACCATCAGGCGCTGGGCACGCAGGTGGATCAGCGGCTCGAGCCTCGACGCCAAGCCGTCCAGCAGCTCACGTTCGGGCAGAATGAGATCCTTGCGCTCCTTGAGCTCGCGCCGGTACGTCGAAATGTTGCGGCCCACCTTGTCGCCGAGCGCGGGGTCGAGCGCGAGCTCGAGCAAGAAGTCCACGAACTGCTCGTGCTCGTCGAAACGAAAGATCTCGTCGACACCGCCTTCTCGTTGGTTCATTCGGATCTGGTAGGCGAAGAGCTCCGGGTCGATGCCCGCAGCATCAAGGTAGTCGCTCCACTCGCGCTGGTGCTCGCTGTGGAAGACCTCCAGATGCGGGTGCGCCGTGCGCAGAGTGGACCATTCCTGTCGGAAGCTCGCCAACATCCGGCGACCTTTACGCCCGTCTTGTGCAGTGACGAGAAGCGGGAGCCCATCGATCGTCAGCCGTGGCTCGGCCGCGCTAACACGACACGCAAAGAACAGTCGTCGGAGCCGCGTTTCGTCGGCTCCGGCGCCGGGCCGCCATTCGTAGAACACGCCTGTCAGCAGGCGCGCCGGGCCCTCCGAAAGATCCAGCTGCCCGCTGGCGCCGTCAATCTCCCACTCGCAAACCACCACGGCCCGGTCATCGGGAAGGACGTAATCCTCGAGTCGGCGCTTCTTGGCCTCGGCCTTGCCGCCGAGAAACTCCCGCCGATCCGGCCGGACGAGGGCGAAGAACAGGTTCAGAGCGGAGGACTTGCCCCCTCCGTTCCTCAGCCAGAGCGTCGAATCCGTTGCTCGTCCGCCGGCATCACGGAGATCGAGGACGAGGTCTTCGAGGCGAGCCTGCCGGTGACCGACAGACACGAATCGAAGCTGCGACAGGCGAGGCATCAGCCGACCTCTGCCGAAGCAGGCGTCGCTCGTGCCTGGAGGATCTCGTGCAGGCGCTCGTACAGCGCCGTCGCCGCCAGTTCCTTGACCAGCACCTGGTATCGCCAGGTCGGCTGATAGAACACTTGGTCGCCGCGGGTCTCCTTCGTGAAACAACCGAAATCGCGAAGCCGGTCCAATCCGAACTCGATGATCCGCCGCGTCGTCCGTTGCCCCTTGCGGCCATCCCCGGTTTCCATCACGGAGAGTCGGCGCTGGTAAACCCGCCAAGCCTCGTAGATCCCAGAGTCCTCGTCCGCCGCCACAGGGTCAGGAGCGCCCTTTTTCTCCTCCTCGATCCGCTCGCACAGCCTCCGAAGGTTCTCGTCGACCTCTACCACCGTGACCGCTGGCCGCGCGTAGGTCGCTTCTTCTTCGAGGTCGCGCGCTCGGGGAAAAATCGTGGACGCAACGGCGAGCTGGACAAGACCGTCAAGAAGGCGATCGTCCGCACCGGAGGAATTGGGCCGAAAATCTGCGGAGCGCAGCGAGAAGATCGAGTCGGGCGAAGGCCCGAGCACGATCCCGTGCTCACCGACTTCGAGCACGAGAAGCCCCAGGCCTTTGGCGACCTCCTTCACGACCGTGCGAAATTCCGGGTGGTCGAGATACCTTTCGACGAGCTCCTGGTACTCGGGCTCCTGCGTTGGACGCTGGCGGGGCTGGAGCCCCCAATGGATGAGCCGCCCGGAACGGTAGGCGTCGTCAGAATCAAGCGCCATCGCCAGTCTCCCGTCGACTGATCTCGACCTCGTCGCCATAAAAACCAGCCGCCCGCAGGAGCTCCCCGCGTCGCCTCTCGACCGACACCGGACCCTCCTCGAGCTCCGGCGCAAAATGCTGGAGCGTCAACAGCACCAGGAGCTCGCGCACAATCGATGACGCGCCGCTCTTGCGAGCGTTCTCCAACAGTATCGAGAGAGTGGTGGGGGAGCCGATGGCGTGCAAGATCGATTCGGCTTGCTCGCGGACTTCCCGTGGATATCGGAGGATCTCGGCGCCGTAGGTCGTCAAGTCCTGCTCCCCCACAGGCACCTCGGTGGCAGGCAGCTCACGGCGTGGCTTGAGCTGCCATTCCACCAGTTCCGCGAGTGACAGCGACGGAGGCGCCTGCGCGCCGAAGAAGCAGGGGAAGTCGCGCTCGACGACCTGCACGGCGTCCATCCGCCCGAGCCGCAGCACCGGGTCGAGCACCTCGGAGAGCAGCTCGGGCAATGGCCGGAGCGGCGTGGGGACGAACGCCTGGCGGGCCTGCTCGTCGAGAAACACGTTGCGCGCGCGCATGAGCTGATCGTGCAGATCGACGTGCCTGAGCCGGCAGTCCCGAATCAGATGCGCAACCTCGGCCACGGCGCGCGCCCCCTCATCGGCGGGCTCAATCACGTCGAGGCGCTCCTCGGCGGTCTTGAGTATGCTCTCCTCGGTCGTCAGCCGCGCGCCGATATGCGCGATCGCTTCGCCCAAAAGTCGCGGCACCTCATCGCGCCAGTCAACTCGCCCGATGTCCCGGCGCGTCTCCCGCAGGATGTTCGTGATCTTGTCCTGGTAGCGCAACGACTGCCAACGTGCATTCTTCGCTGACTGGACAGCCTCGTTGAACTTGCCGCGAGCGAGCTGCGATTGCACGACCGCCTCGGCCGCAGCCTGCGCGTCCTCGATGTCGAGCTCGAGCGCGTTGAGGTACAGGTTGACCGCCTCATTCGAGAGCCGGAGAACGATGTTGCCCGAAGGATGAAAGTGGTCGGCAACCAGGCGGAACTCGAGCTTGCGCAGTACCGACTGCCCCTGCTCGTCGAAATCGCGGTAGGCGAAGTCGAATGGTCGCCGGTGCTCGGGATCATTTCGCAGTCCGCCGAGTACCTTGTCGACCATGACGGCGTGGCGTTCGGGGTCTTCGCCCACGCCCGCCGCCTGGTCCATCGCCGACAGTAGCGGAGCCAGCGACTGGAGGACCATGGCGCGGTCCACCTCCCGATCGAGACCCGTGTGATCGATGATCAGGTCGATTACCTTGAGCGCGAGAACGAGGGAGTCGTAGTGGCG
Organism: Myxococcales bacterium; assembly: GCA_003170275.1. GTDB lineage: Bacteria > Myxococcota_A > Polyangia > Palsa-1104 > Palsa-1104 > PALSA-1104. Next base: position 28,773 of record PNAM01000087.1, read on the forward strand.
AAGGTCCGCGCCGCGCAACGCGTCTCCCCGCCGCAAATCGTGAAGGGGAGCAGTGTGGAGCAAGACGCGAGTCCGGTGCGTCAAGGCCCGGTCCCAGATCGTCGCTGGCGTCTTCGACGCCACGTCGGCATCCTCGAGCCGAGGATCGATTTCGGCGAATCGGCTCACGGGCGCACTCTGTCAACATTCTGAACGTTTGTCCAGTCCATGTCCACCCACGAAATACCAAGCGGAGGTCTCGTTCGCTCCCCATAAGCCGTGCCCCCGACTACCGGGTCGAGCGACTCGCATAATCGCCCGTGCGCCGTCGCGGATTTTCCCAGAGGCAATTTCCGAGACGCTGTCTCGGAAATCTCGTGACCCGGATACGTGACGTAGAAAAGCCGAGCCGTCTCGAGGTTGTCCACCCAGAATCCACGGCCGAAGCGCTTGGTCAGGTCCGCCGACAATCTCGCAACGCGCGCTTCGCCATAGCCGGCGCGAGCCTCACCGATACAGACTGCACGGCGCCCCCCGGAACGACAAGATGTTACAGCGAGTTTTCATAGGGCTGGGCGACGCGACGGTAGCTTCGCGTGGTGCGCCGAGATCGGAACGTCTGGATCTGTTGCCGTCGCTGCGGGTGCGACTTCTCGTTGTGCACCAGATGCTATCGAGGTCAATTCTACTGTGGCGACACGTGCCGGCACGAGGCCCGCCGGGCCAGCGTCCGCGAGGCCGGCCGACGCTTGCAGGCATCACCGGAAGGTCGCGCAGATCATCGCGACCGTCAGCGTCGCTATCGCCACGCCCGCGCGAGACGTCAAGCTTCCCAGCCACTCGTCGTAGTTGAGCACCGCATCAGCGGTCCACTGCCCTTGGATCCGAACGGGGCGCCGCGATGCGTACGCTGCGGTCGTCTCGCGACCGTGCGAGAGCTGCTCGAGTCGCGCGAGCTGTAGAACAGCGTGACGCATCAGGCTTCCGCTGCGTTGCGGTCAGTGCAATAGCAACCGCCACACCGAGGAGGCCTACCGATGTTGAGCATTGTAGCAGAGCCGCAGCGCTCGCGGCCGTGCGAGACGTGTCCGACGCGCACGAGTTGCAGAACGCCGTGCGCCGCGCTGGAGCGGCTCTTGCCGGCGCGCCCGTCGTGGGGTCGCGAGGTCTTCAGTCCGTTCCTGGTCGATAGCAAGAGCGCCGTGACCTGGGATCCGGGCGAGATCGAGGAGAACACGAGGTGGCGACGGATCGCGGCAAAGCACGGCCCGCGCCTGCACATGGCGGCGCGGAACCTCAAGGGAAGGGAGCGCATCATGGTCAAAGAGTTTCTCGATGGAGAACCGGAGGATCGCATTGCCCGCAAGCTGGGGCTGCCGCGCGAGCGCGCGGATCGGATGATGGCAGCGGCGACCGGCAAGCTGACGATCGCGCTGGAGCCGGCAGGTCCGTCCGGACCGGATTCATGCGCCGTGCCCGGCTGCGACCTTCCTGTCGGATCGCGCCGACCCAGCTTGCCGGAGCTCCGGTCCTTCTGCGATCTGCACCGGCAGATGCGCGTCTTCGGCATCTCCCACGTCGAGCCCGATCGTGCTGTCGCCGCATCGCTCGCGACCTCGGACGCCTTCGAAGCTGGGTACACCGATGTGACGCCATCGCTCGCCTTCGCGCTGCTCGAGCGCAACACGAACAACCGCGGTCTGTCGCGGGAGCGCGTCGAGAGGTACGCGCGCGACATGGCGAGCGGTGACTGGCGCCCGAACAACCAGGGCATCGCGATCGGAGCCGACGGCCTCCTTTACGATGGACAGCATCGGCTCTGGTCGATCCTGAAGTCCGGCTGCACGGTCCGTCTGCTGGTCGTGCGCGGGCTGCCGGCGGCCACGCGCGCGACCATCGATCAGGGACGCCCGCGCAATGTCGGCGATACGATGCGCATCCTAGACGGCCGCGCGAATGGCGCGCGCATCGTGTCGTGGTTGAGGGCCATCGAGGTGATGACCTCAGGCCGACCTGCGTCGATGTCGCACGCGGTGGCGCGCCGCGCGCTCGACGAGTTCGATCCCAGCGTGCGCTGGTTCCTCGACAACGGTCCGCGCGCCGCGCCGTATTCGCGCGCCCCGGTAGTGGGGGCGTTGGTCTATGCGCGCACGGTCCTGCGCGAGCCGGTGGAGTCGTTCACCCGCCGCTACGTGAGCGGCGCCCAACTCGAGGAGAGTTCACCGGTGCTAGCCCTGCGCAGCTACGTCGCCGAGCGCATGCAGCGCGACACCGAATCGCCGCGCGCGATTTCCTTGAGAACGCTTCGCTGCCTGTTGGCAGAGATGCGCGGCGAGCGCCTCGAGCGCGTTCCGGCCTCGGAGGCGGCCTTCGAGCACTTTCGCGACCTGCACGCCACCGCCGGCCGTCAACAGTAGGCGCCGAGATGGAACCCAGATACCTCTCGGTCAAGGAAGTCGCGGCGCTGACCGGGACCAACATCAAGACGATCTACCGGATGATCCAGGCGGGGGAATTGCCGGCGCGGCGGTTCCGGCGCTCGCTGCGAGTGCCGCGGTACGCGGTGGAACCCAGGAGCAGCGAATCCGGGAAAGGGGACGTCTCTACTGTTGGCCCGGGGAGTCTATGTCGTCGGTGATTGCATTTTCATGGAAGCCAGCGGATCGCACCGTCGGCAGTAAAGAGCAAGCCACGCCTCGCTCCTGCAAATGACCCGGCCTTGAGAATGCGTGCGTACATCTGCAGTTGCACCACATACTCAGGGTATTGGTCTTCGACAATGCCCGACGGTGGCGCATCGGTCTTGAAATCGAGGATCGTGATTGCGCCTGCATCGACGGACACGAGATCGATCACCCCAATGAGGAGAGTGCCGTTGTCGCCGGCCCCGGCAACCGGGTATTCGAGTCGTAGATCAGTGCCGGGCAGCCGGCGCAGACCGATCGCCTGCAACGCCGCCACTGCGCGATCGACGTCGGCCACTGCGTCGGCAACATGATCGCTCAAGCCTGTATCCGTTGCCGCTCGTCTCACCGCTTCAGATGTCGGGGTGGATGACTCTTGCAGCATGATGCCAATCGCACGGTGTACCGTTTCGCCAAACACTGGCCCGTACCGCCCGGGGTGCGGTTTCGCGAGGTCGGAATGCGCCGCGCGCGAAACCGCTGTTGGTCGAAAGCGTGGTTGGGCGGCGCTCTCTGCCGCGGCATTCCACTTCTTCGCGATCTCTGCGTCGAGGGTGGTCGGACTGAGAGAGCTTGTCGCGGGAACAGGCGCGATGCCTGCCGCCCAATCGGGAACCTGTTCGCCCCGATGGGGCGCGAGCATGGTCAGGAACGATGCATCACATCCCGAGAGCAGTTCGCCACAAACCATGCGGCTCGACGGAGCCCCGGCCTGCGGGATGACCAGCAGATCGCGCGCGCGCGTCACTGCGACGTACGCTAGGCGCTTGCGCTCTGCGAGGCGATACCGTTTCTCGCGCTCGGCGATCCCGGCGCCCGAAGGTTCGTCCCATTCGAGCTTGTCGAGGCGGATCGCCCAAGCGCGTCCATTACGCTCGACCTGCCAGGGCGTTGTGGGAATCCGCTCGTCCCATGTGCTCCGACCATCCCAAAGAACGACGACGGGAAACTCGAGGCCTTTGGCTTGGTGGACCGTCGTGATCCTGACCGCCTCGCCGTCTGCGGGGTGGGGAGGGTCGAGAGCAACCGGATCCAGAACCCAGTCTCGCGCGATCACTGTCGCACCGTCGAAATCGAGGTGATGCTCGAGCGCTCGCGCCTCCAGCGTGAGACACAGCTGGCGCAGCCAGCCGAGGCGTTGCGCGCCATTTGGGCCAAGCGCTACGGTGCGTGCGAGGGCGGTCTGTTCCAATAGCCCCCGGGCCGTCGATCCGACACCGCGCTCGAAACGGCGCCGCCGGAGGTCGCGCACGATCTCACGTGCGGTCGCGGTACGCGCCGCACCTTCATTTGCTGCGCCGGCGCGCTCCGCAAGCAGGTCCTGCAGGTCCACTGCGAAGAACGGCGGCCGCAGGAGTGCCGCCTCTGCCACTCCATCCTCGCGATCAGCCAGCGCGCGCAGGCCAAGCAAGAACTGACGGTGGAGATGGTCCTGCAGGAGAAGCCGCCCTCCGCGTCCGACGTGCGGGATCCCGAAACGATCGAGCTCGTGAAAAAGAATCGGCACTTTCGTCGTCACAAACGCCAGGATCGCGACGTCGCCATATCGAACCTTTCGCTCCTCGCGCGTGAGTCGGTCCGTAACCAGAATTCCGCTGCGCTCAACGAGCCAGCGCAGGTAGCGCGCTACGCACTGCGCCTCGAGTCGCCTGTAATCGTCAGCGCCACCGCCTGTAGCAAGCTCGAATGGGAGCACGTGTACCGGCCGCTCGTTGTTTCCGGCTCGCCCCTTGAGCAACGTACGATTGAAGACAACGCCGCTCTCGCGATCGAACGTGACGCCGTCCCGCGCCACCCCGAGCACGCGGTCGAACCGATCGTTGATCCAGTCGAGCAGTCGCGGCGTGGTGCGGAAGCTCGCTGAGAGTTGTGCCGTGATGTGGGGGCCACGACTGACTATCGCCGACACGTCTGCGTACATCGCGATATCGGCCCGGCGAAAGCGATAGATTGACTGCTTGGGATCGCCGACCACGGTGAGCTTGCCGCGCGCCAATCGCACGGCGGTCCAGTTGGACGCGTGGGCGCCATCCTCGCACAAGTAGAGCAGCAGCTCAGCTTGCAAGGGGTCGGTGTCCTGGAATTCATCGACGAACACGTGATCGAAAAGACCCTGGCCAACGGCCCGAACCTTCTTGTCGTCGCGGAGCAGGTTGCGCAGCTTGAGCAAGAGATCGATCTGGTCGACGGCACGATGTCGCTCCTTGACTCGCTCGTAGATCTGCAGCGCCACGGGTCGCAATCGCACGAGCCGCGTCGCGAGCCATTGGCGCAGGGGCGCCAGCAGATCATCGCGCAGGGGCGTTGCTCGCACGGCGTTTTTCTTCCGGGAGTCTCCGTCGAACGCCTTCCACACGTTCCAGGCATCTCCATCGTCGTCAAAGTCGAGCTTCTTCGTCGGCGATTCGCTACGCTTGCCATGGGGCCCTCGAGCCAGTCGGTCGACCAGCTCTCGAAACAGCACTGCCGGATCCTGCTCGGTGTGCAGCCGCTGAAGCAGATCAGCGTTCTGCCGAAACCAGCGTATCCCCCGAGCCTCGCCGCGCAGCGGGCGCACCAGGGCGACGTATTCGGCCGAAAAGCGTTCGAACGGGCCGCGGTCGAATGGGCTCAATGCTGGCGTGCGGATCTCGAGATCGCGGTTTTCGATCAGCGCAGCTACGAAGTTGTCGAGGCCGTGGTAGGTCCACCAATCAGTTTCCACGGACTCGGTCCGCAACCCGGCCCGTTGGGCAATGATTAATGTCTCGCTCGCCTCTGCCACGAGCTCCACTTGGTGATGCAGAAAATCGGTGAGCGTCCCTGTCTCAACTGCGTGTAGGAGCAGCGTGAAAGTCTCGCGCAGCAGCGAATCATTGTCCTCGACGATCTCGTAACCCGGAGTGAGCCGCCCCTCGACGGGAAACTGCCGTAGCAGACGATCGGCGAACGCGTGGATCGTGCCGACGTTCGCCGTGTCGATGGCCGCGAGTGCAGCGAATAGTCGCTTCTGACGCAGTCCCACGACCTGCGCATCAGCCAGCGCGGACAGGATCCGCTCGCGAATCTTCAGCCGCAGCTCGCCTGCGGCCTTGCGTGTGAAAGTGATCGCTGCGATCCGTTCGAGCGAAATCGCATCGCCGTCGTTGCGTGGCGCGATGAGCTCGAGGACCCGGTCGACCAGGAGTGTTGTCTTGCCAGTCCCGGCACCAGCGGCGACGAGAACGTTGTGCTCGCGCTCGCTGGTGGCGCGAACCCGCTCTTCGTGATCCGGCGGTGGGAGTCGATCGCTCACGACTTGAGATCCTTGAATGCCGCGAGCGCCCCCGACGACAGAGAGAGCAATGTGCCCGCGCGCGTCTGTGCGCCAGGTCCGCACACCGGGCGGAAATCGCAATACCTACAGTCGTCCTCGTGAGGCGTGCGCGGAAACGCACGCGCCGAGAGGAGACCCACCGAAACCTCCAGCCACCGTTGGACCGCCTTTTCGAGCTGATCATAGTCGGTGCGGAACGCGCGTTCCTTTTCGATCGCCAAGCTATCGACATAGGCGTATGCAGCGACAACCTGCTCAGGTACACCCCACTCGTTCGACATGGCACGTGCGACGAGTCCGTAGAGCCCCAGTTGGACGTCGCGAACGGGGTCGGGTGCCTCCTCGTCTCGAATTCGTGGATGGGCGCGGCCGGTTTTCAAGTCGCGGATCACGGTCACGTCGCCGTCACGATCGATCCGATCGATGCGCCCACGGATGAAGACCGCCGTTTCGGCTGCCAGGATTCGGAGCGGCCCGAAACTGCGCTCGACGGCAACAAACGTATGCGGTCTGGCACCATCCCAGTCGTATTCCACGAGCGTGCGCACATCGCGCCGAATCCGTTCGAGCTCCGCGGCGCGTACAGCCTCGCCGAGCAGTGGGTACTCGTCGAGGAAGCGCAGGAACACGGCGCGCGCAAGCTCGTCCGCGCGGGCGAACCATTCGTCCAAGGTGGCTTCGCGATCGCCGAACTCACGTCCGTGCTGCTCGTAGAACTGTTGCGCGATGCGATGGAACAGCGTTCCATACGCCAGAGTGTCGACTCGGCCGAGCGAGGGTGCCATTGGGGGAGCACGCAGGCCCAGCACGCGTTCATGCAGAAAGTGGTGAGGACACTCGAGCAACTGGCCGACCGCCGACGGAGAGATGTACCGCTCGCTGGTCAGCCCCGGAAGTGGCGGGATCGGCGCATCGGATGCGAAAACACCATCCATGGGGCCGGCCTCCGTCGTAGAGAGCAGCCCGCGAATTCGATCCAGATCCCGGACGGGATCGTCGATCCATGAGCGCGGTGCCTCCAACATCCCGGCTGCGAGGCGATCGTGCCAGGCTGTTTCGTCAATCGGATTGTCAATCCGAAAGGTCCGCGTCTCAGCGCGCGCGGGCGCAAACGCCACTCGCTCAATCGCCTCGAGACTCGGGATGACACCAGCCTCCTGTTGTGCGGGGTCGTCCCGCCCAAGCGCTGCAGCTGCCTCGGCGAAGAGCGAGGCGGGTTCATGTTCGACCCCATCGACGTCAACACGTGCGGTCGAGAGCGAGAGCCGCGCTGTCGTATCGCGAACTACCCGGTCGAGCGCGTGCAACTGCGCGATCGCCAGATCTTCGGGCGTTGAGAGGAGGTGACCTCCGAGCGCCGCACGCAAGGATTGTGGCAATGCGGGACTGTCCCTCGCTGGGCGGGGCGCGGACCCTTCGCACAACCCAAGGATGCGGACGGCCGAAAAACGCAGACCAACGGCGCTCTGCGGCGTGCCGACATAGATCGCGGGATCTCCAAACCGTCCCTCGTGCAAGCGGGCTCGGGCAAGTGCAGACCGAATTGTCTCGAGCGCTTCTGGTCCCGCGACCGTCGAACACCCGGGGTCAGCACTGATGGCAGCGAGCGCTTCGTTGACGGTGGCCACCAGCACACCTTTGTCGCCGGGAAGCAACAGGTACCGATCGATGAACGCGTGTAGCGCTGTCCACAGTACAGGCAACGGTTGATTCTGAATGACCAGTTCGGCGACATCCACCAGCGTCGCCAGTGCTGGGCGAATGCCTACGAGCGCTTCCAGCAGTCGCTTCGCTCGTCGCACCTCGTTGTCGCTGCCGTCATCGCCTCCTGAATTGGACGCACGATCGGATAGAAGCTTCTCGGCTTGCGGGAACCGCGACCTCCACTCGAGCGCATCGAGCCGCCGAACCGCGCTGCCGCCCGCGAAACCCAGCGAATAGATTAGCTCGAGAGCTCGTCCGCGCGACAGGTGCCCGTCACCATCGGCGAGTCGCAGGGTGGGCACGATGTCAGCGAGCAGGTCCAGCGGCAGATAGGCCTCGAGCGCGTTGAGAACTGCTTCGATACGCGCGCCTGCCGCAGTGGCGTGCGCCGGCACTCCGTTCGCGACGAACAGGGGGAGTGATTCACTACCGATCCGTATTCGACGGAGGCGCTCGGCAACCATCGTCTGCAATCGATCGTCGCCGGCTACCAGCACTGCGACATCCTCGAAGGGCGTCTGGTGCTGGAGGATCTCGCGAGACACCCAATCGGCAGCTGCCTCGATCTCCTGGTCCGCGCCCGAGTGGCATTCGAGTGACACCGATCCGTCGATGCCGCTACTGCGCTTCCGGTCCAAGGTGGCGAGCACTTGTGGCGGCTCGAATAGGAACGAGCGCAAGAGCGACAGCTCGTCGGAGGCGCCGCGCGGGATGTCGGCACCGCGAAGAGCCTCGTAAGCGGTCCGGCCGAACAGCTCGCCGATACGCTCGAGCGCACGCCGCCGCGCGGGCCGCGCCGAGATGAGGCCCAGTCGGACGCGCGGCGCGCAACGCGCCAACTCGGCCTCAGCGGCACTGCAGGATGCGGCGACCGGCCAGAGCGTCGGACCATCGAAGGGCCAAAGCGCCGGATTCGCCGAGAGCAGTCGCATGGCCTCGGCGAGCATGCGGGGAATCGTCCACGAGTCCTTGGCGTCGGCATCGAGCGCTTGCCAGATCGCACCGAGATCCACTGCGACGGCATGCTCGCCGAGCTGAATCAACGTCTCGGCTCGAAGGCCAGCAGCTTCAAGGTCCAGAATGGCTCGTGCGAATACGTCGTCCCAGCCCGGCACCGTGCATAGATCGTCCGACTTGAAGTAACGCAGCGAGCGGACATCCTTGAAGACGCGCCGAAGCCTCAGCGGTCGCAGCCACTCTTCGCCCTCGCGAAAGCAGGTACCCGCGACGCGGAGGATCTCGCGAGCGATGGTCACCGACGTCATGAAGCGAGTGCCGATCAACGTCGCCACCGCGCCGCTCGCAATCAGCGTGCGACGGAGGGAATGCGCAACGGCTTCGTTGGCGACGATGACGGTTCGAACGGGGAGCGGCGAGTCGCCATCGAGCTCCATGATCGCGCTCGCCCATTCAGCCGAATCCTGAACGACTCTTACATCGACAGGTCCGTCGCGGAACTGAACCTGCGAGGATCCCATCCCCTCTTCGAGACGCCTCGCTTCGGCAGCTGCCGCCTTGAGGTCGAGGCGCTCGTTCACGTAGGTCGCGCGCCAGATCTGCGACGGAACGTACCGATCATATTTTTCGCCATCGAGCGTTCTCGCGTGCAGCTTCTCTTCGGCGTATGCCGCGAGCTCAGCGCCATCGGGTCTCGCGATGAAATCGCGGAACACAGAGGCCCACCGCTCGGAGGCGTCGAAGACATCGAAGCCTGCCCCGCGCGTCTCGGATTCGACTCTCAGGCCCGCCTGTTTGAGCAAGAGCCATAGCGTTTTTTGAACACGCGATCCCGCCCAGAGAAAGACGCGAACTCCACCGTCGAACGGCTGGACCGCAGGTTCGAAACGGTTGCATCGCGCCGCTGCTTCCCGCGCACGGCGAAGGATCTCTTTGGATGTATCGTCGAGGTAAACAGGCTCCGGTTCCGTGACGAGAAGCTCGCGCATCTTGCGATGCATGCGCGCGTCGAGATCGGGCATTGACGCGCCAAACCGCGGCAGCTTCCGCCCGCGGGATGGCACCACAAAGACTTGCTTGCGATCGCCGTCGATGTCCTGCACTTGCCACCGCCGCCCTGCGAGGATTAAGTGTTCTCCCGGTAGCGGAATGGACGCTTCCGGTAGGGAACCGATCTCGCTGGTGCCATGCAAGACGCGAAACTCGTTGGATGCCCGAAACGCTGCATAGAACGTGTAGTGCTCGACGATCTTCTGGCCCTTGACGCCAAGTACGAGAGAGCCGTCACCCATCTGCTCGACAAGTTCGCGGTGGCCGAGCGACCGAAGAAGCAATGCGAAGTCATCTCGTCCAATCGGACCAAATGCGCCAGATTCGTTCAGGCGCCGGTACAGCTCGAGTGCCTTCGCGCCCCCCGTCTCGGCCAGCGTCGACAGAATCTGCTGCACGAGCGTGGAGGTATGGGCACGCTCGGTCCGCGGCGGCTCCAGGAAATGCTCGAGCATCAGCTCGATCGCGGCTACACCCTGAATGAACCCGAGATGGAGGTTGTCCCAAACGCTCGACCGTTCGTCCGGCGCGTCCTCGACGAAAAAGCCGCGCAACGTCCGCTGCGATCCGGCCCTGCGACCGCTGCGCCCGAGGCGCTGGACGAGCGACGCCACCGACCACGGTGCCGACACCTGGACGACCGAGTCGATCTCGCCGATATCGATGCCCATCTCGAGGGTATTCGAGCAAACGGCGGTGCAGGGTCGCTCGTCGCGTAGCCGCGCTTCGGCGTACTCGCGCCTCTCCTTCGAGAGAGAGCCATGGTGCACGACGATCTCGTCGGGGATCGAAAGGGCCTTTGCCTCGCTGGTCAACGAGTCCGCCAGCTCTTCGATCTGACTCTTCGAATTGGAGAAGACGAGGTTCGTGTAGCCACGGCACGCGAGGAGGATCGCGCGAGCCAGCTCCCGAACCGCTGGATCGTCGGTAGATTCGTCTTCGCCGGGTGGCGGAGGCCGTCGCCACAGGCCCCTTACGCGAATGCCGATCTGCGTACCCTCGTTTTGCGCTTCGATCAGTTTGACGGGCCGGCCGTCAGGGCGAAGCCACCGACATGCCCGCTCCGGGTCGCCGAGGGTTGCGGACAAGCCGATGCGTGCCGGGTCCCTGGGCGGCGGCGGACGGTACACATGACGTCTACACTGCTCCACGCGCTCAAGCGGCTCGATCAAGTTCGGACCGGCTACGTGGTCCGCAACTTGGACGGAACCGCCAAGACGGATGGCCAATGCTGCAAAGCCATCTATCGGATCTGCCGCCGCGCAGGGCTACCGGATCACGGGTGGCACACGCTGAGGCACAGCTTCGGCACCCACGCCGCCATGCTCGGACTGAATCCCTGGCGGCTTCAGGCGTGGATGGGGCATCGTCGCATCGACGAGACGATGCTCTACGTGCACGTGGCGGGGGCGCACCACCGGCCCACGCCGCCGGAGCTGCTTCACGCGGCCGGGACAGAGGTGGATCCGGATCGCCGAATCCTCCTCATGCTCGGCGCACGCGTCGGGGTGAAGGCTGACCCCGCGCTTGGCCAGGTCGAGGCGACCGCATGATCCAAACGACTGCCCGAGCTGAGCTGGTTCCGTCCGGTGCCGAGCGCAACCGGGCAGTCGTGGCAAACCTGTGGCAAATGACGGAACGGCTGGAAGAGACGAGAACGAAAAAGGCCCCAACTCTCATGAGTTGGGGCCTCTTTTCACTGCGGGGTGGACGGGACTCGAAACCGATTCGACCCGAAAGAGGGCACAACAAGAACTCCGTATTTCCTGTGCTGTATTGATGATTTACGACCGAAACCCGCAAAGTAAGCTGCGCCCGGTTGGACAACGTTTTGGGAAAACTGGACAAAGCCATTGTCCAATTCGCCGCCACCGACGGGAAACGCCTCCATTTCAGCCTTCATCGGGGACCGAAGTCAGCTTGACCACGGGGCTGTCCATGAGACGGATTTTCAGGCACGAAATCGCCTCGCAAAGGAGCGGCCAAGGGAGCGTCGTATAGGCGTCCATGATGGTGGTATCAGGCCCGTGTGTGATCCACTTCAGAACGTCCAACCGAGCCCCGTCCGTTCGAGCCAGGCTGATGAACGAGCGCCGAAGATCATGCTGGCGGCGATGCCGAAACCCAATCCGATCGAGGTCCTCGTGGAACCGTTTCAGCGAGTGGTTCACGCTCCGATTCGCACCCTCGCGCGATGGGATGATCAAGTCGTCGTTGCGCGGGGGCCGACCCATCATCCGCTCCCAACCGCTTAACTTCCAGGTCGCCAAGATCTTGGCGAGGGTCGGGTGGACTGGGACCTCGCGCGGCTGCTCGGTCTTCACCCTGCCTTCCCTCTTCTTCCGCACGCTGTAACTCGATGTCACGGCGAGCTTCCCGAGCGGCTTCACGATTGGGTCGTAGGAGCGCCACCTAGCCGCGGCCGCTTCACCGAAGCGGAGACCAGCGAGAAACAGGAAGCCGTTCAACACACGCCGGTCTTCCGGGATCAAGCGATCACAGAGGAGTTGCTCCACCTCGTCCCGCGTAAAGATGGCGTTGGGGCGCCAACTCGGATCCTTGTCGACCTTCTTCGGAAGCTCGCCCTTCTTCATCACGCACGGATTTGACTGGACCAGCTCGTCCACCTGGGCGTCGTGCATCATCCCGCGCAGCGCGAAGTAGACGTGGCGGATCGTGCGAGGCGCCAGCTCGCCCTTCTGCTCCAGCGCGCGGACGAGGTCTCGGACGTGCTTGGGCCGGATGTCGGCCATGAACATCTGGCCCAGCGTTTTCTCCAGACCGATGGGACCGAACTTGTACGGAAGGACGTGAAGGTTCAGCCGCGTTTCGTCGTCCTTAACCGATGCAATGTCGCGCGCCTTGCGTGACGCGAGCCACCGCTTCGCGTAGACCTTCAGCGTGATCGCCTCACCAGGTTCGAGCTGGTCCTTCTGCACCATCTCGCGCTCGATCTCCACCCTAGCGTCGAGCCGCTTCAGGAGCTTCTCGGCTTCTTTCTCCTGGCCAACGCACAGGCCGGTGGCTTGTCGCTTCCACTCCCCTTTGGCGTTCTGAAAGCTCAGGTAGAGTTTTTTTCCACGCCTTTGAATCGAACCCATTGATGTCATTCTAAGACAAGCTTGTCTCAATGTCTAGCGAGACTCGCAACGTCATCGGCTCCTCGCCAACATGCGGTCCACCTGCCGGTCGATGTCTTCCGTTGCCTTGTTGTTGCCGCCGCCCGTCTGTAGGCGTCGGTCAAGGTCCGCGCGGAGGATGCGCCACGAGCGTCCGGCCTTCACTGCCTTCAGCGACGAGTCGCTGATCCAGCCGCGGATGGTGGTGTGATGAACGCCCACGATTGCGGCCGACTCGTTGATCGTCAGGTAACCATCTGACGTTGTCTCCGCTGGCTTTCCCAGTGTGGCCAGCTCCTCGCGGAGCACACGCCGGACAATCGCCTCGAAGTTCTCCTCCAGTGTCACAAGCACACCGCGGCGCGTTGGAGCGCGCGGACCGCGCGGGCCATAGAACGGAGCCTCTCGCCCCCGGACTCGCCAGCGCGCTCGCCGAGGGCCTCAAGGAACGTGTCCGCGTCGAAACTACGAAGGAGGCCCACGACCAGATCGAGGGTATCGACTTGTTCACTGAACGCTCGATCATCCACACCGGAGAAGAAGGCTCGGTTCTCTGGCGCAGCCAAGAAATCAGCGGGGCGTGTATGACCCCTAATACCAGTACCGGGTGGCGACGAACGTCGAGGTCAAGATGGTGGGGTGTGAGTAATCAGCGACGACGGAGGGTCATAGATTTTCCCCCAGATTACGCACAGCCTCAGCTGGGCGCGGTGAGCCGGTGGAGCCTGGCTGTCGTCTCGAGGACGCTCTTCCGCCAGCTCTCGAGGTAGTCGAAGCGGTAGGACGCGGGGCCCAGCTCAAGCAACATCTTCCCGCACAACTCGTGAATCTCCTTCACAAGAGTCACCGGCGGGGATCCTGGGTTCGCCTTCAGCTCGGCCTCGGCCTTCGCCTGGACCTCTTCGAGCATGGCTTTCAGCCGGGCGATGTGGTTCACGTCGGTCGCCATCAGCTCTTCGCCTTCACGGGGATCTGGGCCCACAGGAGCTTCAGACCCTTGATCACGTCGGTGAGGCTCTCGCCGCCGCGCTTGCCCTCGATCACCAGCGCCGAGGCAATCGCCATCATGCGCGGCGCGTGCGGGATCCGATGGTTGAACTCGAGCCCGGCGACGATGCCCTGCGCGAGCTTCAGCGGGTCGCGTTCAGGTAGCGGCGTGCGCTCCACCTCCGGGGCCATCGACACTCCCTCGACTGGGGAGGTATCCTTATGGGGATCTTCGCTGGCCATAGCGAGGTGGTAGCATAGCCATCGGTTGACCCCATAGTGCTTTATGAACCCCTGCTCCGGGGGGGGCTACGATCGGAGCAGGCCCTCGCGATGGAGCTAGGCTGCGGGGATGTGTTGGCCGTCCCGCCGGACGAGGCCAGCGCCGAGCCGAACCAGTCAACTCGCCAACGCCTCTGGCGAATCGTCGTAGTCCACCAACGGCAACGACAAAAAGGCCTCGGTGGCCAGCTCGTCGAGCTGCGTTTCAGGGTAGCCTTCTTGCGCCAGGTCGCGAAGGAGCAGCTCGAAGGGATCCTCGCCCGTGCGATCGGCACCAATTCGCGCCGCCATCGCCAACAACCGCCGCCGGTCCCGCTCCAACATGACGTCCTCCTCGCTTGAGAGGATCGTCTATCATGGCACTGAACATCTGTATAGATACAAGGACGTAACATGCTAATATTAGTATATTATTAGCAAGCCTTCAGCGTCACGATTCGACCACGCCTTTCTTGGATGACGTACCCTCGCCCGACCGCGTAGTAGAGGAGGTCGTGGGCGCACCGTCGACAGTGATGATCCTCCACGTAGAGCACACCGCCGTGCGCGGTCCTCTCCCAGTCGAAGATGCAGCACCCGCGCGGGCTCACCACCTCCCAGCCGTCGGGCTTCCCCACAACGCACCTGATCTCCATCTCGCCGCCTTACTCGGGCCTCATGCTCGGTGCAGTTCCGCGATCAACTCCTCGAGGGGGACGGTCTTCTCCAGGATGGCGTGGACCGCGCCGCGAGCGAGTAGGTGATCCAGGTGCGCGACGTCAGAGCCGGTGTACAGAACTCGGCGAACGTGGGGATGCGCGTCCGCGATCTCGACTAAGAGCGCCTCGGATGTCTCGGTCTCCAAGTTGTAGTCGCATAGCACAGCGTCGAAAGTATGGATGGCGAGCGTGGCCCTGGCCTCTCCCGCGGTCGTCGCCACAACCACGGTGCAATCGCGGCGGTGGAGCAGGCGCGAAGTGGCCCTCCCGATCTCCGGTGAGTCCTCGACCACAAGTACCCGAAGCACATGAGCAGTCATCGCTCGGTCGGGCGCCTCGGCAAGCCCGTCCTCGAGAAGCATGTCACGCCTGCTCGCCATGGTCGTTCCCTGATCATCGGCGTTAGAAGGGTAACCTACAGGTTGGTTTTTGTCTGGCGTGATCCACCCGAATGTGACGGCGGATGCGTTCCCAGACGCCGGATCAGGTTCTTCGAGACGTTGGCCGTCGAGTAGCAGAATTGCGGATCAAGAAGTCCCTCACACAGGACGAGCTGGCCGAAAGGCTGGGCGTCTCGGTCAAGTATGTGCAACGCCTCGAGCGCGGTACGAACCTGACGATCCGATCGCTGGTGAGCTTGGCCAGGATCCTCGATGCTCGGCCCACGGACCTCTTCCGTTCGCCACGAAGCAGAACCGTCCATCGAGGTCGCCCGCCGGTTCTAGGCCGCGGGACTCCGAAGCGCCGGGGTTGATAACCCACGGGTCGGGCGGTTACCAGAGCGCCCGCGGCTTGCCGTCTGCTGCCTGCCGCGCTGTTACAGACGAGAGCGCCAGTAGCCCGGTCGGCGCCGGTAGTGCGCGAACGCCAGCACGCGGATCTCGTCCACCAACTCGACGAAGATCAGCGCATAGGGGAAGCGTCGCACCGAGCAGTGACGCACGCCGAGTTGAAGGGGTACGCCAGGAGGGTGACTGAATATGCCCGGCGACTCCGCCAGGCGTGCGGTCGCTTCCCTGGCGGCCTGGATCAGCTTCGCGCCGATGCCTGGATTCTGCTCCTCGTACCACAGTGCCGCCGCGTCGAGTTCTTCTGATGCCTCATCATCGAACCGGACGGACTTGATCATTTGTGGCGGAGCTTCGCCTCGATCTCAGCGAACACTTTTTCCGCATCTCTGCCCTTCGATTCACCACGTAGCGCGCGCGTCGCGCGCCGCTCGATCTCCGCTGCCCATACAACTTCGGCATCGTCGTCGGGCTCGCCGTCCATGCTGGCGAGCAGCTCGGCGGTCAGCTTCGCGCGCTCGGCCATGGGGAGACGCAGGGCTTCATCGAGAAGGTGCCGGGCATCTTCGCTCATTGCTTCAAGTATAACTGCGCGAACTGTTGCGTGCTAGCAGAACTAGCCGCCTCAGTTCCCCGGGCCCGCGCTGCTTTTTTCCGCCGATCTTTCGTTCATCCCGCGGCTCGCAATGGAGAGACGAAGATCGGCTTCGGCCAGCCGCCCCAAGCTCTCGATCAATTCCTCGTAGTTGTCGCCGAGGACCCAGGGGGCCGCCACGCTCACCACGTCAAAGCCTCCGGCCTTGCGCTCCTCACACATCCTGATGAAGTCCGCGAATTTCTCTTCGTAGGTCAACGTCCCCCTCCATTCGGCTGACGAGGCCCACTGCTAGCACAGCGAGCTGACGGGCCAAATGACCGGCGACGCTCCGTCCGTTAAGGTCTCCATGTCAACTTTCGTTGAGCACAGCTCCGATCACCGATGCGCGGCCCCCAGTGGCAGATCGATCGTGAAGACGCATCCCTTGCCGGGGACGTTCCGCACCTCGAGCTTCCCTCCGTTCGCTTCCACGCCGCGGCGGCTGATCGACAGCCCGAGACCGAGGCCGCTTCGATCTTTGTCCCGCTGCTGGAACGGCTGAAACAGCTCCTCGCTCTGTCCGGGCGGCAGGCCACCGCACTCGTCATCGATGTCGATGAGGACGCGATCGGTGAGCGCGCGCGCCGTCAGCGAGACGTGGCCCCCCTTCTTCGTGAACTTGAATGCGTTCTGCAAGAGGTTCGTGACGGCCGAAAGAATCATCGCGCGGTCGGCATCGACCCGCACCGCTTCATCGACCGGCACGATGGTAAAGACCAGCTCCTTTGCCTGCGCCTCCATTTCGGCGGTGACCCTGACCTCCTCGAGGAGCTCGCGAATCGAGATCGGTTCGCGCTGGACGTTGAGCCCCTCGGTCAAGCGCACATCGGCGAGCGATCGGTCGATGGTGTCTCGCAACCCGATGAGGCTGCGTCCGAGCACGTCACCGGTCGCCCCGGCCAGCGTCATGTTGCTCTTCTTGATGGCCTGGAACGCGAGCATTCCCGAGGCGAGGCGATTTCGCAGCTCGTGCGCGAGACTGCCCAGGCGCTCGTTCATGCTCGCGACCCGCTCTTCGAACTTGAGCACGTCCCGCTGGCGCCCGAACTCGGTCACCGCGTCGGCGATGGCGTTGTCGAGGCATCGATTGAAGGTGTGAAACTCCTCGACGGTGATCGGCGCCTCGGTCTCGTGGGCCAGCTCCGTGACCGCCTGACAGAGATCCCCATAGTCGTGAACCACCTGATCGATGGTGAATCCTTTGCGCAGCAACGCGTTGCCGTGCTTTCCGGCCGTGCTGCCGATGTCCACCGGTAGCTTGCCTGGCTGCCCCTCAGCGTCGGCGCTCTGCTCCACGCGCAGCTCGGTGACGAGTTGGTCCAGCAGGCGCGGAATGCCAAACTCCGACTCTCCGCCGTTCGAGTTCGGCGCCGGTCGCTTCGCGACTTTCAATTTGCAGCGTTTGACCAACTCGTCGTGGTTCGTCGCCAGGAAGTCCGCAAGCATGTGTTCTCCAATGCGCGCGCATCGCGGCGCGCCTGCTGTCGCCGTGTTCCTTCCAATAATGCAAGCGTCCCAATAATGCAAGCGTCGCGCCGCAGGCCGTCACGACCGTGCCGCGCCCAAGTGATGGATTCACATCGATCGCAGACAGCCGACGACCGTGACAGAAATGCATTTCGAGTCAATAAGGAGTGGCTGATTGGGGGGTCAGAATAGTGTCCCTTGTTCGGGAGCTGGAGGCTTGGGCGCAACGTCAAGGAAGGTGACCTTCATATCTGGGTATTTCTTGAACGACCCCTTTCGCCTCGCCGCGGGGGCGTCGACAGGCTTCAGTCTGTGCTGCGTCTCCAGCAACGACAGAGCATCGTTGAATAGGTAGCACGGCGTCTGCGTCAACACGAAGGTTTGGATCTCGGTGACGGGAAGCGTCTTCCCCACTAACAAACGGCCAAGGTGGTTGGCGAGCCACTCCTGCGTCGCGTCGTGGATGAGCGACAACTGGTTGGGGTCGTCGCCGTCGGAAAATCGAAAGCCACCTGACTCGTCTACTTTCCACATCGCCTTCTTCATCTCTTCGAGGCCCCGCAGATTGCCGGTGGCGAAAAAGAGCCAGTAGTGCAGCTCGCCTCCGTCACCGCACATTGCGAAGTTCCAGACGTACTTTGCCGCACCACGGTTGATGAGCTGGTTGCGATAGGTATCCAACAGGAACTTTTCCCGCGGCTTACCCTTCATCTTTATGGCTGGCTTCCATTCCTCGCCACCAAACGCGCGATCGATTCCTGGCCACTTCGTCGGGTCGCTCATGAAGCGGTTGAGATCTCGCCATTGGAGATATGCAAATATCTCGCACATGGGAAAGGCCAGAATGCGGCTAACCATATCCATTGAAACCGCCGAGTACCCAAACTGGTCGAGAAACACCAGAGCCGGGCCGAAGCGGCGACCAGACGCGCTGTGCTGCGCAAGCTCGTTGGTCAGAATCGTTTCGCAGTCGCCGAGTTGAGGTTCAAGTAAAACTACCTTGGGGTTGGCGTCAACGCGCGACGTCAGCGTCGCCAGCGATTTCTTTAGTTGCTCGAACCGCTCTGGATCCTTCTCAATAAACAGCAGATGCACAGGCGTCGCGAACTGCTCGGCCTCGGCCTGCGAGAGCGCCGTCTTCAGCGCGAGAATCGGACTGCCATCCTCGCCCTTTTCGTAGACGCCCGGCCCAGCGAACCCATCTACGAATAGAATTCGATCCGAGCCTTTGAGTTGCCGAGATAAGATCGGCATCCATGCCTGAAGGTAGCCGCCGAGGATCGCGTGCTTGGCCAGCGTGTGAGGATCAGCAGGCCAAACGGTTGGGAGTGTATCGCTCATTCACTCAGCAGCCACGGGCATTTCGTCCCACGTGCGACCATCGAGCACCCTTCCCGTAACTTTCTTGTTCACTCCTCCCCACTGCTTGAAAAAGAACGGAACCCTTCGTTTCACACATTGATCGCGGATGTGACGAACCCACTCCGGCTCCATTTTTCGAGCGCCTGGGCCCGATTCACCGCCTACGATCACCCAATCGATGCACTCGAGAGGAAGGCGACGAATCGGAGCAATTAGTGGCTCGACTGAGAGGAAGCGCACCTTCGCAGGAATTTGACGAAGGTGGTCGATGCGGTCCAGAACGCGCTCATCCTCGACGCTGGTGCCCATCCAAATGTTTGGTGTCCAATCCAGTTTCTCCGCGTATGACGCGGCGATCTCTGGGCGCTTCGTCAGCACCTGAAAAGTATGCTGGGAGCATTCGTTCATCACCCGGAAAACGCGCCGCGTGTACGCCAACCCAACATCTTTGTGAAACAGATCGCTCATGGAATTTACGAAGATCACGCGGGGCCTCTTCCAGCGAAAAGGCGCGTCGAGCATTTCAGGCTGTCGAGTCAACTGGAAGGCGTCGGCGTACTGAGGCTTGCCCATTGCCTGGAGCCTCTTCGACATTCTCTCCGCGTAGCAATTCTTGCAGCCCGCACTGATCTTCGTGCATCCGGTGACGGGATTCCAGGTTGCTTCCGTCCACTCGATGTGTGAAGGACCAGCCATAATTTGAACCCCTGTCTGGGGCCCTCTCGTTCCATTGCCCCGCACGGAAACATACTGTTCGACTGTTCAGGCGTCAAGAAAGTCGATCGCGAGTGGGTTAGTATCGCCCCGTGAGCGATGCGCCCAGATTTGAGATCGTCGGCCTGATCAAGGTCATGGGCTGTTGCCTCTTCACCTGGCGGGAATCTGAAGGTGGCGAAGACCCACGCCGCATCGAGCTTGAGCCTGGGCATTGTGAGCGTTGCATCGCCGAGCTGAAGAAACTTCCTGGTCGTCAAGTCGTCCTCATCGATCGGCGAAAGCCGGAGTAGGTCGAACACCGTCGATGGTTCGTGAGGCGCCCGCGCCGCAGCGGCGCCAAGCCCCTTTGCTCTTCAACCCTTGCTCCACTTCCGGCGAAACCTCCCCGACCGGCCTCCGGCTCGGCGAGCGAAGCGAGCAGCTCCCCGGGGTAGGTGGTGAGGCGCCCGCCGGGCCACATCAGCTCGGAGAACGTGAGCGAGGCGCCCGCGCGAACAGGCCCGTGGCGCGCCGTCGGCGGGTCCGCTGAGTACCCAGTGGCGTGTGGGATCGTCTGCTAGATGCGCTTGTATTGCTTGCGGCGCTACCAGGCGGTGGGGTGTCGCCACTGCGGATGGTCGGCGCGCCAGCCATTGACCGGAATCGGATCGATCGGCGAGATCGGTTTGCCAGTCCGGGGGGTGGCGAGTGGCGCGGCCCCCCCCCCGCACGCTCCTCGAACTTTTCGCGGGAGATGGTCACGCGGCGGTCCCGAGGTAGGAGGAGCAGGCCCGAGTAGATGGGACGGACCGGAGGGCGTGCGCTCCCGCCTCGGGCTCGTCGCTGTTCAGGTAGGTGGAGTTGACACACTAACGCCCGTCACTGTGTTGGCCCATCCTTTCGCCTCCAGGAAAGGCAGGGGCAGGGGCAGTTCGGCGCGAGGTTCCGAAGGCTCGCACTTGTGGCGTTCGAGGGGCGCGGCTCCTCCCCGCCCGCCTTCTCTTCAGCTTCCTCGGGGTGGGCTAGGGCTCGAGGGGGTGCGCGCCAGGAATGCCTGGCGGCCGCGTGCCGAGTCGCGTGAGCCGGGGTTTCGGTCTGTTCGTCCTGGCTTGTTCGGGGTGGATGGGGTCGATGGCCTGGGTAGACGTTGCCGTGTCATCCGCGTCAGTTTGGGCTTGCCAGTGGTGTTGAGCCGGGGCGCGTTGGCTCGTGGGTTCACACACCAAGAAGGTTTAGGGCATTGGCGGATGGGTTGGTCGCGAGGGGGCCCACCAGCACGAGGTTTGGGCGGTAGGTGTACTGGGGCCTTTCCTGGCTTTCCCTACGGGGCGCGCCGGGGTGTTGGACGGGTGGGTGGCCCGTCGGTGAGGGGGTTCGAGTGGCGTGCTGGTGGGGCTCCTATGCGTTGGGCCTCGGTGTGCTGGGTTCTTGGGGATACCGTGACCCGCGCGGGGCCCCTGTAGTCTCTCTTCAACACAGTAACCCCTTTAGGGTGTGCGATGTCCGCGGCTGATGGATTGGCTCGAGGGGTGCTCGCGTTTACTCTCACGACGTTGGGATCTGCGACGTTTACGCGGGACCGGACGGCTCGTGCCATCGCCAGGTCCGCTCTGGGATCGGGGACGCTTTGTGAGGCGCGCGATCAGCTCGGACGCCACGTCAGCCGCACGATCAGCCACGGCCGCCGTCGCGCTCACCAGGCAATAGGCGCGGTTAGAAGCCCGCCGCTGCTCTGAGTTGCCGCCGCCGTGCAAGAACTCCAAGGCTAGTTGAGCAGCGTGCGCAAACGCTTCTGTGTCGAGCACCTCCCCATGGAGATATTCAAGGGCCGCGAGCGGCGCACGATCGGCATCGAAGTAGAAGCGGTCGTTCCTCTCGGATGCTTTCGGTCGGCGTTTGGTGGTCATTGGGCGGCCTCCACCAGCTCTCGGGCTAGCGCAATCACGAGCACCTCGTTCACTCCTTCGAGCGCGCGCGCCAGCTCAGCGCGGATTACCACGTAGGGCCTCCTGGGAGGCTCTGGGAAGCGCCCGGTCACCTTCGCCCAAGTCATCGCGCCGAGCATCTTCAAGAGATCCCAGACGGTCAGCGGAGCGCCAATCATCGGTTCACCTGGAACACGCCAGCCCGATCTTCACGCTTCGCGATGCTCACGAGTGGGCCGGGGTACTGGTCGAGCGAGATCCGGCCGGGTAGGTGGGTGAGCTTCCAGGTCACGTTGACGAAGCCAGCACCAGCGGGCCGCACTTCGAGCACCTTCCAACGCGCGCCGTGCTTCGACACCACCACGTCGCCAGCCTCGAGCTGGCCGAAGGTCAAATCGTGTCGCTTCTGTCTTGCCATGGTAACCGCTCCTTCTCTCACAATCTAAGCCATGCTTGACCTAGATACAAGAACAAAAAGCTGGCAATGGGTAACAGTTTTATCCATTCGGTGTTTTTTGCTTCTGGTTACGAGAGGCTGGGATGTGAGTTCAGTCGGCTGGGTCCGGCTCGATGTCCACTTCCTGATCGGAGAGGTTGAAGCCCTGGGGGGCTCGCTGTTCAGGGCCAGGGGGCGTCGCCTCAGTGCGGTTGAACCACTCGGCGATGGTCTCGAGTGCCTTCTCCAGGTCATCCAGCTCGGGGAAACCGAAAACCTTGGTGGCGCGCTCGAGCGCGCCGCACGCGGCGCACGGGCTTTCGCCGAGCGCGGTCACGAATACCACGACATCCTCCAACGTCAGCCCGGTCAGATAGATCTGACGTTCACCGCTGCATCCGGTGCAGCTGAGGAGCACCCCCTGTTGTTCACCGCTCTCCATAAAGCGCCGCGAGGAGACGTGCGGCAGAAGGGATTCTAGCGATCCCAGGATGGACTACGCAATCACCATAGGCTGACCCCACAAGGACTGTGTCCCAGGGCGAGGGGTTCTCTAGGTCAACGGCGGGATTTTCTGCCCTTCAGCGTGCGCTTCTTACGCTTCCCTTCCGCCCTGGAGGTCTTTTTTTTCGGGTTGGGGCGTTGGGACGCCATGAGCACTTCAGCGCGCGCCAGGGCCCTCTCCGGCACTCTGGCGGGGCGTGGTGAAGCGATACCCTTCGCGTTCAAGTAGGCCTCGGCGTCATTCATCACCGCCCAGACATCCATGTAGAGGTTGTGGCGCGCGGAGCCCTGCTTCCGGGTGACGGCATTCTTGAAGTTGTCGTAGTCGAGGTTCAGGAGCATCTCGCCGATCACATCAGCGAACACCGCGCGCGGCACCAAAAGCCGGTAGGGGTAGTCCGATGGCGACTCTTCGCTGATGTTGTCCTCGGCGCTCCCGAGCCGCTTGGCCAGGTTCACCAGGTCCTCGCGCACGCGAGCGCGCACCATCAGCGCGTCCTCGATGTCCCGGTGCGCCACAGCGCTGAAGAAGCCTTCGTCAGTAAAGAGCCACATGGGTCACACGGCCCCGTGGTCGAGGTCGAGCCGGGCGAGAATGCGCCCGATCAGGACGTCGTAGCCGCCGGGGATGAAGTGGGGCCCGGCGAACCACCCGACGAGCTGGGCGGCCCACAAGCGGAAGGCCTCGTAGAGGGCCAGGCGAGCTTCAGGAGTGCGCGCGGCCGCGCGCGCGATCTCGAGGGCGGTCAGGAAGTCGTAGACGGACCCGAAGAGGAAGCCGCGGGGCTCTAGGTCGGGCGGGAACGTGTAGCTGGCGAGGAGTTGCTTCAGCTCGTGGAGGCGGGCTTCTTGACCTTGGGCTTCGTCGCCGCTTTCGGCTTCTCTTCGGCGCCGCCCCTCGAGTGGCTCGTCCAGGGGTGGCCCTGCTCTCCGCGGAGCTTGTCGATCTCGTCGGTCAGGCTGAGGGCGCCGACCGCCCGGGTCAGCGAACGGTGCGAGACGTCGAGCAGCTCGGCGGCCTTCACCGCGTTCCCCTTCGTCTTCTTGAACGCCTGCAATATCTTTTGTTTGGCCTTGTCTGGCTCGAACCTCACCAGGTAGGCCCAGCGCGTTGCGCGGAAAGCCATCGCATCCTCCTGGTTGTAGTTTCAACATGGCGCGCTCCTCTATGTCAATCTTGTCTTACAATCTAAGACAAGCTTGGCACAGAATCAAGCGCGAAGTGGCTGGAGGGGCTACGGGATGGCGCGCGTAAACGACACGAGGATCCGGGAGACCGTCGTGACTTGCTCGTTCAGCTTGGCCTGGAACTCGAGGAGGGATTGGAGCGCTCCCCTATGCTCGTTGCGCCGCACCTCGAACACAGCCAAGAGACCCAGCTCCGCGGCCTTCTGGGTGCCATAACAGGCCTCGAGCAACTCGTTCTTCAAATCTTCGACGTCCACGATCTCCTGCTTCGCCTTCGCGGGCTTGGATTTGCCGTTCGACGGGTGAGCTGGGACAGCTTTCGTGGCCACCGACTTCGCCGCGGTCTTCGCCGCAGTCTTCATCGCTGGGGTGAGTTGGCCCAAGAACTTGGGCCGATATTTCGCCACCACGGTTTCAAGGGGAAGTCCCAAGGCCATGGCGATCTTGTTGCAGACCTCCACCGAGGGCTTCGCTCCCTTACGCTCGATCACCTTGATGTACCCAGCCGAAAGCCCGGTCTTCTCCGCCAGTACAGCGCGGGTCATGTTCTTCTCTTCACGGACGCTCTGAAGATTGAACTCGCTCATAGGCGTCTCTCACTTTCTAGCGTGCCCTTTTTGGGCCCGTAACACCTGAAGTTTTAGGGTAAGCCATGGCAAGTGTCAACGTGTTTTCGGCATCTTTTTACCCCCTTGGTCGCAAGAGGGGCCATTTTTCACGCCTTTTCTTATACCTCTGCTCGCCAAGCTCCGAGCAGAAGATGGCGCTGCTCCTCGTCGAGAAACGAGGCCGCGAACAGCCAGCGGGGGTGATCAGTATGGGGGTAGTTCGCTGGACGGTCTTGGGCTTTCCACAACCATCACAGCCCCGGACCGCGAAGCGTCAGGGTAGTACAGCCTCCAGCCGCGCTCGCTGGTAGTGACGGAGCACGATCACGCTCTCCTCCGGCGACATGGCTGGCCCGACGCACAGAAGCGCCGGAGCACATGCCAACTCACCATTTCTGGCCAGGAGGTTATTCAGTTCCTCCAGGTTTGTGACGGGGATATGAAGACCCAGGAGGGCCGTGGAGCCGGGGACCTCGCGGAGAAGATCTGGAGCGTCGCGCCCGCGCTCCAGCTCGAGCACGTCGTAGCCGCGGGATGAGAGGAAGGCCGTCATCGACCGGAGGACGGCGTAGTCGGAGGCCTCGGTGGAGACATCGGTTATGAGCGCGATCTTTGCCATACCGAGAAGAAGGCGCGATGGGCCGATGTCGGCCAAAAAATCAACTGGACGGCTTCGGGAGGGCTATTTCAGGACTGCGGGGCCGGGTCGGCGGAAGCGCGGCGCGTCATTGATCCGCACCGCATCGATCTAGTAGTCCTCGATGGCTACCAGTCCGTAGTCACCTGTGGTGGGCAGCGCTGTGATCTTTTGGCGTGTTTCGCGTCGCTGCTCCTCCCACCACGCTTCGCCATCTTTAACGGGTGGTGGCGGCCCTAGAAATTCCAGGACCTGATCGCGGGACAGATAGACAATCGAAGCCCCCCAGTCGAGCGTCCGGCCCTCTAGCGAGCCACCCTCGCTCGCGGGACGGATCCTGTAGAAAAGGTCCCTCTCGTTCGGGATCTCGAACAGCCGCTCGACGTTATCCCACCAACGGTCGGCTTCCTTCGGCCATTCACGGCTTAGGACGCGAACAAGCTCTACGTGAGTCATGGCTCTTTCGGTGCGGTCCACTTCCAAAGGTTCAACTTGCCATCAATGTTTTGAACCGGCGACGTTAGCGCTTGAGGGTCCCGGAGGATCCACTTGACTGCGTCTGGTTCAGCCCAAGGCGAGCGAACCTCGAGGTCCGTGCAGTCGACAACATCTACGGAGCCAAGGATGGCACTCGTTGGAAACTCCATTGGGACCTTCTCGAGGGGCATCTTGGAACACTTCGCGATGTATCGACGCGCCTCCTCCAGCGTGTCGCCAGTATAACGGCGAGACGACGCGTGTATTAAGATAGGCCCAGTATAGGCAGTCCCCCACGTCCGGTTCTCTATGTCTTTCCCTGCATAGATGATCGACCAGGCCCACGGCCCGTGAATCGACAAAACACGATACTCATGATCCGGCTGTAACCGACTGATCGTTGCGATCCCACGACGCGACCCGACGAGCTTCTGATGATAGCGCGTGGGAATGCGTTCTATGCGCGGCTTCAAGATCGTGAGCTTCGCCGAAGGACCCGTTCCGTCCTCGTGTGTCACTGCAAAGCCCCAGCGAATGAGTTGCTGAACAGCCCTGGCGCCAGCTGAGGCTGTCGGGCGTCCTTGGTGGCCGAGGCGGCGCAGCAGTGTGCCCACACGTATGACTGACTGCCCGCTGCCAATTTCTTCACTCAAGCCCTTCTGAATATCCAGGAACGCTGCCATGGCTACTCCCTCAATTCGCGGGCCGCAGATCATCAAGGAACTCGGAGCCGGGGGCAACAGCAGTGAGCAGGAGATGGTCGCGGGCACGGGTGCAGGCAACGTAAAGCAGGTGACGTTCGGTGTTGTAGATGTCCTCCAGGTCCGCGTCGTCAGTCACACTCTCGATACGCTCCTGCAAGGGAATGACCTCATCGTCGCAGGCCATCACAACCACGGCGCGAAACTCCAGCCCCTTGGCGAGGTGCATCGTGCCTATCGAAACCTGGCCGCCGGTAGTTTCAACTCTGTCGTCGAGGACATTGAAGGCGAGTCCCGCATCTTTGACGACCGCGCGCGCCCGATCGATCTCCGCCGCTGAGCGTACAAACACGCCCAGTTCGTGAGGGGCTACGCCTTGGCTCATGATGGCTGCAATCCACTTGCTGGCTGCCGCTGTCTCGGCCTCGACAGTTTTCAGAACCTGAATCGTCGGGGGAGGACCGTTGAAAACCGAGACCGTGTCGCCTCGTTCTTCCGTGTTGCCATCAGCATCGGACACTGAGGGGCTCAGCAGACGGTCAGCCTGGCTGCGGATCTGATGCGAGGTTCGGTAGTTGACGCGAAGGTTACGCGCACGCCCGCGAACATCGACGCCCAGTGCTTTCCACGAGAAGGGCTGTTGAAAAATCCGCTGACCGAGGTCGCCAGCAAAGAAAAGGCCGTTGGGCCGACTGGCCCCGAGGGCTGCCAAGAACCGCAAGTGAGCAACGCTGATGTCCTGGGCTTCGTCTACAACGGCGAAGTCGAAGGGTGGTGTCTTGCTCTCGGCTACGACGGCGGCGAGCCTGCTGAATAAGCCGGAGTAGGTGATCAGTTTGTCCGTCGCCAAACGCGTGCGGACACGGTCAAAGATCGACCAGAGAACGGCGCGCTGTGGTTCTGGGAGACGGGTCTTTCTGCCCAGCCGCCGGACATCTCGATACGCATCCCATGTCTCCAGCTGCCACGCATCGACGATCTGCTCCCATTCGCTCAGCAAGAACACCGGGCTGAACTTGTGCCCGCCAATTTCTGCGGCTGCTTCCTTGAGGAGCGCTGAGACGGTGTCTCGGGATGCGATCTGCATTTGCCCGAGATGCGATTTGAAGAGGCGCTGCCCAATGGAATCAATGGAGTGAACTTCTAGACGCTCAGCCAAGCGCGGCTCGTTGCTGATCAGGCGCTTGAGCCTCGTTCGGAGAGCGTTCGCCAGGATGTCCGAAAAGGTGGTGAGTAGGACGCGCGCATCAGGGTTGGCGCGGGCCAGAAAGACGGCCCGGTGGAGGGCGACAATCGTCTTCCCCGTTCCCGCTGACCCCGAGACCCGCGCCGAACCGCTGTAATCCCCCTCCACCAACTGCCGCTGTCCTGGATGAAGGAAGACCGTCCACTTGTCCCACGGAAACTCCAGCGCGCGTTCCAATTCCTCGACGTTCTTCATGACGCGGAAGCGGCGCTGGGCGTCGGGATGGGCGAACGGATCAGCGCTGGTGGCGACCGGCTTTGCGACCTGTGGCTTGCCCCCAGTTGCGAGTTCGAGGAGAGCTTCCGCTGCCTCGCTCGGCAGATGGTCAGCTAACGTCAGTAGCGTGTCTTCGCGGGCCTGCCGAACATCGTTCATCCACTCCAGCGGCACGCCGTAGGCGAGCAGTTGGGTGTCGGGGACGTGGGCAAACAGCAGGGGCTTCGGCGCGGTCGGCTGCGCGACTTCGACGTACTTGGGGATGATGACTTCTTTGACCGTCTCTCGCACTTCGACAAGCTGAGCGGCACCCGTCGTCGGGTGGGTCTCCAGCTTGCGTCGCTCAGCCCACGAGTACGCCTTGTCGTGATGATCGACGTAACAGAGGAGTAGGCTCGCTTCGCTTCGATGGACGATCAGCCGGATGTCGCTGCCAACGCGTACCGACCAAAACTTTTTGTCCTTCGCCTTGTCGAGCTTATGAAAGCTCAGCCCAGGGCTGGCCGGGTTGACCTGCAAGTCGAAGGCAGTGGTCTTGACTGCCTTCTGCTCGTCGCCGGTCAAACGCGCGAGGCTATCGGTGAAGGTATCTGCGATGCGGAACTCCATCACGCGACCTTGAACACTTTCATCACCTCATCGCCGAGGTGGTTGATGACCTTGACCGCGATGCGGCCCGACTTCGGCTTGGGGAAGGGACGCGACGTGTCGCTGTGGAGCGTAGCCCATGCCTCTTCATTGATCTCCGCTCTCAGTGTTGTCTTGAGCGCGTTGTAGGGATCGTTCGCGCCAAGGAAATAGGCGTGTCGGACGAAGAAGCTCTCCTCGTTGTAGTCGGTGTCGATGAACCAGCAGGCGATTCCGTCGGCTCCGTCACTGCGGACCTCGCCCGTTTGCGGATGGAATACATCGACGCCGTTGACCTTCACTCGCACCTTACGGTCTTCTTCCTTGAGCAGCTCGATGTCTGGCTCGCCGAAGACGACGAACAAGTTTCCCTTGCCGGTGTTCTTGAGATCGTCCGCCATGTGCAGGTCAGCGTTCATTCGCGCCTTGAGCACGGGGATGCGGCCGAGCTTGTTGAACTCCGTGGCGTGGGCCTCGTAGTTGAAGGCGCACGCGATGAGCATGTCGAAGTCGGCATCTCCTGCCTCGCGAGCGGCTTCCACCAGATCGGGACGGGTGACGGTACCGAACTCCGGCCCGATGAAGATAGCGGCGCGCTTCTCCTTGCCCGACGTCCCGCTACCTTCCCGGTATCGCCCTTCGGCGCAGACGAAACTACCCGGCCATGGAGTGAGCGCAGTGAAGGTGATTTTGTCTTCCTTATGGGCTTGTTGGACACCGGCGGTCTTGAGGTTCTCCAAGATCATCTGTGGAAACGTCTGCTTCTCACCATAGGCGGCGCCAGGCTCCGCCATGTGGTCGATCAGTTCATCGTTCTCATCGACCCCGAGTACCCGATGAGGTGACAGACTCTCCACCGTGAACGGTCCGGCTACGCGAACGGTCTTCTTGTCTTCGTAGGGCTTGTCGTAGAGGAATTCAGACTCAGCTTTTGCAGCGATAGACGCGTCGATCTCTTTCTGACGGGAAAGTCGCGCCTTCCACCAGTCAACATGCAGCTTTTTGGCGGACGCTGACCACGCAGAGTCCGCCTCTCGTGGGATCTCCCAGTCTTGCCATTTCCTTTTCAATGCGGTGTTCAGCGACGCGCGTAGCGGCTCCAGTATGGGTTGCCACCTGTCGAATATCACATCGACTTCGGCATTGTTGGCAATGACGCCCGACGTTATATAAGGCGACCGCTTATAGACGAAGCCATGGCGAATGTTGCCATGCGTTGGCTGAGTGGACGGTGGCGTGTGGCTGACCTCACCCTCCTTAACCTGACCTTCGCGCGAATCAGCCAAGATGTAGAACGGATATCGGGTACCCATGATGCGGGCGCGGGCAAGCGCCAGGGCTACGCGCGACGTATCAATCGTGATCCATCGTCGCCCCCACTGTTCGGCAACAGTGGCGGTCGTGCCAGAACCACAGGTTGGATCGAGGACGAGGTCACCGGGATCCGTTGCCATCAGCAGGCATCGTTCGACAATGCGCTCGTTCGTCTGAACGACATAGACCTGGTCTGGTGCCCCACCAAGGCCATCCCACCAGTTGGAGATGCCCTTGAACGGAAAATCGTCCAAGTACCGTTTGAAATCGAGGGCTGTCCGCGAGCGAACCATCCGTTCCGCAGCGAGAAGTCGTTGCATCCCGCTAAATCCTGAGTCTTGTGGGCGCGAGGTATGACGCCAACAGTTCCCTTTCGGCGGACTCATCATAGTTCCCCGAAAGTTAATAGGGTCCATCTGATTCGCTCGGTCACCACCGTTTGTTATCGGCCACGGTCTGAACAAGCGAGCCCCAGGAAATTCCTGCTCAATTCGTCGCGGATACGCCCGGAAGTCAATCGATTCGCCGCTGGGAGTCGTGTATGCCTTCAGGTTGACCACATCTCCTGATGGCAATTCAGCCCGAGAAAATTCATCCACCGTATCGGAGTCAAGCGCGCGCTCTTCAAAGAGCGCCCGAAATTTGCTCACCCCGGTGTGACGCGGCGATCTCGAATACCAAAGAATGAAGTCATTGACGGGATCGAGAAGGGAGGACTTTTGGCTTCCCTTCTTCTTTACGACAATTTCGGTGATGACATTTTCTACACCGAAGACCTCGTCCAGCAGTGCCCGCACGCGATGAACATTCTCATGTCCAATCTGCACAAAGATCGAGCCCGAATCCGCGAGTAGGTCCCGCGCCACAGTCAGCCGGTCGCGCAGATAGGTTAGGTAGCTGTGGATGCCGTCGCGCCAGGTGTCGCGGAACGCTTTCACCTGCTCTGGCTCACGAGTGATGTGGCCGGTGTTGCCGTCTTTCACGTCGCGGCTGGTCGTGCTCCACTGAAAGTTGCTGTTGAACCTGATGCCGTAGGGCGGGTCAAAATAGATGCACTGCACCTTGCCGCGTAGCCCCTCGCGCTCGGCAAGGCTGTCCTTCAGCTCCT
The DNA here is from genome assembly GCA_003170275.1 of Myxococcales bacterium. Classification (GTDB taxonomy): domain Bacteria; phylum Myxococcota_A; class Polyangia; order Palsa-1104; family Palsa-1104; genus PALSA-1104. The sequence goes on from PNAM01000087.1 coordinate 59,465, forward strand.
TTCGCTTCTCGTCGTAGCCTTCGAGGACCTCCGCGACCTGGCCCACGAGCTGTTCGGCCTTCGCTCGCCGCGCCAGCTTCTTCTTCACCTCGCCCAGCCGCTCGAGTTGCGCGGCCAGGTGCTGATCGTGGCTCGTGGTGTCACCGAGCCCTTCGAGTTGGGTTTGGAGCTTCGTGGACTTCGTGCGGAGGATGCCATCGTGCGCGGGATGGCCTTCTCCGCCTGGGGGCCTGGCTTGGCCTCGCGACTCTTCACCGCTGACTCGATGGCAATGATCGCGCCCTCGTCGTCGCCCTTCGAGAAGCGGTCGCTCGCGCGCTCGATGCCCTCGAAAACGGTCTGGCTACGCGAGGCCTTCAAGAGTGAGAGAAGCGCCGCCTTCGGACGCGGCTCGCGCGGCGCGCTGAACACCTGGAGGACCTTCTCGAGGAGTGGGATGCTGTTCTCGTCGGGCAGGACGACGATCTCCCGCTTCAGGATCGTCTTCGTCGGCGCCTCACCGGAGTCCTCGTGGTAGCGCTTCGCTTGCTCCCAGATCCAGCCCAGCTCGGGCTCGGTCCAGCGGTAGCCGCCGAGCTTCCCGACAGCGTAGGCCATCGTCACGTCGTCGGTCAGGGCCTTGTGCAGAAGGCCGCGCTCCATCGCGGTACGATCCATGGCCTAACCCCGCGCGCCCTTCTTGCACTCGTAGGCGTCGAGGCGCGCTAGCGCGTCTTCGAGGTCCTCGCCGGGAACGTCGTTGTAGGTCGGGTCCTCTTCCATCGCGCGCGTCTGCGCCTTCAGCTCCCCCGGGCCGTACTTCACCAGCTCGAATCCTTCGGGGTAGCCGTTGTTCTTCTCCACGCGCTCGTCGGGAGCTGCCCAATTCACGACGCGCTCGAAGAACATCGGGCCAGCGAGGTGTTGCAGCGTCGAGATCTTCAACGTCTTCGGCTTCACCTCCGCCGCGATCTTGAGGAACTTCTCGACGGGGACGCCCAGTTCGATGATGTTCGCCGCGATCTTGCGAAGCGCGGGCCAGTGCTTCGGACTCCCCACCCAACGCTTCGCTGTCTTCGTGGACTTCTTCATCGCCTCCGCCCACTCGACGGTGTAGTGCGCGAGGAAGTGATCGATCATGCCGAGGAGAAGCGCCTCCTCGTGGTGGGGGGAACGCATGTTGGCGATCTTCTGCATCTGCGCCGCGGTCAGCTTTCCCCGGGAGGCGAGGAGGTTCACTTGCCGGGGGAGGACGAATCCGATCCCGGGAACTCTTCTCTTCGCGTCGGAGACCTTGATCGCATCCCGGGATGGGCGTTTCTTCTTGTGGCTCTTCTTCGTCGATGTCGCGCCAACCTTTCCGGGAGACGCTTCTTCCGAAACCGCCCTAGCCGAGGACGCGGAGCGAAGCGACGCGCCCGCACGGCGTGGGGATGGAGGGAGAGGATCAGAGGGGGGATAGATAAGGGGGGAGAAAGGAGAGGGAGGAAGGGGGCCAGTCTTCCCAATCTCACTAAAACCTATTTTATTATTACAATTCGATGACTTAGATCCGCTTTCTGTAGTCTCGCTACGCGGATCGCCTAACGCACGAGGTCTTGTAGTCTCGCCAAAAACCGTCTTGGGTTTTGGATTCACGCTGTTAGCTATGACACCTGTAGTCTCAGTTGCGACTCGCGGCCGAACTGCCCGAGGCGCGGACGTGGTGAGACTACGATTTTCGGTCGTAGCGAGACTAGGCGCTGGCGCGGCGCAGCCGCTGTTTGCCGTCGCTGTTGAACCACCGACGGCCGACGTAGCGAGACTACGCGCAGCGGATAGTGAGACTATCCCACGGGCATCGCGCTCTTCGACAAGGAAGAGCGGTCTCAAGATGATCGCCGTGCTAGCTCTGCAAGCTACGCCCAGCTCGGCGCGGTCCATGTGGCGGAGGGGTTCGATCGCGCCGCGCTGCTCGAGGGCGCGGAGGTCGCGCCACAGCTGCGCGCGGCTGATGCCGAGGAGCCGGGCGAGGGTTTCCTTCGAGAAGGCGAGGGTCTCGGGTGGAAGCGCGCGGAGCTTGCGATAGGTTCGCTTCAGCGCGTTCGACGGACGAGGCATCTACACCACCACCAAAAAGACTTGGGGGCGGAACCTTCGGAAGCCTTGCCCGGCCATAACGGGGTCACAACCAGGAAAGACTCCCGAAGGCCAAGCTTCCGTTGGAACCGCCCCCAAAGGGGTGAGCTGCTCTACTCGTGCCGATTGGTTGTGTATCCCCGGCGATGGGGGCGGGCAAGCCCCTCGGCGCCGGTCTCGCAAACGAGGTTCTCTTCTATCCCCTAGGCTCATGGGGCGTCAACCCGAAAGAGGAACTTCTGTATCCCATCGTCGCGCTTCCCGGAGCGGACGGTGAAGCCGCGGATCCCCTTGTAGAGCGCAAGCCGCGCCGCGCTGTGGCGTGCGAGGATCGGGTGGGTCGCGTCGGCGAAGTCGATCATGTGCGCGCGCGTCTTGCCCGCGCACTCGGTCAGGTTCCGCATCCGCTGGATCACCGCCGTCTTGCTCTTCATCGCCTCGGCGTTGATCACCACCTCCAGTTCCGGGATGTCCACGCCCTCACCGAGGATGGTTCCGACGAGGATCTGGATCTTGTTCGCGCGGAACTCAAGCAAGATCTCGCGCCTCTTCTTGCTCGGCGTCTTGCCGTGGATGGCCTCACACTCGAAGCCGCGCGCGCGGAGCATCTCGCGGAGCCGGGTCATCTGCGCCAAGCGTCCGGTGTCGATCAGCACGCGGAAGCCCGCTATCGCTGCGCCCTCGGCGAGGTCGGCTATGGCGCTGTTACGATACTCGGACTCCGCCACCAGGAACTTGTAGGCCTTTGCGAAGCTCGCGCGCGCGGGGAAGCCGTCGGGCTTTTCGATGGGGTAGACGTCGATGATAGGGGGCACCAGGTGACCCTCGTCCATCAGCCGCTTCATCGAGACCTTGTGGAGGATCGGCCCCGTCGCCGCCTTCAGCCAGATGGCGCCGCGCTCGCTCTCCTCTTCGGGGTTAATCCAGATGGTCGCCGACAGGCCGAGCTTGTAGAAGGCATCCGACGCGAGGATGGGCTTCCGCCACTCCGGGGCCTCGAGGTGGTGGCCCTCGTCCATGATGAGGAGGTCCACGCCGCGCAGCAACTCGGAGGCTTTTTCCGGGCGCGCCAGGAGCGTCTGGACGGTCGCCACGGTGATCCAGTCGGGCCGCCATTCGCCACCGCCTACGAGACCCACAGGCGCGTCCGCGATGCTTTCCTGGAAGCTGGCGACGGTCTGGTGGAGCAGGAGATCCGAAGGCACAGTGAAGAGCGTGCGGAGCCCAGTCTCCTGGATCAGCTTCGCCGCGATCAGCGTCTTCCCCGCGCGGATGGGGAGGTGGAGCAGGCCCCGGCCAGTGAGGATGCCGCGGTCCTTCAGCGCCGCCGCCACCGCATCGCGCTGGTAGTCGCGGGGCTCGTGGCCTATCCACTGCAACGCGCGCCGCTCGCTGGGTCGGCGTCGGAGGTCCTCGAAATCGACGTCCAGTCCCGCGCGCACCACGTCCGCCAGCACTCCCATCGGGAGCTGATAGCAGCCCAGCCGCCGCGACAGCTTGATCAGGTGCTCCTTGCCGTCCCAGTAGTGCTTCTTGAAGGCCTCGACGTACTGCTTCCCCTCCACCTCGTAGGCGGTCAGGCGGTCGAGCCGCTTCACGATCTCCGGCGGGGTGTCAGCCGGAAAGGTCGCGAAGTCGTTATGGACGGAGATCTTGACCATCCCCCAGAAGAAGGGGGCCTGGTCTCAGCGTGGCCAAAAAATCAGCTATTGGGTGGGCTCGGCGCCGGAGGTCTTCGGTCGTCCGAGAACTTGCGCGACGCCCACAGGAAGGCGAAGTAGAAGTTCACGCACACCATGCCGTTGAAGACGTGCGTGGCGATGGCCGCCGTGGTCGCGTTCCCATCGAAGGCGAAGACGGCGATGGCGAGGATGTTGGAGTAGATCGAAAGTAGGATTGCCCCACAGATGGCAAGGCTCACCGGGTTCCTTCTCGCGCGCCACGAGCGGATGAACTTCAGAAGAATGGGCACCCAGGCCGCGGCAAGCGCGACCGACAGCGCGATTAGAAACACGGTCATGGGGAAGATTTCCGGCGGAACGCGAGCGTCTGGATCTTCCCCGTCGGATCGCGACCGTACTTCGCGCGGTAGCGTTCCTCCGCGCGCCCGGCGAGGTCGGCGATCATCGTCTCCGACCTCTCGATGAACTCCTTCGATCTCCGGGCGTGGCGACGTTCAACCACCACGATGCCTCCGAAGAGCACCAGCATCAGCACCGATGAGATGATGATCGTCACTAGCGCCCCTCCTCGAAGATCTTCGCGTCGATCGTCTTGGCCATGACGGTGACGACGATGTGGAGCTTCTCGATCTGCTCGGTGTAGCGGTCGAGCCGTTTCTCCAGCCGCCACATGAACCAGACGGCGACGAAGATCGGGAAGCCGAACTCCCGGAGCAGCGCCAGCACGTCCATCGTGCTGGCCCCCGTTGCTGGTGCGACGTCGCCCGCCGCCACGGTGAGGAGGGCCGCCACGCTGCTCAACATCGCCACCGGCTTGATCATTGGCCCCCCGGTTTCTTCTTGGCCTTCTTGCTGCCGTTGCGGAGCGCGGGGCGGAACTCCGGGTCTGACTTGCAGGCCCGATCGTTCAAGCACCCGCCGCGCGCGCAGTAGACTTGCGCCTCCCGGTGGATGCACCCGCCGCCCCCTGGGCAGTTCACGCACGGCATGGTGACGTCGCCCATCGCGCCGAGCTGGAGCCCTTCACAAGTGTCCTCTGGCGCGATGGTGAGGCCCGCGGGACAGTCGCGCGGGGGCTGCCCCTCGGCGAGGTCGGGCGCGCGTAGCGCGAGGTCCGCGAGGTCCGCCGTCACCGGGGACACGGGAGTAGGTGGGGGCTTGGGACAACCCACCAGGAGGAGAGCCAGAGTCGCGAGTCGCGCGGTCACGCGGCCTTCTTTTGCGCCGCGGCGTCGATCTCCACCAGGCGGACGCTCATTGCATCGTCGAGCCAGCCCTTCTTTTGGTAGATCATCGGGATGCGCCCGTAGCCACCTTCGCCCCAGTCCTCGGACCAACTGTTCTTGATCTCGAGGTCCTCGGCGCCGAAGTCGAAGCCGGTCACCTCGACACAGTGGCCCCCATCGAAGCCCTCGGAGTCGGGGAGTGGGATCTTCCCGCTCTTGTTCACCTCGTTGGTGAACATATTCGTGGGGCAGTCGAAGCCGATCACGACGGGGAAACCCTGAACGATCGACGACGCGATTGCCTGCACCGAGTTACAGCGGAAGTAGTAGAGGATCTGGTACTTCGCCGCGTTGGTCATCAACTCGGACGGGGGCGCGTCGCTGAACTTCTTCGGGTCGTAGGGCCACAGCGACTCGAGGCATACGCCGATCTTCCGCGCCACCTTCATCACGTCCGGGATTTGACACCCCGAATCCTCAGTGGCTGGGATGCCCTCGAACTTGCGCGAGCAGTAGTAGAGGAAGAGCCGGGACAGTTGCTCCGCCGAGAGGCCCGCCTTCAGCCGGAGAAACTCCAGCGCGTCGGTGGTGGCGTTCGCGGTGCAGCTCCCGATCTCTCCCTGGTCCTCCACGCGGGGCATCTTGAACGTGTCCCTCAGCGAGCCTTTGCGTGGGAGTCGGAGCCTCTGGGTCCACGAGACCTGGAGGATCTTGTCCTCGTCGTGCTTCAGGCCGCGCTTCCAGCCGTGCGTATGGCGCGCCTTGCCGATGATCTCCTTGAAGCGGGACTTCGACTGTGTGGCGGGGTTCACGAGACTGGCCTCCCGTCGAGCTGGAACTTCACGCCGGACAGGTTGTTCTTCCTCTTCCATGCCTCGAAGCATTCCTTGAAGGCCTTGTGCTGCTCGTACTCCTGGGGCGTGGCCGTCGGGTTCTTGGAGAAGTCGTTCTGGATCTGCGCCGCCGCGCAGCCCAGGCTTCACGACGTTCCCGGTCATGTGGAAGATGCCCGAGGCCAGCGCGCCGGTCACGAGCGCCGAGATCATCAGCGTCATGGTGATCGATTGGTGCGCGAGCAGCGCGGTCGAGGCCGCGCCAACACTCGAGGTCAAGAGCGCGATGGCAACGCCGCCGCGATCAGAAGCGAGAAGGGGTCCGAGCGGTGCTGGGAGGCGTGATCCGAACTTGCGGAGACACCAGACCACCCCGATCAGGACGAGGGCAGCCACCGCCTTCCAGTTGCCTGTGTTGATGGCGTCCAGGATCATCTGGGCGAACTTCTGGACCCCATCGTCCGGGCTTGGGGGTAGCACAGGGGGTATCGGCGCGGCCGCGGCTTGCAGCGCGAGGAAAACGAGGAGCATGGAAGACCTCCGTTGTGGGTTCTATTTTACCCCCATCCGGCCACGGAGAGTCCATCCCAAAGGGTGTTCCCGGGATCGTCCTTCTGGTCACTGACGTGAAAGTGGCCACACACCCCCGCGAACCCTTGCACATCTTCGAGGGTGCGGCGGATGACGGACCCGGCCGGATCGGGCTCCCCGGGGAGGTGGGACTTCCACCGCGGCGCACGCGGAAGAACCTTCGGGATGCCGAAAATTTCAGCAAGCGCGTTGGCGAGCTGCACCACGCGCTCCTTCTGGACATCGTAGAAGTCGAGGTGGGCCGCGTCGTGTGAACCGTTCACACCCTTGTCGGCGATGACCGCGCGCGGCGGGGAGCAGTAGCGGTTCCTCGAGGGAGTAACGGGGTTGCAGATCTCGACGCCCACCGATCGCTCGTTGACGACGCTGGCGTGGTAGGCCTTCGCTGTCGCGAGGTCGAGTGCCTGGAAAACAGTTCCGTCCGCGTCGAGCATCAGGTGGACGGACAGGTGGCGTTCGACGAGGACCTGGTAGCACTGGCGCGAGCTGGTGCAGCCGTCCCAGTGGAGGACGAAGAGGTTCACCTTCGCGGGAACGTTGCGACGCGTGGCCCAGAAGGTCTTCGTCTCCGGGAGGTAGAACGACAGCCCCGCCGGGTCTTTCCAGGTGACCACTGGGAACGGAACCTGGAGGGGCGAGCCGTCCACGATCAGCTCGCCGCCAGCCGCCGGGGGCGAGAGAACATCGCCGTTCACCTTCGCGAGGGTCACAGGACCCAGAACGCCGTCCACCGGGTCGAGGCCTGCTTCCTTCTGAAAGCTAGCGACCATCTCGGCGAACTCCGGCGAGGAGACGCTGGTGGGCCAGCCTGGGCGGATGACGAAACGGAGCTTGCTCTGGAAGATGGGGTTTAGCTTGCAGGCGCGCGCGAGCCAGGCGGGCGAGAGGATCATGGGTATAACTCTACCCCTTGGAGTGGATCGGAGTCACCCCTCGAAGTTGGACTTCGCCTTCCCCTTCGCCGCCTCCCGAAGACGCTCGTCGCCGTCTCTCCGTTTTGGCGAGGAGCGAACCGAGCGTGGCGATCTTTCCGCGCGCCGTGCGGGCGATCTGGTCCTGCTTGTTCCACTCGGCCTCGAGTGAGCGCGCCTTCGCGCACGCCAGATCGAGGTTCATCATCTCCTCCCGGAAGTCGGCGAGGATGTCCGCCTCCAGACCCTCGAGCTTGATCTCCCCGTTGGCCGCCTTGTGGAGATACTCGTTGATCTCTTCCTCGTTCATAGACGCCACTTCATGATGCGGCCAGCCGCGCCCACGCCGCCGTAGCCGAAGCCGTTCGGGCTGGTTCCGGCCGCGCCGCCGGTGGCCAGAAGTCCGGCCTCTCCGAGCGTGCCGCCGATGCTTCCATAGGCGACGAGGAGAAGTCCTCCACCGCCACCGCCGCCACCGCCGCCCGCGGCGGGGTTGGAGAGGGTCCCGTTCCCGCCCTTGCCACCAGCAACGCTCACACGCCCGCCGGAGTTGATGATCAGTCGGTTGACGATCAGGAGCATCACGCCGCCGCCGCCGCCGCCCGCGCCACCGTAGGAACCGTTCCCGCCTCCGCCGCCCGCGCCGCCGCCGAGTCCGCCGCCCATCGGGCGCAAGGTCACCGACGACGTGCCGACGCTTCCGAACTGATAGCCGGTGAGGATCTGCATCAGGCCGTTGATGCCGCCAAAGCCAGCGATGTCGCTCGTGTTCAGCGCGCCGTTTCCGCCGGTGCCCCCAGGACCAGCGTTGCCACCGCCGGAGGTGCCACCGATCGCGCCGAAGCCCGAGCCGCCGCCACCGCCACCACCGCCCGCGCCGCCACCGCCGAAGAACTGGCCGCCGTCTGGGTCGGAAGCGTTCGCGCCCGTCGCTCCGAAGTGGGCCGTCCCAGGAGCGCCGCTACCACTCCCGCGAAGCGTCCGCCCCGTGAGCGTGAGCCCAGCACCGCCAGCGGACGACGGGCCGCCGTTCGCGCCGTCGTTGCCCTCGTTGTGCCACACACCGTTGACGGTCATGGTCCCGAGGACGAAGGTCTTGAAGCAGTTGGTTCGGATCAGCGCGCCGGAGTTGACGGTCAGGTCCGCGTAGACCGCGTCTCGTCCCTCGTTGTAGGAACCGGCCGTGTAGATGTAGGACGATCCGAGATCACCATAGTCGCGGCTCGCGTAGGAGCCGATCAGCGCTTCGATGATTCCGCTTCCTCGTAGCATCGGTTACTCCACCGTGAAGGTGCCGAGGGCGCCGCGCGCGATCCCAGGCGGCGTGATGTTGATGTCTCCGGTGGTCGCTCCGGCGGGAACGTCCACGACGAGCGCGCCGTCCACCATGCGCGGGTTGTCGGCTGCGATGGCTCCGAACTCCACCACCGTGTCCGTCGTTCGCTGTGGGAACATGACCGCGGTCCCCACGGGGCCGTGCGTCGGAACGAAGTCGTGGGCCGCCGCGGGAGGCGCGATCGTATCGTGCGATGCACAGTGGGCCGAGCCGATCAGCCGTGGGTCGTCGTCGGGGATGTTCTCGTCCTCGAACTCCTGCTCCCCGACTTTCGCGGAGCAGATGGGGCACTTCATGTTGTAGAGCATCGTCGTCTCCCTAGACCTGTGTCGCGATCGTGGTGATCGATCCGTCAGGCCACTTGATCGCGAGTTGCGAGTAGCCGCTTCCGTCGTCGCGGAGATACAGCCGCGCCTTGTTCGCGCCTGGGGTGCTTGGCTCGCTCGACTCCTCGGCCAGATCAATCGTCCCGGTGAGGTCGATCGCCTTTCGCCCGGTGCCGCACACGAAGTAGCCGCCAGCTCCGACTCCGTCGCCCTGGCCAGACACGCCGTCGCCGTTGCTTCCGATCCCGCCTTCGCCGCGCACGCCAGGGGCGCCGCCGCTCGTGTCGCTCACGCCGTAGACGCCGTAGCCGGAGGCGATGCCTTGACCCTTGACGCCGTAGCCGTTCGTCGGGCCGCCTTGGCCCAAGATGCCAGCGCCCGAGCCAGCGCCCGCGCCCACCACGCCGTTCGCGTTCCCGCCGCCGCCATAGCCCTCGACGCCCGAGCCGCTGGAGCCGCCGACGCCACGCACGCCGGGGAAGCTCGTGGTCCCCGCGCCATCGACGCCGTAGCTCCCGCCCGCGCCGCCGTTGCCGCGCACGCCAGCCGCCACCGTTCCGCCCGCGGAGCCGCCGGTTCCCTTCAGGCCGTAGCCAGCGGAGCCGCCGACTCCTTCGACGCCGGTGGCCGCCGAGCCGCCGCCCGCGCCCTTGACGCCGCTCCCGGTCCCCGAGCCGTTGCCGAGGACGCCGATCCCGTTGGTGAGTCCGCCGGTCCCGGTGACGCCAACCTGGTTCGTGGAGCCACCAGGCGAAGCCGTCACCGACACCGCCGTGATGTCGCCGTCCTCGTCCACCTTGAAGACGGTGGTCCCGGCGAAGTTCTGGACTTCGAGCTGGGGCTCCTCGGCGTCGCTCGCGTCAGCCTTGACGCGCACCTTCACAAAGCCGTGCGAGTCGCGCCGGAGCACGTCGGATGTGTCCGCGAGCGAGAAGGCGATGATGCGCTGGGCCGCCGTGGCGATGTTGCCGCCAGGGATGACGCCGCCCACTCCGCCCACTCCGGTCACCTCCGCGAGGAAGACCGCGCCCGAGGTTGAGATCAGATCCTCCACCGTCTTGGTCGTGACCGTCGGCCCGACGATCTGGACCCAGTAGTCGGACGCCGTGGTGGACGGGGTCCCGGTGTCCTGGCCAAGCTTGCCCGCCAGCGTGATCTTGTTGTTGCCCACGTAGGAGACCGTCAGCTCCTCGAAGGCCACCGCCTCGATCGAGGATTTCGGTCCGACGAGCCCGCCGTCTTGGGTGGACTTCAGCCACACGCGGACCTTGCGTCCCGTGTGGTCCTTCGGTGTCGGGCCCGCGCCATCGAAGAGGCTGTCCACCACCATCGAAAGCGTCGGACTCGAGTAGGTGACGCTCGTGGGCGCGCGCTTGCGCCCGATCGCCTCGGTGATCTTCCGATACTCCAGCTCGCCGGTGCGCGGGTTGGTCTCCACGCCCTCGTCGATCTCGGCCGTCTCGAGACCGACGGAGAAGACCACCGCGCTCGGCGGAATTCTGATGCCCTGGAGGCGCGCATCGTTCGCGCCGAACTTCATCAGGAAGCCGGAGCCGGTCGTGGCCTGGTAGGTAGTCTCCGCTGGAACGGTCAAGGTCGAGGAGGAGCTGGCGATCGAGGTTGCCCGCGTCCATGACGTGAAGGTTCGACGTGAACTCGTCGAACGTGGAGACCTCGCCGCCGATCAGCCAGGAGTCGTTCCCTTCCTGGTCGTAGCCGACCTGGGTCTCGCCGAGGATCCATCTGAAGTCGAACCAATCGAAGAAGAGGACCGCGCGCCCGGTGAGCAGACGGATCCACTCTGCCAAACCCTCTTCGGTGGCGCGCCGCTTCCACAGTGGGACAGCCACCTTGATCAGCTTGCGGAGTGTCGCCGTGTCGAGTCGGCTTGTGATGAAGTCCAGCTCCGACGTGAAACCCACCTGGTTCTTCAGGTACTGGAGGAGATCTGCGCGACAGGTTTCCGGTTTGTCGGTGTCCTTCAGCGAGCGAATGCGGTCGAGAGTCAGGCCCCACTGGTGATCGGGCCGGTCGAGGAAGCGCTTCACGAGGAGCTTCCCATCCGTGCGATCGAGATCACGGATGGGTTTGATCAGCATCGGATAGATGTGCGGGACGCCCTCTTCGAGGAAGTCAGACTCCCGCGCCTCGTCGCCAGCCTCTGCGCCGGAGACTCCGAAGCCGAGCGGGCCGAGTGGCCCGCCAAGTGGGATCAGCGGGAGCATCTTAGAGCGCTGCCGTCCTCTCTACGGCCCCGAGTCCGGCTGGGTTGTTCGCCACGTCCTTCAGGTTCTGGATCTGGAGCGCGGTCGTCCCGTCCTCCTGGTAGATCGTGAAGACTCCCGACGCCTCGCTGACCTTGCAACGCCCGCTGAAGACTTGCTTCAGGAGGCGCATCAGCTCGCCGAAGGTGTTCGCCGTGACGTGCGCGCTGCGCGGCTGATCCCAGACCGCGCCAGGGATCGCGTTCACATCGCTCTGGCTCGCCGGTGTAGCGGGGATCAAGTCGGTCTTCGCCTTGATCGCCAGGAGGTTGGTGTGGGTCGCCACGAGGCTCTCGATCGCTGTGTCGAAACCGGAGCCCTCGATCGCGCCGAGGAGAGCCGAGAGGTCCGACTGGTCAGCCGGGTCGCCCGGAAGGTTGTCCGTCTTCGCCTTCACGGCTGCCACCGTGACCTCGTTCGCGGGGCTCGCCGGAAGCGTATCCGTCTTCGCCTTCACGGCTGCCACCGTGACCTCGTTCGCGGGGCTCGCGGGGAGTAGGTCGGTCTGGCCCTTCACCGCGGCGAGCGTGTCGGTGATGTTCTCCACAGCGCCGTCGCCTACCGCCGCAACGAACTGGGTAGCGGTCGGGCGCAGCACCCACTGAAGCGTGCCTACGAGGTTCGTGGAGGCCGCGGTCAGGAGAAGGTGGTAGAGGCCCGGCGCTTTCACGGAGTCCACCTCGAAGAAAGTTCCGCCAGTCGCTCCGATGTCCACTACGGTCCCGTCCGACTTGATCACGGAGAAGAGCCCGCCCGCGATATCGCCGGGAATAACCCCAGTGACGGGCGCGCCGAGCGAGGTCATCAGCCGGACCGGGACGCGGGGCGTTGTGCTTTGACGAACGAGCATGATCGGTCTCCCTTACTGAAGCCCTGTGTTCAAACGGCGGAAGTCGAGAGGCACGCCCACCGCGCCGCCGCCAAGGCTCTCTTGAAGCCCGAGCTTGCCGGACGCCTTCAGCGCACTGGCGAGCTGGAGCTGTTCCTCAAGGCCACCCGCGCCGTGGAAGTTCCCACCGCTGGCCAGATCCAATACCTCCAGATCCGCGGGCTGATTCACCGAGAGACCGTTGGCTGAGACCTGGGCGAACCAGTCAGCGTTCCTCACGACGTTGGCCAGGCGAACCTCTTCGACTACGCCGGTCAGGGTCTCCGTGTCGGAGATATTCCCGCCGATCCACCACGGCCCATGCGTTCCCCAGTCGATGTTCCCCGTCTGGGCCTTCGTCGAAACCAGAACACCGTTCGCGTAGAGCTTGATCGTGGTGCCGTCGTAGGTCAGGCCGACGTGGTTCCACTGGCCCGCCGCCTTCAACACGTTGCTCGCGATCGGAACCGCTTGCTGAACTCCTGCGATGTTGACCAGCCCACCCAGCGACGGCGTGGAGTTGTTGTTGAAGTAGAGCTGAACCGACGTGTACGGAGAAGACCAGCCGCTCGCGTCGGGGCGATAGGCCTTTGCCACGGGCGTCAGGAAGAGGTTGGCGTAGGCCGACGGCTTCACGAAGCACGACAGCGTGATGTTGCTGACCATCTTCGAGTCGGACTTGACGGTGAGGACGCCCAGTGCCGTGTTGCTCACCACCTCGTAGGACTTCGCACCTACCGCGTCGAGCGTGAGCTTCGCGCCCTTCCACTCGTCCACGAGGAAGGTCTTCCCAGTCGCGAGCGTGGTCTGGGTGAGGTCGGTGCTGACCAGCGTCATTTCGCCGACGATCGCCTGGAGCCGTCCGCCCCAGCGGCCGCCGTTGTGCGCGCGGAGCTTCGCTACCTGGACCGGAGAGGCCTCGCGCGACCACAGCGTGATCTCCGCCTTGCGCTCGGTTCCATCGGTAACGCGGACGAAGTGCAGCTCCCCGGCCCCGTTCGAGTGGTCCCAGAAATCGATCCCGCAATCGGGAACCGCGGACTCCTCGATGCGTCCGCCGATCTTGGCGGTCATGCCCTTCTTGCTGAACGTCTGGAGGAGTTTCCCGGTATCGCCCCGCTCGAGGATGCCCACGTAGCCTGTGACGCCAAGGGCCGCCGCCTCGAGAATCTTCTCCGCTTCCTTCTCGATGACGACGACACCCGCCCCCAAGGTTGGACCGAAACGACGCTGGGCCATCTATGACTCCTTCCAAAGAGGTCTCTGGGTAGACCTCCGCGCTTTCTCGAGGGGTCAAAAGAACCCCCACAAGTGGGCACGGCGTCACCAGGTTCTTACGGTGAAGATGTTACGGCAAAACCTAAAGCGGGGGAATACCAAGAGGGGGCTGTACAGTATCCCTTGTGGCGATCACGTCGGCGTCGCCGACGAACTTCATGCTCGTGACCGCGTGCGCCGTCACGGCCGGGCGCTTCCAGGCCAGGACGTCCACCACCTCGAAGGTGCCGGTGGCGGTGTGGAGGCCTTGAGCCGACGGCGTGGTGGTCATCTGAAACTCGTCGCGGAGGAAGAAGCGGTAGAACTCGTCCACGGCGCGCGCCCGGAGGACCGGGTGGGTGTCTTCCCGGCGGCCAGGTTGACCTTGACCATCGGCGATGGTCTCAGGTGCGCCTGTTTTTCCGCTGTCCTTGGGGCGTCGGTGGCGCAGTCGGGGCCGGAGGAAGCGGCTCGGGTTCCTGTTCCTGGGCCGCCGTGGTGGGTGCGGCCGGAGTCTGGGCGGGCGCCGGTGGCGCGATGTCCGGGAACACGACGAGCTGGTCAGCCAGGCCAGGGTGCGATCGGATCTTCTCCAGCTCCTCGGTGGAGACCTCGCGGTAGGTGCCCGAGTAGAGCGACAGGGCGCCGTCCGGGAAGCCTTCGACGTCCACCGGGTGCGAGCCCGGCTTCAGCGTGACCAGCGGCATGGCGTCACGCCTTCTTCTTGGGGAAGGCTTTCTTCGCGGCGGGGGCCTGGAGGGGGCGCGGGGTGGCAGCCTTGGGTGCGGGCTCCTCGGTCTCTTCCTCGGTCTCCTCTTCCTGCTCCTCGTCCTCGGGCTCTTCGGGCTCCGCAGCCGGGGCGGGAGTGGCCGCTTTCTTCGGTGCGGGCGCCGTGGTGTCCACGACCTCGACGACGCGGAAGTCTGCCATCGTCTTCAGGTAGTCCGCCTCGCGAGCGTCGGTGATGGTCTCGGGACGATCGCGGAAGAACTCTCGCGTCCCCATGCGGTAGGTCATCGAGCCTACGAGTGTTGCTGTCCAACGGCGGGCCATTTGTGCCTCCTGGGCCAAATATGGCAAGGGGTTGACGTCGAGCCCCGCGCGATGTGGCCGAGGCTCGACGGTTCAGAACTGGTGTTTAGACGCCGGTCCCGATGTTGCGAACGAGGGCGATGGCGTCGGTCTCCTCGTACTGAACATCGACCTTGCAGGTGATGACGTACTGGTTCACCCGCTTGAAGATGTCCCGGTCCTTCTCGATTCTGATGTCGCGGCCGATCGCCACGATCAGGTTCTGCGCGTGCGTCAGGAGGATCTGGGGGTTCGCCTGGTAGGTCACCTTCACGGTGGCTCCGTCGGAGATCGCCCCGCCACCGATGCGCGCGATCGTTCCCAGCGCGTAGTCGATGGTGTAGTCCGTGTCCTTGACGTACTTCGTGGTGGGGGTGCCTGCCAGCGTCGAAGCCAGGACGGCCTCCGAGCCCGACACGACCGGGGTGTGGAGCAGCGCTACCGGAGTGGTGCTGTTGAGCACGACGTGCTCAACGATGCGCGGCTTGAACGGGAACAGCGGGAACGGCACGAGCGGCGCGCCGAACGGCGTCATGTTCAGCTGGGCGTTCAAGGCCTGGTCCCCGCCGATGGTGGCGCGGGTCGAGACCTTCTCGCGGTAGTTCTGCTCGAGGTCCAGCGAGGTGATGAAGCGGAGGTCCGCCCGGTTGCGCTTGAACTTCGCTGGGAGCGCGTTCAGCGCCTGGCTGAACAGCGACGATCCGACATTCGCGCCCTGGGCGTCCACGACGTGCGCGGAGCGCGCGAGCTTCAGCCAGCCGTCCACGAGGGCCAGGTAGCTGTCCTTCACGTACTGGGTGGAGGACCCGCCGTCCACGATGTCACCTTCGATCGCAGCTGTGCCGAGCTTGTCGCCCTCGATGTAGAGGGTCTCCAAGTCGTTGGCGAGCTGGGTGGCCATCATCTTGACGATGTGGTCCTCCACGGCCATCCCCTCCAAGTTGATCTCGGAGAAGGTGTCCGAGATCTCGAAGGGAACGATGATCTCGCTGGGCTTCAGGTTGATCTTCGACGTGCTGACGCCGCGTCGCCCCGTGGGCGCCGTTGCTTCCGCGGCGGGCATCGCCACGCGCTTGCCCACGCCGATCTTGTCGATGTTCAGGTCCTCGTTGCGGAACCGCACGACGCGGGCGTTGTTCTTCAGCCCGGTCACGTCGATCACGTAGTCGATGAACTTGTCCGACTGCGCGGTGTTCAGCTTGCCCTGGGATGCCAGCGCATCGGTCGCGATGACCGCCTTCCTTACCAGCTCTTCGTTCGTCATTTCCGTCTCCCTCTTTGTTCTCGCGTTGACCGTTGCGCGCTGACGCCTCGGCTAAGTCCCTAGAGCACGCCGCTCCAGAAGCTCTTCTTCGCGGGTTGCGGCGTGTCCGTGTTCTCGGCCTCGACGGTCTTCGAGACCCCCTTCGCGTCGTTGAGTTGCTTGGCCACTTCGGCCACCTTGTCGGCCAGCGGCTTGACCGCCGCCGCCACGGTCTCCTCGAGCGACTTCCCGACGGGGATCGCGGAGGGGGTGTTGACGGGCGCTTGGGCGCTTCCGTTGGGAAGCTGGGCGCCGTTGTTGGGTGGAACGTGGAATGAGTCCGGGCCCCAGCCGTTCCCGGTGAACATCTCGAGGAAGCCCATCGGATCGACTTCCTTGATCAGGTTCATCAGGGGGACGACGGAACCCTTCAAGGCGTCGAGACGGACGGCGGACATCTTCTTTCCAGCCTTCTCGAGCGCCTTCTCTTCGTCCTTCGCGTCGGGCTTGCCGCCGCCCGGCTTCAGCCACGGCGGGAGCTTGCCCTTCGCGTCCTGGATTGACGCGGCGACTTCCGAGCCCTCCGCTCCGGCCTCGCCGCGCTCGGCGCCAGCCTCGTTGCCTTCGGTCTCGGCCTCGGCCTGCTCCATCTGCATCAGCTCCTGAATCTGTTGCATCAGGGCCTGGCACATGGCCGCCATGTCGGTGGGGACCGCGGCCTTCATCTCGGGCTTGCCCGAGCGGATGGCGGTGGCCATGTCCTTGCGGACCTCCTCGGGGAGCGCGTCGAACGCGGCCTTCACGTCGGCACGCGCCTTGGCGATTGTCGAGTGGGCCTTCTTGACGGCGGTCATATCGACCGAAGCTGTGGGTCCCTTGCCACTTGCCCGCGATAGCGTCGCTGATGTGTTCCTTCCAGGTCTTCTTGCTGAACGCCCCCTCCGGCGGTTTCTCGGCGGGCTTCTCCGGGAAGACCTCTGGCGTCGCCTTCGGCTTGCGCGGTTTACGCGGCGCCTTGATGCCCAGCGCCTTGTTGCGCTGCTTCTCGAGGTCCGCGTAGAAGCCGGTCACCGTCTCGCGGATGTTCTGCTTCCGCGCCACCACCGCGTCGAGGAACTCGTCCTTCGACTTGAAGCGGCCCATCCAGCTCGCCGCCTTCATGCTCGGGTTCTTCTGCCCAGCGTCCCACGCTGCCGTCGCGTAGGCGTCGATCGTCTTCCTGAACGCCGCGTCTGGGATGGACTCGATCTTCTTCAGGAACGGATCGAGCGCAGCGAGCGGTTGGACCTTGATGTCCTTCCCCTTCGCGTACTCATTGAAGATCGTGTGGTAGAGGGTCCCGGTCCCATTGGGCTCGCCTGGTTTGCCGTAGCTGAGATCAAAGCGGTCGAGCCCGAAGAAGCGGAACGTCTGCCCCTTGTCGATGCCGCGGAGCTCGCCGTTCTTCAAGACCAGGATGTTCTCGCTGTGCGTGTCGTGCTGTGAGATCAGCCAGTCGAAGACGTGTTCCTTCTGAACCGCCTCGACTTGCGCGGGCGTGAGCGCGGTTGTCGCCAGCGATTTGATCTCGGTCTGAACATCTTTGAAGCGGCTCTGGATGGAACCGACGCGCCCCCCGATGTTCACCAGGTAGACGTCGTTCGTCTCCATCCCGAGGAGCTTCTGAATGTCGTGCGCCATCGTGTCGCCCTTGGCGCGGAAATCCTCCTGTGGTTTGAAGATCCACTGGTTTCCGCTCGGGTCCTCGTAGACGTGCTTCGTGTGCATCCCGCCGAGCTTCTCGCCGGTCAGCCGAAGCTGGTTCTCCTTCCAGGGGAACGTCGCCGGGAGGCCTTGCGGCACCACCGGCGGAGGTGTCACCACGACGGGTGCAACGAACGGCGGAGACGGCGGAGCTAGGACCACCGGCGCTTGGACCAGAACAGGAGGCGCTGGAGGTGCGACCGGGATCACCTCGGACGCGGGCTTCGCGGGCTCGGGCGTGTAGAGCACCTCCGCGGACTCGGTGATGTCCACCGAGCAGCGGCACCGCCCGTGGTAGGGCGGGTAGCTGAAGCCAGCCGCCTCGAGCTTCTTGGAGTCCTCCTTCGAGACGTGGCCGTCCTTCTCGCTCGCGCCGCTCTTCGAGAGGATCTCCTTCTTCTTGTCCCACGGGTGGAGGTCTTTGATCTTCTCGGGGTCCTCCTGGTCGAGGATTGATTCCTGGCGCTTGACCGCGCTTTCCGTCTCGAAGTGCTTCCCCGCCATGAAGCGACACGACGGACAGGTCCGCTCATCCTCGGGGTTCACGATCGCGTATTCGGTGATCCCGATTTGTTGGAAGCTTCGGATGTGGCCGGTGTTGCGCGCGGTCGTGACCGCGTTCGCGCCGAGCATCTCGAAGTAGGACATCGACGAGCCGCGCCAGGCGTTTGGGATCTCCAGCCCGCCGGTGGGGTTGTTCGTCGGCGCGTTGGGGTCATAGCCAAACTGCGCCGCCATCTTGTCGGAGAAGATCTTCGCCGCGTCTCCGCGGTCCATCCCGGAGTTGACGATGTCCATCGCCTGCTTCGAGATCTGGCCGGAGAGGATCGAGCCGTTCGCTGTGTGCTTCCCGACCCAGAAGAGCTGCGACTCTTTGATCTCCCTGATTGCTTTCGCGTCCACGAGGTCGAACGACGGCTTCACCTCGAAGAACTTCCCGCCCTTCTTTGGACCGCCGCCTTCGCCCTGCTTCCCCTTCTTACCGGGGGGCGGGAGCGCCGCGCCCATCTCGGCCGGGGATGTGTAGGGCTTCCCGTGGATGTGCGCGTCCTCGATCTCGCCCAGGTACTTCGCTGCTTCGTTCTGCGCCTTGTCGGCCTTGCCGTACTCCGCCGCCAGCTTGTTCGCCTCAGCGACCAGCTGCTTTGCTTCGGCCGCGTGCTCGGGCGGGACGGGAGGCTCGCCCACCTTGTCGTAGAAAGCGTTCAGTTTCTCCTTCGCGTGGTTCAGCTTCGCGTAGGTCGCGGCCGCCGTGTTGGAGGCATTCGCATAGGCCTCGCTCGCCTGGCTCACCTGGTGCGCAGTTGGGACCGATGCGGCCGCGGGCGGAGCTGGCGCGGCGTGCGTACGCGGGCCGGTGGATGCCGCCGTCGTCCGAGGAGCTGTACATCCGCGCGGCGGCCAGCTTCAACTTCGCCAATCCGCCTCGGCCCGATACCATCGACTTCGAGTTCGAGATCTCCGACGGCAACTCGGATCGCAACTGGCAGGACAAGCCGGTGCCCTCGAGCTTCCTCTACTCGGTGAACGGCCAGCCGGCGTTTCTGCCGGTGCCCGGCGTGTTCCAGACCAACTCGACCGTGACGGTGAGCGTCACCCCGATCCGGCCGGTCACGGCGGCGGGCCTGCTCAAGTTCACGTTCTGGGGCTACAAGGCGCTGGGCGTTCGCCCGGGGATGACCTCCTAATGTTCGGGCGCCGCGTCTTCGGAGGCTTCGGCGTCGGAGTCTCCGTCAGCCAACCGGGGGCGCAGCCTTGTTCGGCCCCGGCCGGAATCGCACAGCAGTTCGCTGGCTGCGCGACCCCGACGCAGTCGTGCGCCCAGCCGTTGGTCGCGCCGGCCGCGACGCCCGCGTCCGGGGCGTACCCGGCCGGCTCGATTGCCCGGTTGGTGGACACTCTCTACTCGGATCTCCCTTCGGGCGAGGTGAGCTACCTCTCCCGGGAGGCGCGCGGACGGTTCCGGCCGACGGCCCAGGCGGCAGACGGCAGCGGCACGATCCTCAGCCTGGAGGTGGGCAGCGCCCAGACGCTGCTCATTTCCGACGTGGAGTTCTACGCCCAGACCCCCGATCCGCTCTTTCCGGGCAACCAGCTCCCGATCGAGGCGCGGCAACTGGCCGGCTACGTGACGCTGCACCTCCTCATCGACGATCGAGCGCCGTTCGACATCTACGCCGAGCTCGACGCGCCGGTTGGTGCGCCCAATCAGCAGACGATTCAGGGATCGGTCTTCACCTCGCTCGGCAAGGTCATCGGCGGAACGGACCGGCAGCCGCACATGTTCATCCGCGCCCGAGAGGGGCAAACCGTCCGGCTGGCATACACGGTGGTGAATTCGCCAACGCTCCCGATCGATCATGTGGGCGCGATGATTCGTGGGTACGTCGTCCCGACGGCGATCTTCGCGTCGAAGACGGCGAGCTAGTCCCTTGGGAGGGCGCGCACGGGTCGATCCTGTGCGCGCCTTCCTTTTGCTCGAAGAGGAGCGACGATGTACTTCATCAAAGCTGCGCCCGCTCTTCGGGGACTGGGAGCGCCGGGCTGGCAGGACACATTTCTGACGGCGATCAAGACCGGCGCCCAGAGAACCGACCCAGATCTAGGCGACATGATTGGGCTGGCGACTGAGATCATCTCCGTCGAGAGGCAGCCTGGCGGCGCGCTTGATCCACGCACGCCGTCGACGTTCAAGATCTCGGACCTGAGGACGCCGATGAAGGCGTACCTGTTCTATCGGAAGCATCCACTGGCCACCTACGCGATCCCGGCCGGCATCCTGGCGCTCGCATTCTTGATCGGTCGCGCATCCGCGCGCTGAGCAATCCAAGGAGGACACGTGTCTCGCTACTACAAGACTTCCGTCGGTGACGATGCACCCCCGGCGGCGTCATCGCCGGCGCCACACCAGGATCCGTCTGCTCCCGTTGCACCGAGCGACGTCCCGTACGGTCCCGATCCGGGGCCCAATTTTCACGTAGTCGATGGTCGGACCGTTCCGATTCACGACGCCCCGCCTGGTCCGTCGCCGAAGCCGACGAAGCAACCAACCGCGGCACGCGCACCGAAGTCGCACTCGGCGCGCAGTTCCTCGGAAAGGCCACGGCCCGCTCGGCCGCGACAGGAACGGATGCCGCCAAATCCGATGACACCGGGGCCGGGTGGGTTTCAGGCGGAATCCGCGACGGCGCCGGGCGGCCCCGTCGCGTCGCCGGCCAAGGGCTTGCTTCTGATCTCGGGCGTTGCCATCGCTGCCGGGGCGCTGGCCTACGTCCTCGGTCGAAAGCCGCACGAGACGAGGCAGGAACCATGACCGCCGCCGCCCTTGCGGCGCCGGCCATCGGCGCGGACGCACGTGCGAAGAGCCATCCCATCGTGACCTACAAGGGCATCCGCGCGGAGTGGGACCTCTACGAGGACGTGCCCGGTCTCGGGGCGCTACACACGGTCTGCCCGCGCTGCGCGCAGTTCGGACTGATCACGCAGGGGAACAAGAGGTTTCACGTTGATGATCGCGGCCGGCTGAGCATCGACGAGCCCTTTCGATGCGACTACTGCCATTGGCGCTTCGGGCTGAAGGACGGCCAGTTGCTCGATGCATAGGATCCGGCTCCAGAGGGAGGCAGACTACGCAGAGCGACGGTGAGGTATGTTCCGGGAATGGATCTCACTCGGAAGCCAACCCTCATCTTGTGGGCTGGATTGTTCGTCCTGAGTTCTCATGTGGCCCAGGCGCAAGGGACGATGGGGCCTGGAGCAACGAAGCGGATGAATATTGAAGAGTTCCTCGTGCTGAACGGCGGCATAACCGCTGAACGTCAGAATCAGTTCATGTCGGCTCTGGCCGCTTCGCCTTGGCACTACGACATGGACACTGGCCTGCTGTCGTTTGATGAGAAGCACCGCTATCACGCTCAAATCATCGGGTCATACGCGGACGAGGACAGCACTTGGATGTGGGCCTGGGCGAATCGGGAATCGAACATTCCAGCGTCACTGCTCGTTGCAGCTGAGCGGCTTCGTAGACAGGGTGAAACGAGCGACGTGGAAGCATTCAAGGCGCCACTCTTGAAGGTCCCGCGCGCGCGGGTACCGGAAATAGCGATGGCCGCGGCTGGGCTCGTAGACGCGAAGGCGTTCTATCTGGGGACCAGTCCAGGCCAACTGGTCGTCTTTCTCATCGATGACGCGAAAGTACCGCCACTCCCGGAGCCTGATGCGGTGCACGTGATCAACACGTTCAACGCGCTTGTGAGCAGCTTTCCGATCAACGATCACCGTCGCGCCTATGAAGCATATCTTCGCGCGCGTGGCTTCTCCGTCGAGATGCACGAGAAACAGTTGATCGCGAAGCGCCCCAAGACAGGAACCGTGGTTGCCGAATTTGATGCTCAGGGACGGCTGGCCAAGGCGAAAACCACGGTTGGGCCCGACGCGCGATGAATTCGACAGAATGGCGCAGACTCTGCTTCTGAATACGATCCGCAGGTGAAGCACCGCTGACGGCGCGACGCGACTCCCCAACCAAGGAGCGCAGAATGCCTCGTAAGCACGACCCTGAGCGGGAGCAGGTCGAGTGGGTGTTTGGCCTCACCGGAGGCGAGTTGAACGACGAGGCCTGGGGAGGCTTCGCCTACAACTACGATGAGGTTCCGGACTACGTCCGCCGCGACTACCCGGACCTCTACGACGGCAATGTCTCGTATCGAACGGTAGTCGGTTACTTCGTCTATGGCAGCCCACCCGAGGAACTGATCGACGATGAGGGTATCTGGGAGCGGCGAGCAACGTACGCGTCGAGCGGTGAGACGGAGTGCCCGCTCAGTCCTGATCGCGTAGAGGACGCGCGCTGCCCGCTCTGCGATTCCGAGCCTGGCGACCCGCACGCGTACATCTACGTCGGCGACGGGTGGGCCGAGGTCGTCTACCGGCTTGAACGTCCGTCCGATGAGGAGTAGCCGTCGTGTGGCGCGATGATCCCTTCGCCCCATTCGAGGGCTGGCAGGAGACGAGCGAGATCAAGAACGAGGTCGAGCGTGCCTTCGCCAAGGGGGCCGGGGTGAAAGTGGAGACACTTCGACGCGCCCTGAGCAGGATCGTCGTCGACGGGTACTACGGCCCATTCGAAGACAGCGTATGGCACGAGACCGAGGGCTATTCGATGCCGATGAAACGCGCCTTCGAGATCGTTCGACAGGCGCAGGATGACGCGCGCATGCCGACCGTAACCCTGACTCACCCCGACCAGGGGTACGTCTGCGACGGCGCCGCTTCGTGCTCGCACGATGACCATCGAGATCTCGGGGACGAGGGTCCGCTGTTCCACGAGGAGCCGACGGAGCTCGAGCGCAAGGAACTGATTGAGTGGTACTTCCGAAAACTGCGACCAATCTACGGAACGGTCTACCTGTGAGCGCTCCCTGACTGTTTCAGAGCGACCAGCCCGTTCAGGCGCGGTTGTGCTTTGCGCGATACTTCAACTTCTCGGCCTTCGAGAGCCCCTTGTGCTCAGCGGCGCAGAACATGCCAAACCGAGGCGCCGCGACATTTCGGCAGTAGGGGTAGTAGCAGCTGATGACGGCGCGGCGACGTCGACGGCGTGTCCCGGCCGCGCGCCCTGCCAACGCACTGCGGACTGATTTGGTGATGCGGGCGGTCGTGAACTTCTCGATTGCCGCCCCGACCCGTTCGGCGAACTGCGCGAGGATCGGAGCGATCAGTGCGGTGGGATCGTTCTTTCGAGGTCTGGGCATCTTGAGCGCGTACTGAATCAGGTTTTCAGAACTCGCGCAATCATTCGGTCATTCACATCTCTTTCTTTCGACCGTAGGAGAGCCGACATGAATCACCCTGCCATTCACGTCGAGGAGCTGCGTCCGCTCCTGACACCTGAGTTGGCCGAGTTCCTCTATCAGAAGGGTGAAGTCCTCATTACTCGCATATTGGCCCGGTACTTTCGCGGGCGGCGCCGGGGCTTCGTTGGCGACGACGCCGATATCCCGCCACCCTGCTTCCGTCCGTTGGATCCGTATCGGGTGCTGGGTATCAAGGCCACAGCGACCAGGGCCGACGTGAAGCGCCGCCTGCGGGAGCTCGCCAAGGTGTATCACCCCGATCTGCCCGCGGGTGACGCCGACAAGATGGCCGAGGTAAACGACGCGGCCCGCGCGATCCTGCGAAAGCTCGACCCCCGGCCCAAGGTGAAGTGATGGCGGCGTGGGTGTCGCTCTATGCGCCCATCGTCGCCAAGTTGGCGGGCTCGGACGTCCCACTGGCGATGCTACTCGGCCACATCCAGGTGGAGTCGGGCGGCAGGCCGGACGACCACACTTCGCTCGACGAACGCGGGTTGATGCAGATCCACCCGGGCACCTCGAAGCAGATGGGCTTCGACCACAATCGCATGTTCGAGCCGGCCTACAGCATCTGGGCAGGAGTCGAGATGTTCCGGCGCATGGCGGACAGGCTACAGAAAGACTTCCCGTCGCTGTTTCCGGTCCGCAGCGAATTTTTCTGGCGCATGGTGCGGTTCGAGTTCGCGATCGGTTCTGGCGCCTCCAGACAGATCCTGCGCGCGTTGCAGGCACAGGGTCTGCAACTCAGATCCTGGCCGCAGTTTGTCAACGCCTTGCATCAGGATCGCGCGTCGCTGCTTCACCTCACGAAACACGACCCCGTGAAGTGGGCGACCAACGTCGACAAGGTGTTTGCCGCAGGAGACCGGCTCATCCGCCGCGTGGTCGTGGTCGGTTCGGGGGGCGTTGTGTTCGTCTTGGCCGCCGCCGCCGCCGTTTACTTCTACTTCCGTTCTCGCAAGGAGACTGCGTAATGCGTTCGACGCGAATCTTTCTGTCTCTCCTCATGTGGACGATATCTAGCGTGGGCTGTGACTCGCGCGTTCCCACGACCTGGGCCGCTGGGCTCCGCCACAACAACCACGCCGCAGCCGTCATGTCCAAGACCCCGGCCTTCCCTACGCTGCGATTCACGGGGCTGGAGACGACTTGGCCACCGCGACCGGAGGGTCGCCGAAACGAGACGATCCTCCCGCTTGGCCCCGAGAACCCGGGCTCGCTGACGAAGGAACTGCGTGATCACATTCCTCGGACTCTGCAGCAAGACCCACAGATTCGCCCAATGCTCGGAGATCGATACGCGCTGGTGGGAATTGACGAGTTGATGCCGCCGAAGAACACCACGCCCAACCACGCACTGGGGCCCCTGACTGCAGTGATTTTCTTTAGCTACTCGAACAACGCAACGGTCCAGGTCTGGACGCAGGGCTTCCAGGTCCTCGGGCTCGACTCAAAGACGGGATCTTCGCCTCACTCAGGCGCGGCCGACTCTAAGGCCGCGATCAAGCTGGCTCGAGCGGATCGTCGGCTGAAGAACGTTGGGCACCTGGTGGCGGGCGCCATTCTGACTGTGCCGCCAGAAGGTGCCAACGGATACGGCCATCGCCTCGTCTACGTGACGTTCGGGAAGGATCTCGGCTCGACGCCGAGCTATTCGGCGACCGTTGATCTCACCCAACAGAGAGTTCTTTCCGCCGGTCCCGCCGGCAGAGTGAGGAACTGAACATGTCGCGACTGCGTCTCATCGCCGCTGCGCTGGCGTGGCTGTTCGTCGTCAGCATCGGAGGACCCGCACGAGCGGACTGGCATCTGCCGCCGTGGAACGGGTGGGAGTTTGATTTCGGCGTCTATGCTCATGCTGGCCTGGAGTTGCACAACGTCACTCGCAAGGGCGAGCTCGTGATCTACAAGGCGAGCTTTCCAACCATGCGGGTCGACTACGCGCCGGGGAGCTGCCACGAATCGCCGTTCTCGGACATGTTGACCTGGGACAACCTCCTACCACGCGGCGCTGACCATCCGCAGACCGGCGTTGTGTCGGCGAGTACAAACTGGTGTGGTCAGAAGGTCTGTCTGCGAACGTTTGCGGTCGGCGATGACCAGTGGCTCGAGATAGGTATCGTGGGCAACGAGGGGAACTACCTCATCTACCAGGCGTGGTATTTCAGCGACCATGGACAGATGCTCGCGCGCATGTACTCAAAGGGCGAGCAGTGTCCGCACGCAACCCATCGCCATCATCCGTACTGGCGAATCGACTTCGATGTAGGCGAATCCTGGAACAACTCGGCCTATGTTCACGATGACAGCGTGTATCCCGACGAGCCCCCGCCCGACAAGGGCTGGGGACCCGGCCTCAGCCTCTACCGGACGGAGATCGATGCATTGAAGGATCCCGCCAGGAACCGGATGTGGCTGGTGCGTAACGAAAAGACGGGACACGGCGCTTGGGTGCTGCCCGGGCATGTGAATGGCCGCGACGACGGAGAATCTGACTCGTTCTCAAATCGAGATGTCTCCGTGCGGCTCTATCACCCAAACGAGGAAGCCCCGTGGGGCACCGACCACACGAACGGGAGCATCGAGTTGGGCTTCAACGAGGGCGAGGGCGTTGCGGCCAAGGATGTCGTGTTCTGGTACGTCGCTCATTTCGAGCACCAGGAGCCGCTGCCCTCTCTGGACCGAAATGCTCCGTGTGGCGACCCGGAGTTTCCGGCGGTGCTTCAATTGCACGGCGGCGAGAACTGCAACGACGTCTTCGGCGCTGGCCCCTCATTCCTGTTCGTACAGGACAAGAGCGACATGCAACC
This sequence comes from Myxococcales bacterium, assembly GCA_003170275.1. Taxonomy (GTDB): domain Bacteria; phylum Myxococcota_A; class Polyangia; order Palsa-1104; family Palsa-1104; genus PALSA-1104. The sequence continues at coordinate 85,578 of PNAM01000087.1, forward strand.
CGAGCCCTTTGACTATGGCCTCAGCGTCAAGACCGTGCGCGACAGTTGTGGCGTCGCAGGCGCCGTCCCCGGTGGCGTTGCCCAATTCTCGGCGGCGGTGGTGGGAGTTCCTGCCGGCGACAAGCCCACGTACGCGTGGTCAGTATCGGGGTCCGGAGCGCTCCCAAGAGCGCCCGCCAGGGTGAATGACTCTGATTTCTATGTACAGCTCGGGAAGGACTTCGGTCCGGTTGACGTGACGGTGTCTGTCTCCCTACTCGGGCTCGCGAAGAGCGCGGCGACGCAGTTTGTTCCTGACACACCTGCGTCGATCCAGATGAAACAAATCAGGTGTCTCGTTGTGGGCCAGGAGAGGTTCTCGCATTCGACGAGACCACTCTGGGATCCAGAGCGCGACTTAGTCGCGCAGCCATACTCTCGTGGGGAGTTGGGCCAAATCGGAGCGATGGGCGAGCAATTGGTCGCCATTTCCAAGCGCCTTATCGGCATTCGTCAGGTCCAGCTTCCCATCCGCTAACCGGGGATCATGGGTGGCCCGCGACCCATGACTAGGAACTGGTTCGACCACTGCCACCGACGGGGAAACCGAATTGGTTCGACCACTGCCGACCGCCTGTGCTATAGCGGCCACGCCTTCAACGGTTGCGCTGGGGAGAATCAAATGAAGCTCTGCCTTCAACCTATTCTGTTGCTGTCGGTGGCTCTTTCGGTCGCCTGCAACAATGGTGGCGTGCCGATCGCCGAGGACGGCGGCACCAACCGGCCCATCTCGATCGGGGATCCCACGCGCCAAAGCTGTGACGAGTTGCAGGCGTCAATGCAAACGATCCTCTCCCAAAACCAAGCGTGCCACGTCGACAACGATTGCGAAGGCTCGGCTCTCAACAACGAATGTGGACCCGTTGATCGATGCGAAGCCATCTACTCGCTCGCGGCGACGACCGAGGTTGGCAACATCGAGTCGGCATGGGAGGAAAAGAGCTGCGGGAAGGCCCGGACCTGCAAGGACTCATGTCCTCCGTTCTCCGTGGACCGATCGATGGTCGATGGCTCGCGGCACAGGATCGCCTGCATCAACGGCGCCTGCGGAGTAAAGGATTTCCCGGTCGGAGGCGTCGGGGCGATATGCGGCAGTGCGCAGGACTGTGTGAGCGGCCTTATCTGCGAGAGCTTTCTGCCGTTCCCGGATGGCTCCTGCACGAAGGCGTGCGACGGCGGCTGCCCCGCCGGGAGCGCATGCGGAAAGATTGCGCTCAACACACCGTCAGGCGGCTTGGCCACGGAGTTGTGCATGCAGCAGTGCGCGCAGTCGGATGCGTGTCGCCCTGGGTACCTCTGTTGCGCTGTCGGCGGGTCATCGGTTTGCTTCCCGGGTTCGCAGTGTCCTCAGTAGCTCGGACGTCCAAAGTCATCGGCCTGAATAGGTAACTGAAGGTCCAGGATTCGGCGCACCTCCAATTTTCATCACAGGAGTGCGCATATGACGAACGCCCGCAAGTCATCCCGACGCGCGCGCCCGAAGCGGCGCTGCGTGTTCATCCTTCACGGCCGGGATCCGGCCAAGGATGCCCTGGCTGCGTTCTTGCTCAAGCTCGGCCTCACCCCAATCGTCCTGTCCGAGCAGGATCATGCCGGCCGCACCATCATCGAGCAGATCGAACATCACGCACTCAGGGCCGACTATGCGATCGCGCTGCTCACCGGGGATGACGAGGGGCACCTCGTCGGGCGCCCCGAGGAGAAGAAGCCGCGCGCTCGAATGAACGTGCTCATCGAGCTCGGCCTGTTCCTCGGCATCCTCGGCCGCCGGCGGATCGCCGTTCTCTACCGGGAGGGCGTCGAGCTGCCGTCAGATCTCTTGGGCCTTCTCTACATCCCGTTCGAGAAGGTGGCCGACGTGCGGCTCCAGCTGGTGCAGGCCATGAAGAACGCTGGCCTGGACGTGGACGCCAACAAGGCTTTCGACTGAAGCTCTCCGGCGGTCCGGCAGCTCGCGCTAGAAATCTATAGTCAACGCAGCGACTTACGGTCTTCCGCGCGGGCTGCCGGGCAGGAATTGTCACACCCGCCAGATAGAACTCAACTCATGGCAAACAATCTCCATCGACCCCTCGTCATCTATCACGGTGGCTGCGCCGATGGCGCAGGTGCCGCCCTCGCGGCCTATCTTGTCTTCGGCGAGGACGCCGAATATCGACCCGCCGTTCACGTCGATCCCGTTCCGCCAACGGACGCCGAGGTGCGGGGTCGGATCGTATGCATCCTCGATTTCTCGTATTCACGCGAAGTGATCGAGCGGCTGCAGCGCGCCGCGCTCCACGTGCTCGTGATCGATCACCACAAGACGGCCGCTGAACGCCTGGCCGGTATTCCCGGATTCGTGATCGAAGTAGATCGATCGGGCGCGGCGTTGGCCTGGCGGGAGTTGATCGGCGGCTCAATCCCTGATCTCATCCGCTACATTGAGGATCGCGACCTCTGGCGCTGGCAGCTACCGAACAGCCGCCAGGTCTCCGCCGCACTCGCGGCCCGCGGCGCGCATCGAGACTTCCGGCTGCTCAAGACGATCTATGAGAACTGGGAGGCGGAGTACGCGAACCTGGTCGCTGAGGGCGCGGCCCTCGTGCGGTTGGAGCGGCAGCACGTCACGCGCATGGCGCGGTCCGCCGAACCCGTGAGTATCGAAGGAGCCTCCGCACTCGCAACGAACGCGACCGCGTTTCACTCCGAAGTCGGCGACGAGCTGGCCGCCCAGGCGTCCATCGGGATCACCTGGACCTGGGACGGCAGGCGGAGAGTCTACATCGTCAGCCTGCGCTCGACGGGTACGGTCGACGTATCGGAGATCGCCGTCAAGTTCGGGGGCGGCGGACACCGGAAGGCCGCTTCGTTCGTTTGCGAGCTGCTCCCGTGGACCGCCCGCATTGGCGCTCCCATCAATGAGGAGGTCGAGCATGCCGCGTAAACCCGAAATTCGGCTCTTCGTCACCGACCTCGACAACACGCTCTACGACTGGGTCAGCTACTTCGCGCGCTCGTACTACGAGATGATCCGAGTCGCGGCCGAGATCATGTACATCCCGGTCGAGGATCTTCTCGACGACGTTCAGCGGGTTCACCGGCGCTTCAACAACACTGAGCATCCCTTCGCTCTCCTCGATACCGACGCGGCAAAGCTGGCGTTTCCCAGGCTCACTCGCATCGAGCGCGCTCAGCGCCTTGACAGAGCCTTCCACGCGTTCAATCGGACCCGCAAGCAGACACTCTCGCTCTACTCGAGCGTGAGGGAGACCCTCGAACAGGTAGCGCAATCTGGCGCGATCGTCGTCGCACACACGGATGCGCATGCGGTGAATGCCGCCTACCGTCTGAAGTGGCTCGGGCTCGACGCGTTGTTCGACAACGTATACGCGCCGGAGGGTGAGGAGCATGGTCACCCAAGGCTGGCTCGATGGGAGTCCCTCGACGACGTTTCGTGCAAGGTTCGATCGCTGGCGCACACAGAGCGAAAACCGAGCCCGCGCGTGCTCATGACGATCTGTCGCGACTATGGAATCTCGCCCGAACACACCCTATACGTTGGCGACAGCCTGGTGCGGGATGTGGGAATGGCCAAGGCGATCGGCGCGCAGGCGGCGTGGGCACGCTACGGAACCAGATACGACCACGCCCTCCTCGCCGATGTCGGTCGCATCACCCACTGGACCCCCGAGCAAGTTCGTCGCGAGAAGGGCGGGGGCCGTCAGCAGTCGGAAGCGCGCCCCGACGTAGAACTCGAGTTGTACGGCGAGCTGCTCGCCGCGTTTTCGTTCAGCGGTGAGGCGCGTCAGCGTCCCGTGACGCACAAGAAGGCGGCTTGAGATGGCATGGGAAGAGAGGTTTCGGCTTGAGGGTTGCCGACCGTCGCTCTCGGGCGATACGCTGGCAACATGACGTCCTATCTGCCGTGCCCCGAGCTTCGGGCATCGATGCGTCGAGCCTACCGATGCGGGCACTTTGACAGCGAATGCGCTGCAATGCAGTGGCAGCCAGCGACTGGGCATGTGCCACGCGGCTTCATTGGGGCAATCGGATCGCTCGACGAAATCGAGGCAGTATTTGTCATCGCCGAGCCCGGCAATCCCCGTGATGGCGAGCAGTATGACGAGCACGGCGATGCCGACCGCTACATGGAGAAAGCCTGCGGCGTTGCGCGTGGCGCGCTCGCCAGCCATTCGTCAGCGTTTCATAGAAACGTTCGCCAAGCGCTGGATCTGTTCTGGCCCCAGTTGAAGCACGACCTCGACGCCCAGCTGCGACGTGTGTGGATCACCGAATCGGTGCTGTGCTCGGCTAAGATCACGACGGGCCCCATTGAGGCACCAGTTTGGCGCGCCTGTGTCACCGACTATCTCGCCCAGCAGCTTAGGCTGTTGCCAGGACGCCCGGTTTTCGCTTTCGGGGGCAAGGCGGTGATGCGTCTGAGGGGGCAGGTGGACGTGATGTCGGCAGTGGCTCTAGCGCCGCCCGGTGCAAACCGCCGTGATGCGCTTCCGTCGTGGCGCGCGGCGGCGGCAGCATTCCATGCGACTACTAGACGGCCGACCATCTCGCGTTAGGCTTGGACAGCGAACTGGGGTGAGGCGGACCAACCACCTCCGCCCCACCCCATTCGTTCCAACTACGCGGCTTCGAGCGAGCCTTCGGAACGAATCTCGGACTCGGCCTCGACGATCGGCGTTTCGCCCTTCGGCGCCGGCGTCGACATTCGCTCACGCTTGAGTACGTCGACATGGTCGGCGGCCTGCTTGAGCAAACCCGGCACGAGCTTCATCTCGCGCTCGCCCAGGTACGGCGTGCGCCGGATGGTCCCGTCGTGGGCCCGGTATTCGCGAAACGCGGCGTAGCGCGGGTTGAACCGCCCCGAAGACTTCGCCGATACCTCGACCACGACCTTGGTGAAAAGATCGGTGCGCAGTTCGAACATCTTGATGCACGCGAACGGACTGGTCTTCATAAGATCACTCTCCGAGCAGAAAGCAGGTTCGTGTCGCCAATCGCCATGTACTCTCTACAACCGAGTCGCGCATGAGCGGTCCCGTTCCATTCCTGTTTCAGTCGCTCGACGATCGCCCGCACCTGGTCCTCGCTCAGGTAGTAGCGAACGCCTGATCCTCTCTTCCGATTCGACTTCCAGCGTTGTCCCAACTCCTTCGAAATGCGCCTGACGACGTCCGGATGGACGCCTGCATGGGCCGCTGCGTCGGCGACGGACCAAGTGTCCTTGACCCGCCGTCGGATACCGAGGCGCTCCATGCGGCGTTGGATGGCCTTCTCGGTCCTGCCCAGCCTTTCGGCGAGGACGGCAACTGGCTCGATTCCGTGGAACCAAAGCCAGTTGTCGTCCGCACGCGTCCACGGATTCATTCAGTTGAGCAGACGCCCCGCCGCTGCCGCCCTCTCGCCTGGCGACCTGATCTCGCCGGTCGAGAGGTCGACGTGGTCGAGCGCTCGCAACAGGCGCCCGAGCGACGGCCCCAGCTCCTCGGTCATTTCGTGGTCCGTGAGGCCACAGAACGCGGCGAAGCCGGGGAAGTCCAGCGGGTCGAGCCCTTGGGCTGTGATCACCTGACGCGTCTGCAGCATCTTGGTCAGGCCGCCCTGGAGCTTCGATACGTCACGCACGAGGCGGAACCGGAATGCCTCGGCACCGTCGACGCTCGCACGGGCCGTATTGCCGTCCGTGATCAACGCCCGGCTGAACTTGGTCGCCAAGCGATCCCGACAGCCGTACACGTCCTCGCGGATCGCCAGCGTCAGATCCGAAGAGCCGCCGAGTCGAAACCGGAGCCCCAACACCGCTTGCGCGATCTCTGCGTAGCTGAGCGGCTGACCCGGTGCGATGCGTGCCGCCCAATCGAGCAGCGACGCGATGCGCTGGCCGATGCCGTGGTCGCTCACCAAGGGAAACTGCCGGGGACTAACGATGATCTTCGTGGCTTCCTCGTTCATTGCGGTCATGGCTTCTCCCTATGCGCACGCGGCGCTATTGAATGTGTCGTTGTGGGCCTCGACGAGGCCCATCAGCTCCTTGTAGACGGCCTGCTTCTCGACGAACTTCTTGGTCCGCGTCGGATCATTCGCGGTGAAGTCCGGGTGGTACTGGCGGGCGAGCCGCTTGTGCGCCTTCTTGATCGGCGCGATCTCGACCGGCTGCCCGCGCCGGGCCGGCGACACGCCGAGCTCGCCCAGAAGCCGGTTGATTCGATTGAGGCGATCCGTCGGCGTGACGCTCGCGAAACGGGCAGCGGTTTTGGCCTGTTTCTCAGCCTTGCGCCTCAGCTCGTCGATGGCGGCGCGCACATCGGCGGCGCAGTCGGAGATGGCCACGTGCAGCATCATGTCGCTCAGGCCTGCGACGTCCCTGCCGGCTTGCTGAACTGCCCATTTGAGGACCAGCTGCTTCACCTCTGTCCAGAAGGTGCTGTGCGGCTTGGGCGGCGCATCCGTGGCGAAGTTCGGCAGACGTGGACCTCGGCGCCTGCGCTTGCGGCTCCGCTCGCGCACAGCGTCGTCGACCGCCAGGCGCGCCTGGTCGGTGCCCTCGCCGTGGGTCTCCTCGGCGGACTGGATAAGCTTGACGGCTTCGGCGAGACGGACGCGATTGCCGACCACGGCATTCTTCAGCGTCTCCGTCGTGGTCTTGCCGAAGAAGACGCGCTTGCGCTGCTTGACCGAGTAGACCGTCGCGCCGGTGGCGCGGGCGACCACTTCGTTCTCGCGGCGCGCGTTGTACGCAATCTTCCAATCGTTGGGCGCAGCCACGATGGTCTCGCGGAGGATCTGCTCCTGGTGCGCACGTTGCCGCTGGTCGTAGGCCTTCCGCTTGGCTGACTCGACCATGAAGACGATCTGATCGGTATGGGACAGAAGCTCCTCGTGGAAGAGGACCGGCAGCTCCTCGATTCCCAGCTCCATCGCGATCTCGAGCCGCATGTTGCCGTTGACGACGCAAAGCGGATTCTGTCTCGCGCCCACCGGGACGACGTCGAGCGGCTCAAGGACGCCGTTTTCGCGAATGCTCTGACGAACGCTGGCGTAGACCGCTTCCGACGGCCGGCCGAAGACTCGCTCGTTCTCGGGATGGGGCCGCAGGTCGCATGCGGGGGCCAGCACGACCTGCCGACCGCTGCCTTCTGTAAGGCTATGTGCGAAAAACGTCTTGACCGCTGGCCGCTTCATGAGTACCCGTAGAGTGTTCATGGATTTCGTAGTGGCAAGCGAGGATCGCGCTTTTGGTTGCGACTTTCGCGCTTCAGCTTCGAGAGGAATGAAACCAATGAAGAATCCCAAGCCGGCCCCCAAACGAACGCGAAGCGACGAGGCCGGCCCGCAGCGTCGCCCGGTCGAGCAGGCGGTTGCCGAACGCCTCGAAGAGATTCGCTCCGACGACGAGGACGGTCAGCCGCGGCGTCGCCAGATCTTGGAGGAGAGCTTCAACGCGACGCTCGGTGCCCTGTTTCGCCGCAAGCGCGAGGAGAAGGGCCTCACGGTCCGCCAGCTCGCCGAGTACATCGAAGAGACGCGGCCGGGAACCTCACTCAGCCGCCACGCAATCGAGCGGCTCGAGACGAACCAGAGCCGCTACATGTTCGAACACGTCCTGCTCTTCACGAAGGCGCTCGACGTGGACGTGACCGAGATCCCCGGCCTACGGGAGATCCTGTCGAAGAACGTGCGCTGGAAAGAAACCCTAGATCAGATCGATCGCCTGCACGAACCAGGGCCGCACATCCTCGAGTACGTGACCGGCACCGAGCAGTTCAACGAGCGGATCAACCTCCACGGCAGCGTCGAAGAGCTCATGGCGCAGCCCCGGTTGTATCTGACCATCGGTGGCGACCACCTGGCGGACGTCGGTTATCCGAGCCGCTCAATCCTCGATTTCGCCAAAGGTCGCCGCCCAGCGCGCGAAGGAGAGCTCGTCCTGGCGCTGCACAAGCCGTCGGGGACGGTCTTCCTTCGTCTCTTTGAGAAGGGGCAACTGGCGTCGGTGATCCCGAAACAGTTCCCCGTCGGGATGGACTCGAACGTCGAGATCCTCGGCAGTCACGTCGGCACCTACCTCCCCCGCTAGCACCCCTTCAAGAAAGCTCAGTCTCCGCGCGATCATCGAAGATGAAGCGCGAAAGTCGCGCTTTCTCTCTTGCGGCCTGAACAGGCAATCAGTATCTTCGGCGCATTCCAGCAACACCCCTTCGTTGGCGCACTTTCCGTGACCTGAAACCGGGTGGTGATTGAAATGCTCGCTCAGGAGATTGCTCCAGTTTCACCGAACCAGGCCCTGCTCTTCGAAGACCCGATCACCAGCATCGACCTCGTTGGCGAGGTGGTCGACGACCAGCGGGAGTCGCAAGAACTGGAACGCCTCATCGCCGACCAGGTGCTCGACGACCGCGGCGGGTACTACCGCCGGCAGCGCGCGACCGCGTACGTGGCGCGCGCGGGGGTCCGCACGCGATGCCCCGAGTGCGAAGACGGCGAGGGACGCGTCGACAGGTGGGGCGTGTTCGAGTGCGAGAACTGCGGCTACTCGAACGCCGCCGAGCTTCCTCGCCAGTCGGATCGCGATGGCGATGAGGCCCTCGCATGAATCCGGGTTACGGGACCTTGGAGCGGTCGTTGGCGGTCGAGTTGGGCCGCCACATCTACCGGGCACGCGTCGCTCTCGGCGTGAAGCAGGAATTTCTGGCCGAGTCGGTTGGGCTCAAGGCTCGCGGCTCGGTCAGCAACTGGGAGCGCGGCAAGCGGCTCATCCCGGAGAAACAGTGGAACCAGCTCAAGACGAAGGCCGAGCTGCAGCTGCCCGACTACCACGAGATCCGCGCGGTCGTCGCGCGACGGGTCTCCGAACCCGGCGATACCAGTTCCGTTACTGCGGCCGCTCGCGCGGCTCAACATCAGAGGAGAGAATGATGAACGACATCCTGCCTTCCACGCTTCGTGAAATCATCGAGAACCTGGCCGAGGCGCTCGCCGCCCTGGAGCGCATCGCCGGGCCGAACGGCCGCAGCCAGATCTCGCTCCTCATCCCCGACGAGGCGCGCTTCGCCCTTCTCGGACCGGCCTCGGAGCGCATGTTCATCCACGCGCCCAACGGCGCCGTGTACCAGTTCCCGCTCAGCCGGCTCGAGGTTCCGCACCACACCGTCACCTTCGTCGGGCGTCCGGACGTCTGCGAGGGCTCGGCTCTCGACGAACCGCTGGAAGCGCTCCGGTCGACGCTGGCCTCCCGAAACTAGATCTCCCGCAGTCCCAAGTCCCAGGCGTCGATGGTCCGCGAGCGTTGCCGACGGAGCGGATGGTCCGTTCCGTCGGCAACGCCGTCAGTGGAGTGCCCGCCATGACGACCGGCCTTCCGAAGCACGACAATGTACTGATACAAAAACAGTATTATTCGGTGAAGGAAACCGCGTCCATTCTCGGCGTGGACCTAAAGACCGTGTACCGCGCGATCGCCGCCGGGGAGCTGCCGGCACTGCGGATCCGCAACACCCTGCGCGTGCCTCATTCCGTCGTGTTTCCCGTCGGTGACGTACCGCACACGGCCGGTTGCGCGGGTGCGCCCTCCGGTGCTACGCTCCGGGCTGGAGGTCGCGTTCTGGCAAGGCGGGAAGACTAACAATGCCCGCATATAGGGACTATCGGGACGGAAAATGGAGATGGCGAAAGATGATTCGCCTTCCCAATGGAGAAAACCAGAGGATGCGAGGGACACCACAGATCAACACGAAGGAGGCGGCGCTTGCAGACGAGCGCCAGTCGATTCTTCGTGTGATCGACCCTCGGCCCATCAGGAAGGAGGTTCCGACTTTCAGCGAATGGTTCAATGGCCGGTTCTGGTACGAGCACGTCGTATCGAGGGAGAACAAGCCCAGCGAGGTCGAGTCCAAGCGATCGATCTTCAGGACCCACCTGGAGCCTGCGTTCGGCAGCGTCCGGGTGGACGACATTGACGTGGCTGCCATCGCCCGGTTCCGCGCCGAGTTGAAGGACAAGACGGCGATGGCCGGGCGCTGGGGAGTGAAGAGCCTGAAGCAACCGCGCAAGCTCGGCCGCAAGCGCATCAACAACATCCTGGCCGTTCTGAGCAAGGCTCTTCGCTACGCGGAGACGGCCAAGGTGATCCCGAGCGCACCGCGGGTGGGGCTTCTGAAGTGGGAGCGCCCCGACATCGAGTTCTGGGAGTTCGAGCAGTACGCTCGGATCTTAGGAGCGGCGCGCGACCGGGAAGATGCGGTCTGGTACGTGGCCGTCTGCCTGGCGGGTGAATCTGGCCTACGGGTGGGCGAGATCAAGGCGCTCAGGTGGCGCGAAGACGTGGATCTGGTAGCCGGTACGATCACGGTCAACCAGCAAACGCGGAAGAACGTCACCGGCACGCCGAAGAGTGGCAAGCGACGAACCGTTCCCATGAGCCCCACCTTGATCCAGGCGCTCAAGCGCCTCGATCACGTGAGGACCGGGTTCATCGTTCGCAACCTGGACGGGACGCAGAAGACCGATGGCCAGTGCTGCAAAGCCATCAATCGGATCTGCCGCCGTGCGGGACTGCCGGAGCGCGGATGGCATGCGCTACGGCACACCTTCGGAACGCACGCCGCGCTGTTCGGGGTCAACCCGTGGCGGCTGCAAGCCTGGATGGGCCACCGCAGGATCGACGAGACGATGCTCTACGTGCACGTCGCCAGCGACCACCTGCGGCCCCTGACGCCTGAGATGCTTCAAGCGGCGGGGCAGGAATCGGATCCAGACCGGCGCATCATCCGCATGCTGGGCGCGCGCAGCTCGGTTCCCTTCGGGCCGGCGCACGTCCAAGAGGCGAGCGCGTAGATGGAAACGTGGCCACGCGGCGGTTCGGCGTGGCCACAGGGTGGCCACAAATGCGAAAGGCCAGGATTTCTCCTGGCCTTTCAACACGTTATCTGCGGGGTGGACGGGACTCGAACCCGCGCCCTCCGGCGTGACAGGCCGGCGTTATAACCGACTTAACTACCACCCCAATGAAACTGCCTTCACCTGCGACGGTGGGCGCAGCAGGGTTTGAACCTGCGACACCCGGCTTGTAAGGCCAGTGCTCTACCGCTGAGCTATGCGCCCGTTTTGGCCGGGTTCCGGCCGTCGAAAGCCTGTGTTTTCTACTGTGTCGGCCGGGAGGTGTCAACCGGAATTGGCGAAAAGGCTAGTGGGTGGGCGTCGAGCCGGCAGGCTCGTTGGTGATCACGGTCGGGGTCGGGGTCGCGGTCGCACGCTCGGGGCCGGGCAGCGTCGGCTGCTGGCGCCAGTCGACCGCCTGGCTCGGCTCGCGCAGGAAGGTCTCGGGGTGCTCGATCTTGAGCGCCGCCCGCAGCACCTCGTCCATGTGCTCGACCGCGATGATCTTCATGACCTTGAGCACCTTCTTGGGGATGTCCTTCAGGTCCTTGCGGTTTTCCTTGGGGATGATGACCGTGAAGATGTCGGCCCGGTGGGCGGCCAGCACCTTGTCCTTGAGCCCGCCGATCGGCAGCACGCGCCCGCGCAGCGTGATCTCGCCGGTCATGGCCACATCGCGCCGCACCGGCACACGCAAGAGCGCCGAGCACAGCGCCGTCGCCATGGTCACGCCTGCCGACGGGCCATCCTTGGGGATCGCGCCTTCTGGGAAGTGGATGTGCGTATCGACCTTGGAGTAGAACTCGCGCTCGAGCCCGAGCGACTCGGCGCGCGAGCGGATGTAGCTCATGGCCGCCTGCGCGGACTCCTGCATCACGTCGCCCAGCTTGCCGGTCAGCACCAGCTTGCCCTTGCCCGGCATGACCGTCACCTCCGACGGCAGGATGTCGCCACCGTGCATGGTGACCGCCAGCCCGTTGCACAGGCCGATCTCGTCCTTCTCCTCGGGCTTGCCCGAGCGGAACTTGTGCACGCCGAGAAACTTGGGCACGTTCGCAGGGATCACGCGGAACTTGGTCTGCTTGCCCAGCTTGACCACGTCCTTGGCGATCTTGCGCATGATCGTCGAAAGCTCGCGCTCCAGGTTTCGCACGCCCGCTTCCTTCGTGTAGTGATGGATGACCGTGCGGATCGCGCCCTCGCCGAGCTCGATGTCGACGTCCTGAACGCCGTTGGCCTCTTTCTGCTTGGGCACCAGGTACTGCTCGGCGATCGACAGCTTCTCCCACTCGGTGTAGCCGGGCAGCTGGATGATCTCCATGCGGTCCTGCAGCGGCACCGGGATCGAATGCAGCGAGTTCGCCGTGGTAATGAACATGACGTCGGAGAGATCGTAGTCGAGATCGAGGTAGTGATCGTTGAACGCCGAGTTCTGCTCCGGGTCGAGCACCTCGAGCAGCGCCGCCGACGGATCGCCCCGGAAGTCGGTCGACATCTTGTCGACCTCGTCGAGCAGAAACACCGGGTTGTTCGATCCTGCCTTCTTCAGGCTCTGGATGATCTTGCCGGGCAGCGCGCCGATGTACGTGCGGCGGTGGCCGCGGATCTCCGCCTCGTCGCGCACGCCGCCGAGCGACAGCCGCACGAAGCGACGTCCGGTCGAGCGCGCGATCGACTTGGCGAGCGAGGTCTTGCCGACGCCCGGCGGTCCCACGAGGCACAGGATCGGCCCCTTGAGCTTGTTCACCAGCGCCTGCACCGCGAGATACTCGAGGATGCGCTCCTTGACCTTCTTCAGGCCGAAGTGATCCTCGTCGAGGATCTTCTCCGCCTCGGACACGTCGAGCTTGTCCTGGGTCTTGTCCTCCCAGGGCAGCGACAGCACCCAATCGATGTAGTTGCGTACGACCGTGGCTTCGGCCGACATGGGGCTCATCATCTTCAGCTTCTTGAGCTCCTTGCGGACCTTGGTCTGCGCCTCCTTGGACATGCGCTTGTTCTTGATCTTCTCTTCGAGCTCCTGGATCTCGTTCTTGAACTCGTCGCGCTCCCCGAGCTCCTTCTGGATCGCCTGCATCTGCTCGTTGAGGTAGTACTCCTTCTGCGTCTTCTCCATCTGCTTCTTGACGCGGGTCCGGATCTTCTTCTCGACCTGCAGGATCTCGATCTCGGCCTGCATCAGCTCGAACAGCTTCTCGAGCCGCTTGGTCGGCGACTCGGTCTCGAGGATGCCCTGCTTGTCGGCGAGCTTGAGCGACAGCGCGGCGACGATGGTGTCGGCCAGGCGCGCCGGATCGTCGATGGTCTGCACGCTGATCAGCATCTCCGGCGGGATGCGCTTGTTGAGCTTGACGTAGTTCTCGAAGGTCTGGTGGACCGAGCGCATGAGCGCCTCGATCTCCACCGACTTCTCGTTCGGCTCGACCAGATCCTCGACCTCGACGAGGAAGCACTCCTCGGAGGCGACGAACTTCTTGAGCCGCGCGCGCCGCTTGCCCTCGACCAGCACCTTGACGGTGCCGTCGGGCAGGCGGAGCAGCTGGATGATCTGGCCGATGGTCCCGACGTTGAAGATGTCTTCGGGCGTGGGATCGTTCGTCTTGGCCTTCTTCTGCGCCGAGAGGACGATCTCCTTGTCGCCGGCCATCGCCTGTTCGAGCGCGTTGATCGACTTCTCCCGGCCGACGAACAGCGGCACCACCATGTGGGGGAACACGATGATGTCCCGCAAGGGGAGGAGCGGAATGGTCCGCGGACCCTTCTTCTTGGTCTCGTCGTTTTTGAAGAACATGTGAGGTTTATACTAACGCCGACTACTTGCGACCGCCACCCTCGGCAGCCGCTTCTTTCTGATACATCAGTAACGGTTGCTGCTGCGCGTCGATCACCTCTTCGTTGACGATGACCTCTTTGACGCTGGTTGTCGACGGTAGCTCGTACATGATGTCGAGCATCGCGTTCTCGAGGATGGCGCGCAGTCCGCGAGCGCCCGACTTGTGCTTGAGCGCCGCCTTGGCGACAGAGTGCAGCGCGCCCTTGGTGAACTTGAGCTTGGCGCCGTCCATGTCGAACAGCTTCTGATACTGCTTGATGAGGGCGTTCTTGGGCTTGATCAGGATGTCGACGAGCGCTTCCTCGCTCAGCTCGTGCAAGGGCGCGATGACCGGCAGTCGCCCGACGAACTCGGGAATCATCCCGTACTTGAGGAGATCCTCCGGCTGCACGTCCTTCAGGTACTCCCACACCTTCTTCTCGGCCTTCGAGGCGATCTTGGCGCCGAAGCCCATCTGCTTCTGCCCGACCCGGTTCTCGATGATGTCCTCGAGCCCGGTGAACGCGCCGCCGCAGATGAACAAGATGTTGGTGGTGTCGACCTGCANNCTGCGGATGCTTGCGGCCGCCCTTGGGCGGCACCGACGCGATGGTGCCTTCGATGATCTTGAGCAGCGCCTGCTGCACGCCTTCGCCCGATACGTCACGGGTGATCGACGGGTTGTCGCTCTTGCGCGCGATCTTGTCGATCTCGTCGATGTAGACGATGCCGCGCTGCGCCTTCTCGATGTCGTGATCGGCGTTCTGCAACAGGTTGACGATGATGTTCTCGACGTCCTCACCGACGTAGCCGGCCTCGGTGAGGTTGGTGGCGTCGGCGATGGCGAACGGCACGTTGAGGATGCGCGCCAGGGTCTGCGCGAGCAGCGTCTTGCCGCAGCCGGTCGGCCCGAGGAGCAGGATGTTCGACTTCTGCAGCTCGACGTCGTCGATGCCCACCTTGGCGTCGATGCGCTTGTAGTGGTTGTGCACCGCCACCGCGAGGATCTTCTTGGCGCGGTCCTGCCCGATCACGTACTCGTCGAGGACAGCCTTGATCTCGGCCGGCTTGGGAACCGCGGCGAGCCCATACGACTGCTCTTCCTTCTCGATTTCCTCGTCGATGATGTCGTTGCAAAGCCCGATGCACTCGTCGCAGATATAGACGGTGGGGCCGGCAATCAGCTTCTTCACTTCCTTCTGGTTCTTGCCACAGAAGGAGCAGGACAGATTGCCGTGAGAATCGTCGCGACGTTTTTCCATTGTTCCTCTGGTACCCCTACCCCTTCTTCTCTTCCTTCTTCTTCACCAGGATCTCGTCGATCACGCCGTACTCTTTAGCCTCACCCGCTGACATGAAGTAGTCGCGCTCGGTGTCGTGCTTGACCTTGTCGATCGGATGGCCGGTGTGCTTGGACATCAGCTCGTTCATCCGGTCGCGGGTGCGCAGGATCTCTTTGGCGTGGATGTCGATGTCGGTGGCCTGCCCCTGAAAGCCCCCGAGCGGCTGGTGCAGCATGATGCGCGCGTTGGGCAGCGAGTAGCGCTTGCCCTTGGTGCCGGCCGCCAGCAGCCAGGCGCCCATCGACGCGGCCTGCCCCATACAAATGGTGGCGATGTCGCAGCGCACATACTGCATCGTGTCATAGATCATCATGCCCGCCGTCACCAGCCCGCCCGGCGAGTTGATGTACATGTGAATCTCCTTCTTGGGGTTTTCGGCCTCAAGAAACAGAAGCTGGGCGGTGATCAGGCTGGCGCCGTAATCCTCGATCGGGCCGGTGATGAAGAT
>PNAM01000111.1 GCA_003170275.1 Myxococcales bacterium
TCGCCGCCGACGCGCTGCGCAGCGCGTCCGCCAGCGGCCCCGACTCGAGCGCCGCCCGCCCGCGCAACGCCTCGCGCACCGCCGGCGTCAGGCGCACCGGAAACTTCACTGCCGCCAGCCGCTCGAGAGCGCGCGCCAGCCGGTAGATCGCGTTCTCGTCGTTGGGCACCGACGAATGCCCGCCCACACCGTGCGCGATCACCGCGAAGTCCTGAAACACCTTCTCCGCCGTCTGGAGCTGCACCACGCGCACGTGCCCGCTCTTGTCGAGGAAGGTCACGCCGCCCTCGTTGAGCGCCAGCTCGGCGTCGGAGACCAGCTCCTTGCGNNTTCGTCGCCGGTGAGCGCGAGGATCACGTCGCGGTGCAGCGGCGCGTGGGTGCGCGCGAGCTCGAGCACCACGCTGGTCGCCGCCGCCGCCCAGCCCTTGTCGTCCATCACGCCGCGGCCGTAGAGAAAGCCGTCCTTCTCGGTCACCTTGAACGGCGGCACGGTCCACGGCTGCTCGGCCGCGCCCACTACGTCGAGGTGCGCGAGCAGGAGCAGCGGCCGTTTTTTTCCATCACCGCGCAACCGTACCACCACCGAGGAGCGCCCCTTTTCCCACGGCACGATCTCGGGCTCGAGCCCGGCCGCCTTCAGGTGCACCGCGATCGCGCGCGCCGCTTTTTCCTCGTTGCCGGGCGGATTGGTGGTGTCGATGGCGACCAACTCGTCGAGCAGCGCGCGCACGTCCGGCTCGGCGTGCGCGACGGAGCTGAGCAGGATCAAGCAGGGGAGGGTGGCGGCGCGCATGGCCGCGAAGTGTATCAGGCGGCTTGCAAGATCGGCGCGGCCGGCATGTCGATCGCGCGCTCGAGCTCGCGCTTTAGGAAGGTGCGCGCCCGATACGCGCGCGTCTTCACCGTCGAGACGTTGAGCGCCAGCTTGCGCGCGATCTCGGTCTCCGAATACCCCTCGAGGAAGCGCATGGCGAAGATCTGCCCGTACTTGTCGCCCATCTGCGACAGCCGGTCCGACGCCAGCGCGACCGCCTCGGTGGCCGCCCACTCTTCTTCCGGCGACGCATACAGCGAGCGCGGCTCGTCGATCGCGGTCTCGTCGTCGTCGTGCGTGAGGCTCTGCGCGTGCGGCGTCGAGCGCTCCTTGCGCAGGTGCATGAGCGCGGTGGTCGCGGCGATCCGGTACAGCCAGGTGGTGAAGCGCGAGTCGCCGCGGAAGCTCGACTGGTGGCGGAACGCCAGGAGGAGCGCATCCTGGGTCACGTCGCTCGCCTTCTCTTCGTCCTTCATGTACTTCATCGCGACGCCGAAGACGAACTCGCGCTCCCGCTTGGTGAACTGGATGATGTTGCGGTTCGTATCCATGTGCACCCTCCCTGGAAAAGTCTGTTCCGGCTGTATAGCAGGCCGGGTGCCAGGTGCACTTTTGAACAGTTACGGTCGCTTACCTACTTCACAAACGCTCACACGTCCAACCAGTTGGACAGATCGTGTCTTGCTGGACAGACGAGCGCATGGTACGCCCGGAACGTGAGTCCCGCGGCGGTCTACGTGGTGGACGATGACCCGCTGGTGACCGACAGCTTGTCACGCGCCCTCGAGCTGGAGACGGAGTGGCGGGTGCTCGCATTCAATCAGGGTGCGCTGGCGCTGGCGGCCATGCCTGATGTGCCGCCCGACGTGGTGCTGTCCGACTTCAAGATGCCGGGCATGGACGGCATCGCCTTCTTGGCGCGGGTTCGGGCCGCCCACCCCGATGCGGTGCTGCTGCTGCTCACCGGCTACGCCGACAAGGAGAGCGCGATCCGCGCCATCAATGAGGTCGGGATCTGGCAGTACGTCGAGAAGCCGTGGGACCTCGGCGATCTGCTGGTGAAGATCCGGCAGGGGCTCGAGCGGCGCGCGCTGGTGGTCGAGCTGCGCGCCTCGAACGCGGAGCTGGTGTCGCGCCTCGACGAGCTGGAGCGCGCGCACGTGGAGCTGGTGCGCGCAGAGCGGCTGGCCGCGGTCGGCCGCGTCGCGTCGGGCCTGGCGCACGAGATCGGCAACCAGCTCGCGCTGGTCGGCTACGCCGAGGCCATTCGCGATCGCACGCGCGAGCCCGAGGTGGCCGAGTTCGCCGAGGTGATCGTCGCCGCGCAACGGCGGCTGGCGGCGCTGGTCGAGGAGATCAAGGACTTCGCGCGCGGCGCCGCGGCGCACTATCCGCGCGAGCCGGGCGATCTGGCGGCGGCGGTGGAGGAGGCGCTCGGCATCTTGCGCTTCGACGCCGAGGTCAAGACGCGCCGGGTCTCGCTCGAGGTGCGCAGTCGTCCGCTCGCGCTGCTTCATCGCGGCAAGATCGAGCAGGTGGTGGTGAACCTGGTGCACAACGCGGTGCAGGCCTCCGCGCCGGGCGGCGAGGTGCGTGTGATCGTCGACGAGGACGCCGACGGTCCGTTGGTCTCGGTGCGCGACCACGGTCCGGGCATGCCGCCCGAGGTGCTGGCGCGTCTCGGCGAGCCGTTCTTCACCACCAAGGAGCGCGGCTCCGGCCTGGGCATCGGCATCAGCCGGCGCGTGATCGACGAGCACCAGGGCCGGCTCGAGGTGCGCTCGCGTCCCGGCGAAGGCACCGAGGTGATCATCCGCCTGCCGCCGCTCCACGTCGGGACGGTCGGCATATGAGCGTGGCGACATGAGCCGCCTCCTGGTGGTCGACGACGAGGAGCAGTTTCCCAAGCTGGTGCGCGCGCTGCTCGGCGAGCAGCACACCGTCGACGTGGTGAAGAGCGTCGAGCAGGCGCTGGCGCGGCTCGAAGAGGTCGCGTACGACGTGGTGCTCACCGATCTGCACCTGCCGCCCGGCCCCGACGGCATCGAGCTGATCCGCCGCGCGCGCGAACGCGACGTCGATGTGCCGTTCCTCATGCTCACCGGCCACGCCACTGTCGAGACCGCGGTCAACGCCATGCGCGAGGGCGCGTTCGACTACCTGCGCAAGACCGCGACCGGCGACGAGCTGCGCACCGCGGTCACGCGCGCGCTCACGCACGGGCGCATGGCACGCGAGGTGCGCCGGCTGCGCGGCGAGGTCGCGCAGGCGCGCGGCGTGCCCGATCGGCCGGTCGGGCGCTCGCTGCGCATCCAGGAGACGCTCGGGCTGGCCGAGCGTGTCGCGCCGTCGGAGGCGAACGTGCTCATCCTCGGCGAGTCGGGCACCGGCAAGGAGCTGCTCGCGCGCAGCATCCACCGCCAGTCGGCGCGTCGCGAAGGGCCGTTCGTCGCGTTCGATTGTTCGGCGCTGGCGCCGTCGCTGGTCGAGTCGGAGCTGTTCGGCCACGAGAAGGGCGCGTTCACCGGCGCGCAGAAGGCGCGGCGCGGGCTGTTCCGCGAGGCGCAGGGCGGCACGCTGTTCCTCGACGAGATCGGCGACGTGGCGCCCGAGGTGCAGAACAAGCTGCTGCGCGTGATCCAGGAGCGCGAGGTCAAGCCGGTGGGCGGCGACTCGTTCGTCAAGATCGACGTGCGGCTGCTCGCGGCCACCAACAAGGATCTGAAGTCGCTCATCCGCGACGGAAAATTTCGCGAGGATCTCTACTACCGCCTGGCGGTGGTGCCGCTCGAGCTGCCGCCGTTGCGCGAGCGGCGCGAGGACATCCCCGATCTGGTCACCTATTTTCTCGCGCGCCGCCGCGGCGCCGGTCCGCGCCCGCGCACGGTCTCGGCCGGCACGCTCGAGCGGCTCGAGGCCTACTCCTGGCCCGGCAACATCCGCGANNCGCGAGCTCGAGAACGTGATCGAGCGCGCCGCCATCCTCTCCGACGGCACCGAGATCCAGATCCGCGATCTGCCGCCGCTGCTCAACGCGCAGCCGATCCCGGGGGCGCTGCCGGTCTCCTCGCCGGACGATCTGCGCCCGCTCAAGGATCGGGTGGCCGAGGTGGTGCGTCAGGTCGAGCGCGCCGCGATCCTCGACGCGCTCAAGGCGGAAGACGGCTCGCCCACGCGCGCCGCCCGCCGGCTGGGCATCAGCCGCGCGTCGTTCTACAACAAGCTCAAAGAGCTAGACATCAGCGTGTGACAGCGCCCGGCCGCTGACCACGCGCGCGAAGTAGGCCCAGAAGCTCGGCTCGTTGAGGCGCGGATCGATCATCGGCTCGACGCGCGCGTGGTGCGCGGGCGCCTCGCTCCAGTGCAGCTTGGGCGCAAGGTGGTGCACGGTGTGGAAGCCGCTGTTGAACAGGTACAGGTTCAGAAAGCGGCCGACGAAGTTGCGCGACACGTTGTACTTCGACGAGCCGTCGGTCTGCGCGTGCTGGAAGAAGTTGAAGTGCGCGATCGAGGTGATCGCCACCTGCTGCGGGACGACCAGGTAGAGCAGCGCCTTGCGCCAGTCGATCACCAGCAGGATCACCATCACGCCGTAGAGAAACGCCAGGTCCGAGACGTGGAACCAGAACCGCGCCGGGCTCTTCTTGTAGATCGCGCGCAGCGCCTGGTGGGTCTGGCGCACGAAGCGTCCCATGCTCGCCGGGATGTAGAGGAGGAGGCCGAGCAGATCGTTGCGGTCGGCCACGTTGTGGGTCGAGGTGCAGTCGAGCTCGGGCGCGTTCGAGTGCGCGTGATGGCTGCGGTTGTGGATCGCCAGCCAGCCGATCGCCGGCCCGCCGTAGAACAGCGTGAGCCAGTAGCCGGTGATCACGTTGAGCGCGCGCGAATTCCACATCGGCGAATGATGGTGGTTGTGCGCGAGCACCGCGACCTGCAGCGCCAGGATCACCGACAGCGCGAACAGCAGCGGCGAGAAATGCGCCACCACCAGCCACTGCGCGACCAAGGTCCCCGTCACCAGCGCCATGACCACCACGCTGCGGCGGTCTTCCTTGAACTTGAGGAGCCTCATTTGCCGCACTGCGTTGCAGGAATCGTGCAGGCTGCCCGTAGCGTAATTCCAACAACTTAGGCACGTTCGTCGTGGCCAATCGAGTTGTCGGTGGCTCCTTCAAACGCCAGTCGTTATGGTATCGCTTCATGAAGAGAACAGTGACCCTGATCCGCGGTGACGGCATCGGGCCGGAGATCTCGGCCGCGACCTTGAAGATCCTCGAGGCGGCCGGCGCCGAATTCGAGTGGGACGAGCAGATCGCTGGGCTGGCGGCGGTGGAGCAGGAGAAGGATCCGCTGCCGCAGCACACCATCGATTCGATCGAGCGCACGCGGCTGGCGCTCAAGGGGCCGCTGGCGACGCCCAAGGGCGAAGGCTACCGCTCGGTGAACGTGGCGCTGCGCCAACACTTCGATCTCTACGCCAACGTGCGGCCGGTGCGCACCATCGCCGGCGTGCCGAGCCGCTACACCGACGTCGATCTGGTAGTGGTGCGCGAGAACACCGAGGACATCTACTCCGGCATCGAGCACTACGTCGGGCCGGGGCGCATGGCAGCGGAGTCGATCGCGGTGATCACGCGCCAGGGCTCCGAGCGCATCGTGCGCTGGGCGCTGGAGTACGCGCGCAAGGAGAAGCGCAAGAAGGTCACGCTGGTGCACAAGGCCAACATCCTGAAGTACTCCAACGGCCTGTTCCTCGACGTGGGCCGCGAGGTGGCCAAGGCGTATCCCGACGTGCCGTTCGACGACATGATCGTCGACGCGACCGCCATGCTGCTGGTCAAGGATCCGACCAAGCTCGACGTGATCGTGACCATGAACCTGTTCGGCGACATCCTCTCCGATCTGTGCGCGGGCCTGGTGGGCGGCCTCGGGGTCGCGCCTGGCGCGAACCTCGGCAAGGACCTGGCGATCTTCGAAGCGGTGCACGGCACGGCGCCCGACATCGCCGGCAAGGGCCTCGCCAACCCGACGGCGATGACCCTGGCCGGCGCCGAGCTGTGCGATTACGCGGGCCAGCGCGAGGCGGCGGGCCGCGTTCGAAGCGCCGTCTACGCCAGCCTCGGGGTCGAAGCCGAGCGCACGCGCGACCTGGGGGGAAAGGCCGACACGCGCGGCTTCACCGACGCGGTGTGCCGTCGCCTGGCGCAAAGCCGTTCGTAGCCGTTTCCGTCCGCCGCGCCTTCCATTGGTAGGAAGCGTCGTTCCTCGAACAGCGTCGAACCGGCCGCTCGGACCCCGCGGCGGTTGGCACCGGGAATGCTCCATCGTCGGGTGTGAAGACGGATCGCATTCCAGGTTTCGCCATCTGCGCCCAGTGCGGCGTGCGCAACAAGCTGGCGAATTGCCGCAGCTGCGGGCTTTTGACGTGCACCGGCTGTCGCGGCGGGGGGCAGTGCATCCTGTGCTTCCGCGAGCGGGCGGCCTCGACGCGGCGGCTGTTGCGGCGCGAGCGCGTGGTTCGCTTCGCCCGCCGCGTGGTGGTGATCGCGTGCGTGGCGATCAGCGGCTTCACCGCTGCCAGCGCGGCGCTGTTCGCCGATCCCGGACGATCTGATCGGTTACTTCTTCGAAGTGTCCCGGTCGAGCTGCACGTACTCGAGCGCGTTCTTGACCTGCGCGGGGGAGCGCAGGATGCGGGCGTGGTAGCGGTCCGCGAACACCTTGCCGGTGCGGCCCATGAGCTTGTTCAGCGCCCGGGCCATGCGAACGTTGAGGCCCTTCATGCCGCCGGTGAGTGATTGCTCGTTCTCGGCCTCCACGATCATGTGCAGGTCATTCCCGTGTGCCGAGAAGTTGATCACCTGAAATCCAGGCCGCACGCCCCCCTTGGCGAAGGCTGCCGATAACGCGGCAAAGGTCGCTGCCGAGCGCAGGTCGAACAGCCCTGCGATCAGTCTCACCATCACGTGCACGGGCAAGTTGGGCTCGACCGCCGGGCGGTGGCCGTGCGGAACGTGCGCGCGGTCGGACTTGCGCTTCCTGCCCGCGCCCTTGCGCGAGCCGCCCCAGTTCTTCGATGGCGACTCGACTGTCAAGCAGCGAGGCGGTCGAGCACGCGCGGATTGGTGATGCCCGGCGTGCAGGTGACCAGCAGGCGCGGTAGCTCGGGGAGCTGATCGATCGCTTGCGGCTCGGGCTCGGCGAGATCGTCGATGCGCGAGGCGATCACGAAGGCGTCCTCGGCGGCGCGCGAGAAGTCGCCCGCCTGGAAGTAGGCGTAGCCGAGGTTACTCAGCTCGGCCAGGCGCCGCTCCGAGCAGCTGTAGAACTCGAAGAAGCGGAACACGTCGTTGTCGAAGTAACGATCGCGCAGCGACTCGTCCTTGCGCACCCGCTGCGAGTTGCGCGCCGCCATCGGCGTCGAGACCAGCGCGCCGAAATGCGCGAAGCTGCGCACCCAGCGCGCCCAGGTCCGACCCTCGGGCGCGCCGCCGTACGCGCCGCGATACGCGTCCTGCATGAACGCGAGGATCGGCTCCTCGACGCGCGCGCGCACCATCGAGCCGTCCTTGACCACGCGGGTCCAGGTGCGGAACTCGGCGGTGCCGATCGGGTCCGCGCCGAGCCGGTCCAGGTGGAAGAACAGCGCCTGGTACTTCTCCGTCAGGCGGTGGTGCACCGACTCGTGTCCGCCGAAGCGCGCGGTGTCACGACGTGCGCAATAATTGACCAACGGGTGGAGCGTCAGGTCGAGCGCGCAGTGCGAGAGCAGCCCGCCCACCAGCGCGAGCCGCTCGTTCTCGGCCAGCCCCGGCGTGAGCGCCGCCGAGCGGATGTACGACGCCACCAGGCGCGCCGGGCGCACCGAGTGCATCCGGTAGGCCCACGGCTCGTCGAGCGCGGCGCCGCGCAGGCCGTAGCGGATGGCCTCGGCGAGCATGTTGCCGTAGTAGGGCAGATCGTGAAAGATCGAGCCGAGGCGCACATAGGTCGGCTCGGCTGCGCACGCATTGCGCATCGCCGGCGCGATCGCCGGGTGATCCTTCAACGAAAGACCAAACGAAAGGTGTATTTGGGGCGCGGGCATGACCTGCGCCTCTTCTAGCACGTTTGGCCGACGAAAGATAACTACACGGGATGTTGGGCGGAGACGACCATTTGCGGCTGCTCGAACATGGGCGCCAGGTGGTCTTCGAGCACGGCCGCCAGCACCTCGTCGACCCGTTTGACCAAGATGATCTCCATGGTGCTGCGGATCTCGTCGGGGATGTCGACCAGGTCCCTGGCGCAGCGCTCGGGCAGGACCACCCGCTTCAGCCCGGCGCGGTGCGCGGCGAGCACCTTCTCCTTGACGCCGCCGACCGGCAGCACCATGCCGCGCAAGGTGATTTCGCCGGTCATGGCGGTGTCGTGGCGCACGCGGCGGCCGGTGAGCAGCGACACCAGGGCCGCGAACAGCGTCACGCCCGCCGACGGTCCGTCCTTGGGCGTCGCGCCCGCCGGCACGTGCAGGTGCAGATCGCTGTGCTCGAGGAAGTCGACCGCGATCCCGAGCTGCTCGGCGTGCGCCCGCACGTACGAGAGCGCCGCCTGCGCCGACTCCTTCATCACCGAGCCGAGCTGCCCGGTGAGCACCAGGTTGCCTTTGCCCGGCATGCGGCTGGCTTCGATGAACAGGATCTCCCCGCCCACCGGCGTCCACGCCAGCCCGGTCGCCACGCCGGTCTCTTCGGTGCGTTCGGCCACCTCGGAGAAGTACTGCGCCGGCCCGAGGTACTCGCCGACGTCCTCGGCGCGCACCTCGGCGCGAAACGACTCGCCCTCGGCCACCTTGACCGCGATCCCGCGCACCACGTTCGCCACCTCGCGCTCGAGGTTGCGCACGCCGGCCTCGCGCGTGTAGTGGTCCACGATCTCGGTGACCGCCGCGTCGGTGATGCTGACGTGGTCGGTGGTCAGGCCGTGCTCGACGAGCTGCTTCGGCACCAGGTAGCGCTGCGCGATCTGCTTCTTCTCGTCGCGCGTATAGCCCGACAGCTCGAGGATCTCCATGCGATCGCGGAGCGCCGCCGGGATCGGCGACAGGTCGTTGGCGGTGGCGATGAAGATCACCTCCGAGAGATCGAACGGCACCTCGAGGTAGTGATCGCTGAAGGTGTTGTTCTGCTCGGGGTCGAGCACCTCCAGCAGCGCCGACGACGGGTCGCCGCGGAAGTCGCCGCCGACCTTGTCGATCTCGTCGAGCATGAAGACCGGGTTGCGGGAGCCGGCCTTCTTCATCGACTGGATGATGCGGCCCGGCAGCGCGCCGATGTACGTGCGGCGATGGCCGCGGATNNCGCACGCCGCCGAGCGACATGCGGACGAACTCGCGGCCGAGCGCGCGCGCGATCGATCTGCCGAGCGAGGTCTTGCCGACCCCCGGTGGGCCCGCCAGGCACAGGATCGGCCCCTTCTTGTTGGGCGCGAGCTTGCGCACGGCCAGGTACTCGAGGACGCGCTTCTTGATCTTCTGCAGATCGTAGTGATCGGCGTCGAGGATCTCGCGCGCCTCCTTCAGATCGAGCTTGTCCTCGGTCTTGTGTGACCACGGGAGCTCGACCAGCCACTCGAGGTAGGTGCGCACCACGGAGTACTCGGCCGAGGCCGCCGGCATCAGCTTCAGGCGGTCGAGCTGCTTGCGCGCGATCTTCTCCACGTCCTCGGACATGCCGGCGGCGCGGATCTTCTCCTCGAGCTCCGAGGCGTCCTCGCCGTCGTCGTACTCGCCGAGCTCCTCCTGGATCGCCTTGAGCTTCTGGCGCAACACCGCCTCGCGCTGGTGCTTGGAAAACTCCTCGCGCACCTGCGTGTCGATCTTCTCCTTGACCTCGAACACCTGCACGCGATGCTGCAGCGCCTCGAGCACGCGGGTGAGCCGCTTGGTCACGTCGAGCTCGCCGAGCAGCGCGAGGCGATCGTCGGTGGACTGGTCGAGGTTCGCGCAGGCGATGTCGGCCAGGCGCGAGGGATCGCGGATCGCGTCGATCACCCCGCCGTTCTCGTCGGGGATATCGGGCGAGAGCGCGATCACCTGCTTGCACGTCTCGCGCACCGCCATCGCCAGCCCCTCGGCATCGGGCGAGTGCGCGTTGGTCTCCTCGAGCGGCAGCACGTCCGCGGCCAGGTATGGCGACAGGTGCGCGAAGGTGCCGAGGCGCCGTCGCTCGAGGCCGCGCACCACCACGGTGATGCGTGACTCGGACAGCTTGACCACCTTCAGGATCTCGGCCTCGACGGCGATCTCGAACAGATCTTCGGGCTTCGGATCCTCGATCTGCGGATCCTTCTGCGTCGCGATCAACAGGCGCGCGGGCGAGCGCTTGACCACGTCATCGATCAGCTTGAGCGAGCCGGGCCGGCCCACGTCGACCGGCAGCACCACGCCGGGAAAGAGCACCAGGTTTCGCAGCGGAAGGACCGGCAGGGAGGCCACGCCGGAACGATTGGGTTCGTCACTCATGGTCAATACGTAAGTCGCGAGGATCACCCCCGCAACCTCGACGGAGAATTCAGTTACTGAGGTTGCGCCTTGACCAGGCGGGCGAACTCTTCGAGAAGCTCTTTGGCCTTTTCGGAGACCGTGAGCGGAACCTGCACGGAGACGTTCGCGTACAGGTCGCCGCGAGCGCCGTCGTGACCACCCGGCACGTGCGCGCCTTTTGCACGCAGGCGCAATTGCTTGCCGCTCGAGGTCGCGGGCGGCACGGTCAGGCTGAGCGTGGTGCCTTCCAGCGTCTTGACGTCCGCCTTGCCGCCGAGGATGGCGATGTCGACGGGGATCTGCACCTGCACCTCGATGTCGGGCGAGCCCGGCGCCTTGCGGCGGAAGTTGGGGTGCGGCCGCTCGTGCAGCTCGATCAAAAGATCGCCCGGGGGCGCGCCGCGACCGCCGGGGTGGCCTTGGCCGGTCAGCCGGATGGTCTTGCCGTCGGTGACGCCCGCCGGGATCTTGATCGACAGTCGCTTCCCGTCGACGGTGACCACCTTCTCGGCGCCGAGCGCGGCCTCGGGCAGATCGATGTCCAGTCGCGCCACCACGTCCTCGCCCTTGCGCGGCGCCTGGCGCGCGCCGCCGCCCGAGAACATGTCGCCGAAGATGTCGCCGAAGCCCTGGTTCCCGCCCTCGAAGGGGTTGGCGCCGGTGTGCGGGCGACCGCCGCCGGCGCCCTGGCGTCCCATCTTGCGCAGCAGCTCCTCGAGATCGACGTTCCCGGCGCCGCCGAACGGACTGCCGCCGCGCGCGCCGGGCGGCATGCCGCCGGAGAACGGGCTCTGGCGCTGCTCGTCGTAGGTGGCGCGCCGCTTGGGATCGGCGAGGGTCTCGTTGGCCTCGGTCAGCTCCTTGAACTTGGCGGTCTTCGCCTTGTCCCCGCCGTTGATATCCGGATGGAGCTTCTTGGCCAGCTTGCGGTAGGCCTTCTTGATCTCGGCGGCGGAGGCGGTCTCGGCGACCCCCAGCACCTTGTAGTAATCCTTCGATGCCATTTCGGTCTAGGCCGCCTCGTGGTGCCCGCCCGCCTCGAATGCAACCGCGCCGAACTTGATCTCGTCGCCGTTCCGATCGCCGCGCAGCTTGTCACCCGGTTTGAAGTTACCCGCGATGATCGCCTTGGCGAGCGGATCCTGCAAGTAGCGTTGGATCGCGCGCTTGAGCGGCCGCGCGCCGTACGCGGGATCGTAGCCGCGTTCGCAGAGCAGCCCGATCGCCGCCGGTGTGAGCTCGAGGGTGAGCCCGCGGTCGGCCAGCAGCTTCTTGAATCGCTCGAGCTGGATGTCGACGATCACGCGCAGCTCGCCCGCTCCCAGCTTGTGGAAGACGATGATGTCGTCCACGCGGTTGAGGAACTCCGGCTTGAACGTGGCGCGCAGCGCCTGCTCGATCTGCACCTTGACCTCCGGCCGCGTTACGTCGTCGATGTCGCGGATGTACTGCGAGCCGACGTTGGAGGTCATCAGGATGACCGTGTTCTTGAAGTCGATCGTGCGCCCGTGCCCGTCGGTGAGCCGCCCGTCGTCCAACACCTGGAGCAGCGTGTTGAACACGTCGGGGTGCGCCTTTTCGATCTCGTCGAAGAGCACCACCGAGAACGGCTTGCGCCGCACCGCCTCGGTGAGCTGGCCGCCCTCTTCGTACCCGACGTAGCCCGGCGGAGCGCCCACCAGGCGCGCGACCGAGTGCTTCTCCATGTACTCGCCCATGTCCAGGCGGATCATGTGGTGCTCGTCGTCGAAGAGGAACTGGGCCAGCGCGCGCGCCAGCTCGGTCTTGCCCACGCCGGTCGGCCCGAGAAAGATGAACGAGCCGATCGGCCGGTTGGGATCCTGCAGCCCGGCCCGCGCGCGCCGCACCGCGTTCGAGATGGCCTCGATCGCCTGCTCCTGGCCGACCACGCGCGCGTGCAGCCGCTCTTCCATCTTGTTGAGCCGCTCGAGCTCGCCCTCGAGCATCTTCTCGACGGGGATGCCGGTCCAGCGGCCGACGATCGCCGCCACGTCCTCCTCGGTCACCTCTTCGCGCAGAAAGCCCGCGCCCTCTTTACGCGCCTGCTCGACCGCCTGGTTGGCCTCGGCGAGCTTCTTCTCGAGATCGGGCAGCCGCCCGTAGCGCAGCTCGGCCGCCTTGTTGAGATCGCCGCGCCGCTGCGCCAGCTCGGTCTCGGTCTTGACCTTGTCGATCTCTTCCTTGGTCGCGCGGATGTTGCTGATCAGCTCTTTTTCGCGCTGCCACTTGGCCTTCATCGTCGAGGCCTGCTCCTTCAGCTCGGCGACCTCGCGCTCCACCTCTTCCTTGCGCTTCTTGGACGCCTTGTCCTTCTCCTTGGACAGCGCCTGCCGCTCGATCTCGAGCGCCACCACCTTGCGCTGGAGCGTGTCGATCGGCGTCGGCAGCGAGTCGATCTCCATCTTCAGGCGCGAGGCGGCCTCGTCGATCAGATCGATCGCCTTGTCGGGCAGGAAGCGACCGGTGATGTAGCGCTGCGACAGGCGCGCCGCCGCCACCAGCGCCGCGTCGCGGATCTGGATGCCGTGGTGCACCTCGTACTTCTCCTTGAGGCCGCGCAAGATGGCGATGGTATCGGTGACCGACGGCTCGCCCACCAGCACCGGTTGGAAGCGCCGCTCGAGCGCCTTGTCCTTCTCGATGTGCTTGCGGTACTCGTCGAGCGTGGTGGCGCCGATGCAGCGCAGCTCGCCGCGCGCGAGCGCAGGCTTGAGCATGTTGGCCGCGTCCTGCGCGCCCTCGGCCGCGCCCGCGCCGACCAGCGTGTGCAGCTCGTCGATGAACAGGATCACCTTGCCGGCCGCCGCCTCGATCTCCTTGAGCACGGCCTTGAGCCGATCCTCGAACTCGCCGCGATACTTGGTGCCCGCCACCAGCGCGCCGAGGTCGAGCGACAGCACGCGCTTCTCCTTGAGCCCCTCGGGCACGTCGCCTGTTGAGATGCGCTGCGCGATCCCCTCGACGATAGCGGTCTTGCCCACGCCCGGCTCGCCGATCAAGACCGGGTTGTTCTTGGTGCGNNATCACCGGATCGAGCTTGCCCTTGCGCGCCAGCTCGGTGACGTCGCGCGTGTAGCGCTCGAGCGCCTGATACTTGCCCTCCGGATTTTCGTCGGTCACGCGCTGGGAGCCGCGCACCTCGGACAGCCCTTTCATGAGCGAGTCGTGGGTCACGCCCGCGTCCTTGAGCACGCGCGACGCCGGTCCGTAATCCTTCGCCGTCAACGCCAGCACCAGGTGCTCGGTCGAGGTGTACTCATCCTTGAACTTGGACGCCTCTTTTTCGGCCGCCTCGATCAGATCGCGCGTCTTGCGCGACATGCCGACCTCGAGCCCACCTTCCTGCTTGGGCAACCGGTCGATCTCCTGGGTCAGCGCGGCGCGAACCTGTTGCGGGTCGCTGCCGAGCTTCTGCAACAGCGGAGCGACCAGACCGCCCTCCTGCTGTAAGAGCGCGGAAAGAATGTGCTCCGGCTGCATCTCGGCCTGCCCGGTCTGAGCCGCGAGCTCCTGGCCAGCGACGAGCGCTTCACGCGTCTTGACGGTCAGCTTGTCGAGTCTCATCGCGATTCCTTTCTAGAAGGGCAACGTAATCACGCAGACAAAACCGTCAACGGCCCCGGCTATGCAAAGCCGGGCCCGTGCGTAGTTCCCTGGGATGCCCCGGCGGCACACCCTATTAATGATGGTGCTCGCGCTGTCGATCGGCGCGCGCGCGGGTGCGACCCCACAGGAGCCGCGGCCTCCGCCGGATGTGACCCGGGGTGAGAGTTACGACGGTCGGGTGCACGGTCGCCTTGCGCTCGACGACGCGCTGCTGGTGCCGCGGCTGGTGCTGGCGCTGCCGCGCGAACTGTGGCGGCTGGTGTTCTGGCCGATCGGCAAGGTCGCGCGCTGGCAGGAGAAGACGCACATCCTGCAGCGCACGGTCGACGCCATCACCTCGGCCGACGGCCAGGTGGGCGTCCGTCCGGTGTTCGACTTCGTCACCGGATACCGCGCGACCGTCGGGGCCAGCGTCTTCAACCGGCGCCTGCTCGGCGAGGACACCAACCTGCAATTCTCGCTGTCGTCCAACTTTTCCAACGTGTGGTTCACCGATTTCGCCTTGCGCCCGACGCACGCCAATCGCGCGATCGAGTACACCGCGGCCGGCTTCTACAACCGCCGCGACGACTACCTCTACACCGGCATCGGCATGGCGACCGCGCGCACGCACCTCGGCGGGCGCTACTCGATCGACGAGGCGGAGCTGCACAACCACGTCGACTTCGTGCTCAACCGCCACGTCACGCTGCTGCTCGACGGGATGTTCGGCGTGCGCCGCTTTGGCGACGGCGTCAAGGTGGGCGACGATCTGCCTATCGAGCAGGTGTTCTGCGCGCACCTCGTCGACGGGCGCTGCGTCTCGCGCGCGGTGGACGCGAGCCAGGTGCCGGGCTTCTACACCGGGACCCAATTTCTGCGCGGCGGCGCCACGCTGCGCATCGACACGCGCGACAGCGTGCACCGGCCGACCTCCGGCGCGATGTTCCAGGCCGGCGCGGACTATTCGCACGGGCTCGGCGCCGAGGATCCGTCCAGCTACTTTCGCATCCACGCGGTGCTGGTGACGGTGCTCGATCTGTGGCGGCGCAACCGCATCCTGGTGCTGCGCGCCTCGACCGACGCGGTGTATCCGATGGGCGGCGCGGACGTGCCGTTCTCCGAGCTGGAGACGCTGGGCGGTCCGGCTGATCTGCGCGGCGTGCGCCTGGGCAAGTACCGCGACTACTCGCGGGTGATGTTCACCGCCGAGTACCGCTGGCCCATCTGGATGTGGATGGAGGCCGCCCTATTCGTCGACTACGGTGGTGTTTTTGGCAGGAGTTATCAGGGGTTCGGCATTGACCGCATGATCCCGGCGGTGGGCATCGGCATCCGCCTGCGCACCTCCAGCCAGTTCTACGTGCGAGTCCAGGTGGGCTACGGATTTCTCGGAGAAGGGTGGCACTTGTCGCTCTCAGCGACTACAGATCCATTATGACGAGGCCGTACGCTTCACTCGTCTGGTTGGTGCTGTGCGGTTGCAACGCGCCGGTACGCTTCTCCGATCGCGCCATCTTGTGGCGCGAGCCGGACACCGCGCCGATTCCGGTGCCGGCGACGACCGACGCGCTGCCCGACTACATCGGCTTGCGCGACGTCGCGTACCTGCCGCTCGATCGTGAGCTCAAGCTCGACTACTTCCGCGAGGCGGTGAACGTCAACGCGCTCGACGAGGTGCCCGACTCGACCTGGTTCGAAGATCTGCGCCGCATCGCCGATGATCGCGGGCAGATGCGGCTGCGCTCGTTCTCGTCGGCGCAGATGGAGCGCGGCGCGATGCTCGACGATCCCGAGCCCAAGCCGCCGTTCACGGTCACCAAGGGCAAGGGCGCGGGCGCCAACCTCGGCTTCGAGGTCAAGGACGCGCTCGGCCGCAAGTACCTGTTCAAGATGGATCCGCCCGGCCTGGTCGGCCTCGACACCTCGACCGAGGTGGTGGCGACCCGGCTGGCGTGGGCGTCGGGGTGGAACGTGCCGTCCGAGACGCTGGTCGACTTCAAGGCGAGCGATCTGCGGCTCTCGCCCGAGGCCACCACCCGCGACCCGCGGCTGAACAGCAAGCTGCCGCTCACGCGCGCGCTGCTCGATCAGATGCTGCACACCGCGCCGGCCGCCGCGGACGGCACCATCCGCGCCATCGCGAGCCGCTGGATCGCCGGGCAGATCGTCGGGCCGTTCGCCTACTTCGGCCGGCGCCACGACGACGCGAACGATCGCGTGCCGCACGAAGACCGGCGCGATCTGCGCGGGTTCGGCACCTTCTCGATGTGGATCAACAACATCGATTCGCTCGAGACCAACACGCTCGACTCGTACGTCGGCAAGACCGGCAAGGGGCACCTCCTCCACTACCAGCAGGACGTGGGCGGCGCGTTCGGCGCGCGCGCGGAGGAGCCGATCTCGTGGTGGATGGGCACCGATATCTATCTCGCGCCGTCGCGCATCCTCACCTCGCTGCTCACCGTCGGGCTGATCAAGCAGCCGTGGGACGGCGACAACGTGCGCGTCGATCGCGCGCGACTGGTGGCGGCGTATCCCGAGCTCGGCAACTTCGACTGGGAGCACTTCGAGCCGGCGCACTGGCACCCGGTGCTCGACAACCCGGCGTTCGAGCGCCAGACCCGGCGCGATCGCTATTGGGGCGCCAAGCGGGTGCTGGCGTTCAACGAGGAAGAGCTGCGCGGCGCGATTCGCTCCGGACACTATCGCCCGCAGGCGGCCGAGCGGCTGTTCGAGGTCTTGTGGAAGCGCCGCGAGCGGATCGCGCGCGCGTACCTGGCGCCGGTGGCGGCGCTCGACTTCTTCCGCTTCGAGAAGGGCGGCATGTGCTTCGACGATCTGTGGGTCGTCGCCGGGCTGGGCGGCGAGAACGTGACCCGCTATGCGGTGTCGGGCGACGGCGTGATCCCGCCGGGCGAGTCCGAAGGCGGGCCGCAGTGCGTGGGGCTGCGCGTGCAGGACGGGTATCGCGTGGTCGAGCTGCGCGTGCAGCGCGCCGGCGAGCGGCACTTCGGGCCCCCGGTACGGGTGCACTTCGTGGAGCGCGGCGCGGATCGAAGGATCGTCGGAATCGAGCGCTAGCAGCCGGGGAGGGCGCACAGCCCGGTGCCGTCGGGGAATCCGAAGTGCGTCAGGCACTCGAGGGTCGACGGGCAGTCGCTGGTCTTGTGGCAAACGACGCGGCCTTCGCACGGCAGCTTGCAGGTCGCGTTGCCCTTGACCGTGTCGCCGGCGAAGCAGCAGATCGCGCCGGGGCAGTCCTCCGGTCCGTCGCAGGCGAAGGTCGAGAAGCCCATGGGGCACATCCCCTGCGAGCAGGTCTTGTCGAACGGCGGCGTGTCGAAGTTGCTGCAGCACACGTCGTTGGAGCCCAGCATGCAGCTGCCGTTGGCGTTGCAGGCGATCGCGCCGGGCGAGGGCGTGCCGGTCACGACCTGCACCGCCGCGTCGCACGGACCGGCATCGAGGCCGGCGAGATCGCGGCCGCCGTCGGACACGGGCGAGCCGCCGCTACCGCCGTCGTCCGTGAGGAGAGGCGTGCGACAAGCGGAGCTGAACAGCAGGATCGTGATGGCGAGACGAAGCGCGCGCATCGGCTACGGGCTGGGCAGGCCCGAGATGTCGATGTTGACCGAGCCCGAGCTCGGCACCGCCGGCGGCGTGCCGTCGGGCGCGTCGCCCTGGATGACCATGTAGTACTTGCCCTGCGGGACGCCGGTGAACGAGGTCATGCCGGTGGGCATGTTGTTCGACTTGACGCACGTGCCGACCACAGTGCCGGCGTCGCAGGGCAGGCCGGTGCCTTCGTCGGTGACCAGCACGAAGTCGTGGTTGCCGATCTGGTTCCAGGCCATCGTCAGATCGGCCTTGGCGGTGAGCGTGAGCTCGACGATCGCGGTCTGGCCGCCGACGGTGGTGGCGCACGGGGCCTGGGCGTGGATCCCGTTGCCGGCGGTCTGCACCAGCCGGAACGTGCCGGCGCCGGTGAGCGGCATCGGATCGATGAACGCGTCGGCACGGCACTGCGCGTTGGCGCAGAACTGCGACGTGATGCACTTGCGGTCGGCGCAGTCGGTGAAGCCGTCCCCGTCGTCGTCCTTGCCGTTGTTGCAGATCTCGAGCTGGCGGTCGTCGGTGATCGACAGCGTGAGATCGACCACGCCCTCGGAGCCGGGCGTGAAGCCCTCGACGATCACGTTGTAGGTGCCGGCTTGCAGGTTGGGCACCTCGTAGCCGCAGCCGAACGGCAGCGTCTTGGGATCGGCGCACACCAGCTCGCTCACGTCGCACGCATCGCGCGGGCCGCCGGCGGCGAACAGATCGAGCACGTGGTCGCCGGTCTGCTGGCAGTCGAAGCCCACGCCGATGCCGCCCTGCGCGCCCTGCGTCGGCACGGTGAACTGCACCACCATCCCCTTGGCGCCGCCCTTGGCGCAACTGGTCTTGTAGCCGGTGACGCCGTTGGCCTGCACGTCGAGGTGCACCGACTGCGAGTCACCCACGAGCATGTTGCCGAGCTGCTTGTCGGGCATGCAGTACGGCGCCGAGCAGCCCTGCACGCCGACGCACGCCGGATCGGCGCAGTCGATCAGGCCGTTGCCGTCGTCGTCGATGCCGTTGTGGCATAGCTCGATCTGGCGGTTGCGGTACGCGCTGATGGTCGCGTCGATGTGGCCGTCCGAGCCCGGCTTGAGCCCCTTGAAGATGAACTCGTAATCGCCGGGCGGGAACTCGCCCCACGCGACCGTGTCTTGCGGCCGGCCCGACGGGTCGTAGCAGCCGAGCGGATCGGCGTCGCACTTGGAGCCCGGCCCGGGAGAGCGGAACAGCCCCACCACGTGGTCGCCGGCCTGATCCCAGTTGAGCAGGATGCCGGCGGTCTCCTTGAGCGTGAAGCGCACCACCACGTCGCCGGCGCCCTTGGCCGCTTCGCAGTTGAGGTTGTTGTCGGCGGTCGCGCCGGTGGTGGTGAAGCTGACCGTCTTGCCCGGAGCGTTCACCACCAGCGCGCCGACGTTGAAGTCGGGCGTGCACTGGGTGTTGATGCAGTTTGGATCAGAGATGCAGTCGGCGTCGGCGCAGTCGATCAGCCCGTTGCCGTTGTCGTCGACGCCGTTGTTGCAGATCTCCTTCATCGACGGGGTCGACAGCGTGACGGTCACCGGGCCCTGGCCGGCCGGCTCGAAGGGTTGGCTGATGACGTAGTAGTCGCCGGCCTCGAGCGCGGCGAAGGTGTGCGTGCCGCTGGCCGCGCTCTTCGGGTCGTAGCAGCCGACCGGGTTGGCGCCGCACGCCTGGTTGATGCCCGCCTGGAACAGCCCGAACACGTGGTCTTCGCCAGCGCCCTGCGTGTACTTGAGCGTCAGGTCCGCCTTGCCGGCGAGCGTGAACTTGCCGACCACCATGCCGCCGCCGCCCGGTGCGCACGGCGTGACCGCGACGTCGGTGGTGCCGGTGGTGTTCTCCATCTTGGTCGAGGACGAATTCATCGACTGCAGCGTCCCGAAGTCGACCGTCGGATGGCACTTCAGATCCTTGCACTTGGGGTTCATCTCGCACGCCGGATCGGTGCAGTCCGGATTGGCGTCGTCGCACATGTGCGGCAGGCAGCCCGGGAAGCTGGCGCACTGCGGATCCTTGCAATCGATCAAGCCATCGTCGTTGTCGTCGACGCCGTTGTTGCAGATCTCGGTGCCCAGCACGTGGCAGCGCGGATCGCCGACGCACAGGGGCAGCTTGCAGTTCTTCTTGTCGGCGCATGGATCGCCGCCGTCGCCCAGGTCGGGCCCCAGATCCGTCGGCTGGCAAACGGCGTCGCCGGAGCACTGGAGCAGGTCGGGGCCCAGGTCGAGGTTGACGTGGCCGCCGTCGTTGCCGCAGGTGCCGTCGGGGCGGACCTGGTCCGGGGGACAGTCCTCCGGGCTGGTGCCGAACAGGCTCGAGCGACCGCAGCCGGCGATCATGACGAGCGAAAGCAAGAACGTACGAGCCAACATCAATTCCTCCTGAAGCGGGGCGAGCCTAGCACGAGCGAGCAAGACAAAGCACGCGCCGGGCCAAGCGGCGCGCAAATGGTTACGCACCCTTAGCGGGCGATGGTGTCCAAGCGATGGTCAGTGCGTGCAATCGTTGTCATGGGTTTTCATCAGTTTTCTAACGCCGGCTACACGTGCAGCTCGGGTCATTAATTAGGTAGTGCCCTGAAGGCGATTGGCGTTGCGGGCGCGCTTCCGTGTCGCTCAGTGGGTGAGCAGGAGCAGGTGCTCGCGGCGGGTCTTTTGCGCGGCGGGCTGGTAGAAGCTCGGGCGCACCTGCACTGCGGCGGCCGGAACCAGGAGCTTACAGCGCTCGGCGGCGCGGCGAATGGCGACGTCGCCGTGGATCACCTGGCGGCCGACCGCGGAGTCGCCGATCACCACGAACGCGCGCCCGTCGGGCCGAAGCACGCGCGCGAGCTCGGCGACGAACGCGTCGACGTCGGACTGCCAGGTGGCGAGCGCCGCGTCGGGCGTGCGGGCGCGGCGGCGCGCGCCGATCTCCTGCTGTTCGAACGGGCGCGGGTCGAGCCCGAGCCAGCCGAACCGGCGCGCGTGCTGCTGCGCGTAGTCGTAGGTGCCGAGGTACGGCGGCGAGGTGACGATCACATCGACGCTGGCGGCCGGTACGTGGGTGAGCGCGCGCGCGTCGCCAAGGCGCACGTCGGGCGCGGGCGTGCCCGGCGGAACCTGCGCCGCGAAGTCGCTCAGGCGCGCGGCCAGCTCGTCGGCCTTGCGATCGAAGATGCGCGTGGCGAAGCCCTTGCCGAGCGCGCGCTCGACAGTGCCCGCGGCGGTGTCGGCGGGCTGGCGCGAGACCTTGACCACGATCGCGGAGAGCACCAACAAGAGCATGCGGCGCAGCGCTTCGTCCTTCTCGGCGCCGATCTCTTCGCGCAGCCCGACCAGCTCGCGGAACACGTGCGGCGCGTACGCCTTCGGATCGTCGTAGCGCGCGCCCGAGTCGGCGGTGCGCGCGCGGCGCTTGACGCGATCGGCGGAGCGCTCGGCGACCGCGTGCGCGCGGTTGCGTAAGAGCGCGATGCGCTCGGCGGAGAGCGGCGTGGCCTTGAGCTGCGCCAGCTCGACCGCCAGCGGGTTGACGTCGACGCCGAGGCCGCGCGCGCCGCGCAGCGCCGCCTCGACCAGCGTGGTGCCCGAGCCGACGAACGGATCGAGCACGGTCTTGCCCGCCGGTAGATCTGCCAGCAGCTGGCGCACCAGCAGCGGATGGAAGCGCGCCGGGTAGCTGTGGAAGCCGTGCGTCGCGAGCCGCGGATCCTCGTCGGCAGGAACGCCGAGCGCGCGGCCGAGCAGCGCCGCGATCGCACGATCGCCGGTGGCGGTGACGGGACCGCCGGGTGCGCTCAGTGCGCGGCGCTGCTGGGGAGGCTTTCCGGGCGCGGCCATGGGATGCAGAGCATAAGCGACTTCTCGCTTCACATCGCGCCAGAACGTGCTATAGGTCCCCTCGCTCGAGGGGGTTCGGGCGGTGCTGTTTCAGCCCGACTCCTCGGTCGCAAGCGGACGCGCGCAGGGTTGCGCTCGCCCAGCCGAAGGGAAGGGGAATGGCGGATCGTACGACGAAGAGCAAGGCGGCGAAGAAGAGCAAGTCGGCGCAGAAGAAGCCGGCGCCGGTCAAGAAGCCGGTGGTCAAGGCGGCGCTGAAGAGCAAGGCGGCGGTCGGAAAGCCGATCGCGGCGAAGAAGCCGATCGCGAAAGCGAAGCTGCTCGCCAAGCCGAAGGTCGCGGCGAAGAAGCCGGTCGCGAAGGCGGCGGCCGCGGCGAAGAAGCCGGTCGCGGCGAAGAAGCCGGTCGCGAAAGCGAAGCTGCTCGCCAGTCCGAAGGTCGCGGCGAAGAAGCCTGCGGTCAAGCCGAAGGCGATCGCTGCGCAGCGTCCTGCGAAGGCCGTGCGCGCGGCGCCGAAGCTCGATCCCGACAAGACGCCCGAGCCGGAGCCGCTTCCCGAGCCGCCGCCCGGTCCGGAGCCGGTCCGTGATCCCGAGCCCGAGCCGCAGCCGTCGGGTGGGCTGCAGGTTCACAGGCTCACCGGTGATCCGCTGCTGCCGCGCGACCGCAAGACCGATCCGATCCGGCGGCCGTCGAGCGGTCGCCCGCCGGCGCCACCCGTCGCAGCGACGCCGGCACCGATCGATCCCACCTGGGGCGCGCCGGCCAAGGCCGCTCCGGCTGCGCAGCCGAAAGCCAAGAGCGAGTTCAACGAGTTCTGGTCGCAGCCCGAGCCCGCGCGCGTGCCGGCCGCCGTGCCGCCGCGGCCGCCGAACGGTGCGCCGCCCGCTTCAGCGCAGCCGCAGCAGCCGCAGCAACAGCAACCGCGAGACGATTCGTTCGGCGAAGGCGATGGTCGCCGTCGTCGCCGTCGCCGTCGTCGCCGCGGAAGCAGCCGGATCCTGCGCGGCCCGGACGGGCAGCCGATCCTCGGGCCGGACGGTCAGCCGATCCTGCGCGAGCCGCCTCCGGGCGGGCAGCCGGGCCAGCCGCCGCAGCAGCAGCACCATCAGCAGCGCCATCATCAGCAGCCGCAGCCGCCGCTCGATCCGATCGTCCGGCGCTTGCGCCGCCAGTTCAACCTGCGCGACTTCCGGCCGGGACAGGAGCAGGTGATCCGCGATCTGCTCGCCGGGCGCGACGTGCTGGCGATCATGCCGACCGGCGCGGGCAAGTCGCTCACCTATCAGCTCACGGCGTTCGAGCTGCCAGGCGTCACGGTGGTGGTCTCGCCGCTGCTCGCGCTCATGAGCGATCAGCTGATCAAGCTGCGCAAGACCGGTGCGGTCGGCGCACGCCTCGACTCGACCGAGACCGTCAAGGAAAAGCGCGCCACGCTCGAGCGCATCGAGGAAGGGCGCCACAAGATCATCTACGTGACGCCCGAGCGCGCCGCCTCGGGACAGCTGCTGCAGGAGCTCGGCGGGCAGAAGGTCTCGCTGTTCGTCGTCGACGAAGCGCACTGCGTCTCGGAGTGGGGTCACGATTTCCGGCCCGCTTATTTGAGCCTCAAGCAGTGCGTGCAGGCGCTCACCGCCTACTGCGACGGCAAGCGGCCGCCGGTGCTGGCGCTCACCGCGACCGCGACGCCGCAGGTCGCCGACGACATCATCAGCCAGCTCGACCTGAAGGACGCCGATCGCGTCCACACCGGCTTCAACCGCCCGTCGCTGGGCTTCGACGTGCGGTTGGTCGACGATCTGAAAAAGCAGGTGCGGCGCCTGCTCAGGCTCGTGCGGCGCATCAAGGGGCCGGGCATCGTCTACTGCTCGACCGTGCGCGACGTCGAGGCGCTGTACGGCGCGCTGCCGGTGCTCGGGCTGCGCGTGGGCATGTACCACGGCAAGATGACCAAGAACGAGCGCGACGAGTCGCAGCGCGCGTTCATGCGCAACAACCCGCGCATCATGGTCGCCACCAATGCGTTCGGCCTGGGCGTGGACAAGCCGGACATCCGCTTCGTGATCCACTACAACGTGCCCGGCTCGATCGAGCAGTACTACCAGGAGGCGGGGCGCGCGGGGCGCGATGGGCGGCCGTCGCGCTGCATCCTCTTGTACAACCCCAACGACGAGGCGGTGCAGGAGTTCTTCGTCGGCGACAAGTATCCGGGCAAGAGCGAGTTCCGGCGCGTGGTGTTCGCGCTCGAGCAGGGCGAAGGCAACCTGAAGGAAGTGGCGCTCAACGCCGAGACCTCGCAGGCCAAGGCGCGCGTGGTGCTGAATGCGCTGCGCGACCAGGGCTTCGTCAAGGAGGACGGCACGCTGTTCAGCCTGGGGCAAAAGCCCGACGATCTGACCATCGGCCGCGCGGCCGAGGAGTACCGCAAGCGCCGCGAGAACGATCGCGGCAAGCTCGAGGCGATGATCCGCTACGCGCGCTCGACGCGCTGCCGCGTCAAGATCCTGCTCGAGTACTTCGGCGAGCAGGAGGTTCCGCTCTGCAAGCGCTGCGACAATTGCCTTAAGTACGGTGAGGACGCGACCAAGGAGCGCATCGTCGATCTGATGTCGCCGATCGAGGTCGAGGAGATGGAGGACGAGCGCGAGCCGCTCCCCGAGATCCCCGAGCCACCGCCGCCGCCTCGCAAAGATCCGACGCAC
The DNA here is from genome assembly GCA_003170275.1 of Myxococcales bacterium. GTDB lineage: Bacteria > Myxococcota_A > Polyangia > Palsa-1104 > Palsa-1104 > PALSA-1104. The sequence goes on from PNAM01000111.1 coordinate 24,096, forward strand.
ATGTTCTAGCTGTTTCGCGGCAGCTCGATGGTGAAGGTCGCGCCCTCGCCGAGGGTGCTCTCGACGCCGATGGTGCCGCCGTGCGCGTCGAGGATCTGGCGCACCAGATACAAGCCGAGCCCGAGGCCGCCGAAGTTGCGCGCCGAGACTGCTCGTTCGAAGCGCGCGAAGATCTTGGCCTGCACCTCGGGCGGGATGCCGATGCCGCGGTCGCGCACCACCAGCCGCGCCGCCGCCGGCGTCGACGAGAGCGCGAGCGCGATCGGCTCACCGGCGCCGTACTTGATCGCGTTGGAGATCAGGTTGGTGACCACCTGCTCGAGCCGCACCTTGTCCCACTGGCCGAGGATCGGTCCGGGCGCGACGATCTCGACCGTGCAGCCGGCGTGGTGCAGCTCATCGGCCAGGCGCGCCGCGATCTCGGTGACCAGTTCGCGCAGGTCCACTTCTTCGAGCTGCAGGTGCAGCCCGTGCTCGCGGAGGTGCGACACGTCGAGCAGGTCCTGCACCAGAGAGGTCAGGCGGCGCACCTGCCGGCTCGACACCTCGAGCAGATGGGTCAGCCGCTCGGGCGATCGATCCAGTGTGCCCTGCCTGGCGATCCGGCTCACGCTCTGCATCTGCAGCCCGAGGGACGTGAGCGGGGTCTTCAGCTCGTGCGACGCGTTCGACAAGAACTCATCGCGCACGCGCACCGCCTCCTCGATGCGCAAGCGGGCCTCGACCTTCTCGGTGACGTCCGCCGCGTGGATCATCACGCCGTCGCCGCTCGGAGTTCGCTGGCACACGAAGTCGAGATAGAAGATCTGCGGCGTGCCGGCGCGATCGAGCCGCAGCGCGAGCTCCTTGCCGACGAACGGCTTGCCGCGCGCGTACACGCGGTCGAGCACCGCGACCACGCCCTGCTTGACCAGGTCGGGCAGCGCCTCGCGCACGGCGTGGCCGATGATCTCGCGACCGCCGAGCAGCGCGCGCACCGGCGCGTTGGCCAGCTCGAAGGTGTGCTCGGGCCCGTGCGTGAGCGCCATCAACGAGGGCGCGTCCATGAACAGCGTGCGAAACCGCTGGCGCTGGCGCTCGGCCTCCGCCTCGGCGCGCTTGCGCTCGGTGATGTCGGAGATGAACGCGCTGAAGTAGCGCTTGCCGCCCTCGTGGATGGGCGTCACCGCCAGCTCGACGGGAAACTCGCTCGCGTCGCGCGTGAGCGCGAGGGTCTCGAAGCGCCGGCCGAGGAGGCGAGGCTCGCCGCCCGCGACCAGCCGTCGCCAGCCGTGCTCATGCGCCTGGCGCAGCCGCTCGGGCACGATGAGCTCCGCGAGCAGCCGGCCGATCACCTCGTCGCGCGACCAGCCGAACATCCGTTCGGCTTGCAGGTTCCAGCCGATGATCCGTCCGTGCTCGTCCATGCCGATCACCGCGTCGAGCGCGTGATCGAGCACTGCGCGCATGTGGCGCTCCGATGCGACCAGCAGGCGGGCGGCGAGCAGCACCGACACCGAGATCGCGAGCAGCGCGAACAGCCAACCGAGCGCCGCGCCGGCCATGAGGGAGAGCGCCAACAGGACCCCTATCAGCGGCACGCCGAACCAGCGGGCGAGGGCCAACCGGTGGTGTCGGGTGCGGGCCATCTATTGGGAATGCTGCAAGGACGGATCCCGCGGCGCGGCTGCTTGCTAGCCGACGGTGCACGTCGGGCACGCCGGGGATGTCCCACGGCACATCGATGTCGGCACGCGATCGATCAGATCAGGCGCGTGCAGCTCGTTGATCACGCCGATCAACAGCTCGGTGCGCTTGCTGCCGCCGGCCGCGATGGCCGCGGCCATTGCGAGGAGGCTGAGCGCTCGCCCCTTCAGTTGACACCCTGAACGCCGGGCGAGAGCGTGCCGGCGAGCGGCTGCGGCTGCGACAGCCCGACGCCCAGCCCCACGCCCACGCCGGCCACGACCAGCACCAGCGGCGTCCAGAAATACCAGCGCTCGTAGATGCGCGGCTTGTGCAGCGCTGCCGAGAGCACCACCGTCACCTCGCGCGCCTGCCCGGCGGCGATCACCAGCTCCTCGCGGTGGATCGCGTACTTGGCCGCGCTCACCTCGAGCGTATGGCCGCCGGTGCCGAGCTCGGCGTCGACCGGCGCGTAGCCGATCGACTTGCCGTCGATGCTCACCGTCGACAACGGCACCGACGCGACGATGTGCACCTTGCCGGTGTGCGGGATCAGCTCGAGCGCAAAGTGCAGCGCCATCGGCACGCCAGCGGTGACCAGCAGCTCCTTGCGCACCGGCTTGTAGCCCTCGGCGGTGACGTCGATCTGATGGCTGCCGGCGGCCAGCCCGAGCGCCTTGGGCAGCGGCGCCTGGCCCAGCGTGCGTCCGTCGACGGCGACGGCCGCGCCCGGCGGCAGCACGTCGAAGGTCACGTCGGCGAGCAGCGCGCGCATCTCGGCGATCAGCTGCTCGACCTCGGTCTTGCGCTCCGGCGCGAGCGCGGTGCTCTCGGCGAGGAACTGTCCGAGCGTGTCGATCGCCTCGCCGTAGCGGAACAGCGACTTCTGGGTGAGCCCGATGTTGTAGAGCACGCCGGAGGTCTTGTGCAGCCGATAGGCTTCGTTGAACTCGGCCAGCGCGGCGTTGAAGTTGCCGTCGTTGTAGAGCGCGACGCCTTGCTGGAAGTGCACCTTGGCCGTTTCGAGACCGCCGTTGTCGGCGGGCGCAGGTGCAGGTGCAGGTGCAGGCGCAGGTGCAGGCGCAGGTGCAGGCGTGGGTTGCTGGGCGTGGGCGATGCCCATCGAGGTGCACAACGCTAGACCAACGAGGAGCGGCAGGCTCGGTCGCATGGTGTCTCCTATTCGGAAGGGAACTCGGTGATCAGCTTGCCCTTGGTGCCCTTGTAGACCGGCTTGCCATCGGCCGGTTTCGACTCGGGCGGCTTCGCCTCGGGCAGCTTCGCCTCGGCGGGCCTGGTCTCGGGCGGTTTGACTGCAGCGACGGGCGACGGGGTCTTCGAAGGAGGCGTGGGGAGCGCGGCCACGCGGTGCGTGCCCGAGCCTTTTTGCAGCGCGACGTCGAGGGTGCGATCGACCTCGAAGGTGATCCACTGCGTCTCGGTGCGATGCCCCGGCGCTTTGACCGTGAGCTCGTGGCGCACGTCGCCGCGCGGGAAGCTGGCGTCGAAGGGGTTGCCCACCTTGCCGCCGTCGAGCAGGAGCTGCGCCTGCGGCGGCGTCGCGCGGATCACCACGTGCACAGTCGCGGGCGCGGCTGGCGCGGGCACCGGCGCGGGCGCGGGCACCGGCAGCGGCGCCGGCGCGGGCTTGGGAATCGCGACCGCCGGTTGCGGCGTGGGCGTGGGCGCCGGTGGCGGCGCGTGCTTCTGCGTAAACAAGAACACACCCACGGCCGCCGCCGCGATCAACCCGCTGGCGCCGACCAGGATCGCCGGCTTGCGCGCGCGGCCGGAGAGCGTCGGCTGGACCGCCTGACCCGCCGCCACGCCCAGCGTATCCATGTTCGGCTGCGCGGAGCGCTTGGCCGCCAGCGTCGGGCGCTGCGGCTTCTTGCCGGCGTCGCCGATCGCCGGGTGCATGCCGGTCTGTACTTCGGACAGCCCGTCGAGCAGGTCGTTCACCGTCTGGTAGCGGTTGACCGGCTCCTTCTCGAGCGCGCGCAGCACCGCCCGCTCCACCCCCGGCGGGATGCTCGGCTCGAGCTCGCGCAGCGGCCGCGGCGCCTGCGTCATGTGCATGAGCAACAGCTCGCCCAGCCCCTCGGCGCGGAACGGCAGCTCGCCGGTGAGCATCTCGTACACCAGCACGCCGAGCGCATAGATGTCGGTGCGTTGATCGACCTGCAGCCCGCGGCACTGCTCGGGCGACATGAACGATGGCGTGCCGATGATCGCGCCGGTCTGCGTCTTGATGTCGTTGGCGGCGTCGGCCTGCGTCAGCTTGGCGATGCCGAAGTCGAGCACCTTGACGAAGTCGGTGTCCTCGGCGCGCGTCACCAGGTAGATGTTGTCGGGCTTGAGATCGCGATGGATGATCCCGTGCGTGTGCGCGGCGGCGAGCGCGCGTCCGATGCCGCGCGCGATGTGGATGGCGCGCTTGAGCGGCAGCCGGCCCACCTCGGCCAGCGCATCCTTCAGGCTGCGTCCCGACAACCACTCCATGATGATGTAGGAGGAGCCGTCCTCGGGCAGCTCGCCGAAGTCGATGATGTCGATGATGTGCTCGTTGTGGATCTCGTTGGCGGCCTTGGCCTCGTTGAAGAAGCGCGCCACGATCTGCGGGTTCGAGCCGAACTCGGGCAGCAGCACCTTGATCGCCACCTGCTTGTGGATACGGGGGTGCTCGGCCAGATAGACCGCCCCCATGCCGCCCTGCCCGATCTTGTCTTTGACGACGTAGTTTCCGATCGTACGGCCGATCACGGTATTCCCCTTCGGGGAGGTAGCTTACCGCGTAGTTGGGGCGATTTCCAGCGGTCAGCCACCAGCGTTTGCGCGCTGGGGGGACTCGGAGCGGAACTGCCGGGTGACTCCGACGATCTCGCGGTAGCGGGTCGCCTGCCGCTCGGTCTCGGCCGGGGTCCAGGCGAGCTTGAGCGCCATGCGTTCCGCCACCTTGCGCGCGGCCGCCAGCCCTTGATCTCGCGCGCGTAACAGGAGCGGGACGCGCCGGCCGAGCACGTCCTCGACGGTCTGCGCCTGCTCCTCGTCGACGGCGACATCGACCTGCGCGAGGATGTACGGCGTCTCCGGATCGAGGCGCGCCCCCAGCGCGGGCTCGCTCTTGATGCGCGCCACCACGCCGCGTGCGCGCACGCCGTAGGTGTTGGCCAGGTGCTTGGCGATCACCGCGTCCACTACGCCGCCGGCGGCGAGCTCGTCGGCGAGCGTCTGCACCGCGGCCAGCCCGTCGAGCCCGAGCGCGCCCGGCAGCGGCCGCTCCTCGGTTGCGCAGGCGGGCAGCGGTTCTCCGCCGAGCTGCTCGCCCGCGCGCTGCACCACCTCGGCGGCCATGCGCCGGAAGGTGGTGAGCTTGCCGCCGGCGATGGTGACCAGGCCCGGCCGCGACAGGATGTGATGCTCGCGCGAGACGTCCGAGGCCGACGCCACGTCGGCGTTGGGCTTGATGAGAGGCCGCAGCCCGGCCCAGGTTGCCAGCACGTCGTCGAAGGTCAGCTTGGCGTCGGGGAAGTAGCGGTTGGCGAGCTCGAGCAGGTACTGCACGTCGCTCGCGGTGGCGCGCACGTCCTCGGGCCGCCCGTCGTAGAAGGTGTCGGTGGTGCCGATCACCGTGCGGTCCGGGCCCGCCGGCAGGCAGAACACCACGCGCCGCTTCTCCTTCATCACGACCGCGTGGTGCACGCGCAGCCGCTCGGCGTCGACCACCAGGTGGATGCCCTTCGACGTCGACAAGATCGGCTTCTCGGCGGCGAGCTGCCGCACCTCGTCGCACCACGGACCGGTGGCGTTGATCACCACCTTGGCGCGCACCGCGAGCGGCTTGGCGTCGCGCTCGATCTGATCCTGCACCTCGGCGCCGACCACGCGATCGCCGTCCTTGAGCAGCTTGACCGCGCGCGTGTAGTTGATCACCTGCGCGCCCAGCCCGCGCGCATCGAGGGTGTTCTCCAGCGTCAGCCGCGCGTCGTCGGTGGCGCAGTCGTAGTAGAGGAGGCCCCCCTCGAGCTCGTCGCGCTTGAGCGACGGCTCGAGCTTGAACACCCGCTGCGCGCGCACCGTGCGGTGCAGCTTGGGCGACGAGAACTTCGACAGCCCGTCGTAGATCCATAGCCCCACGTCGAGCACGAACAGCCCCGGCCGATCGCGCTTGTACACCGGCACCAGGAACTCGATGGGCTTGACCAGGTGCGGCGCCACGCGCATCAAGAGCGCGCGCTCGTTGGTGCCTTCGAACACCAGCTTGAACTGCGCGTGCTCCAGGTAGCGCAGCCCACCGTGCACCAGCTTCGACGACTTGGACGAGGTCCCCGACGCGAAATCGGTCTTCTCGACCAGCGCGACCTTGAGCCCGCGTAGCACCGCGTCGCGCGCGATCCCGGTGCCGGTCACGCCGCCGCCGATCACCAGCAGATCGAAGCTGTCCGCCTGCAGCCGGCGGAAGATCGCGTCCCGTTCCGTGCTCATCCGGGCGGCAGCTTGGTGCGGATGAACAGCTCCTCGAGCTGCGCGTCGGCGACCGGCGTGGGCGCGTCGGTCATCAGGTCGGTGCCTTTTTGCGTCTTGGGGAACGCGATCACGTCGCGCAGCGAATCGGCGCCGGTGAGCAGCATCGCCAGGCGATCGAGGCCGAACGCGATCCCGCCGTGCGGCGGCGGCCCGTACTTGAACGCGTCGAGCAAGAAGCCGAACTTGGCGCGAAAACCCGCCTCGCTCAGCCCGAGCGCCTCGAACACCTTGGCCTGCACGTCGCGCTGGTAGATCCGCAACGATCCGCCGGCGATCTCGTTGCCGTTGAGCACCAGATCGTACGCGCGCGCCTTGACCGCGCCGGGATCACTCAGCAGCTTGTCGACGTCTTCTGTGCGCGGCGCGGTGAACGGATGGTGCGCCGCCGCGAAGGTCTTCGACTCGTCGTTGTACTCGAACATCGGGAACTGCGTGACCCACAGAAAGTGCCACTGCTTGCCCCCTGGAGTGACGAGGCCGAGCTTGTGCCCGAGGTGCAGCCGCAAGCCGCCGAGCACCGCGTTGACCAGCTTGGGCCGGCCGAACTGGAAGAACACGTAGTCGCCCGGCTTGGTCGCGAGCGCGGCGTTGACCGCCGCCCTGGCCTCGGGCGTGATGCTCTTGGCCAAGGGCGACTGCGTCCACTCGCCGCCATGGTCGCCTGGGCCGACCTTGCAGCGCGCCAGCCCGCGCGCGCCGAAGCCCTTGACGAACTCCTCCAGCTTGTCGGTCTCGGCGCGGCTCAGCGTCGAGGCGTTCTCCGCCGGCACCTTGAGCGCCTTGATGATCCCCTTCTGCTCGAGCGCGCCGGCGAACAGCGACACGCCGCCGCCATTCAGCGGCGCGAGCAGCGCGGTCAGATCGGTGAGCTCCAGCCCGAAGCGCAGATCCGGCTTGTCCACGCCGTAGCGCGCCATCGCCTCTTCGTACGACATGCGCTGGAACGGCTGCTTGATCTCGACCGCGAGCACGTCCTTCCAGATGCGCGCGACCAGCCCCTCCATGATCGCGTAGACGTCTTCCTCGACCACGAACGACATCTCCACGTCGATCTGCGTGAACTCCGGCTGGCGATCGAGCCGCAGGTCCTCGTCGCGAAAGCAGCGCACGATCTGGAAGTAGCGATCGAAGCCCGCCACCATGAACAGCTGCTTGAAGATCTGCGGCGACTCGGCCAGCGCGTAGAAGTGCCCGGCGTTGAGCCGCGACGGCACCAGGAAGTTGCGCGCGCCGCCGGGCGTGTACTTGACCATGAACGGCGTCTCCAGCTCGACGAAGCCGCTCTGATGGAAGTGGTCTCGGGCCGCGCGATACAGTTGCGACCGCACCATGAAGTTCTTCTGCAGCGCGGGGCGGCGCAGATCGAGGTAGCGGTATTTCAAGCGCACCGTCTCGCCGGCATCGTTGTCGTCGCCGATCTCGAACGGCGGGGTCTCCGAGCGCGAGAAGATCTCGAGCTCGAGCGCCTCGACCTCGATCTCGCCGGTGGGGATCTTCGGGTTCTTGTTCTCGCCGCGCGAGATCACCTTGCCGGAGATCGCGATGCAGAACTCCGAGCGCAGCTCGCCCGCCAGCGCGTGCGCCGCGGCGTTGACGTCCGGCCCGAAGACCACCTGGCTGATGCCGCTGCGATCGCGCAGGTCGATGAACACGCGCCCGCCGTGATCGCGCCGGGTCGCCACCCACCCCATGAGCACCACCGCCCGGCCCACATCGCTCGCCCGCAGCTCCCCGCAGTAGTGTGAACGCTTCTGTTCGACGAGAAAGGGGCCAGATCCGGACGTGGCGGACATCGCGCGACTATAACGCACCCCGCCAAATCGTCAAAGGAGCCGCCGCGAGAGCAGAGGCGAGGACATTGACGTCATGCGTGCATTTGCCGTACGGTGATAGGGCTGCATGCACGTCGAGCCCGCAACCTGCCCCGTGTGTGAAGCGCGCTACGACCCGCTCCGGTCGCGAGCGGTCGCGGTCCTCGACGGGCGCGTGCGCGCGTTCTGCTCGACCACGTGTATGGAGCGCGGGCGCCGGGGCGTGGAGCGCGCCCCCAGCCTGGCGGATGCGCTCGACATCATCCAGCCGCCACCGCGCTGGGATCGCAAGTCGCTGGCCGTCGCCGGCGGGATCGCGCTGATGGTGGTCAGCCTGGTGGGCGTCGCCGGCCGGAACCTGTCGCGCGCGCCGACCCTGAGCGTCTCGGGCGGGAGCGCGCTGGCCGCCAAGCCGCCGTCGCACACGCCGACCAACGCCGAGGCGCTGGCCATGCTGCGGCCGAGCACCCTCGAAGAGAACGACGTGTGGATCCATCCGCTCGCCGGCGGCCGCCACCTGCCCGAGCGCAACACGCGCCGCTTTGGCGCCGCGCGCGAAGGGCTGCGTCCCGAGGAGTGCATGGGCGGCCACTGCGGCGTCGACATCGGCACCGTCAAGGGCGACGTGGTGATGGCCTCGCACGACGGCGTGATCGAACGGGTCGAGCGCGATGCCGAGGTCGGCGGCCGGCGCGGCAACGAGGGCCGTTTCATCCGCATCAACCACAAGGGCGGCACCATCGTCACCTCCTACATCCACCTCGAGGGCATCCGCGAGGATCTGCGCCCAGGCGTGCCGGTCAAGGCCGGCGAGCCCATCGGCACCGTCGGTGACACCGGCGTGCACCAGTCGGGGCCGCACCTCCACTTCGCGGTCAGCGTGCGCACCTCGCCCGACGATCCGGAGCTGTTCATCGATCCCGAGCCGATGCTCCACTTGTGGCCGGTGCGCTCGCGCCCGCTCACCAACCTGCACGGAATGGACGCCACGCCCCGCCCCCGCCACACCGCCCAGGTCGACAACCCCAAAGACATGTAACGCCTGCGTCTTGACAACGCGGCGCGTCTTGGCCACATTTCGACCTAGGGCTCGCTTACCCCACAAGAAGGGAACTACACGAAATGTCGAAGGGATTTACGCTCTGGTTCACCGGCCTTTCGGGCGCCGGGAAGTCCACCTTGTCGCTGCCGGTCGCCGAGAAGCTCAAGTCGTTGGGTCACAAGGTCGAGATCCTGGACGGCGACATCGTCCGGACCAACCTTTCCAAGGGGCTCACGTTCTCGAAGGAGGACCGGGACATCAACATCCGCCGCATCGGCTTCGTGTCGAACCTCCTGTCGCGCAACGGGGTGGTGGCGATCTCGGCGGCGATCTCGCCGTATCGCGAGGTGCGCGACGAGGTCCGCAAGATGATCACCAACGACGGCGCGGGCTTCGTCGAGGTGTTCGTGCACTGCCCGCTCGACGTGCTCGCGGAGCGCGACGTCAAGGGGCTGTACAAGAAGGCGATCGCCGGCGAGATCAAGAACTTCACCGGGGTGTCCGATCCGTACGAAGCGCCGGTGAACCCGGAAGTGGTGGTCGACTCATCGAAGGAGAAGGTGGATGAGAGCGTCGACAAGATCATCGCGCGGCTCAAGGAGCTGGGGTACCTGAACTAGCGATGGACGCGGCCGAGCTCAAAGCGCACTCGGAGTCGCTCGAGGCCGAAGGGCCCGAGGCGATCCTGCGCTTTGCGTTCGCGCGCTTTCCCAAGGTCGCGATCTCGACCGCGTTCGGCCCCGAGGGTTGCGCGCTGGTGGCGATGGCCGCGGGCATCCGATCCGATCTGAAGGTGTTCACCGTCGACACCGACTTCCTGTTTGCCGAGTCGGTGGCGCTGCGCGAGCAGTTCATCGCCAGGTACGGCATCCAGGTCGAGGTGCTGCGCGGCGCGGTGTCGATCGAGGAGCAGAACCAGAAGTGGGGCGTGCGGCTGTTCGAGCGCTCCACCGATCAGTGCTGCGCGCTGCGCAAGGTGGAGCCGACGCGTCGCGCGCTGAAAGGGCTGGACGCGTGGATCGCCGGCCTGCGCCGCGATCAGGGCCAGAGCCGCGCGGGCATCGACATCCTCGAATCGTACGATCGCGAAGACGGCACGTCGCTGGTCAAGGTGAACCCGCTCGCGCGCTGGACCCGCAAGGACACCTGGAAGTACCTCGTCGACAACGCGGTGCCCTACAACCCGCTCTACGACCGCGGCTACAAGTCGATCGGCTGTTGGCCGTGCACCGCACCGGTGGGCGACGGCGATGACGAGAGGTCGGGGCGCTGGGGCGGGCAGAAGGCCGAGTGCGGGATCCACACCTTTATGTCCCGCAAGGCGTAGGGGGAGCGCCGGTGCAGATCGCGCACTTCTCCGACGTGCACGCGCTTTCGCTGGAGGGCGCGCGGCCGTGGCAGTTTCTCTCCAAGCGGTTGGCGGGGTACATCAACTTGCAGCTCAACCGGCGCGACAAGCATCCGGTGCGGCTGTTCGAGGCGATCGTCGAGGACCTGAACCGCCGCCCGCCGGACGAGGTGATCGTCACCGGCGATCTGGTGAACCTGTCGCTCGAGCCCGAGTTCGCGCTGGCGCGCTCGATCCTCGACAAGATCGCGCTCGGGCCGCACCACGTGACGGTAGTGCCGGGCAATCACGACGTGTACACGCTCGACGCGCTGGCGAAGCGCTCGTTCTGGCGCGCGTTCCGGCCGTACGCCGAGGGCGATCGCGCGCATGAGGACGCAGAGTTCCCGGTGGTGCGCGAGCGCGGCGAGGTGGCGATCGTCGGGATCTCGACCGCGCTGCCGTCGCCGGTGCCGCTCGCCGACGGGTGGGTGGGCCGCCGCCAGCTCGCCGCGCTGGAGGTGGCGCTCGGCCGGCTCGCGGGCAAGTTCCGCATCCTCGCGCTGCACCATCCGCCGTACACCAACCGCCATTCGATCCTACGCGGCCTGCGCGATCGCGGCGCGCTGCAGGCGGTGCTCGCGCGCGTCGGCTGCGAGCTGGTCCTGCACGGCCACGAGCACCGCAGCTTGCGCCGCGAGCTCCCCGGTCCCGACGGCCCGATCCCGGTGGTCGGCGTCGGCTCGGGCACCTACGAAGACCCGCGCCGCGAACGACGCGCGAGCTACAACGTGTACACCGTCGAGAACAAGCGGCTGGTCTCGGTCGAGACCCGCATCCACGACCCCGCCACCAACCGCTTCATCTGACGGCTACGCCGGCGTAGCCGACGACGCGCGAGGTGTCGCCGAAGGCGTCGGCGGAGGTGGCGTAGGCGAGCAGCTCGGCGGAGCTGGCGCCGCGCGCGTTGGCGTAGGCGAGCATCGCGGTGGCGGGAAGGATGCCGCACATGGTGATGTCCTCGTCGCGGACGAGCTTGAACAGGCGCTCGGGATCGCGCGCGAGCAGCGGCTCGAGCGCGCGCTGATCGATGCGGCGGGTGACGTCGTCGGGCAGGTAGTGGCTCATGTCGCTCGAGGCGATCACCAGCACGTCCGCGGCGAGCCGGGTGACGACCTCGGCCAGGTGGCGGCCGATCTCGAGGCAGTCGTCGAGGCCGAGGCCGCCCAGGATGATCGGCGTGATGCGCACGTCGGGACGGCGCGCGCGCACGAACGGTAGCTCCACCTCGAGCGCGTGCTCGTCGCGGTGCGCCTCGTGATCGTGCACCAATCGATGATTGAGGAGCAGCGCGCACAGCTCCTCGTCGACGGGCAGCGCGCCGCCGGGGAGCGCGAACGCGCCGCGCGACCAGACCGCGCCCGGGCGGCCGCGGCCGGTGTGGTTGGGCGCGAGCACGATCACGCGCGCGGGCACCACGGTGTCGGCGAAGACCACCCCTGCGACGTTGCCCGAGTAGACGTAGCCGGCGTGCGGCGCCATCACGGCCAGGTGGCGCCTTGCGGTGCGTCCGGCGCGGGCGAGGCGCGCCTCGACGTCGGCGGCCAGCGCGTCCGCGTCGTCGGGATAGAAGCGACCCGCCACCGCCGGCGGGCGCAGCTCCGGGTTAGGGCGCACTCGCGGTGGGCTGGAAGGCCCAGCCGTCGGGCGAGCACACCACCTCTTCATTGGTGTGGATGCAGCTGATCACCTGGCCGAGGTTGTTCTTGTCACAGCCCTTGTAGTCGCTGCCGTCGCAGATCGTGGTGTCGGGCGGCGTGCCGTGCACCGCGCAGATCGCGTCGTGGTTGCAGGGAGGGGTACAGGCGAGGCCGCCACAGGTGACGGCCAGCACCAAAGCGAAGAGGGATGCACGCATGCGCTTCGCAAGTACCAGATCGCACGCCCTCTCCGCAAGCGGCATGGCACGCACGATGCTTGGTGAGTCTGTAAGGGTATTCCCGACTAGGCGGTAGCAGAACGCTGCTTCCTCCCAGCGGAAACGAACGGCTGCGAAAGACGAGGAACAGTGACTCGAATCGGTATCATCTCGGCTTACCCCGACGAAGACTGGGACGCGCGCCAGATTGCGCAGGCGGCTGCCCAGCTCGGTGACGTGCAGCTGCTCGCGCCCACCGACTTCGGCGCGGTGATGGAAGAGGGCCGCACGCTCATCACTGTTCGTGGCGAGGACGCGCGCGCCTACGATCTGCTGCTCACCCCGCGCGCGCTCGGCGACGCAGGGGACGCCGAGTTTCAGTTCGAGCTGTATTACGCGCTGGCCGAGAGCGGCGCCGTGCTGGTCAACGACGTGCGTGCGTTGATCACCGCGATCGACAAGTTCAAGTCGAGCTGGCTGTTCGTGCGCGCCGGCCTGCCCACGCCGCGCGTGGTGGTCGCGCAGCGCCTCGAGGAGGCGTGCCAGGCGCTGGCCGAGATGCGCTGCGCGGTGGTCAAGCCGCTGTACGGCTCGCTGGGCATCGGCGTCGAGCGCATCACCGTCGACGACGCGGGTCGGCTCGGCGAGCTGCTCGAGCGGCATCGCGCGCTGTACCTGCAGCGCTACGTCGAAAACTCGCGCTACGACGTGCGCGCGTTCGTGGTCGGCGATCGCGTCGAGGCGGCCATCGCGCGCCGCGCGCAGCCGGGTGAGTTTCGCGCCAACATCCACCAGGGCGCCGCCTTCGAAGAGCACGAGCTCGACGAGGAGTGCTGCGAGCTGGCGGTGCGCGCCACCCGCGCGACCGGTCTCGACTACTCCGGCGTAGATCTGTTGATCACCGACGAGGGGCCGTGCGTCCTCGAGGTCAACGGCACGCCCTCGTTCCGCGCCGTCAACCAGGCCACCGGGCGAGACATGGCGATGGCCATCGTGCAGCACGCGGTCGCGCGCGCCGAGGGCGGGGCTGCGAGTGGGACTCCGCGGTGGGGCTCGCGGCGGCAGGCGCGGCGGCGAGACTACGCGCGCCCGCTACGGGCACGCGTTCTACGAGGCAAGGAGAACACGAATGGCGAGTAAGGGATCGAAGGGCGACATGAGCGTGCGCGAGGCCGGCAAACGAGGCGGCGAGAAGGGTGGGCAGACCACCAAGGCGCGCTACGGAACTCCTTTTTACCGCGAGATCGGCCGCAAGGGCGGCGAGACCGTTCGCGCCGAGCGCGGCCACGCGTTCTACGAAGAGATCGGGCGCAAGGGTGGGCAAAAGGTCCGCGACCTGATCAACGCAGGGAAGCAGTCGATGCCGACGCCGACGCCGACGCCGACGCCGACGGAAGAGAAGAAGTAGGACCACCACCAACCACCAACCAGAGCGAAAGAGGAGGATTCAATGGCCGATGAGAAGAAGCCGGGCGGCGGAATGACCGTCCGAGAAGCAGGTCGCAAGGGCGGCCAGAAGGTTCGTGATCAGCGCGGGCACGCCTTCTACGAGGAGATCGGGCGCAAGGGCGGCGAGACCGTTCGCGACACCCGTGGCCACGAGTTCTACGAGGAGATCGGGCACAAGGGCGGTCAGAAGGTCAAGGAGCTGATCGAGGCGGGCAAGCGCCGCGCCGCGCAACTGGCCCAGGAAGCCACCGTCACCAAGAAGGACGAAGGCGAAACGAAGTAGCTACGCACCGTCGAGGTGGGCGACGAGCCGTTGCAGCGGCTCCTCCACCTCGGCGGCGAGCGGGCCCGGCACCGAGCCTGCATCGCGGGCCTCGGCGATCAGCTGCACCACCCGATCGATGGCCTGGCGCAGGCCGGTGCGGCGCTTCTCGGTCTGCTCGTCGGCATCGAGCGGAAACACCACCTGCCGGTACAGCCGCGAGACCTTGGGCAGCGACGTGCCTTCGTCGAGCACGTGGCGGCGGATCTCGCGTACGGTCTCGGCGGGCGCCTCCGACTCCTCGGCGCGGCGCAGAAAATCCACCGCCTGGTAGCTCGGGATGGGCGAGGCGCGCCCGTCGCGGGACAGCACTTCGGGCGCCTTCGATCGCAAAAACGTAAATGAACCCGTCAGCTTATCGACGGTCTCGCGACGCAGGTGCAGCTCGCGCTTGCAGTAATCTTCGAAGTTTCCGAAGCCCCACTGCTTGAACCGCTCGGTCTTGCGCTGCTCGGTCAGCGACTCGGCGAGCTCGTACCAGCCGGCCTTGAACCGCCGCACCCGCGCGATCACCTCGGCGCGCTCGGGGTCGTGGGAATGGCTCTCTTCGGCCCGCGCCAGCGCGTCGTCGGTCTTGGTCCGCACGGCGCGCACGGTAGCAGATCGGCAAGGCGGTCGGATGGACAAAGAGGAGGGGCTCGGCCATACTATTGGTCCGTGGAAGGCGCCGGTCAGTTGGTCAGAATGGTTTGTCCGGCGTGCAATGCCCGCTACGAGGGTGGGGGCTTCTGCGCGAAGGACGGCACGCCGCTGGTCAAGGACCAGAACGTGGGCAAGGCCGACCTCGTGGGCACGGTGCTCGCCGACCGCTACCGCATCGTCAAGCTGCTCGGCGAAGGCGGCATGGGGCAGGTCTACGAAGCGCAGCACGTCAACATCAACAAGCGCTTCGCGATCAAGCTCTTGCGTCCCGAGATCGTGTCCAATCCCGAGGCGGTGGCGCGCTTCCGGCAGGAAGCCTGGTCGGCGTCGTCGATCGGCCACGACAACATCATCGAGATCGACGACTTCGCGACGCTGCCGAACGGCTCGGTCTATCTGGCCATGGAGTACCTGGCCGGCGGGTCGCTGGCGGAGCGCATGAAGCAGCTGCCGCCGCTCGATACCGGCGAGGCGCTCGACATCTTCTGCCAGGTGGCGCGCGGGCTCTCGGCCGCGCACGACAAGACCATCATCCACCGCGACATGAAGCCGGAGAACGTGTTTCTGGCGCAGAAGAACGGCCACGTGGTGGTGAAGATCCTCGACTTTGGTATCGCCAAGGTGTCCGGCGCCGAAGGCTCGCACAGCCTGACCCGCACCGGCGCGATCTTCGGCACGCCGCACTACATGTCGCCCGAGCAGGCGCTCGGCAAGACGCTCGATCATCGCTCCGACATCTATTCGGTCGGCGTGATCATGTACGAGGTGTTCACCGGCCGCGTCCCCTTCGAGGCCGAGTCGTTCATGGGGATCTTGACCAAGCACATCACGTCGGAGCCGCGCCGCCCGACGGAGGTGGCGCCCGATCGCCAGATTCCGCACGAGATCGAGGCGGTGATCATGAAGGCGATGTCCAAGGACTCCAACGATCGCTATCCGTCGATGACCGAGATGTTCAACGATCTGCTCTCGCTGATGCAGATGTTTGCGCCGCACCTGTTGACGCCGTCGGGATCGCAGCCGCTGGTGCGCGCGCCGTCGCAGCCGATGAGCGCGCACCCGGGCTCGGGCGCGTTCCGCGTGGCGCAGCCGACGCCGAGCGGGTTGCGCCGGCCGAGCGGTCCGCAAACCGGCGGCCTGGCGAGCTCGCAGCCGGGCCCCGCGCCCCAGCCGGCGGGCTTTCCGCCCACCGACAGCGTCGATCCCATTCCGCTCGGGGGCCACGGCCATGGGAAGAAGACGCCGATCGGGCTGATCCTGGCGATCGCCGGCGTGGTGCTGGTGGGCGGCGCCGCGACCGCGTTCGTGATGTTCCGCAAGCCGGCCGATCCGGTGCCGCCGTCGGTGCCGAAGAACGATCCGGTGCCGGTGCTTCAGGTGAAGAACGATCCGGTGGTCGCTCTGCCGAAGGCGCCCGAAGCAGCGCCGATGCTGTCGGTGATCGTCGACTCGCTGCCGCCGGGCGCGAAGATCTTGAAGGACGGTGCGCAGGTCGGCGAGACGCCCGAAGAGGTCAAGGTGGCGCAGGGCGGAACCGTCACCGTGGTGCTGCACCGCGAGGGGTTCACCGACGAGACGGTGGTGGTCGATCCGTCCAAGGGGCGCAAGCTGCTGGTCAAGCTCGACAGGATCCACTCGAGCTCGCACGCGTCCAAGACGCCGGTCTACACCAAGCTGCCGACCCCGCCGCCGGTGCCGATCTCGGCGCCGCCGATCGTCGCCAAGCCGCCCGAGCACCACCCGACCCCGCCCACCCGGCCGGCGCGACCGGTGGATCCGTACGAGCGGCTCGACGACAAACCGGCCACCAAGAAGGCGGATGTATTGAATCCTTACTAACGCAGTCGGTGTGAGCAAAGTCGCTGACGGCACGTAGGCAGATGGCTTATTCAGGAGGGAGGATGGGCCCGATGGTATCTCGATCAAATCGTCTCACCGCTACGGCGTTTGCAACCTGCTTCGCGTTCTTGCTCGCTTGTGTGTGGCCGTATGCCGCGCGCGCGCAGCAGCCACCGCCGCCGCCGCCGAACGATGAGCCGTTGCAGCAGGCCAAGGGGCACTTCGAGGCCGGCAAGAACGCCTACAACGCGGGCGACTACCCGGCCGCGATCCGCGAGTTCAAGGCCGCCGAGGCGCTGCGGCCCTCGCCGATCCTGGACTACAACATCGGGCTGTCGAACGAGAAGCTGGGCAAGAAGCGCGTCGCCGTGAAGTACTACAAGCGCTACCTGGAAGGCCAGCCGCAGGCCGCGAACCGCGCGACGGTGGAAGGGTCGATCGGGCAGCTCGAGCGTGAGATCGCCGCGGCGCCGCCGCCGAACTCGCCGCCGCCGCCCGTCGAGCAGCCTTCGGATCTGCCGCCGCAGCAGCCCAACCAGCCGCCGCCGACCTACTCGAGCTACGACCCGTACGCGTCGACCCCGCCGCCGTACCAGGCGGCGCCGGTCAAGAAGAAGAGCTACTGGTGGGTGGCGCTGATCATCGTCGGCGGCGCCGCGATCCTGGTGGGCGTGATCGTGTACGTGGCGATCGTCTACAGCGTGTCGACGCCGTCGACCTTCGATCACGGGCTCAATAGCAGCCGTGAGCCGCCGCTGCCGGGCAACGCTTCGCAACGCACGCCCGGCGTAGGCAACTCCGTCTTCTCGTTCTAGTCCGCAGTCTCTCCTGCCACCCCAGCCCCTGTTTTCCTTGAAATGACGCGGTTTACCGGTTAAGACTGCCGCCGGATCCACCATTCCCATTGGAGGCTTGAGATGCACCGGTTCGCCTATCTTTGCGCGTTCGCGCTCGTCGCGGGTTGCGTCGAGCAGTCGCCCGATCTGCCGAGCGAGGAAGACGTCAAGGCCGCGAAGGAGAACATCCTCACCACCGCGCCGACGCCCAAGTATCCGGTGAATGCGGATCTCGAGGACAAGCTGACCTACCTCGGGCTCGACGTCGACACCGACACCGTCACGCCGGGCAAGGCGTTCACGCTCACTCATTATTGGAAGGTCAACAAGGCGCTGCCGGACGACTGGAAGATCTTCGTCCACCTGGAGGCGCCGGACTCGAAGAAGTCGCACCTGAACGCGGACCACGTGCCGATCAACGGCAAGTACCCGGTGCACATCTGGAAGCAGGGCGAGATCATCCGCGACATCCACCGCGTCTCGGTGCCGCAGAACTGGCCGGGCAATGCGGTCGAGATCTACGTGGGCATGTGGAAGGGGCCGCTGCGGCTCAAGGTCTCGAAGGGTCCGCACGACAACGAGAATCGCATCCTGGCGGTCAAGCTGCCCACCTCGACCGTCGAGAAGGCCGAGAAGAAGAAGGTGGTCGCCAAGCACATCAAGAATGGCGCCATCAAGCTCGACGGCAAGCTCGACGAGAAGGATTGGAAGGACGCGCCGTCGACGGGCGAGTTCGTGCGCACCATGGACGGCATGGCCGGCGAGCAGAAGACCACCGCCAAGCTCCTGTGGGACGACAAGAACCTGTACGTGGCCTTCGAGTGCGAGGACAAGGACGTGTGGTCCACGCTCGACAAGCACGACGACAAGCTGTGGACCCAGGAGGCGGTCGAGATGTTCATCGACGCCGCCGGCGACGGCAAGAACTACGTCGAGCTGCAGACCAACCCGAAGGGCGCGACGTTCGATTCGTTCCTGCCGGGGTATCGCAAGAACCAGAACGACTGGACCTCGAACATGAAGGTCGCGGTCAAGGTCGATGGCACCGTCGACAACCGCGCCGACGTCGACAAGGGCTGGGTGGTCGAGATGCAGATCCCGCTCGAGGACGCCAAGGGCAAGCTCAAGGAGCTGAAGAACGTGCCGCCCAAGGTGGGGACCGAGTGGCGCGTCAACTTCTTCCGGCTCGACATGCCGGCCGGGCGGCCGCAGGTCGGCACCGGTTGGTCGCCGCCGCTGGTGGGCGACTTCCATGCGCTCGACAAGTTCGGCGTGCTGATCTTCGGCGACGACAAGGCGCACGCGCCGCAGCTCACTGCGAAGGCGCTCGAGAAGCCGGGCGACAAGGCGACCCTGCAGTCGCCGCCAGCGCCGAAGACGGAAGAAGCGCCGCCCGAGCCGAAGAAGGCCGAGGGCCCGCCCCAGCCGAACAAGCGCAACCGCGCGGCGGCGGCGCGCCTGAACGTGTACAAGCCCGACAACCAGTAGTTCCCTCCCCGCACGATGGCCGAGCTCCTCGGAACGATCAGCCGTCTCGATCGGCGGCTCTTATCGCTGGCGGTGTTCGTCCTCACCCTCTTGATCGCGTGGATCGCCGGCGTGCTCTCGTCGCGTTGGGCTCGCGGCCGCAGCCAGCGGGCGGGCGCGGCGAGCGGCTCCGAGCTGCGCATCGGACGCGTGCGGAGCGGCCTGGTGGCGCTCTTGCTGTTCGTCGGCGCGTACCTGTCGATCGAGGTCGCGCCGCTGCCGCCGCGCCTCGAGGGGATCGCGGCGGGCGTGACCTTCGTGGGCGGCGCGCTGGTGATGGCGTGGCTGCTCACGCACCTGGTGACGCTGCTGCTCACCACGTCGGTGGCGCACGTCTCGGGCGAGGATCGCGCGCGGCTCGAGCGCGAGTACGTGCCGCTGACCAGCAAGGTCACCACGCTGGCGGTGACGCTGATCTTCGTGGTGGTGGTGGCCAAGCACTTCGGGCAGGACGTGACGTCGCTGATCGCCGCGCTCGGCGTGGGCTCGCTGGCGATCGGGCTGGCGGCGCAGCAGACGCTGGGGAACATGATCGCGGGCTTCGTGCTGCTCGTCGATCGGCCGTTTCGGCCGGGAGATCGCATCCGGCTGGCCACCGGCGAGTCGGGCGAGGTGCGCGAGGTGGGCGTGCGATCGACGCGCATCCTGTTGGCGGATCACAACATGCTGATCGTGCCCAACACCGAGCTCGCCAACTCGCGCGTGGTGAACTACGCCTATCCGTCGCTGGCGACGCGCGCCGAGGTGAAGGTGGCGGTGGCGTACGGCGCCGATCTCGAGCGCGCGTCGCAGCTCCTGACCGGGATCGCAGCGGAGGATGAGCGCGTGCTCAAGCAGCCGGCGCCGCTGGTGCGCGTGACCAGCCTGGGGCGCGACGGGATCGAGCTGTCGCTCGGCTTCGACGTGGCGACGCACGCGGAGGTGTTGTCGGTCGAGGATCAACTGCGGCGCAAGCTGCTGAAGAAATTCGCGGCGGCGGAGATCCCGCTACCCAGCGCGGTCAGCGACGTGCGGGTGGTGCCGGGGCGCTAGAGATCGTCGCACGGCGTGCCCAGCTTCTCGCCGGAGTAGACGCCCAGCTCGCTGTAGATCATCACGTGGTTGTCGTCGAGGGGCAGGGCGATCAGCTTGGTGATCTTCTTGTTCTGCTGCCACAGCGACTCGTTGTTGTTGAGCACCAGGCGCAGCTCGCCGGTCTTGGTGGCGAAGATGTCGCCCGCCGAGTCGGAGACCACGTTGGTCATCTTCTGCGGCTTGAGCGCGCCCTTGGGGCCGGCGAACAGGCGGAAGCTCTTGTTGCCCTCCGGCTCGCGCATCTTGTCGACGTAGTAGTACTTGCCGGTGTTGTCGCGCGCGAGCGCGTAGGCCTGACGCTTCCAGCGCGCCTTGTAGAACTTGGCCGAGTCGAGGAGCTTGGTGGCGTCCGCGTCCGGGAGCGGCTTGAGCTCGGTCGTGCGCTCCTCGCACTGCACCGAGTACTTGTCGTCCTTGAAGTCGAGGCTGGTGCGCTGGCGCGAGCGCGGCTCCCAGAACGACTTGCCGAACGACTCGTGGCCGTTCGCGCTGCCGCCGGACACGCGCTGCTGGTACAAGGTCTTGCCGTCGCCGTAGAAGAAGCCCTCGAACGAGTCGGCGGCGAACGGCTCGATCACGACGAAGTGCTGTTTGCCGTCGGTGAGCACCTTGAACCGCGGCTTGGTGGCGCTGACGTCCATCAGGTCGGCGGCGGGCGGCGCATCGCCGGCGGCGTGCAGCGGCGGCCCGAGGAAGAGCGCTGCCAACACGGCGAGGTTGCGCAGGCGAATGAGCATGCGCCAGAGTATAGTACCGGGCAGATGGTGCAACCAAGCGGCGAGATCGGCGTCGGCACCGTGATCGCGGAGACCTACGTGATCACCGCGCTGCTCGGCATGGGCGGGATGGGCGCGGTGTGGACGGCGGAGCACCGGCGGCTGCCGGGGAAGCGCGTGGCGATCAAGGTGCTGCTCGGCGCGACCACCGACGCCGAGTCGCTGGCGCGCTTTCGGCGCGAGGCGGAGATCGCGTCGCGCATCGGCCACCCGAACATCGTCGAGGTGCTCGACTTCAACGCGTTGCCGTCGGGCACGCCGTACATGATCCTCGAGTACCTGGAGGGCGACAGCCTGGCGGGGCGGCTGCGGCAGGGGCCGATGGCGGTCGAGCCCGCGCTCGAGATCATCCGGCAGGTCGGCTCGGCGCTGCACGCCGCACACCGCGAGCAGGTGGTGCACCGCGATCTCAAGCCGGACAACATCTTCTTGTGCCCGACCGATTCGGGCGGCGTGCTCACCGATCGCGTCAAGGTGCTCGACTTCGGCATCTCCAAGATCCGCGGCTCGCAGACGGTGCAGACGCAGGAGTCGGCGCTGCTTGGCACGCCGCAGTACATGTCGCCCGAGCAGGCGTACGGCAAGAACAAGTCGATCGACCAGCGCACCGACGTCTGGGCGCTCGGCGCGATCGTGTACGAGATGCTGGTCGGCGAGCCGGCGTTCTCGGGTGAGACGCTGGCGCACGTGATCATGAGCATCGTCAACGATCCGGCGCCGACGCTGAAGGGGCGGCCCGGCGTGCCCGATCGCGTGGTGCACGCGGTCGATCGCGCGCTGCAGAAGGAGCCGGACGCGCGCTTCTTCGACGTGGCGAGCTTCATCGCCGACCTCACCGGGCGGCCGCTGCAGACCCTCGATCGCAAACCGTCGACGGCGCGCGGGGCGGAGGCGCTGGGCCAGACGAACGTGGCCACGCCGGTCGGGCCGACCAGCCCCATGGGCTACGCGTCGACGCAGGCGCCGGGCGCGCCGCAGGTGACCACGCCGTCGGTGTCGACGCAGCCGCGCGGCGAGGTGGTGCCGCCGACGCACAAGATCGAGGCGCCCAGGCCGACCAGGGTGCCGGTGTGGATCGGTGTGGCGCTGGGGCTCGCGGGCGTTGGCGCGGCGGCGTTCTTCGGGTTGGCGCACAAGCCGCCGGCGCCGCTCCCCGCGCCGATCGTCGAGCCGCAACACCCGGTGGCGATCGCGCAGCCGCCGGAGGTCAAGCCGCCGCTGCCACCGCCGGTGCTCAAGAGCGCGCCCGACATCTTCAAGGCCAACGTGCCGCCGGCGAAAGAGCATGACAAGCCGCCGGTGCCGTCGGTGAAGGAGACGCTGCCGGCCGAGGTGGCCGCCGATCTCGACGAGGCGGAGAAGTCGCTGGCGGGCGGCGACACCGCGCAGGCGCTGCACCTGGCGCGCAAGACGCTGAGCACCAAGAAGAGCACGCGCGCGTTCTCGATCATCACGCGCAGCTACTGCCGCAACGGCGATCTCGGCAACGCCAGGGCCAACATCGGCTCGGTCGCCCGCGGCGAGCGCGCGTCGGTCGCGCGCTTCTGCACGAAGTACGACGTCGACTTGCATTGATGAGACTGTGCCTCGCCTCGCTGATCGTGGCGTCCAGCGCATTCGCCGCGCCGGCGACCCAGTACAACGAGCCGCTCGCGCCGTCGCCACGCCCGGCGCTCGAGGCGCGCATCGAGGCGCTGGTGGCCGAGGTGGCGGGGCACGAGCGACGCGAGGTGCCGCGTCCCGACGCGCGGCTCGCGCGCGCCGCCGAAGATCTGGTGCGGCACACTGCGCCCGACGGACGGCCACCCAACGAGCAGGTGCAGGCCGCCTTGTGGCTCAACGGAATCATCGAGCCGCCGCCGCACCTGATCCTGGCCAACACCTCGCCCGGCCCCGACGGCGAGCAGGCGGTGCTGACCGAGCTCAGGGCGCAGCTGCCGCGCGCGCTCTCGCAGGGACGCTACCGGCGCGTGGGCGCGGCGACGCAGCGCTACGGCGAGCAGGTGCTGGTGCTGGTCGCGCTGCAGGAGTCGGGGATCGAGCTCTCGCCGCTGCCGCGCTCGCTGCCGAACGGCGGGCCGACGTCGCTCGTCGGTGAGGTGCGCGCGCCGTTCCAGCGTCCCGAGGCGTTCGTCACCGGGCCCGACGGACAGGTGACGCGCCTTGCGCTCGAAGGCGACGCGACCCACTTCCGCGGCACCTTCCGCTGCGGGCCGGCGCGCGGGCGCTATCAGCTCGAGCTGGCCGCCGAAGATCGGTTCGGCGCGTCGGTGCTGGCCAACTTTCCCATCTACTGCGGCGTGCCGGCGCCGTCGGCGCTTCCGCCGGTGACCACCGCGGTGCGCGCGGAAGACAAGCTCGCCGATGGACCGTCGGCCGAGGCGGCGATGGTGCGCCTGGTCAACCAGGATCGCGCGCACACCGGCCTGCCGGCGCTCGAGGTCGACGCGCGGCTGACGCAGATCGCGCGCGGGCATTCGGCCGACATGCAGGCGCACGGGTTCGTCGGGCACGTGTCGCCCACCACCGGCTCGGCGGCGGATCGCTTCCGGCGCGCCGGCGTGGACGCGGTGCTGATCGCGGAGAACGTCGCGCGCGCGTATTCGCCGGGCGAGGCCGAGCTCGGGCTGATGGAGAGCCCCGGCCACCGCGCCAACATCCTCAACCGCGACGTGACGCGCGTCGGCGTGGGCGCGATCATCACCGACGGGATCGGCGGCGCGCGCGAGCTGCTGGTCACGCAGGTGTTTTGCAAGCCGCCCGAGCGCATCGATGCCGGCTCGGCGGTGACGCTGCGCCACGAGATCGAAGCGCTGCGCCACGCGCACCACCTGGGCGCGCTCGGCGCCGACCCCGCGCTCGATCTGGTGGCGCAGTCGACCGCCGAGGGGATCGCGCGCGGTTCGTTGCGCGCGGAGCGGGCCGGCGAGCCGATCGAGCGCGCGTTGGGCAAATTGGCCGACCGCTACCAGTCGATGCGCAGCGTGGTGGCCACCTCCAGCGGCGTGGCCCAGGTCGTGAGCGGCGTGGAGAAATCGCTGCTAGATCAAACCGTTACGACCGTCGGGGTGGGCGTCGCCGCGGGGCGTAGGCCGGACGGCTCGCCGGCGGTGTTCGCGGTGCTGGTGCTGGCGACGCGCCGCTGACGGGCCTGGCATTCTCGTGTGGCGTGCTTTAATCTTTAAGAGTCGGCCGCCGGCAGTTGCAAGGGAGTCGTCATGGCTGGTCAATTCGTCGTCACTCGCAATGGTCGCGATTCGTTCTGCTCACAGGACGAGCTGCTCAAACTGGCCGAGCGCGGCCTGTTGAGCCGCGGCGACCTGGTCTATCACCCGGTGCTCGGCCGTTGGCTGTATGCGCGCGAGGTGGAAGAGATCAAGGCGCAGCTCGCGCGCGCGGCCACGCTCGGCCTGCCGGTCGGGCCGGCCCTGCCGGTGGCGTCCAACGGCGAGGCTGTAGCCGGGTTCGTGCTCGGGCTGCTCGGGCACCTGCCGCTGCTCGGCTTCGTGTGCTGCGTGCTGGGGATCTATTTCTCGGGGCGCGGGCTGAAGCGCGCGGCCGGGCTGCAGAACCGCGGGCACGGGTTGGCGGTGGCGGGGATGGTGTTGTCGATCGTGTTCCTGGTGCCGGCGACCGCGTGCAGCGCGCTGGTGCTCACCGGGCTGTTGCAGTAAGCGCGGCCAGCTCGCGGCGGTCGTCGTCGGGGCTGCTCGCGTGCGGCGCGCGCCCGGCCACCAGCAGCGTCGGGCCGTGCTCTTCGATCACGATCGAGGCGGCGGGCGAGCCGTGCGCGATCCCTTCGGCGTGCAGCGGGGCGAGCGCGCGATCGAGGCGGGCGCGCGCNNGCGGGGTGGCGCCGTTGACCGCTTCGAACACCGCCTGGTGGCTGCCGTCGGGCATCTTCTCGATGCGCAAGACGCGCTGCAGGCTCGGCCCGCCGTGACGAGCGAGCGCGCGCAGCCAGCGCAGGTGCGGCGCGCCGGCATCGCTCTCGAGGTAGCCGGGCGGGAACAGCTCGAGCACCACCTCACGGCCGAGCGCGGTGTCGGTGGCCGAGAAGAGGGTGGAGACCGGCGTGCTGGAGAGCGTTCCGCTGATGGCGTAGCGCGTGCTCCGGCGCTCGGTCACGTTGACGTTGCCCCCTCCTTGCGCCGTAGGCGAGGGGCCATCCTGGGCAG
>PNAM01000047.1:0-159 GCA_003170275.1 Myxococcales bacterium
TCGCTCACCGGCGCGTACCTGACCGGGCGCAAGAAGATCGCCATCCCGTCGAGCCGCCGCCAGCCGGGCAACAAGTACATCACCATCAAGGGCGCCAAGGCGCACAACCTGCGCAACCTGAACGTGCGCATCCCGGTCGGCGTGCTGACCGCGGTGACC
>PNAM01000047.1:242-390 GCA_003170275.1 Myxococcales bacterium
CAGTCGCCGATCGGGCGCACGCCCCGATCGAATCCGGCCACGTACACTGGCGTGTTCACGCACATCCGCGATCTGTTCGCCGCGCTCCCCGAGTCCAAGGCGCGCGGCTACAAGGCGGGGCGCTACTCGTTCAACGTCAAGGGCGGTC
>PNAM01000047.1:410-9346 GCA_003170275.1 Myxococcales bacterium
CAACCGCGAGACGCTGGAGGTGAAGTACAAGAGCGCCTCGATCGCCGACGTGCTCGACATGACGGTCACGCAGGCCGCCGAGTTCCTGCAGCACGTGCCCAAGATCCGGCAGAAGCTCGAGACCCTGCGCGACGTCGGCCTCGGCTACATCGGCCTCGGCCAGCCGGCGACCACGCTGTCGGGCGGCGAGGCGCAGCGCATCAAGCTCTCCAAGGAGCTGGCCAAGAAGGGCACCGGCCGCACCGTCTACATCCTCGACGAGCCGACCACCGGCCTGCACTTCGACGACATCAAGCAGCTCCTGTCGGTGCTCAACCAGCTGGTCGAGCAGGGCAACACGGTGATCGTCATCGAGCACAACCTCGACGTGGTCAAGACCGCCGACTACGTGATCGACATGGGCCCGGAAGGCGGCGACGGCGGCGGCGAAGTGGTCGCCTCGGGCACGCCCGAAGACGTCGCCAAGGTCGCCAAGAGCTACACCGGCGTGTACTTGAAGAAAGTCATGACCTAGAGCAGCGCGCGTGCGGATCGAGTCGCTGCTGGTCGTGTTGGTGTCGTTCTGCCTGCTGCTCACCGTCGGCGCGGAGTTGAGCGCGCGGCTGGGGCTTTTGGGCGTGCTGGTGGCCGAGGTGGCGCTGGTGCTGGTGCCGGCGTGGTTGTGGGTCGGCTTCCGGCAGGTGCCGAGCGAGCGGATCGGGATCGCGCGCGCGCAGCTGCGGCCGCTCGGGATCGCGGCCGGCGTGCTGGCCGGGCTCGGCGCGTTCTACGTGATGGCGGTGCTGGAGGCGACGGTGCTCGAGCGCCTCTTGCCGATCCCGCCGGAGGTCAAGGCGTCGCTCGAGCGGATGGTGCTGCCGGCGAGCGGGGCGCGTCCGCTCGCGGCCGATCTGCTGGCGCTGGCTGTCGCGCCGGCGCTGTGCGAGGAGGCGCTGTTCCGCGGCGCCGTGTTGCCCGCCTGGCGCCGCGCGCGCGAGCCGTGGTCGGCGATCCTGATGGCCGCGCTGCTGTTCGGCGCGTTCCACGCGTCGCTCTACCGGCTCATTCCGGCGACGCTGCTCGGCATCGCGCTCGGCGTGGTCCGCGTCCGAGCCGACGCACTGGCGCCCGCGGTCGCCTTTCACGTCGCCAACAACGTCGCCGTGATCGTCCTCGTGCGCCTCGGGCTCGATCAACCGCCGTCGCTGCAAACTGCGACCGGGAAGACGCTTTTGGCGCTTGCGGTCTTGGCGCTCACGGTCGGAATCGGGCTGACAAAGCCGCAAGCGCAACGGGCCTGACCAATGGCAGGCCGTTGGTATTGCCGAAAACAGTGCGATTTGTTAGCATGCCTACAATGCAGGACGAGAAGCGCGCCCTCTGGTACATCAAGAAGATTCCGCTTTTCCAGGACGTGTCCCACGACACGATTCACCGGCTGGTGCAGGCCATGGAGCTCAAAGAGGTCCGACGGCGCCAGGTGGTGTATCTGCCCGGCGATCCCGGCCAGGCGGTGTTCTTCGTCAACGGCGGCCGCATCAAGATCTCCAAGGTCACGCGCGACGGCAAGGAGCTGACGCTGGCCTACCGTGGGCCGGGCGAGATCTTCGGCGAGCTGGTGCTGATCGACGGCGGCCCGCGCGAAGAGATGGCCGAGGCGATGGAGAACGCGCTGATCTCCGAGCTGGAGCGCTCGGAGTTCGAGAAGATCGTGCAGAAGGAAGGCCTGATCGGCTTCCGGCTCACCAAGATCGTCGCGCAGCGCCGCCGTGAGGTGGAGAACAAGATCGAGCAGCTGATCTTCAAGGACGTGAACGCCAAGCTCGCCGAGCTGCTCTTGCGGCTGGCCGCCGAGTACGGCATCGAGGACAGCCGCGGCACGCTCGTGTCGCTCAAGATCACCCATCAGGAGATGGCCAACCTGATCGGGTCGACGCGTGAGACGGTTTCGCTCACGCTGTCGCAGTTCAAGCGCAAGGGCCTGATCTCCACCGACGGACGCAAGGTGATCCTCGCCGACCGCGAAGGATTGCGCGCGCTGGCCTAAGAGAGCGTCTTGGCCGGCCAGCTACGCGTCGGAGACATGCTGGTCGAAGCGGGCGTGATCGATCGCACCCAGCTCAACGAGGCGCTGCGGCACCAGGCGCACGCCGGCGGGCGGCTCGGCTCGAACCTGGTCGAGCTCGGCTTCATCGACGAGAGGACGCTCGCCACGTTCCTCTCCAAGCAGCTCAGCATCCCGGCGGTGACCGCGGCGTCGATCGATCGCATCAAGCCGCAGGTGCTCGAGTACCTGTCGGCGGCGGTGGCCGAGCGGCTGCGCGCGCTGCCCATCCGCGAGGACGCGGGCAAGCTGTGGGTGGCGATGACCGATCCCACCGACAAGCACGCAATCGCCGAGCTGGAGAAGCTGGTGCGGCTGCCGGTGCGGCCGATGGTTTCGCCCGAGCTGCTCATGCAGTACGCGCTGGAGAAGCACTACAAGGTGCGCAGAAAACCGCGCGTCGTCGAGGTGCGCACCACCGGCTCGGATCTGCTCTACATCGAAGACGGCACGCGCTCGGCGCCCCGCGTGGCCTCGCCGCCACGACCGGCGGTGGCGGGTGGGCCGGCGGTGTACCTGCCGTCGACCGGCTCGATGGAGGTCGATGCGCTCGACGCGGTCACCGGCTATCTCGACGAGGCGCCGCCGGTGGCGCACGTCGCGCCCGCCGCGCTGCCGAGCGTGCTCACGATGCAGGCAGTGGCCGAGCAGCTGGCCGCGGCGAGCTCCGATGAGGCGGTGCTCGACGTGGCCGCGCGCTTCCTCGCGCAGGACATTCAGCGCGTTTGGGTGTTCCTGTTGCGCAACGGCGAGCTGTGGAGTTGGGGCGGGCGCGGTGTGAATCCGAGCGCGATGAACGGCAAGCACGTGGCGATGAACGAGCTCGCGCTGGTCGCGCAGGCGCTCTCGACGGGTGAGGTGCTGGCCGGCCGGCTGCAACCGGCGGCGCTCGGACGGCTGGCGGAGCCGCTCGGCGTGACCAACGAGGTGCTCGGCGTGATCATCCCGGTGCGCATCGGCAAGCACGCGGTGGGCGTGATCATCGGCGTCGATCTCACGCTCGACGCCATGCGCCGCAAGGGCGAGTTCGACAAGCTGACGCTCAAGCTCGACCAGGCGCTGCACATCAACTACCTGCGCCGCATGCTGCTCGCGCCCTAGCCGCTAGGTTCCGGGACCGGCAGGGCAGGCCGGGCAGAGCTGGCTGCAGATGAACGTCCCGCAGCCGCAACACATCTGCATCAGCACCTTGTTGCACATGCGACCACAGGCGCCGCAGTTCGAGGTGTCCTGCGGCGTGCAGCTGCCGTTGCAACACAGCTCGGTCGGGTTGCAGATCTTGCCGCAGTTGCCGCAGTTGAGGCGATCGGTGAGCAGGTTCTGGCAGCCGCCCGCGCAGCACGTGGTCCCGCTCCCGCAGGCCGGGCCGCTGTTGCAGGTGCAGGTCTGGCCGGTGCAGGTGTTGCCTGCGCTGCACGGCGGGACGCAGCCCGTCGCGACGCAGTGGCCCATCGCACAGCCGCTCGGACACTGGACGTCGCACGCGCCGCAGTGCGCGGGATCGTTGGCCAGATCGAAGCAGCCGGCCGCGCAGCAGGTCTGGTTGCCGACACACGCGGGGCCGCCGGCGCAGCTGCAGCTTCCGCCGGTGCACGCCTCGCCCACGTTGCAGCGGTTGCCGCAAAAGCCGCAGTTCTTCGGATCGCTCGTGGTGTCGGAGCACATCGACCCGCC
This sequence comes from Myxococcales bacterium, assembly GCA_003170275.1. GTDB lineage: Bacteria > Myxococcota_A > Polyangia > Palsa-1104 > Palsa-1104 > PALSA-1104. Next base: position 4,168 of record PNAM01000047.1, read on the forward strand.
GGTGGTGCTCGGATCCACGCAGCAGCTGGCGCCGTTGGTGCACGCGGTGGCGCCGCACAGGCACTGGCCTTGCGAGCAGGTCTCGCCCGTCGCGCACGAATGACCGCAAGTGCCGCAGTTGAAGACGTCGGTCTGGAGATTGGCGCAGCCGCTGGCGCAGCACGCGTCGCCCGAGGAGCAGGAGACGCCGTTGCACGCGCACGCCCCGTTCGAGCAGGTGAGCGGGGCCGTGCACGCCTTGCCGCACATGCCGCAGTTGCTGTTGTCGGTCTTGACGTTCACGCACAGGACCGCGTTGCAGCAGGTGTTGGGCGTGCTGCATTGGGTCGCGCCGCAGCTGCAGCTTCCGGTGTTCGAGCAGCCGGTGCCGGCGCAGCACAGGCCGCTGGCGCCGCACGCCGCGTTGCCGTTGCACTTGCACGCGCCCGCCGCGCAGGTCTCGCCGGGGTTGCAGGACTTACCGCAAGCGCCGCAGTTGAACGCGTCGGTCATGGTGTCGATGCAGCCGGTCGGGCAGCAGGTGGTCGTGCCGGTGCACGCCGAGCCGCCCGCGCAGCGGCAGGTCTCGCCCGCGCAGGTCTCGCCGGCGTTGCACACCTTGCCGCAGCCGCCGCAGTTCTTTTCGTTGGTGGCCGGCCGGACGCAGGCGCTCGCGCAACACAGCTCGTTGGCGTTGCACGCCTGCCCGCCGCAGCGCTGATCGGCGATCGTCACCTCGGCTGACGCGCCGGCGCCGAACCTGGTCTTGAGCGGATCGGTCTCGCCAATGGTGTCGGTGGTGCCCACCGCGCGCGCGACCAGTATCAGCGGCGGCGGCGTTCCCGCTTGCGGCAGGAGCGTGAAGGTGAAGGTCTTGGTGAACACGAAGCCGAGCGTCGCGTCGTGCGTGATCAGCACTTCGCGCTTGCCCGAGGCGTCGACGTCGCGCACCTCGTATCCGACGCCGGTCGCCACCGAGCGGTACGGCTGATCGGCGAAGAACTCGCGCGTGTCGCTCGGATCCACGCCGATCACCGTCTCGACTCGCACCACCTGATCGGGCGCGATCCCGTCGAGCGTGTAGTGCAACGCGATCTGATCGCGCGCGTTGCACGCGGTCAACAGGACGATCGATGCCAGCGCGAGCCTCTTCATCAGCGCACCGCCGGGAGCTGGGCGAACGGGCCGTTGACCGGCGGGGTCTGCGAGCCGAGCACGCCGCCGGTGATCGCGGCCGCCGCCACCACCGCGCCGACCACCGTCCACAGCCACCAGCGCTTGTAGATGGGCGTCGGCTTCTCCTTGCGCTCGACCTCGATCACCTGCTTGACCACCGTGACCAGCGACTCGAGCGGCGCCTTGACCGCCAGGGTGCCGCCCGGCGTGGCGACCAGCTGGTCGCGCCAGGTGCGATATCCCTCGCGCGTGATCTCGAGCTTGTGCCCGCCGGGATTGACCTCGATCGACGCGGGCAGCGGCGTCTCGCCCACCGGTACGCCGTCGAGCTTCACGGCCGCGCCGTCGACGCTCGCGGTGATGGTGATCGTGCCGACCAACCCGCCGAGCGCGACCACGCGCTGCGACACCGTCTCGCGGTCCGGGCTGTCCTTCACCTGCTCGAGCCAGCGACGGTAGACGGCGAGCGCCTTGGCGTGATCGCCGACGCCGTCGTACGACTTGCCCATGTTGTAGAGGAGCTCGGGTCGATTCGACAGGCGGTACGCCTCTTCGAACTCACGCGCCGCGTCGGGGTAGCGGCCGCGCTCGTAGTAGATCTCGCCGGTACGAAAGTGGGCCTTGGCCAGCTCGACGTCGGTGTCGTCCGCTCGCGCCGGCTGGCACGCGAGCACGAGCATCAAGACCGCCAGCAGCCTCCCCATCGCGCCATTGTACTTCAGGTCGGGCGCTCTGGCTCGCTCCCCGAGTAGTCGAAGGGATCGATCGTTTCGTCCTCGATCCGCTGCTTCTTCTGCGCGTGCACCTCGCGCACGTAGCGCACCAGGTTGCCCACGTAGGTGTCGAACGGAGGGCAGCGCACGCTGGTGCCGTCGAGGAGCGCCATGGTGTGCCGCGAGTTGTAGAGCGCCAGGTGGTTGAACGCCTCGAGGAAGGCGAGCGGGGCGCGCGCCAGCCGCTCGAGCCCGGGCGCCTTGAGCAGCGCGCGCGCCAGACCAGTCGGGATGATTCCGCGCGGTGCTTTGCGCTCCGCGCGCTGCGCCACCAGCTCGTAGATGGTGCGCGCCGCGAACGGGCACGGATCGGTCAGGTGGTAGGTCCCGCCGGCCGCGCGCGGATCGCGCGACAGCATCGCCGCCGCGTCGACCACGAAGTCGATCGGCACCAGGTTGAGCGGCGCCGAGCCGCGCCCCGGCAGCGGCAGGTGCACGTCGAGCGGCGACGAGACGATCAAGACCAGCAGGTAGTACGGCCCGTCGAACTTGTCGATCTCGCCGGTCTGCGAATCGCCGACGATCACGCCCGGCCGCAGCACGGTGATCGGCAGCCGCCGCGCCGCCTCGCGCACCATCCGCTCGGCGCGGAACTTGGTCTCCTCGTAGACGTTGCGGAAGCGCTGGCCGCAATCCAGCTCCTCCTCGAGGATCACCCCAGAGCGCGCGCCCGACACCTGCGCGCTCGACCAGTGGATGAGCCGGCGCAGCTTGCCCGCGTCGCCCGCCAGCTCGAGGATGGCGCGCGTGCCGTCGACGTTGACGCGCTCGACCAGCTCGCGCTTGGCGCCCAGATAATAGATGGCGGCGGTGTGGTGGATGGCGGTGATCTCGGCCGCGAGCGCCTTGTACTCGCCGCCGGCGAGCCCGAGGTCCATGTCCACCACGTCGCCCTCGAGGACGCTCACGCGCTTGCGCTGCTGCACGGGCAGCCCGGCGAGGAACTGATCGGCCTTCGCGTGAAACTTGCGCTGCGCGAGCATGCGGATGGTCTCTCGCGTGTCGGTCTCGAGCAGCCGGCGCACCAGCCGCCGCGCGGTGAAGGCCGGGAAGCCGGTCACCAGCGACACGTCGGGCGCGGGTCGTTCCTTCTTCATGCTCTGGCCCGCGCGCGAATCTCCGCCCACACCGCCTCCACCAACTTGCGCGTCGCCTCGAGCGGCCCGTCGGTGCGGATCACCCACGTCGCGACCGCCAGCTTGTCGGCGAGCGGTGCCTGCGCTCGTACTCGTGCGCGCGCCTCGTCGACCGACAGCCCGTCGCGCTTCACCGTGCGCTCGAGCTGCGTCGCTTCGTCCACCGCCAGCACGATCAACCCGTCGAGGCCCAGGTGGATCCTGTTCTCCACCAGCAGCGCCGCCTCGTAGATGGCCACCGGCGCGCCCTCCGCACGCAGCGCCTCGAGGCGCGCCTGGGTGGCGGCGGCGATGCGCGGATGCGTGATCCCGTTGAGGATCTTGCGCTGCTCCGGGTCGGCGAACACCAGCGCGCCGAGCCGCTTGCGATCGAGCGTTCCGTCGGGCAGGAGCATGGCGGGCCCGAACGCGCGCACGACCTCGGCGAGCGCGGGCTGCCCCGGCGCCACCACCTCGCGCGCGATGGAATCGGCGTCCACCACCGGCGCGCCGAGCTCGCGCAGCGTGCGCGCCACGGTCGACTTTCCGGCGGCGATTCCGCCCGTGAGCCCGATGACCAGCACGGCTGTGATACTAACACTGTCATGCGCGTCACCAAGGCGGAGTTCCTGGTCTCGGCCACCGACCCGAGCGTCGGCACCGGTTGGCCCACCGAAGGGCCGCCCGAGGTCGCGTTCGCCGGCCGGTCCAACGTCGGCAAGTCGACGCTGCTCGGCGCGCTCACCGGCCGCAACGGGCTGGTGCGGGTCTCGCGCACGCCGGGCCGCACGCGGCTGATCAACTTCTTCGATCTCGAGATCCTCTTGGGATCTAGTACCGGCGACCGGCGCGAGCTGCGCTTCGTCGATCTACCCGGCTTCGGCTACGCCAAGGTGTCCAAGGCCGAGCGCGCGGCCTGGTTCCCGTTCGTCGAGAAGTACCTCGGCCACCGCGTGCCGCTCAAGGCGGTGGTGCTCTTGTGCGACGCGCGCCGCGGCGCGGAGATCGACGAGACCGAGCTCGCGCACTACCTGCGCGATCGCGGCGTGACCGTGATCGCGGTCATGACCAAGTGCGACAAGCTCTCCAAGCACGAGCGCCGCCCGGCCGCCGAGGCGCTCAAGCGGCAGCTCGGCGCGCACCCGGTCACCGTCAGCGCCACCAGCGGCGAGGGCCTCGACGAGCTGTGGAAGCGGCTGGTCGTTGCCCTCGGCCCGCCCAGCGACTAACATCGTCTCGCCGATGTCGAGCCAGGGGGGTCAACGGGTCGTCGTCGCTGCGCTGAGCATCAACGTGGCGATCGCGATCTTCAAGTTCATCGCCGCGTTCTTTTCGCGCTCGAGCGCCATGCTCGCCGAGGCGTGCCACTCGCTGGCCGACACCATCAATCAGGTCTTCCTGCTGATCGGCGCGCGCAAGAGCGCCCGCCCGCCGACCCCCGAGCATCCGTTCGGCTTCGGGCCCGAGATCTACTTCTGGGCGTTCATGGTGGCGATCAGCATCTTCGCGCTCGGCGCCGGCTTCAGCATCCACGAGGGCGTGGAGAAGATCTGGCACCGCCACGAGCCCGGCGAGGCGCTCGGCGATGCGCGCTGGGCGTACGCGGTGCTCGGCGTGTCGATCCTGCTGGAGTCGTACTCGCTGCAGACCGCGATGAAGGAGTTCCGCCACATCCGTCAGGGCCGCTCGATCAGCCGCACGCTCAAGGAGGCGCGCGATCCGACGGTGCTGACGGTGTTGTTCGAGGACATCGCGGCGCTGTTCGGCCTGTTCGTGGCGCTCGGCGGCATCCTCCTGACGCGCTACACGGGTAACGTGATCTTCGACGGCATCGCCTCGATCCTCGTCGGTGTGGCGCTCGGCGTCGTCGGCTGTGTGCTGGCGCGCGACACCAAGAGCCTGCTGATCGGCGAGGCNNAACGCCCGCCGACGACGAGAAGATCCGCGCCATCGTCAAGGCCCACCCGTCGGTGGTCGATCTGGTGCACCTGCGCACCATGCACCTCGGCCCCGAGGAGGTGATGGCCGCGATCAAGATCCGCTTCGTCGCCGAGATGGACGTGCGCACGCTCGAGCGGCAGATCAACGACATCGAGGCGCAGCTCAGGGCCGTGCTGCCGCGGCTGCGGCGCATCT
>PNAM01000041.1 GCA_003170275.1 Myxococcales bacterium
CTGCGCCTCGATGGCGTCGGCGGTGGTCAACGCCGGGGCGCTCTCGCCCAGCTCGTACGCCCGCACGGTGATGCGCGGCGTCGCGTTCTTGGGCCGCTCGGCCAGCTTGGCGGGCGCCGGCGCGGCTGCGGGCGTCGGCGCGGCGTCGGCCGGGGCAGGCGCTTCCTCGGCCCTGGCGGGCTCCGCCTTGGGCTCGACCCGGTCGTCAGCCTCGGACGGCTTGTCCGGGCCCGGGGCCTGGGCAGCCGCCGGCAGGCTCCAGACCGCGAGCGCCAAGGCCACCCCGACCACCCCCCCTGGGCGAATAAAGGACATCCGCTAGCACGGTATCGTGGCGGGGTTCCCCCCGTCAAGAAAGGCCGAAACCGCCTGGCCTGGCGAGGCATCTTATGTAGACTGCTGTGGAAGTGCCGATGCGGAACAAAATCGAGGCTGCGCTCGCCCGGCTCCGTGCGACCCTTCAGATGGATGGCGGCGACGTCAAGCTGCTCGATATCTCGCCCGACGGCGTGGTGCGCATCGGCCTGACCGGCTCGTGCGCGGGCTGTCCGATGTCACGCATGTTGTTGAAGCTGGGAATCGCAGCGTGCCTGAAGAACCTGCCCGAGGTGACCAAGGTAGTCACCGTCGACGAACGCGTCCCGGTCTAGCTAGAGGTTCATCCCGTCGAGCGGATCGCTCGCCTTGCCGCCCTTCTTCTTCTTCGGCGTGCCCGTCTCCGCCGCCGGCTCTTCGGCCTTGGCGCCCTGGTTGGTGCGCTGCGCCTTGCGCCCGGTGATCTGATCGACCACGTCGGCGTTGGGATCGCCGGCGACCTGCTCGGGCGCGGTGATCGCGTCGATGACCGCGTTGCGGGTTCCTTGCTTCGGAGAGTGCTCGACGCGCGCCCGATCGACCTGCGCGACCTTGCTGGTCTGCAACAGCTTGAGGCAGAAGTTGCCGTAGAAGCTCGACTGGTCGATCGCCCACAGCGTGTAATCGCCCGCCGACGCCCACTCCAGGTGATCGAGCGTCACTTCATCCTTGGTGCGCAGCGCCGCCATCTTCATCTCGGCCTGGCCGTAACGGTTCTGGATCAGCTTGCCGAAGTCGTCGAAGGTCTTGCCGGCGAACACCGGGTGCTCGGCGTTGAAGGCGATGTACTGCTTGTAGAGCTGGTCGTTCCAGAAGAACAGAAAGCGTTTCTGATCCTTCTCCCACAGCACCAGCATCGACTCGTTGTTGCGCTGGCCGAACTCCTTGTCGACGATCGACGAGTCCCAGCCGGTCTTCTGCCCGTCGAACTTGACCAGCGACGACTTGACCTTGGTCAGCTCGTCCTGCTCTTCCTTGCGCAGCTGATCCTGCTTGTAGACGTCCACTTCCTTCTTGACCAGCTCCACGTATTTCTCGTGCAGCGTGTCGCCGATCACCTTCATCGCCTGCTCGGGATTCATGCCCCACTTGAACTTGCCGGCCAGCTCGCTCATCGCGCGCGCCGAGGGCGCCGCACCCTTGCCGCCGCCGCCCTTCTTCTTTGCCTGCGCCGGCGCCGCGACAAACGCGGCGACGATGATCGCTAGAAGCACCAGCCTACTTCTACAGGGCATCGGGATGCCTCCTCAGAGTTGCGTGAAAGATAGCACACAGATCCCGTAATATCCCGCCATGGCCATCCTCGAAATCGTGCAGGCGGGGCACCCGGTTTTGCGCGAGCTGGCGCGGCCCTTGTCGCCGGAAGAGGTCGCCAGCAAGGAGCTCGCCCGGCTGATCGACGACATGCGCGAGACCATGCGCGCCGCGCCGGGGGTCGGGCTGGCGGCGCCGCAGATCGGCATCGGCGTGCAGCTCGCGGTGATCGAAGATCCGGCCACCGTTCCGGATGACGATGCGCGCGCGCGCGATCGCGACAAGGTGCCGTTCCACGTGATCATCAACCCGCGACTGACGATCGAAGAAGGCGAGCCGGCGGTGTTCTTCGAGGGCTGCCTGAGCGTCGACGGTTGGTGCGCGAAGGTTGCGCGTGCGCGCTGCGTCCGCGTCGACGCACTCGACGAGCACGGCCGGCCGGTAACGATTCGCGCGCGCGGCTGGTACGCGCGAATCCTGCAGCACGAGATCGATCACTTGAACGGAATGCTCTACATCGATCGCATGGACACGCGCACGTTCCAGGCGGTGTGAGTCAAGCAGCCCCGCAGCGCCGCCAATTGCCCCGGCGAAAAAACTCCCACTCGCGAATCATTCAGGTTGCAACCATCCGTGCTCGTCGCGCTCGTCGACGGCAGCGACGAGCATCGCGTACAGCTGACGACAGGTATGGGCGCGCAGCCGCGTTCTGGATCTCGCGTTGCAACAGCGCGCGGCATGACGATCACGCGCATCGCTTCGCTGCTGTTTCTCGTCGGTGAGAGTGCATGCATTCAGTCCGCACCTGCGGCCGAGGAGACGCAGGCCATTGTCGGTGGAACGTTGACCACGGGTGATCCGGGTGTGGTGATGTTGGTCGCGTCGACGAACGGCGGCGAGGCGTGGTGCACCGCGGAGATCGTCTCGCCGCACGTGGTGATGACCGCCGCGCACTGCGTGTCGCCGGCCGAGGTCGGCCAGGTGAATCGCTTCGACGTGTTCATCGGCTCGGACATCAACGACAACCAGCAGGCCGGCGACCAGAGCTTGTGGTTGACGGTCTCCGAGACGCACTACAACCCGGCGTTCGATTCGCTAAAGCTCGACAGCGGGCAGGACGTGGCTGTGGTGATTCTGACGGATGCGACCCCCATCAAGCCGCTGGCGCTCAACCGCACCGCGCTCACGCAGCCAATGATGGGCCAGATGGTGCGCATCGTCGGCTACGGCGTCACCGACGGGTCCCAGCAGCAAGGCTCGGGCACCAAGCGCCAGGCGCAGACGCCGCTCTCCGACTTCGACACCAACTTCATCATCTTCGGCACCGCGCAGAAGGGCACCTGCCAGGGCGATTCGGGCGGGCCCGCGTTCATGACCATCAACGGCGCCGAGGTGATCGCCGGCATCACCTCGTTCGGCGATCAGGGCTGCACGTCCGGCGGCTACGACACGCGCGTCGACACCGTGGCGGCCGCGTTCGTCGATCCGTTCATCGCCCAGCTCGATCCGCCCCCGCCCGCGCCGCCGCTCTCGCACGCGGGCGATCCGAGCTACCCGGCCCCCGCGACCGCCGCGCCCCTGCCCGGCAGCGCCGGCAACCCCGGCGATCCGTCGATGCCCAACGGCGCCGCCACCGGCTGCACGATCGCCGGCCACTCGAGCCCCCCGCTCTTGCCGCTGCTGTTGCTGCTCGCGCTGGTTACGGGCCGACGTTGGCGCGGCGGGCGGGATCGCGGCTGAGCGAGACCGAGGCGCCGGTGAGCGCGTCGGGATCAATGGCGATGTCGAGCTCGCGGCCGCCGACCGAGCCGTGGCAGCCCGCGCACACCGAGTTGAAGAAGGTCTGCGGGACGCCGCGGCTGATGTACTCGCCGGGACCGAGCTGATCTTCCTCGCTCATCATGAACAGCGACTTGCCGGAGCCGTCCTGCAGCTCGAGGATGAGCGGCGTCAGCGACGGCAAGCGTAGCTGCGCGGAGCCGTCGGAGGCGAGGTCGACCGCGCCCAGCATCTTGCGGTTCTGGAACACCATCTGCGAGCCGGTCCGGCCGGCCATCGCCGCCGCCAGATCTGCCGGCGGCGCTTGATCCTCGTACAGCACCGCGCGCTTGGCGGCGCGCAGCTCGTCGACGAACCGGCCGGTGCGCAGGTTGGCGCCGAGCAGCGTCGAGAGCATCGGTAGATCGGGGTAGTGCACCACGCCGTGCGCCGCGTCGCTCGCCGGATCGGCGTGGCCGCCGAACACCAGCTGCGTCAGGTTGGTGAACACCGGCCGCTGCTCGCGCTTGTACACCAGGATCGCGTCGACGAACGACTGCGCGCCGCCACCCAGGCCGGCGACCGGCGTGCGCGCGCCGCTCACCGAATCGACCACCACCAGGTCGTAGCGCACCGACGCCGCGGCGGCGAGATCGGTCACGTCCGGCGCGTACGAGGCGAGGATGCGCCCATCGGGCAGCGGGAACGGCGCGCGATAGGCGCCCTGCGTCGGGCCGGCGCGCCCGGTCGCCGCGGCGTCGAGGATGTTCACCGAGCGCAGGAACGTGATCTCGGTGCGATCGGCCTCGAACGGCCCGATCGATCGGTTGAAGGTGGCCAGCGTGCCGCCGCCGCCCTTACAGCCGTCGTCGGAGAAGATCAGCACGAAGTTGCGATCGACCATCTCGCGGATGCCGGTCGCCTGACCGTAGTCCACCGACGGGTGCATCATCATGTTGACGTCGCGCGACATGGCGCGCTGGCCGAGCAGCGGGTGATAGTCGGTGAGGTCCCAGTTGATGCGCCGTCCCGAGAGCTGATAGAAGTCCGCGCTCGCCTTCTCGGCGGTGAACGTCATCTGGCCGTTGAGCATCATCGCCGGCGAGAGCTCCGAGCCGAGCAGCGCGGTCATCTGCTGCGGCGGGCCATACGCGCTGCCGGTGCGCGGCAGCCGCCATAGATCGGTCTGCGGCAACAGATACTTGAGCGAGCGCGTGGGGCCCACGCCTGGCCGGCCGCGCGTGGACGCGAACACCAGCGTGCCGTCGGGCCCGTACATCGGATCGAGGTTGTGCTGGAGGATGCCGTTCGCCGACACGCCGTTGCCGTCGGTGATCTTGGTGCAGGTGTGCGCGGCGTCGAGCGTGACTTCATAGATGTCGAGCGTGTCGGTCGCCGACAGGCGCATCGCGAACGCCACCTTGCTCGAGTCGTAGCTGACCGCCGGATGGCGCACGTCGCGGACGGCGGTCGAGCCGGCACAGTTGCCGAGCAGGCTCACAGGGCCGGTCGCCGAGGCCGGGTCAATAGAGCCGGGCGCGCCGAGCGCGCTCACGCTCACGTTCGATTGCACCAGATCCGCGCCGGGCCGATAGGTGTCGAAGTCGATCGGCCGATCCGCGTCGGGCGGTCGCACCACCGCGACCAGCGGCAAGGCGTCGCCCGCGTTCATCGCGTCGGCTTGCGATTTCGCGATCAGCGCCGCGCGCTCGATGCGATGCCACTCGACGAACGTGCAGAACGGGGTCGACGCCGGCGTCCACGGCTGCGGGCACAGGGTCGGATCGAGCACCTCACCGGGCGTCTCGAGCGGCGGACCGCCGCGATGGATGAGGCCGATCCCGCCCTCGTGCGCGGGCACGATCGGCTTCTTGACCAGCCGGCTCTGCCGCACGTCGGGCACCTCGGCGACCAGGAAGTCGCGGCGCGCGAACATGTAGTTGTCGGCCAGCGAGAACGGCGAGATGAACCCGCGCGCGCCGGCGCGCAGCTTGAAGTCGTTGGCCGACCCCGGCGAATGGCACGCCTCGAGCGCGCAGCCGCGCTTGAGGAAGATCGGCATCACGTTGTCGTTGAAGAACTGCTGCCCCGTCGACAGATTCGCCAGCACCGCCGACGGCCCCACCTCGGTCGCCCAGGCGAGCAGGTTCTTCCAGGTGGTGTCGTCCTTGCTCGGGAAGAACACGCCGCCGGTGTGCGTGAACCCGCCAGCGGTCGGCGCCAGCGGCTTGAGCACGATCTGCGAGATCTCCGGCGGCGCGGCGACGAACGCCTGCGCCTCGAGGAAGTTGAACTTGGTGGCGTCGTCCGATCCCGAGCCTTTGCAGGTGATGAAGAAGTCGCTCTGCTCTGAAGAGTGGCAGGTGCCGAACGCGCAGCTCTGCGTGATCACCGGCTCGACGTTGGCGGCGAAGTCCTTGAACGCCTGCGTGGTGGTGTCGACGGTGGCCAGCTGCGCGGCCACGTCGGGCCGCACGGTGGCGAAGTCCGGGCGGCAGGCGCCGGTGCCCATCTGCTGCGGCCGCACCAGGACCGAGCCGTCCTCTTGCGCGCCGTTCGACATCCACTGTTGCAGCTCGAAGAACGCGTTCGACTCGACGCTGATGCTGGCCCCGCCCACGTGCTGGATCTCCGACGGCAGGAACACGGTCTGCCCGTCGGTGCGTCCCTTGTACGGGATGGGCGGCACCGCCGCGCCCGAGGCCTTGAGCAGGAGCAGCGGCACCGGGAACGAGCCGTAGGTGCGCAGCACGTCCTTCCGTTTGGTCACGTTGGCGTAGCTGGTCAGGTCGAGGTTGCCGAGCGCGTTGCCGTTGCCGTCTTCCTTGTGGCAGCCGCCCTGCTGCCGGACGCAGCTGGCGGTGAGGATGGGTTGGATGACCCGCTGGTAGTATTGGGGAGCGTCGGGGGAGCCGTCGTCGCAACCGGCGGCGGCGAGGAGAGCGAGCGCGACTAAGCCATAGAATCGCATCGCGGCAAGTTTACCGTCGGATGCTGCTTACTTCAAGCGTCCCAGCGCGCCGTTGGCGACCGAGCGCACCAGCGGGTCCGAGTCGTTGAGCGCCGCGGTGAGGGCCGCCGTGCCTGCGCCGCCCTGCACGTCCGCGCCGATCTGGCCGATGGCCCACGCCGCGGCCTTGCGCACCAGCGCCGAGGGGTCGCCGGTCACCAGCAGCGCGAGGGCGGAGACGCCCGCGCGATCCTGCACGAAGCCGGCGGTGATGGCCGCCTGGCGCCGCACCACGTCGCTCGCGTCGGTGAACAGCGGAACCAGCGACTGCGAGTCGGTGACCGCGTGCTGGCCGACCGGCGCGCGCAGCTCGCGGACCGCTTGCAGCGAGGCCGCGCGCACACCCGCCAGCGGCGAGCCGAAGCCGGCCTTGAGCGCGGCGAGTGCGGTCGGGTGGCCGATGTTGCCGATGGCCTTGGCCGCCGCCATGCCCGATTCCTCGTCGAGCGGGTTCGCCAGGTACGCGCTGAGCGCGGGCAGCGTCGAGAAGTCGCGCATCGCGCCGAGCACGCTGGCGGCGTTGCGCGCCGCGGTCGGGTCCTGCGCGGAGAGCCGCGCCTTCATGTCGGCGATCACCTCGTCGCGCACGCCGCGCCGGCCCAGCCACCAGCCGGCCACGTCGCGCACGCGCTCGGACGGATGGTCGACCAGCGCCTTGACCGGCTCGATGCAGGACAGACACGCCAGCTCTTCGGCGCGCTCGATCTCGGCGACGATCGCGTCGGCCGAGCCCGACTCGACGGCGCTCTTGATGAGCGTGGTGGATCCGCCGCGGCCCGCGAAGGCCGTGGTCGAAGAGAGAAGAAGTCCGATGATGATCAGATTCGTTTTCATGTTAGTTGCTCCCCGGGGCGTTCTCACGCGAGAAGAACTGCCCGCCGTTGTCCGCCATCAGCTGCAACAGGTAGTACTCGTCCGCCGTGAGCTGGTACGCGGCGTCGTCGCCGTTGTGGCCGTTGTAGACCAGGGCTTCGCCGGCCGGATGCTGCGGCTTCGTGTTACGCGGGCCGAACGCGCCCTGCGTCATGTCGACCGCCGGGAAGCGCAGCGGCGGGTTGAGCATCTTGATCACCTCGGAGGTGACCGCCGAGCCCGGCGAGACGTACTCCTTCGGCATGCCCATGGTGATCATGATCTGCTTCTCGCGGAACAGCATGTCGGGGCCGAGCAGCGACACGTGCGACGCCGAGAAGGTGTACATCTGCTCGCCGTTCATCACGCTCACCGGCTTGGAGGTGAGATCGAAGGTGAACGAGAAGGTCGACATGTCGGTCACGTCCATGATCGTGTAGCTCGGGTTGGCCGCGCCCGCGGTGCCGTCGTGGCAAGCGGTGCAATGCGCGTCGAAGATCGGCTGCAGCGCCTTGTCCCACGGCACGCCCATCACGTTGGCGGCCGAGTAGTCGGTCGACTGGCGCTCCATGCGGGTCTTGCCCGCGTAGTCGAAGGCCGCCGCGCCCGACGCCTGCAGCGTCGACGAGCCGGGGGCGATCTGGATGCTCTTGGTGCGGTCCTCGTGGCAGCCGCCGCACACGCGAGCCTCGCCCGCGCGGCCCTGGATCCACACCGGCTCGGTGGTGTTGGCGGGCGCGCCCGCGCCGATGCCGTTGGCCTGGATCGCCATGCCGAACTTGTCGATCAGCTGGATGCGCACCGGCGTGTTGGCCGGCACCAGCGCCTTGAACGAGCCGTCCGCGTTCACGTCCGCCTCGCCGAGCCGCGCCATGCCGTCGAACTCGGTGAGCCCGAACATATTCGGGAAGCCCTCTTCCGACGAGAAGCCCTCGGTGATACGCGCCTTGACCACCGTGCCGGCCGGGATGGCCAGCAGGCTCGAGTCGTAGACGTTGACGGCGGCGAGCAGCGTCGACTGCGTGCCCTGCGCGGCGAACGCGCCGGTCAGCGCGGCCGGCTCGGCGCGCTTGACGACGGCGACCGGGCTGACCTCCCACGGGCCGACGTCGTTGACGATCGGGAAGCGCTCTTTGGTCTTGGCGTTATAGACGTAGATACCGAAGTCCGGCGACGCATTGGCCATGCCGAGCACGCCCGACTCCACCGGGCCGTCGGCCCAGCTCACCAGGTACTGATCGGCCTTGCCCTGCAGCGGAACCACGTCGTAGTAGCGGCCCACACCGGTGAACGAAGGCGTGCGATCACCGGGGACGTCCGGCGTCAGGTCGACGACCGACGAGCGCGCCTCGGACTGCGAATCGACGGTTGGCCCGCCCAGGTTGATGAGCACCAGCTTGCCCGCCTGATAGGTGCGGTCGCGCGAGGTGCCGATCGCGACCAGCATGCCGGGCGCCACTTCCTTGGCGCGCAGGTAGTTGTTGGTGATGCCCTTGCCCTCGCGGCCGAAGCCCTCGCGGGTGCCGGTCAGGTCCTGATTGAGGATGGTGAGATCGCCCTCGTTGGTCTCGCCCAGGTGGCGCCACTCGGTGAGCACCACGCGCCCGTCGCTCATCATGTTCGGCGCGACGCGGTGCGAGACGTTGCGCGGCCCGAGCTGCAGGTCCGAGCCATCCAGCATCATGGTCGCGGCCTGCGCGGTGGTGGCGCGCTCGTACTCGTCGCGGAACTGCGGCACCGCCGGCCCCTCGACGTTCTGGTTGGTGACGAAGAAGATGCGGCCGTTGGGCGCATAGATCGGATAGACCTCGTCGTTGCCGCCCATGGTGATCTGGCAGGCCCCCTGCGAGACCTTGCCGGCCGCCGCGTCGCACGGGTTCGAGCCGTCTACATTGATGCGGAAGATATGGAAGCGATCCTCGCCCGGCGCCTTGGCCGAGAACGCGATCTCGCGCGCATCGAACGAGATGTCGAGCGCGTTGATGTCGGCGGCGGTCCAGTTGGTGAGGTTCTTCTTCACCCCCGAGGCGGACGGCGGCGTGAGCGAGAACAGGTTCGCGCTCGTGCCTCCTCCCTGGTAGTCGAAGACGTTTCCGGTATCCGTGACCGTCCGCTGGATGTAGACGATCGACGGGATGCCTTCCAGCACGTTGGCCTGGCCATTGTCGCATCCGACAGCAGCAGCTCCGAGCATGAGGGCGAGTAGTTGGGTACGCATCTTCGAGCCTCCGGTGCTGGCGTCCTAGAGCAAGGCCCAGGCCGAATCAGATGCGAATTATTTCAAGGCGTTGCGGGGCCAAGATCAGGCGGTTTGGGGGCGACTACCCCCGGGCTGTCGTTTTTAGGGGGTTCCTCGCCCCCTTCTTCTCCTTCTTTATGGAGCGCGTCCATGGTCTCTTCGTCGGCCTTGATCTGCTCCCAGCTCTTCTTCGAATAGAACGACTTCGACTGGCGCTGGTTGGGGAAGCTGTAGTCGGTCCAGAACGCCTTGCCCTTGCCGGGCCGCACGTCGAGGTGCACGAAGCTCGAGTTCGGGTAGTAGCCCACGCCGACGCGCTCGAACTGCGTGAACAGGTAGTCGCGCAGCACCTTGTTGTCGACGCCCTCGATCACGAAGTCGGCGGCGATGCCCTTCTTGTGCGGCGACTTGGTGTTGCCCTTGGCGCGCGCGACCCGCGGCGCGCGATAGCCGTCGTACAGGCGGATGAGGTGGAACTCGAAGTGCTGCGCGGTGGTGTAGATCAGCTCGGCCAGGCGCGGCGCCATCGCGTGCTGCCGCCCGGTGTGCCAGCAGCGCATGAAGCGCGTCCAGCCGTGCAGCTCCTTCTTGCCGAACTTGCCGTGCGTGTCGGGGCGCAGCTTGAAGTGCTCGTGCGTGTTGATCGAGACCAGCTCGGCCGCGGGCGGCGCGGGCTTGAGCTCGGCGATCGCCGGCGTCGCGAGCAGCATCACCGACGCGACGGATGCGAGGCGCACCCGACAAAGATGTGCGCCAAGGGATCTCAACGCAACCCGGTGACCTCGTAGACGGTGAGCGGCAGCGCCTTGCCCTTGACCTCGACGGGATCGAGCGCGCGCGCGATCACCTGGTCCTTGACCAGCGCGAAGGTGGTCGACGAGATCAACAGGCGGGTGTTGAACCGCTTGTTGAGCTGCTCGATGCGCGAGGAGGTGTTCACCGTGTCGCCGATCACGGTGTACTCCATCTTCTTGGCCGAGCCGATGTTGCCGGCCACCACGTCGCCGGTGTGCAGGCCGATGCCGATGTCGATCGGCAGCTCGCCCGCTGAAGCGCGCTGCGCGTTCCAGGTGACCAGCCGCGCGGTCATCTGCAGCGCTGCCTTGACCGCGCGCAACGCGTCGTCGTCCTTCGACAGCGGCACGCCGAACGAGGCCATCACCGCGTCGCCGATGAACTTGTCGACGGTGCCGCCGTACTCCACCACCACGTCGACCATGATGTCGAGGTAGCGGTTGAGAAAGCTCACCAGCTCGGCGGGGCCGAGCTTCTCGGAGAGCGCGGTGAAGCCGCGGATGTCGGAGAACATCACCGTCGCGCAGCGCAGCTCGCCGCCGAGCTCGACCTTGCCCTTCAAGATCTCGTCGAGCACCTGGCGCGTGACGTAACGGCCGAAGGTCTCCTTGACGAACACCGCGCGGCGCAGGCCGACGACCATCTCGTTGAAGCCTTCTGCGAGCTGGCCGATGTGATCGAGCGACAGCACCTGCGCCTGCGCGCTGAGATCTTCGCGCGTGACCTTGTCCACCTCGCGCGCCAGATCGGTGACCGGCTTGGAGATGCTGTGGCCGATGAACGCCGCCTGCAGGATGCCGAACAGGAAGAACGAGGCGCCCAGGTAGAGCACCACCTGCGGCGTGAGCGTGCCCATCAGCGCGGCGAAGGTGAGCACCACGATCGGCATCAGCACGGTCACCACCAGGAGCACGCAGATCTTGAACCCGAGCGTGACCGGTCGCACGCCGGTCACGCGGCTCAGGCGCCCGTCGGGGAACAGCACCGGGATGATGCGCGCGCGCGCGCGCCACTCGATGATGTAGTAGATGAAGGTCCCGGACACGCCGCCGATCAGGATGGTCACGATCATCACGTGGATCTTCGCCAGCAGCTCGACCTGCGCGCCGACCGCCCAGACGTACAGCGGGAACGACGCGGCCGACAGCACCCAGACGATCGTCGACAGGCGCGACATGTAGACCGGCAGCTCGAGCGCGCGCCGGCGGGCCTGCTCGAGCTGGGCCGGATCGGGCGTTCCGCCGCGCAGGAGCTGATCGAAGACGCGGCTGAGCGAGCGGTTGGCGATCATGAGGATCGGCCCGAAGATCGCGTAGGAGGCGAGCAGCGTCAGCGCCGACCAGACGAACACCAGGTTGCCGGGCGGGATGAGCCCGCCGGGCAGATCGCGCACCAGCAGGCCGTAGCCCATCGCCTGCAACACGGCCAACAGATTGGCCGTGGCGGTGAGCAGCATGACCTTCAGGGCTTCGCGCATAGGGCTCCCAGCAGGGCTCCCGCGAGCACCAGCCAGATCGAGTTTAGCCGCGGGAGCAGCACCAGCGCCAACAAGCTGACCAGCGCGATCGCCGGCGGCAGCACGCCCGGCTGGGCGAAGATCGCGGAGCGGCCGAGCTCGAGGGTGACCGCGGCCATGAGCGCGAGCGAGGCGACGTTGAGCCCGTCGAGGAACGCGCCGGCGGTGGGCGAGCGGCGCAGGCGCGGCACCAGCGGGCCGGAGATCGCGACGAAGACGAACGCGGGTAGAAAGATGCCGAGCGTGGCGAGCGACGCGCCGGTCGGGCCGGCGAGCAGCCAGCCGACGAAGGTGGCGGTGGTGAACACCGGGCCGGGCGTCACCTGGCCGACCGTGACCGCGTCGAGCAGCTGCGACTCGGTGAGCCAGTGCCAGCGCTCGACCAGATCCGAGCGCAAGAACGCGATCAGCACGTAGCCCGAGCCGAACAGGATCGAGCCGATCTTGAGGAAGAACAGGAACAGCGGAAGCAGGCCGAACGGCGCGGCTGCCGTCGACGCGGCGACCAGCGGCGCGGGCGCGAGCCACAACGAGATCGGCGCGCGCTTGACCGAGCGCGCGAACGCCACCGCCAGCGCGATCCCGCCCAGCAGCACGAGCTCGTTGGCGCCGGTCAACGCCAGCGCCGTCGCCAGCACCGCGACCACGCCGAGGAACAGGTCCTTGACCGCGGTGCGCGCCAGCTTGTACAGCGCGTGCGCGACGATCGCGATGATCACCGGCCGCATCCCGAACAGCACGCGCGCCGCCGCCGGCAACCAGCCGTACGACTTGTAGGCCCACGCGATCGCCGAGACGATCAGCGTCGCCGGCAGGATGAAGCACGCGCCCGCGACGATCAGCCCCGCCCAGCCCGCGCGCAGGTAGCCGATGTGGATCGCCATCTCCGTCGAGTTCGGCCCCGGAATCAAGTTGGTCGCGCCGTAGAGATCGAGGAACTGCTCGCGCGTCAGCCACGCGCGCTTCTGCACCACCTCGACCTCCATCATCGCGATGTGCGCGGCCGGCCCCCCGAAGGCTGTCGCTCCCAGCCGCAAGAACAGGAGCGCCAATTCCCACACGGGGCTCAAGCGCGGCTACTTCAAGACGCGGGTGAGGACCTCGCCCTCGCAGGCGGCCGGCGGAGCCGTGCCGAGGACATGGGCGAGCGTGGCGGCGAGGTCGACCATCTCGGCGGCGCCGTGGTAGCCGGGCTTGAACGGCGCGCCGGCCAGGATCAGCGGCACGTCGGTGTCGTAGCGGTAGAACGAGCCGTGCGAGCCGCCGAAGTCCTTCTCGCCGTACTTGCCCCAGAACGAGAACGGCGCCTGCACCGCGATCAGATCGCCGGCGCGCGCCGGAAAGAACGAACGCGCGATCGCGCGCGCGGCGACGGTGGGCGGCAGCTCGCCCTTGAGCAGGTTGTCGCGCGTGGCGAAGCCGATGAAGCCGGGCAGCGTGAGCAGCGCCTCGCCGGCCGCCTGTTGCACCTCGGCGGGCGCCAGTTTCTTCTCGGCGATCAGCTTGTCGTTCAGGTAGACGCTCGGATCCTCGAGCGCCACCACCCAATCGCCCTTGCCGAAGCGCGCCGACAGCGCGGCGTCGATCGCGCCCTTGATCTGCAGCTTCTTGACGCGCGCGCCGCCGAGCCCGAGCTTCTTCGCCTGCTCGGGCGGCATCGACGCGCCGTGATCGGCGGTGAGCACCACCACGTAGCCGTCCTTGCCGAGCCTGCCGTCGAGCCAGGTGAGGAACGCGCCGAGCGCGCGGTCGGTGCGCACCAGCGCGTCTTCGGTCTCCTGGCTGTACACGCCGAACGTGTGGCCGATGTAGTCGGTCGGGCTCACCGAGATCGCGAGCAGGTCGGTCACGCCGCGCCCGCCCAGCTTGTCGGCCTCGACCGCGGCGCGTGCGAACGCGAACTCGTAGTCGATGCCCATCGGGCTGGTCATGAACGCTTCGTAGAATTTCGGTCCCGGCTTGTCTCCTCCACCAGTCAGCGGATGGGGGAACGTGCGCTTGAGCCCGACGATGTCGCCTTCGAACGGCGAATCGTCCGGCCCCGAGATCGTGTACGCGCCGACGGGCAGCGCGCGCTCCCAGCTCTTGCCGAACGACGCCTCGGCGAGCTTCTGCGCGTTGAACTTGGCGACCCACTCGGGCAGCGTGTCGAGATAGTAGGTGCTGGTGATCATCTGCCCGGTCTTCTCGCCGAAGAACCACGCCTGGCCGAGCCGTCCGCCGAGCAGCAGCGCGCCCCGCTCCTTGAGCGCCACCGAGACGCTCTTCGATCCCATGCCGCTCGCCAGCCGTAGCTCGTCGCCTACCGTCGAGCCGTTGAAGTTGCGCGGCGACGTGTCATTGTCGGGGTTGGACGCCGGATCGCTCTCGCCGCCGATCGGCTTGGCGTCGGGATCGAACAGCATGCCTTCGGAGCGGCCGCGCTCGCGGTTGTACCACTTGTTCTGGATGATCCCGTTCAGGTAGCCGTACGAGCCGGAGAGGATCAGCGCGTGGCCCGGGCCGGTGTAGGTGTTCTGCTGGCCGTAATGGCCGTCGAGCACCGCGCCGGTCGAGAGCAGACGGGCAAAGCCGCCGGTGAAGTGCGGACCGAGCCGATCGAGCTCCGAGCGCCGCAGCTGGTCTACCACCACCACCACCACCAGCTTCGGCTTCGCCTTCCCCTGGGGCGGCGCAGCGACGGCGAGCGCGCTCGCGAGCGCGACGATGATCAGGCTGGGCCTATTCATTGGGGATGATCTCGAAGTCGGTCCTGCGGTTCATGTCCCGTCCCTCCTCGGTCGCGTTGTCGCCCACCGGCTTGTCGGGCCCGTTGCCGACCGCAACGAAGCGCGTGCGATCGAAGCCGTGCTGCGCCGTCAGGTAGTCGACCAGCGCCACCGCGCGTCGCTTCGACAACGCCACGTTCGATTTGGCCGCGCCGACGTTGTCGGTGTTGCCCTCGACGCGCACGTAGGCGTTGCCGAACTCGGCCAGCGTGTCGGCGAACTCGTCGATCAGCTTCTTGGCGTTCGGATCGAGCCGGTCCACGCCACTGGCGAAATAGATCGACACGCTCTTGGTGAGCAGCGGCGGCGTCGAGGCCCTCGGTCCCTTGCCGAACTTGAAGTCTTCCTTCACCTTCTCGTCGGCGTGCTCCTTGGAGAGCGCCTCGAGCGGCTTGAGCCAGCGGGTCGCCGCGCCGTCGGCCGCCTGCTTGATCACTCCCTCCTTCTGCCAAAAGCGGCTGGCGTCCTCGAACAGCGCCAGGTACGGCGCGCGCTCCCGCTCGAGGCCGAAGAACTCGCGGTTGTCGGCGAAGGTGGTGGGCTTGATCTTCTTGAGCACGTCGCGCGTCTCGTCGAGCGATTGCTGGAACGCCTTGGCGATCACCTGCACGGCGGCCTCGGGATCCTTCTCGGTGAGCGCCACGCCCTCGAACCACGCGCGGCTGAACGCGATCATCTGCTGCTCGTGATCCTTCAGGAAGCTCTCGCGCGCGAACAGCACGTCGGCGACCAGGTTGGTGGCGGTCGCCGTCGAGACCAACAGGCGCCCCTTGCCGCCGGCCATCGCCTGCGACAGGTGCGGCTCCCAGATCGCGACCGCGTCCACCTCGCCGCGCTTGAACATGTCGCCGGCGAGCGGAGTCTTGGTCGCGTAGACGATATTCGACTTCACCTTCTCGATCTGATCGGGCTTGAGGTTCGACTTCTTGAGCAGCGTCAAGAGCAGGTAGTGGGTCGGCGTGTTGCGCGTGGTCGCGACCTTGGCGTCCTTGAGCCCTTCGATCGACTTGATCTTCGGCGTGGCGACGATCCCCAGATTGCCGCGGCTCCAGTCGGCCATCAGGAACGACTTGAGCTCCACGTTTTTCTCGCGATAGACTGGCACCAGGTTGGCCAGGTAGTCGAGCGTGAGCAGCATGATGTCGACCTCGCCGGAGTCGAACGCGGCCAGGCGCTCCTTCGATCCGCGGATCAGCTTGATCTCGACGTCGAGCCCGGCGGCGGCAAAGCGCGACTTGGCGCCCGCTATCGCGCCGTCGTTGGCCACCACGCCGGGATACGCGCCACCGAAATCGTTCACGCCGACGACGATCTTCTTGGCGTCGTGTTTGCTCTTCGTTCCCGTCGCTGCGGCCGACTTTTCCTGCGCCTTCTCCGCCCCCGTCTCACCCGGCTTGTGTCCCTGGTAATAATGCCAACCGCTGTAACCGACGACGGCCAGAATCACGGCCGCGACGAACGCCTTGGCGAGCGGAGTCAGCTTCATGGGACCGCATCGTATTAGATGCCGAGATAACAAGCGGACTTAACTTTTTAACTTGTTTAGTTGGAGCTGTGGGCGATGGTGGCGCACTCGATGTTGGTGTGCACGCCCGGGGGGAGGACGACGCCGCCGCGGTCGATCTGGATGCCGATCTGTTCGGGCATGTTGGTGAGCGGATTGTTGATCGGCTTGCAGGCGGGGTTGGGGAGCGGGCGCCAGCAGGGCGGGACGTCGGTGGTCTTCTTGCACGAGAGCATCTCGAAGACGGCGTCCTGGCCGCCAGTCGTCGACGGCGTGACGTCTTCGACGATGCAGTCGGGATCGTCGGGGTTGGCGACCGGCTTGTCGAAGCAGAAGTCCTTGAGCTGGGCCTCGATCAGATCCGCGAGCGATTGCAGCGCCGGCTGGTAGCTGCCCGCGCACACCGAGGTGAACTGGTTCTGCTTCGCGGCTGCGACCACGTGCGAGATGCGCACCGCCGGATCGCCGACCCAGGTCGCGTCGCTGTCCGAGTGACACGAATGGCCGAGCACCCAGGTGCAGTTGCCGCCGTTGAAGGCCGCGCACGGCTGGTGCGGGATGGTGTCGGGGTTGGCGAGCAGCTCGGTCACGCCCTTGTCGATGTCGCCGGCGATGCTCACCAGGATCACGTCGTGGTCCGGATCGGCCTTGATGCCGCCGGCGCCGAGCGGCTTGGTGAACAGCGTGACGTAGCGGCTCACGTCGAACAGCTTGCCGCCGCCGGGCGTCGGATCGCAGTGCGACCACGCGTTCGGCCCGCTCGGGATCGACATCAGCGGATCGCCGCACTGAATGCCGAACTGCGTGCAGCGAAACGATTGCTTCGGCCCGTAGCCGGCGGGCGGCAGCGCGATCGCGCCGGTGAACAGGTCCGAGATCAGCGGCGCCGAGCAGTCGTCCTCGTCGGTGACGAACACCACCGCCAGGATCGCGTCGTCGCGTAGGAAGTCGTGGTTCTCGGCGGGCGTGTCGTGCAGCGCGCGATACACCGACTCGAGCTGGTGCTCGTAGCCGCAGCCGCCCAGCCCCACCGAGGCCATGCACTGAAAGGTGGTCGCCAGGTCCTGCCCCGCCGGCAGGTTGTTGCTGCCGTCGAGCTGGTTGTAGTTGATGAAATTGAACCCGCCGCCCAGGCCGTGACACTTCGTCAGGTCCGCGCCGCGGCCGATCGGCTGCAGCTTGCCGCCCAGGTTGTTGCCGCAGCTGATGCCCGCCGCGCCCAGGTCCGAGGTCACCACGCCGATGTGGTACCAGGCCTTGTGACCGTCGGTGGCGAACTGCTCGAGCTGGCTGATGAGCTGCGGGAAGCGCTTCTTGAGCTCGTCCTGCTTGGGCTGCATCGAGTCCGAGTCGTCGATCATGAACAGGATGTCGACCTTGTTGCGCCCCGACGCGAGCACGCTGTAGTTGGTGACCTCGGTGGTGGTGGTCGGCGGCGACTCCACCGGCGCGTCGTAGCAGCCGCCGAGCGCCACGCACCCGGCCATCATCAATGGTGCCACTCTGCGCATGTCGGCTCCTCCTGCTTGGGATTGGGAGCGCCGCCGCCATTCCGTCATGACCTGGCGCACGCGGCGTTGTCAGGATGTCAGCGCGGGCTCGCAAGTGCCGGCAGCTCCACGCGGCACGCCCCTTGCTGAGCACCGTTGCATGCGAGCGCAGGCGGTGTTGGTGATCTTGTGCCTGGGCGGTGTAGCGACGGCGGAGACCACGCGCGCGCCGGAGCTGGTGCCCGAGAAGCCGGGCGAGAAGGAGTTCCTCGGCTGCAACAAGTATCCCGAGTCGAAGCGGTTTCGCTGGGGCGTGCGCGGCGAAGTGGGCGTGAGTGAGCTGGTCGCGTCGCTGGGCGAGATCAGCTGCCAGACGATCATCGTCGGGCCGAGCGTGCAGCGCGCGGGCAAGGTCACGCTCGAGGTGCCCGACCTGCTCACCGCGCCCGAGGTCTATCGATTGTTCTACTCGTCGCTCGAGTCGCTCGGGCTGACGGTCGAGCATAGCGGCGGCAAGACCCTGAAGATCGTGGACGGAGGACGAGCAAAGGAGGTGGCGACGCCGCTCGGCGCGCACGACGCGACGCCGAGCGGCGACCAGTTCGTCACCCGGCTGGTGCGGCTGGCCCACGCGCGGCCGCAAGATCTGTCGGAGGTGCTCACGCGCATGAAGTCGAAGGACGGCGACGTGTCGGTGTACGCGGCCGGCAACGCGCTGATCGTGACCGATCGCGGGACCAACGTGCGGCGCATGGAGGAGCTGGTCGAGGTGCTCGACGTCAAGCGCCCGCCCAGCGGCGACGCGCTGTTCGTGATCGCGGCGCACCAGCAGGCGCCGGTCGAGCTGGCGGCCACGCTCGAGAAGGTGCTGGTGGCGAGCCGGCGCAGCGCGAACGAGGCCGCACCGGATCCCAAGGGCGCGCCGGCAGCGACGGGGCCGATCGCCGAGGGCGTGACCGCGCTGATCCCGGTCGACGGCGCGCGCATGATGGTGATGGTCGGATCGCCGGCCGGCTTTCAGCGCGTGCTGGCGCTCGCCGCGCGCATCGATCCGCAGCTCTCCGACGAGGTCGGCGGGCAGGCCCACGTGGTGTACCTGGCCAACACCAACGCCGAAGAGATGGCCACCACGCTGCAATCGATCGGGTTGGCGTCCAAGACCGGCTCGACCGGCAGCGCGCCGGCAGCGGCTCGTCCGGGTGCGCCCCCCGCGGCGATCCCGCTGCAGGGCGAGGTGCGCATCGGCGCCGACAAGGTGTCCAACGCGATCGTGGTGTTCGCCAACGGCGCCGACTTCCAGATGGTGCGCGACCTGATCGGCAAGCTCGACCTGCCGCGGCGCCAGGTCTACGTGGAGGCCACCATCCTCGACATCACCGTCGAGAAGGGCAGCAAGCTCGGCCTCTCGTTCCACGGCGGGCACGATCTCGGCTCGTCCGCCGACGGGTTCGCCGCCAGCGGGCAGAACGGCGTCAACTCGATCGCCCTCGACGCCACCTCGATCGCTGCCGCAGCGACGGGCGGCGGGCTGCTCGCCGGAGTGCTCGGCAAGTCGATCAACATCGCCGGGTTCAGCCTGCCGTCGTTCGGCGTGATCCTGCAGGCGCTGGAGAACTCCAAGGACGTGAGCGTGATCTCGCGCCCGCACCTGCTCACCATGGACAACGTGAAGGCTTCGCTGTCGGTCGGGCAGAGCATTCCCTACGCCGCGCAGTCGCTCGGCGCGGCGGTGGCCGGCGCGTCGATCCTGACCTCGTACCAGCGCGTCGACGTGGCGCTCCGGCTCGACCTCACGCCGCACCTCAACGATTCCGATTCCGTGCGCCTCGAGCTCGACGGCGAGATCTCCGACGTGCCCGACGGCGCGACCTCGGGCCCCGGCGGGCCGACCACCAACAAGCGCACCATCAAGACCTCGGTGGTGGTGCGCGACGGCGAGACCATCGTGCTCGGCGGGCTGCAGAAGGACTCGGAGTCGGAGTCGATCGAAAAGATTCCGCTGCTGGGCGACATTCCGGTGCTCGGGCGATTGTTCCAGACCCGCTCCAAGCAGCGCATCAAGCAGGATCTGTTGATCGTGCTGACGCCGTACGTGATTCGCGGGCCCGAAGATCTCAAGCGCATCAACGAGCGCAAGCAGGCCGAGCGGCAGGAGTTCATCGAGCGCTTCAGCGCGTTTCAGGACGATTCGGTCTACGAGGCGAACGTCGACTACCACCGAAAGCGCGGCCTGTTGCAGGAGATCAACCTGACCGCGCAGCTGGCCGAGACCGAGGCCGTGGCGCTGCGCAAGGCGGAACGGTCGCTGCGCAAGCCGGTCCAGGAAGGAGCGATCGAAGAACCGCAACAGTGACGTGCGGTTGAGAAGCGTCAGATCGACGAGGGAATGCCGTATGATCTCCCATCGGTTCTTCCGACGGGGGTGATCGAGCGTGAACGACGTCTTCCTGTATACGTTTCTCGCCCTGATGGGGCTGGGGTTCTTCGCACTGGCGTTCGTGCTGCCGATCGTGGCGATGGTCAAGGCCGGGCGGGCGCGCAGAGATGCGGATGAGCTGAGGAAGGACGTGCTCGCGTTGCGCGGGCAGCTGCTGGAGATGCGGCGCGAGCTGAGCGCGCCGCGGGCAGAACCGGTGGTGGTGATGCCGCCGATCGTGGTGGTGGAGGCGTCGGCTGCGATGGAAGCGCCGGCTGCAATGGAGGCGCCGACGGTCGAGGAGACGCCCGCGCCCGTCGTGGTGGCGCCTGAAGTAGTCGCGAACGTCAGCGCGAACGAAGCCGTCAACGTTCCGCCGCCCCCTGCCCCGCCGATCGCGCCCGCTCAGCCGCAATCGACCCTCGAGGAAAAGATCGCGCTGGTGTGGTTCACGCGCATCGGCGCGGTCGCGCTGCTCCTCGGTGTCGCGTACTTCTTCAAGTACGCCGTCGACAGCAACTGGATCGGCCCGCTCGGACGCGTGGCGATGGGCGCGCTGGCGGGAGCCGGTGTGCTGGCGTTCGGCGAGTACACCCGCCCGCGCACCAAGGCGATCTGGACCCAGTGCATCCTCGGCGTCGGCCTGTCGCTGCTGCTGCTCAGCGCCTACGCCAGCTTCGCCTTCTACCACCTCGTCCCCATGCCGGCGGCGTTCGGCGCGTTCTTCGTGATCGCGCTGCTCGGCGGCGCGCTGGCCATCCACCACAAGGCGGAGAGCATCCTCATCCTTTCGCTGGCCGCCGCGCTGGCCGCGCCGGTGCTGCTCTCGACGGGCGAGGACCGCGCGCTCGCGCTGTTCGGTTATCTGCTGGTGGTCACCGCGCTGTCGCACGCCGCGTCGATCAAGATGCAGTTTCGCTATTCGCTGTGGCTCGGCATCGCCGGGACCGCGACGCTGTTCATGGGCTGGTACGGGACCTTCTTCCACGCGCACGCAGCGCCCGAACAGCCCTACGCCGACGTGCCGCTCGCCTCGCTCGAGGGCGCGTACTACCACCTGTCCTCGCGCGTGGTGCCGCTGGCGTCGGTGGGCGCGTTCCTGGTCGAATGGCTGGCAGTCTATTTCTACGCGCGCCGCGGACGCGAGCGACTGTTTCCGGTGGCGATCCTGGTGGCGGCGGCGGTGCTGGCGCACGTGGGCTTCGCGGCGCTGCTGTTCGATCACCCGCTCCATCTCGGCGCGCTGCTGACGGTGCTGGGCGTGCTCTCGACGATCCTGCTCTACCGCGAGAAGCGCACCGAGCTGTTGGCCATCCCGCTGCTCGCCTCGTTCGCGGTGCTGGTCGCGACCGTGCACGCGGCCTCGCAGACGCAGCCGGTGGCGATGCTCGCGCTGCTCGCGGGTTGGGCCGCCATCTATATGATCGGCTTTCTGCGCGGGCAGCTCGCCGGGGAAAAGCCGTCGCCGCGCACGCTCGGCCTGCTCGGCGGCGTCGGGCTCGGCTTCGCGATCCTCGCCGCGGCGCTCTTGCAACCGCACCACCCGCTCACCTTCGCGATGGTGCTCGCGGCGCTCTCGCTGGTCTACGGTGTGCTCGGCGTGCACGCCGAGTCGCCGGGCGTGATCGGCGGCGCGATCGGCCTCTCGTTCGGCTTCCTGCTCATGAACATGCCGCGCTCGGACGAAACCAACCTCGCGTTCATCGCCGTCGCCGGCGGCTGGGCGCTGGTGTACATCGGCTCGGTCGGCTACGAGCTGCTGGTGCGGCGCGCGCATCCGACCGCAGTGCGCCTGCTGGTGCTGTCGTGCGCCGGGCTGGCGTTCGCGTTCTTGTCCGAGTCGCACATCGCCGCGAGCAACGGCAACCTGCGCGCGGTCATGCTGGCGGCCGTGGGCGCGATCGATCTGGCGATCGGCGCGTCCCTGTTGCGTCGCGCGCCCGAGCTGCGCAAGAACGCCACCGTGCTGCTCGGCCAGGCGCTCGGCCTGTTCGCCGCGGCGGTCGCGCTCATGTTCACCGGCGCGACCGTGACCATCGTGTGGGCGGCGCTCGCGGCGGTGGTGGTGTGGCTGGCCTCCGCGGAGGACGACCAGCTGTGGCTCTCGGGCGGCCTGGCGCTGTTCTTCGCGACGGTGGTTCGTCTCTTCGACGTGGATCTGGGCGAGGCCTCGCGCCTGCAGCACCTGTTCTTCGCGAGCGGCGGCAAGGAGGGCATCCTCGATCTGCCGCTGTTCTTCAACACGCGCGCCTACGCGCTCGCCGGCACCGCCGTCGCGCTGATCGTCGCGGCGCGCGCCGCCGGCACCGTCCAGGCGCGCGCGTGGTTCCGCCGCTCATCGGCCGCGCTGTTCACGCTCGGTCACGGCGCGCTCTTGATCCTGCTCGTCAACGAGATGCACACCCTGTTCTCGCACCTGCCGGCGCCGCCTGTCGGTCAGGTGGACGCCGACGAGTTCCGCGTATTCATCACCGCCTACGCGAACGCGGTCGTCGGTCAGGGCCAACAGTTCGACATGCTCAACACGCTGCTCATGGGGCTGTACGCGGCCGCGCTGGTGGGCTTCGGCTTTCAGCGCAAGGACAAGACGCACCGTTACCTCGGCCTCGCCCTGTTCGCGCTCACGCTCGGAAAGCTCGCGCTCTACGACGTGTGGCACCTCGAGCGGGTCTTCCAGATCCTGGTGCTGGTCGGCGTGGGCGCCCTGCTCCTCGGCGCATCGTTCCTCTACGCGCGCTTTGGCAAGCGCCTGGTGGCGATCCTGCGCGACGGCGCGATCGGCCCGGCCATCGTCCTCGTGCTGCTCGTGCCCGCGCGCGCGCACGCCTTCGATCCGACCCAGCTCAAGGAGCGCCGCACCGTCGAAGGCGTGACCGCTCCCGGCTTCTACCGCGTCGAGGTCGATCCCGAGCTGTACCGGCACAGCCGCTCCGAGAGCATGTCGCTGGGCGATCTGCGCCTCGCCGGCCCCGACGGCAAGGAGGTGCCGTTCCTGATCCGCGCGGTGCCGATCGCGACGCCGCCGCTGTTGCACCCGGTGACCCTGGTCGACCCGGTGACGCTGCCCGATGGCGCGGTGCGCGCGGTGCTCGACCTCGGCAAGCCCGGGCTCAAGCACTCCGAGGTGCGCCTCGACATCGACGGGCGCGACTTCGTGCGTCGCACGCGGATCGAGGTCTCCTACGACGAGGCGAGGTGGGGAACGCTCGGCGACGGCGCGGTGATCTATCGCATCGAGAGCGCGACCACGCCGGCGAGCCACTTGACGATCCGCTACCCGATCTCGGACGCGCGCTACGTGCGCGTGACGATCCAGCCCGGCCACGACGGCAAGGTGCTGCGCGTGGCGGGGGCGCAGGTGTACTACACGCAGGCCGCCTCCGAGCCGCTGGTGCGCGCGGTGCCCGCCAAGTTGGAGGCGAGCGTCCTCGACCCCAAGGCCAGGGTCAGCCAGACGGTGCTCGACTTCGGCGAGCCGGGCGTCCCGCTGCAAGCGCTGGTGCTGACCATCCCCACCGCTTCGTTCGAGCGGCGCGCGGTCGTGCAGGCCACCAACTTCAAGACCTACTGGCCGCCGCTCGGCGCGGGCGTGCTGTTCCGCTTCCCGCGTGACGAATCGACCCGCCTCGAGATCGCGCCGGCACGCAAGCGCTACTTCCGCGTCGAGATCTCCGACGGAGACGATCCGCCGCTGCCAATCGAGGCCGCGTACGCCGAGTATCGCGTCGAGGAGCTGGTGTTCCGCGCGGAGGAGCCGGGCACCCACCTATTATACGTGGGCTCCGAGAGCCTCGGTGCGCCGAGCTACGACTTTCCGGCGGTGCTGGCGCGCGCGGGCGAGGTGCGTCTGGCCAACGCCGGCTGGGGAAGCCTCGAGCCAAACACGGAGTTCGGCAAGGCGCCCCAGCCGCCCAAGCCCTGGACCGAACGCTTCAAGGGTCCGATCGCGATCGGGCTCGCCCTGGTGCTGCTCGCGCTCGCCCTGTGGACCATCCGCCTCCTCCGCCGCCCCGCCGCCTAGCCGTCCATTTCGCGTGTTCTGATTCGGCAGGGCGTTCCATTTTGGAACACTCGTGATCGGGGCGAAGTCCGCGGCGCGTGTGGGAACGCGGGCTGGCCTGCGAGTTGCTGTAGAGGCTGGGCAGGGAAGGAGCCACACAATGTTAACGACGCGCTTCTGGGGAGTGAGAGGAAGCTGCGCCTCGGCCGGCGGCCACACCGTGCAGGTCGGTGGCAATACCAGCTGCGTGGAGGTGCGGGTGGGAGATCAGCTGTTCATCCTCGACGCGGGGACCGGGCTGCGCGGGCTGGGCGCCGAGTTGATGGCGCGCGGCGAGAAGCTCGACGCCACGCTCCTGCTCAGCCACTTTCACTGGGACCACATCCAGGGGTTCCCGTTCTTTACGCCCGCCTACGTGCCGGGCAATCGCCTCACCGTGTATGGGCCCGAGCGGGCGGCGCCGCGCGGGGACGTGCGCGCAGCGATCGACGCGCAGATGAAGGCGCCCCACTTTCCCGTCGGGCTCGAGGTGAT
Organism: Myxococcales bacterium; assembly: GCA_003170275.1. GTDB lineage: Bacteria > Myxococcota_A > Polyangia > Palsa-1104 > Palsa-1104 > PALSA-1104. Next base: position 24,491 of record PNAM01000041.1, read on the forward strand.
GCGCGCGCAGCTCGCCTTCCACGCGCTGCCCGCCGGCGCGTGCGTTCCGATCGGCGCGGCGACGGTGAGCACCGCGGCGGCATGCCACCCGAACGGCTGCCTCGCCTATCGCATCTCGGCGGGCGGCCGCAGCGTGGTGTACGCCACCGACACCGAGCACGACACGCACTCGGGCGCGATCGATCGCAACCTGCTGGAGCTCGCGCGCGGCGCCGACGTGCTCATCTACGACGCGCAGTACACCGACGAGGAATATCGCGGCAAGCGCGGCTGGGGACACTCGACGTCGGCCGAGGGCGTGCGGCTGGCCAGGGCGGCGGGCGTCGGACAGCTGGTGCTGTTCCACCACGATCCGGCGCACGACGACTGGCAGATCGCGTGCATCGAGGCCGAGGCGCGCGCGCTGTTCGAGCCCACCTGCGCCGCCCGCGAAGGGCTGCAGATCACGCTCGATTCCGGGGTGGAAGCCGCCGCGTGACACATGGCGCCGCCTGATCTAAAATGGGGCAGTGTTCCAGAACAGCACGCCCCGGCCGGCGCGTCGATGAAGGGCGACCCGGTCAAGCCCTCGGTGCTCCTGGCGGTCGGCGCGCTGCTCCAGCGCGAGGTCGATCTCGACGAGCTGCTCGACAAGATCGTCCATCGCATCGCCGAAGCGGTGAGCGCCGATCGCGGCACCATCTACCTGGTCGATCCCGAAGCGGGTGAGCTGTTCAGCCGCGCCGCGCACCTGCCGGAGCTCAAGCAGATCCGGCTCAAGATCGGCCAGGGCATCGCCGGCACCGTGGCCGCCACCGGCATCAGCATGAACCTGCCGGCGGCCGACGCCGATCGGCGCTTCTTCAAGGAGATCGACAAGCAGACCGGCTATCGCACCCGCTCGATGCTCGCCGCGCCGCTGCGCGATCGCGAAGGCAACGTGATCGGCGTGGTGCAGGTGCTCAACGCGCTCAAGGGGAGCTTCTCCGACGCCGACGAGGAGTACTTCAAGCGGCTGTGCGCCGAAGCCGCGCTGGCGATCGAGAACACCTCGCTGTACCTGCAGGTGCGCCCGCGCGCGCGGCGCGATCGCGGTGCGCCGGCGCTGCCGCTGCGCTACCGCTACAACAAGATCGTCGGCGAGTCCGAGGCGATGCAGCGCGTATACGAGCTCACGCGCAAGGCGGCGGCCACCTCGGCGACGGTGCTGTTGCGCGGCGAATCGGGCACCGGCAAGGAGGTGATCGCGCGCGCCATCCACTACAACAGCGCGCGGCGCGACGGGCCGTTCGTCAAGGTGGACTGCACCACCATCCCCGCCACGCTGATGGAGAACGAGCTGTTCGGGCACGAGCGCGGCGCGTACACCGGCGCCGAGGCGCGCTCGGTCGGCAAGTGCGAGGCGGCCTCGGGCGGCACGCTGTTCATCGACGAGCTGGGCGAGCTGCCGATCGAGCTGCAGGCCAAGCTCTTGCGCTTCATCCAGGACCGCGAGTTCGAGCGCGTCGGCGGCACGCGCACCCACACCGCGGACGTGCGCGTGGTGGCGGCGACCCACCGCGATCTGGAGGCGATGGTCGGGCGCGGGCAGTTCCGCGAGGATCTGTACTACCGCGTCAAGGTGGTGCAGATCCCGCTGCCGACGCTGCACGAGCGCGGCGACGAGGACATCCTGCGGCTGGCGGAGCACTTCCTCGACGCGTACCGGCGCAAGCACGGCAAGCCCGAGCTCGGCTTTCAGCAGCAGACGCGCGCGCGGCTGGTGCAGCACCGCTGGCCGGGCAACATCCGCGAGCTCGAGCACTGCGTCGAGAGCGCGGTGGTGCTGTGCGAAGGAAACGAGATCGAGTCCGACCACCTGTCGCTTCCGCCGGCGGGACGGACCGGCGCGCCGGTGGCCGACGCGGCGCCGGCGAGCTTCCGGCCGCGGCCGCTCGCCGACATCGAGCGCGAGCACATCCTGCGTACGCTCAAGCACCTGGGCGGCAACCGCTCGAAGGCCGCCGAGGTGCTGGCCATCGGGCGCAACACCCTGATCCGCAAGCTCAAGGAATATGGCGAGCACTGAGCTCTCGCGCTAATACTGGAGCGTGAGCCGGCTCCTCCTCGGCGTGTTGCTCGGCGCGGGCCTGTTGGCCGGAGGCGCCTACCTCTATCTGCGCGGGCCCGATGGTTGTCTCGGCCGCTGCGGCGACGGCACGCACTGCAGCGATCACCGGTGCCTGGCGGTCGCCGACAAGAGCGCGCCGCCGCCGGTCAAGGAGCCGCACCGGCGCCGGCGCCACGGGGCCGGTGGGCTCGAGAGCGCCGCGCCCGAGGTGCAGCTCAAGCCCGGCGACGAGAAGATGATCGCGCAGGGCGACGCGCTCGGCCGGCCGGAGCGCATCGACTTGTCGGAAGGTTCTTCCAACCGCGAGCTGCAGCAGGAAGATCTCGATCACGTGTTCCATCCGTCGGAGCCGGCGATCTTGCGCTGCATCACCGACGCGCTCGGCGATGCGCCGCTCGAGAGCGGCAAGGTCGAGGTCGGGCTGCGCGTGGAGCGCTCCGGTCAGGTGAGCCGCGTGCGCGTCGAGGGGCCGCAGCTCCTGCAGCGCAACGGGCTCAACCGCTGCGTGCGCGGCGTGGTGACCGCGCTCAAGTTCCCGGTCTCGGGCGGCGCCAACGTGGTGACCTATCCGTTCGAGTTGAAGTAGAGTGCGTTCGTGATCGCGTTCGCGCTGGCAGCGTTCTCCGCCATCTTCTCCGTCGTCGACCCGCTGGGCGTGGTGCCGGTGTACATCGCCATGACCGCGGCCGACTCCAAGGAGCACAAGCGGCGCACGGCGATGCGCGCGTCGATCACCATGGCCATGGCGCTGGCAGTGTTCGCGGCCTCGGGCGAGTACATCCTGCATTTCTTCGGCATCTCGATCGGCTCGTTCCGCATCGCCGGCGGCGTGCTGCTCTTCCTGCTCGCCGTCGACATGCTTCGCGCGCAGCCGTCCCGCCAGCGCACCACGCCGGAAGAAGAAGCCGAGGGCATGGAGAAACCCGACGTCTCGATCTTCCCGCTCGCCATCCCGATGCTCTCCGGCCCCGGCTCGTTCGCCACCGTCATGGTGCTCATGACCCGCGCGCACACCATCCTCGAGCGCGGCATCGTCTTCATCGCCATCGCGCTCAACGCCATCCTGGCCTTCGCCATCCTGATCGGCGCCACCGTCGCCGAAAAGCGCCTCGGCAAGACCGGCATGAACGTGCTCCACCGCGTCATGGGCCTGCTCCTCGCCGCCATCGCCGTCCAGTTCGTCGTCGACGGCGCCCGCGACGTGCTCCCCGGCATCGTCAACACCCTCCACTAACGTCTCGTCAGTCAGGGGACTAGTTGCGGTCGGTGTGGAGGAGGAGCTCGGGGGCTTCGTCGGCGAACCAGTCCCAGAAGGAGGAGTTGCCTTCGACTTCGATGGTTTCGGGGTACCAGCGACGGACGATTGGGTCGTTGCGGACGTCGAGGCGATCGAGATCGAAGACCTTGCCGCCGGCGTCGCCGTCCTTGAGGAACACGCGGAACTGGTCGGGGAGCTGGCCCTGGTTGCGGCGGCGGAAGCCGTCGAGACGGCCGCGACATTCGGGGGTGAGCGGCGCGACGGCCTCGGGCGTGAGCAGCTCGACGTCGCCGGAGGCGAGGCCGCCGTGCACCGCGTACAGCTCGCGCAGCGCGGCGGGCAGGCGAAACGCGGCGCTGGTGGTGGCGGCGGACGGGGCGCGCCCGATGAGCACGCCGTACGAATCGCGCGGGTGACAGACGCACGCGCGGCGGTACAGGTACGCGAGCGCCGGATCGTCGCCGCCGAGCGGTTCGAGCAGCGCGAGCGCGACGACGTGCGCGGCGAGCTGCGCGGAGAAGCCCGGGGCGCGCAGCGCGAGCGGACGCCAGATCTGTTCGAGCGCCGCGCCGAGACCGCTGCGCGCCGGCACCTTCCAGCCATTGTCGCCGAACGGCAGCGTCGCGCCGCCGTCGGTGATCAAGCCCTTGACCGCACACGGCCAGCGCAACAGCCGCTCGGCTTCGCGGCCGATCTCCGCACACAGCCCGCGGGCGTCGCACGGCGGGCTCGACGACTCGGCCACTACGCGAAAGTTCGGCTCGCACTCGAGCCCGTCGATCTGCAGCTCGCCGGCGCGCGCCCGAGCCGCCACGCCGCCCACACGAAGCACGCGCGTGCCGGTCACGTTGATGTAGCGCAGCGACGGGAGCGCGGCCAGCGCCGACAGATCTTCGAGCAACACCCCATCGGTGAGCTCGAGCTCGCGCAGCTGCGTGAGCCCGGCGAGCGGCGCCAACGACGCCACGCGCGTGCGGCGCAGGCACAGATCCTCGAGGCTCCCCAGCGACGCGAGCGGCCCCAGGTCGACGGGCGGCAAATTCTCCAGCCGCAGGGCGCGCAGCTGCGTCAGCGCGGCGAGCGGCGCCAGATCGTCGAGCGGCAGATCGGTCAGCGCGAGCTCACGCAGCGACGGCAGGCTGTGCAGCGGCTCGAGCGCGCAGCGCGCGTGCGTGCGGATCCACAAGCGCTCGAGCCGTGGCAACCGCGCGAGCGGCCGCAGATCGCGCAGCCCGTGCCCCGAGACGCGCAGCTCGACCACCCGCGCGAGCAGCGCGTCCGGGATGATCCCCTCGCGCACGCCGGTGATCTCGCGCACCGCGCGCTCGATCGAATTGTCGCCCGGCTCGACGTCGAGCGGGACGCCCACCGGCGCCACGGTTTCATAGCGGTACCGCCGGGCGACGGTCCGCATCCTTTGACGCTGGCCCATCCGCCTAGTGGGCGTGCGCGCCCGCGCCATGGGCGATCTGCGCCAGCGACTCGCGCACGAACGCGGCCAGATCCTCGGGTTTGCGCGAGGTGACGAGGTTGTGATCGACCACCACTGCTTCGTCGCTCACGTTGGCGCCGGCGCAGGCCAGATCGATCTGCACCGTCTTCCACGCGGTCATCATGCGCCCCTTGACCAGCCCGGCGGTGATCAGGAGCTGCGGCCCGTGGCAGATGGCGAAGATGGGCTTGTCGCGGAACCCCCTGACGAACTGCACCATCGTCGAGTCCGCGCGCAGCTCGTCCGGCGAGTGGCCGCCGGGAATGAACAGCGCGTCGAAATCAGCCGCCTTCACCTCGCCGACCGCCGCCTCTGCCTTGACCCGCTCTTTGCCGTTCTTGCCGGCGAGCTCGGCCCCTTTCTTCAGGCCGATCACCATCACCGCATGGCCCGCGTGGCGAAACTGGTCGTACGGCACGCGAAACTCCGAGTCCTCGAACCCCCGCCCTAGAACGCACGCGATGCGCATTCCCTACCTCCGTGAATCCACCCCTGCGGAAAGTAAATAGGGCGAATCGCGGACGATGTAAGCCCGCGCCCTGCTCAGAGCGCCAGGCGGCGGAACTCGGAGGCCGTCGTAAACGAGGGATTCTGCTCGCCGGGCGTGGACACCATGCGGCCGACCTCCCCGTAGCACTCGTGGAAGAACAGATATTGGATGTGGGTGACCGCGATCCCGCCTGGCAGCGCCTGGGTGAGCTCGACGTGTACGCGCAGGGTGTTCTGGAACTGCAGGAACGGCAGCGTGGCGGTGCCGCGCGCGTCGATGCTGATGCGGTAGGTGTCGTTCGAAGCGAACGGCTGCCCGTTGAGCGTGCCGTTGACGATCTTGGCGCCGGTCACCCACGCGTCGCCCTGCTTGATCGGAAAGTGGACCGACGCGATCGGCGCGTCATAGACCAGCAGCGTCTGGTTGGGCGTCGGCGAGGCGAAGCCGAGGATCTCCAGCGCCGTCGGCGTGACCCGGAAGATGCCGAGCAGGCCCGAGCCCACGTCGGAGACCGTCGCGTAGGTCGCGTCCGGAAACGACGCCGCGTACCACTGGCCCGGCACCGGCTGGATGGTCAACGACAGCACGTCGCCCGCGTTCGAGGTCAGGTCCCACTCGGGTCCGTCGGCCGTCAACTTGCCGTCGGGGCTCACGCCCACGGTGGTGCCGGCCGGATTGGTCAGGTAGTGCACCGTGAGGCCGAGCGGAAAGCCAAGCTCGTTCGCGTCGATGATGCCGTCATTGTTGCCGCTGCAGAGCGGCTGCAGATCGGGCGCGGTGCCGTAGCCTGCGTCGTCGTTCGGCTTGAGCGGCGCCGATCCGAAACAGCCGGTGAGCAGCAGGGCGGCGAGGGTTATTACGCGCATGCATCAAATCCTATACGCCAGAATCAGCTCCAGCGCTTGCGCCGGTTGCGGTTCCAGCTTGAGTTCGAGGTTCCGGAAGCCGGCGCCCGGGAAGAGGATCCCGTACCCGAGGTTGATTTCGAAGCCCGCTTCGTACTTGTAGCGCGCCATCGCGTCGAGCTCGACGCCGAGGTGGGTGTCCTGCCCGGGAGGCGTGGTCGCGTAGATCGCGTTGGAATCGACCAGCGACACGTCGAGCGTGAAGTGGTGGTTCACCGTGCCGAACGGGCCCAGGCGCACGGTCGGCTTGATGTACACCGCGTCGGAGACCTGGCCGATGATGCGCCGCCACAAGATCAGATCGACGTGGTAGTCGGGGCTGAAGCGAAAGTTGTCGACGGTGGTGTCGCCCGGCGGGCGGAGCTGCGGGCCGTCGAGGTCGCCCTTCTGCGAGGTGAGCTGGCCGGGCGCCGGGCGGACGCCGAAGCCCGGCGCGTCGTCGCCCGAAGCGAAGCCGACCTCGAAGCGCAGCCGCACCGGCCAGTGGAACTGGTAGGCCAGCGAGAGCAGGCCGCCGAACTGCTTGGAGGTGACCGCCGGGAGCAGCGACACGCCCGGCATGTTCGAGGCGTCGTTGATCTTTCCGATCACCGTCGCAAACTCGAGCTCGGCGCGAAAGCCGTGGTGGTGCAGCATGAGCCACAGATCGGCAGCGAAGCTGTCCAGCCCGCGCTTGACGAAGTCGTTCGGGCCGTAGCTGCGCAACAGGCCGCCCGGTTGGGTCCACGCGGGCGCGTCGATCTCCTGCCGGCGGTAGCTCGCCAAAAGGCCGTACTGCACGAGCGTGCGGCCCGCGCGCAGGCGGCGCCGCTGACCCTCGGCCGAGAGCACCTTGGAGATCGCCACCGCGGCGGTGTTCACCTGCGCGCGCGGATCGAGCCCGAGCGGCGCGCCGTAGGTCTCCACGTACGGCCCCGACGCCGACAGCTCGTAGAGCACGGTGAGAAAATGGCCGAGCAGCGGCACGGTGAGCGCGATGCGATCGCCGGTGTCGCCGTGATCGCAGCCGATGCAGTCGCCGTTGTTGATGAAGAAGCCGGTGCCCCACGAGATGAGGCCGCCCATGCGCCCCGCCGCCAGCACACCGAACGGCAGCGTCACCTCGCCCCACGCCTGCTTGATGCGGATCGAGTCCTGCAGCGCGTTGACGCCCGCCGACGGCGGCTCGGCCGAGGTGGTGGCGCCGGCGAACGAGGTGGTCGAGGGCAGCACGTCGGGCGTTGTGCCCCAGCCGAGGTTGTCGAGGATGTCCACGCGCAGGTGCAGCTTGACGGTCTGCCCGATCTCGAGCGTCGGATCGAGGCGCATGCGCATGTCCACGCCGGCCAGCGTGTGATCGTTTCCGCCGCCGGCGGGCACGGGGAAGATCGGCTGCCCGGTGGTCGGGGTCGGCCCGCGCGACAGATCGAGATCGTTGAACACGTCCGCGCGCACGCGCAGGTAGCCGTCGAGGACCAGGCGAAAGTCTTTCCACGGCGACGGCGTGATGCCGAGCGTCTTGGGCAGCGCCTCGTCGGGCGCATCGTCGGCGCGCGCGCTTCCCGAGAGCGCCAGCAGGATCAAGAGGACGCGCTTCACCTTCATCGCGGCGCCTCGAGAAAGCTGCGCAGCGCGAGGGTGGTCTCGCCGGTGCACTCGACCATCGGCAGGTGACCGCAGCGCGGGATCACTACCAGGCGCGCGTGCGGCAGATCGCGCGCGAGCTGCTCACCGAACACCGGCCGCGCGACGCGATCTTCCTTGCCCCACAACAGCAGGGTCTCGGCGGAGATGGTGCGATAGGCCTCTTGCGACTGCGAAAAGTGCATGCCGCGCGCCGCCGCCAGCGCCGCCGCCAGCGCGCCCGGCCGCGCCATGTTCTTCTCGACCTCGTCGACCACCTCTTGCGAGAGCAGCGTCGGATCGTAGAAGTTGAGGTACATGCGCTCGCCGATCTGCTGGCGGTAGAACAGCGCGTAGAGCGGCTCGCCCACGCCGCGCACGCGCGCCCAACGCATGAGCGGCAGCAGCTGCTCGTCGTAGACCCAGCCCGAGATCACCACCAGGCGATCGAGCCGATCGCGGTGACGGCGCGCGAACGCCAGCACCACCGACGAGCCCCACGAGTGCCCGACCACGTGCGCGCGCCGCACGTGCTTCTGATCGAGCACGTTAGCCAGCACGTCGCTGAGCGCCTCGGGCGAATAGTCGCCGGCGCGCTTGTCCGATCGCCCGAAGCCGGGCAGATCGATCGCCAGCACGTGGAAGCGCTCGGCCAGCGCGTCCATCACCGGGCGATACGACGCCGACGACGAGCCGTACCCGTGCACCAGCAGCACCGTTTCGGCCGCCTGCGGGTTGCGCTCGACCACGCGCAGCTGGCCGCGCCCTTCGACGACCACGCGCTCCGCCTCGGCGAGCGGCTCCGACGGGCCGGTCTGGAAGGTGGCGCATCCGGACAGGACGCAGCCGGTGACCGCCAACCACTTCGAAGGCCTCATTGAATAGCGAGCCTTCGGTATTCGGTCGCCTGCGTAAAGTCGTTGGAGGTCTCGTTGTCTTGCGAGCGCACGCGCGCCACCGCGCCATAACACTCGGCGAGGTGCAGGTAGGTGATGCGCGTGGTGACCAACAGCCCGTAGGTCTGCGTGTAGCCGAGCCGCAGGCGCAGCGTGTCGAACGCGCCGGCGGGCGTCTTGGTCGTGCCGCGCGAGTCGACGGAGAACACGTACTTTTCGTGCGCGCTGAAGAAGATGCCCGAGGCCAGGCCGGTCACGTCCGACTCCGAGGTCCAGCTCGACGTGGTCGAGAGCGGGAACTGGAGCACGTCGATCGGCGTGGCGTAGGTGAGCTCGGTCTGGCTCGTGCCGCTCTGATCGCTCACCACGCCGAGGAGCTGCAGCGCGCCGGTGGTGGCGCGGTAGACCCCGAGCACCGCCTGGCCGTCGTCGAGCTTCTCGGCGTAGGTCGCGGTCGGGAAATCACCGGACCACCACGCGCCCGACGGGCTCACGATCTGATCGAACACCTTGCGCTCGCTCGGCACTGGCGCGGTGAAGTCCCAGACCATGTTCTGCGCGGTCAGGTTCACCGCGACCGTCGAGCCGGAGGGATTGACCGCGAACAGCGCGCCGAGACCGACCAGGAACGGCTCCTCCGAGCGCGCGATCACGCCGTCGTTGTTGAAGGTGCACGAGTTGGCCAGCGCATCCGGGCTCCAGCCGTCGGGGACGGGCGTCGAGAAATCGGCGGTCGAGGTCATCGACAGATCGGTGAAGCCACCGTCGGGTGACCCGAGATCGGCGCCGACCAACGGCCGGCACTCGGCGAGGATGCACGCGGCTGATGCCGGGCAGTCTTGATCAGTGCGGCAGCCCTGGAGCGGGTTGTCGCAGGCGGTGAGCGTGAGGGTGAACGTCAACGCCAAGGTGGCGGTGAACGTGAACGATACCGATTTCTGCAGTTGCATCATTTCGCTCACGTTCCCAGGACCAGGCCGCCGTCGACGCCCAGCACCTGCCCGTTGATGAACGACGCTTCGTCCGACGCGAGGAACGCGTAGGCGCGCGCGACGTCTTCCGGCGCGCCGAGCCGTCCGAGCGGCGTGCGCTGCTTCATGCCCGCCAGCACCTCTTCGGGCATGGCGGCGGTCATGTCGGTGGCGATGAAGCCGGGCGCGATGCAGTTGCAGCGCACGCCCTTGCGGCCGAGCTCGCGCGCCCACACGCGGGTCAAGCCGATCACCCCCGACTTGGTGGCCACGTAGTTGCTCTGCCCGAAGTTGCCATACACGCCGACCACCGACGCGGCGTTGACGATCGCGCCGGCGCCCTGCTTGACCATGTGCGGCGCGACCTCGCGGGTCATCAGGAACGTGCCGGTCAGGTTGACGGCGATCACCGAGTCCCACTGCTCGTCGGTGGTCTTGCCCAGCGACGCGTCGCGCGTGATGCCGGCGTTGTTGATCAGCACGTCGATGCGGCCGCAGCGCTCGAGCACCTGCGCCACCACCGACTTCACCGAGGCGGCGTCGGCCACGTCCAGCTCGAGCGCGAACACGCCGTCGCCGAGCTCCTGCGCCGTCGCCTGCGCGGCGGCCAGATCGCGATCGGCGATCGCTACACGCGCGCCCTCTTCCTTCAGCTTCGAAGCGGTCGCCCGGCCGATGCCGCGCGCGCCGCCGGTGATCAGCGCAACCTTTCCGTTCAGCCTTCCCGTCTTCGTTTCCACGTGGTTCTCCACTTCAGTTACGTCCGAAACTTCGCGCGCACTTCGTGCCGCAGGATCTTGCCGCCGGGATTGCGCGGCAGCGCGTCGGTGAACACCACCGACTTCGGGATCTTGTACTTGGCCAGCCGCGTCTTGAGCCGCTCGAGCACCGCCGCGCCGTCGAGCCCCACGCCCGGCTGCGTGACCACCACCGCGCGGCCGACCTCGCCCCACTTCTCGTCCGGCACGCCGATCACGCACACCTCGACCACGCCCTCGAGCGCCGACAGCGCCAGCTCGACCTCGGCGGGATAGACGTTCTCGCCGCCGGAGATGAACATGTCCTTCTTGCGATCGACGATGTAGTAGAAGCCGTCGAAGTCGCGGCGCGCCAGATCGCCGGTGTGGAACCAGCCGCCGCGGATCGCGTCGTGGGTCGCCGACGAATTGCGAAAGTAACCGAGCGTGACCATCGGCCCGGCGAGCGTGAGCTCTCCGATCTCGTCGGGCGCGGTCTCGACGCCGCGATCGTCGACGATGCGCGCCTGCACGTAGAAGTTGGGCCAGCCCACCGAGCCCGCCTTCTTGAACGCGTCCTCGGCGGTGAGCGAGAAACAGTTGGGCCCGACCTCGGTCATGCCGAAGCCCTGGCGGAACAAGATCCCGCGCGCGCGATAGCGCTCGATGAGCGGCAGCGGACAGGGCGCGCCGCCGCACAGCGCGGTGCGAGTCGCCGACAGATCCGCGCGCTCGAAGCCGGACGAATCGGCGAGCATCTGATAGATGGTGGGCACGCCCATCTGCAGCGTGATGCGCTCCGACGCCGACAGCGCGAGCGCGCGCTCCGGATCGAACGCCGGCATCACCACCACCTTGCCGCCGTGATGCAACAGCGGCGTGGCCAGGCAGTTGAGCCCGCCGGTGTGGAACAGCGGCATGAACACCAGCGACGAGTCCGCCGGCGACAGCCCGATCGCGAGCTGCGTGGACAGCGAGTTGAACAGCAGCTGGCGGTGCGACAGGAGCGCGCCCTTGGGCCGCCCGGTGGTGCCCGACGTGTAACAGATCATCACCGGGTCTTCGAGCTGCACCTCCGGCGATCCGGCGGGCGCGTCCGAGCCGGCGGCCAGCAGCGCCTCGTACGATTGCCCACCCGCAGAGGGCTCGTCGAAGGCCACGCGGTGGGGAACGATCGCGTTGAGCGCGCCCGCCGTCTCGGCGCAGGCGCGATCGTACAAGAGCACGGTCGGCTCGGCGTCGGCGATCACCCCGTCGAGCTCGGCGGGCGCCAGCCGCCAGTTGAGCGGCGTGAACAGCGCGCCCAGCTTGGCGCAGGCGAAGAACACCTCGAACTGATCGCCGCGGTTGTGCGCCAGCACCGCCACGCGATCGCCGCGCCCGACGCCGAGCGCAGTGCGCAGCGCGTGCGCCAGCCGGTTCGCGCGCCGATCGAGGTGCGCGTAGCTCCAGGTGCGCGACGTGTGCGGCTCCACCACCGCCGGCGCCGACGGCGTGCGGCGCGCCCAGTAAGAGGTCCAGTCGCCCAGGTGGATCACGAGCGCGCCTTCTTGGGCTTGGGCTTTTTAGGCGATTGCACCAAACCCGCCAGACTTGCGTCGACCGCGTCGAGCCAACGGGCGGCGTCGGGCCACAGCTTCTTCTGCGACGACGAGCTGGTGGCCAGGCCGATGTGGCCGCCCGGCGAGCGAACCAAGGTGTGCTTGGCGCGCGGGCACAGCCGCTCGATCGCCAGCGAGGAGGCGGCCGGGGTGATGTAGTCGCTCTCGGCGATCATGGTCAGGATCGGGCAGTCGACCGCCGACAGATCGATCTTCTTGCCGGCGAGCGCGAGCGTTCCCTTGGCGAGTGCGTCGTCCCGGTACATGCGCACCCATTCGCCGAACGCCCTGCCGGGAAACGCGACCGAGTCCTCGAGCCAGGTCTCCATGGCCAGGAAGAAGGTCACGAAAGCGTCGTCGCCCACCTTGTCTTCCAGGTGCACGAGCTTGGTCGCGAGGCCGACCGGATCGAGCATCTTGAACGCCGGTTGCAGCAGGTGCGGCGGCGCGTTGCCGTAGTGGCGCACGATCTCGTCGGCCTCGAACCCCGGCGCGCGGCACCACAGGGAGAGCAGCCCGTCGTCGTGCAGCGCGACCGGCGTGGCCAGCGCGATCAGGCTGGCGGCGGGCAGCTTGCCGGCGGCGATCGCCATCAGCGACAGCGTGCCGCCCATGCAGTAGCCGAGCACGTGCAGCTTGGGCTGGCCGCTCGCCTTGCACACCACGGCGGCGGCGCGCGGCAAGAGCCCGAGCGCGAAGTGCTCGAGGCCGAACGCGGCGCTCTCGTCGGTGGGCGTGCCCCAGTCGAGCAGCCACACCTGCCGGCCGGCGGCGCGCAGGCGATCGACCACGCTGCGCCCGGCGAGCAGATCGAGGATGTACGGCCGGTTGATGAGCGAGCACACCAGCAGGAGCGGCAGCCCGACCGCTTTTGATGCAGGCGCCTCATATTTGAGCAGCCGCGCGCTGCCTTCGCGCCACACCTCTTCGTACTTGGTGGCCCCCACGCGTGGCCAATCGACCGCCGGCTTCTTCAGCGCGGCGCGATGCGAATTGACGACGGCGAGCAGCCCGGTCTTGTAGAGCTCCTGGCCGGCGCGAAACGCCTCGGCGTAGAGGTCGAAGCGCGGCGCCTCCGCGCGGTTCTGTTCCGGCTTCCTCATCGTGTGCAGCTGCATCATATGCTAGGCTCGCGCTCCGTGGCACGACGATCCCCAAAATCCCAAGCCGCTCCCAAGAGCCCGCCCGCGCCCAAGCGCCGCGGTCCCGGCCGCCCGCCGCGGCACGACACCAACGCCGGCTCGCAGTTTCCCGGCGCGCGGGTGATCAAGCGCTACGGCAACCGGCGCCTGTACGACGGCGGCTCCTCGCGCTGCGTCACCATGGAAGAGATCGGCGAGCTGGTGCGCAAGGGCGAGGACGTGCGCGTCGTCGACGGCGACACCGGCGAGGATCTGACCCGCCGCATCTTTACCCAGATCATCCTCGAGCAGGGCAACGCGCGGCAGCTCGAGCTGTTGCCGGTCGAGCTGTTGCGCAAGCTGATCGCGATCAAGTCCGAGCCGATGGGGCGCTGGCTCGAGCAGTACCTGAGCGCCGGCGCGCAGTTCCTCGAGCGCCAGATGACCGCCACCGGCCCCGCCGCCAAGGCGGTGAAGGAGTCGATGGACGCGATGTTCCCCTGGCTCAAGGCCAACGCCTGGGTGCCCACCGTCGAGCCGCCGCCCGGCCCGGCGCCGTTTGCCCCCAGCGAGGCAGCCAACGCGATGGACGACGAGATCGCCGAGCTGCGACGCAAGCTCGCCGATCTGTCGGCGCGAGTGAAGCGCCGCTAACAACGCTCGACCATCCAGTCGAAGATGCGCGGCCAGAGCTGCTCGAGCGCGCGCCGGCTGGCGGTCATGCCGATGTGGCCGGTCTCGAACTCGAGCGCGGTCTTGTCCACCGACGAGACCAGCGCCTGCAGCGCGCGCGAGGACGGCGGCGCGCAGATGTGGTCGCGCAGCGCGATCACGTTGAGCAGCGGCGCGACGATCTTGGCCAGCGCGATCGGCTCGCCGCCGACGAGGAACTTGCCGGCGACGAGAGCGTTGTCCTGGTACAGCCCCTTGATGTACTCGCGATAGACGCCGCCCGGGAACGCCAGGTTGTCGTCGAGCCAGGCCTCGAGCGCGACCACGTGGCGCACGCGCTGCTCGTCCTCGCCGTCCTCCGCCAGGTGCAGCATCTTGAAGATCGCGTCGGCCGGGTTCATCAGCTTGAACGCGCTCTGCATGAGCGTGGGCGGCATGTTGCCGAGCACGTCGATGAGCAGATCGGCGTCGAACAGCTCGCGCCGCGTCCAGCCGGCCAGGATGCCCGAGGCGTGGAAGTCGATCGGCGTGCCGAGCAGCGTGAGCGATCGCACCTGCTGCGGGTGCCGCGCCGCGTGCATGACCGCGAGCGTGCCGCCCATGCAGTAGCCGAGCACCGCCACGCCGGACGCACCCGCCGCGCGCGCCGCGTCTGCCGCCGCCGACGCGATCGCGCCGTCGACGTAGTCGGAGAAACGCAAGGACGGGCCGAGCTCGCCCGGCGCCTTCCAGTCGAGCACGTAGACGTCGAAGCCGCGCGCGTTGGCCAGCCCGATGACGCTGAGCTCGGGCAACAGATCGAGCACGTAGTAGCGGTTGATCAGCGACGAGACCACCAGGAGCGGCGTGGCGAGCGCCGGCGATCCCGGCGTGCGCGGGTACAAGAGGAGGCGAGCCAGCGGCCCGTCCGAGACCACTCGATACGCGTGCGCCGGCCCGGGGATAAACGCGATCGGCGGCTTGCCGTGTAGCGCCCGCGCCGCGGCGGCCAGCCCGTGCAGGCGCGCGCGGCTGCCGATCGACATCAGCCGATCGAGGTGATCGGCCATCGGCAACCACGCACTCTGCCATTGTTGCGTTTGCATCAAATCCGCTCCTTGCGAAACGGCGCCGGCATTGCGACCCACCCAGCGCTTCGCGCGGGGGCCCAGGCATCCATCGCGGCGTCCCAGGCGCGCTTCCACAACAGGTGCGAGCGCATCAACTGCGCGCCAAACTCGAGGGTCCGCGGGTCGCGAACGACGGCCTCGGCCAGCTGGGCCGCCGTTCGCTCCCACGCCGCGAGCACCCGGGAATAGGTCTCGCTATGGCCGCTCACGCAACGCTCTTGGCGAACGGGCTGTACGCCTTGGCCGCATCCAGCACGCTGGCGGCGGTCTGCTCGACGGTGGTGAGCATCGTGCGGGTGATCCCCGACGACTGGCTGCGGATGGTGCGTACCACCTCGGCGGCCTCGCGCTGCTGCGCGATGCCGTACTCGAGCCAACGCTCGGCCTGCTGGTCGAGCTCCTCCAGCATGGTGCGGGCGAGCGTGAACAGCGGAGCGGTGCTAGCCGACTGCGGGTCCTTGGTCATGATTGCCTCCTTGGTTGAAAAGGAAGCTAACCATTTGACGCACCCGCGTCAATCTATTTTATGCACTCGCATCAATTAATTCACGAGCTGTGCGCGCGCCGCCGCGGATCCCCGTCGCTGGTATGGCCGGCCAGCCAGCGCACCACGTCGAGGGCAAACAGCACGCCGGCCACCTCGCCGACCTCGTTGACCACCGGCAGCGCCTCGAGGTGCTCGAAGGCCATCATCGCCGCCGCCGTCGCCAGCGGGGTCGACCAGGGGATCGCCAGCGGCTGCCGCGCCATCACCTCACGTACCGTGGCGTGCGCGATCGGGTCGGCGTGGAATCCGGCGGGCAGGCGGTAGTCGTATCCGCGCGAGCGCGCCATGAGCGGCGCCTCGTCCAGCGCGCCGGTGTCGCCGCGCTCGAAGTGCTCGCGCTCGAGATCGAAGAGCGACACGAACCCGCTCAGCCGGCCGGTATCGTCCACCACCGGCGCGCCGATCAGCTCGCGCTCGAGCAGGAACGCCGCGAGCGAGTCGGCGCTCATGTCTTCCGCGATGCACGGCACGTCCCGGGTCATGACGTCATACACCGGTGTGGGCGACTGATCGCGCGCCGCCCCCGTCCGACCCGACTGCTCTCCCCTGGAAACCGAAGGCACCTTTCGACGCATGGTCTCCTCCTTGGCGGCGGTGCAAGCGCGTAGCTTCGCCTTCCAAGAGCCGATTCAGCGACTACGCATCTGCTGAATCAGGCGAGCCAATTCTTTTCGCATCGCCATCGCGGATGGTGCGCCGAATTTTTTTCCGTGTCCAGGGAGCACTTGCGTGAAGCTGTGCGCGAGCAAGCGTTGCATGGACGCGGTCTGCTCGCGCCACGAGTACCAGCACACCGACCGCGACGCGTTGAGCTGGCCGTCGTCCTCGGCGCACAAGTGGTCGCCGCTGAACAGGATCTCGCGATGGAGCAGCGCGGCGGAACCGCGCGTGTGGCCGGGCACCGGAACGATCAGCAGATCGTCCGCGAGCGCGATCGGATCGAGCCCGTCGATCAGCCGCTCGATGCCCGGCGGCGCGTCCGCCCGATGCATCACGCGCTCGCACCCAAAGCGCGCGTGCAGCTGCTGGTGATCCGCCACGTCGTCGCGATGGGTGAGGAACAGCCAGCGCACGCCGCCGAGCTCTTTGATGCGCTCGCATAAAACGCGGGTGACGCGCGGCGAGTCGACCAGCACGTTGCCGCCCGGCCGGCGGATGAGGTAGCTCGACGCGCCGAACGAATCGCGCGAGGTGAACCCACAGTAATAGACGTCCTCGCCGATGCGCTCGGGGAAGCGCCGGGCCGCGGCTCGCACGTCGTGCTTGTGCACGGTGCCGATCGAGCTGGTCGGGCAGGCCACCAGCGCCATCAACGCGCGCTCCACTTCCTCGGGCACCGGTTGGTGCCGCACCACCGACATGCCCACGCGATCGGCGCGCGCGAACACGTCCGGCGCCAGCTGACGGCAGGTGTCGCAGTCGATGCAGCTCGCGTCGACGAAGAACTCGCCGTCCGCGTTCTCGGCGAGCCGTTCGGAGAACCGCGCCACGATCCCAAGCCTACGCGCGAACGACCTGATACGCACGCGCCAGCCGATAGCTTCCCCGCAACGTTGCTGCGAACTTTCACGCTCGCCGGGCGTCAGTAGCCACATGGACAAGCGCGTCTACGGCCTCGCGTTGCTGATCGCCGCAATCCCCGCTCAATCGGCGCCCGTCGCGCCCGCGCCGCCGCCGCACGGCGTGCTCGGCGCGTATGTGCGCGGGCCGAGCCAGCTGGTGGCCGGCACGCCGGCGGCGCTGCGCATCGCCACCCACTGGGCGACCTCCGAGCAGGTGAGCGGGCCGTTCTCGGGCGTCGCGGTGGAGGTCACGCTCGAGGGCGCGGGCCGGCGCATGACCGTTCACCGCGGGCGCACCGACGGCGCGGGCGTGGCCGACGCGCGCTTCGTGGTGCCCGAGTGGCCCGAGGGGAACTACACGCTGACCGTCGACGCGCGCTCGGCGCAGAAGCACGACGTGCGCTCGCATGAGGTGTCGCTGGTGTCGGGCGGCAAGCTGCTGTTCGAGAGCGACAAGCCACTGTACCAGCCGACGCAGATCATCCACCTGCGCGCGATCGCGGTGCGGCCCGGGGACGGGCGGCCGGTCGGCGCGCACCCGGTCACCTTCAGCGTGCTCGACCCGCGCGGCAACCAGGTGTTCAAGGAGAGCCGCCCGCTCTCGGCGTTCGGCGTGGCGGCGGCCGACTTTGCGCTCGCCGACGAGATCACCAACGGCACCTATCACGCCCGCGTAGAACTGGGCGACAACGGCCCGTCGAGCGAGCTTCAGCTGTCGGTCGAGCGCTACTCGCTGCCCAAGTTCAAGGTGGCGATCGAGACCGACAAGCCGTTCTATGCGCCGGGCGATCGCGTCAAGCTGAGCATCGACAGCCGCTACTTCTTCGGCAAGCCAGTGGCGGGCGCCAAGGTCAAGGTGAAGGTCAGCCTGGAAGGCGGGCCGATCCGCGTCGAGCTCTCGGCGCTGCACGCGGTGCTCGACAAGGACGGCAAGGTGCGGCTCGAGGCCGAGGTGCCCGGCCTGTCGGGCGACGAGGCGAACCTGCGCATCTCCGCCGAGGTCACCGACACCGCCGAGCACTGCGAACAGGGCGCGCGCGAGGTGACGGTCTCGCGCGAGCCGGTGCGCCTGGAGGTGACCACCGAGGGCGCGCGCGTGGTGCCCGGCGCGGACAATCGCGTGTGGGTCGCGGCGACGCGGCCCGACGGCGCGCCGATCGCCGGCGAGGACGTGGAGCTGACGCTCAACGGCGGCAAGCGCCTCACCGCCAAGAGCGACGCAATCGGCGTGGCCGAGTTTCTCTACAAGCCGGTCGCGGGCGCGAGCAGCTCGTGCGGCGCCAATCGCGCTCAGCTCGAGGCGGCCCTGCGGGTGCGCGGCGGATTCAGCCACGTGCAGCGCTGCGTACCGGTGGCGCCGGCCGGCTCGCTCCTGTTGCGCACCGATCGCTCGATCTATCCGTTCGGCGCGTCGGTGCAGGCCGAGGTGCTCGGGCTCGGCCCCGACGGCATCGCCTACCTCGACGTGGTCAAGGAGGGGCAGACCGTGGACACCGCCGAGGTGCGCATGCTGAACGGGCACGGGCAGGTGACGCTGCCGCCCGACGAGCGGCGCTTCGGCACGCTCTCGCTCGAGGCCTATCGCATCGCGCCCGACGGTGCGCAGGTGCGCGACGCGCACGTGGTGTATGTCGAGCGGCCCGCCGCGCTCAAGGTCGAGGTGCACGCCGAGGGCGCCCAGGGCACGTTCCGCCCCGGCGAGTCGGGCAAGATCCGGCTGCACGTAGTCGACGCCAAGACCGGGCGCGGCACGCAGGCGCAGCTGGGCGTGGTGATGGTCGACCAGGCGCTGCTCGCGCTCAAGTCGGTCAAGCCGGGCGCCGCGCGCGTGTACTTCACGTTGGCGCAAGAGGCCACGCGGCCGCAGCTGGCCATGAAGGCGCGCCCGGGCGGCTACACCGTCGAGCGGCTGCTCGACGAGCCGAACCTCGACGGGCTCAAGCAGGAGGCGGCGCGCATCTTGTTGGCCGGCGCGGTGGCGCCGTGGAGCGGGTGGGAGATCGATCCGTGGACGCTGCGCAAGAGCGCGCGCGACGAGCAGGTGCAGCGGCTGGGCGAGAAGCTCGCGACGTATACCCACACCCACGACGTCGGTGAGCGCGTGGGCGAGAAGCACTGGCGTTGGCGCCGCGAGCTGCTCACGCAGATGATCGGCGACGGCGCGCTGCCCCAAAAGGACGCGCACGATCCGTGGGGCCGGCGCATCGCTTCGTCGGAGGCGGTGAGCTCGGCGGGGCTCGGCGAGTTCGAGCCGTTCGCGCTCGAGCAGGTCAACGAGCGGCTGACCGCGATCTACCAGGCGCTCGCGCGCGCGGGCATGGATCGCAAGCTGCCGCCCGATCCGGACGCCGCGAAGAAAAAAGGCGTGGTGCTGGCGATGGCCGACCTGGAGAAGCTGGCCGCCGACGGCAAGCTGCCCAAGTATCTGCTCACCGATCCGTGGGGCCAGCCGTGGCGCATCGAGGCGCGCAAGCGCGCGTTCCTGGTGGCCACCATCCGCTCGCGGTTCCTCATCGCGTCCAACGGGCCCGACGGCGTGCCGTCGAAGGACGACCTGTATCCGCTCGACGAGTCCTATCGATACGGCCGCGCGATCAAGGTCGCCGACATCATGGTGATGGGCGCGACCGCGAACGAAGCGTTCGGCGTGGGCGGCCTCGGGCTCATCGGGCGCGGGTATGGCGGCGGCGGGTCGGCCTCGGGCTACGGCATGGGGATGGGGCGCATCGGCACCGTCGGTCATGGAATGGGCGCGGGCATGGGCGCGGGCGGCGGCGAGGCGCGCGTGCGGCAGGATTTCCCCGAGACCATGTTGTGGCGGCCCGAGCTGCTAACCGACGCCAACGGCGACGCGAGCCTCGACGTGACCATGGCCGATTCGATCACCACCTGGCAGCTCACTGCCGAGGCCATCGCGGCCGACGGGCGGCTCGGCCAGACCACCGCCGAGGTGCGCGTGTTCCAGGACTTCTTCGTCGATCTCGATCTGCCGCCGACGGTCACGCAGCACGACGAGCTGGCCGTGCCGGTGGCGGTCTACAACTACCTGCCCGGGCCGCAGCGGGTGACCCTCGAGCTCGAGGATTCGCCGTGGTTCGAGCGGCTGGGCGACAAGAGCCAGTCGATCGATCTTTCACCGTCGCAGGTGGGCGTGCGCTACTTCCGCATTCGCTCGAACGGCGTGGGCCGCAAGAAGCTGCTGGTGCGCGCGCGCGGCACCTCCGCGTCGGATGCGATCGAAAAGTCGGTCGAGCTCGTGCCGGACGGCGCCGAGCGCGCGGTGTCGTTCCAGGATCGGCTCGAGCCGGGCACGCGCAGCCACCAGTTCACCATCCCGCCCAATGCGATCGCCGATGCGTCGATCGCGGGCCTGAAGATCTACCCGTCGATGGCGACCCATGTGATCGAGGGGCTCGACTCGATGCTGCGCATGCCGGGCGGCTGCTTCGAGCAGACCTCGTCGACGACCTATCCCAACGCGCTGATCCTCGACTACCTGCGCACCACCGGAAAAGCGACGCCCGAGGTGGAGAAGAAGGCCAAGGAGTACCTCGCCGCGGGCTACCAGCGGCTGTTGTCGTTCGAGGTGCCGGGCGGCGGCTTCTCGTGGTTCGGCAGCGCGCCGGCCAACAAGATCCTCACGGCGTACGGGATCGAGGAGTTCTTCGACATGGCGCGCGTGCACACCATCGATCGCCGCGTGATCGAGCGCACCCAGGAGTGGCTGGTCAAGCAGCAGAAGGCGGACGGGAGCTGGGCGCCGGACAGCTCCTTCATTAATGAGGGGGCGACCAACCACTTCAACAACGACGTGACCCGCATCACGGCCTACATCGCGGTGGCGCTCAAGCACACCGGCTACAAGGGGGCGGCGGTGGCGCGCGCGTCGGACTACGTGCGCAACGCGATGGGAAACGAGAAGGCGCATGATGCCTACACGCTCGCGCTCGCGGTCGAGCTGTTGTCGGGTCGCGACCACGCGCTCGACGCGGTGCTCGAGCGCCTGTGGGCGAGCACAAGGACGAAGCCGACGGCAAGACCTCGTCGTTCACGTCGAAGGAGAAGACGCCGACCTACGGCAGCGGCAAGTCGGGGACGGTCGAGACCACCGCTTTGGCGGCGTACGCGATGTTGCAGTCGCCAAACGGCCAGCTCGGGCGGATCGATCGCGCGATCGGGTACCTCCTCGGCAACAAGGACACGTTCGGCAACTGGTACTCGACGCAGGCGACGATCTTGTCGCTCAAGGCGCTCTTGTCGTATGGCGGGCACACGCCGAACAAGGGCAAGGGAACGATCACCGTCACCGTCGACGGCAAGGCGGTGGCGAGCCTGAAGGTGGACGCGGCGACGGACGCGTTGCAGGCGCTCGATCTGCCGCAGGCGACGGTGCCGGGCCGTCACGAGGTGGCGCTGGTGTTCGACGGCACAGGGCGGCTGGCGTATCAGCTCGTCGGGCGCTACTTCGAGCCGCGCCTGGTCAACGCCGGCGACCAGCCGTCCGCCGGCGAGCTGCAGGTCGCGACCAGGCTCGATCGCACGCACCTGAAGATGGGCGAAGGGCTGGTCGAGGAGGTGCGCTTCTCGTCGCGGTCGGGCGGCGTGGACATGCCGATCGTGACCGCCGGGTTGCCGCCCGGGTTCGACGTGGACAAAGAAGAGCTCGATCGGCTGGTGAAGACGCACGTGGTGGAGAAGGTGCAGCAGACGCCGCGTGAGCTGATCTTCTACCTGACGCGCCTCGAGGAGGACCACCCGCTGGCGATCTCGCTGCACCTGCGTTCGCGGTTCCCCGAGCGCGTGCAGGTGCCGCCGGCGACGGTGTACGAATATTACAAGCCAGAGAAGAAGGCGATCGGCGCGCCGCTCACGGTGACGGTCGACGGCTGAGACGCGGTGCCGCGCTCACCGGCCGCTGCCGTGCTCAGCGCGGTAATCCGAAAGCAGGCCGCGTGCCCGCTGCAGGAGCTCGCGCGGGAGCAGCGTCGGGGCCATCTTGTCGCGTGCGACCCGCGCGGCGGCGAAGAACTCGGCGCGGAACGAGTCGCTCACCGGCACAATCTTGACGCCTTGATGCTGGAAGGCGCCGTGCAGGAGCGCCTCCTCCTGCTGCCGCGAGACTTCGTCGAGGCGATTCGCCATCTGCGCAGTCGCCGCCCGAAGCTGGCGCTGGTCGTCCGGCGAGATCAGCGCGAACGCGCGGTTCGTCAGCAGCACGCAGCCGAACAGATACTCGCCGCGGAGATCGACCAGGTAGGGCGCCTCCGTCGACCACTGGAAGGCCAGCGCCGCGGTCGGCAGCGCCCAGAACGCGTCGCTGTGGCCGGCGTCGAACTCGCGTCCCGCTCGCTCGAGCGCCGCAGGCACGATGTTGAGCCCCATCTCGCGCGCCAACGAGATGAAGGTGGTTTCGAGGTCCCAGATCCAGATGCGGGTCGCGCGCAGCTCCGCCATGCTGGTGACCGGCCGGCGGCCGAAATAGATGCCGGCGCCGAGCGGCGACGTGCCGAGATAGACGAACCCGGACTGCTGCGCCTCAGCGGCCAGATCGGCGGCGAGTTGGTTCACGACGTACTTCGCCTCCCCGGCTTCTTGGAAGAGTCCAGGCACTTCGAGCACGCGCAGGCTCGGCATCACCCGCCGACAGCCGGGGCCGCCCGACCCGGTGCCCTCGAGGCTCCCGCGCTGAACGCGCTCGAAGACCTGGTTCTCGTCGCCGGCGATGCCGCCCAGGTACCACTTGAGCCGCACCTCGTCGTTGGTCGCCTGCGCGACGTCACGCGAGAACGCCTTCATTTCGCGCGCCCACGCCGTCCCCTCGGGCACGACCGTGCCCATGCGCAGCGTGTACTTCGGGTCCGCCGACGCGCCGCGCGGCAGCGTCGCCACCAGCCCGAGGAGCAGCCATCCAAGCCATCGCATCGCGTGAGCGTATCCCGCGGACCGGCGGCGGCGCAACCGGTGGCCGCTCTAGTGTAGTATCCGCGCGTGACCACCTGGCTGCGCTCGTCGCGCTTCGATCTGTGGCTGCAGCTCGGCGCGCTGGCGGCGATCGCGCCGGCGCTGCTGATCCACGGCGCGTTCGATCCGGCACGGGCGTCGTCGATGCTCCCGCTGGTGTCGCTGATCGCGATCCCGTTCCTGCACGTGTTCGGCTCGTTCCTGTTCGCGTTCTCCGGCGAGCGCAACGCCAGCGCGTCGCCGCCGCGCCGGCTGGGCGTCCAGTGGGCGACGTGGATCGCCGCGGCGCTGCTGTTGCAGGCGATCGCGCCGCGCGCGCTGGCCACCTTCGCGCTGCTCTACGGCGGCTGGCACATCCTGCGGCAGAACTTCGGCTTCCTGCGCGAGATCGCTCACCGCGCGGGGCTCGATCACGATCGCGCGCTGCGCCGGCTCGATCTGGCGGCCTGCGTCGCGCCGGCGGTCGCGCTGTGGCTGCTGGTCGCCTCGCGCGGACCCTGGCGCTTCATCAACGCCGACGTCTACCACGCGGCCGCGCCGGCCTGGCTGTTGTCGCTGGCGTTCGTCGCGGTGCCGGCCACGCTGCTGCTGCGCGAGCGCCGGCTCGCCGGCCGCTGCTCGTCTGGCGGCGGGCTGCTCTTGCTCGCGGGCAACGCCGCGGCGCTGCTCGGACCCGCGCTGCTGCTCGACGATCTGACGCTCATCTACACGCTCTCGGCCTCGTACCATGGCTTTCAGTACCTGGCCTATCTCGCCGAGCGCGAGCGCGAACGACGACCCGCCGAAGATCCGACCCGCGTGCTGTTGCCGCTCGCCTCGGCGATCGTGTTGTGCATGCTTGGTTGGTTCGTCACGCTGGTGGTGATCGCGTGGCTGTGCTCGGCCGCGCGCGCCGAGCAGGTGCTGCTGATCGGCTGGTACGTGATCGTGCCGTTCCACTACTTCGTCGACGGTCGGATCTGGCGCCGCGCGCCGCGGCTCAGGGAATCGACTGGTCGATCGCTGCCGCCGGGCTGACCAGGCTCACGTTCAGCGCGGCCGCCGCGCGGCTGCGCACCACGATGCGGCCCGCGCCGCCGCCGCCGCCGCCGCCGTTCGCCGAATCGCCGCCCTTGACCGCCGCGCTCATGGTGCCGCCGAGCCCGCCCGCGCCGCCGTTGGTGCCGCCGCTGGTTCCGATCGTCGCGCCGGTCTGCGACATCGCGCCGTTGCCGCCGTTGCCGCCCGAGCCGGTGGCGGTGCCCGTGCCGGACGCGCCGCCGCCGCCCGAGCCGCCGTTCGCCCACAGGCCGCCGGAGATCATCACCACGGGCGACTCGATGAAGATCGCCCCGCCCGAGCCGCCGCCGCCGCCCGAGCCCTCATCGATCGCGCTCGGTTGACAACCGCCGCCGCCACCGCCTCCGCCCACGTTCACCGCGCCGCTGATGGTGATCGAGGTACCGGCCGACAGCTGGAGCGACCCGCCGCCGCCGCCGCCGTCGCCGCCGTGCCCGGAGTTGCACGCCTCGCTCGAGCCGTAGCCGCCGCCCGAGCCGCCCGGTGCGGCGCTGGCCAGCGTGGCCATGCCATAGGTGCTCGAGGCCGCCGCCGGATTCACCGTCGTACCCATGTACGAGCCGATCCCGCCCGTGCCGCCGGCGGAGCCGTAGCTGCCGCCGCCACCGCCGGCGTCGGAATATGGATTGGCGTGCAGCCCGTGATTGCCCGCGCCGGTGCCCGTTCCCTGCGGGTCTCCGCCGGGGCCGGCGAGGCCGAGCTTGGCGCTGCCGTCGAGGGTGCCGGCGATGTTGATGGTGGTGGTGGCCACGATCACCAGCCCGCGGTTGCCGGTCACCGAGACCGTGCCGGGGCTGGAGAAGCTCTTGACGGCCAGGACCGCCACGTCGAGCCCGCCGCTCTCTTGATCCATCACGAACATGCAGCCGGCCGGCACGGCGTTGCCGTCGACCCGGCGGTTGGCGGTGTCGATGGTGCTGGCCACGGTGAGGTCGCACGTGCCGTCGGTGAGGTAGTGGGGCGCGACGTGCGAAGGCTGGAGCGTGGCCGGTGGCGGTGTCGCCAGGTCCGCGTCCGCGCCGTCTCCCAGATCGATCGGCGGCGCGCCATTGGTCAGGTCGGGGGCCGCGTCCTGGCCGCCGCCGGCCGAGCCGGTCGCCCCGGGCACCTGGAACGTGCAGCCGGATGCGGCGATCAGCAGCAGCCAACAGAATCGCATCTGGGCCCATTGTATCAGGCTCGTGGGCGACTGCTGAACCGATCGGCGACGGTGAGGCCGAGCCGCCCGAGTAGCAGCCCCGGCACCAGCAGGAACACCGTGACGCGAAGCAGCATGAACGCCGCGAGCGCGGCCAGCGGCGCGAAGCGGCCGTGGCGCGCACCGACGAGCGCGCTCATCAGATCGACGTCGGACGCGAGGCGCCCGAGCGCGAAGTAGAGCACCAGCAAGAGCGCCAGCGCGACGGCCAGCCGGGGCACGCGACGGGTCACGGTCTCGTCACCGTTTCCTTGGGGCGGTCAGCATGGCGAACAGGATGGCGTTGCCGATCGGGCCGCCGGTGACGAAGCGGCGCGCGCCCGAGCGATCGTCCGGCGCACCGAACAGCTGCACGGTGGCGAACAGCGAGTCAAACAGCGCCGCGTCGCCGTTCATGCGCGCCGCGCCGAGCGCGAACCCGGTCGCGCTCACGCCGAAGCCGAGCACCAGCGGCCCGGAGTCGGCGTCGCCGCTGCCGCGGTGCCCGCGCGGATATTCGCGCAGCGCGCCGAAGCCGAGCGGGGCGCCGTAGAGCTCGCGCTTCATCGCGTCGACCAGGTCGTGCGACAGCGCGGGATCGGCCCACCCGAGAAAATACGCCGCCAGCGCGGTGCCCGATCCGCGCGGCGCGCCGCCCGGCATGGTCTGGCGGAGCAGGCCGGTGCGCGCGTCGATCGAGCGCTGCCGCAGCCGCGCGCAGAAGCGCGCCACCAGCGCCGCATATTCGTGCGTGCCGAGCGCGCGGTCGTGTAGCGCGAGCGAGCCGATCACCGCCGCGTTGTCGACGGGGAACACCTCGCCCGGATACGAGTCCAGCAGCAGCGACGGCGCGCGCTCGAGCCGCCGTGCCAGCGCGGCGCTGACGCGATCGTTGAGGGCAGCGTGTGCGCCGGTGGGATCGAGCAGACGATCGAGGCTGAGCGCCAGGTTGAGATAACCGAGATACGAGCCGTGGTGCGCGTCGCCGTCGAGCGTCTCGAGCGGGTCGTCGCCGCTCCACGCGTCGGTGTCGAACTTGCGCACCGCCGGCGAGATCATCTTGGCGATGCACGTCTCGATCAGCGGCAGCTCGCGCGCGCGCCGCTCGGGGTGCTCGAGCGCGAGCTGGCCGAAGCCCATCGCCGCCATCATGTAGGTGCCGAACAGCCATTCCCCATCGAGGACCTTGGAGCCGAGGGGAAAGTCCCTGGGCGTCAGCGGCCGCGCGATGGTCTGCTCGAGGCCGCGCTCGAGCTTGCCCTGCAGCTCGCCGTCGCCGCGAAACCAACCGCCCGCCTCGCGCGCACACAGCCGATGGGGCACCGTCCAGGTCGCCACCGCGACGATCAGGATCCACAACGCGCGCCGTCGCAGCTTCGGCATCGCACGTACTACGCTGCCGCGCCGGGTGGGCTCCCCGGCCGAACTTTACGTTTCTTTACAAAGCCCTGCGCACCATCGGACTGCGCTAGAGTCGACGCCGCTCATGCACGCCTTCTTCCGGCGCTCGCTCCCGCTGTTCGTCCTGACCAGCACCTTCCTCGCATCGGCCGCTCGCGCCGACGAGGTCCCGGCGATCCCGGCGCTCTCGAAAGCGCCCCGGCTCACCCATTTCGTCGAAGCCAAGCCTCCTTTAGCGCTGGCCACCCGCGGTCAGGCGGAGGTCACTTTGACGATCGACGTGGACGCGCAGGGACACGTCAAGGCGGTCGAGGTGGCCAAGCCCGCCGGCGATGGCTTCGACGAGGCGGCCGTCGCCGCGGCGAAAGAATTCGTCTTCGAGCCCGGCGAGTACCAGGGCAAACCGGTCGCGGTGCGGATCACCTACGGCTACCGCTTCGCCATGAAGGCGGAGCCGCCGCCGGAATCGGTTGCGCCCGCGCCGGCTGGACCGACCGTCCCCGTCGGTGGCCGCGTGCTGGCGAAAGGCGACCGCGTGCCGCTGGTCGGCGTGGCGGTGCTCCTCGGCGACGATCTGCAGGCGGTCACCGACGATCTGGGGCAGTTTCACTTCGACGCAGTCGCGGTCGGCGAGCACGACTTGAAGCTGCGCGGCGGCGGCATCGCGCCCGTAAACGTGAAGATCAAGGCGAACCCGGGCAAGCGCCTCGAGCTCACCTACTACGTCGCAATCAAGGAGCGCTACACGTCGACGGTGCGCGGCAGGAAGGTGGTCGTGGAGACCGTCGAGCTCACGCTGCAGGCCGACGAGATCAAGCGCATCCCCGGCACGCAAGGCGACGTGCTCAAGTCGGTGCAGAACCTGCCCGGCGTCGCGCGCGCCCCATTCGGCATCGGCCTCCTGATCGTCTGGGGCTCGGCGCCGCAGGACACGCGCACCTACGTCGACGGCGTCTATATCCCGACGCTCTATCACTTCGGCGGGCTGCGCTCGACGGTCAACAGCGAGATGGTGCAGTCGCTGACCTTCTCGCCGGGCGCGTACGGCGTCGATCACGGCCTCGGCCTGGGCGGCGTCGTCGACGTCGAGTCGCGCAAGCCGCGCACCGACGGCTACCACGGCTTCGCGCAGCTCGATCTGATCGATGCGTCGCTGATGGTCGAAGGGCCGATCGGCAAGAAGCTCTCGTTCGCCGTCGCTGCGCGCGCCAGCCTGATCGGCGTGTTCCTGCCGATCTTCACGCGCGGCTCGAGCATCCAGCTGACGACGCAGTACTACGACTATCAGGCGCGCCTCACCTACCGGCCGACGGTGCGCGACGATCTCGATCTGTTCATCTTTGGCTCCGACGACGCGATCGACGTGCTCAACAAGAACTCGAACGCCGCGCTCTCCGCGGCTTTCGGATCGCACACGTTCTATCACCGCGGGATCGGCAGCTGGCTCCATCGTTTCTCGAATCGCGCGACGCTCTCGTTGATCGCCTCGGTCGGCTACGACGTGCCGTTTCAATTTCGCGTGGCCACCGGCGACTCGATCTCGTCGATCGATCCCGGCTTGCTCTCGTACACCGTGCGTGCGGTCGCGCGCATCCCGCTCACCTCGTTCCTTCGGCTCGACGCGGGCCTCGACTACGAAGGCAATCGATTCACCTTCGACCGAACGGCCGCTGCGGCAGGCGGCGGAGGTGGTGGCGGAATGGGCTTCGGCGGGATGGGCGGCGGCGGCGGAAGCAGCGCGCCCGACAACCTGGTGGTCTACACCGATCACCCGGCGCCCTACGCGTCGGCGACGCTGTCGTTCTTCAACCAGCGCCTGACCATCGTTCCGCAGTTCCGGCTCGAGATCCTCACCTTCGCCGGCTATGCGGGCACGCCGAACGCGTTCTCCTCGACGTTCGTGCGACCCGAGCCGCGCCTGAGCGTTCGCTACCAGCCGGTTCGCTGGATGGCGATCAAGGCGGCCATCGGCGTGTTCGATCAACCGCCCCAGTCGCAGAATTTTTCGGCGGTGTTCGGCAACCCCAAGCTCGAGCCGGAGTTCGGCGTGCACTATGTCGGCGGCTTCGACTTCCAACCGACGCCGACGCTGCACATCGAGGTCGAGGCCTTCTACAAAGACCTCCGCAATCTGATCGTGCAGGGCGAGCTCGCCGGCGATCCGCCGCTGATCAACCAGGGGCTCGGGCGCGTCTACGGTGGCGAGCTGCTGGTGCGCCAGGAGCTGTGGAAGAACCTGTTCGGCTGGATCTCGTACACGGTCTCGCGCAGCGAGCGGAAGGATCACCCCGATCAGGACTGGAAGATCTTCCAGTTCGATCAGACCCACATCCTGACGCTGATCGCCAGCTACAAGCTGCCGCGCGGCTACCAGCTGGGGCTGCGCTTCCGCTACGTGACCGGAAATCCCTACACGCCCGTGCTCTCGGCCTTCTACAACTCGAACAGCGATCGCTACACGCCGATCCAGGGCCCGATCAACAGCGGTCGCCTCGGCTCGTTCAACCAGCTCGACATCCGCTTCGACAAGACCTGGACCTTCAACCGCTGGCGGATGTCGCTCTATCTCGATCTGCAGAACGTCTACAACGCGTCCAACCCCGAGGGCGTCAGCTACAACTTCGACTACACGCATCAGAACACCATCAACGGCTTGCCGTTCTTGCCCGTGCTCGGGCTGCGGGGGGATTTCTGATGCGCCGGCTCTCGTCGCTGCTGCTGGTCGTCTCGAGCGGGCTCGCGCTGGCGAGCGGCTGCTCCAACAATGATGACCCCGCTTCGTACATCACCGGGCTGCGCGTGCTGGCCATCAAGGCGGAGCCGCCCGAGGTTCCGGCCGGCGCCACGTCGGTGCTCACCGCGCTGGCGATCGACACGCAAGGCAGCGCGATCAGCATCGCGTGGGCGCAGTGCCTGCGCGCGGCGCTGCAAGGCGAAGCGATCAACCCCGACTGCATCACCAACGCGACCGCCGACTATCTCGCGCCGATCGGGATGGGCCTGTCCGTGACCACCACCATGCCGATGGTCGACCCCACCAGCCTCGGCCGCCCCGACGCGAGCGGCGGCGTCTACCTCCCGATCATCGCGTACGTCAGCGCCGGCACCGACTCACTCACCGCCACCCATCAGCTCCGCCTCGGCCTCGGAACGCCCGCCAACCAAAACCCGTCGCTGAGCGGCCTCTTCGAGGTCACCTCCAGCGTCGATGGCGGCGCCGCCGACACCACCACGCCCCTCGATGACACCAACCCGCTGGTCGTCCATTCCGGCGACAAGCTCACCCTGCGCGCGACCTTCCTGCCCGGCAGCGCCGAGGTCTACCCCATCTTCGACGGCGACCCGCACACCACGCCGCCACGCAGCGTCACCGAAACGCTCTCGGTCTCCTGGTTCTCGACCGCCGGCAACTTCAGCGCCGCCTCGACGGGCGCCGACGTCACCGACATGATCTTCCACCTGGACCCGCCGACCGGCCGCAACACCAGCGGCCCACAGCTCCACCTGCCCCCGAGCGGCACCGCGATCGATCTGTGGATCGTCGGCCGAGACGAGCGCGGCGGAACGGACTACCTGCACCGAACGCTACAGTTCGAATAGACACCGCGCGGCGACATTCGAGAATCTGGAGCCGATGCCCGGAATTGAACCGGGGACCTACGGTTTACGAATCCCAGGTGCCTTCGGCTGTAACGAGGGCGTCTACTTCGCTTTTTGGGCAGCGTCACTGTCGCCCGCCGGCAAAGGTTCGGCAATCGCACTCAGATTGGGCCTGCGGTCGAACCCAGCGACCGCTTCGCGCAGGACGTTCATTTCGATGTGGGCGTAGCGCTGGGTCACGGCCAGGTTGGAGTGGCCGAGCAGCTCCGCGATGGCGTCGATGCCCACGCCTTTGCGGCGCAGGCGGGTCGCGTAGTCGTGCCGCAGGTCGTGGAATCGCAGATCTTGAATCTCGGCACGCACTACCGCCCGATGGAAGATGCGCGTCACCGCGTCGCGGCTGTAGCGCTTGCCGAGGCGGCTGATGAAGACGTACTCGCACAGACTCGGGCTGATGGATATCGCCAGCTCCAGCACGCACGACAGTGCATCGTTGATGGGCAGCCGGCGCACTTTGCCCGACTTGGTACGGGTGAGCGTGATGAGCCTAGCGCGCACGTCCACCGCGTCCTTCCGCAGCGAGACGATCTCGCCCAGGCGCATCCCGCTCATGAGCGCGGTGAGCACCAGCGGCCTGATGCCCTTCGGTATCTCGGCGAACAGGCGCTTCTCCTCGTCGTCGAGCAGATAGCGCACGCGGCCGGCACCTTCCTTGAGCAGCTTCACGGCGCGCACGGCGCGGGCCTTCTCCGGCATCATCCAGCCCCACGAGGCAGCCAGCCCGAGCAGGTGCTTGAGTTGAGCCACCGCACGGTTGATGGTCGCCGGCTTGGCCTCTTCGACGGTTCGCGCTCTCTTGAAGCGCTCAACGTGAAAGGGCGAGATGTCGTCGAGCTTGATGTCGCCGAATCCGTCGCGAAGGATCTTCGACAAGCTCTTGCGGCTCTTAATCGTCAGCGGCCGGTGGACCACCGCCCACTTCTCGTAGTCGTCGAGCGCCTCACCCAGCCGGCGCGGCGTCTGGCGCTTGGGGTCGAAGCCGCCAGCGAACGCGGCACTTAGAATCTCTCGGGCGCGCTGCTTGGCCGCCGCCGCCGCGATGCCGGTGGGCAACCGCTCAGTATATCTGCGGGCCTCACCCGTTGAGGGCTCGCGCCACCGCAAATCGATGTGGAGCCGACCATCCGGGCCACGGTGCAGACCACGAACGCCCGTCTTTGAGTATCTCGCCATCGTCGCCTCCTCCGAGGGGGCGAAGTTGCCCAGCGTCTTATCGCTGCTGCTGAATCGCATTTGATGACCAGCGACCAGCAGACCGACGCTATCGGACAATGGCGAGATTGAGCGTGCAGGATCTCCCGGAGTTGTTGCAGCTATGGCTTGCGCTTGGCCTGGTCGACGACGCGGGCAGCGAACCGCGCCCCGTGCTTGCGCACCAACTCCATCGCGCCGGCCAGCGCGCTTTGGTCGGGGAAGATGAACAAGTCGCGGACTTCGACGCGCAGCCGCTTGGCAACAGCGACGAGAAAACTGAGGGACGGCAATCTCAGGCCGCGCTCGCAGCGCGAAAGATAGCCCTTGTTGACCTCCAAGTCCCACGCGAGCCGCTCCTGCGTCAACCCGCGCTCATTCCGCAGGTCTGCAATCCTGCGACCGAGCTGGCGTGCGAGTTGGACCGACTTCGACGGCACGCAGCGACGGTAGGGCAAGCCGTCGACTTGCGAGTTGCCCCACAGGCAACCAGCGACCTATGCTTGGATGTGAGATCCCATGAGGGCATCGCCAGGGCTGGTACCGTCGGTGAGATAAGAGTTCAGCCGAGGAGGCCAAGGCGTGCCACGGTTCCCAAGTATGCATCTCACTGGGCGGATGTGCGATTTCGAGTGAATTGAATGAGTCGGCCGTCACCTCCTTCAAGGTGAACGCCCGGCGAGGAGGTGGACATGGCGACGCTCAAGCGAAAGGTTCACATTGTCATCCACGCGGCGGCCACGGCTGCGGGTGTCGTCGGAGCCGGGCTCGCGCAGATCCCGGGCTCCGATGCGCCGGTGCTGATGAGCATCCAGACGGCGATGATCATGGGCATCGCCGACATCCACGGCGAGAAGATCACCAAGGCTGTGGCGGCCGACTTGTTGTTGACCTTCACGGCCACCTTGGCGGGGCGTGTCATCAGCCAGTTTCTCGTCGGTTGGATACCGATACTCGGGAACGCGGTCAACGCATCGACGGCAGCCGGAGTGACCGAGGCGGTCGGATGGGCCGCGCACGCCTTCTTCGAAAAGAACGAGAAGCCGAGTGAGACGGCAGCGTCGTAGCTCTTTGAGAAAAAAATCAAACGCCCGAATCCAGGGGACCTCTCACTCAGAGTGCCCACCCCCGTCGACGGGTCCCCTGCTCGATAGTCCTCGGGATAGCCGATGGGCAGCCATACCGGCTGCTGCCTAGCGACACGATGAACGAGGAGGGAACCACGCGGCCGAGCGTGTTCGCGTGGTCTCCGTCGAGCTGTCGTGCCATCATTGCCAGCGCGCCGCTGGTGCGGTTCAAGTGTTCTGTGTGCTTCGGGTGTTCGGCGTGTTTGGGACAGACTTGCCCAGAAAAGCAACGACGGAGAAAGCGATGCGCTACCCAGCTTTGGTTATTGTCGGGGTGCTGTTGCTCAGGCCGAGTGCCGCAAGGGCGCAGGAGTGCTGGCAGATAGAACATGATTATGAGAACGCCAAAGCCGAGTATGCCGCTTACTCGTCGCCTTCGATGATCAAGCACAGGCACGACTCAGAACAGCAGCTGGCAAGGCTACAAAAACCATTGGACGAGTGTCGCAGGAAAGCTGCCACCGACGCGGCCGCTGCGAAAGCCAAGGAACAAGAACGGATGCGCGTTGATGCTGCGGCACGCGCCACGAAAGCGGCTGTGAAGGCGCGGTTGGATGCCGAAGCGAATGCTATGGAAGATAAACACGAGGCGGAACTCGATCTATTGCGGAGTAATCCGGCGGTCGGTCGCCTTATCTGGAGCACTGAATTGTGCATAGCCCAAAAGGCCCGGACGACCACGCTGGCCGCGATAGCCAAGGAGAGAAAATATTCGCGAATCGGAGGTGTCGTCTCATTGAAGGACATGAAGGATCTACAAGACGACCTACGGGCTTCGGACGACCGGATTGCCGCAGCCAAGGCCACATTGAGGGCGGAGCCAGCAACATCGCCGCTTGCTTGCAGTGCTCCGAAGGTCGTTGCTCTGTGGAATTGTTATCAACAGTTAGAGAATGGCAATCTCAGCCCCGTGGGCATCTGTGCGGACTCCGTCATGGAGAACATCGTCGAGCTCTTGACGCACGAGTTTGAACATAGTGGACCAGGTCAGTAGCCCCGCCCACCGGGGGCACTAAGGTCATCGGCGCCTGTTCCGGCTCGTCCGCTAGTTGTGAGGCTCGATCTTCCCCCTCTCTAGGTTCTCTTTGGCTTTCACGTACTCCCGAGCCGATTGGAGAACCTGATTCCGCAGCCAATCAACGTTGACGTTGGCCTGCACGAGACCGGCCTCTACTTTCTCCAGGGACCGCACTGCATTCGTCAGGTTTGTCTCGCTGAGCACTACTGCGTCTTCGAGATCTACTCGTGCCACTTCGCGCTCGCTCATGTTCTCTGTCCTCCGCCGGCCAACGGCCATTGAATCACCACGACCCTACCAGTCTACGGACAAGGGATGTCAACCCTCCAAGGGGTACAAGCAGGGCTGGGATCCTACGGTGCGTTTGTACCTGACCAGGGGTTCAGGGGGGGGGGTAATGCAGACCGAATTGCGCAGTTTGCATAGGCCCGCTGTAGCGAGTAAGCGGCTCAGCTACCAGGGGCCGGCGCTCCCCCGGTAGCTCGGTCATGAGCGAAGACGAAGGCGAGGGCTTCTTGCATTCGGTCTTCGGTGATGTCGGCGCGCAGGTGGCGCAGAATGCGTTTGAAAGATGCCTCGGCGCAGCTTCTCGTTGAACAGATTGCGGATGTTGTTGTTCATGCAGTCCTCCCATGCGTAGCGCGCACGAAGGGCCTGCAAAGGCCCGCGTGGCGCGGAGCGCGCCAAGAAGGAGGTCACGTCATTCTTATTATCCTGCGAACTCGGACCCTTTCGATTGGGCTTGCTACGCGGATACGCGCAGGAGACTGGTATGGGAGTTAATGAAATGGTTCTAATGGACAGAGAGAGCCTGTCGGCCCTTGCGCAGTTGGGACCCAAGGGAGTATGTCCCATGCGCTGCGGTCCGACAGACTCTCCCGGAGGGAGAGACTGACTTTCTACCGGGAGCACCTATGGGGAACACCTGGGGGAACACCTGCGGGAACACCTATTCACCGAACCTTGGGGACCAGGCTCGGGGGGCCTCGGACACAGAGACAGATTCGGGGAGCACCTCGGGTTGCTCAAGAAGGTCGGGCTGCGGGAGCACCTGCGCGAGCGACGGCGGTTGCGCGAAAGCCTGCGTGATGGGCTGGTGGAACGGCTGCGGGAGCATTTGGGGCTGCGGCAGAGTCTGCGGTTGAGGTGGCGCAACGGTTAGCACCCAGAGTCCGCCGCCGTTGTTGCGCCGCCCCAGTCGGTCGCGAACCGGAGCGCGCACGATGATGCCGACCCATGCAAGACGCTCGATAGCGTCCATGACCTCGGGACGGCCGCGCTTCAGTAAGTCGCGCAGGTGGCGGGTGCTGTATGGCTGCGCTGCCAGCTTCGCAACGATCTGGTGGTCTATAGAAATCGCGGGTGCCATCGCGTCCGTCGCTGGCTTCTTGCGCAG
Source organism: Myxococcales bacterium (assembly GCA_003170275.1). Classification (GTDB taxonomy): domain Bacteria; phylum Myxococcota_A; class Polyangia; order Palsa-1104; family Palsa-1104; genus PALSA-1104. The sequence continues at coordinate 59,533 of PNAM01000041.1, forward strand.
CTTGGTCGGCGGCAGCGGCAACATCGCAGATGCAGGCAGCGGGTGCCTTTGCGTAATGGCCTTCGGGTTCTGACCCAATCGGACCATCTCTTCGTCGAGCTCGGCGGGAACCTTGTATCCGAAGATGCGGAGCTGGTTGACTGCCGCAGCGAGCGCCCAGCCGAAGCTGTAGCTTTCGCCCTGAAGTTCGCCGATTCGGATTATGAGGTCAAAGATGTTCTTGCCCATCTTGTCAGGCGTGCAGGTTGGGCTGGCCTTGCACTTCCACCAATCCCTGGTGACGCCGAAGTTCAGGGTCTTCCGATTGCAGAAAGGACAAGTCCCTGTCATCGACTTGGGGCTGCTGCCGATGGCGTCGGGGATGAGCGAGCAGTAGAGCGCCCGCAGGCCATTCCCCGTGCCGTAGATGAAGCGCCTAACGTCCTCCTTAGTGAGCATCGATGCCGCGCAGGAAGCGCTCTAACTCTTCGGCATCGACGAGCACGCGACGCCCAGGGCGATGGGCTCGGAGCCTGCCGGTCGCGACCCAATGGCGCACCGTCGATACCGACGTGCGAGCGACCCTGGCAACCTCTGGTAGCAGCAAATAGCGGGTAAAACTGGTCGGTGTTTGCATCCTCCAGTTCTATCGAAGGCTCATCATCGGAGGTGTGCAGGATCACCCGGAGTCGCTGCACTCGCCGCACCGTCGTCCTAGTCATCACGACCAGCGCGACCGAGTGCGAACAGCGTGACCACGCTGATGATCACCACGTTCAACCCGGCGAGCGAGAGCGAATAACTACGGCTTCTTCCTGCGCGCCGCTGCAATCATATCGGACCATTCAAGCGGTTTGAGAGGCTCGCCGTCGAGCGTGATTTCCCATTCGGCGTCCGCTCTCACCGGTGGCGGCTCAATTCCCGCCGCCGCCTCCACCTTCTTGGCGAGCGCAGAGTGTCCCTTGATGGTCCGCACCGAGATGGGGTACCCCCGGAGGTGCGAGACAGCGAGGGCCGCTGCCTCACGGATGGCGGGACTTCGACCGCTCAGTTTTTCTTTAACGTTGGGAGCATCAATCGCCGCACGTAGTCGAGCGAGGTCTGGCGGGAGGTGATAGGTGGTCGTCGGAAACATGGTCGCGAAGTTGCGCTCGAAGTTGGCCGGGTCAGCTAGACGGTCGGTCAGCACAGCTTCGAGCACACGCAGCTCCCTGGCGATCTGGAACTGTATGATGGGATGCGCCTGCGCCTTCAGGAACGAGGCTCCTTCGAGCTTCCCCATACAGACCATCAGCTCTGCGTCGAAAAGAGCGAGCTGGCGATTCGCATCTTCCACCGCGTCGCTCGGCACGGGCTTGCCCGAGGTCATGTCGCGGCCCTTCGCCAGCTCGCGCAGCGCGAGGCGGTAGTAGACCAGCGCGTGCAGCGTGTCGAAGAACTCCTCGACCCGCTGTTGTTCGTTCTCTGGCAGCGGGACACGTGGGCGCGCCTCTTTGGATAGCTCGGTTGCTCCCGCCGGCCGGTTCTTCCATGTGGGGTCGCCCTTCGCCCTCCTCGGCATGGCCCGGCTGCTCTCCTGCGGGACATCGGCCGCGCCTGGCGCCGCAGGGGGGGGCGTCTTGGTGTTCGCCTTCTTCGGTGTCGCCCGGCGGCTCCGCGCCTTCGCCATGGGTGGTGGCTACATGATGGCAAAGACGCCGTCAACGGCCGTCTGTACCCGTGAACTACTGGAAGGTGGAGGAGACGCCGGGCTAGGAGAAAACGCTTGGTGGGTGAGCTACTTGGGCGGGATTATTTGGAGCCGATGCCCGGAATTGAACCGGGGACCTACGGTTTACGAAACCGTTGCTCTACCCCTGAGCTACATCGGCAAAATGCGAGCACCCACTGCGAGGCGAAGGTATGCCGCGTCGCCTGGTACCAAGTCAAGCCCGTAAGCTTGCAGAGCGTGTGGAGCAGACCTCACTTCTTCGGCGGGTACCCGTACAGGCTGATCCCCTTTTCGTTGCTGATGAATAGATAGCCGTCATCGGTCGCCACGAAGTCGTTGATCAGCGTCAAGTCGGCCGTAGGGCCGATCAGGATCTGCGCAACGGGATGGACCGGATCGCTGACGTCATAGCCCCTGAGGGTATCGAGCTGCGCGACGTAGAGCCACTGACCAGTCAAGCCCATCGCGATGGCTTGGCTCCAGCCGGTCCCCGTCTTGAAGTCGACCTTCACAGCCTTCATCGCCGCCGGGTTTCGGATGTCGACCACCGACTCATAGTCGCCCAGGGCGTTGTAGAGGTAGCCCCTCGAGTCCACCGCGATGGGCGGTGCGCTCCCGCCGGAACCGATGCCAATGTCCCCCGAAAAGGCGCCGAGCGTGTTGACTGCGGTGGGGGTGGTGATGTCCAGGATGGTGAGCTGGCCGCCGCCCATCACGTAAGCGGTCTTGCCGACGACGACCAGCTGTTTCGCTCCGTCTACCCCTGCAATCGGCTCCGTGTGCAGCAGCTTCAGATCGCTCGGGTTGGATACGTCGTACAGACCGAGACCATCGGTTCTGAGCGCCAGCGCCGCGACGTCGCCCGAGAAAGCGATGTCGCCGATGCCCCTGAAGGCCGTCCCCGTGGCATCGATCTTGAGCTGGGTGAGGAGCTTGGGATCGGTCGGGGTGGAGATGTCGACCACGGAGAGCAGCTTCCGGTCGACCCCGATGATCTCGTACAGCACGGTGCCGTTCACCTTCAACGAGACAATCGGCTCGGACGTGTTGCCCGGATTGACGAGCGTGTGGAACTCGGGAACGACGACGTTCAGCACGGCTGGAACTTGCGGGCTCGAAGCGAAATTTGAACGCACGAATTCGAAGACGCGGAGGCCGAAGTCTGTTCCCGCGAACAGGTAGTTGCCTGAGAGGGCAATGGTGTTCGAACCGCCAAACGGGGTGGTCTGGGTCTTGGCTGTGAAGAACAGGTTGGTCCCGACCCCCGGGCCCGCCGAGCTTCCGCACCCGGCGAGCAAGGCGGTCAGGACTGGCAGCGACAAACGAATCATCAATGAAGAGCGCATGGAAGCCTCCAGAAGCGTTACCGCCAACTACCTGTAGAAGTTGTGCCTCGCCAGAGCAGCCCCCGTCAATCTCGACTAGAGTCGGGGGGTGCATGCGCTCGCCCTCGCGCTCGTGATCGCCACTGGCGGGCTGGAGATCGACGACGGGGGCTCGGACTGTCCGAACGGCGCTGCGGTCGCCGAGGCGCTGCGCGGCGTGGCGGGGGAGGGGAGCGCGGCGCAGGTGCGCGAGCGACTCGAGCTGCGACGCGAGGCGGGTGGCGTCCACCTGCGGCTCACCGACTCGAACGGCGCCGCGCTGGCCGAGCGCAGCTTGCCGGCAGGCGATTGCGCCGAGCTGGCGCGCACCGCCGCGGTGCTCGTCGCTGCCTGGCGCACCGAGGTGGCCGCGACCGCGCCGCGGCTCGAGCTCGAGCGCCCACCGCCGAAGCGGCCCTCGAAAATTTCGTACGAGCTCGGCGCGGGCTTCGTCGGCTCGTTGGCGGCGAGCGCGTTTGCGGCGGGCGGCGACGTCGAGGCGGCGGTGGGCCGGCGCAACGGCCGCGTGCTCGGTCGCGTGGCCGCGTTCGGCATGGACCTGCGATCGATCGCGGTCGGCACGCAGGCCAACGCGCACGCGCGCTTTACCCGCGCGGGCTTGTCGGCCGGCCCGCAGGTGCGCTTCCGGCCCGGCCGCTGGCTGCTCGATCTGCACGCCGAGGCGACCTTCGCCCTCCTTTATCTGGACGCGGTCGGCTTTCTCACCAACCAACGCGCGTTCGGCTTCGACCTGGGTCTCGGCGCAGGGGCGCGCGCGGCGATCCACGCCGGACCGGTCGCGCCGTTCCTCGGCGTCGGCGTCGTGGGTTGGCTGACCGGACAGTCGGTGCAGGTCTCCGGACGCCTGGGCGGCACGGCCGTCGTGCCCCCCATCGAGGTCCTCCTGCAGGCCGGCATCGCCTTCGGCAACTACTGACCGGGCGTCCAGTGTAAGATCGGGACGGGGCGGCGCGACCAACCAAGGGAGGAGTCCTTCGGTGGCCTGGGGAAAGCGGGATCGGGCGTCGGTGGACCAACCGGTGGACTTTCAGTCCCTCTATGCCGAATACGTGCAGCAGGTCGCGCGCTGGGTCGCTCGCCTGGGAGGGACCGACATCGACGTCGACGACGTCGTACAAGAGGTGTTCGTGGCAGTACATCGTCAATTGCCGGGATTTCGCGGCGAGTCGCAGGTGAGCACCTGGCTGTACCGCATCACCGCCAACCAGGTGGGCGAGCGGCGGCGGCGCGATCGCTGGCGGCGCTGGCTCGGCGGGTCGGCCGACGACGTGGCCGGACACCTGCCGTCGCCCACGCTCACGCCGGTGGAGGCGCTCGAGCGGCGCGAGGCGTCGGCGCGCGTGTACAAGATCCTCGACTCGATGAACGAGCGCTATCGCACGTTGGTGATCCTGTTCGAGCTCGAGCGGCTGAGCGGCCAGGAGATCGCCGCGCTCACCGGCATGAGCGTCGATTCGGTGTTCGTGGCGCTGCACCGCGCGCGCGCGCAATTCGTCAAGCGGCTGCACCTGGAGGAGGACGCATCGTGAGTCGGACCGATCGCGAGTTCCCCACGCCGCTGGCGGCCGAGCCCGAGAGCGAGGCGGGCGCGCTGCTGCGCAAGCTGTCCGAGCCGCCGCCGTTCACCGGCGCGCGCGCCCGACGTGCGCTCGACGGCGTGTACGATCGCCTGGCGGTCGCGCCGCGCCGTCGCTGGTGGCCGATCCTGTTGTCCGCGCCGGCGCTCGCCGCGGCGATGGTCCTGGTGGTGATCGCGTTGCGCGCGCGCCCAACGCTCGCGCCGCCGATGCAGCTGGCCCCAGATGGCCCCTCGGCAGAAGCGCCGCGCGTGGTGGTGCTGCAGGGCGCGGTCGACGCGCACAACCAGCGCATCGTGCTGTCCGAAGGAAGGGTGATCGTGCAGACCGCCGGCTCGCTCGCGGTGATCGAGATCCCGGGCGCGACGACCGGCCACGTCACCGTGCGTGCGCGCTCGATCGTCGAGGTGCACGTGCTGCACTCGCGCGTGCGCGTCAGCGCGTACCAGGGGAGCGCCGCGCTCGAGTGGGTCGATCTCGGCAAGCGCGAGATCGCGGCCGGTCGAACCGTGTCCACCGATGGAGAAACGAGCGCGATCGAGCCGGCGCGCGCGGACGAGGTCTCCCGCATCTTGCGTGACGGTCCGGGCGCGCAGCCGCCGCAGGCGATCGAAGCGCCGGTGCCGCCGCCAGTGCGGGTGCCGGCACCGCCGGTGCACGTGCGCCCGGTCGCGACGGTTCAGGCGGTCCATCTGTCGCCGCCCCCTGCGCCGAGCGTCGAGCCGCAAGTGCTGGTTGCCCCGCCCGTCGCGGTGGTCGCGCCGCCGCCGCCGCTCGTGGCGATCGCGGTCGTGCCACCGCCGCCCCCGGTCGCGACCGCGCCGGCCGCGCCCGCTGCGCCGATCGTGCCCGCGCGGAGCGCGCCGAGCGCGCTGACGCTCGAGGCGCTCTCGCTCGAACGCGCCGTGCGCGCACTGCGCCACGATCGCGATCCGGCCGCCGCGCTGCACGCCATCGACGAGCACCTGGCGGCCCATCCGCACGGCCTGTTGCGCAACGAGGCGGAGCTCACGCGGGTCGATGCGCTGCTGCAGCTCTCGCGACGCGCCGAGGCGCTCGCCGGCCTCGAGAAGCTGTCGCTCACCGGCCTTCCGCGCTCGCGCGAGTTCGCCGTGATCCGCGGCGAGCTGCGCGCCGGCGCCGGCCGCTGCAAGGACGCGATGCGCGATTTTGCCAAGATCGCCGATGGCAGCGACGAGCTCGCCGAGCGCGCGCTGGCCGGACGCGCGGACTGTCGCGCCCGCAGCGGCGACGACGCGGGCGCGCGCCAAGACTTGCAGACCTATCTCGAGCGCTTCCCGCAAGGCCGTTTTGCCGCGCGGGCGCGCGCCGCGCTCGCCAAATGAAGAAGTGATGAACGCAGGTGTAAGGTTGCCGGCCGTCGATCCGACCAACCAAGCAGAGGGGATTGTGTGGAGGATGCCTATGACCCGATCACGTCTGCTGCTACTTAGCCTGTTTGCAATCGGCTGCGGAAGCTCACACCTCGTGGGGGGAACCGAGCAACGAGGGTACCTGGGCGGCGACAGCTGCCAGTCGTACACCGACCAGACGACCTGTACCAACGACGTCGCCAACGGCTGTGCGTGGATCGATCCCGGCTGTCCCGCCGGCGTCACCTGTCCCGCCGGCGTGTGCTACCAACCCAATCCCTGCCTCAAGCTCGACATGAAGACCTGCCTCACCAACCAAAGCTGTGCGTGGTCGGAGTCGGCCCAGCTGTGCCCGCTCGGCGCCGATTGCGGCCAGGGTGGCTACTGCCATCCGCTCGACGCGAACGGCGGACCGTGCGGCTGCGTGACGCCGCTGGTCTGTCCGGCGGGTGGAAAGTGTCCGCCTCCGGAGTGCGATTGCTCGGGCGGCGGCTCGGGCGGCGGCGGCGGCGGCACCTGCACCTGCGCGTGTCCGGCCTGCGCGCCCGGCGAGGCGTGCCCGCCCTGCGACTGCAAGTGCGATCCGAACGGCGGCACGGGCAGCGGCTGCGTCGACAACGGCACCTGCACCTGCGCGTGCCCGACCTGCGCGCCGGGCCAGACCTGCGCCCCCTGCGCGTGCGGCTGCGGAACCGGCGGCGCAGTGCCGGCACCCGACGGGACGACGACCGGCACGCCCAACGCCGGCGGCGGCACCGCTCCGAGCGGCGGCACCGGCGCGCCGGCGCCGAACGGATCCGATCCGTGCAGCCAGTTCACCGACCAGAGCTCCTGCGCCGGCGACCCGACGCTGAAGTGCCAGTGGTACGCGCTCGGCGTGCCGTGCGCCGCGGGACAGCCGTGCGTTTCAGGCGTGTGCCAGAGCGCGGTGCCGCAGGGATGCGGTTGCGCTTGTCCGAGCTGCGCGCCCGGCACGACCTGCCCGCCGTGCCAGTGCAACTGCACCGATCCGTCGGGCGGCTGCGTGCCGCCGAACTCTCCACCGCCGACCGCGGGGAACGGCGGCACTAGCACGGCCTGCCCGGCCATCGGCTGCGCGCTTCAGTGCCCGATGGGCTACCAGAAAGACGCCACCGGTTGCGTCGTCTGCAAGTGCGCGTGACGGCCGATCAGTTGCAGACAGTGCCGAGCGTCGCCGGCGTGCAGGCGCCGCCACTTGTGCTCGGTCCCATGCCTGCGAAGGTGCCGCCTCCGTAAGGGTCGGTGTTGACGGGAGCGCTCGCCGCGCAACCTGACGGGCCGTATCCCCAGTCGGCGCTGATGTCGATGTGCTGGTCGACGATTTGCCATCCGTATCCGCCGCGTCCGGCGTAGTCGCCCAGCGGATCCGAGTTGTGATAGAAGTCGAACGCGATCGTGAGCTCGGTCAGCGACGGGTCCTTGACGCCGCACACACCGAGCCGCTGGTCGATCCCGCTCTGGGTAAAGTCGGCGTCGCTGGCCCAGTGATGAAACTGGGGCCCGTTCGATTGCAGATCGGTCAGCGCCTTGTACCAGAAGATCATCTCGCGCTGCGTGAACGGGGCGTGCGGCCCCGCCACGTCGTCCGACTTCTGCCACTGGTTGAACTGAGGATCGTGCGTCGGGTTCGCGATCGTGAACTCTCGCATCACGCATTCCGCCAGCGCGTCGAAGCCGAGGTAGATGCGGTTGTAGTCATTGCCACCGCGTCCGCTGCTGTCGACGCCCTGACCCGCCAGGGGCCCGTTGATGCTGTAGAGCGCGATCGCGTGGTCGAGCGCGGTCTCGAGATTGCCGCCGCCCGGGGGATGGAGCCGACTCGCGGACGACGCGAGGTAGGCCGTGTCCATGAGGAATACGTAGCGCTCCGCCTGATTGAGCGCCGCCCACAGCGTGCAAGGGTCCGTGCACTTTCGTTTCGCCAGGTCGGCGAGGAGACGGTCGCGATTGTCCGTCAGCGACTGGACGGTCGTGGTGCAGTTGATGGCGTAGCACGCGCCAGCGCCGCCGTCGCCGATCGTACAGGTAGCGATGCTGCCATCGCCGGAGGGACTCCCATCGGCGTTCATTTCGCCCTGGGCGGCATCGTTCGGCGCGCCGAAATCCGGGCCAGCCGACTGCCCGCCGTCCGGATTTGCGCCACTCGGTGCGCAGCCATCGAGCACCGATGACCCGACGAGCAGAATGATGGCTCGAACGATCAGCGACATGCGAGTGACAACGTTACATCATCGATGCAACATGTTCTACCGGCAAATCAGCGCGCAGGACCCATGGATGCAGCTCTCGTCCGGCTGGCAGGCGTTTCCGCAGCGCCCGCAGTCATGGCGATCGGACTGCAGGTCGACGCACCAGGTTCCGCACATCGTGCCGGGGCAAGGCCCGCAGTACCCGCCTACGCACGGCTGGTTGGGCGCGCAGACGGTGCCGCAGTTTCCGCAGTTGTTGGGATCGGAGACGAGGTCGACGCACTCGGTGCCGCACAAGTTCGCCTGGCAGGTGGTGCAGGTTCCGAGTTGGCAAGTTTCGCTCGGCGCACACGCGTGGTCGCACGAGCCACAATGGTTCGAATCCGTCTGCAAGTCGACGCACGCGGTGCCGCACGCGGTGCCCTGGCAGCACGATGGAGGCGTGTCGCCGTCGGGCGTACCGCTCGCGCCGCCGTCGCTCGGAGCGTTCGTCGCGCAGCTGGCGAACGAGACCTGGTTCGAGTCCATGGTGACCGCGCCGGTTTGTGCCAATGCTCGACCGGAGAGGCTCGCCCCGGTGGTGAGCGTGATGCTGGTGAGCGCCAGGATGCTGCCGACGAAAGTTGTGCCAGTCCCGATGGTCGCGGAGCTGCCGACCTGCCAGAACACGTTGCAGCCATTGCTGCCGTTGGTGACCCGCACCGACGCGTTGCTCGCGGTGGTGAGTGTGCTGTCGATCCGGAAGACGAAGACCGCGTTCGGGTCGCCCTGAGCATCGAGGGTGAGCGCGCCAGAGAGCTGCGCCGACGATTTAAAGCAGTAGACACCGGGGACGAGCGTGAGCCCGACCAGATCCTGCCCCGTCAAGTTGAAGTTGCACGGCTGGGCGGCGAGGGTGTTGTACGCGGCCGTGTCGTCGCTCTGCGCCTGGAGCGCGTTCACGTCGGCGGCGTGAATCGTTCCGTCGATCATCAGCCCGGGAGGAAATCCGGTGACCGCGCTCCCGGGACTAACCCCGAGATTGCCGCTCACGACCGACGAGCCGGTGTTGGTCACCGTCGAGCCGCCGAGCACCACGAAGCTTTGCGCCATTCCCAAGGTCGGTGCGGTGGCAGCCGACGCGAACGAGTGCGTGCTCGGAGGAGCGCACGCCAGCGGAAGTACGGCGACGGGGACAAGGATCGCCAAGCGTACGGCGAGCAGACGGAGATTGGATGCTTGAGCCATGGAGTTCAGGACTGTTCAAGACTCGTACCGACGACAAAGCGCGCGGGCCGCCCGGTCAGCGCAGCACGTTTGGCTGGATCTTTGCCCGAAATTGGGAAGTGAATGACTCTTCGCCGTGGGTCCCTCTCGCGGCGTGTCTTGATGCATCCAGCCTAGCGCGACCAGCCCCAGCCGAGCGCGGCGAACATGCCCCAGCCGCCGGCGATGCTGTTGGGGCGCAGCGTCGGGGACCAGCCGCCGCGCAGATCGAGCTGCCACGCGCGCCAGCGGAGGTCGGCGAACACGCCTACGCCCGCCAGCACGGCGGCGCGGCCGAGCGCACCGGCGCGATCGGCGTCGTCGAGGACCACCGTGTCGAGGAGCACCCCCACCTCGTGCTCGCGCCAGGCGCGCACGTGCAGCGTCGCGTCGGTGGCCGCCACCTTGCCGGCGAGATAGCCCGCCCAGGGCGCGCCCGCCAGCGGCACGCTGTACGGGTTGAGCCCGCCCACGCGGAGTCGCACCAGGTCGTCCTCGCCGCTCATCCAGCACGCCACCTCGTCGAGCTGAAAGCGCACGCGCGCGTGTACCTTTACGCCGGCGCGTAGCCACTGACGCACGGAGTAGATGCTGCGCGCCGGATCGTTGCGCGTCTCGTCGGGCGCGCCCCAGCGTCGCGCCTCCGAGCGCTGGTCGAGCCCGAGCTCGACGCCGAACGCGACGCCGCGCACGCGCGGGTGCAGCCGCTGCGCCTGCCGGTCCCCGTCGAGCAACCAGAGCGTGTAGCGTAGCCGCAGCTCGCCGACCCACGCCTCGGGCGGCAGCGACAGATCGCCGTCCGTGCTGCCGTTGCGCTGAAACAGCCAGCGCCGCGCGGTCACCGCCAGCTCCAGGAAGTGCGGCGCCGCGTCGAGCTTGGCGTAGCCGCCCAGCGCGGCGTAGCTGGCGTAGAAGCCGCGCCCGGGTTCGTTGCGCCCGTCGCGATAGTACTCGTCGAGCAGGCCGGCGATGAGCGCCTCGCCGGTGGCGTTGACGCCCACCTCGCCGCGCCCGAACCGCAGCCGGTCGTACGAGAGGCGCAGCGTGTCGCTGTTGAGCTCGATTGCCAGGTGCGAGCCGCGCGGCAGCCCATCGAGATCGTAACGCAGGAGCCCGAAGCCGTGCCCATCGAGCGCCGGGCTGAGCGTCAACTCGGCGCCCGCGGCGATGGTGAGCTGATGGTGAAGGCCGGTGGCCTGGGCGGATCCCGCCAGCGCCAGCAGCGCCGCGATTCCGGTTGCGCGAAGGAGCCCGGCTCGCTCGGAATTCTCGCTCAGCGAGGCGCCAGCCGGGCTCGCATCGCCTCGGCAAGCGCCTGCGCACCGGAGAGCGGGCGCACCATCACCGTGAGGCGCGCGACCTGCCCGCCAGCGTCCAGCTCGATCAGGTCGACGCCGTCGAGCTGGCGCTCGCCCACCCGGGCACGGAAGACCAGCGCGGAGTGCTGGCCGGTCTCCATCTCGGCGACATAGACGAAGTCCTCGAACACCTGCGCAACGGTGGCCAGGATGAAGCCGACTTGCTCACGGCCCTGGTACGGTTGGAACGAGACCGGGCTGTGAAACACCACGTTGGGCGCGAGCAGGTTCGTGAGTGCTGCCAGGTCCCTGGCTTCCACGGCTTGTCGGAATGCTCTCATTTTCCTACATGGTAGCAGGGGGCTCGAGCGAGAACGAGCTCACGAGCTGGGCGATCAGCGTCTTGAGCACGGCGCCGTTGCTCTCGCCGATGGCGACGACTGGCGTATGCCTACTGACGGACGGTGGGGTAAACACTCCCTGATCGGGGCCTCTTCCCCCGGGGTACATGGTCGCAGTTCGAGAAGTCGCGCCGGGGTGCGCAACGATCGTACAGCGCGCGAACCGCAGCTCCTCGCGATCCGGCGCGCCGTCCGGGAGTTGCGCAACTCTCGTACAGCTCCGTCGGTGGCACCACACTTGAAATGGAGGGAACGCATGGATACCCCAGCCGCGCCCAGGCTCGCCACGATGCTGCTGTTCGCCGCCGCGCTCGCGGTCGCCGGCTGCCTTCCCGATTACACGACCCCGGCCGGGGGAGCGCAGGGCGTCGGGGACCCGGGCACCGGCCCCGGCGGCACCGGCCCGGGCGGCACGGACGACGCCGGCACCGCGGGAAACCCCGGCCCCGGTCCGGCTCCCACGGACGATCTCGGCGGCGCGCCGGCGCAAGATCTCGCGCACTCGCCGTCCGCCGATCTGGCGCCCTCGGCGGCCGACTCGGGCGTGGTGTGCGACAACCTGCAATCGACCGCCAACCTGTCTTCACCGACCGGCCACCACAACGCCGGTCAGGAGTGCCAGGGCTGCCACGCGCCCGGCGGCGGCGCGCCTACGTTCTACGTCGGCGGCACGCTCTACAACGCGGTGACCGGCGGCGCCGCGGTCGCCGGCGCGACCCTCAACGTGACCGACGCCGCGGGCAAGAAGGTCAAGATCATCAGCGCCACCAACGGCAACTTCTGGACCTCGACCGCGCTCACCTACCCGCTGACGCTCGACGCGTCCCTGTGCCCGGCGACCCTGCCGATGAGCGCCACCGTCGGCAGCAACGGCGCCTGCAACAACTGCCACAACAGCACCTTCCGCGTCCACCTGCCGTAGTCATCCAGTCGCGAGCGATCGGAAATGAGGAGGGTCTCACGGCTCCCAGGTGAGACCGAGCTCGACGAAGCCACTGGTGCGCGACTTGAGCAGCACGAAATCGGGATAGCTGTAGTAGAGCACGTCGACGGTGCCGTCGAAGAGCACGCGCGTGTCGCCGGGATGGTGCGACTGTTTGACCACTCGCGAGATCCCCAGGTTGACCACGTGCCCGAGCTCGCGGCTCAGCTCCTTGTCAGAGGTGTAGAAAGCATATTGATCCGCCGCGAGGAGATACTTGGGCCGATAGAAGTCGGCGTCCGATTGGATGTAGAAGCGATAGCCGATCCGGAAGCGCCACGCCGCGGTGGCCGCGCGCAGCTCGAGCGCCGCGGTCAGGCTCTCGATCCCCCAGCTGTCGAGCCCGAGCCGCACCTGTGAGTAGAGCCCCAATCCCTCGGCGAACGAATGCACCCATTCCAGGACCGCGGCGTGGCGGATGCGCAGGTCCGGCACCGTCTCGGGCAGGCCGTCGGGAGAGCCGATGGTGTTCGCGAAGGTGATGCGCTGGTTGGAGCCGACGGAGGTGGTCCAATCGCCGAAGCGCACGTTGCGATAGGGCGAGGCCTGATAGCCGATCGCGGCGGCGCCGTCGTAGCGCAGGCGCAGGGCGTCGTTGCTGGTGAGCACCTGCGCGGCGCCGGCGGTCCAGCCGAGCTCGTACATCTGCCGCGCGAACGTGCTGTCGAGGACGGTGCCGATCCAGTTGTAGGTGAAGGTCGCGCCGGCGAGCAGCGTGGTGGCGCGCTCGAACAGGTCGATCGATCCGTTCAGGCCGCCGTTGACGCTGTTGTAGTCGCGCTCATTGGCGTACGAGGCGGAGAGGTTGGCCACGTGGCCGCTCGCGTCGCGCCAGCCGGCGCCGAGGGTGGCTGCCAGCCGGCGATCGAACATCTTGCCGCCCGTCGTCGAGGTGTTACCCGAGGCGCTGGTGACCACGTCGACCTTGCTCAGCCCGGGCGACGAGCGCACGTCGACCGACGAGCTCGAGATCACATCGACCGCGGCGCTGCCGCTCACGGTCCAGCGGCCGATCGCGCCCGCGACCGCGGCGAGCGCGCGCCACACGATGGTCTGGTCGCCGTCGGCGTAGAGACCCGTGCGTCCCGCGCCGGTGACGGCTTGCGCAGGCTCCTCGGCGTGCGCACGCGGCACGACCGCCGCCAGGCAGCCGAGGATCGCGGCGACGCGGCTCAATGACAACCGCAGCCGGCGCCTGCGCTGCCCGGACCCGCGCTCGGGAACGTGCTGCCCTCGGTGATCTCGAGGACCGAGTCCCGTTGCGAGTCGGCGAGCGGCGCCATCTGGAATTGCATGGCGGGGCTCGCGAGGCGCCCGCGCTGCCACGGACGCACCCGCGCGCAGCCGCCGAGCGAGCAGGCGACGACGAGGACGACGAGGACGCGCGCGACCATCGACGTGAGGCGATCTACCTGGCCGCCGCGAGCTGCGAGAGCTGCTTCTCGATCTTGGCCTCGTCGCCGTCGTCGAAGCCGGCGTTCACCACGCGCACCACGCCGCTCCGATCGACGACGAACGAGGACGGCATCTTGGGCGGCTCGTACTTGCCGACGATGCTCTTGTCGGTGTCGGGAACGACGGTGAGCTGCTGAAGGCCATTGGACTTGATGAACGCTTCGGCGTTCGCCCGATCGTCGTCGATGTTGACGGTGACGATCTCGATGCCGCGCGGCTTGAGCCGCTTGGCCATCTTGCCGAGCAGCGGCAGCTCCTTCTTGCAGGGCTCGCACCACGAGGCCCAGAAGTCGACCAACACCACCTTGCCGCGCAGCGACGAGAGCTTCACGGTGAGGCCGGTGGTGCTCTTCTTCTCGAAATCCGCAGCGCGATCGCCGGCCTTCATTTCAGCGAACGCCGCCGTGGCGAGCGAGAGCACGAGCGCGAACGTTCCAAGGCGGGCGAGCATTTGCGACTTCCTCCGGATTAGCTGCGGGTGGTTGCGCTGACGGTGGTATTGAAATCGACGATCACGTCGCCCGCCGCATCGACGCACAACGCGTAGTGATCGAGCGGCGAGAACGCCGGCGAGGTCGGATGCTGCCCGTTCAGATCGAACGTGGCGCCGTGGCAGGGACAAAAGAATTGGGAGGTCGCCTTGCGCACGGTGCACCCGGCGTGCGGGCAGATCGCGTTGAGCGCGTAGAGCCCGCCCGAGTCACGGCAGACGAAGAGATCGTAGCTCTGGTTGTCGGTGAAGTGCACGGCGGCGCCGGCGGCGATGGCGGAGGCCTGCCCCGCGTTCACGCCGGCGGCGCAGTTGCCGTTGCCCTGGCCCTGGGCGAGATCCGGCTGGCCGCTCGAGCCGAGGTCGCCGGCCGTGCCACCATCCTGTCCGCCGGTCTCGGTGCACGCTCCCAGCCCGATAGACACCAGTCCCACGCCCGCGGCGGCACAAAACCCGCGGCGCGACACGCCACCTCTCGACTCGTTCATAGGTCACCCCAGCTGAGCTCGACCGTGCGCGAGCGCAGCACGATCGTAAGCGTTCCTGCGACGGGAAACGGCTGCGCCCAGGCCCAGCGGAGCAGCCCCACCAGTCGCCCATCGAGCGCCGGCCCGTCGAACATGCCGCGAATCCGGACCCGCGCACCGACGGCGTCGATGTCCACCAACTGGTAGGCGATCTTGCGCGCGATCATCGTGCCGCCGACGCGCACCGTCGCGGAGCCCGACCAGCGAGCGCCGGGCGCGATCACGCCCTCCGGGGCGAGGGACATCCCGACCAGCGAGAGCCCATCGACGAACGCGGTGATCGCGGTGACGGTCTCGTCGTTCGAGCGGGCGATGCGCGGATCGTCCTCGTCGGGGACGGAGAAGGCGGATCGAAGGAGTGAGCCATCTCGCGCCACCGCGGCCTGCGCTCGAATCGACGGCGCGCAAGCGAGGGTCTGCTGTGGTGAGGCGTCGAGGTCGACGTGGACCTCTCCGTCGCGCGACTCGACCACTCCGGCGTGGACCTCCAGCGTCAGCGGCGGTCGCGGCGCGCCGTCCTGCGGCTCCTTGATGGCGGCGGAGAGGATCAGCGATTGCGACGCGCCCACCTTGGGCTCGAGGTGCAGGGTGGACTCGGCCGCCGTCGCGCAGCCGGTGAGCTGCGCGAACGCGAACAAGGCGGCAGCACGATGGCTCGTCGACATTCCCGGGGCCTTGGGTTCAAGCAACGTGCCAGGCTGAGCGCAACGCCCGGATCGGGGCGAAAGCGCGTTCTGTGCGCTGCGCACGGGCCTGGTCGCACTTCCGGACTCTGGCTTAGTGCCGCGTCGCGAAGATCTGTTGAAACGAGCCGCCACCGGGGCAGGGATGTCGCAACCGTCGCTGCGCAAACCTCAGTCGGTGCGCAAGCTTCGTCCTACACCCTCGGGCGCTCCGCTTGGGTCAGGCTTCCGGCTCGAGGAGCCGGGCGATCTGCGGGCTGAAGGCTTTCTTGGGGTCGATCGTGAGGTTGTAGCGGGTGCGCGAGATCTCCACCATCGTGCGCGCGAGCTGCGGGTGATCCTTGAGCGCCTTGACGAAGTTGGTCTTGTCCAGGACGTAGAGGTCGGCCTGGGTCTTGGCGCGCACGGTGGCGACGCGCGGCTCGGAGGTGAGCAGGGCGCGCTCGCCGAAGAAGCTGCCCTCGGCCAGCGTGTTGAGCAGCTTGCCGTCTCCGTCGAGGACCTCGACCTCGCCGCGCGCCACGAAGTACATCTCCTGCCCGAGCTCGCCCTTCTTCACGATCGAGTCGCCGGCCGAGTAGACCATCGGCTTGAGCATGAGCGCGAGCTTGTGCTGGAACACCGGGGTCGCGCCCTGGAACAGCGGGACCTTCTCGAGGACCGCGCGGTTGATCACGTCGAGCCACTTGCGCCCGTCGCGCTCGATCAGGTTGAACGCCGCCTTGGGACCCCAGCTGCCGGCTTCGTAGTTGGGGAACTCCTTGCCCGCGGGCGCGCTCGACCACAGATCGAGCAGCGGCTGGGCGATGCGCCACGCGGTCTCGACCAGATCGGTGCGCGAGAACAGCGTCGCGTCGCCGATCATGCAGTTGTAGATCAGGACCTCGTAGCCGGTGCCGCGCGAGGCCTCGAACGACTCCGAGTAGTCGAAGCGCATGTTGACCTTCTGCAGCGACATGGTCGGCCCGGGGCTCTTGGCCTGGAAGCGGAACTCGATCCCTTGATCGGGCTGGATGTGGAAGATGAGCTGATTGGACTCGAGGTGGCTCACCTCCGGCGTGTGACGGAAGATCACCTCCGGCGCCTTCTTGAACTGCACCAGGATCTCGGTGCCGCGCTTCCACAGCGACTTGCCCGAGCGCAGGTAGATCGGCACGCCCTCCCAGCGCCAGTTCTCGATGTGCAGCTTCATCGCCGCGAAGGTCTCCGTCGACGAATCGGGCGCGACGTCCTTCTCCTGGCGATAGCCGGGCACCGGCGTGCCGTCGGGCTTCTTGCCCGGACCGTACTGCCCGCGCACCGTGTGCGTGCGCACCTCCTGCGGGCTCATCACGCGCACCGCGTCCAGCACCTTGGCCTTCTCGTTGCGAATGGCGTCGGACTTGAACGAGCTGGGCGGCTCCATGCACAGATAGGCGAGCATCTGGAACATGTGGTTCTGGATCATGTCGCGCAGCACGCCGGAGCGGTCGTAGTAGCCGCCGCGCCCCTCGACGCCGACCGTCTCGGCGACGGTGAACTGGATGTGATCGATGTGGTGCCGGTTCCACAAGGGCTCGAACAGCCCGTTGGAGAAGCGGAACGCGAGCAGGTTCTGCACCGTCTCCTTGCCGAGATAGTGATCGATCCGGTAGAGCTGATCTTCGTTCCAGTGGGCGAGCAGCACGCGGTTGAGCTCGATCGCCGAGTCGAGGTCGTGGCCGAACGGCTTCTCGACGATGATGCGCCGCCAGCCGTGCGTGGTGTTCTTGAAGCCGGCCTTGTCGAGGCTGTTCGAGACCATGCCGAACACCGACGGCGGCGTCGCCATGTAGAAGAGGATGTTGCCCTGCGCCTGGTACTCGCCGTCGAGCCGGGTCACCAGCTCGGCGAGCCGCTGAAACGCGGCCGGGTCGTCGAACTTGCCGGGCGTGTAGTACAGGCGCCGCACGAACCCGTCCCACACCTGTGGGTCGAACTCCTTGCGTGTCGAGAACTTCTTGATGTCCTCGCTCATCCGTCCGCGGAACTCCTCGGTGGTGAGCTCGTCCATCGCGATGCCCACGATCGCGCAGTTGGCGGGGAACAAGCCGTCGCACGCGAGGTTGTAGAAGGCGGGCATCAGGAGCCGCTTGGTCAGATCGCCGGAGGCCCCAAAGATGACCATGATGCACGGGTCGGCGCCCGTTGCACCGGCCGGGCGCTCCTCCCCGATCGTCAGCGTCGTGTGGGTCATCGCCACATGTTAGCTGTCGGCCGAACGGTGTACAATGAGCAGGTGACTCCTCTACGCGCGCGCGCTCCCCTGGTTGTGGCGGTCCTTTGTGGGCTCGCTGCGTGTGGCTCGAGCGGCGCGCCGGCCGACGCCGCGGTTCCGGATGCCGCCACCGACGGCTCCGCCACGTGCACCGAGGACGCCGCGCCGCCCTGTCTGATCGTCGACGACGCCGGTCTGTCGCACGGGTGCATGATGGGAGGCATGGGCCCCGGCGATCGCGACGACGGCGGCGGCATGCCCAACGCGCCGCCGCCGGACGCGAGCGCCGACGCGCGCAACCTGCCGTTCGCCGCCGAATGCCTGTCGAACCTGCAGTGCACGTCGAACATCTGCTTTCTCTATCGCGTCAAAGGCCAGTTCTGCACCCGCTTCTGTGCGTGCGACGTCGACTGCCCGGCGCCCTCGCTCGGCTGCGGCGGCCAGGGCGTCTGCCGCGTCGGTAACTAAGCCGTCGTTCAGGCGCAGGTGCCGTTGGTGCAGGCCTGGCCCGCGTTGCAGCGATGGTCGCAGGCGCCGCAGTTGGCGGCATCGGTCAGCTTGTTCACGCAGGCGGTGCCGCACTCGAGCGTGGCGCCCGGGCAGGTGGTGACGCAGGTCTTGTTCGCGCACAGCTGACCCGGCGCGCACGCCTGGAAGCAGTCGCCGCAGTGGCGACTGTCGGCGGTGATCGAAACGCAGGTGCCGCCGCAGATCTTGAAGTTGACGCTGCCCGCGCAGTTGGCGACGCAGGCGCCCGCGGCACACAGCTGGCCCGGCGGGCAGATCGTGCCGCACGCGCCGCAGTTGAGGGTGCTGTTCTGTAGATTGACGCAGCCGCCCGCGCACAGCGTGGGACCGGGGCCGGCGCACGCCGCGGTGCAGGCGCCGTTCTGGCAGGCTTGACCGGAGCCGCAGGCGTTGCCGCACGAGCCGCAGTTGGCGCTGTCCGATTTGATATCGGCGAAGAACGAGCCGCAGTTGGCAAACGCGCCGTCCATGGTCGCGATGAACGGGTCGATCTGCGTGCACTGCCCGAGGATGCACGCTTGACCGAGCGTGCACGCCTGGCCGCAAGCGCCGCAGTTGAAGAACTCGCTGCGCAGGTCGACGCAGCTCGGTCCGCAGGCCGCGAACGAGCCGCAGTTGGCGAGGCAAGCGCCCTGTTGGCAGAGCTGTCCCGCGGGGCAGACGGTGCCGCAGGCGCCGCAGTTGCTGTTGCTGTTCGACACGTTCGCCGGGCGGCCGCTGCAATCCTTGATCACGCCGCTGGCGGTGAAGGCCGCGCACGCGCCGTTGATGCACGTCTGATCGCTCGGGCACACGTTGCCCGGCGTGCCGCAATTCAAGTTGTCGGCGCCGTAGGAAACGCAGGCGCCGCCGACCATCACCAGCCCCGACGGACAGGTGCTGGTGCAGCTGGCCGCGTAGCACGCCTGGCCGCCCATGCAGCTCATGTCGCAACCGCCGCACTGCGCGAACGTGCTCTGGCCGACGCAGCGATCGCCGCACAACAGCAGATCGGCGCCGCACATCGGCTGGCAGGCTCCGGCGACGCAGCTCTGGGTCGGCGGGCACACCGTGCCGCAGGCGCCGCAGTTGGCGAGGTTCGACGTCAGGAGCACGCACGCGCCGCCGCAGTTGGTGAGGCCGGCGGGGCAGGTCGTGGTGCAGGCGCCGTTGACGCACGCCTGGCCCTGGCCGCAGTCGTGCGAGCAGGCGCCGCAGTTGTTGGGGTTGTTGTTGGTGTCGAAGCAGCTGCGCGCGCACTGCGTGAATCCGGCCGGGCAGGCGCTCGAGCAGCTGCCGTTGACGCACAGCTGGGCGGGCGAGCAGGCGGTGTTGCAGTCGCCGCAGTGGTTGGCGTTGTTGGTGACGTCGAGGCATTGCCCGCTGCAGTTGGCGCTGCCGGCGCAGGTGAGGGTGCAGGCGCCGTTGCCGCACGCGGTGCCGCCCTGGCACACGGTGCCCGGCTTGCCGCAGTTGTTGGAGTCGGTGCTCAGGCTGACGCAGCCGGTGACCGGCCCTTCGCTCGAGTACACGGTCGCGGGCACCAGCGTAGCGGCGCATTGCGAGACGCAGGCGCCGTTGGAGCATGCCTGACCTGACGGACAGGAGTTGGCGCACGAGCCGCAGTGTTTGGTCGAGTTGAGGGTGTTCACGCACAAGCCGTTGCAGACGACCTGCATGGGCGGACAGCTCGCCGTGCATTGGCCGGCGACGCACACCTGGCCGCCGGTGCAGACGTTGCCGCACGCGCCGCAGTTGAGGGGATGATTGAAGAGGTCGGCGCAGCCCTTGCCGCACAGCGTGCGGCCGTTGGCGCAGGTGTTGGTGGCCGGGAAGTCGACGTAGACCGGGAGGCTGGTGTTACAGCCGGCGAACAGCCAGCAGAGACTCAAGGCGGTGACCAGGCGATTCATCACGTTCCTCCAGGTTGGAATGGTTGCGTCGCGGTCAGCGCGCCGGGGTTACCGAGAGGAGCTTCACCTCGGTGTGCAGCTCCTGGGAGAACGGCTTTTCAGCCGTTACATTCCCATTTGTTTCGTCGAAATGAAAACGCATCCTGGGCACGATGCCGCGCACACGCTGCACCTTGGCCTCGGTGCCGAGGACCGGGCTCACGTCGAGCGGCACCACCGAGCGCGCCGCCGCGACGCGAAAGCGGGCGACGCGCATCCCGCCCACCGGCACGATCCGGCGGCGATCGATCTCTTGCCGGACCACCGCCAGCGCCGCTTCGTCGAGGCGCGCGCTATCCGAGTGGGTGAGCAGGCGCGCCGATTCCAGGCCGCCGTCGGCGTTCACGCGCACCTCGATCTCGACGGCGCGCCAATGGAGCGGGCGGCGCGACGCCAGGTGCGCCGCTTCGACCTGCTCGGTGAGGTCGACTTCCCCCGTCGCTGACGGAGTCGGCTCGGCGCGCGTGCGTGCCGGTCCCTCGGCGGGGTTGCTCAGCACCTGCTCGACCAGCGCGCGCGGAGCCGGGCCGATCGCCACCACGTCGATCGCCGGATGGAACGCTCCCTTGATCGCCCGCTCGGCGGCGCGCCAGGCGGGTGGCACCTGTCCCGACTGGACCCGCGCGACCCCGGCGGCCTCGAAGGTATCGGCCTGCATGCGCTCGACGGGGGTCGGCGGCGCGCGACGCTCGCTCTCCTCGTGCAAGATGCTCGGCGGAAACAGCTCGATGTGGCCGCTCGCGCCGAGATCGGGCGGAGCGGCGTGCGCCGCGCGGGCCACCAGCAGCGCCAAGCCGATTGTATGCCCCCGCATGCTTCAACACGGTGCTACTGGAGGGCGCGCCGGTCAATGGGTAGGATGCGGGCATGAAAACCACCTGGCTCGCAGTTGCAGTCGCTGCCGCGGTCGCCCTCACCGGATCGGCGCACGCCGACCCCATCGATCCCTACCTCTGGCTCGAGGAGGTCGCGAGCCCGAAGGCGATGGACTGGGTCAAGGGCCGCAACGCGGTCACGGTCAAGGCGCTCGCCTCGTCGCCCGAGTTCGACAAGATGCAGGGCCAGATCCTCGAGGTGCTCGACTCCGACGCGCGCATTCCGTTCGTGCGGCGCATGGGACCCTTCCTCTACAACTTCTGGAAGGACAAGCAGCACCCGCGCGGCCTGTTCCGGCGCACCACGCTCGAGGAGTATCGCAAGCCGCAGCCGGCGTGGGAGCTGCTGCTCGACGTGGACGCGCTCGGCAAGGCCGAGAAGGAGAACTGGGTGTGGGAGGGCTTCACGTGCCTCAAGCCCGAATACCGGAGCTGCATGCTGATCCTGTCGCGCGGCGGCGCGGACGCCAACGTCCTCCGCGAATACGACTTGAAGACCAAGGCGTTCGTCAAGAACGGCTTCGTCGTCCCCGAGGCCAAGAGCGACGTCTCCTGGAAGGATCCGAACACGCTCTACCTCGGCAGCGACTTCGGCGCCGGCTCGATGACCAAGTCGGGCTACCCGCGAATCGTCAAGGAGTGGAAGCGGGGGACGCCGCTCGCCTCGGCGAAGCAGGTGTACGAGGGCAAGGCCGACGACGTCGCGGTGAGCCTGTTGCACGACGCGACGCCGGGCTTCGAGCGAGACTTTGCGCGCCGGCAGATCGAGACCTACGCCAGCGAGACCTTCCTGGTCGGCAAGAGCGGCGCGCTCACGCGCATCGACGTGCCGCGGGACGCCGAGCTCGACGTCGAGCGCGAGTGGCTGCTGGTGCAGACCCGCTCGCCGTGGACGGTGGGCGGCAAGACCTACGAGGCGGGCTCGCTAGTCGCGACCCGGCTCGAGCCGTATCTGGCCGGCAAGCGCGAGCTGACGTTGCTGTTCCAACCGACGCCGACCACCTCGCTCGCGGGCTTCAGCTGGACCAAGACTCGCCTGATCCTGACCACGCTCGAGGACGTGGTCAGCCACATCGAGGTGCTCACGCCGCAGCCGGGCGTGTGGAAGCGCGAGCCGCTGGGCGGCGCGCCGGAGCTCAGCACCATCGAGGCGTTCGGCGCCGATCAGGACAACAGCGACGAGTATTTCCTCACCGTCACCGGTTACCTCAACCCGACCACGCTCTCCCGCGGCGTGCTCGGCGCGGGGCCGCCGCAGTCGCTCAAGCAGAGCCCGGCGTTCTTCGACGGCACGCGCCACACCGTGCGCCGCTACTTCGCGGCCTCGAAGGACGGCACGCGCGTGCCCTATTTCGTGGTCTCGCCGCCCGACCAGAAGAACGACCAGACCCCCACGCTCCTGTACGGCTACGGCGGCTTCGAGATCTCGCTGCAGCCCTGGTACGACGGCGGCATGGGACGCGCGTGGCTCTCGCGCGGCGGGGTGTTCGTGGTCGCCAACATTCGCGGCGGCGGCGAGTACGGTCCGCGTTGGCACCAGGCAGCCCTCAAGCAGAACCGGCTGCGCGCGTACGAGGACTTCGCCGCCGTCGCGCAGGATCTGGTCACCCGGAAGATCACCTCGCAGTCGCACCTGGGCATGGAGGGCGGCTCGAACGGCGGTCTGTTGGCCGGTAACATGCTGACCCTGTACCCGCGACTGTTCGCCGCGGTGGTCAGCGAGGTGCCGCTGCTCGACATGAAGCGCTACACGCATCTGTCGGCCGGCGCCTCCTGGATGGCCGAGTACGGAGACCCCGACGTGCCTGCGGAGTGGGCGTTCTTGCAGACCTTCTCGCCGTACCACAACGCCAAGAAGGGCGTGAAGTACCCGCCGGTGCTGTTCACCACCTCGACGCGCGACGACCGCGTGGGCCCGGTGCACGCGCGCAAGATGACCGCGAAGATGCTGGACCTGGGCAGCGACGTCACCTTCTACGAAAACATCGAGGGCGGCCACGGGGGTGCGGCGGATCACAAAGAGGCCGCGTTCATGAGCGCGCTCGCCTACACCTTCTTGTGGAACCACCTGCGGTAGTTCGAGGCATACTGAGCGGACCTCGTGGTCAGCGACGCACAAGCGGCTCCGATTTCCTCTCGACGATCGCCCCGGTCCGCCGGCCGGCTGGTGGGCGGGCTCACCACGTCGCTGGTGGTCCACGTCGCGGCCGTGCTGTTTTTCGGGGCCTTCGCGACCCTCGACTGGATCGGCGCCAAGCAGCCGCCGGCGGTCGAACAGGACGTCGACGTGGTGCACGTCTCCTCGAAGGAGTGGGATCGCAACCTAGCCCCAGCCGGGTCGCTCCCTGCGCCGAGCGTGAGCCCTGCCGCCGCGCATCACAAGGAAGCGCCGGTCACCGCGCTCCCGCAGGGGCAGGTGGTCGCCGTGGCGACGGGCAACGATCAGAAGCCCGAGGTCGCCAAGTATCTGGCCGAGCACGACAACACCGTGGCCAAAGAGACGCGCGCGCGCGAGCAGACCGCATTTTACGGCAAGGCGATGCCCCGTCAGACTACTGTCCACGAAGCCGATTCCAAGGAACAACAGAAGCTCAAGGGCAACCAGGGCACCGGCACCGACGACGCGGCCAAGGCGGAGAAGACCCAGATCGCCGAGCGCGAGATTCCCAAGACGCTGGTGCAGCCGAAGGTGGCCACGCTCGAGCGCAGCGAGGACGGCGAGACCCGCGCGCGCGGAGATTCAACGATCACCAACGGCAGCTCCGATCATCTCCAGGTCAAGCCCGGCACGCTCGCCGCTGGTGAGGCCAATTCCGGCTCCGACGGAAAAGCCGGCGTGCCCGACGCGCCCGACAATCCCCATTCGGCCGGCGTGACCGGCACGGCGGTCGGCGCGGCGCCCAACGACTTTCTGCAGAACGTGCCGATCGGCGACGGCACGTTTCTCAACACGCGCGAGTACAAGTACGCGGCGTTCTTCAACCGGGTGAAGCAGCGCGTCGGCGAGCAGTGGCGCCCGAACGACGAGATGCGCCGCAAGGATCTGCGTGGCCACGCCGCGTCGCGCACGCGCATCACGGTGGTCGACGTGACGCTCGACGAGGAAGGGCGCGTCTCCGACGTCCACGTCAGTCAATCCTGCGGCGTCGACTTCCTCGACGTGGAAGCGGTGGCGGCGTTTCAGCGCGCGCAGCCGTTCCCGAACCCGCCGACTGGCTTGTTCGACGAAGACCGGCGCATTCGCTTCCGCTTCGGGTTCCACATCGACAACGACCCCGGTGGTTCGTCGCCGCTCCTGCGCGGCCGGCACGGCCATTGGTAGTCAAGGGAGTAGTCCTGGCGGCGATCGGGCTCGCCGGCTGCGTCTCCTCGTCGACGGCCGCCGATGCCGGGGTGCCCACCGACGGCGGCGCGACGGTGTGGAACGATTCGCCCGATCCAGCCTCCCCGGATGGAGGCAGCTGGCTCAGCTCGCTCGCCGACTGCTGGACCGATCCGAGCTGCCCGCGCGCGATGGTGGTCAGCCACGGCGGCGACTGGGATTGGCAGGCGCCCTACGACTCGCACACCGCGCTGGTGCGCGCGGTGCAGCGCGGCGCCGACGGCATCAAGGGCGATCTGCGCGTCACCGCCGACAACGTCGCGGTGATCACCCACTCGAGCCCGATTGAGGTCTACGAGTCGACTGAGTGCGCCGGCCGCTACATCGAGCAGATGACCGCCGCCCAGGTGACCGCCTGCCACATGCTCGGCTCCAAGACCGAGACCTTCCAGCGTGTCGACGAGCTCTTGCGCTGGGCGCATGGGCGCACGGTGGTGATGCTCGACGTCAAGGTGCCGGGCGATCTGCCGCGCGCGATCTCGACAGGGATCGAGAACGACGCGCAGGATGATCTGTTCCTCGAGGTGCACCAGCGCGACTTTCTCAACATCGTCGTCGGCGCGCCCGGCTGGGAGCAGCTCCACTATCTGGTGTGGCTCGACAGCCCCGACTCGGCGGACGCGGTGATCCAGTCCAACCACCGCGCGCAGGCGTTCATGTACGAGATGAATCCGACCTATCCCAACTACGACGCGACGCAGATGAAGCTGTTCATCGCCAACAAGCTGCACCCGGCCGGGATCCGCGCCTTCAGCTCCACGGACACCAATAACCCGACGGTGGAGAACCACCAGATGCTGTTCGACGAGGGCATCGACGTGGTCATGACCTACGACCTGACCAACGCGCTGATGGTGCGCCAGTCGGTCAACACCGCGCGCGGCGTCTCGCCGCCGTGAGCGGGCCGTCTAGGAAACCCGGTTCGCCGTCCCGGAAGATCCTTTCCGCGCCTGGATGAAAACGACGCATCGTCGGTGACTCGCGCGCCATTTTCGTGTGGCGGGTGGCTTGCACGATCCGTGAGTCATGGAAATCCGCTCGTGGCTCGTCGTTGGCCTGCTCTCGCTCGGCGCGTGCCAACCGTCTCGCGCCGCGGATCCGGCGCAATCGGCGGCGTCGCCCGACCTCGGCCTCACCGGCGGCTTTCAACCGGTCGACGCCGGCGCCGCCAACCTCGTCGACCCGCCGTCGCCGTCAGTCGATCTCGGCACTGGCGTCGCGAATCCGATCGTCACCGAGAACGCGCGTCCCGGCGCCGCGAGCTGGCAGCTCGCCGATCCGGCCGTGAGCCACGAGGTCGAGGGCTACGCGTCGCTGACAAGCGTGACGCGCGGCGGCCGGATCCTGTTCTACGTGCGCACCACCGATGCGAGCTACACCATTCAGATCTTCCGTCTCGGATGGTACGCCGGGCTGGGCGGCCGCGCGCTCACGCAAGCCGTGTCCCGCGCGAGCCAGCCGCAGCCGGGCTGTCCGATGGATCCGACGACGGGCATGGTCGAGTGCGACTGGACCGACCCCTACGCCTTCGACGTCCCCGCCGCGGCCGATCCGTCCGACTGGGCGAGCGGGCTGTACGTCGCGCACGTGACCGGCGACCAGAGCGGCAAGGACGTGCTGCTCCACTTCGTCGTGCGCGACGACGCGCGCAGCTCCGACTACCTGATGCAGTCGAGCGTCACCACTCGCGAGGCCTACAACACGTGGGGCGGAAAGTCGCTGTACGACTTCAACTCGGTCGGCGGCCGCGCGCACCAGGTCTCGTTCAACCGGCCCTACGACACCCAGAACGTCGACAACCGCGAGGTGAGCATGGTGCGCTTCCTCGAGCGCGAGGGCTACGACGTCGCCTATGCCACCAGCCTGGACACGCACGAGAGCGGCGGGCAGCTCCTGCGCCACCGCGCCTTCCTCTCGGTCGCGCACGACGAGTACTGGTCGTCGCAGATGCGCACCAATGTCGAAGCTGCGCGCAGCGCCGGCGTTCACCTGGCGTTCTTCTCCGCCGACGTCTGTTATTGGCAGATGCGCCTGCAGGCGAGCCCGGTCAGCGGCGCGAACGATCGCACGATGGTCTGCTACAAGGACGCCAGCCTCGATCCGACCACCGTGCTGTTCCGCGATCCGCAGGTCAACCGGCCCGAGGACGATCTCCTCGGCGTCATGCACGACGGCGATCCGGTCGACACCGACGTGGTGGTCGCCAATACCTCGCACTGGGCCTTCGCCGGCACCGGCCTGCACGACGGCGACAAGTTGCACCGCCTGCTCGGCAACGAAGCCGACGGCGTGTTCGCCGACAAGCATCCCGGGCTGATCCGGCTCGGGCACTCGCCGTTCACCGACAGCACCGGCACGTTGCGCTACTCCGACATGACGCTCTACTCGGCGCCCAGCGGCTCGATGGTGTTCGCGGCGGGGACGATCTGGTGGGCGTACGGCCTGGACGACTACGGCGTGCAGGATCGCTTGAGCCCGGCGGTGCAGCAGATCACCCGCAACATCCTTTCCCGCTTTCGCTTGCCGCCTTCGCCCTGATCCGTGCGAAAATGGCCAAAGGAGGCGTGTCGATGGGGCAGCACAGAGAGATTCCGCGCGACCCTGCGGCTACGATCGTCGACCCGGTGCCGCCGGTCGACGCGGCGTTGGGCGCGACCGTAGCGGCGGTCACCACGGTCCGGACCGCGGTCCGCAGCACCGTCGACGGGGTCGTGCGCACCACCGTGCTGCCCAAGAGCCCGACGCTGACCTCCCTGCCGGCGGTGCCGCCGGGCAGCGAGCGCCGCTTCGAGCCGCTGCAGGTGCTCGGCGAGGGCGGCATGGGCGAGGTCACGCTGGCCGAGGATCGCGACATCCAGCGCAAGGTGGCGGTCAAGCGGCTGCGCTCGGACGCGCGCACGGCGCCGGCGCTGGCTCGCTTCGCCGAAGAGGTGCGCATCATCGGCCAGCTCGAGCACCCCAACATCACACCGGTCCACGACGTCGGCATCGACGAGGAGGGCCAGCACTACTTCGTGATGAAGTACGTCGACGGCGAGACGCTCGAATCGATCATCGCCAAGCTCAAGGCCGGCGAGCCCGGCTACGCCGAGCGCTACGGCGCCGACGAGCGGATCGAGATCTTCATCGGCATCCTCAACGCGGTCCGCTATGCCCACGCGTGCGGCGTCGTGCACCGCGATCTCAAGCCGGCCAACATCATGGTCGGCCGCTACGGCGAGGTCACGGTCGTCGACTGGGGAATCGCCAAGAAGCTCGGCGGCGCGGAGACCGATCGCGGGCTGATCGGCACGCCGCTCTACATGTCGCCCGAGCAGGCCGCGGGCGATCACCCGGCGATCGGCGAGCGCAGCGACATCTACAGCCTGTCGCTGGTGCTGCTCGAGCTGCTGTCGCTCCAACATCCGCTGTCCGGCAAGCCCAACACCGAGGCGGTGCTCGCCACCCTCGTCACCGACGGCGTCGACACCGGCCTGATGAAGCTGAAGTTCGATCTGGTCGGGGCCGGCGCGCCCGCCGAGTACGCGGCGCTGCTCTCGCGTGGGCTGCAGCGCGATCCCGCGCGCCGCTTCGGCAGCGTCGACGAGCTCGAGCAGGCGCTCAAGGACGTGCGCGAAGGCAACGTCCCGGTGAGCTGCCACATCACGCTGACCAAGCGCGCCGCCGGCGAGCTGATTCACTTCATCGATCGCTCGCCGTGGATGTTCACCGCCTTCTTCGTGGCGGCGCTGGCGTTCTTCGGCGCCGGTTCGTACCTCGCCATCGCCCGGCTGATTAACCTCTTGCGCTAGGCCGAGCAGGTTCGTCTTACGGAAGTATCGGCAGCAGACCCCCAAAAGTTGCTAGTTGATCGCAATAAAAATGCGATGACTTTCAGGTGGATGGTCCAGTGGTCGGGCCAATTGGCTAGAGTAGCCACCTGCGCGCGCCGAAGTGCCCGGGGCGGGCGGGTCTTCTGCCGGCACGCTTCGTGCTCACCAGCCGCGCATGCTGACGACCAAGCTCATCCCGGCGCGCAACGGGAATTCGGCGGAAGAGATCGAGCTGCTGAGCTCGCTGCTGGGTCGGGGAACCGAGGCCGAGCGTCAGACGCGCTGGGCGGCGTTCGTGCACCGCTACGAGCGCCTGATCGCGAGCTGCGTGCGCAAGGTCTTGCTGCGCTACGGCGCGCTGTTCTCGAGAGAGGACGTCGATGATCTGGTCAACGACGTGTGGGTCACGTTGCTGCGGGAAGATCTGAAGAAGTTGCGCCAGTACGACGCCACGCGCGGGCTGCGCATCGCCAGCTTCGTCGGGCTGGTGGCCACCAACGCAACCATCGATCAACTGCGCTCGCGGCAGGCCGAGACCATCTCGCTCGACTCGCTGATCGAGGACTCGCTCACCACCGCGCCGTCGAGCGAGGCGCCGGGTGACCGGGTCGAGGACCGCGAGCGGGCCGGGCTGGCCCGGGAGGCGCTGGGCCGGCTGTCGACCGTCGAGCGCGCGTTCGTGGTCGATGTGTTTCATGCCGAGCGCTCGCACGAGGAGCTGGCGCGGTCGCTGGGCGTTTCCATCAGCACGATCTACAGCCGCAAGTTCAAGCTCTGCGAAAAGCTGGCGCGCATCGTCGCAGGCCTCGAGGCCGGCGCGTGAGGATGGAGTAGAATCGGGGGATGCGAGCACCCTGCCTGCTGGTGCTGGTGGTCCTGGCGCTCTCGTCCTGCGGGGACGACGGCGCGAATCCTGGCGACGGCGGCGGCGACCTGGCCATCGCCGACGGGACGTCCGCTGATTCGAACGGAACGGGCGGCGATGCGGGGCCGCCGCCCATGACCTGCACCCCGTCGATCGTCGCCGAGTCGACCGCGGCGCCGACCTCGGTGGTCGGCACGGGAACGCCGGCGAGCTGCACCGAGACCGCGTTCACCGACGCCGTGAAGAAGGGCGGCGTGATCACGTTCGACTGCGGCGGCGCCGCCACCATCACACTGCACGCGCAGGCGGTGTTGCGCACCGACGCCGACACGGTCATCGACGGCGGCAATCAGATCACGCTCGACGGTGGCGGCACGACGCGCCTGCTCTCCTTCAACAGCCCCAACTTTCTGGCCACCTCGACCAAGGTCACGCTGCAGCACTTGACGCTCGCCAACGGCAAGACCAGCGGCACCCTGCCGATCGCGACCGTCTCGCCCAACCCGAACAACTGCTCGCAGGGCTACTTCGACGGCGAAGGCGGGGCGGTCTACGTGCGCGACGGCATCCTGCACGTGATCGACTGCTTGTTCTCGAACAACCAGGCCGAGAAGCTCGGTCCGGACGTCGGCGGCGGCGCGATCTACTCGGTCGGCTCGCTCGACACCACGGTCGCCGGCAGTCGCTTCGTCGGCAACTCGGGCGCCAACGGCGGCGCGATCGGATCGCTGTTCTCCCATTTCGCGTCCTACAACAACCTGTACATGGGCAACCGGGCCCTGGGCGTGGGCGAGAACGGCGATCCCGGCGCGACCGACGGCTGCCCGTGCATTCCGGCGGCGGCGGCGGCGAAGAACGNNGCGATCGCGATCGACGGCGGCGACAGCACGGCGGATCCGACGTTCACAGTGGTCTTTTGCGGGGACGCGTTTCGCGGCAACAGCGCCGGTGGCGCCGGCGGCGCGATCTTTCGCACGCCTGACAGCCACCAACAGAAGACCACCCTGACCCGCTGCACGCTGGACGGAAACACGACGACCGATTCCGGCGCCGCAGTCTACTTCCACAACAGCGCGGTCGAGATCGTCGACTCTACGATCGCCAACCACAGCGGACCGTCCGCGACCATCAAGGCCGACGGATCGATCCTCGACTTCACCAACGTGACCATTGCCGGCAATCACGCCACCACCGTCGCCGGCGCGCTCGGCGACTACAGCAATACCGGCGTCTGGACCAACGTCACCATGGCCAACAACACCGCCGGCCAGTTCGCCGCGGGCATTCAGGCGGGCGGCAACCTGACGTTCAAGAACGTGCTCATCGACAACAACCTCAGCCCATCGACGCCGATGGCGTGCGCCAGCAAGAACCAGGACGGCGGGCACAACGTGCAGTTCCCCGAGACCACCGCCGCCGGCACCGATCCGCCGTGCACCGACAACATCACCTGGCTCGATCCGCAGCTCGGCGCGCTCGCCGACAACGGCGGCCCCACGCAGACGCTCTTGCCGGGCGCGACGCCCGCCGCGCTCCAGGCAGGCGCCAACTGTCCCGATCACGATCAGCGCGGTCAGCCGCGCAACCCCGCGCACTGCACGGTCGGCGCGGTCGAGGTCCCGTAGCGTCGGTCGGCCCCGGCGGTCGACGCGCTGTCCCTGTAACGCGTGTGGGGGCACTCACACGTCATGCGAACCCTTCTCTTGGTGGCGCTGGTGAGCGGCTGTGGCGCGCCGGTGCGGCAGGGCGTGGGCGGCGGCGGCGGCGATCTGGCGCACCTCACCGACGGGGGAGTGGCGGACCTCTCGCAGGTCGGACCGGATCAGGCCATGGTCTACAACGTGTGCCTGGGCGGCCACTACGGCGGCACCTACGACGGCACGGTCGAGATCGCCGGCCTGATTCCGGCCTCGACCTCGGGCACGGTGGATCTGACCCTGGGCATGCAAAACGGCGAATTTTTCGACATCACCAACGGCACCTTGATGGGCATGGCGTCGGGCAATCCCTACTCGGCCGATCTGATCGGCACGCTCGACTGCGGCCAGCTCAAGCTGGTCAACGGCATGCTGATGAACGGCAAGGTCACCATCTCCGGCATCGACTACCTGTTCACCGGCCCGATGACCGCCGACTACGATCCGATGGCGGTGGCGTTCGTCAACGGCACCTGGAACATCAAGCAGACCAGCGGCCCGTCGACCGGCATGGGCACCTGGACCGCCAAGCAGTAACGCGGCGGGCGGCGAGCAAGAGGAGCACCAGCGCGAGCGCGAGTCCGGCAGCGCCGGGTGTGCGCGCAGCGGATCCGCCGAACGAGCAGCCGGTGGCGGGAACCGCCGGCATCGCGTCGGCGGGCGTCTCGGCGGACGGCGTCGAGACCGGCGTCGCGACCGTGTCGTAGACCGCGGCGATGCCCGCACGATCGTCGGCGTCGGGAACGCGCTGGGTCTCGTCCTTCGGCGCCGTCGAGGCGAACATGGTCGCGTGCGCGTCGGTGGAGTGCGCGAGGCCGAGCACGTGGCCGAGCTCGTGGGTCAACACCGCCTGCAGGTCATAGGCCTCGGCGTCGTCGTGCCCGGCGACGAAGCGGTGGTGCTGCTCGTTGAGCTGAATGGTGGCCGATGTGATCACGCCGCTCAGCGGGTGCGCGTCGAGCACGGTGTAGGCGAGCATGTTGGCGTCGTACGGCCAGCCCGCGGCGACGAAGCGAATGGTGTTCGCGACCGGCTTTCCGCTCTGTGACAGCTGAACCCGCGCCTCGGGCACCGACCAGGCCGCGCAGGCAGCGGCGAGCGCGGCGTCCACCGCGTCGCCGGCGAGCGTGAGGCTGGGCGCGCCCGGATCTCGTGCGATCGAAACCGCGGAATCGGTCCAGTGCAGCTGCGCGCCGCCGGTCGACTGCGCGCCCGAGTAGGCGCGACAGGTGACGGTTCCCAGCAGTATCGCGAACAGGACCAACCACGAGCGCATCGAAGCCTCCTGTAGAGGTCATCGGTGCGCGCGTGCGCGACTTGAGGCTGGCTACGCCTTCCAGTGCGGCGGGATGGTCTTGCCGAGGTACGGAAGCCCCTCGACTGTCTTGGCGAACGACTGCAGCTTGGCCGGGATCGTGATGCCGTTGCCCGGCTGCTTGAGCTCGATGCGGCGCGCGAGCGCGATCATCGGATAGACCGCGTAGTCGGCGAGCGTCGGCGATCCGCCGAGGAAGAAACCGCCGCTCGAGTAGCTCTCGAAGCGCGCGAGCTCCTTGGTCAGCTCTTCCTTTGCGGTCGCGATCTCGATCGGGTCGCCGGTGCCGGCGGCGCGGAACAGCGTCTGCGCGAGCAGCTTGCGGGCGGTCGGGTAGAGGTAGCTGTCCACCTCGGCGGCGATGCGCCGCGCGATCGCGCGCGTGCCCGGGTCGCGACCGATGACCGGCTTGGCGGGATACTTATCGTCGAGGTATTCGACGATCGCGCTCGATTCGAAGAGCCGCAGATCGTCATCGACGAGCGCCGGCACCTTGCCGCGCGGATTGATCGCCAGGTAGTCCGGCTTCTTCAGATCGCCGTCCTGGAACGACAGCACCTTGAGCTCGTACGGCACGCCCTTGTGCTCGAGCGCGAGCCAGACCTTCCACGCGAACGGGGAACCGGATCCACAATAGAACGTGAGCGCCATGGAGAGATCCATACCACGCCCGGCCCCGCCGACTGACCACGATTGTCCGCACTCGAAGGCTTCCGAACGCCATTCCAATAGTTTGAAGGCGACCCCCGTCTCGTGGCATGAACAAACACGGCGCAACAAGCGTACCAGCGTGGCCCCGCGAGCCGGGCCGTGGCACTCATGACGCCGAGGTGAGATGACCGAGTCCGGAGTCGTCGGGTGGAACGAGGACCGGGATACGCGATTGCCGCGCGTCTTCGGCCGTTACCTATTGTTGCAGCGCTTGTCGCGCGGCGGCATGGGCGAGATCTTCCTGGCCAAGCTCGGCGAGATTCAGGGCTTCGAAAAGTTGGTCATCATCAAGAAGGTGCTGCCGCACCTGGTGGCCGACGACGAGTTCATCAAGCGCTTCATCGACGAGGCCAAGCTCGCCATCAAGCTGCAGCATGTCAACGTCGGCGCGGTGTTCGAGGTCGGCAAGGTCGACGACGAGTACTTCTTGGTGATCGAGTACATCGAGGGGCGCGATCTCCGGCGGGTGATCGCGCAGCAGCGTGCGCAGAACACGCAGCTGCCGGTCGACCTGTGCTTGTTCATCTGCCGCGAGCTGACCAACGGCCTGGCGTACGCGCACCGCCGCACCGACGACGACGGCAGCTCGCTGGCGCTGGTGCACCGCGACATCTCGCCGCCCAACGTGATGGTCTCGTTCGAGGGCGAGGTCAAGATCATCGACTTCGGGATCGCCAAGAGCGCGATCCGGCTGGCCGCCTCGCGGCCCGACATGGGCTTCGGCAAGTTCGGCTACATGGCGCCGGAGCAGCTGGTGCGCGGCGGCAAGCTCGATCGTCGCACCGACGTGTACGCGGCCGGCGTGGTGCTCTACGAGCTGCTCACCGGCGACATCTTGTTCCCGTTCGTCGAGGGCGCGGACTACCGCGCGATCGCCGCGATGGTCACCGCCGGCAAGATCGTTCCGCCGTCGCAGCGCGATCCGCGGCTCGATCCGGCGATCGATGCGATCGTCATGAAGGCGCTGGCGACGCGGCCGCACGATCGCTACCAGACCGCCGAGGAGTTCCGCGACGCGCTCCAGTCGCACCTGATGCAGCGCAACCCGACCATCAACGCCGATGCGCTGGCCGAGCACGTGCGCGTGCTGTTCCAGGAGGAGCTGAGCGGCGAGCACCACATGGTGAGCGACCTGAAGGCGGTCGACGTCGAGCCGTTCCGCAACCAGCTCAAGCAAGCCTCGGTGCGCCACACGGTGACCTTCGCGCGCGCGCCGATGGGCAAGAAGCGGCGCCGTTCCGAGGCGCCCGCGCTGGCGCTGGCCAGGCGGCATGCGCGGCCGGTGCTGCTGTTCTTCGTCGCTGCGTGCTCGGCGATGGTGGCGGGCGGCGGGATCACGCTCGGGCTGTTGCGCGCGTCGACCAACCAGCCGGCCCAGACCGCGCCGGCGGTGGTGACGGCGAGCCGATCGCCGGAGGCCGCGACGCCCTCCGCGCCAGTGCCGGCCGAAGCCCCCACGCCGGTCGAGCACCGGCCTGCGCGCGAGCACCCGTCGCGTCACGCCGGCGCGCGCGCCCATCGTCCGCAGCGCGAGCCCGCGGCGCGGCGTCCCTCGTCCGCCACGGTCGAGCGTAAGTTCAGCCGGATCAACGGCGAGTACTCGCGCTTCAAGTCGGAGTATGGAGCGGTGCTCGACGGCCGCTGGAACGCGATCGCCCACGAAGCCGCGTTCGGCAAGTCGGAGAAGATCCAGCGGCTCGACGTGATGCTCGATGCGCTGCGGCGCGCGATGGCCGCCGTCCGCGCCCGCTGATCAGCTCTGGCGGTCGGGCGGCAAGAGGCCGAGCACGCGGGCGCGTTTCTCGACCGCGCTCTGCGCGTCCTTGAACGGGCCGAAGAAGCCGATCGAGATCTCGCGCACGCGAGCCTCGTACAGCCCGCCCGGTCCGGGGCGTACCATCCCGATCGAGAACAGGACGGTCGTTCCATCGCCGAGAGAGATCCAACGGGGCGCGCGTGAGCGTAGAAGGGCCACGAATGGGTAGTGCCGCGAGGCCCGATTCTGTTGAAAAGCGTTTTGCGATCCGCTGTCTTGACGGAACCATCCGTTACGACGGATAGTCCGCGTCGATGAGCAAGCGCCCCCCAGCCAAGCCGCCGGAGCAGGACCTGACTGCCAGCGTGGGCAAGAACCTGCGCCGGCTGCGCTCGGACCGCAGCCTGTCGCTCGAGGAGCTGGCCAAGCTGTCGGGCGTGAGTCGCTCGATGCTCGGGCAGATCGAGCTCGGCCAGAGCGCGCCGACCATCAACGTGCTGTGGAAGATCGCGCAGGCGCTCGACGAGCCGTTCTCGGCGCTGCTCGCCGACGCACGCCCGCCGGGTCCGCGCGTGGTGCGGGCCGCCGACATGCAGCAGCTCGCCTCGCGCGATGGTCGCTTCGTCTCGCGCGCGCTGTTCACCTTCGATTCGCGGCGCAAGGCCGAGGCCTACGAGCTCAAGCTGGCGCCGGGCGGCACCGAGAACGCCGAGCCGCACGCGCCCGGGACCACCGAGAGCCTGGTGGTGTCGCGCGGGGCGCTCACGCTCAGCCTGGCCGGCGAGGAGCACCAGCTCGCGGTGGGCGACGCGATCCTGTTCGACGCCGACGTGCCGCACGTCTATCGCAACCGCGGGCGCACCGAGACCGTGATGTTCCTGGTGATGACCTACGGCACCCGCGGGTCTTGACGCATCCAGTCGTTCTCTGTTATGTAAGATGAATGTCCGTTAAAACGGAAGCGGTGCTGATCCTGCTCCTGGCAGGCTGCGGCGCGAAGAGCGCTGGGTCCGGCGCGCATGCCGTCACGCTGCTCAACGTCTCGTACGATCCGACGCGCGAGCTGTACCAGGACGTCAACGCGGCGTTCGCCAGGAGGTGGCAGGCGGAGCGGGGCGAGGCGGTGACCATCAACGAGTCGCACGGCGGCTCGGGCAAGCAGGCGCGCGCGGTGATCGACGGGATGGAGGCCGACGTGGTCACGCTCGCGCTGGCCTACGACATCGACGTGATCGCGGAGAAGGGCAAGCTCCTGCCGGCCGATTGGCAGCAGCGGCTCCCCGATCGCAGCGCGCCCTACACGTCGACGATCGTGTTCGTGGTGCGCAAGGGCAACCCGACGGGCGTCAAGGACTGGGACGATCTGGTCAAGCCGGGGGCGGTGGTGATCACGCCCAACCCGAAGACCTCGGGCGGCGCGCGCTGGAACTACCTGGCGGCGTGGGGCTGGGCGCTCAAGAAGTACGGCAGCGAGGCCAAGGCGCGCGAGCTGATCGGCAAGCTGTACAAGAACGTGCCGGTGCTCGACTCCGGCGCGCGCGGCTCGACCACCACGTTCGCGCAGCGCAAGGTCGGCCAGGTGCTGATCGCGTGGGAGAACGAGGCGTACCTCTTGCAGCAGGAGCTCGGCAAGGATCAGTTCGAGATCGTCACGCCGTCGCTGACCATCCTCGCCGAGCCGCCGGTCGCGCTGATCGACAAGGTGGTCGACAAGCACGGCACGCGCGCGGTCGCGCAGGCCTACCTCGAGTTCCTCTACACCGACGAGGGGCAGCAGCTGATCGCCAAGCACCACTTCCGCCCGCGCAACGCGAAATTCGCCGGCGCGCTGCCCAAGCTCGAGGTGTTCACCATCGACGAGCTGTTCGGCGGCTGGCAGAAGGCGCACGCGACGCACTTCGCCGATGGCGGCGTGTTCGATCAGATCTATACT
The DNA here is from genome assembly GCA_003170275.1 of Myxococcales bacterium. GTDB lineage: Bacteria > Myxococcota_A > Polyangia > Palsa-1104 > Palsa-1104 > PALSA-1104. Next base: position 95,890 of record PNAM01000041.1, read on the forward strand.
GGCGCGCGCTGATGTCCAAACGGGGGGTGCTGCCGGGCTTCGGGCTGACGCTGGGGTTCACCCTCGCGTACCTCGGGCTGCTGGTGCTCCTCCCGCTCGGCGCGCTGATCCTCAAGACCACCGAGCTGAGCTGGGTGCAGTTCGTGCAAGCGGTGACCGGGCCGCGCGCGCTGGCGGCGTACAAGCTCAGCTTCGGCTGCTCGCTCGCGGGCGCGCTGGTCAACGTGGTGTTCGGCCTGTTGGTCGCGTGGGTGCTGGCGCGCTACAAGTTCCCCGGCAAGGCGCTGCTCGACGCGCTGGTCGACATTCCGTTCGCGCTGCCGACGGCGGTGGCCGGGATCGCGCTGACCGCGCTGTACGCGGAGAGCGGCGCGATCGGACGGCATCTGGTGCCGCACGGGATCAACGTCGCCTTCACGCCGCTCGGCGTGATCGTCGCGCTCACCTTCGTCGGGCTGCCGTTCGTGGTGCGCACGGTGCAGCCGGTGTTCCTCGATCTCGATCCGAGCGTCGAGGAGGCGGCGGCGGTGCTGGGCGCCGGGCGGCTGCGCACGTTCTTCCAGGTGCTGTTGCCGGCGGTGCTGCCGGCGCTGCTCACCGGCTTCGCGCTGGCGTTCGCGCGCGCGCTCGGCGAGTACGGCTCGGTGGTGTTCATCTCCGGTAACATGCCGCTGCGCACCGAGATCGTGCCGCTCCTGATCGTCACCAAGCTCGAGCAGTACGATTACGCCGGCGCGACGGCTGTAGCGGTGGTGATGCTGGGCGCGTCGTTCCTGATCCTGCTCAGCATCAACGTGCTCGAGGCGCGCATGCACAAGGGGCGCAAGCGGCGCTGAGCGTGCGGACCTCCTCGGCCATCTCCGAGCCGCCGGCCGTCCGGTGGACCCTGACGCTGATCGCGTTCGGGTTCGTCGGGCTGTTCGTGGCCGTGCCGCTGGTGGTGGTGTTCGCGCAGGCGCTCGACAAGGGGCTGGGCGCCTATTGGAAGGCGATCGTCGACCCCGATGCGCTCTCGGCGATCCGCCTGACGCTGCTCACCGCGGCGATCTCGGTGCCGCTCAACGTGGCGTTCGGCGTGGCCGCGTCGTGGCTGATCGCCAACTTCCGCTTTCGCGGGCGCAACCTGCTGGTGACCGCGATCGATCTGCCGTTCGCCGTCTCGCCGGTGATCTCGGGCCTGATCTTCGTGCTCCTGTTCGGCAGCCACGGCGTGATCGGCCCGTGGCTCGCGGCGCACGACATCCGCATCATCTTCGCGGTGCCGGGGATCGTGGTCGCCACCACCTTCGTCACCTTTCCGTTCGTCGCGCGCGAGGTCCTGCCGCACATGGAGAGCCAGGGCAACTCCGAGGAGGAGGCGGCGCTCACGCTCGGCGCGAGCGGCTGGCAGGTGTTCTTCCGCGTGACGTTGCCCAAGATCAAGTGGAGCCTGTTGTATGGCGTGATCCTCTGTAACGCGCGCGCGATGGGCGAGTTCGGCGCGGTCTCGGTGGTCTCGGGGCACGTGCGCGGCGTGACCAACACCATGCCGCTGCACGTCGAGATCCTCTACAACGAGTACAACTTCGTCGGCGCGTTCGCGGTCGCGTCGCTGTTGACCATGCTCGCGCTGGTGACGCTGGTGGCCAAGAAGCTCGCCGAGCACCAGCGGCAGGGGCGGCGTGCATGAGCGTGCGTGTCGAGAACCTGCACAAGCGGTTCGTGGTCGCGGCGGAGTCGCCGCCCGCGGTCAACGGGGTGAGCTTCGCTGCGCCGACCGGTGGGATCACCTCGCTGCTCGGCCCGTCCGGATCGGGCAAGACCACCGTGCTGCGCCTGATCGCGGGGCTCGAGCGGCCCGACTCCGGCGTGGTGTGCCTGAACGATCAAGAATGCACGCGCGTGCCGGTGCAGAGGCGCGGGGTCGGCTTCGTGTTTCAGGGCTACGCGCTGTTCCAGCACCTGAACGTGCGCCGCAACGTCGCGTTCGGGCTCAAGGTGCAGCGGTTGGCCAAGGGCGAGATTGCCACGCGCGTCGACGAGCTGCTCGAGCTGGTGCAGCTCAAGGATCTGGGCGAACGCTTTCCCGAGGAGCTTTCGGGCGGCCAGCGCCAGCGCGTGGCGTTCGCGCGCGCGCTCGCGACCCGGCCCAAGGTGCTGCTGCTCGACGAGCCGTTCGGCGCGCTCGACTCGCGCGTGCGCGTCGAGCTGCGCCACTGGCTGCACGAGCTGCATTCGAAGATGCCGGTCACCACGATCCTGGTCACGCACGATCAAGAGGAAGCGTTCGAGCTGTCCGAGCGCGTGGTGATCATGCAAGGCGGCAAGGTGGAGCAGGTGGGCTCGCCGCACGACATCTACGATCGGCCGGCGACCGCGTTCGTCGCCTCGTTCATCGGCAACGCCAACGCGGTGCGCGCGCAGGCCGACGACGGCCGCCAGGCGACCGCCTACGTGCGGCCGCACGAGGTGAAGATCGTCAAGGCCGACGCCTCGACGTCCGAGGTGTCGGTGGCGACGGTGGTGACGATGCAGCGCGTGGGCGGCTACGTGAAGATCGAGGTGCGCCTGGCCACCGCCGAGCGCATGACCGTGCAGCTGCCGCGCGCCGAAGCCGACGCGCTCGGGCTCAGAGAAGGAGATCGCGTGATGGTCGATCTGGGTGACGCGAAAGTCTTCGTGGGGGATTACTCGATATGATCTACACCGCGGTTTCGGAGACGGTGGGGCACACGCCGCTGGTCGAGCTCAAGCGCATCGGCGCGGGGCTGGGCGCGCGGCTGGTCGCCAAGCTGGAGTCGCACAACCCGTGCGGCAGCATCAAGGATCGCGTCGGCGTGGCGATGATCGAGGACGCCGAGCGGGCCGGCCGGCTGCGTCCGGGCGCGACGCTGGTCGAGGCCACCAGCGGCAACACCGGCATCGCGCTCGCGTTCGCCGCGGCGTCCAAGGGCTACAAGCTCTACCTCACCATGCCCGAGCGCATGTCGCGCGAGCGCATCCTGCTGCTCAACTATCTCGGCGCCAAGGTCGTGCTCACGCCGGGATCGCTGATGCGCGACGCGGTCGACAAGGCGCACGCGCTGGCGGCCGAGATCCCCGGCGCCGTCGAGCTCAAGCAGTTCGAGAACCCGGCCAATCCGGAGGTGCACCGCCGCACCACCGCCGAGGAGCTGTGGAAGGACTCGGGCGGCCTGGTCGACGCGTTCGTCGCCGGCGTCGGCACCGGCGGCACGATCACCGGCGTCGGCCAGGTGCTGCGCGAGCGCCGGCCGGGCGTCAAGATCGTCGCGGTCGAGCCCGAGCGCGCGGCGGTGTTGTCGGGCCGCGCGCCGGGCAACCACCTGATCCAGGGCATCGGCGCCGGCTTCATCCCGCCGCTCCTCGATCGCTCGGTGATCGACGAGGTCCTCACCGTCAGCGACGAGGAAGCGCTCGCGCACGCCCGCCGCCTGGCCCGCGAAGAAGGCATCTCCGCCGGCATCTCCTCCGGCGCCACGCTCGCCGCCGCCCTCCGTCTCGCCGCCCGCCCCGAGCTCGCCACCAAGCTCATCGTCGTCATGATCTGCGACTCCGGCGAACGCTACCTCTCCACCCCCCTAGCCGACGAGCTCCTCGGCAAGACCCAGTAGAGGAGGGCTAGGCCGGCGGCGAAGACCAGGGCGGAGCCGTATTGGGCGGGGGTGAGGCCGTAGTAGCGCGGGTCGGCGCCCGGGAGATCGGTGGCGCGCAGGTAGTCGAGCGCGAAGCGCATGGGGCCGTAGAGCAGCGAGAGCAGGGCAACGTACAGGCCGAGGGGGCGGACGTGCTCGCGTTGGGTCTTGCGCAGGATGAGGAAGATGGTGGTGATGACCAGCGCCCACAGCGCTTCGTCGAGGCCCAGGTCGTGGCGCGTGCCTTCGGGATATTTCACGGCGAGAAAGAAGTCGGTGAGCTTGCCCGGGTGATCGTGCGCGGTGAAGCAGCCGAGCCGGCCGAACATCCAGCCGGGCGCCAGGCCGAACGCGAGCGAGTCGGCGTAGGGCATGACGTTGGTCTGGTGTCTCCGGCACCAATAGAACAGACCGCCGAGCGCGCCGATGAATCCGCCATACGAAGACAATCCGCCAAATGGGTTCAGGATGTCCAACAGGGTCGGCCGCGGGCCTTTGGTCTGGTATGCGAATACGTCGAAGAAGTGCGCGAACAAGAAGCCGCACACCAGTACCGTGGTAACCATCGATGCGACGCTCTCCGGGCTCAGGCCGAGCTCGCCGCCGCGCGAGCGGGTCAGGCGCGCACCGACTAGGATTCCGGTCGCGACCAGAATTCCGAACATGTGAATGGTGAGCGGACCGAGCGATGGGAAGGTGATATTGAACCAGGGGATCATGATTTAAGACTCGCCTTTTGAATCGATTTTGATAGTCTGGCCCGCATGCCACGACCTCGCAAGAACGATCCCGGGGCACTGGTCGGCCCCATCGTCGATGATTTCGCGCAAAAGCTGGGACATACGCTCGAGCGCTTTATCACGGGGCGCATCGCCAAGGAAACGAAAGATCTCGGTCGTCGAGGCAGACCGGGCCGCCGCGGGCGTCGCCGCCGCGCCCGGGTGCTCTGTTATTATACCGGCTGCAAAAACGTCGCCGCGCCGCGTTTCGGGATGTTCTGCGCCGCGTTACACAAGGGCATCTCGAAGGCCGACAAAGAGAGATACCGCGCCGCGCACCTGCGCGCCGTCGCAAAACGTAAATAGTCTGCGCGCTCATTTCTCCTCCGCATAACCCGCTTGCTGCAGAAGCTGGCGGGCTTCGCTCGACAGCGCCGGCGCCGCAGCGCCCGGGTGCGCCTCGGCCTGGGCGCGCAGCGCGGCGGTGATCTCCGGTTTCTCCGCCGACAGATCGTGCTCTTCGTTGGGATCCGCGACGCGGTCCCACAGCCCGATGGCCGGCAGCGGATAGGTGCGCGTGAGCTCACCCGGCCACGCGAGCCGCTCGCTCTTCGGATTATAGAGGAGCTCGTAACGGTCGTTCTCCACCAGCGTATAGCCCGCCGGTTGAAAATGGGTCACGGTGGTGCGCTCGGCCAGGCGGCCGCCCGATAAGAGCGGCCGTAGGCTCAACCCGTCGAGCCCATCGCCCGGCACGCCCGCGAGATCGAGCAGCGTGGGGCCCAGATCGACCAGCAGCGCGCGCCCGCGTTCGGCCGGCACCGCCAGCCCGGCCGGCACCCGTCCCGGCGCGACGAGGATCAGCGGCACCTTCAGGCAGGCGTGCCACGGCGTCGAGTGCAGGTACCACACGTCGTGCTCGCCGGTGTGCGTGCCGTGATCCGCGCTCACCGCGATCACCGCGTCGGCGAACAAGCCCGCCTGCTCGAGCTGCGCCATCGCGCGGCCGAGCTTGGCGTCCATCTGCTCGATCGCGCCGTCGTACAGCGCGCCGAAGCGCTCGCGGTTCGCTTCGGAGAGCCCGAAATTCTCGAGGTCGCGGAACTCTTCCTTCGAGATCCCGCGCCACGGATAGTGCGCGTTCTGCAGGTGCACCCACAAGAAGAGCGGCCGATCCTGGTAGGCGCGCCCGAGCGCCACCAGGCGATCGAAGATGTCGTTGTCGTACTCGCCCAGCTCGGCGAAGTCGAAGCCGGACATCTGCCCGCGCGGAAGATCGGGGCTGCCGATCCGCCCGGTGGTGTAGCCGGCGGCGGCGAACGCGTCGATCGCGCCGCGCGTGCCGCGATACGGCCGGGCGCCGCGCGACACCACGCCGCTGGAGTCGGGGTACAAGCCCTCGACGAGCGAGGTGGTCGAGGCCCAGGTGTGGCCGCGCTGCGCGGAGACGTCGAGGAAGCGGGCGCCGCGCGCCGCCAGACTGTCGATGAATGGTGAGGTGTGGCGTTGCGGATCGTACGCGCCCAGGTGATCGGGCCGCACGGCATCGAGCGTGATGAGCAGCACGTGCGGATGGCGCGGCGCCTGGTCGCGCAGCGTGGGATTGCCCCACGCGCCCAGCGACGCGTGCCCCGATCCCTGGCTGGTAGTGCGCAAGCGGATCGCGCGCGCGTCCCGCGGCAGCTCGATGCGCACCGGCTTCCAACCACCGCCGTCGCCGGCCAGCCCGCGCACGTCTTGCCACGCGACGCTCCAGCCGTGCGCGCCGTCGAGCTCCACGCGCATCTCGAGCGGCTGGCCCGGCGCGCCGCGCGGCACGAGCGCGGTCTCGGCCTCGAAGCGCACCGGCGGGGGCGACGGCAACACCCACTCGTACACGCCGTCCGCCGCCGACAACAGCGACGGCTCGAGCCGTCGCGCGCCGTGCGGGCTCACCGTGCGCACGCCTTCGACTGGCCGCTCGACCAGCCCGTGCAGGGCCGCGCCCGCGCCGCTCTCGACGATCGACGGATCGCGCACGCCGGCCTCGCGCACGGTCAGGCTCTCGATCGTGAGCTCGCGCGCGGCGTCCGCTTCGAGGAGCAGCGCCTGCGTCTTCTTTCCCGGCGGAACGTCCTCGCGCCAGTCGAAGCGCACCCGATCGGCGCTGCGCTGCTCGCTCGCCTTGTGCCAGCCCGGGGTGGGCTGCTCGAGGTTCGGCGCGCGCTCGATGAGCAGGCGCGCGTTGCCCGCCGGATCGCGCAGGCGTGCGGTCACCACGTACTCGCGTCCGCCGTCGATCGGCACGTCGATGCGCACGCGCAGCGGTTGAATCTCGTCAGCTACCAGACGCGCGACCACCGGCGTCGCGCGCGCCTCGGCGGGTTCCAGGCGCCAGCCCGGCGGCGCCTCGAGCGTGCCCGGCTGCAGGTGCAGCGCCTCGAACGCGACGCTCTCTTCGGCCGGGACGCGGCGCGCCTCGGCCAGCCGTTCGGCGAGCCGCCACACCGGTGGGCGCGGCGCGGTCGCGCGTCGCGTGAGCGCGTGCACCGCGAACGCGCCGCCGGCGAGCGCGAACAGCAGCGTCACGGCGGCCAGGCGCGCGCGCACTATTGCAACCCACCCTGCGCTTCGCGCTGGGGCCCAGCTTCGGTCCGGCGCACGAGGTGATCGCGCACGTCGAGCTCGCGCTCGGGATCGCGCGAGAGCCACTTGCGCATCGCGCGCGCGAGCTGCGGCGCGTCGGGCGCCTCGGCAAACCGATCGTGCGTCTGCGCCGGGTCGCTGGCCAGGTCGTACAGCTCGTAGCGCACGCCGTCGCGCGTCGGCAGGTAGATCAGCTTCTGCGAGCCGCGCCGCAACATGCGGTGCTTGGCCTCGACCACCAAGTCTTCGTAGCGCGCCTTGAGCACCAGTTGAAAATTGTCGCGTGCGTCGGGCTCGAGCAGCTCGGGGAGCGGCGGCGTGCGCACGCCGTCGTCGGTGGCCGCGCCGTTGAGCCACACCGCGGTCTCGGCGAACAGATCGCGCCGCGCGGGCGGCTTCCCGCTGCGCACCGTGTCGGCCAACGACTGCCCGTCGCCGTCGGCGGAGAGCCCAACCGGCGCGTCGATCCCGAGCAGCCCGGCGACGGTCGGCGCGAAATCGACCAGGCTGACCGGCTCGGCGATCCGAACGCCGCGCGCGACGCCCGGCCCGGCGAACACCAGCGGCACGCGGTTCGCTTCGTCGCCGCCGCGAAACCATTTGCCGTGGTGCGTGGTGGTGCCGGGCTCGAACAGGTTCTCACCGTGATCCGAGAGCACGATCACCAGCGTGTCGTCCGGCACGCGCTCGAGCACGCGCCCGATCGCCGCGTCGACCGCCGCCAGCGAGCCGTCGTACAGCGCGCGGATCTGCGCCACGTCGGCGGGCGGCAGCGGCGCATCCGAGGCGGTCACGTCGGCGAGCCGCTGCACGTCGTAGTCGTAGCGATGCGTGCCGCCGTAGTCGGGCGCGCCGAAGCGGTAGTACGGCGCCGGCGCGGCGAACGGCACGTGCGTGGTGGAGAAGAACGCGAATAGCGCTTGATCGCGCTCGCCCGAGCGGAGCTGCTCGAGGATCTCGCCGGCGAGCCGATCCGGATCGGCGTTGGTCATGAGGAAACGAAACACCGGGAACAGCGCGCGCCCCAGCCGATCGTTGAGCAGCGCGAGCGCCAGCGGTGAGCGGGTCACCACCTCGCGCTCGAACACCAACGTGAGCGTGAGCGGCGGCGGCACGCACGCCGACTCGAAGCCGAGCTCGAAGATCGGAAAAAAGTCGCCCGCGTAGTCCGAGATCACCGACGCGTGCGCGAGGCGCCGCGGCAGGTAGTCGAGATACGCCGGGCGCGCTTCCCGACGGGGGAACATGTGCCGTACGCCGTGCAGGTGTGGATACTCGCCGCTCAGGATCGAGATCCACGCCGGCGTAGTGCTGGCGATCGGGCTCAACGCCGCGTCGAACGAGACGCCGCGTGCGGCCAGCGCGAGCAGGTTGGGCGTGGTGCGCGGCGAGAAGCGATCGGGGCGCAGCGAATCGGCGGCGAGCACCAGCAGCTTCGCGTGCGGCCGGCGCAGTGAGCGCAGGAGCGGGATGCCGGTTGCGATCAGGAGCACGGTCACGATCGCGATCGCCTGGCCACGCGACACGCCGAGCGGCCGCCGGCGCCGATAGCCGAGCGCCAGCGCGGTCAGCAGGCTCGCGACCAGCATGCCGTCGAGCAGGCGTGGGGTCGCGTGCGTGGCGAAGCGGGCGAGCGCCGGCGCGAGCGCTCCGTGCGCGCCGCCGAGCGACGGCTCGAGGAGCGCCGGCTGTTGCAGAAACGCGCGCGCCGTCCACAGCCCGAGCACGCCGGCCGTCAGCAGCAGCACCCGCAGCGCTCGCCAGCGACGGGCTTGTGGCTGCGCGAAGCGGTACACGAGCGCCACCGCGGCGCCCACCAGCCCCGCGGCGAGCACGACCGCGATCGCCAACGCCGTCGAGAAGCGCAGCGTCTCGTGGCTGACCCGCAACAGCTCGACCGAGACCCGGCGCGAGGCTTCGTCGGTGGGCGCGGCGGTGGCGCCGTTGGCGTAGAGCGCGCCCAGATGCCCGACGAGCCCGAGCGCAGCGCCGATCGAGAAGCCCGAGAGCGCGTCCGCCAGCGCCTGCGTGCGCGACGGATCTTTCGCTGAAGGCTGAAAGCTGATAGCTGAAAGCTAGCATGCTTCGTGTCCTTCCGCTCCTCATGGCCGCCGCCGCCGTCGCCGCCGTCCCGCGCACGGGCTGCACGCCGCCGCGCGCGCGACTGACCGCGACCCTGCTGGAGGCGGCGCGACCGCCCGAGGCGTGGCTGCGTTGCCAGACGGTGGGGCTGACGGCGCCGGTGAAGTTTCAGTGGAAGCTCGGGCCGGCGGTGAAGCAGGTCGGTTATAATCTGCCGCGCGACGAGGGCGCGCTGCTGGTGCAGCTCCCCGATCCGCCGGTCGGCCCGTCGAGCCGCGTCGAGTGCATCGCCACCGACCCGGCGGGCGCGACCGCGAGCGCGACCACCACGCTCGCGCCGATCAACGTCACGCAGGTGACCGTGCCGGCCGGCGGGCCGATCACCGTCGAGGGCTCGGGCTTCGGTCCGCTGCGCGACGCGGGGGACGGCGTGTTCCTGGTGCCGTCGCGCGGCGCCGTGGTGCGCGCCGATTTCGCCTGCAAGCAGGCGATGTGGACGGACGCCAAGATCGTCGCGTGCCTGCCGGCTGGCGCGAGCGGCAAGTGGCAGGTGCGCGTGCAGAGCGGCGCGCGCCTGGGCGCGTACGCGCCGCCGGTGGTCCTGCCGCCGGTGGGGGTCGCGCCGTGAGGGTGGGCGCGTTCCTGATCCTGTTCGCGCTGCTGCTGGCCGCGGCGCCGCGCGAGCCGTGGAGCGCCGAGCTGCGCGCGCAGGTGGCAACCGCGCGCAGCCTGATCGCGCGCGGCTCGCTCGACATCGCCTTCGACGGTCCCAACGAGCACACCGACGTGCGCGACGGCCGCCGGTACGCGCGCCTGCCGCCCGGCCTCGCGATCGCGCTGGTTCCGATCGAGCTGGCGGCGCGCGGCCTCGATCACCTGACCGGCACGATCCGCTCGGCGCCGCTGCTCGAATCGGCCACCTCAGCGGGGCTGGTCGCGCTCGCCTGCGTGGTGCTCTTGACCGCGCTGCGGCGCGCTGCCGTGCGTCCCTCGATCGCGCTGACCGCGACCGCTGCGCTCGCGCTCTCGACCTCGCTGTGCGCGGCCGGGCGCATTCCCGACGGGACCGCGCTGGCCACGCTGCTGCTCACCTGCGCCGTGCTGGCGGCGCGCGGCCCCGGCGTGCGCTCGGCGTTCGCGGTCGGCGCCGCGTCGGGCGGGCTGGTGCTGATCGAGCCCGCGCTGTTCCCCGCCGGCCTGGTGCTCGCGCTCGTGATCGCGCTGCGCCGTCGCGAGCCTGTGCGACTGCTCGCCGGCCTGTTGCCGCTGTTGGTGGGCGCCGCGCTGGTGCTGATCCATCGCGCGCACATCGGCTATTTTCCGGATCCGCCGGGCGATCTCACCGAAGGGCTCTACGGGCTGACGATCTCGACCGGCAAGAGCCTGCTGCTCTATAGCCCGCCTCTCGTGCTTGGTGTGTGGGCGCTGCCGTGGTTCTGGCGCGCGCGGCGCACCGACGCGGCGGTCACCTTCGCGGTGGCGGCGGCGGTGCTCCTGTCCGTCGCGCAACTGCATCGCTGGCACGGCGATCCGAGCTGGGGGCCGCGCCGCCTGACCCCGTTGGTGCCGCTGTTGCTCGAGCCGATCGCGCTGTGGCTCGAGGCCTCGTTGCCGCCCTTGCGCCGGCAAGCGCTCGCGGCGCTCGGCGTGCTCGCGGTGGTCGGCGCGCTGATTGAGGGACTCGGCGCGGCGTTTGCGCCCGCCGCCTATCCGCACGTACTGGCTGTGGTGCGCGAGCAGACCGGCGCCGGCGGCTGGTTCCCCGACCTCGACGACGCGCACTTCATCCCGCAGTTCTCGCCGATCCTCGGCCAGGCGTGGCTGCTCGATCATTTCCTGCGCAACGATCGCAACCTGGCGGCCGATGCGCCGTGGAAGCTCCTGCAACAGAACACGCCGCGGCTCGACAAGGAGCTCCTCGCGCTCCATCTCGACTGGTGGGCGCTCGGCTGGCCGCGCCTCCCCGCGGCGGTGCTGCTCGGGGTCTTGTCGGCGCTGGCGACGGCGGGCGCGTGGCTCACGGTGCGTCGCCTGCGCATGCTACGCTAGCGCTCCGTATGGATTGGGCCATCCTCGGTTGCGGCTATGTGGGCGGGCGGCTAGCGCGCGCGCTGCTCAAAGAGGGCCACCGGGTCCGCGTGTGCGCGCGCAACGTGGCGCGGCTCGATCCGCTGAAGCAGGCGGGCGCCGAGGTGCACGCGATCGACGCGCACAAGCTACGCGCGTTCGGCCCCGCGCTGTTCGGGCTGCGCTCGCCGGTGGTGGTGTACTCGATCCCGCCGGTGCCCGGCATGCCGCCCGGCGAAGCGATCCGCCGCGCCACCGAGGCGTCGCTCGGCGTGGGCGCGGCGCGCTTCATCTACCTGAGCTCGACCGCGGTCTACGGCGAGACCGAGGACGGCGCCACCGTCGACGAAGAGAGCTCGATCTCGATCGGCGACGCGCAGGCCGGGCCGCGCATCGCCGAGGAGTCGGCCGTCGACGGCGCGCGGCTCGCCGGGCTGAACACCATCATCTTGCGCCTGTCGGCGATCTACGGCCCCGGGCGCGGCGTGCGCGAGCGGCTCAAGAAGGGCGACTACCAGCTGGTCGACGGCGGCATGCACTTCTTCTCGCGCGTGCACGTGGACGATCTGGTGGGCATCTTGCGCGCGGCGGTCGATCGCGCGCCGGCGGGCGCGTTGTACTGCGTCGCCGACGATCGCCCGTCGACGCAAAAGGAATACGCCGACTGGCTCACCGCACGGCTCGGCACCAAACCGCCGAAAGAGGTGGCCTCGCTCGAGGCGGGCAAGCCGCGCCGCGCGGTGCGCAACCGCAAGGTCTCCAACGCGCGCCTCAAGCGCGAGCTCGCCTACACGTTCCGCCATCCGAGCTTCGTCGAGGGCGAAGCGGCGATCGAGGCCGAGCAGGGCGCCGCGGTGCCTGCGCCCGTCCCGGCCCCGGCTCCGGCTCCGCCCGAACCGCGCCCGCTTCCCGACCAGCGGCTGCTTCCGCGCATCCGCGAGATCGAGAAGTCGTGGACCGAGGTCATCCTCCACGAGCTCCGCCAGCTGATCGTGCACCTCGACGCCGACCGCTTCGCCGAGGGAAGCCGCCTCCTCGAGCGGCTGGCGCAGCTCGCTGGACTGCTCGCGCGCCAGCTCGAGTCGTTCGAGATCTCGCCCGAACCGATGCGGCTCGAGGCGATCGCAGCCGAGGTGTGGACCAGCTACGAGCGCGCGCGAGGACGGCATCCGCAGCCGGCGCTGCTCTCGCTCGCAAGGGCCTTGAGTGAATTCGACGCGGCGATGCAGCGCTGGAGGGCGCCACAGCCTGGTTACTTCCCGTCGCTGAAGGTGGAAGGCTAGGAGCTACAGGCCGAGCAGCTTGTCGAGCGCGTCCTTGTCGTGACGGTTCGACTTGGCGTCGCGCTTGGCGAGGATCGCGTGCGCCTTGGAGTCGCTGAGCCCGCCGCGCTTGGCGACGGCGACGTGGCTGGCCTTGGCGTGCTTCTTGGCGATCGCGTGGTGACGCGAGCTCGAGCGAGTGGCGACCTTCTCCGCGGCAGGCGCAGCAGCGGCAGGCTCCGGCGCGACGACCGTCGGCTCGGTGGCCGCGACCACCGGCTTCGCAGCCGGCGTCACCGCGGCGATCACCGCAGCGGGCGCGTTCGACTTGGTCAGATCGTGGATCGCCAAGGCCGACCCGATCGCGATCACTCCGAAGATGCCACCCAGGGTGAATCCGAGCCACTTGGGCATCTTCCAGGGCTGATTTACCGCGTAGTAGTCGAACTTCTTCACCGGGCGTCTCCTTGTGAGAACTGCGTGTACTGGGTGCCTATTGCACGGCCCTTGCCAGCCTGGCTCGTGGTGCAGCCTGGGGATTTTGGCTCCGAACTGGGGGTTTTCCCCCCAGCTAAGGACAACTGACCATGGCGCATGTGTGAACAAATGTGGGCAATGCGCCTTCCGTCACTGCGGAAGGTTCGATTTCCAGGGGTCGGACGAGGGGGCCGTTTCGGGCGCGGGATCGTCTGCCGCCGGCGGGCTCTCGACGCCTTCGAGCGGCGCCTGGACCGGCTTGACCCGCTCGGCCTGCGCGCGAAGCTGCTCGCGAATCGCGGACGTCTGATCGACCAGCAGCGCGCGCAGCCGCGACGACAACGCGCGGTTGGGCAAGAGCGGCTCGAGCGGGATCTTGGCCACCGCTTCCCACAGCTGCGTGTCGGCGATCGAAGACTGCGACGCCATCTCGAGCAGTTGGCTGAGCTGGTGCGGGCGGAGGAACACCACCTGCGGCGAACGCCCGTCGGGAAACAGCGTCAGGTAGAAGCCCTCTTGCGTGGCCTCGGCCGCTTCGAGATGGACCGCGATCGCCGACCATCCTCCGGTCGGACCGTGCGCGAAGGTGCGGCGCGCGCTCATGGGCAGTTCACGCCTTTGTGCATGGTCCACACATAGCCTGTTATCTGGCCAGCTTCAAGAGCGCTGCGCCGTCGGTGAAGTAGATCGCGGTGGCGTCGAGCGCGAGCGCGCGCGGCGCCGCGGTCGCCAGCGTGGTGGTGGTCGCGCCGTCGCGCGAGAAGCGCACCAGATGATTGTCCTGCTTGGCGTAGATGCCTTCGGCGCCGGCGGCGAGCGGCGCGGAGGCGAGCGTGGTCGAGACCACCTGCCGGCCCGAGCCGTCGAGCTTGACGGTCGCCACGTCGCCCATTCCGATCGCGGAGATCTCGACCAGCGCCAGGTACAGCTCGTCGATCGCGATCGCGTTGCCGTGGATGGTCGAGACGCCGTAGCGGGTCGGTGTCGCGGTCGTATTGTTGAGCGGGCGCGAGAACACGCCGGCGCCGTCGGACCAGTAGACGGTGGTGGCGTCGACGGCCAGGCCGACCGGCTCCGGCGCGACGTCGGCGAACAGCACCTCGACGGGGCCGCCGCCGGTGGGCAGGCGCACCAGCGCGTCCTTGCCGCTGAACATGCCGTCGCCGGGGCCGTACACATCGGTCATCCAGTACAGAAACCCGGACGCGTACTCGAGCCGGCCGAGCACGTGCTGGTTGGTGAGGATCGGCGTGGCGGCGCCGCCGGTCTGCGTCTTGGCCGCCTGGTAGATCGTGTCGCCGGTGCCGGCGTCGGCGTCGGTGGAGCTGACGCTGAAGTACACGCTGGTATCGTCGACCACCACGCAGCTCTTCTGGTCGCCGCCGATCGCCACCACGCTGCTCGCGCCGCCCGGGGTCTTGGGCGCCTTGATGATCTGATGGCCGGCGCCGCCCTCGTCGTAGAGGTAGACGAACTGATCGTCGAGCGCGAGGCACGCCGTCAGGCTGTTGGCGGCGCCGAGCATGGCCGGCGGCGCGAGGCCGAGATCGGCCATCGCCAGATCGCCCACCGAGGCGTCCATCGACTCCGACGGAGAACCGCAGCCGCCCACCAGCACTGTCAGAAGAAGGAGCGCACGAGCCATCGGCGCATTGTAGCAGCGCAAAAAAACGGCCGATCCTTTTTGGGGATCGGCCGCTTCGAACGACGTCGTTCGTTGTTCGGGGTTCGGAGAAGCGCTTACTTGGCGAACCACTCGGTGTGGAACGTGCCCGGCTTGTCGAGCCGCTCGTAGGTGTGCGCGCCGAAGTAATCGCGCTGCGCCTGCGTCAGGTTCGCCGGGAGATGCTCGCGGCGGATCGAGTCGTAGTAACCGAGCGACCCGCCCATGGTCATCACCGGCACGCCGGCGTTGATCGCCTGCGTCACCGTCGAGCGCCAGCCGTTCTGCCGCTCGGCCAGCTCCTTGCGGAAGCCGGGATCGATCAACAGGTTCGGCAGGTTCGCGTCGCGGTCGTACGCTTCCTTGATGCGCCCGAGGAACTGCGCGCGGATGATGCAGCCGCCCTTCCAGATGCGCGCCAGCTCGCCGAGGTTGATGCCCCAGTTGCGCAGGTTCGACGCCGCGCGCAAGAGGTTCATGCCCTGCGCGTAGCTGCACGCCTTGGCGGCGTAGAGCGCCGCGCGCACGTCCGAGATCAGCTTCTTCTTGTCGACGCTGCCGCTCGGACCGCTGGGACCGACCAGCAGCTTGGAGGCCGCCGCGCGCCCGGCGCGATCCGACGAGATCAGCCGCGCCTCGACGGAGGAAGCGACCGTGGGAACCGGCGCGCCGATCTCCGCCGCGTCCTGCACCGTCCACTTGCCGGTGCCCTTGGCCGCCGCCGCGTCGACGATCAGATCCACCAGATCCTTGCCGGTGTCCGGATCCTTCTTGCGGAAGATGTTGGCGGTGATCTCGATCAGGAACGACTGCAACTCGCCCGCGTTCCACTCGGAGAAGGTGTCGGCGAGCTCGACGTTCGACAGCCCGCCGATGCTCTTGAGCACGTCGTAGGCCTCGGCGATCAGCTGCATGTCGCCGTACTCGATCCCGTTGTGCACCATCTTGACGTAGTGGCCCGCGCCTTCTTCGCCGACCCAGTCGCAGCACGGCGTACCGTCCTCGACTTTGGCCGCGATGGACTGGAAAATTTCCTTCACATGGGGCCACGCGGCGGGGTTGCCGCCGGGCATGATGGAAGGGCCGTGGCGCGCGCCTTCCTCGCCCCCGGAAACGCCTGTGCCGACAAAGAGGATGCCTTTGGCGGCGAGGTCCCGTGTGCGTCGATTGGTGTCGGGATAATGCGAATTGCCGCCGTCGATGATGATGTCGCCTTTTTCAAGATGCGGCGTCAGCTCGTCGATGACTTGATCGACGGTATCGCCGGCTTTGACCATCATCATCACTCGGCGGGGGCGTTTCAATGCGCCGATTAACTCTTCGATAGAATGCGCGCCGACAACTTGCGTGCCGGCGGCTTCGTGCTGGATAAAATCGTCGACCTTGGAGACGGTGCGGTTGAACACCGCCACTTTGTATCCGTGGTCGTTCATGTTGAGGACCAGGTTCTGGCCCATTACGGCGAGACCGATGAGTCCGATGTCACAACTTTCCGGTTGCATAGATCTCCTATTTTACTCATGGCGGAGACGAATTTAGTGATGAGCTGCGCCGATGTTTAGGAAGCCATCCGCAGTGCGCGCTGGATATCGCTCGGCAGCGCCAGCTTGCGGAACAGGCGAGCGGGATACAGGTAGTCCTCGCCCGATTCGTCGACCACGCGAATGAGATTGTTTGCTTCCGCGTCCGGATCGCGGATGAACGGATAGAGCTTTCTGACCTCAAGTGAAGCGGCAAACCCGCCGTTTCGAAGGCACACGGCAAATCCTTTTCTTTGCGCCGGCATAGCTAGTCGAGGAAACGCTTGATCTTCAATTCCTTTTTCCCGATCCCAGAGGCTTCGTACCAGTGAATCTCGGCTCTTCGAATAATACCATTCGGCAGCCGCACACTTGCGAATCCCTTTCGCTTTCGCCAGCGGCCACGGCCGTAGAATAGGTCTGCTTAGATCCGCCGCGCGACAGCCTAGCTCAATGCTCGTGCGCCTCAGCCTGCAGCAGGAAATACATATCTTCGGACTTGAGTTTCACCGAGTCATCGACATACCTCGAAACACCGGGGCTCAAGGACGCGGCGGAAACCGTTGCTAACAATCCGAATGCAACCGGGGGAGTTATAATTCCCGTGGTTACCCCGATCGTTGCCACAAGGCTTCCCAGAGACAATGCGTAAGCGGACTTCCGCTTTAGCGATTCCTCAGCTTGCTTCAAGTTCGATTTCAGCTCTTCGAGTTCTCCATCGATGAGGTCGGCTTTCAGTTTGGCCCGAATGTCGGCGGGTCTCGTAATGCCTTGCTTGATGCACTCTTCAAGAAAGGAGCCTACTCGCTTTCGGAACCGGACAAATGTATCCCGATATTTTAAGCGCACTTCAATAAGTTGATCAGTCGACAGACCATCCAACGCGGGAAGCTCCACTTCAAATGCGACATTTCCTACTTCCTCGCTTCGATTCGCAAGAAGCTTCTGAAACATCGGAATGGTTGACCCAAGCGCGCCGCCATACTTCCTCGCGGCGCTGACATCAGCCGTCAGATGAACAAGGAACCTTCGCACGACCGTCCCAAGAGCGTCGCGCCTAATTTGCCTCTTGGTCCTGCCTTTGATCTTCTCCTGCGGCAAATGCACCCATTGTGTGTGCGAAAAATCAGGGTTATTCATTGTGCAGAGAACGCCGTCACGTTCGGACTTCAGGGCGATGCTGGTCACACGAAGCAGTTGATCAACGATTTCTTTTTCTCTCGCCGCGATATCTTCGATGCCCGCTTCCTTTGCATGCGTCTGCCAATGTTCGAAACAGGCCGGAACTCGGGGCATGAACTCAACCAGTGCGTCGGCACCGAGCTCTCGGACCATCAGGGCGGTTTCAAAGTGTGGTAGCAATCTATTCTGGATCTCCGCGTCAGGGCAGTTCTTATGAACGATAAGGTCTTCGGCGATGGCATCCCGAGCCACGACAGTTTCGAAATAGTGCCAAGCACGTCGAAAGAGCCGATCGACCTGGGCGCGCCTGCACTCGGTTGCGTTGCAGTCAAGCCTGCCCGAAAGGTCAATGCCGGCGCCGGCGATCAGGGAGAGCGGTCTCGCCTCCACGTTTGAAATTCGCCAGCTCTCGATGACGAGCTTCGCGGACTGCTTAAGGTCCTTAATGACATCGGCGGAGGCTAGGCTGGCCTTGACTTCGTCGATGGTTCTAATCCGATTGCCGTCCAACCACGTGTACACCCAGTATTCGGACATGCGATTTGCTCTTTGGGGTCAAAACAGAGTAGTAGAGCGCTCTGTTGAGGCGTGACCAAGCCTTGCGTTTATCGCGTTCATTGTCGTGCGTACACATCTTACCGTATTCCTCCCACCTGGAATGGGGGACGGGGACGGACCGGGGGCAGGCGCAACGCTTTTCCAACGACCGGGAGTCCGGGCTGCGCCCGGATGGACCGATTGACAATCGGTCCGCAGGTTGGCAACCTGCCCCACAAGCTCTCAGAGATTTCGCACGATCAGATTCGGGATCATCTGGAAGTGGCGCCCATTCTCGGTGACCACCTCGAAGCCGAAGTGCAAGGCGGTCGCGCCTATGAGGAGATCTTTGAAGGGAAACGTGATGCCACGCCCGGCCTCTTGGCCCGAGATCTTTCCGGCGAGTTGGGGCGATTTCCTTGGTGAGCGGATAAATCGTCATGTCGGCGATCAGATCGTCCAAGAAGGCCTGGCGCCGTTCGCGATGTGTATCGAGCTTCGCCCGCTCAATCCCGTGTCCCAACTCAACGATCGTCACCGCACGAAGTTGAGCGAAGATCTGTCGGACACTATTGCCGCGGCGCTCGGCTGTTATCAGTGTGCTGGTGTCGAGGATCAATCCCATGAACGCGGGGTCCAGGGTTTTCGCGCGCGAACAATCTCCTCAACATCGGCGGCGAAGTCCGCATCTAACGTGATTGGGTAGCCCCGCTCTTTCTCGCGTTGCTCGGCAAGCAGAATGAGTTCGGACAGCGTGCGCCGAACTGGGTGCGGCGGCTTCATGACCGCCACGGGATGGTTGTCCTGCTCGATCACGACCTCGGCCCCGTTCTGGACTCTCTCCAGCACGCCGTGAACGTCGCGCGCCAGATCCGCTTCACTGATGCGTATCACGGCCATATACTCGATCATACGTCTTTCTGGAGAGACCACCGCGTCGCCGTACTCGACCTTCATCGAGCGCGCTTGGATTTTTTGGGGAGAAAAGGGGACGGGGAGAAAAGGAGAAAAGGGGACAGACGCGTTTGTCTGCGCTTGTCACGGCGTCCGAAAAGATACGTCTCCCCTCACCCTACAACGCGTCTGTCCGCATGCTCACGCATGGCGGTTCGGTGGCGAGGGCGGAAGGGGTGACAGCATGCGCCCGACTCCGGGCTCTCGCCTGGATGGACCGATTGACAATCGGTCCGCAGGTTGGCACAGGCTGCTGAAAAACTCCGAATCCCTGGTCCGTGCGCGATCCCTGATCGCGCTCTTGACCAATAAAACCAGGCCTGCGGACACCGGAGGGGCCGATCCGGGGATCGGCCGCGGACCAGGGGGTCCGCCCCACCCGGAGGGGAAAATGAGTTTTTCAGCCATCTGCGACGCGATCTATGCCGGATGGATCGATCGGTAATGGGTCGGCGTCAATGGAGGTGGATCACGCCTTTGACCTGAAACTTGTTATCGATCAGACCCACATGTCCGCCGATGGCGACGTAGCGGTGATCGCTGGGGGGCGGCGGGAGCTTACGCTCCAGATCCTTGGGCACCGGGTGCACTTTCCGGCGCAGATCCGGGTCGAGCACAGCGCCTTCCCGGAGCCGGGATTCCTGATCGGACGACAGGCGGTCCTGGCTGCGAAGTCCTGCGGGCGGATTTGACTTGTGCTGGTTGTACCAGTCATTCGTGGTTTGACGATCCTTCTCGTCAAACTGCGTATGTTGTGCAGATGCCACGCTGGCGCCTATGACAAACAACGCCGTCGCGCCAATGGTTCCGATCCATTTGGTTTTCAAGACAGTTACCTCACTGGGTAAGATCCTTCCCGTTCGAAATCGTTTCTAATTCTTGAATCTCCGTTACGAATCATAGGTTTCACGTATCTATACCACGGAGGCAGTATGAAACTTTTTACACTCACGGCGGCGACACTTTTTGTGGGCACCGGTCTGCTGAGCGCTCAGTTCGAAGCTGAGCCGAAATACGACGCTGGCGCTGTTACCGCGCTGGTGGACCGTGTCCATCAGGATCTGGATCATGCGTATGGCGTGTTCCACTTTTCAAGCGGCGATCGCGACCGCCTGAATCATGCCGAGAAGGACTTGCGTGAATTTTCCCAAAAATGGGAGCACGGGAAGTTCGACAAAGGGCAACTCAATGGCGCCATTGATAGCATTCAGCATGTTCTGGATAACAACAAACTGCCCGCGGAACAACGCGAGGCGATTTCCGGAGACGTTACACAACTCCGGAGAATGCGTGAGGCGTACGAGCGTCACGAGATTAAGCATTAGTGGATGTGGACGTTGATGGACGATTGCGCTTGTGGTGTTCCATTGCTGACGATGCTTCCTACTAGCTTGTAATCGCCGGGTGGGAGCAGCGTAAAGGGAGGATTGTAACTTCCGGTCTGGGTGTACAGGGGCAGTCGAATATAGTCGAGAGTAGTGGCGGTCAGTGCCGGCGTAGAGTTTTCGAATAGGACGGTGCCAGTGGGATCGAGCAATTGGAGCAATACTGTATACCCGGCTGTAGATGAGGTTTCGATACGGGTCTGGGCGCACGGGCGATAGACTCCGGGCTGATCGTATGGGGAGCCAATGCCGCAGGCTGGATAATAGCAGGGCACCGCGCAGTTAGGCACGAGCTGGTTGGTGAGATCGAGATCGGTGTTTTCAATCGAGAGGCCAATGTTCGGCGCGGGAACGGAGAGGTGAATGCCATCGACACGGACATCGATCAGATCCAGTCCGTCGAGAAAGCCGCCGTTGGAGCCGGTGAGCGATGTGGATCGTGCATTGACGAGACCGATTCCGCGAACGTAGGTCGAAGTTGTCTTAACAAAAAGGTCCGGGGGCGCGACCTGGAGCGCGTCATCGAACGATCCGAGTGGGCCGGAGTATCCGGTTCGCTGCGCGGCGGAGGGATCGAAGTAGGCTTGATCCACGCCTTTTACGTTCTGGTAGACGATGCCGTTGGCGCCAACGCGGAGAAGGGCCAGAGTCGCTGGGATAGCCGTTTCGATATAACTGAGCACGTAGTATGTCTGGCCGCCGATGATCTCGGTATCGGTGATGGAGTAGACAACGTAGTCGCCTGTCACGAAACGGTTGTTGTATTTATAAATCCATGTGTTGCCGACAGCCAGCGGAAAATAGCTGCCGCCGGAAAGTCCTTGATCGATGGTGCGGGGAGTGCCTCCGCAGCTCAGGTGAGCGGTGACGGATGCTTCGACTGTGCCTGCCTGATCGACCAGGTAGAAAGTCATACCATCGGTCACCCAGCGGCCGGTTACGGCTGAACCGGATGGGTTCGTAAACGCGGTGAGAGCGGGGCCATTAGGCTGGCCGACACGGATCTCGACAAGTCCGGTGGCGCCAGACCAAGTTAGTGTCGCGGTGCCTAAGCCGAGCGCGCAATCGGAGTTAAAGGCCGGCACTACACTGAATGTTGCGGCGGACGCGATCGAGGACGAAAGAATTAAAATGCGGATGAACATAAAGACTCCTTTCAGACTAATAAGTCACGCCGATCAGGAGTTCTGCCTGATTCCGGTTGGATTTCGTATCGAAATTAAAATTTGAATCGCTGCCCCAGCGTGTATAGCGGAGCTCGGGCGAGATTCTCAGCCTGGTTACCTTGAACTCGACTCCTCCGCCGATCACGAGGCCGCGGCTCGACATGAAGTTGGCGGGAAGGGTCGACAGGAATCGGAAGCTCGGGCCGGCCGCCACGTAGGGCTTCATTAGAGGCGTATGAAGGAACCGGTACTTCGCGACGATGGGCACCTCCCAGGACGCATAGTTGACGGAGTCTCTTCCCATTCCGGGCATGCCGGCGTTGGTGACGTCGACAATCAGGCGCAGAGGACGATAGAGGCCGTCGGCTTCGACGGAGAATCCCAAGGGGAGATGCAGTTCGACCATGCCACCCGCGACGAATTTCTTCGAATTACTGTAGGAATGGATCGTCTGGCCGGTGGTGAAAGGACTGGGGAAGGTCAGGTCGGCGAAAGCATCGGTTACAGGGATTCCGGCTTTGACGCCGGCGGAAAAGAGTTGAGCCGAAGCGAGTCCACTAAAAAAGAAGTAAAGAGAAAGAGTACGCATGAGACCATTTTGACCTTTCCGCATCTACAATAGTGGAGAGAATGATTATGAGTCCCTCGAATCCGAATTCATCCGTATTTGACCGGCTTTCGGCGACGACTGTCCTGACTGGATCGCAGGCCGCGGTGATTAAACAGACTTACGCGCTGTTTGGCATTGCGGTTCTGGCGGCGATGGCGGGCGGGTACATTGGCGCGACCACCGAAGCGATCGTCCAGTTTTTTTCGAGCTGGATGGGCTGGATCGTGGCAATGATCGGGCTGAACGCGGTGCCGTGGATTGCGATGTCGGCTCGCGGAAATTCGGCGCTGGGCACGGCGGCACTGGTATTCGACGGATTTTTCGCTGGGATCTGTCTGGCTCCACTGCTGTGGGTGGCTTCGATCAAAGCGCCGGTGATGATTGTCGCGTCGCTGGGAATTACGGCGATCGTGTTTATCGCGATCACGGGATATGTGTTTTTGTCGGGTCGGACGTTTAGCGCTCCACGTGGGCTGATGGTCGGACTGTTCTTTTCGATCATCGGCGCGATGATCCTCAATAGCTTTTTGAATATCGGGTTTTTGGGAATTCTCATCGCGGCGGGAATCGGAGCGGTGGGCGTGATTGCGCTGATCTCGTCGACCAGCGCGATTCTACAGAGCGGCGATTCGGATAGCGCGATTCCAGGGGCTCTGGCTTTGTTTGCGGGGGTGTTCAACATCTTTGTGGCGACGCTGAATATTCTGCTGCGGTTGTTTGGCGGGGGCAGCAGAAGGAGCCAGTAGCCAGAATAACGCCGCGGCGCAAGCGGCAAAGAAAATGAAAGGTTAAGAAACCTTCATACTTCGCGCGTCGTCCTTAA
The DNA here is from genome assembly GCA_003170275.1 of Myxococcales bacterium. Lineage (GTDB taxonomy): Bacteria > Myxococcota_A > Polyangia > Palsa-1104 > Palsa-1104 > PALSA-1104. The sequence goes on from PNAM01000041.1 coordinate 118,594, forward strand.
ATCATGGAAGCCGAGCGCGTTCACAAGAGCATCCTCTCCTCGCTGGAAAAAAAGACCCTGATCTGGCTGGCGGAGCGCATGCCCGCGTGGGTGAATTCGGATCACCTGACGACGCTGGGATTCGTGTCGCTGGCGGCGGTGGGGCTGTCCTATTGGTATTCGCGGCAATCGAAAATCGGACTCGCTCTTGCGACGGTGTTCTTCGTATTGAACTGGTTTGGCGACAGCCTGGACGGGACGCTGGCGCGGGTGCGGAACCGGCAGAGGCCTCGGTACGGATTCTATCTCGACCACGTACTGGACGCGTTCGGGAGCGTTTTCGTATTCGCGGGGCTCGCGCTATCGGGATACATGAGCGAGAGAATCGCAGTGGGTCTGCTCGTCGCGTATTTATTGTTGAGCATCGAGATTTATCTCACGACGTACACCGTGGGCGAATTTCATCTTTCCTTCGCGGCGTTCAGTCCTACGGAGCTGCGGTTGTTGTTGATCGCGGGGAATGTCGCGTTGCTGTTCAAGCCGCTGGTGCTATTGGCGGGGAAAGAGTATCGGATTTTCGACGTGGGAGGGGCGATCGGGATCGCGGGGCTCGGGACTGCGGTGGTGTGGTCGGCGGTGAAGCACGGGATGTTTTTATACCGCACGGAACGGTTGTCCTAAATGCGCTGGCTGAAATTCAACACAGTGGGCGTCGGAGGGGCGGTGGTGCAGCTCTGCGCGCTGTGGATGCTGCAGCATTTTACGTCGATTTCGTACATTTTTGCGATCGTTTTGGCGGTGGAAATCGCGATTCTGCACAATTTTGTGTGGCACGAAGCGTGGACCTGGCGAGGGAAACCGGTGGCGGACCGCTGGCGGCGGCTGGTGCGATTTCATGTTGCCAACGGATTCGTGTCGATGGTGTCGAACGTCGTGTTGACTTATTTGTTCAAAGAAATCGCGGGATTGCCGCTGGTGGCGGCCAATTTTGCTGCGATAGTGACGGCCGCGCTCTTGAATTTCTGGGTCGCGCAAGCGTGGGTGTTTCGCGGACTGGTTTTGTTCGCGCTTTGCTCGCAGCTAGTAGACGGTGCAGTCATCACAACTACGTTGCAGCCGCAGGCGGTTGCGTCGTGGGACAAATACATCGCGGCATTCGAGCACGCGCCTTTGCGTCCGCCGCTGACGGTCAAAGGGGATAAGCCGACGCTGATCGATCTAAACGTGAACGGAGAGGTTCCCGACGGGTTCATCCATCACTGGATCGGCGCGGAGATGATTCCAAACTCGACGGTCGGCGCGGTCGAGCATGTCCTTGAAGATTACGATCATTACTCGCAGATTTATGCGCCAGACTTGAAGCTCTCGAACGCGAAAAAGATTGGACCACGCAATTACGACGTGCGGTTGATTACCGAGCGGATCGAACCAATCGGTCTGCACTTCGCGTTCGACATGCACTCGCGCGTGGAGTTTCGCCGAGCGGAAGCAGACGCGTTGATCCAATCGCGATCGTACCTGATTCGGGAAAGCGACAGCGGTCACGCGCCGTACACCGATTTAATGCCGGAGGGGAACGATCACGGAATCTTGTGGCGGCTCAATTCGTATTGGCGATTGCGGCAGGCGGGAACGGCCGTCTATGCGGAGTGCCAGGCGATTTCGCTCTCGCGCAGGCCGTTGTTCGGAACCGTCGGGCAGGTGAAGAATCGGGCGAAGGATTCCCTCGGGTTCACGTTGCGGCAGACGAGAAGAGTAGCCAGTAGCCAGTAGCCAGTAGCCGCACAGTGTCCACCGCTAGAGCAGTCTCGACTCGGAACCGCCATGCGTAAGCATGCGGACAGATGTGATAATCCGCGCCAACGGAATCCCCGCACTCACGTGACGGGGTTATAACCCCTGGCGTAAAGGCAGGGGATTCGGACATCCTACTAGCTCTGGCTTTCTTTGCGAAAATGCGCGTGCGCGATCTGAAACGCGGTGACTCGTGGGTAGCGGTCCAGGGCTTCGCGGGCTAGCGATTGCGCGGCGGGAAAATCGCCCGACGCTTCGAGGGCTGCGAGCTTTGTTAGCGTTTCGCGGAGATAGGCGGTCTTTTCCTGATGCTGCCCTGCACTGGCGACGGCGTTCCTTGCCGCGCTCACTTTCGCTTCGCAGGCGGAGCCGGGGTTGGTCTGGCGCACTACCATCGCGGCCAAATCGATCTCGCCTCCATCGAGCAGTGAATCTATGCGGCGGATGGAACGGCTGACGTCCGCATGAATCGTTTTCGGCGGAAGATCGGGCGCCTGGGCGCGAAGAAACTCCGACATCTCACGGCAGCTTCGAAAACGGTCCTCGGGGGCTTTTCGCATCGCCTTGAAAATCGCATCGTCGAGAAATTGAGGAACGCCGGGCACGATGGTGCTGAGCAGAGGCGGGTCCTTTTCGAGGTGTTGATGGAGCAGCGCGAAATCGTTCTCGGCGGCGAAGGGAAGCTTGCCGCTGACGATCTCGAACAGCAGAATGCCGAGCGAATAGATATCGCTCGCAGGGCCGATTTCCTTGGAGTTGATGAGCTCCGGGCAGACGTATTGAAGCGTCCCCACGATGCTCCGCTCACGCGTCTGGCGCACGGAGCCGAGCACATGAGCGATGCCGAAATCCATAATCTTCACTTCGCCGCGCGGACCGGCCATGATGTTATCGGGCTTCAAATCGCGATGCAGCACGCCGAGCGAATGCGCGTATTCGAGGCCTTCTAAAACATCCAGAAACATTACGAGCGCCTGCTGCCACGGCATGGGCGCGAGCTTGCCTAAGGGAGTGCCGTCGACAAACTCCATGACGATGTAGAACGAATCGCCATCCTTGAAGAAGCTGTAGAGATGCGCGATGTTGGGATGGTTGAGGCGGGCTTGAATCCTCGCTTCGCGGCGAAAACGTTCGGCGATATCGGGCGTTCGCGAAAATTCGGACCGCAGTTTCTTGATGGCGACCTCACGCTCCAGCATCACGTCGACTCCGTGATAGACGATGCCCATGCCGCCGGCGCCGAGCTCGGACAGAATTTTGTACTGCTGCCCGACGATCACTGGTGGATCACTTTCGGCTCGATCGGTTTAAGCTTGGGCGGTTCGGGCGTGGGGTCCTCGAGCGGTTCAGTTTTTTTTACCGCCTTCGGTTTTGGTTTCTGCTTTACTACGGGAGCCGGCCGTGCAGGCTCTGCCGCGGGAATGACTTGAGGCGCGGGCGCCACTACGCTTGGAGGCGCGACGTTGCGCGGAGGACGCAGGAAAGCAATCGCGCCGACGATCGCGAACACGATAACTACAATCGCGACGACAATCCAGGAGAGGAGGGACTTTCTTTCCTCAGGTGGAACAGGCCGAGAGGGATTGACGACGGGTGTTACTTCGATCTGGCTGAGCGCTGCTTGAAATTCCGACGCGAATTCGGAAGAAGACGCGAAGCGATCGGCGGGAGATTTGGAGAATACTCGTCCGAACGTTTTTATCAAAGAAACGGAGGCGCCGCGCAATTCCGGCGGCTCGAATGCAATCGAAGAGAGCAGAGTGATGGGCGAATCGGCGTGAAATGGCAGCGTGCCCGTGAGCGCCTGCCACGCTATGACGCCGAGCGAGTATTGATCGGAGCGCGGATCGAGAACATCGCCCTTCACGAGTTCGGGCGACATGTAATGAATCGAATCGAGCAGCAGGTCGAGATCCTCACCTGACTGGTCCGAGTTGAGATACTGCGCGGGGCGCGCGATCTCGAAGCCCGTGATTTTGAGATCGCCATCGTCAGAAAGCAGCAGACTTTCGGGCGTCAGATTGCGATGGATGAGGCCCTTCGAGTGAGCATGATCGAGCGCGAGCGCGGCGCTTTTCAACACGCCGGACAAGCGCTCTGGCGTCAGGCGGCCGCTGAGGGGCTTGCCATCGAAGCGCTCCATCACCAAGTAAGGCCGCCCGTCGTCCTCCTCGCACGCGAGAAACTTGATGATGTTCGGATGGTCCAGATGCGCCAGCTGTTTGGCGTCGAACAGAATCGCCTGGCGCGCCTGATCGAAAGAGACGCCGGGGTTGGTGGAGCGGTCGGCAATGCGAATCATCACAGCGCGCTGCATGACGGGATCGAAGGCCTGGTAGAGCGATCCCAAGCCGTGATTACCGGTCTGGCGGACGATTTCGTATCTGCCGATTTGGCTCATTTGGGTCAGGGCCGCGGGCGGGCGGTCCATTCCTTGCCGTCGTTCTCGATTTTGATCTGCTGGAGATTTTTTCCGTTCGTATAAATGTACTTTATTTTTCCCGCGCGCCCGTTCACGGAGTAATCTTCGCCAGAACTTGTGATGGTCCGCTGATAGTATGGCGCGTCTGAACCATTGCGATAGGCTCGAATGGCGACGAGTTGAGTCGCCTCCCATGAAAAGCGCACCAGATTGTCGGCGTTCCATTCCTCGGCGGATTCGGCGCGGCCCTGGGGATCGTACTGGACGGTGAAAGCGTGCACACCATCCCATAAAAACGGGTTGAAAAACGAGTTGCCGGCAATCACGGAAGTCACAGGGCCACCCTCGACGACGGCAAGAACGAAGGGATCGATGTACGGATGATCGGGCAACACGACTTCCGGATGGCCATCGTCGTCGATCAAGCGGGCGTGTCCTTTATCGTCATGAGCGACGTGGACGGTGTACGGCTTCGAGGCGGCGGGCGCTGATTTTTTCAAGAGGACTTCGCGCAGAGCGCCCGAGGGATGATATTCGAAAAAGAAATTTCCCACGTCATTGCTGGACTGGACGGGGATGGACGCGACTGCGCCCGAATCGGCTGCTCCGGCCACGACGAGCGCTCGATACGTCTGTGCGCTTTTGTCGTCATCGAAGGTCGTGTGGATGGAATCGAGGTGCCCATTCACCCAGTTGAACGTCATGCGAACCTTGCCGGTGCTGACGCTTTCGATCGGGATTTGAAACGCGAGACTTTGAGAATCGTACAAGCCCTCGGTCTTACGCGCGGCGGACGGTTTTGGTTCCTTGAGGATGGTTAAGACGCGGCGCGCGCTCTCGCGTTGTTTTGGATCGACGCCGATGGCGTTCGAGTGCGCCACGAATTCGGTGAGGGTGATTTTCGCGCGCTCGGTGTCGCGCAGAACCGCGGCGACGACGCCTGCTTCATACAGAAAATCCGGATCATCGCCCGCAAGCTTGAGCGCGCCACGCAGCAGCTCATCCAGTTTCGAGTACTGGCCGTCCTTCAGCAGTGCGGCCATTTGCTGCTTGGCGCCATCCTTGAGTTTGTCGAGTTCATAGAGGACCTGGCGGCGAAGGTCGTAACCCTTTTCGCGCTCGGCAGGATTCGCGACGAGACGGTCATACTGATCGAGCAGAGGGAGCGCTTCCGAGTTGCGCCCCTGGGCGGCAAGCAGCTTGGCGCGCATCAGTATGACCTCCGGCGCGCCGGGATTTTCGTGGTCGGCGTCGAGAATCGAATCTTGCGCTTTCTTGAAATCCTTGTCGGCGATGGCGCGGTCGGCGTAATTGAGCGCATTACCGAAACGAATGTCGGCGGGCAAGCCTTTCGGTAGAATTTTGCGGCGCGACGCATTGCTCAGCGCTTCCCCCTGCGAGGCGAGCAATTTCTCATCGCCCAGCAGTTTGCGGATTTCGCGATTCGACGGATCGCGCACCAACGCGGCGGAAGCTTCGCGCAAGGCATGGTCGAAATCGCTGCGTTGTTCGAAGGCGCGAGCGCGGAGGGCGTGCGTGCGCGCGCTCTCTTCCAATGCCTCCTGGTCGAGAGCTTGCATCTCGGGAAACGACGACTCGTATCGCTCAAACTCCTGATATTTGCTGAGCAGCGTATCCCAATCGCCGAGCGCGGCGAGAGAGCGAAGAAGCTTCGGACGATCGGCGATGAACCTGATGCGGTCCGCTAAACGATCGTCGAGGGACTGCAACGAGGCATCGTTCGGGAACGCCTGGCGCGCCAGTTCGCTGAAGCGGCGCGTGACAAGAACTTCGCTATACGGCCCGCCGTCTTCAAACCCGGCGAGGCCTGCCGAGATTCGGCGATCGAGTGAATCGCGAAACGATCTCGTCGCGGGCGAGGATGGAAACGACGCGACAAATCCTCGCATCGTGGCGAACTGTTCGTCGAGGTTCAGAAAGGCCCAATCTTTTCCGATGAAATCGCGTACGGATTCGTCGGGGGTGTTGCCGAACAGAACGACGACGAACGATTCGGGGGCGAGCGGATCGGCCTGCTTCGTTCTCTTGTTGCGAACCAAGGAGAGTCCGAGGCGGCCGGGCACTTCCTTGGCACTCAAGGGCGTTCGGATGTTGTAATTTTCTGGAAGAACGATGTCGCGGGGCGCGTGGGGACCGTTCAGGCTCACGAGACGGCCTGACCCGTCGTTGCGAATCACGCCGGCCTGGGCGAGGTCGATCCGGGTCAGCCTCCGAATGGCGTTCGGGTCTACGTCGTCTTTTTGCTCGGGGAGCAGGCGGATTCTCCGGCTCCCGTTGACTTGAAAATCCTCGACTGCTTCAAAGGCAATTTTGCCGTCTGCGGTGCGGGTGCCGACGACAACGCTCTGCGCGAGCGCCAACGGGATGAAGATGAGGAAAATCAAACGGCTCATGGCTGCTTCTTCTTCGGCACGTTTTTCTTCCGTTCGATTTCCTGGTCGAGGGCTGCCACCTGCGCCGAGTTCATGGCGACCAGTTTGGCGCGCGTCGCGTTCAACTCCTCCATCTTGCCAAGTTCGAGGCAGAGCAGCGCGAAGTTGAGTTGTGAGGCCTCGTCGTTCGGATTGAGTTGCACGGCTTGCGTCTCGTAAGGATACGCTTCCTCGAATTTATTCTCGTTATAGAGCAGGACGCCGTAGCTGTTGTAAGCCCAGGAAAGCCTCGGCGGGATCGGAGGCTGGATCTTATCGAACCCGGTCTTGAAATTCAGCTTCGCGTTTTCCAGATCGTTCAATTTCCGGTACACATTGGCGAGCAGAAGATAGCCTTCGGCGTCCTGCTGGACCTTTTGCAGATAATCCGTAAGCAGCGCGACGGCGCGCGGCAGGCGATCTTTCAGTTCGTCGTAATTGGAATAGAGACCAGTTAAACGATAGACGGCATCCTTATCCGATGGCGCGAGTTTGACGGCTCGCTCGTAGAGATCGGCCGCTGCGACGGGCTTGTTGTGGCGCGCGGCAACGTCGGCGGCGATGCGGAGCAGCGCGGCATTCTCCGGATCGATCGCGAGAAGTTCGTTCGCGAGCAGACCGGCCTGGTCCCAATTTTCCAACTTATATTCGACGCGCGCTCGCAAGGTTTTCGCTTGCGGGAGCAGCGCCGGACTCGTGACTCCGGCGACCGCTTGATTGACGCACTTCAGATCGTCCGAGGAGAAGCACAGGCGGGCGAGTTTCATGCGCGCGGTGTCCGTGGCCTTCGAGGACTGTACCGCAGCCTCGTAATGGGCGCGTGCATCGGAGGGATCTTTCTGGTCCATTGAAATGTCGCCCATGCGTTCGTGGATGTCGGGCGAGTCGGGCTTGAGCTTCACCACCTCAGCGTATTCGGCGTAGGCTTCGCGCGTTCGCTTGCCGGTATAGAGCAGATTCGCGAGGCTCAGGTGCGCGGTCAGATTCGTGGGCGTCGCGATGATCGCCCAGCGGCAGTAGGCCTCGGCACCGGCGAGGTCGGCGCTGGCAGAGTAGGCTTCGACCACCATGCGGGTCGCCTCTTCGTCGCGCGACTCCTCAATGGATCCCGTGCGCAGAGCGCCCAGCGCCGCGCTCCATTTTTTCAGTTTCACGTCGCAGGACGCGAGCTTTTTCGCAAGCGGATAATCGTCGGGCGCGAGATCGAGCGCCAGCCGCAGAGGATCGATCGCGCGCTCGCAATTGCCGAGCGCCGCGTACGCCGTGCCGATGCCAGCCAGCGCCCGGCTGTCCTCCGGGACGTCGGGCCGGACCTTCTCCAACTGATCGATGGCCGCCTGCCACTTCTCTTCATGTAACAGGAGCAGCCCAACGCCGATGCGCGCGCCGGGATCGCCGGGTTGCTGCTGAAGAACGGCTTGATACGCCGTCATCGTGTCGGAGCCGCGGCCGAGGCGGACATAGAGATCGCCCAACGCGGTCCGCACCGATTGCTCATTCGGATTTACTTTCAGGAAATCGTTGAGCGTCGAAGCGGCCGCGTCGCCATGGCCCGCGCGCTCTTGGGAACGCGCGACCAGAATCGCGGCTTCAGGATCGCCGGGCGCGGATTTCTGATACGCCGTGAAGGCTTCCAGGGCCTTAGAAAACTGCTGCGATTCGAAATAACAGCGGCCCAACATCAGATTCGCGCGAGGATTTATCGCCGTCGAACGGTCGAGCAAGGGAATCGCAGCGCGGCAATCGCCGCTACGGTAAAGCGCTGCACCTCTCTGAAAAGAAGGGTCCTCCGTCTGCGCCCAGCAGGCGCCGGCGAGGCCGATCGTCAGGGTGAAGCTAAACCGCAAGCCGCTAGTATAGCGTCCCAGGAACAAAATATGGATTAAAATAGCTTTCGGAACTAATATGGATGGCAGCGCATCGCTAATAGTGTAAGGAGGCGGTTATGACAAAAAGATTCCTGACGATGGCTCTGGTTTTGGCTTCATTCGCCGCGGTGGCTCCTGCGGCAGTGGTTTACGGCGGCGTTGGTTATGGTGGAGTTCGCGGGGGTGTTTATGGAGGCCCACGTTACCGTCGTGGACCGCGGGTTTACGCGGCTCCCTATGCGGCTCCCTATGTTGATCCGTACATCGCACCGGCTTATCCCGCATACGTCGATCCATATTATGGATATGGCTACGGCGACGGGGTCGGCTATGGCTACGCAGGCGGCTATGGCGGCGGGTACTATCGCGGCGGCGGAGGCTATCGGGGTGGCGTAGGTTACGGCAGTGGCGGCTATCGCGGAGGCAATGCCTATCGCGGCGGCGGTGGTGGTTCCTATCGCGGAGGCGGTGGTGGTGGCGCATATCGCGGCGGCGGTGGTGGTGGCTCTCGGGGTGGTGGCGGATCCAGTCGCGGCGGACACCGGTAAATAACACTACATTACACGAGGAAAGAAGATCCCGGCGGATGCACTGCGCTCCGCCGGGTTTTGTGTCTCTAGACTCCATGAGCACCGATACCCGCATTCACGTTCACGCCCTAGTCGACCAACTGGAGCCGGTTCAACTGACCGCGCTAGAGACTCTCCTGCAGTCGATGCTCGATCCGGGTGTATCCTAAACTGCGATGGCGACCAACTCCCTAGAAGCCAAACAGCAGGCTCACGAATTGATCGACCAGCTAGGCCCCTCTCAGATCGCCGCTGTCGTGAAACTGCTCGAAGTGATGCTTCACGACGACGATGACGAACTGACGGAGGAAGATCGCCGTGCGGTCGCCGCCTCACGTGAGTATTTCCGCGAGGGTGGTGAGGGCATTTCTTTCGAGCAAGTGGCCGCCGAATCTGGTTTCACCATGGATCAGATTCGTAAGCGATAAGGGCGACGAAAAGTCCCGCTGAAGAAGATCCGCCTTCGGCCAAACATTCCGTCTGAAGTCCGCGCTGTCGACGAACCAAGCGCTTTGCTCCGCGTCGGCAACCATCGCGTCTTTTTTTGCCGAGACGGAAGTTACAGTCACCGTCCATCGCATCCGGGATCGGAGGGACGCCGATAGGTGAGATGTCAGGAGTCTCAGTGGACAGGTCAAACGAGCGCCAACCCAGCACCTTAGAGCCGTTTCAGAGTTTCTATAGACCCACTCTATGTAGGGCAACAAAGTAGGGCGGCCAATTCTGGCTGCAGCCTGCTTTCAGCAGGCTTGTCGCCCATCAACAAGAGCCGCTTCTAAAAGGCGGCTGCAGCCAAACTTGGCCGCCCTACCCAGACCACACATCTTAGGAAACCGCTAGCCGAGCCGAGACAGGGGCAATCGCGACGGTAACGGGCTTGGTATTTCTACGGCAATTGCGCCGCTTGCGCGCTGCCGTAATACAGGCCATTAAAAAGCAATTTATACGTACCGTGCGGCTGATCCCGGAAATTCACCTCCGGCCCCAGCAGCACAACTTTTCCTTCTCCCACCGTCGCCTCGGCGATTGCAGTTCCTCCGTCCAGATACTGCTGCCCCCAGGCCCATCCGCTCGAAAGCACCTCGGGACCCGAGAACCAACCCACCGCGTTCGTTTTCTTGTCCGCGGTGGGCTCCATGCGGAACACCGGACTGTTGTCGAAGACCACGTCCACCTGCGACGCCATGCCGTACGCCAGCGGATTCGTATTATCGATGTTCGTCTTGAGCAGCGAGCCCGGAATGTAGAACTTCTCGCCCGGCAGCGCGCGATCCTTGCCGTCCGGACCTTTTTCGGTGAGATAGCTCTTCACCGGGATTCCAAAAACCTCCGCGATGCTGGTGGAACTGCCGATGGTCACGATCGATCCGCCGGACTCGACAAATTTCTTCAGTGCCGGCATCGTTTTTTCGTCGGAGATGCGGCCGAGCCGTTCTTTATACTCCTCAGGGACGCTCTCCGGGTTCACCGCGCCGCCGAATCCACCTCCGCCCCCGCCTCCACGGCCAACCGCGCCGCCTCGGCGAATCGCGCCGTCGGCGAATACAATCACATCGAACTTGGCTTTCAGATCGCCCACGTCCAGCGTGCCCGGGTAAACGACCGTGAACGGAAATTCGTACTGTTCAAACAGCCAGCGCGTCCAGCCCGAGGGCATCGACCCGCCGTAGGAATCGTAGAGACCGATGCGAATCGGCTTCAACTTCATCGCGTCGCCCTTGGGCGCAGCCGCCACCGCATACGATGAGACGCCGATTTCCTTCGCGGCCTTTTGCAACACCGGTAGCGCATTCGCCGAAGCCGGGACCCAGATGGTGCCCGTGCCCAGATCCTGACCATTGGCCGTCTCGGCTTTCTTCAGCCAATAAACATCGCAATTGGCGGCCAGCAGACGGTTGATCAGCACGAATGAATTATTGATCTTGTGGCTCACCAGATAGCCCGCCGGTTTCGAAGTCGAGCCGATCACCGACGCGGGCGGCGGACGCAACAGGCCGGTAACCTTGGTGAACGGTCCATCGAACCCTTCGTAAACTTTGTCGAACGTCACCCCCATCTGGATAGCGAGCGTCCAACCGGTGATGTCGTAAGGCCGGTTCGGCGGACCGCCGGGATACGCGAAATCGTTGGGGTGATCCTGCGGCTCGAACATGTCCATCACATGCGGCCGGAATGCCTGCGCCGCCTTGACCACGTACGATCCTGACGGATAATTCTTCCCGTCCACCGTGAACGCCGCGGTCGACCTCATCACGGTGATGCCGTTCTTGAGCAGCGCGTTCATAAAGTCGGTCGCATTGGCGAAATCAGCCTGATCGGACGGCAGAATGTAGCCGCGCGGATCGCGATATTTCGGATCGTGCAGAATCTTTTCGTAAAGCTCCGCCGGCAGCCCGCCGCGTCCTCGTCCGCCACCTCCGCCGCCGCCCGGGACCACGTCGCCGCCAGCGGCAACTTCCGGCGCAGCTCCCCGACCGCGACCTCCGCGACCGCCTCCCGCTCCTACGGCCGGTGCCGCAGCAGCCGCTGCCGCCTCCAATGCCGCGATGCGCTTCGGAGTGATCGTCCACGTATCCTGATTGCCCTTCTGAATCGAGTTCCGGCCCATCTGATAAATGTTGTATAACCACGTCTCGCGATACCGCGACGCGAGGTCGAGCATGGCGCGATTGTTCGACATCTCATACTCGATCGACTGGCGATAGTGCCATTCCTGCGGCACGATCGGCATCGGCCAATCGCCCTTCGGCAATTGTTTATCGGCGACCAGCGGAATGCGCATCGGTGTCGGGTCGCCAATAATCTCGGTCAAGATTCCGATCATGTTGTGGAAGTAAGTCACGGTGCGAAGACCGCCGTTCCACCACGTCGAGTAATTCGCGCCGGTGCGCATTGCCGATCCGCCTTTGCCCTCGGAAACCAGGCGGCTATGCATCGCAGTGCCGACCATTTCAATCCCCAGAGGGACCAGCGGATCGAAATTATAGTTAAACGGATCGCGAAACGGAGGCATGAAAATCACCGCGCCCGCCGGTCCGGTCTGGTGATGGTTGTACATGATCTGCGGGAACCATTCGATGAACAACTGGCGGTTCATGTTGGTGGTTTCCTTCATGTTCGACATGTAGAAATCGCGATTGTCGTCATGGCCGACGTACTTCGCGTAGAGCCTCGGCAAGCCCGCCATGCTGCGCTTCAGAGGATCCTTTTCGCGCATGTACCACGTCGCGACGAGTTCCTGTCCGTCGGGATTCGCGAGCGTATAGAGCCCGATGACGTCGTTCAGAAGCCGCATCGTTTCCGGATCGTTGCGGCTGGCCATCTGATACACCATTTCCATTTCCTGCTGCGAGCCGACCGTCTCGGTGGCATGCAATCCGCCATCGATCCAGACGACGGCTTTGCCTTCGCGCGCCAGCGCGTGCGCCTGATCGTCGGTCAATCCCTCGGCATGCGCAAGCCTCGCCGAAATTTCCTTATAGTGATCGAGCTTCTTCAGGTTCTCTGGCGACGTAATGACCATCATGTACTGCCGCCGGCCTTCTTCGGTCGGCCCGATATCGACCAGCCTGCAGCGGTCGCATTCCGACGCGATCTTGTGCCAGTATTTGTCGAGCTGTGTGTAGCTCGCGATCATGTAATCGTCAGCAATGTTGAAGCCCAGGAATTCCTTGGGCGTCGTGATTTTCGGCGCGGTCTGGGCCAGGCAAATGGAAGCGGCGAAGAGCAGGATAGAGAGGGATCGTATCTTCATTAGAGTAGAGTGTACCTCGCAGAGACGTTTCCGCGCGGGTCGGAGTAACTCGGTTCGCGCGAAATTCTTTCGCCCGCGTTTTCCGGGACTTACAGGTTTCACCCGGCGCGGAGCCCACGCGCCGAGGAATATCCTCAGGGCAAGAGAGGTTGATTTTTTTGCGCAGGGTCAGCCTCTTCGCTGTGCGGAGTTTGTTGACGGCTCCGCACCGTTTCCAACTCCGCGCCCTCTGCGTCTCTGCGTGAAATGTTTCTTATCCCCTTTCCTTAGCCAGCTTTGCGTCTCCGCGTGAACTGCGTTGGTTTTTTCCCCACGTACTCTCAAACCAGAAGGAGCCTTCACCAAGCTCTTTCGACAGTTTTTTGCCGGCCGGCAAATGTCGTTTTGCGGTGGTGCTGAGCTTCCGGAGCCCGTCAGACGGCTTGCGGCATCGACTATATGGACGGTGTCGACGGAAGATTTTTGGGATCGATCCTGATGGCATTCTGGGAGAGCGGATAGCTATGATCGCCGTACCCATTGGGTTTCAGAGGATGCGCATCGAAAGCGTGTAGCAGCGGGCGCCCGAAAAGTGTCTGTAATGTTTGCGCTAGAGGCAGTCCAAACCATTGGCGGCCGGGTGATGAGGGGTCACTCGGTCGCGCACGATTTTTCGTACAGCCGTAGTCCGTCTACATCTTCATTCTTCGCGCAGCGCCGTCAATGGATCGAGCCGCGAAGCCCGCCATGCGGGGATGTATCCCGCAGCCACCGCGCAAACAGCCAGGATCAGCGTCAGCCCGAAGAACGTCACGGCATCGAGTTGGACCACTCCGAACAACGCGCTCGACATTGCGCGAATCATCGCGAGCGCAACCGGGACGCCGATGCCGAGCCCGATCACGCCAATCCGCAGCGCCTCCCGCAACGTCATGCGAAGCACCACGCCCCGGTCCGCGCCGAGCGCCATCCGCACGCCAATCTCGTGCGTCCGCCGCGCTACCGAATAGGAGATCACTCCGTAAATTCCGCTCGCCGCTAAAAACAAGCCGATGAATGCGTACATAACCATGCTTGAGGAGGAAGCCCGTACGCCCGAGGTTTCTTCGGCGATGCGCTGTTCCATGCTCTTCACCTCGAACACGGCCTGCGCGCGGTCTATCTTCTGGACCTCGGCCCGCGCCTGTGATGCGATTGCGAGCTGCATCGGATCGCCCGCCGTTCTGATGTATACCATCGCATTGGGTTGTGGCGCTTGCAGAAACGACAGGTAAGCCCGCGGGAGCGGCTGTCCGTTGAACCAATCCGTCGTATCGCCGCAGATCCCAACCACAGTCAGCCAGCGAGGATCGGTTTTGGAAAGGCGCACACGCCGTCCGATAGGATTCTCTCCGGGCCAGTGTTGCCGCACCAGGCTCCTGCTCAGCACCACAACGAGCGGGTGATCGCGATCGTCGGCAAGCGAGATCGCACGCCCCTCGATCATCGGCAGACGCAAGGTCTCAAAGTACCGCGAGCTGACCGCTCGCACTCCTGGAATCGCCTCGCCGGGTCGAGGGGCGGGACGGCCTTCGATGTACAACGCATCCGCCGATCCCTGCGCCGCAATCGCCGAGGAGCGGGCGTCGTGAAGATTGCCCAGACCGTCGAGAAGCCGCTCATAAAAAGTGCCGGAATATTTCGGCTGTGGCAATGCGATCTCCATGGTCAGCAGATTCGCCGTGGCGTAGCCCGGACTCACAGTCACAAATCGTTGAAAGGTGCGGACCATCGCTCCCGCGCCGACGAGAAGAATCAGCGCAATCGAGACCTCGGCAACCGCGAGGCCAGTCCTCAGACGGCTTCGCGAACGTCCACCGGAGCCGCTGCGTCCGCTCTCCTTCAGCGAATCGCTCAAGCGGGCGGAGGCGGCTTCGCGGAATACCAGACTCAGCGACGGAAGGGAGCAAAGAAGACCGGCGATCAGGGACGCGCCAATCGTGAATAGCACCACGGTCGAATCGATATGGGCCTCTTTCAGGCCGCCGACGAATTTATAAGCTTCAGCGGGAATCGTGCGACGCGCCGAGGCCAGATTCCAGGCGGCGAAATCCAAACCGAGAGCTCCCGCGACCAGCGCGAGAAGAGCGCTCTCGACCAGAAGCTGGGTTGCGATCCGCGCACGGCTGGCGCCCATCGCGGCACGAATTGCGATCTCGCGCTGCCGGCCGGCCAGGCGAACCAGCAGAAGATTGGCGACGTTGGCGCACGCCAGCAGCAGGACAAATCCCGCGGTCACCAGGAGCGTCAAAATGAAGCGTGCAGTCGTGTTATCGACCAGGTCAAGAAGAGGGACCGTCGTGAAACTGCGATTCTCATTCGTCTCCGGATGTTCGGAAGCCAGCCGTTGCCCCAGCGTCGCCAGCTCCGCGCGCGCCCGCGTCACGGGAACGCCGGGTTTCAATCGTCCCAGCATCGACAGGCTGTGCGACGCGCGATCGTGTTGTTCGGCCACTGTCAACTTCAGCGGAACCCACATGTCATTTTCCAGCGGAAAATTCAATTCCTCGGGCATCACACCCACGATGGTGTAAGCCGCTCCATTCAGCGACACCGTTTTTCCGATCACCGACGCGTCCGAGCCAAGCCGAGTGGTCCAGAACCCGTGGCTTACCACGAGATTTCCCGATTCCGCGTCTTCGGAGCCAAGCGCGCGTCCAAGCGAAGGCGCAAGCCCGAGAGCCGCGAAAAACTCCGGCGTCACCAAACACGCCTGCACCCGCTCCGGATCGCCGATGCCAGAAAGACTCGCGTTCCACGGCCGAAATGCCGAGAGCGCCGCAAACGTTGAGCTCCGCTCCTTGAGGTCCAGAAAATTCGCCGGAGCAACCGCGCCGCGTTCCCCTGCCTGGTTTACGGGCGACTCCCAAATCGTCATGATGCGATCGAGCTGCGGATAGGGAAAAGGATGCAGCAGCAACCCACTCACGTAAATGAAACAGGACGCGTTAACGCCGATCCCCAACGCCAGAGCCAACACGATCACGGCCGTGACTCCGGGTGTTTTCCGGAAGCCGCGAACCGCAATCCGGACATCGTCGAGCAGGTTGTTCATCGAGCGCTAATAAAGCAATCGTAATACCTTTTGATATCGCTGTATTTGCAAGCTCCCGCGGACATTCAACTGTCCGATTGTGAGACGCACTGTCGCATAATGGTCAGGTGCTGCCAACCGGCTGGGGACAATACAAGCGCTTGAAACCGTTCCTGGCGCCCTATGCGTCGCGCCTCGGCGTGATTCTCGCGATCGGTGTGCTCGCGACCCTGCTCGGCTTGGCGCAGTCGTACATTCCAAAACTTCTGATCGACAACGCGCTGCTTCCCCGCGATATGCGCGCGCTCGCCTGGGTCGCGGGGTTGATGTTCGGGACCACCGTGCTCGGGTTTCTGCTGAATATTCTGTCGAGCTATCAATACGTCCGTGTCTCCGCGTCCATGCTGTTCGATATGCGCCTCGCGCTGTACCGCCACTTGCAAACGCTATCGCCGCGATTCTACGCGAAGTGGCGGTTGGGCGATCTGGTCTCGCGCCTCAATAACGATGTCGGTGAAGTGCAGCGCGTCTCGGCCGACACTTTATTGTCCGTGCTAAGCAACGTCGTGTTTTTCATTGGCAGCGTCGCGATGATGCTGTGGCTCAACTGGCGGCTATTCCTGTTCAGCGTGGTTTTCGTCCCGGTCAGCCTCATCACATTTCGCCGTTATCAACTCAAGTTGATGATCTTCACCAAGGAACTTCGCGAGCGGGGCGCGGATCTCGGCAGCCTTTTTGTAGATACCTTGCTCGGCATGCGAACAGTAGTCACGTCAAACGCGGGCGACCGCGAGGCCGAGAAATTCCGCGAGCGCAACAGCGCCTTCGTCGACACTCTGCTGCGCCTCCAGATGACGTCGTTTCTTTCGGGCGCCCTGCCCGGCACGATCCTCACCGCGGCCACTGCCGGCGTTTTTCTGCTCGGCGGATGGATGATCATTCACGGCACCATGACCACTGGCACCTTAGTCGCGTTCATGGCCTATCACATGCGCCTACTGAGCCCTGTTCAAACTATGATGGGCCTCGCCGCGAACCTCGCATCGGCGCGCGTTTCGCTCACCCGCATCTTCGAAATCCTTGACACAGCCCCCGAAGTCACCGAGCATCTTCATCCCGTCACGCTGGAAGACGTCCGCGGCGATATTGTATTCGACAACGTCACCCTGCGCCATGATCGAGACGAGGTCTTGAGCGGAGTCTCCTTCACGATCCCTGCTGGAACCTTTTGCGCGATTCTCGGACCCAGCGGCGTCGGCAAATCGACGGTCGCCGACCTGCTCGTCCGTCTCCTCGATCCCGATAGCGGCACCGTTTCGCTCGACGGCCACGACGTGCGGGACCTTCGCATCAAGGACCTGCGCGATCACATTGTGCTGGTCGATCAAGCGCCGTATCTATTCAATGCGACCGTTGCCGAAAACATTGCTTATGCGCTTCCCGTTGCAAGCCGCGTTGAAGTGGAAGCCGCTGGCGCCGCCGCCGGTCTCGATGAATTGATCCGCCGCCTCCCGGAGGGCTACGAAACAAAAACGGGCGAGCGCGGACTCGCGCTCTCGGCTGGAGAGCGTCAGCGAATCGCCATCGCCCGCGCGTTGCTCCGCCGTCCCACCGTGCTCGTGCTCGACGAACCCACTTCCGCCCTCGATGCCGACACCGAAAAAATCGTCGCGCGAAATCTAAGGGAACATCTGCGGGACCGCACCGTCATCGTGATCACGCATCGCCCCGCGCTCGCCGAGATCGCCGATCAGGTCATCAGCCTGCGAGAGGGGAAAGTGTGGATCGAACTCGCCTCCGCATCGCAGTAATCGATAGCGGCGTCAATCCCTCGCACCCGCACATTTCGCGCGTCGACGGCGGATTCCCCGAGAACGACTTCCTCGACCGCCTCGGCCACGGCACCGCCGTCATGGCCGCGATTCAGGAAAAAGCCCCAGAGGCCGAGTATTTCGCCGTGCGCGTCTTCGATCGCGAATTGCGCACCAACATTGACGCCTTGATCGCCGCGATCGAATGGTCCATCGACCACAAGATGGACATTGTGAACCTGAGCCTCGGTACATCCAACCCCGCGCACGCCGAAAAATTCGCGCCATGGATCGCCCGCGCGATCATCGTTTCGGCCGCCGGAGTCTACCCCGGCGAGCTTCCCGGCGTCATCCGCGTCTCTCCCGACCCGAACTGTCCCCGCGACCAATATCGCTCGGAAGGCGAAACTTTCTGCGCGTCAGGATACCCGCGCCCCATGCCAGGCGTGCCTCCGGAGCGAAATCTCAACGGAGTAAGTTTCGCAGTCGCGAACATGACCGGCTTCGTAGCCCGCGCCTGCGAAGGCCTGGTGGATCGTTCGTACGAATCCGTCCGCGCGAAATTAGCAGGATCAGTTTGAGAAACACCACCCTCTGCGCTCCCTGCGGTCGCGGCTTGGTGGCATCGCGGAAACGTCACACGAAGCGCCGGCTGGGGAGCCGGCGGCAGGCCGGGGGGCCCGCCCCACAACGCGCACGATAGTACACTCAAGCGATGCGTATCGTAGCGTGGATTAAAGCCCGTTGGCGCGCCTTCTGCGATTGGTCGAGCCGCGCGTGGGCGAACATCCGCCCCGGTCCCGAGACGCGCAAAGGAGTGGTATGGGGCGCGATCGCGGTCGCCCTCTGGATCGCCATCGTCGGCGGGATCTACCTCAAATCCGGATTCGGCCGCGCCATCGATCTCACCTTCGCGTTTATGATCGCGTTGTTGGGAGTTCCTCTCGTCGCGCTGCTCATAGCGCTGCTCCTGACCATCTTGCGCAAGCTGCCGCGAATCCTGTCGGGCATCGTTATCGGCGCATGCGTTCTAGTCGCGCTGGCCTTCCCACCGCAGTTGGGATTTATTTTAGGCGCGACTCTCCTCCTGACCGAATGCACTCTCGGCGCGACCATCGCCACGTTCTGCGCCGGCCATTTTCGCGAAGCTCACCTCAGCAAGAAAATCATCACCATCACGCTGTGCGTTGGCGCGATCGCTGCGAACATCGGTCTCTACATCTTTCTCGCGAGCCCGGGAAATGACAAGGAGATTTTACGGATCGGACAAGTTTCCTCGCCCGATCCGCGGCCCCTCGCCGTGCCGAATCCGGCCAACGTTGGTCCGAATCCGGTTCTGACTGTATTTTATGGAAGCGGTTCCGATCTGCGACGCCCTGAATACGGTAAGTCCGTGGCAATAAAGACTAAAACATTGGACGCTTCTTTGTTTTTTAAAGATTTCAAGGGCTGGAAAGAAAAGCTGAGGCGGCGCTATTGGGGCTTCGGGATGGATAAATTGCCGCTCAACGCCCGCGTCTGGTATCCGCGGGGCGACGGCCCGTTTCCCCTGGTCCTGATCGTTCACGGCAATCATTCCATGGCCGAGTTTTCCGATCCCGGCTACGAATACCTGGGACAATTGCTCGCCAGCCGCGGCTTCATTCTCGCTTCCATCGACGAAAATTTCCTGAACGGTTGGATCGTCGGCCCCGAAAAGGAGCAAGCCGTGCGCGGCTGGATGCTGCTCGAACATCTGAAAGTTTGGCGTGAATGGAACGAGACCCCCGGCAACATCTTCTTTCACAAAGTGGACGTGTCGAACGTAGCGCTGATGGGTCATTCGCGCGGCGGAGAAGCCGTGGCCACCGCGGCTTTGTTCAACACCCTCGCTTACTATCCCGACGACGCCAATATTCGTTTCGATTATCACTACCCCATTAAAGCCGTCGTCGCCATCGCTCCGGTCGACGGCCAGTACAAGCCCGCCGGCGAGTATCGATTCATCAAGGACGTCAACTATTTCACGATCCAAGGCGCCAACGACGCCGACGTTTCTTCCTTCAACGGCAGCCGCCAGTTCGACCATGTGCGCTACACGGGCGACGGGGATTTTTTCAAAGCGGAGCTGTATATCTACGGCGCCAATCACGGCCAGTTCAACACCCGATGGGGCCGTTCCGACGCGGGCGAAATGCTCGGCTGGTTCTTGAATCTCAAACCGCTGATGAATCCGGAAGACCAGCGCCAGATCGCGAAAACGTACTTGTCCGCGTTCCTCGAGGCCACGCTGCACTCGCGCCGCGAATACGTTCCCATGTTCCGCGATTATCGCGCCGCCCGCGACTGGCTGCCCAAAACTTATTACATGTCGCGCTATCAGGACCCGTCCTTTCAGGTAGTCGCGAATTTCAGCGAAGACCCCGACCTCACCACAACCACGCTTCCCGGCGGCCACATCAGCGCCTCGAATTTCTCCATCTGGAAGGAAGGCCGCATTCCGTACCGGCGCGGAGATCGCGGATATAATGGCGTTTTCCTCGGTTGGAATCGAGCGGAGAACGCGCCCGTGCCCGTCTATTCATTGACGCTGCCTGACGGATTTAACCCGCCTCCCGTGATGACGCTTTCGCTCGCCGTGACCGATGAGAAGGCGCCCCTTCCAGGCAAACATGACGATAACAATAAGAGTGACAAGGACGAAAAAGACGACAAGAAGCCCGCGGAAACAACCGATTTCACCGTCGAACTCGAATCGAGCGACGGCGCAACCGCGCAGCTTCCCTTGAGTCGCTTCGGCGCCCTGTTGCCTCCCTTCAAGGTCCGCTTCACGAAGCTCCAGTTCATGGAGAATTTCGTGTACGAGAAGTCTTCAGAGCCGGTTTTTCAGACCTTCGAACTGCCGCTCGCCGCTTTCTCGAAGTTGAATCCTGCTAAGCTTCACACCATCCGGCTGAAGTTCGATCGCACGCCCAGGAGAGTCGTCATCTTGAGTCAGGTAGGATTTGAAAACAAATGAATCCGGTGCGCATTGGCGGCTACGACATCCTGGCCGAGCTGGGCCGCGGCGCCATGGGCGTGGTCTATCACGCCCAGGATTCCGCGATCGGCCGGCCGGTCGCCATTAAAGTGATCCGCATCGACCCCGGCACTTCTAAAGAGGAAGGGGCGCAACTCCGCCAACGTCTGATTCGGGAGGCGAGCGCGGCGGGCAGGCTCTACCATCCCGGCATCGTCACCGTTCATCAGCTCGGCGAGGATGGCCAGGACGTCTTCATCGTGATGGAGTACGTGGAAGGCGCATCTCTCGATCATCTCCTCTGCAACAACCCGGTGCTCGACCGCGCTTGGGCTGTCGACATCCTGGCCCAGGTCGCAGTGGCCCTGGATTACGCGCACAAAAGCAATGTGGTGCATCGCGATGTGAAACCGGCGAACATTCTGGTGCGTTCCGACGGGCGCGTGAAGATCGCCGATTTCGGGATTGCGAAGATCACCGCCAGCGCGACCACCGGTATGACCGCCGCCGGCACGAGCCTCGGTTCGCCCTCCTACATGTCGCCGGAGCAGATCCACGCCGCCCAGATCGATGGCCGGTCCGATCAGTTCGCGCTCGGGACCATCGCGTTTCAGATGCTCACCGGCCGCATGCCTTTCAAGGGCGAAACCGCGCACACCGTGATGTTTCAAATCGTGATGGCCGATCCCTTTGAAGCTATACCCGGCGACATTCCGCTATCGCCCGAGGTGCGCGCCGTGCTCGCGCGTGCGCTTGCGAAAAAGCCCACCGATCGTTTCCCGGACTGCGCGTCCTTCATTCGCGAGTTGAGCGCGGCCGCGGACGTCGCCCTTCCGGTATCGCAGACCTCCACCGCGAAAATCGAATCCTTCCCAGCCGATCCGCAGCAGCAGCAACATGACGAGATCAAGAAGAAGGAAAGCAAATCCTGGCTCCTCTTCCCGATCCTCGGCGCCCTCCTGACAGTGCTGCTGGTCGGCGGGGGAGTTTACTGGTACAGCCGAGTCTGTTGCGCTCCTCCACCGATCCCGGTTCCGGCCCCGGCCCCGGCCCCGGCCATTCAGCCCGCCCCCGCGCCTCCCGCAGAAACACCACCCGTCCAGACGCCGCCCGTCCAGGCGAAGGAGGAAACACCCGCCCCCGTGAAAAAGCGTCCCGCCGCCGAGACTGTGAAGTCCGTAAAGCCCGCCCCCACCGCGACAACTCTGCTCGAAGCCGTCACTTACGGCAAAGTGGAGCAGGTGAAATCGCTGCTCGCAAGTGACGCCAACATCAATCAAAAGGATCAGGACGGCTCGACGCCGCTCATGATCGCCTCGGAAGGCACCGCGTATCTGCCCAATAATCTGCCTCTGGTCCAAACCCTCATCGCCGCAAACGCCAACATTGAAGCGCAGGATTCGAAAGGCCGCACCGCTCTCGATCGAGCCGCGGCGGCAGGCAAACCCGAGGTCGTCCGTCTGCTCGTCGATAGCGGCGCGATGGTCAATAAGCAGGCGCACGACGGCTCGACTCCACTGCTTCATGCCGTGGAATTCGGCAAGGTGCCGGTCCTCGAATTGTTGATCGCGCGCCATGCGAAGGTGGAGCTGGCGGACGCCTCGGGAAACACCCCGCTGATGATCGCGAGCGAGGGCAACGCCTATCTGCCGAACAACGGGCCCATGGTCGAAGCGCTGCTCGCCGCCGGAGCGCGGGTCGATGCCCTAGACAAGAGCGGGCGCAGCGCTTTGTATCGCGCGTCGGCCGAGGGCAAACCGGAAGCCGTGCGCCTCCTGCTCGAACACCACGCAAACCCCAACCTGCGCGCCCGCGACGGCTCGACGCCGCTGATCGAGGCTGTCACCTTCGCAAAACCGCTCGCGGCGAGATTGCTGATGGAACGCGGCGCGGACGTGAATCTGGCCGATGCCCGCGACACCACTCCCCTCATGATCGCCGCCGAAGCCTCGCCCCACATCAAGGTCCCGGCCCAATACATAAAGATGCTGCTGGAGCACGGCGCCAAGCGCGACTTAAAAGATTCCCAAGGCCGCACTGCATACCAGCGCGCGGTGGAAAGTAAAAATAAAGCCGCGATGGAGTTGCTGAAGTAATGCGGCGGCCCGAGTATGCTATGGATATGGAGCTGATCTTCGAAATCCGGGATGCGGATGAGGGTGGCTTTTACGCGCGAGCCCTGGGCCACTCGATTTTTACGCAGGGCGAGACTTGGGACGAACTCCGTGCCAACGTTCTGGAAGCCACCTCCCTTCATTTCGAAGACGAAGCCGTGCAACCTCGCTTGGTACAACTTCACTATGTGAAGGATGAGTTGATACCGGTCGAAGCTGCGTGAAGTTGCCGCGAGGAGTTTCGGCAGATCGCTTGATCCGCGCGCTGTCAGGCCTCGGCTACGTCGTGATACGTCAAAAGGGCAGCCACATTCGGCTGAGACACCAAGGACCACCGGTGCACAACGTGTCGGTCCCTTTGCATGATCCTCTGAAAACCGGCACGCTCCACGGTATTCTCGCCGAGGTTGCCCGAATGAGGTCGTTGACCGTCGAATTCCTTGCGGCGCAACTCTAGCTCCCTAATTCTCCGTCGGTACCCTCTCGATATGATCGACCACCAAAACTTCCAGCGGCGCCTTCCGAGTCTCCAGTTTGAGCCCCAGTTTCTCCAGTGCGTTGAGCAGTGAATCGCCGGACGACCCCGCCAGCGCCCGCAAAGCTTCCGGAGGCATCACCACTCCCGCCGCGATCGCCGAACGGATCAGCATCGCAGTGTAGTCCTCCGCCGTAAATACGAGCTCGAAGTCGTAATTCCCCTTCAGATCCGTCATGTCCACCACCGGCCGGTCTTCGAACCGCGCCAGCGTTTCTACGAAATTCGCCATAGCCAACTTCGTGCCGACAAACTTGTTGTCGGCGAACATGAAGGAGGACCCCCTGCCGTAATTCACATTCACCCCGCCGCGCCCACCGCTGGCAGTAACGTTGGTGACCGGTTTCGCGCTCTCCTCTTCCGCTTCTAGCGGCGACTCCTTCATTTTCGGCCCGCCCTTCGCCACCACCAGCGCATACACCGGAAAATCCTTCTTGTCGCGGTGGAACGTCATCTTGAACCGGTCCGCCAGTAGCGCCTTCAACATGTCGGGAATCTGATCCTGCGTCGCGCCCGCCGGCAGTGTAGCGGCGATATCGAACCTCTCTCCCCCGATCCAATCCGGACCCGAGATCTGGTAAATCTTCATGCGGTAAGCCGTGCTGATATAGTCTTTGAGCGACAGGTAGGTGCAACTGATCCGCGCCCCGTCCACATGGACGCCGGCGTTCATCCGATCCGCCCCCGGAGGCCCCGACGGCCGTATGGACGCGACCTCAAACTGTGCCTGGCCGAAAGCAAGTAATGGGAGGAAAACTAAAATCCGCTTCATAAACCGATGGTAACCGCGCACCGGCTCCGCCCGCATCTCGAAATCGGCGAGTTCAAGCTGGAAACCGGCGAGTGACAGTGGCACGCACCATCGCGCTCTTGATGCATTTGTGGGGCAGGTTGGCAACCTGCGGACCGATTGTCAATCGGTCCATCCGGGCGAGAGCCCGGACGGTTTGTAGAACCGCGACCAACGGGAGCGGTCAAAGCCCTATGCTTTCGAGAGTCGTTTGCGAAATTAACTCACTCCCACCGCAAAGCCCGAATCGGATCCACCCGCGTCGCCCGCCTCGCCGGAACATATCCCGCCGCCAGCGCCACGCACGCGATTCCGATCGTCGCCAGAACGATGGTCGTCAAATCGTTCGGCTGGATCCCGTAAAGCTGCTTCTGCACATACCTCGTCAGCCCCCACGACGCGCCCAACCCCAGCACGATCCCGACCCCTACCAGCACCAGCACTTCTTTCATGACCAGCCACACCACGTTGCCTGTAGCCGCGCCCAGCGCCATCCGAATTCCGATCTCGCGCGTTCTCCGAGCCACCGTGTACGCCATCACGCCGTACAACCCGATCGATGCCAGCAGCGTCGCCAGCACTCCGAACGCGCTCGATAGAGTCGCCACTAACCGCTCCGTCACCAGCGAATTATCCACTTGTTTTTCGAGCGTCTTCATGTCGACCACCGGCAGCGTCGCGTCGATCTGCTGTACCGCGCGCCGCGCCGCCGAAAACATCTGTTCCGGTTCGCGCGCCGTGCGAATATAAGCCGACATCCCCAGCGTAAAATCCAGTTGCTCATACGGACGAATCAACTCGATCGGAATCTCGTCCCGCATTCCTTCATATTTCATGTCGCCAAAGACCCCGACCACTTCGATATCGGTCTTGGTCCCTGGATCGCCGCCCATGCCGACATGGTGCCCCACCGCCCGCCCTTCCGGAAAATATTTCTTCGCGAACTTCTCGTTGATCATGCAAACCTTCGGCGCGCTCTTGCCCTGATCCGACTGCCGGAAATCGCGGCCCTGCAAAATCGGGACGTCCATCGATTTGAAATAGCCCGGCGACACGAAGTTCATATGCGGCCCGAGATTTTCAGTAGGCTTGGCTTGATACGAATCCACGGTGACGGAACTGTCCCACTCGTCGCCCTCCATCACTGGCATAATCGCCAGGCTCGCCGATTCCACGCCCGGCAGCGCGTTCAGACTCTCATAAATCTGCCGCAGAATCTCGCGGCTCCGTTCCGGTTTGTACCCGTTGAGCGGAGGGTCGATCGCAAACGTCAGCAGGTTTTTCGTTTTGAACCCCGGGTCGATCCCCTTCAGGTTTTTCAGGCTCCGGATAAACAGCCCCGCGCCGATCAGCAGTAGCAGCGAAAGCATCACCTGCGCCACCACCAGCGATTTTCGCAGTCCGATCGATGCCGTGCTGGTGATCGCTCCCACCTGGTCCTTCAGTGTCGGCGCAAGATTCGGCCGGGTCGCTTGCAGCGCCGGAATCAATCCGAAAATAATTCCCGTCGCGAGCGAAATGCCCAGCGTGAATCCCATGATGCGCCAATCCGGCGTGGCCGAGATCGTCAGCGTATTCGTGACCGTCGGCAGAAAGCTCACCAGCGTTTCGTCGATCCATACCGCCAGCAACAGTCCAGCCACTCCACCGGCAAGTGAAAGCATCAGACTCTCCGTCAGCAGTTGCGAAACGATCTGCCCGCGGCTCGCCCCCAGCGCAAGCCGCACCGCGATCTCCTTCTGACGCGCCGTCGCCCGAGCGATCAGCAGATTCGCCACGTTGGCGCAGGCGATCAAAAGCACCAGCCCCACAATCGCCATCAACACCAGCAGAGCATTGGAGAATTGGTCGCGCAGATTCGACCGCCCCTTCGAAGCCGGCAGAAGGTCAAGCCACATGCGCAGGAAGCGTTCCTTCGTTTCCGGCGCGGCTTTCGCGAACGCTTTTTGCTGCACTTCCATGTTGAGCATCTGATGCATCAGCGGCTGTAAACCCGCCTTGGCCTGCTCCATCGTGACGCCCGGCTTCAGACGTCCATATACGTTCACCCAGCGGCCCCGGCGATCCGTCAGATTGTAGAAAGCGAGCTGATCGATCTGCAGCTTCATCATCACCGGAATGCGGATCTGCGGCGATGTCGTCGGGTCCGTGCCATCGAATCCCGCCTGGCTCACTCCCACCACGGTAAACGGATACCCGTTCAGCACCAGTTTTTTCCCGATCACATTTTTATCGCCCGCGAAGCGGCTCATCCAATAGCGGTAGCTCAAAACCGCGTAAGGCGCGCCGCCCGGAGTCGCGTCGTCGCTCACATTAAACACGCGCCCCAGCGACGGCCCCACGCCGAGCACCAGAAAATAACTCCCCGAAACCAGTTCCCCCGAAATACGCTCCGTCTTGCCCTCGAAGTTGAGACTGAAATCGAAACCATTGCGGCAGAACATCCCACTGAAGACCTGATTCTTGTCGCGGAAATCCTCATACATTGGATAAGACAGTTTGTTCGCCCCGTTATTACTGCCGTAATGCGGACCGCGTCCCCACAGCAATACCAACTGCTGTGGATCTTTCACCGGCAACAGGCGCAGCAACACCTGATCGATCAACGTGAAGATCGCCGTGTTCGCGCCAATGCCCAGTGCGAGCGACAAAACAGCAACCGCGACAAACACCGGCGACTTGCGAAAAGTTCGAAACGCATACCGAACGTCGTTGAGGAAATGACCCATGAAGTGAATACCGTCCAGTGAGAGATACGTTACAGCGGACGGCAAGTTGGCAAAACGTGCAATTTAAGGTCGATTAAGGCCTCATCAGGCACCGTTTCTGCCGAATTATGGTCATTTAAGACGCTACTCTTCTTCCTCTTCTTCACCCGCACGGGCTGCCTTCGCGGCCGCGATGATCTTTTCAGCCTGCAAGCCCGGCACGAAATCGTAGTGGTCGAACTCCATCGCAAACGACCCGCGGCCTTGCGTCATCGACGTCAGAACATTCAGATAATCGAGCATTTCCGCCATCGGCACTTGCGCCTTGATAATCTGCGTCCCGCCCTTGGTGTCCATCCCCGAAATACGACCCCGCCGTCCGTTCATATCGCCCATAAGATCGCCCGCAAACTCAACCGGAGCTTGTACTTCGACGTTCATCACAGGTTCCAGCAGCGAAGGCTTCGCCGCCTCCATCCCAGCCCGAAACGCCTTCCGGGCGGCGAGCTTAAACGACATTTCCGACGAATCGACATCGTGATAAGAGCCGTCATAAACGACCACTCGAAAATCGACCACCGGATACCCCGCCAAGTACCCTCTTTCGGCGGTCTCTAGAATACCTTTCTCTATGGCAGGAATGAAGTTCTTCGGAATCGCGCCGCCAAAAACTTCGTTCGCGAATTCAAATTTTCCGCCGCGCGCAAGCGGCTCCAGGCGAATCCAGCAATCGCCGAACTGGCCGTGGCCTCCGGTCTGTTTTTTGTGACGCCCCTGCACTTCCGCCTTGCCGCGAATGGTCTCGCGATAAGGAATTTTCGGCGCATGTAACGCAACCTCAACACCATAGCGTTTTTTGAGACGGCTCACGATGATTTCAATATGCTGCTGTCCGCAACCGGCGAGCAAAAACTCCTTGGTCTGCGCATCGCGATAGAAACGCAGCGAACGATCTTCCTCTAAAATCTTGTGGATAGCGTTCCCCATGCGGTCTTCATCGTTACGAGTCTTGGCGGCGACGGCGTAGGCGATCGAAGGCTCTGGCAAACGGACCTCTGGATACTCGATCATCGCGGATTTATCGGCCAGCGTATCGCCCGTCAACGTTTCGCGCAACTTCGCGACTGCGCCGATATCTCCCGCGTGTAGTTCAGTTACAGGAACGAGGGTCTTTCCAAACAGCGCGCCGATGTGCGCCAGACGCTCATCGACACTGGAGCGTGCATTCATCAAATGCCCGTCATTTTTCACCACGCCCGAAATCACTTTGAAATAGGAAACACGTCCCGCGAATGGATCGGCGACAGTCTTGAAAACAAACGCGGAAACAGGAGCGGAATCCTTAATCGGACGCTCGACATCCTTACCGTTTGCCTTTCCCTTCCACGATCCGCATTCGAGCGGACTCGGAAAATGTTCATTGACGAACGAAAGAATCTGATCGCTGCCGATATTCAACGTCGCGGATGCGCAAAGTATGGGGAAAATGCGCCTTACCCGCACCGCTTCGCGCAATCCGTCGAGAATGTGATCCACCGGCAGCGTGCCTTCGTTGAAAAACTCCTCAAGCAGCGCGTCGTTGCCTTCGGCCACCATCTCGACCAGCACTTCGTGCCCCGCTTTCGCGGCATCGGCAAGATCGGCGGGAACATCTCCCTCCTTGCCACCAACATACGACTTCATGCGCACCAGATCGACGATGCCTTTAAACTCCTTCTCCGCGCCGATGGGCAAATGAATCGGCACCGCAGTGCGTCCGAACGCGGCTTGCACGCTTTCGAGAGTGCGTTCAAAACTGGACCGCTCGCGATCCAACTTATTGATAACGATAGCGCGCGGCAGCACGAATTCTTCGGTGAAGCTCCAGACCTTCTCGGTTTGCACTTCGACGCCCGCCACGCCATCGACTACCACCAGCGCCGCATCGGCGGCAATGAGAGTGCCGCGGGTGTCGTTAATGAAGATGTTAAACCCGGGCGTGTCAATAAGATTGATCTTTTTCCCCTTCCACTCGACAGCGGCGACGGCGGAAGAGATGGTGATTTTGCGAGCAATCTCCTCGTCGTCAAAATCCGTAATCGTGTTCCCCTCATCGGGTCGAGTAAGGCGGGGAGTAGCGCCGGTGGTAAAGAGAAGAGCTCCAGTAAGGGCCGTCTTGCCGGAGTGCCCATGGCCAACCAGCGCCACGTTCCGGATATCGCTCGTTTCGTAAACTTTCATCGGAGAAAGATTCCTTAAACGAAGTTGTAAAACGAGGATAGTATCACAAACGGGTGAATTCGTTAGAAGCGCTGCTGGTATCGCGCGCTGATCCTCGACAGCGCCGCCGCGTAATCCAAACGCGTCTCGTTGTAGTTGACCCACTCGAAAGGATACGGGGGAGCGTTCGTCGCCTTGAATCGAAGCACAAGGAACTCATCGAACTCCGGTGCGGCCTCGGATCGCAGCCGACGCTCAGCTTCAGCCGCTTCTTGAAAGGGATGTGAAAATCCCTGCTTCCCAGTTGTCGGAAATGGCCGCTCCCCTTCATAGCCGATGGTGCTTTCCGCTTGGTTGATTCCAATTACTGCAATGCTGATCGGATGGCCTCCACCGCGTTTAAACTGAACCACCTGATTACGAAGATCGTTTATCACGCGGTCGATCTGCTTGATCATGGCCTTCGCCAGCACCTTCACTTCAATGCCGATTTCTACCGTGGCTATTGGTCCTCGGCCTACAAGATAGCCCGGATCGGCGATGGCGGCCTCACCCGGGATAATTTCGCCGAAGGTTCCATCGCCACGCCGGGCGGCAACGCCGCGGCGTGTGTTCTGAACGTTTAGTACGCGATCCTTTCGACTGATCGCAGCCTCAGTCAGCCTGGAAGAGCGATCAATAGCGATAAGGTCTTCGTACAGGTGCATCGCAACGAAATCGCCTTGGTTGGATGATCGATGCTTGTAAATCTTTCCCTCAAATATTCGCCGAAACTCCGCGAGGAGTCGGTATTCGGGTTGTGCGGGCATCTCCGTCAAAGATAACCTCGGCCTCAGTAGCACCAACGGTGCGATGCTCCCACGCAGCCTTCACGATTCGCTGTCGAGCGATCTCGACATAGGAAGATTCAACTTCGTTCGCTATCGAATTTCTGCCTGACATGATAGCAGCCTGCGAAGTCGAGCCGGTTCCTGCGAACGGATCCAACACCGTGTCCCCCGCAAAAGAGAACATCTTGACGAGGCGTTCAGCAATTGCGACCGGATAGGGGGCGGGATGCCCATCACGGGTAGACGCACCGGGAAGATCGGACCATATCGATCGGAACCAGGTCTTCATTTCGTCCTTGGTAAGCATAGAGAGTGCCTTCTGTAGAGTCGGTGTAGTCCGGTACTCGCCGCCTTTCCGAAGAAACAGGATATATTCGATATCGTTCTTTACTATCCCACCGGGTTGGTAGGGTTTGCCGTAGAAGCCCGCCCCGTTTCCCGCAGCCTCGGTAGCACCGTTAGCGATCTTGTTCCAAAGGATTGGCTGGAGGCAATCGAGGCCGATCTTTCGCGCCCGGACCTGGATATCGGAGTGCAGGGGAACCAGGTAGTGGCGTCCCCCGCGCTTGCGCGGGATGCAAACATCGCCCACGACGCAGCAGATTCTTCCGCCGCCTACGAGTACCCGCTTGCATTCTCTCCAGACCTGATCCAGTTCCGAGAGGAAATGCTCGTAGTCCTGAAGGTGCCCCATCTGCTGCTCGTTGCCCTGCGCGTATTCCTTGAGCGTCCAATACGGCGGCGAGGTGACCACCAGGTGAACTGACGCGTCCGGAATCCAAGACAAGTCGCGGGCGTCCCCAAGATGCAGTCGGTGAGAGGTGGCGGCGTAGGGTTCTGGCCACGCCTGCTCGCGATAGATTCGATTTGCGCTAAGGAGAGCTTTCAGGCCCTCGGGGGTGTTATCTTCCAGCGGGAGCGCGGGAATGCGCCGCTTAGGTCGCGTCCCGATGCCGTTCAGAAATAAGTGCTCTTGGAGCGGGTGCCCGTTCGACTTCGCTTTTATCAAATGGTC
This sequence comes from Myxococcales bacterium, assembly GCA_003170275.1. GTDB lineage: Bacteria > Myxococcota_A > Polyangia > Palsa-1104 > Palsa-1104 > PALSA-1104. The sequence goes on from PNAM01000041.1 coordinate 149,464, forward strand.
TCCTGCCCTGCTTTAAAGAAATTGTACCTTGCTCAGTAGTTGTACGGGATCATGGGGACTCTCTGGAGGAGTTTCCCTATACGCTATCGGCCCGGTGATGGCGACGAAGTTCCGCTGCATCGTCCAGCGCGACCGCGATGCGTTTTCCGAGGACTGACAGGGCTGCTTGCAGCTTCTCCGACTTTGTTGCATGATTCGGATCGAGCATCCGGCGCACTACCGTTTCTCGGACTCCGAGGCGGCGGGATAGTTCGCTGTTGGTGATCTTTTGCTCGCGCATCGTGAGGTAGAGGGCTAGTTTTCCGGCGACCCACAGAGGTACGGGCACGAGTTTTTGGCCGCGCTTGATGGGGGACGGCTCGGGGATTTCTCGTTTCTCCGCGATGTGGGCGGCGATTACGCTGCCTAGGCAGTCGGTGGCTTCCTCGAAGGCTTCGCGCATGATTTTGCCGTCGGTGTGGGCGCGGGGGAAGTCGGGGAAGGTGACGATGGGGCGGCCGGTTTCGTCGGGGCGGAAGGTTGCTGGATAGATTAGTGGACGCATCGAATTGGTCGCGTCTGTCCGCTTCCTTAAGGTCGCGGTTCCGTCGACTATAGCGTCGCACAGTTGTGTGCGATCCACGGGACGCCGGCTGAAGCCGACGATGCAAGCTGAAGCTCGCGCCACCCGGACGCGGTACTTTTTGACAAATTGGAACGTTCTCGAAGGTTCGCTGTCAATTGAAAGTATGAAGATGGGTTTTCTGGCGGTGATGATGCCGATCGCTCTGGCGCAGACTTTTGAGGTCGCGTCGATTAAGCATTCTACGCCCGGTTTTCGCGGATTTTCCATCGTTCCCAGCGCCGGAGGTCGGCTCGCGACGAAGAACATGACGCTGAAGCGGATGCTCGCCGCGGCGTATCATGTGCAGGATTTTCAGATTTCTGGAGGACCGAAATGGATCGATACTGACCCCTACGACATCGTCGCGAAGGCCGAAGGGAATCGCAATTTGACGGAGCATCAGTTGCTGGAGATGCTGCGGTTAGGCTGGCGGATCGATTTCAGGTGGCGTTTCATTGGGAGACGAAACAGCTTCCGCGCTATCTGCTGGTGGTGGGAAAAGGCGGCTCGAAACTCAAGGAAGTGAAGGCCGACGGCGAGCCGACGGTGGACGTCCGCAATCGGAGAATCGTCAATAGCCATAGGGCTCCGGTGTCGCAGTTGGTCGAAGTGCTCTCGTGGGTTATGAGTCGCGCGGTGGTGGATCAAACGGGGCTCAAGGGAGTCTACGATTTCAAACTGGAGTGGACGCCGGACGATTTGCAATTCAGCGAGCCGGGATCGACCAGCGCGCTTGGCGCCGATTCGGGCAACTCGATTTTCGCGTCGATTCAGGAACAGCTCGGGTTAAGACTGGAGCCGCAGAAGGGACCGGTCGAGATCCTGGTAGTGGAGCGCGCGGAGAAGGCGTCGGAGAATTAGATTCGCAATGGTAGGCGCGGCAGGACTCGAACCTGCGACCCTCAGCTTAGAAGGCTGATGCTCTATCCACCTGAGCTACGCGCCCGAAGCATCATTATCCCACGGGAGCACGTTCTGACCAGCCTTTCGTGCTCATGACCCTCAGCTTGAATGAAGGCCTGCTGAAGGAGGGCGGTGTTTAATTGGCGAATGTTCCGCCGAAAGGATGGAGAGAGAATCCAAGATCAATTAAGGGAATGGATTCCCCCCCTGGCCTCGATTTTTTGAGAACCCGTGCGCCTGTATAACTGAAACGCTTTCCCTACCCGATATCGACTCTTATCGAAGGTGGAACCGTAGGTGCCAGCAACCACGATGACGAAATTACCGCCGAACATTCTCCCCGGTTCATTGAGCTTCTTGAACGGCGGGGAATCTCCGTTCAAGCCCAGATAGCCTGTTACTTCCTGTCCTGGAGCGAGCATCCCGGCAGTTCCGCCCATACCAACCGAAATAAAGTCGTCTTGCGACTTGCACATTCGTTCGATTTCGCCTGCAACATCGGTGCCTGGAACAGGCTCTCCGTGAGGAACACCGTTCACAATTGATCCAGCAGGATAATAGGGCGTAGTGAAGGGCATCATGTTGGCAAAGACATCGATCTTGACCGCTGGAGTTTTCCCAGAGTTCTTAATCTTGTACCGAACCATTGTGTGATATCGGGTGCCGAGCTGCCATCCTTTATCGTCGTAATCCAGGCCCTGAACAAGTTCAACATCGAGGGACATCCAGGGTCGCAGATCTAACGAGGCAGACGGACTTATTCCAGTTTCGGATTGGGGTTTCGCCGTTTGATCGTGATTGTTGATGATTACAGTCCCGCTGTTGTTGTGTACAACCGGGCTGTGCGACCCGGTCGTCGTGTTTTCAACTGATTCCGCGTGAACAGCGGGCTGAACGGGCGTCACTGGTGGTGCATCGACGGTCGGTTTTTTCCCTTGGTTAAACAGGTGTACGGTGTGGCCAAAGAAGTATGCGAGGGCAACCACAGCAACAGCCAATGCAACCTGTCGCTGCCAGTCCAATTTCAATGGGTTTACAACGATCACGCCAATAAGCATGGTAGCCAACGCCGGTAAAAGAAACCGTTCAAGAAATACAGGCACCGTTCTTTAGCGTGAAGGGAATGGATTGGGTTGTCAACTCGGCATTTATCAGTTTTGGCGCTGAGCGGTTCCGTTGTTGGTGCTGATGCTCTATCCACCTGAGCTACGCGCCCGCACTTCGATGGTAGCAACGCGGGCTCATTGACTGCTAACGCCCCGAGGGCTTGGCGTGTTAGCCTATCCCTCTTATGAGATTTCTGCCGTTCCTCGCAATCTCTACGGCTATTTTTGTCAACGCGCAGATTCCCACACCGGAATCGGTGCTCGGGCACAAGCCTGGGGACGATTTTTTTCTCGCTACTTACGATGAGTCGCTCGGGTACTTCCAGAAGCTCGCGGCGTCAACCGACAAACTGAAGCTCGCGCGCGCTGGGAAGACTACGCGCGGGCTCGATTGGTATATCGCGTACATTTCTTCTGCTAAAAATTTAGCCGACCTCGATAAGTATAAGGACACCGCTAAGAAGTTGGCTCTAGTAAAAGGCCTCAGCGACACCGATGCGCATGCGCTGGCTCGCACCGGCAAGGCGATCGTGCATATCGACGGCGGCTTGCACGCTACCGAGGTCGCGGGCGCGCAGCACACCATTCAGCTGGCCTACAACCTGGTGACGAAGACCGATGCCGAGACTGTGAACATTCTCGACAACGTGATTCTGGTGCTGTGGTTTTCGATCAATCCCGACGGCCAGAATCAGGTTGTGAACTGGTATCGCAGCAATCTGGGCACTCCTTATGAAGTGAGCGCGACGCCGGGATTGTGGCAGGAATATATCGGGCACGACAATAATCGCGACGGGTACATGAATAATATGGTCGAGTCGCAGACCATTACGAAGGCGGTGCTGGAATATTATCCGCAGGTGTTTTACAACCATCACCAGACGGCTCCGTTTCCGGCGCGCATTTGGATTCCTCCGTTTGCCGAGCCGATTTCGGTGAATCCGCATCCTTTGATGTGGCGATGGGTGAATAAGTTCGGCACGTCGATGGCGGCGTATCTGGACGAGCACGACATGCCGGGGGCGATGCATCGCGGGCGATTCGACGACTGGTATCCGGGCTTCGTCGACCACGTGAATAGTTTTCGCAACACGGTTTCGTTCCTTACGGAGACGGCACTCTATCGCTACGCGACGCCGCACTTTTATACCATCGACGAGTTCCCTCGCGAGAAGCAGGACCTGCGCGCGGAGGTGTTTTATTCGAGCCCGTGGAAGGGCGGATGGTGGCGGTTGCGCGACGCGACCAATTACATGCTGGGCGCGTCGATGGCTGTTTTAGACACGGCGGCAAAAAGCCGCGAGGAGTTGCTCTACAACCGCTATCAGGCCGGTCGCGACGTGATCAAGAGGTTTGAAACCGATCCTCCGTATGCGTACGTGATTCCGCAACAGCAACACGATTTACCCACCGCCGCCGTCTTGGTAGAAAAACTGCTGATCAATGGAATCGAGGTGCATCAGGCGACGCGCGAGTTCAAGGCGAATGGATCGATTTATAAATCCGGTGACTGGGTGGTGCTGATGGATCAGCCGTTCGCATCGCTGGTGAAGGAATTGTTCGAGGCACAGAAGTATCCCGATTTCCGTCCGCCTGGAGCAGCCGCGGCTGGCGGCGGTGGACGTGGTGGAGCGGCGGCGGCTCCAGCAGCGGCGGGCGGTGGTCGAGGCGGAGGGGGTCGCGGCGCAGCGGCCCCGGCGACTGCTCCGGCACCGGGAACAACGACGCCGACCACTACCGCGGCGGCGCCTCCTACGGGTTCACTTCCCGAGACTCCTTACGACGTGACGGGATGGACGCTGCCGATGCAGATGGGCGTCACGACCGTCATGGTCGTCGAGCCAGTGTCGAGCGAGACGCGCGCGGCGCTCAAAAAGATCGATCGCGTTGCGCCGATTGCCGGCAAGGTCGATGGCTCGGGTCCGGTGTTCGCGTTCTCGCACAACTCGAACGCTTCGCTCAAGGCGGTCAACGATATTTTGAACGCGGGCGGCACGGTGAGCTTCGGGAAATCCGATTCGATGATTTACGCGACGGGCAAGGCCGATGCGATTTTGCGCGATGCAGGCGTCGATGCGAAGTCGCTAAGCGAAGCGCCCGCTGCGGTCGCGGTCAAGAAGCCTCGCATCGCGCTCTACGAGCCGTGGGCGGGTAATATCGACGAGGGCTGGACCAAGTGGATTCTCGAACAATTCCATTTTCCGTTTACGATTCTGCACAACCAGGACGTGCAGACGGGGCATCTGCGGTCGCAATTCGATGCGATTCTGATCGCGGAAATGGCCACGCGCCAGATTGTCGACGGTATGCAGCCGGGCTCGGTGCCCGGTCAATACGCGGGAGGCATCGGCGATCAGGGATCTGATGCGCTGCGCGATTTTGTCACCGAGGGCGGCACGCTGATCGCGCTAGGCAACGCGTCGGCGTTTCCAATCGAGCGGTTCAGTTTGCCGGTGACGAATGTTGTCGCGGGCTTGCGGTCCGATGAATTTTTCTGCTCCGGCGCGATCCTGCGGACCGACGTGAAAGAGCATCCGCTCACGGCAGGGCTGCCTGCGCAGACGGACATTATGTTCGAGCGCAATGAAGTATTCGATACGAAGCCGGGCTTCCGAGGCGCCGTGCTCGCAAGTTACATTGCCAACCGCAGCCCTCTGCGCAGCGGATATTTGGTAGGCGCTGAAAAGATCGAAGGGAAGGCGGCCGCGCTCGACGTGAGTCTCGGGAAAGGCCACGTGATCCTGATCGGCTTCCGTCCACAGTGGCGAGGGCAATCGCACGGGACCTATAAATTCGTGTTCAACGCGCTGTACTACAACGAATCGATGGCGCCGGAACGGCCGGGTGGGGGTGGCCGGGGGGGGTGTAGGAGGGGGACGCGGAGGTCGTGGAGGGGATTCGCAGCAAAGTGCATGGCGAACGCAGGCCGAGGCGATGAAAACCGAGCTCACCGCACTGTTGGCGCAAAACACGGCGTACTTCACGGCTCGCGGACCTCGCGCGGCGGACGAGGGAAAGAAGCTCGAAGCGGCGCTCGACGCGTTTCAGCGCGATCGGCTTGCTTTTCTCGATCAATTGCGGGCGCAAGTGGAAGACGCCGCCGTCGCGCGAAGTTATGCGACCTATTCGGCCCAGTTGTTGAAGTTCGCGGTCGATTTGAGAACGAAAGATTTTAGCGCGGCCAAGCTGCCGGATCTGCTCGATCAATACAAACTGGTGGTGGT
>PNAM01000022.1 GCA_003170275.1 Myxococcales bacterium
GGGCCGGGGAGGCTCGCCCTTCCTCAGCGGCGCGGCCGGGGCGCGGGCGGCGGGGCGTTGCGCGGATCTTCGGGCCACGAGTGGCGCGGATAGCGACGGCCGAGCTCGCGCCGGATCGCCGGATAGTGGCGGTCCCAGAAACCCGCCAGATCCGAGGTGACCTGCACCGCGCGCTGGTTGGGCGCGAGCAGGTGCAGCGTGAGCGAGACGCGACCGCGCCCGAGCGTCGGGCCCGCGGCCATGCCGAAGAAGTCTTGCAGCCGGCTGGCGATGAACGGCGCCTGGCCGGGCGTGTAGGTGACGCGCACCGCGCGCCCCCCGGGCAGCGTGACCCGGTCGGGCGCCAGCTCGTCGAGCTGCCGTCGCTGCTTGCCGTCGAGGCGTGCGTACAGCGCGTCGAGGAGCCGCTCGCCGCGCAGCTCGTCGAAGCGCGTCGAGCCCGCGCACATCGCCGCGAGCGCGACGTCGACGTCCGACTCGGCGAGCTCGGGCAGGCCGAGCTCGGGGAAGCTCGCGCGCACGAACGCCCAGCGGCCGAGCAGGCGATCGAGCGCCTCGTCGTCGACGAACGCGCGCGATCCCTTGGCGAGCGCGGCGGCCGCCAGCACGCGCGCTGCCGGCTCGCCGTCCCCGGCGCGCGCCGGCACGCGCCGATCGTCGAGCACCACCTGGTCGTACGCGAGCTTGCGCACCACGTCGACGCGCTCGGCCTCGGCGTTCCACAGGTACTCGACCGTCTCGCGCAGCCGATCGGCGAACAGATCGAGCAGCCACTCGGGCTCGACCTTCGAGGCCGAGCGCACCGTCACCACCCCGGACTTCGCCTGGCCCTTCCCACTGCGCTCCTCGGCGTCGACCGCCACCAGCAGCTCGGCGTCGCGCACCACGCTCGACTCGGCGAGCTGCGCGTGGCCGCCGCCCGACAGCACCAGCTCGCTCGAGCCGGGCTTGCGCCGCCGGGCGACGCGATCCGGGTAGCCGGCGAGGATGGCGATGCCCAGCGCGGTGTCGGGATCCTCGCAGCGCGCCGGGCCGGGCGCGAGCTTCTGTTCGAGCTGGCGGCGCACGCGATCGACCGCGTGCGTCGCGCCCGCGTCGAGCCCGAGGCTGCGCAGGCGATCGGGATCCATGCGCACGCGCTGCGCTTCGCCGAACAGATCGAGATCGGCGAGCAGATCGGCCGGCCCGCTCACCTGCGTGCGGCCGCGGTTGCGCACCAGATCGGCCTCACCGACCATCGCCGCGAGGATGCAGCCTTCGCGGCCGACGCCGCGCCGCTCGGCTTCGACGACCAGCCGCGCCTGCCGCGGGTGCAACGGAAAGCGCAGCATGCGCCGGCCGAGCTCCGACGGCGCGCCGCCCGGCTCGCGCGCGCCGAGACGATCGAGCAGCGCGGTCGCCGCTTCGAGCGCTGCGGGCGGCGGCGCCTCGAACCAACCGAACGCGGCCGGATCGTGCACCCCGGTCGCCGCCAGCGTCAGCACCGCCTCGGCCAGATCGAGCCGCCGGATCTCGGGCAGCTCGTGCGCCGGGCGCGTGTCGTGATCGTGCTTCGAGTACAGCCGGATGCACCGTCCCGGCCGGGTGCGGCCCGCGCGACCCGCACGCTGCGTCGCCGACGCACGCGAGACCCGCTGCACGCGCAACACCGGCAGGCCGGACCACGGCGAGTGTGCCGCGACGCGCGCCAGGCCACTGTCCACCACCGCCACCACGCCTTCGATGGTGACCGAGGTCTCGGCCACGTTGGTCGACAAGATCACCTTTCTGCGCGGGCCCGGCCGCACCGCGCGATCCTGCTCATCTGGCGAGAGGTCTCCGTGCAGCGTCAGCAGATCGATCCCCGCTTGCATGGCGATCGGCGCGCAAGCGGCGGCGGCGCGCCGGATCTCGGCCGCGCCTGGGAGGAACACCAGCACGTCGCCGTCGAGCCCCTCGGCCACCAGCTTGCGCAGCGCGCTCGCGACCTGCGCCTCGAGCGGCCGCTCGCCCCCTGGCCTGGGCGTCGGCGCTGCCGGCAGGTATTCGATCGCCACCTCGAACCGCTTGCCCTCGGAGCGCACGGTGCGCGCGTCGTCGAGGAACTGCGCGATCGGCGCGGCCTCGAGCGTCGCCGACATCACCACCAGCTTGAGCGACGGGCGCGCCCTTTGCGCACGCCGGCAGAACGCCAGCGCCAGATCGGACTGCAGGTGGCGCTCGTGAAATTCATCGAGCAGCACCGCGCCCACGCCGCCGAGCGCGGGATCGGCCAGCACGCGCCGCAGGAACACGCCCTCGGTCACGAACAGCACCCTGGTGCTCGGCCCTGACACGTCCTCGAACCGAACGCGATAACCGATGCGCCCGCCCGGCTTCTCGCCGCGCTCCTCCGCCACCCGTCGCGCGGCCATGCGCGCGGCCAGCCGTCGCGGCTCGAGCACCAGGATCTCGCCGTCGATGAAGCCGGCGTCGTCGAGCGCGCGCGGCACGCGGGTGGTCTTGCCCGCGCCAGGCGGCGCTTCCAGCACCAGGCAGCCGTGCTGCCGCAGGTGCGCGACGATCTCGGGGAGAAGAGGATCGATCGGGAGCGGCGTGAGCGGCATGCGCCTCCCGGCTATCTCGACGGCGTCCGGTTACTTGGCGTCGCGCTTGGACCGGGCCGCGCCGCGCGCGACCTTCTTCGCCTTCTTCAACGCCGACACCAACTTGCGGCGATTGGACGCCGCGCGATTGCGATCACGATCCGGATGTTTCTGCGACATGGGCTGTCTCCTTACGAGCCGTGCATCCTGGCCCATCCGGCGGCAGGGGGCAAGCCCCAGCGCAGTCGATCTACAGACAGCGCGAGTAGCCGCACTCCAGGCACACGCTGCACGCCCCCTGGTGCGCGGGCGGAATGGGGGCGCCGCACTCCGGGCACGGGTCATGCGAACGGGCCGGGGTCGCGCCGGCCGCGAGCGCGTCGGGTTTGCCGAACGACAGCACCTGATCCTCGCGGCTGCCGTCGCGATAGACGGTCACTCCCTTGCAGCCCAGCCGATACGCCTGGTCGTACGACGCCTGCACTTCCTCGACGGTGGCGGTGCGCGGAAAGTTGATCGTCTTGGACACCGCGTTGTGGACGTGCGCCTGAAACGTGGCCTGCATCCTCAGGTGCCAGGTGGGCGCGACGTCGTAGGCGGTGGCGAATACGCGCTGCACGTCCGCCGGCACCTCGTCGATCCCGCGCACCGATCCGCGCTCGGCGATCTTCGCCATCAGCGCCTCGGAATACCAGCCGCCCGCCTTGGCGCGCTCGACGAACAGCGGGTGCACCTCGGTCAGCCGCGCGCCCTCGAGCACCTGGCGCACGAACGAGACCGCATAGAGCGGCTCGATCCCGCCCGAGCAGCCGGCGAGGATGCTGATCGTCCCGGTCGGCGCGATCGACGTGGTGGTCGCGTTGCGCAACGGCGGGCCGCCGAGCGCCTCCCAGCGCGAGCCCTTCCAGTTGGGAAATGGGCCCCGCTCGCGCGCGAGCTGCGCGGACGCCCCTTGCGCCTGCGCGGCGAGGAACGAAGCGAGCGTGCCGCCGAGCTCGAGCGCGCGCGGCGAGTCGTAGGCGACGCCCAGCCGGATCAGCGCGTCGGCGAACCCCATGACGCCGAGCCCGACCTTTCGATTGGCGTGGGTGATCGCCTCGATCTGCGGCAAGGGATAACGGTTGGCGTCGATCACGTCGTCGAGGAAGCGGATCGCCAGGTGCACGCACGCTTCCAGGCGCGCCCAATCGAAGTCCTGGTTCCCGCCGGCGACGAACTTGCCCACGTCGATCGACGCCAGGTTGCACGACTCGAACGGGAGCAGCGGCAGCTCGCCGCACGGGTTGGTCGACTCCATCTCGCCGAGCTGCGGCGTGGGATTGGCGGCGTTGATCCGATCGATGAAGATCACGCCCGGCTCGCCGCTCTTCCACGCCAGCCGCGCGATCAGCGACCACACCTTGCGCGCCTCGAGCCGCCGCACCTCGGCGCGCGTACGGGGGTTGCGCAGCGCATACTCGCCGCCGCGCTCGAGCGCCTCCATGAACTCGTCGGTGATCGCCACCGACACGTTGAAATTGCGCAGCCGCGCCGGATCCGCCTTGGCCGAGACGAACTCCAAGATGTCCGGGTGGTCGACGCGCAAGATCCCCATGTTGGCGCCGCGCCGCACGCCGCCCTGCCGGATCGCGTCGGTCGCGGTGTTGAACACCTCGATGAACGACACCGGGCCGGACGCCACGCCCTGCGTCGAGGCGACCTGATCGCCGGACGGCCGCAGCCGCGAAAAGGCGAAGCCGGTCCCGCCGCCGGTCTGCTGGATCATGGCCGCCCACTTCACCGCATCGAAGATCTCCGGCATCGAGTCCCCGACCGGCAGGACGAAGCAGGCGGACAGCTGCCCGAGCTCGCGCCCCGCATTCATTAATGTAGGGGAGTTGGGCAAGAGCTCGAGCCGCGACAGCGCGTCGAAGAACGACTCCTCCACGCGCGCCGCGTCCCCGCCGTAGCGCGCCTCCATCCCCGCGACCGCGTGCGCGACGCGACGCAGGAGCGCCTCCGGGCTCTCGACCACCCGTCCATTCGCATCTTTGCGCAGGTAGCGACGCCTGAGCACCGTGAGCGCGTTGTCGCTGAACGACGACATGGGGAAAAGCGTAAGACTGAACATTCGCACAGTCAAGAGTCAAGCGCACGCAACCTTTGCCGGCGAGCTCCCGATAACCGCTGACTTGGAGGTGCCCAAATGCAGAGAGAATCGGTCCGCGTCCCGTCGTGCGGTTCCTTGACAGCCTCGGCCCACAGGGGCGATCATCGGCGAGCGGCCTCCGCCCGACGACGAGCAACCCTGTTGATCACGGCTTCCCTCACCGCTTCCCTCGCGACGCCTTTCGGCGTGGCGCATGCCGAGGACCTGGAGTCGCGGCAGCTGCGCTCGGCGGCGGTGCCTCGGCTTCAGCTGGCCGCGGCGCTTGGCCGTTACCAGACGCCGGCGGCGGTGTGGTCGGTCGAGGCGTTCGCGCGGCTGAGCTGGCCGCTCGACGGCCTGCGACACGTGCCGCGCAATACGGCGCCGCAACGCAGCCGCTATCGCGAGCACCTGGTCGAGCGGATGGCCGAGCTGTGGCAGCGGCGCGATGCGCTGCGAGCGCGCGCGGCCGACGTGCAGCGCCAGCTCGACCTCGAGGAGAACGACGCCGAGCTGGGCGCGCTCGGGGACGAGGTGCAGCCATGAAGCGCTGGATGCTCGCCCTCGTCCTGTGCGGGTCGCCGGCGTTCGCCGAGTCGCGGCCCGATCCGCTGCAGGCCTTCGCGCGCGAACCGTCGGTGGCGGTGTTGCAACGCGCCGCCGCGCGGCTGGCCGAGCTGCATCCCGCTCGCGTACGCTCGTGGCTCTCGCGAGTGCGCAAGGCGGCGATCCTGCCGGTCTTGAAGCTGCGCGCCGGACACGGCACCTACGGCGTGACGCTCGCGTCGGGGACCAGCTACGTGCCCGCCAACGAGACCTGGCGCCTCGAGGCCGAGGCGACCTGGTCGCTCGATCGGCTGGTGTTCGACCGCAACGAGCTCGGGCTGAGCCGGGAGTCGCAGCGGCTGGCCGCGCGCCGCGAGCAGCTGCTCACTGAGGTAGCGCAGCTCTACTACGCACGGCGGCGCCTGCAGGTCGAAGCGGTCACCACCCCGGGCTCCGAGGCGGACGCGCTCGACCGACAGCTCGGCATCGATGAGCTGACCGCGGTGCTCGACGGCCTCACCGACGGCGCCCTATCGAAGGGAAACCCATGATGGAACCTCTATGATGAACACCCGATGAGCGACGACAACCGCCAACATCCACGATACGCGGTCGAGCTGGACGCCGAGATCATCGGCGCCGACGGCGACAGCGTGGTGGGTCGAACGCGCGATCTGTCGAAGGGCGGCTTCTGCATGCTGTCGCGCGGCTCCATGCCGATCGGGACCGCGTGCAAGGTCAAGCTCGCGCTGGTGTTCTCGGAGAACCAGTTCTCCGAGCACCTGATCCTGCCGTCGACGGTGGTGTGGTGCACGCCGACGCAGGGCGCGCAGCAGATCGGCGTGAAGTTCGCACCGCTCGATCTGCAGAACCGCGGCTACCTCGACATGTTCATGAAGTTCATTGCCGACGGCGACGCCGGTGAAGCCGAGGAAGAGGAGCTCGAGGTGGACGAGGATGCGGGGAGTGGCGAATGACTGACCATCCGCGCGCGCAGCAGCGCTTCGAAATCCGCATCGGCGCCGAGTTGCGCGTCGACGGCAAGGTGGTCACGGGCACCACGCGCAACCTGTCCACGGGCGGGATGTGCGTCGAGATCGACCGGCCGATGACCGAGGGCGCGATGGTGCGCCTGACCCTGTTCCTCGTCGAGGACGACGTCGAGACCGAGGGCGCGCGCGGCCTCGAGCTGACGGGCACCGTGCAGTGGACGGCGGAGGCGGATCGCGGCTACGCGATCGGGGTGAAGTTCGGCAACTTGAACGCCCAGCAGACCAACGCGCTGGCCAACGCGATCAAAGCGGTCGACGCGCCCGCCTAGTATCGCGGCGGCAGAAAATCGGGGATCTTCTCCTCGGGCCGGTCGTCGTCCGAGAGCTCGGACTGGCTGAGCCCCGACCCGGCGGCCAGCAGGCCGAAGTCGTCGTCGGCGCGCTGCAGCGCCTTCCCGACCCCGGCAGCGGCCGTGCGGATCTGCTCGCGCGCTCCGGAGGCGATGGCCGCACGCAGCGCCGGGATCTGCGCGCGCACGTCGCGCAGATCCCGCGCGACGAGCTGCAGCTTGTCACCGTTCTGCTTGATCTCGGACACGCTCTCGAGCTGAGCGAGGTGACGCTCGCAAGTCGCCAGCGACCGCTCGAGGTTGGCGACGCCTTCGCGCCCGAACTCGCTGACCTGAGAAACGACGCGGGCGTTCGACTGAGCGTCCTTCAAATAGACCTCGATCGCCGCCAGGTGACGGCGCCCGTCGTCACCGGCCGCGGCCCAGGTCACCGTCGGCACCAGCAGCGAGATCAGCGCAACCGTCCACGAAGCGCGCATGAAGATCCTCCCGCAAGCCCAGAGCTTCACGCATCGTGCCAAGGCAGGAACAAATTGACGTTCGCGCTGCAAAGGCGTAAGCAGGCCCCGTGGTCGACGAGGTGATGCGGCAGGTCCGCGTCTTCGAGGAGTTGATCAAGGCTCGCCTCGAGGTGGACATGGCGGGATTGGTCGCGGGCGTACGCGCGCGGCTGGAGTCACGCTTGTCACTGCAGCCGATCCCGGTGGCGGCCGACCTCGCCGACCGCGAAGGCCCGCTCGGCTTTGGCCGCGTGCGCACCAGCACCTGGGAGGCGCCCGGCTTCCGCAAGATCGCGCTCTCGCAGGTGTCGATGCGGCCGCTGATCGAGGGCTTCGCGCTGGTCGCGCTGCCGCTGCCGCGGCTGCAGGCGCCGATCTTCGCATGCGATCTGATGGCGCTGCCGACCCGCGTGTCGATCAACGTCGATGTCTACGGGGAGCCGGCGTCGGCGCGCGCGCTGCTCGAGCCGCTCGGCGAGAGCTTCGCGCGGTTGGGCGCGGGGCGTGGGCCGGAGTGGGCGACCCGGCTGGCGTCGGGCGTCGGCCTGCACGCCAAGGTCTCGCCGCGAGCGGTCGACGACGCCTTCGCCGCCCTGACCGCCGCGCTCGCCCGCTATCTCGAGGTGGTGTCCGCCGCGCAGGAAAGCGCCACCGGATCGGGCGACTTACAACGGGACTTTTTCAAGGTATTTCATGAACATGGCCCGCGAAAGGGCCCGCTCGGCAGGATCCTCGGGGCGAATTGGGCGGAGCGCTATAGCAGGCTGATATTTGAGTAATTCGGCGTAACGTTCTTGCACAACTGGGATTGATTTCCTATAGTCCCGTTGCTTTTGGGTTTTCGAGAGGAGGGGATTTACGGGATGCGCATCTTGCGGGCTCGATACCAAAGCGGTGAGGACTTCCTTCGCCACTACCAACCTTCGCTGCCGGGCGGCGGACTCTTCTATCCCACGCGCGAAGCCATTCGCCTGGGCGAAGCGGTCGTCATCGAAGTTCGTTTTCCCGGTCTTTCCAACAAACAGATGGTGCGCGGCTTCGTCGCCTGGCGGCGAGCGGGCAAGCACCGGACAAAGCTCAGGGCGGGTCTCGGGATCGAGTTCCATGCCGCCGAGGCGCGTCGTCGTGACTTCCTGATTGCGGTCGCCAAGGGGGAAATCGTGGAGATGATTACTCGCCGTCACCGGCGCCTGCCGGTGCAGCTGGTAGCAAACTGGCGCGTCGTGTTCGATCGAGAGACACACCACAGTCACGTCGAGGACATCGGTCCGGGCGGCGCGTTCCTGCGCACCACCGAATTCTTCCCGCCCGGCACCGACGTGGTGATCGACGTCACGCCGCCCGGCAGCCTGCGCCCGCTCGAGATCGCCGGCAAGGTCGCCTGGACCCGTCACACCGACGGCGAAGAGGGCATCGGCATCGAGTTCAAGGCGCGCGACGCCGGCGGCACGCGGCGGCTCAAGGAGCTGGTGCGCCGGCTCGAGATCCTCGAGGCCGAGAGCGCGATGGACGGCGAAGACGTCTCCGAGACCGCCTGACCGCAGCCGCTCGCTCGCGCCGCCCGCGTTAGAACGAGGCGCGGGCGGGCGGGCGCTTGGCGCCGGGTAGCGCGAGCGCGTAGAAATACCCGCCGTTCGAGAGCACGTAGATCTGCCGTCCGTCGGTGGTCGGCTCGGCCGTGATGCCGTGGCCCTGGTAGAAGAACTGATACAGGTGCCCGGTCATCCGATCGGCGACGAAGGTGCCCATCTCGGCCGACGAGACCAGCACGTAGGAGCCGACCAGCAGCGGCGCGGACAGCTCGCCGCCCGCGGCCAGCGCCTGCCGCCACAAGAGGTGACCGTCGAGGTCGAGCGCGTGCAGCCCGAACTTGGCGGCGCTGAAGTAGACGCGGCCGTCCTTGACGCGCACCGTGCTCGCGCCTTCGACGTCGAAGCGCCAACGGGTCGAGCCGTCCTTGGGATCGAGCGCATACACGCCGCCCGAATACGACGAGACGTACAGCGTGCCGCCGGCGAAGGTCGGCGTGCCGTCGACGTCCATGAAGCGCGTGGCCTCTCCCGAGAGCGAGCGCGCCCAGATGACGTCGCCGCCCGACGCGGTCAGGCACGCCAGATAGCCGTCGGAGAAGCCGGCGTACACACGGCCGTTCAAGACCAGCGGCGCGGAGTAGCCGCGGATGGTGAAGTTGTTCTCGGGCGACTCGCGATCGTACTGCCACTTCCAGACGCCCTTGTGCGCGTCGAGCGCGTAGATGCGATTCTCGCCGCTCGAGAAGTACACGATCCCGTCGGCGTAGGTGGGCTGCGACTCGACCGGGCCCTTGAGATCGTAGACCCACTTCTGCGCGCCGGTGGTGGCGTCGAGCGCATAGAGCGCGCCGCCGTCGCTGCCGACGTAGACCGCGTTCTCGGCGGCGACGTAACGTGGCCGCGCGCTGACGCCGCCGACCAGCTTGTGGTGCCACAAGATGTTGCCGTCGCGCGCGTCGAAGGCGTAGAAGCCGCCCGCCGACGAGCCGACGAATACGCGCCGTCCGTCGGAGGTCGCCGCCGCGAACTCCTGCGGCTTGTATTCGATCAGCGGCTCTTCGGTGAGGTGCTGGCGCCAACGCACCTGCAACACATCGGCCGGCGCGACGAACTTCTCGCGAACGCTCTCCGCGGTGGTCGAGCAGCCCGTGGTGACCAGCAGCGCGAGGAAGGCGAGTCTCCTCAAGTGCCCGGGCCCTCGAGGGTCGCCAGCTGCGATTGGATCTCGTCCTTGAGCGGCGTCGACGGCACCTTCGCGAGCGCTTCTTTGTAGAGCTCGGTGGCCTTCTTCTTGTCGCCCTTCTTGAGGTAGACGCGCGCCTGATCGTACAGCGCGCGATCGCGATAGAAGTCGTTCTTCGCGCCCTTGGGCTCGAGCGCCTTGTAGTGCACCAGCGCGTCGTCGAGCTTGTTGCGCGCCTCGTCGCACAGGCCGGCCCCTTCGCGCGCGAGCGCGGTCACCGCCGCGTCCTTGGAGTCGCTCTTGAGGAACTTCTGGTACTGCGCCGACGCGTCGTCGTACTTGCCCTGATCGAAGTACACGCCGCCGCGGAAGATCAGCGCCTGATGCGCGACCTCGGACGAGCCGTACTGCTTGTCGAGCTTGTCCAGCTCGGCGAAGGTCGCGTCGGCCCGCTCCTTCTCGGTCTTGAACTTCGGGATCGGATTCTCCTCGTCGGTCTTGACGTCGACCTTGAGGTCCGCGCCGAGCAGATCGGCGTCGTAGATCTTGACCGCGCGGCCGAACAGCTCCGCCGCGTTCTGCGACTTGTGCTCGCGCCAGTTGGTGAACCCCCACACCGCGCCGACGATCGCGCAGGCGGTCAGCAGCACGATCCCGATCGCGCGAAAATACGGCTCGAGCGTCTGGAACGCCTTGGCCCAGAACGAGACGAACTCGTCCTCCTTGGGCTTCTTCTGCTTACGATTGTATTTCGACATGTTGGGCCAGCGTATGTAGCAAACAACCACCTCCGAGTCTAGATACCTTACCGGGGCCGCGGGTTGCCCGGCCGCGCGCTCCGTGATACCGAAAGGCGTGCGCCTCGTGGCCTTGCTGGTTGGGATCCTGGCGCTCGCCCTCCCCTACAGCGCGCGCGCCGACCTCAAGGAGTGGACGGTCGCAGTGGCGCCCACCTACGCGGTGACCTACGCCGATTCGCGCACGGCGAACGGCGGCGGCTTCGCGCTCGACGTCGGCTTCGGGTTGTCGGACGCGCTGTCGTTGCACGCCAGCGGCAACCTGTCATGGCACCAGGCCGACGCGACCAAGACGCAGGCCTCCGGCGTGCTCAGCGGGTTCACCGCGCTCCTCAGCCTCAACTACACGCTCGACGTGATCCGGCTGGTGCCGAGCTTCGATCTCGGCCTCGGCGTGATCGGCCTGCGCGGCGACGCGGCGTTCGGCTCGTCGACGGCCGCCGCCGGCGTGGAGAAGCCGCTCACCGGTCTGTGCCTCGCGCTCGGCTTCCAGCTCGACTATCTGCTCACGCGCCACGTCGCGGTCGGCGTCGAGGTGCGCTATCACGTCGCGCTCACCGACGCGGATCGCCTACCGATGTATCTGTACACCGGCCCGCGCGTGATCTTCCACTTCGGCGGCTAGATTTAGCTACGGCTGGGTGGCGCGTTTTCTCGGCGGCGGCGGGAGGTCGCCGTCGTCGAGCTGCTGCACGGGGGCGCGCTTCTGCCCGACGCCGGCGGCGGCGTCGTAGGCGATGGTCGAGATTCGGCCGCGCGGGATGGCGAGCTGACCGAGCGCGCAATCGATCACCAGCGATTCGGCCTGCTCGGCGCGCACCTGGCCGACCACGGTCGAGCCATCGACCAGCCGCACCCGAACGGCTCGCGCGCCGGCGACGGGTCCATCGGCCAGCGGCGGCGCGGACAGCGCGGTCGCCTTCGGCTCGGCGGGCGGGGAAGGCAACTTCTTGGCGGCCGGCGCGAGCGTCGCGGGCGCCCGCTTGCCGGAAAACGGATCGTCGGGCTTGGCGGCGATCGGGGTCGCGGCCGCAGCCGGCTTGGGTTTGGCGGCGGGCTCGGCCGGCTTGGCGGCGGGCTCGGTCGGCTTGACGACCGGGCTCTTCTTGGCGGCCGGCGCGGCGTGGCGCGCCTTGGGATCATCGTCTTCTTCCTGCGCGCGGGCGGCGCCGGCGAAAAACGCGACCGCGAGCACCGGGAAAAGGATCTTGTACATGCGGCGCAGCATACACTTGAAAAGCCGCCGCTCGTGCCGACTTTCTCAAGGTGATGCACCCCGTGACCCTCGAGCACGAGATCCTGGTGGTCGACGACGACGCCGACGTTCGAGCGAGCTTCGTGGCCATCCTGGAGGCGTCGGACTATCGCGTCCGGCAAGCCACGGACGGCAAAGGCTGTCTCGCCGCGGTCTCGGAGCGCGCGCCGGCGCTGATCCTGCTCGACGTCTCGATGCCCGGCATGGACGGGTTCGAGACCTTGCGTCACCTGCGCGCGGGCAAGCACCGCGACGTGCCGGTGATGCTGCTGACCGGCAACCGGCTGGACCCGGAGTCGATCGGCTCGGGCCTCGAGCTCGGCGCCGAGGAATACCTGCCCAAGCCCGTGCGGCCGGGCGAGCTCACCGCGCGCATCCGGGCGCTGTTGCACCTGAGCGCCGCACGCCGCGAGCTCGAGGCGATCAAGCGCGATCAGACCGCCATGCTGGTGCACGATCTGAAACAGCCGCTGGCCATCATCGCGCTGCGCGCCGAGTTCGTCGCCGACGAGAGCACCGACCCCGAGCTGGTGCGCTCGGGCCACGCGATCCGCGCCGCGTGCCGCCAGATGGAGCAGCTGGTCAACTCGGTGCTCGAGATGTCGCGCGTCGAGGCCGGGCAGCTCACGCTCCACCGCGGCCCGTGCGCCCTCGAGGAGCTGCTGGGCGAGGTGGTCGAGCAGTTCCGCGGGCTCGCCGAGCGGCGCGGCATCACCCTCGCCTCCAGTACGGTGCTCGATGGGCTGTCGCTCGAGCTCGATCGCACAAAGATCGTCCAGGTGCTGCAGAACCTGATCGGCAACGCGCTCAAGTTCACGCCGTCGGGCGGGCGCATCGACGTGCGCGCGCGGGTCGCCGGCCACGAGGTCTCGATCGCGGTCGAGGACACGGGCTCAGGCATCTCCGCCGCGGAGGCCGCCGAGGTGTTCGTCAAGTGGCAGCAGACCAAGGCCGGGCGCGCGCAGGGCGGCGCTGGGCTCGGGCTGACGATCGCGCGCGCGATCGTCGAGGCGCACGGGGGACGCATCGGCGCCGGGGAGCGCTCCGATGGTCAACGCGGCGCTCGCTTCTGGTTCGTGCTGCCCGCGCCAGCCATCGCCGCCCCGGTCCGCTCCGCCGCGCTCTGAGCCCTCTGGACTTTACGAAACAGAAACGTTAGCGTGCGCGGAAATGCGCCTTGCAGCCAACGTCCTGGTGTCGGTCTTGATCTGCGCCGGCTGCTCCGCGCCGCCTGCGCCCACCGCGCCCGCGCAGACGGGCGACACGGTCTCGCCGAAGGACTCGCCGCTGCCCTACCGCGTGATCTCCGACGAGATCAACAAGGCCGCGAACACCGTCGAGTACCACGCGCTCCTCACCGGTGGAACGCCCAAGCACGACGACATGCAGAAGGAGCTGGAGTTCCTCTACCGGCACCTGATGCTGCGCAACGGCGAGCCCGCGCCGGCCATGATCTCGGCGTACCTGTACTCCGACGAGAGCCAGTACAAGACCCCGCCGCGCTCGCCGGTGGGCTCGATGCTAGTCAAGTCGGGTGAGCCCAAGCCGCAGTTCGAGAACAAGGTGCCGCTCGAGTTCTGGCAGCAGATCGATCAGGCGATCTCGCACTCGGACAAAGGCTGGAAGCTCGAGAAGAAGATCGAGCGCGACGACGCGAAGAAGACGCTCACCATCACCTTCCCGTACACCGAGCCGGGCAAGGACGCCTACGCCGAGACCATCTCGTTCAACCAGTCGATGGTCGACTTCACCGACACCGCCAAGGCGCTGTTCGAGAACGTGCCGGAGCTGGCGGCGATGACCTTCCTCGGCCGCTGGAAGGACGAGGACGTGGTCAAGATCAGCCTCGACCGCGCGACCTATCAGGCGCTCAAGATCCCCGACATCGAGGAGCAGATCGGCCAGCTGCACGGCCGCACTTTCCTCGAGATGTCCACCGGCCGCTCCTCCGACGCCAAGGCCGACAAAGAGAACAAGCAGCGCCTCGGCGCCGTGTACAAGAAAATGCTCGTGGGGCTCAAGGGCCACGCGGTCATCTCGCCGAAGCTCAAGTAAATGCGCTCGCGGCCGACCCACCGCCTCGCGTTGTGCGTGATCGGGGCGTCACTCTGTTCTGCGGCACGGATTTGGGCCGTCGAGCCGCTCCCGAGCGAGGAAGGCACGCGACGCCAGCCGGGCGAGCCGCTGCCGCCGACCGCGTCGCCGACCGGCTTCGACTTCGGCTCCTACGGGCGCGTCGGCGTCGGCTCCGACGGGCGCGGGCACTCGGGCTACTCGACCAACGTGGTCTCGCACGGCTCGCGGCTCGAGGAGGCGCCCTACCTCGAGCTCGACTTCTACTACGCGCGCACGATCGGCAACGATCCGGACAAGCGCTGGCGCATCGTGCTCATCCCAGCGTTCGCCGGCGGCGATCTGTTCCATTACTCGGGCGCGTTCACGCAGCACATCGCCATCCGCGACGCCTACGCCGAGACCCAAAACCTGGGTCTGGACGGCCTGCGGCTGTGGGCCGGCTCGCGCCAATACCGCGGCGACGACATCTATCTGTTCGACTACTGGCCGCTCGACAACCTGAACACCGTCGGCGCAGGCGCGTCGTACCAGCGCAAGAAGACCGAGGTCAAGCTGCACATGGGGCTCAACCGCCTCGACGACCTCTATCAGTACGAGACGCTCGACACGCCGCCGCGCGGGCTCGGGCCACCCGGGACCGCGACCGTGCTCGACCGGCCGCGCTTCGTGGCCTCGCTCAAGGTGACGCAGCTGTTCGGCGGGGTCTCCGGCGCGAAGGTGTCGCTGTACGGCGAGCTGCACCTGTTGCCGTCGGGCGAGTCGATCGATCCGACCACCATGATGAAGACCCAGCTGCCCGACGACAACGGCTGGGTGGTGGGCGCGCAGCTCGGCGGGTGGCTGCGGCCGTTCGTGTTCGCCAATCTGTGGCTGCGCGTGGCCGGCGGATTGGCCGCGTACGGCGAGCTGACGGTGCCGACCCACCTCGATCCGATGCGCCGGGTGGCCAGCGCGCTGGAGGTGGTGGGCGCGTTCTCGGGCAACTACGAATCCAAGTGGCTGGGCATCCAGCTGGGCGCGTTCGTGCGCCGTTTCAACGACGCCGATCCGATCAACTACAACCCGTCGAGCTACACCGAGGGCATCCTGGCGGCGCGACCGCACCTCTACTGGAGCCAGTACTTCCACACCGCGGTCGAGGTCTCGTACCAGGCGCGGCGCACCGACGGGACCGACTTCGTCGCCGGGCGCGTGCTGACCCCGCAGGTGTTCCGGCTCTCCGCCTTGCCGCTGGTCGCGCCGCTCGGGCGTGGAACCTATAGCCGGCCGCAGATCTACCTCATCTACACGCTGTCGGTGATGAACGACGACGCGCGCATCGCGTTGTACGATCCGCAGGATTTCCGTTACGGGCAGAACGTGGTGCACTACATCGGAACAGGAGTCGAGTGGTGGTTCAACTCAAGCTATCGCTGATCCTGGCGCTGGGGTTGTCGGCCGGCTGCGTCGATTCGTCGGCCGTCGACTCCAACTGGAAGACCAGCGCCGGCGAGGACACCGACTGGCGCGACGAGGTGGTCTACCAGCTGCTCGTCGATCGCTTCGGCAACGGCGATCTCAACAACGACTCGCGCGTGGTGCCGGGCTCGCTCGGCCGCTACCAGGGCGGCGACTGGCAGGGCGTGATCAACCACCTCGACTACCTGGAGAAGCTGGGCGTGACCACGCTGTGGATCTCTCCGGTAGTGCGCAACCTCGAGACCGACGCCAACTTCGACGGCTACCACGGCTACTGGCAGCAGGACTTCGAGCACGTCAACCCGCACTTCGGCGACCTCGCCAAGCTGCGCGAGCTGGTG
>PNAM01000089.1 GCA_003170275.1 Myxococcales bacterium
GCGTAAGTGCTGGGAGCGGGACGTGGCGCCGGCGGAGGAGGCGCGTAGGTGCTGGGAGCGGGACGCGGCGCCGGGTTGTAGACCGGGTGCGGAGTCGACGGAGGCGGCACGTAGCCCGGCCGTGGCTGTGGCGCCGGATTGTAGACCGGGTGCGGATTCGACGCGGGATACCCCGGCCGCGGCGTCGGGTAGCCCGGCGTGCGCGGCGGCGCGGCCACAACCACGCCTGGACGCGAGCCCGGCGGCGCCGGCACGATCGGCCCACGCGGCCCGCGCGAGGTCCCGACCGGCGGCCCGATCACCACGCCCGGACGCGGCCGCGCCGGAGACGGCGCCCGCCACCAGCTCGGCGACGGCGGCACGAACACGCTGCCACGCCGGCGCCAGTGCCCGCCCACGTAGATCACGAACCCGCCGCGATTCTCGTAGTAGGGCTCGTTCCAGTAGAAGTCCGGATTGGGCGGCGCGGCCCAGCGCCCGCTCGTCCAGCGCCAACCAGAATCCCAGTTCCAATATCCGTTGATGAACACCGCGCCATAGAACGGCGGCGATCCCTGGGACTCCTCGAGCAGCGGCGGCGGCAGCGACTCGACCGAGACCGGCTCCGGCTCGCTCGACGGCAGCTCGTAGGTGCCGCCCACGTCGGGCGGCGGCTGATACGCGGGTGGCGGCGTGTCGTACGCGGGTGGCGGCGTGTCGTACGCGGGTGGCGGCGGCTGATACGCCTGTGGTGGCGGTGGTTGATCCGCCTGTGGGGGCGGCGGCGGTTGATACACCGGCGGCGGGCTCTGGTAGGCCGGGGGCTGCTCGATGACGCTCGACTGCGGCGGCGGCCCAACCGGTGCGCGCGGTGGTGGGGCTTCGTCGACGTAGCAGCCGCCGAGCATCAGCCCACCGATCAGGAGCAGTCGTTTCATCCGAACCTCCTCAAGCATGGACGTACGGCAAACAAACTTATTGCAACCCACCCTGCGTCCGGCGCTGCAAGCAGTAGCATAGCTTGACACCCCTCGGGGCGGCGACTATCGATGTGAAAAATGGAAACGGTCTTCTCCGGCATCCAGCCTTCGGGCGGCTTCCACATCGGCAACTGGCTCGGCGCGGTGCAGAACTGGGTCAAGCTGCAGGACGACTACCGGTGCATCTTCTGCATCGTCGATCTGCACGCGCTCACGCAGCACTACGAGCCGGCGGAGATGTCCGAGCGGGTGATCACGCTCACCTCCGAGCTGCTCGCGTGCGGCATCGATCCGGCGCGCTCGATCCTCTTCGTGCAGTCGCACGTGCCCGAGCACACGGAGCTGGCGTGGATCCTCGCCACCGTGACGCCGCACGGCGACCTGAGCCGCATGACGCAGTTCAAGGACAAGAGCGAGCGCGCGCCCGACAACATCAACGCCGGGCTGTTGACCTATCCGGTGTTGATGGCGGCCGACATCCTCCTGTACAAGGCGACGCGGGTGCCGGTCGGCGACGATCAGGTGCAACACCTCGAGCTGGCGCGCGAGATCACGCGCAAGTTCAACGCGCGCTTCGGCGAGACCTTCCCCGAGCCGCAGCCGCTGTTCACCAAGGCCACGCGCATCCTCGGGCTCGACGGCAAGACCAAGATGTCGAAGAGCGTGGGCAACAGCCTGCTGATCGCCGATCCGCCCGAGGTGATCCGCAAGAAGATCGGCAACGCGTTCACCGATCCGACGCGCGTGCGCAAGGTCGATCCGGGCCATCCGGAGAGCTGTTACGTGTGCGGGCTGCAGGGCTACTTCGCGAGCCCCGAGGAGACCGCGCGCCTGCACGAAGGGTGTCGCTCGGCGACCGCCGGCTGCGTCGATTCCAAGCGCGCGCTGGCCGAGAACATGATCAACGCGCTCGCGCCGCTGCGCGAGAAGGCCGCCGAGTGGAAGGCGCACCCCGACAAGATCCGTCAGGTGCTGGGCGATGGCGCGCAGACCGCGCGGGTGATCGCCGCCGACACCATGGCCAGGGTGCGCGAGCGGCTCGGGCTGCTCGCGCCCTAAATGATCCGACGCCCGATTCTTTCTGTCCTCTGGGTCTTCGGTGGTTGCTTGCTCTTGGGTTTGGGCTGCAACGCCGGGACGCGTTCGCCCGAAGGGGCCGTGCGCGCGTTCGCCGAGGCGTCCAGCGACGGCGACCGCGAAGGTGCGTGGCGCCTGCTCGGGCCGGCGACACGCGGCAAGCTCGAGAGCGACGCGCGCCGCGCAGCCGAGCTGAGCGGCCGGCGCCCGCTCAAGCCTGCCGAGATGCTGGCGGTCGGTTGGTTCCCGCCGCGCTTTCGCGCCGATGACGTGCGCGAGCTCGCGCGCACCGGCGCCGACGCCACCGTCGAGGTCCGCGGCGCCAGGGGCGAGCGCGAGACGGTGCGCTGCGTGCGCGTCGATGGGGACTGGCGCGTCGAGCTGCCCTAGAGCTGCCCTAGAGCGCACACCAGCTCTTGTGATACGGTTCGCTCATGGCGGAAGCGGTCTTCCTTCCGGTACCGGTGCTCGATGCGTGGGACGAGACGCCGGCGCTGCGCGGCGTGCAGCTCGACCTCGGGCCGGAGCTGGCGCGTAGTCACACGGTTCCGGGGCAGGTGATCAAGTTGCGCGGCAGCGCAGGCGAAGGGCACTTCGCGCTGGCCTCGGCGCCCTGGCCCGATGGCAAGGTGGAGCTCTTGATCAAGCGCGGCACGCCGCTCGGCGACGGATTGATCGCGCTGGTGCAGCCGAGCGTCATGGTCGAGGCCACCGCGCCATTCGGCACCGGCTTTCCGATCGGCTCGGCGCTCGACCGCGACGTGCTGCTGTTCGCCGCCGGCTCGGGCATCAGCCCGATCCGCGCGCTCACGCAGCACATCCTCGCGCAGCGCGCGCGCTTCGGCCGGGCCGCGCTGTTCTACGGCCAGCGCGGGCACGAGGACTTCGCCTACACCGACGAGCACGCGGCGTGGGATCACGGTGGCGTCAAGGTGGTGCTGTGCTCGTCGCAGGCCGGGCCGCACTGGCAGGGCGAGCGCGGCTACGTGCAGGACGTGGCCCAGTCGCTGCGCTTCCTCGACTTCGACACCGCGCGCGCGGTGGCCTTTCTGTGCGGCATGAAGACCATGGTGAGCGGCGTGCGCGCAGTGCTCGAGCGCGCCGGGATCGCTCCCGAGCGCACGTTCCTGAACTTTTGATGATGCGCGCCGTGCTCACCGCCTTGCTGCTCGCCTCGGCCGCGCCGGCCCGCGCGCAGCCCACCGACGGAGGCGTGGCGCCGGCCAAGCCGATCGCCGCGCCGCTCACCTTGTTCGTCGAGCCGGGTCGCGCCGATCTGCGGCTGATCGTCGGCGTGACCAATCCGACGCTGCAGCAGCACGTCAAGCTGTGGGCCGATCACGTGGTGCGCGAGCTCCTGCACGAGGGGTTCACCGTCGTCGACGACGTGAAGAAGCCGCACGACGCAGAGGTCAAGCTGGCGATGGCGGTCAACACCACGACGCACGCGGCCAACATCACGCTCACCATCGAGAACGAGGGCAAGATCGTCGACGTGATCGAGGACGTGCAGCGCAAGCTGTGGCAGAGCGATCTGGCGGTCGGGCAACTGGTGGGCCGCTTCAACCATTCGCCGGCGATGGTGGCGTTCGGGCTCAAGCACCACGAGCTGCCCAAGATCGATCAGGCCAAGGCGCACCACGAGACCGCCACCCACAAGTTCGATCTCGGCGAGTTCGACGAGGCGGTCAAGGAGTGGACCGCCGCGTACGATCTCGATGCCAAGCCGCAGTTCCTCTACAACATCGCCAACTCGTACCGGCGCAAGGGCGAGATCGAGAACAACGTCGCCGACCTCAAGCGCGCGCAGCACTTCTACCGGCGCTTCGCCGACAACGACAAGACCGCCGACATCAAGGACGTCAGCCACTCCATCGACGTCCTGCTCAAGAAGCTCGAGAAGAAATAGTCAGTCGCAGGTGGTCTGGCGGCACGCGGCGAACGGCGCGGCGCAGTTCTGCTCGAGGCAGTCGGCGCACGCGGCGGCGCCGGCGTGATCACACGTGTCCGAGCACGCTCCGCCCGCGCGCCCGCCGCGGCACTTCTCGGCGTCGGCGAGCGCGTTGGCCGCCGGCGGGCAGCTCGCCGCGATGCACGCCGTGTACGAGTCGGAGTTGTCGTCGGTGCGCGCGTTGCCGAGGCAAGCCAGCGAGTCGCCGCACGAGGTCGCGCCCGAGCCCACGTGCACCGCCGCCAGATCGCTGGTGTAGAAGTCGTCGTCGATCGCGCAGTGCTCGAGCTGCGGGCTGCGCGGGTAGTAGGTGCCGATGAACATGCACATCTCGTCGCGCGTGCTCAGGCCCTGCAGCACCGTGCGTGGCTCTTCGTTGTGATACGCGCAGCGGTAGTCGACGAAGGCGCCGGCAGGGAGCGCCAGGCCGGCGCCGAACGAGCGGATCGGCACGTTCTCCCAGCTGTCGTTGGTGTACAGCTGCTGACTCGCGAGCCCCGCGCCGTCGGTGAGGTCGGCCTGATAGCCGACGCCGCGGCGGTGCATGTGCGACTGCGCCGAGAGCAGCGTGATGTCTTGTGTGATCGGGCAGCGCATGCGCGCCTCGGCGTCGCCCGGCCCGGGAACCCGGATGTAGAAGTTGTAGAAGAACAGCACGCCGGCCTCGTGGTGCACCTCGGCGGCGGGCAGCGTGTAGAGCGTGATGGTGGCGTGGGTCTCCACCTGGTTCGGGCTGGCGTTCAGGTAGTGCGCGTTCATGAGCAGCACCGCGCCGCCGGCGACCTTCAGCGCGACGTCGGGCGGTCCGTCGGTGCCGGTATCAGTCTCGGGTGATTGCGCGCCGCCCACCACGCCGTCGATGTTCCAGTCGGCGGGCGCGCCGTTGGCGCAGTCGAACACCCCGCTCACGTCGCGCGCAGCGCCGTGCGTGTCTTCGCTGGGCACTTGCGTGTAGGGCGTGGAAAACAGCAGCACATGGTGGCTGCCCGGTGTGAAGCTGGTCGCCTGCCGGTTGATCCACATCCCCTCGGGCGGCGCGACGAAGAAGCGGCAGCGCTCGATCTCCTGCTGCGAGTCGATCGACGACTGCATGGTCAGCGCGACGGTGGCGCCCGCCTGCAGGTACGCGTCTGGCGCAAGCGAGGACGATGGCGACCCGCAACCTGACACGAGGATCATACAAAGGAGGCTCAAACGCGGCATACGGGCCAGCGTGAGCAAGCGGCGTACCGATCGGAGTGTGAGCTAGATCAGACGGGTGCGACGGGCGAGCAGCGCGAGCAGCGCGAGGCCGAGCACCAGCAGCGCGCCCGAGCCGCGCGCGTCCGGTACGGTCGAGCAGCCGTTGCCGCCGCTGGTTCCGGCGCGCAGGCAGTACGGATCGGTCCCGATGGTGCCGCAGTGGGTGTTGGCCGGGCACGAATCGGCCTGGGTCGGATCGCAGGTCGCGGTGCAGTAGCCGCTGTCGCCGGTGAGCGCGCAGGTGTGCGCCTTGCAATCCGAGTCCATCGTGCAGGTGGCGCCGATCTCGCCGGGAATGAAGCCGTCCGGCCCCGGAACGGCGGGCGGCGGCGGCGGCGGCGGATCGAACTGGTCGATGAACGGCTGCACGAACGTGTCCGCGAACACGTCGACGCGCGTGTCGGCGCCGAACATCATGCACCCCTGATCGCCGAACGAGGTGATGCCGGCGATGACTTCGTTCTGCCCGTCGATCTTCATCATCGCCGGTCCGCCCGAGTCGCCTTCGCAGGTGATGTGGCGGCCGTCGTTGAATTGCAGGAGCAGATCATCGAAGCCGGCCAGGCTGGTGGTCACCTGGCGCTTGATGCCCGAGGTGTCGTTGGTGGTGCTGATCGCAGTGACGCCGTAGCCGATGAAGCGCACCGGCGTGCCCACCATCGCTTGATCGATCGGCGTGCGGTTCATCGTCAGCGGCGTCATGTCGAGCGGATCGACGGTGATCACCACGGCGATGTCGTTGCCGCCCTGCAGGTCCTTGACGTTGAAGTCCGCGTTGAAGTGGGTCTCCTTCACCGCCTTGAAGTCGGTCTTGCCCGGGTTGTTCAGATCGAGACCGGTGAACACCATGAAGGTGCCGGTCGCGCCGACGACCGCGGGATCGACGCAGTGGGCGGCGGTGAGCACGACGTGCGCAGAGAGCACCTCGCCGGTGCACAGCGACGCGTTCTGGCCCTGTTCCTTCAGGACCAACACGACGCCGGGATCTCCGCTGTCATTGGTGCCGCCGACGATCGCTTGCTGGGAATCGAGGACGTGCGCCGGATCACGCCCAACACAGGCGACCGGCAAGAGGAGCAGAAGGCCAAGAAACCGAAACATCGACACTCCAAACTCCCCCGAGTCTGAAGTGCAGGCTACCAGATTTGATCACACGGTGAACAGCCGCATTCCGACGGCGCAGCGCGTCACCGGGTAAGTGACCAACGTCCCAGTGCTATCCAGCGCGGCTAGAACTCGAACGAAGCCGAGAGCGCGCCGCCTTGCGTGGAGATCACCGGCGCGATGCGCAGCGACTGGCGCAAGAGTCGTCCCGCGCTCGGCTTCGCCTTCTCGCGCTCGGCGCGCGCCGCCTGTCGATCGCCGATGATGTACGAGACCACGCTGCCCGCGGCCAGTGCCCCGGCCACTACCCACAGCGCGGTGGTGGTGGCGGCGTAGCTCTCGCCGCGCGAGCAGTCGCTCTTGTACTTGTCGATCGGTGCGCCGGAGCCCAGCGACGAGGGCGGCGTGCAGCCCGGATTGGCGAAGAACTTGGCCTCGTCGGTCGACGACATGGCCGGCCGGATGCTCAGCAGATCCGCGTGCGCAGTGTCCTCGAGGCCTGCGTAGGTGCGCCAGGTGTAGATGGCCACGCCGCCCGCGACCACGCCGGCGACCAACGCCGAGAGCGCGACGATCTTCGCGGCCCGGCCAGGGTGGCTGGCTGCCGTCGGCGGAGCTCCGCTGGTCGCCGCATGCACCGCCGGCTCGGGCGGGTTGGCCGGTGGCGGATTGTTGATCACCACCGGATGTTGATCTTCGACGGGCGGCAGGGTCACCACCACTTCGTGGCTGCCGCCGGGGCGCAGCTCCACCGAGCGGGTCTGCGTGAGATGCCCCGACATCGACACGCCGACGGTGTGCGTGCCCGCCGAAAGCTCGCGCAGGGTCACCGGCGTTCGGCCCGCGGGTTGTCCGTCGATCGCCACCGCCGCGTTGGGCGGCTCCGAGGTCACGGTGAGCGTAGGCTTGGTGTCGATCTCGACCAGCTGCGCGAACCAGCGCGCCGCCGAGCCGGTCACGCTGCCCGCCGCCAGATCGCGCTTGTTGACCGTCTCGTTGATGAACTTTTCGATGATCGCGGTCTTGACGTCGAGCAGCTTCAGGCCGAGCACCACGCTGGTCGCGGCGCGCGCGCCGGGCGCCTTGCGGAGCGTGCCGTAGAGCAGCTTGTCCGCGCCGAGCGACTTGCCCGCCTTGGCCAGGCACTCGGGCGTCTCGCCGTCGCAGTTGAAGACCATCTTGATCTCGATCAGGTCTTTACCCTGCACGGCGCGCACGCCGGCGGTGGCTGCGGCCCGTTGGCGCAGCGCGTCGGTGAGCTGCTGCGCGAGCGCTTCGGGGACGTCGAGCGGCTCGACCCCCAGGACCGCTACCGAGGGCGTCTGCGCGCGCGCCTGCCCTGCCGCCGCGATCAGGCCGAAGGCTGCGAAAAGAATGACCGACGCCCGATAGCGAAGCATTCGCCTACATTATACACTGTTCCGGTATGCGGCTGTCGATCTCCGCCAAGATCTTCCTCGGTTTCCTGGTGGTCTTGGCGACCTTCGGCGGCGTTTCGACCTACGGCGCGTTCACCATGCGCCGGCTCGGAGACGAGCTGCGGCTGGTGTCGCGCGGCTACCTCGAGCTGCGGCTGGAGGTGTCGGAGCTGCAGACGCGCCATTCGAACCTGCTCAAGGAGATGGGCAAGGACAAGCTGGACGGCGCGCGGCGCGTGCCCCGGTTCGTCAAGTTCGCCATCGACGACGCGCGCCGCAGCCGCCTGAAGCAGCAGATGCCGCAGGCGCTCTCCGACGTGAAATCGCTCGAGGCGCTGCGCACCTCCGCCGAGGAGCACGAGTTTCTCGGCCGGCTGCGCAAGGGGCTCGAGCACATCCAGAGCGGCTTTTTGGCCGACGAGGAGCTGTTCGACGCGGTGTACGGGCCGATCGGCGATCCGCCGGTCGATGCCACTGACGCCGACGCGCAGAAGACCGCGGCCGAGAAGTTGTTGCACGCCGAGCAGCAGATTCGAAAGGACCTGACCAACCTGTCCGCCGAGCTGCGGCTGCGCGCGCAGCAGGCCGGGCTGCGGCTCGAGGAGTCGGAGAATCGCGCGGTGTGGGCGACGCTGCTGCTGGCGGTGATCGCGGTGCTGGTCGGTCTGACCGTGATGCTGATGGTCACGCGCACGGTGCGGCCGTTGCGGCGGCTCGCCGAGCGTGCGCGCGAGGTGGCGCGCGGCGACTACAAGCAGCGCGTCGATGCGTCGTCGGGCGACGAGATCGGCTCGCTGGCGCGCGAGTTCAACCAGATGGCGGCGGCGCTCGACGAGCGTGAGCAGCAGCTGATCCGTTCGGAGCGGCTGGCGGCGGCGGGCAAGATCGCTGCGCAGATTACCCACGAGGTGCGCAACCCGCTGTCGTCGATCGGGCTCAACGCCGAGATGCTCGAAGAGGAGCTGGGCAACCTCGAAGGGCCGCCGGCGCAGATCGAAGAGGCCAAGGCGCTGACCCGCGCGATCGTCAAGGAGGTCGACCGGCTCACCGAGATCACCGAGGAGTACCTGCGCTTCGCGCGCCTGCCGCGGCCCAAGCTCGAGCGCGAGGACGTGGCCGCGCTGGTCGCCTCGCTGCTCGCGTTCTTGCGGCCCGAGCTCGACGGGCGCGGCATTCGCGTCGAGGCGCAGGTGGCGCGGCTGCCGCAGGTGGCGGCCGACGAGCATCAACTGCGGCAGGCGCTGCTCAACCTGTTGCGCAACGCGGCCGAGGCGATGAAGGGCGGCGGGCGGCTGGTGGTGCACGGCGAGGCGCAGGGCGGGCAGGTGATCCTGCGCATCACCGACACCGGGCAGGGGATCGCCACCGAGCACCTGGCGAAGATCTTCGATCCGTTCTTCTCGACCAAGGAGGGCGGCACCGGCCTCGGGCTGGCGCTCACGCAGCAGATCATCGTCGAGCACGGCGGCACCATCGACGTGTCGAGCGAGCTCGGGCGCGGCACCACCTTCGTCGTCCGGCTGCCGGCGCTCGGCGCGCCGCCCGAGCGGGAGGTGCTTGCTCCGCACGGGGTGCGGGGGTAAAAGAGGGGACCATGCCTGAGGCTACGCGCATCGTTCGAGTCCTGCTCATCGAGGACAATCCGCATGTCGCCGAGCTCATCTGCGACGGCCTGGACGGCGCGGCGCGCCGCGAGATGGCCGGCCGCATCGCCTTCATCTTCGACGTCGTCGGCGACGGTCAGATGGCGCTCGATCGGCTGCAGCAGGTCGAGCCCGATCTGATCATCTGCGACGTCTACATGCCGGTCATGGACGGCGCGCAGTTTCTCCGCCACCTGCGCGGCCAGCCCCAATCGCGCGCCACGCCCGTGATCGCGCTGTCCGCCGGCGGTCCCGCTGCGCGCGACGCCGCCATGTCCGCGGGCGCCAACGTGTTCCTCGACAAGCCCATCCGCCTCAACGAAGTGCTGCGCTCCGTCGGCGAGCTGCTCGGCACGCCCGTCAGCTGACCTGGGAGGGCGGGATCCGTCTAGATCCGGCCGGCCCGCAGCTCTAGTTGGTGTAGCTCTTCTTTCTGCTTTTCGTCGTGCTCGCACTCCAGGCCCGCGTCGATCTCCTTGAGCGCTTCGGCGCTGCGGCCGAGCTCGAGCAGCGCGCGCGCGTAGCGCGTGTGCGTGGCGACGTCGAACGGATCGATGTACAGCGAGAGCGGCGCCAGCTCGGCCACCTTCGCCCAATGTTGCCGGGCGGCGTGCTTCTCGACCAGCAGCTTGGCGACCGACGGGTCCATGCAGTCGAGCATCGCCGCCTGCTCGAGCTCTCTGAGCGCGTCGTCTTCGCGCGTCTTGAAGTACAGCTTGGCCAACTCGATGTACGGCTCCGCGCGATCCGGATCGAGCTTCTTGGCCAGCGCGAGCTGCTTCTCCGCCTCGGGAACGTCGTTGTCGGAAGCGGCGAGCCTGCCCAACCCGAAACGTGCGTCGTAGCCATCGGCCTTGCTGGACAGCAGAAACTCGTACGCTTCCTTCGCGGTCTTCTTGTCCTTCTGGATCATCGCCAACTCCGCGGCGGCGAGCGCCAGCTCGCGATAGTTCGCGTTGTTCTGCTTGGCGAGCCTGGTCCCTTCGCCGATCAGCCGCGCCGCCTCTTCGCCCTGGTTCAACTTGATCAGCGCGAGCGCGTACAGCCCCTTGGCCCGCCCGTCTTCGGGATGCGCCTTCACCAGATCTTTCAGCGAGTCCACGTCCGAGTAATCCGCCTGGCGCACGAAGAACGTGCCCTCGTACGGCTTGAGCCGCGTCTCCAGATCCGCGCGAAACGCCGCATCGAACTTCGCGATGTCCAGTCCCGTCAACGCCGGCAGCACGTCTTTGGTTTCCTTGCCCGCCGCGAACAGCTTGAGCGCTTCGACCACCTTCGGAAAACCCCAGCGACGGATGAAGAACGCCACCGTCTCCGCCGACTGGTGGTACGCGATCACGATGTGCGCCACGTCGCGCGCGCGCGTGAAGCCGGCGTTCAGCTCGGTGACCGACAGCAGCTTGCCGTCCTTCATCGCGTGGTACAGCTCGGCGTGCGTGCGGCGCGTCCACTCGGGGCGCGCGTGCTGCGTCTCCCACTCGGACAGCCCCTCGGTGAACCAGCGCGGCACGCGCGAGCGCGAGAGCTGGATCGAAAAGATGTGCCCGACCTCGTGCCACAGCGTCATGCCCCAGTTGAAGCGGCCGATCGACGGCGACATCGCGGTCACCACCTTGCCGAAGGTCACGCCGAGCGCGTCGAGCCCCGGCAGCCCGACGGTGCGCACCGCGTAGTGCTCCTGGTTCGCGTACAGCTCGATGGTCAGCGGCCCTTCCGGTTTGAAGCCGTAGCGCTTGACCAGCTCCTCGTACTCGCGCGTCACCATGGTCCTCACGTAGCGCTCTAGGATCGGCCGCTCCTTGGTCACCAGCCGGAAGCGGAACGGCGTGCCGTCGACCAGCGTGTAGCTCTTCGGGATCACCTCTTCGAACAGGTTGAGCAGGTTGTAGGTGCGCACGTTGTACTTGTCGCCCTGCCACGCGCGCTGCAGCGCCTCGACGCCGCCCTTGTCGTCGCCCAGGCGCAACAGGTTGGAGCCGAGCGCCGCCTGCGCCACCCAGTCCTTCGGGTCGAGCTTGATCGCCTCCGACTCGAGCTGGTTGGCCTCGAGGTAGCGATGCTCGCGCACCAGGAACTCGGCCACGCCGTGCAGGAACTGCGAATCGGTCGGATTGATCTTCAAGACCCGATCGCGCTCGGCCGCGTAGCCCTTCTGATCGTCGCGCAAAAAGCGCGCCGCCGCCGCGATCACGTGCGCGCGCTGGTCCTCGGGGTTGACGGCGAACACCCCCTCGCAGGCCTTCAAAGCCTCGGGATACTTTTCGTCGTCGACGTAGAGCTCGGCCTGGAGCGCGAGCGCGCCGGCGTGGTGCGGGTTCTTCTTGAGCGCCGCCGCGAGCTCGCGCTCCGCCAACGGCACCTCGTTCTGCTCGAGCTTCACGCGCGCCATCAGCACGTGCGCGTCGGCGTCGTCGGGCAGCACCTTGAGCGCCTCGTCGAGCGAGACCTCGGCGTGCCCGGCATCGTATTTTTCGAGGAACAGCGCCGCCCATTCGATGTTGGCGCGCGCGCCGAGCGGCCCCTTGGGGTCCGCGTCCACCGCGTCGCGGAGGGTGTCGTTGGCGTCCTTGATCGAGTTGAGGTAGCGCCCGGCCATCGCGACGTACGTGAGGTCGCGCGCGCTCTTCTTGTCGAGGTTGTTGGTCTCGTAGTCGTCGAACAGCCGGTTCCACATGCCGCGCGCGAGCGTGGTCTCGCCGGTCAGCCGGTAGACCAGGCCGAGCTCGACCCGCGCGTGGTGCGCGTCGGGCTCGTTGGCGACCGCCTCGAGCAGCTTGCGCGCCTCGGCGTAGCGGCCGGTCAGGCGCAGGGCCTCGCCCCAGCCGGCTAAAGCCTCGAGGCGCCGCTTGCCGGTCACCTTCTTCGCAAACCCCTCGACCTCGGCATAGCGGCCGGCCGCGAGCGCCGCGCGAATCGGATCGGCCGGCTCGGCCCCGAAGGCCAACCCGGTCATCAGCAACATGGAGGCAACTACGCGATTCATGACGCCTAGAGTTTGCCGCACCTTTCCAATCGGGTCGACCGTTGTTACCTTGGACAGATGGCCAAAGAGGAACCGAAGAAGGAAGAGTCCCAGGCCCCGGTCTACGACACCTTCGAAGACTACCTGCGCCTGGCCATCAAAGAATATTACGACCGCGGCTGGAAGAATCGCCGCGCCAACTTCATCGCGCTGCTGATCGCCTCGGGGCAGACCACGGCCATGGCCAAGGACGCGGTCTCGGGCGAAAAGGGGCTGAAGAACGTCGCCATGGGCGCGATCGGCGTGGTCGGGTTGCGCCTGGCGCTGCGCTGGGCGCTGGGCGGACCGCTCGGGATCCTGCTCACCGCCGCGACCGGCGCGTCGCTGATCGCCTTCTTCATCCGCAATCAAAAAGAGATCTCGCAGAAGATCGGCCGCTTCCGCGAGCGGGTGGCGCAGGAGAAGGTCAAGTTCGAGGAGATCCAGGCCGGCTATCGCGCCAACCGCCACGACGCGCGCGAGCGGAACCTGATGGTCGACGGGCAGCTCAAGCGCTTCCTGGCGGATCTCGACGAAGCATAGCCGTGCGACGCGCGTGACGCTCCGGCCGCGTTGTGATAGATCGCTCGTACGATGAAGCACGACTTCGACGTGATTGTCGCAGGCGGCGGCCCGGCCGGTTCGTCCACCGCAAACTATCTGCGCCAGAAGCAGCGCAGCGTGCTGGTGCTCGAGCGCGAGAAGTTTCCGCGCTTCCACATCGGCGAGTCGATGCTGCCGTTCTCCAACGACGTCTGGAAGGAGCTCGGCGTGTTCGAGAAGATCGACGCCGAGTACATCCACAAGCCGGGCGCGATGTTCGTGCACGAGGAGTCGGGCGCGGAGTTCACCTACTACTTCGACACCGCGATCCGCGAGGGGCGCCCCTACGCCTACCAGGTCAAGCGCGCCGGGTTCGACAAGATGCTCCTCGATCACGCGCGCGGTCTCGGCGCCGAGGTGCGTGAAGAGACCCGCGTCGACGACGTGGCCTTCGCCGCCGACGGCGTGACCGTCAGCTGCACCGGCGGCGGGCGCAGCTACACCGTGAGCGCGCCCATGTTCGTCGACGCCACCGGCCGCGATGCGCTGATCTGCAACCGCCGCCAGCTCAAGGTGCCCGACGGGCTGGTCACCACCAACGTGGCCGTCCACTGCATGTTCCAGAACGTAGACCGCTCGGGCGGCGCCGACGAGGGCAACATCATCATCGGCCTGTTCAACGGCGGCTGGTGGTGGCTGATCCCGTTCAAGGACGGCGACACCTCGGTCGGCATGGTGCTCGAGAAGAGCTTCTCAAAGCTCAACCGCGGATCGTCGCCGGACGAGATGATGAAGGCCGGCCTCGAGGCCTGCCCGCACCTGCAAAAGCGGCTGGTCGCGGCCAAGCGCATCCTGCCGGTCGGCGCGCAGGGCAACTGGTCGTACCGCTCCAAGACGTTCTACGACGACCGCCTATTAATGGTGGGGGACTCGGCCGCGTTCGTCGATCCGCTGTTCTCGACCGGCGTGCTGTTGGCCATCAACGGCGCCAAGTTCGCCGTCGAGCACATCGACCGCGCGCTCACCGATGGTGACTTTTCGGCCGAACGGTTCAAGAGCTACCAAGACCAGTGCGTCGCGGGCATGGAGATCTTCAAGAGCCTGGTGCACGAGTTCTACTCGGAGAACCTGCGCAAGGTGCTGCTCGCCTCGGCGCGCAACCCGACGGTGTGTGCGGCGATCACCTCGATGCTGGCCGGCGACGTGTACAAGCCGTCGATGTGGCACTCGGTGGTGAAGAAGGGCTTCTCGCACCTGCCCGAGGCCTCGGCCGGCGCCGACGGCCTGCGCTCGAGCCGCGAGATCATGCAGCTGCCCAAGCCGCAACGGCAGCTCTCGTAGTGCGCTCGTCGCTGTTGGCAGCGCTGCTGCTCGCGTCGTGCAACCAGGCGGCGACCGGGGTGACCGCGCTCCACGATCTGCACCAGTCGACCACGCCGGTGAACGTCCCGACCGTCCACGACGATTACTACACGCTGCCGTTCCCCAACGATCTGCACTTCGGCGCCGACGGCACGGTTGACCTGTCCACCTACCCGCGCCTGGGCGGAATCCTCCAGCAGTACGTCGATGCGTTCGACAGCGGCATCCGCGGCGCCGGCACCAACGCGGGCATCTACTTCCGCTTCGACGGGTCGATCGATCCGGCCACGCTGCCCGTCGACGTCAACGCGTCGATCGACCCGTCGGCCACCGCGTTCGTCGTCGACGTCACGCCGGGCTCGCCGACCTATGGAAAGCGCAGCCCGGTCATCTCGCACTACGTCGAGGTGTCGTACGACTTCATCGGTCCCTTCTGGATGACCCTGTTGCCGTTTCCCGGCTTGCCGCTGCGCGAGAAGACCGTCTATGCGGCGGTCATCACCGACGGCATCAAGGCGCCGGGCGGCGCGCTCGTCCATCGCGATCGGGACCTCGAAGCGGCGCTGGCGGTGTCAGGCGCGAGCTCGTCGGATCCCAAGGTCGCGGCGGCAGCGCGCGCGTATGCGCCCTTCACAGCCTGGCTCGCGACCCAATCCGGCCTCGCCGCGCACGTGGTCAACGTGAGCGTGTTCACCACCGGCGACTTCACCTCGGTCATGACCATCCTGCGCCAGGCGGTCTACGAGCAGGCGGCGGCGCCGGTGTTGGCGGGTCTCACGTACGACGGCGAGGATCAGGCGGGCGTCGATCAGAAGTTCGAGGGCACCTATCTGTCGCCCAACTTCCAGTCTGGCACGCCGCCTTATGAGATGACCGGCGGCGAGATCTTGTTCGACGCCGCCGGCAAGCCCATGCTCGATCACACCGAGACGCTCAAGGTCGCCATGACCATCCCCGAGGGCCAGATGCCCGCGGCCGGCTGGCCGATCGTGCTCTACGCGCACGGCACCGGCGGGGACTACCAGAGCTTCATCGGCGACGGCTCGGGCCGCGAGGCCGCCAGGGTCACCGCCGCCGACGGCAGCGTGATCGCGCAGATGGCGATGATCTCGATCGACAACGTGCTCAACGGCTCGCGCGTGCCGCCGGGCACCAACGTGGACCTCGCGTTCATCAATCTGTTCAACCTGCCGGCCTCGCGCGACAACCCAAAGCAGGGCGGGCTCGACGACTACCAGCTGCTGCGGCTGGTCAAGGCGATCGACGTGGCCGCGGCCCCGACCACCGGTCAGCCGATCAAGTTCGACCCGACGCGCATCTACTTCAAGGGTCACTCCGAGGGCGGGCTGACCGGGCCCCTGTTCCTGGTCGCCGAGCCCGAGGTCAAGGCTGCCTTGCTGTCGGGCGCGGGCGCCGGGTTGATCCAGGCCACGCTCAACAAGACCAACCCGGTCGACCTGACCAAGGTGCTCGGCGCGCTCCTGCGCGATCCCCCCGACCAGTTCCACCCGGCGCTAAGCCTGGCCGCCACCTACCTCGACAGCACCGATCCGGAAAACTACGCGCGGCTGCTGTTCCGTGAGCCGCTGCCGGGCATTGCGCCCAAGAGCATCTTTCACACGATCGGGCTGATCGACACCTACGCGCCGGTGCCGGTCCTCAAGACCTTCGCGATTGCGATGGGGTGCGAGCCCGTCGAGCCGATGCTCGATCCGATCGCCGGGCTCGACCTGGCTGGGCTCGCCTGGGGTACGGCGCCGGTCGTGGGCAACGTCGCAGGCGGTGCGGCGACGGCGGTGACGCTCGAGTACAAGCAGGCCGGCAACGACGACGGCCACTTCGTCATCTTCGACGTGCCGGCCGCCATCGCGCAGTCCAATCGATTCTTGGCCACCCACGCAGCCACCGGGGTCGCGAGGCTCGATCCGCCGTAGCAATGAGCGCGTGACGGTAGCATCTTCCGGGCTTGACTGGAAGCGTCATTTCGCGTTATACCTCGGGGAGTTGACGCCGTAATGTCGTTGATTGGAAAGAGCATCGGAAACTATCGCATCACCGCGAAACTCGGTGAGGGCGGGATGGGTGCGGTCTATCTCGGCGAGCACCCGCTGATCGGCAAGAAGGTCGCCGTCAAGGTGCTCCTCGAGGAGCTGGCGAAGAAGGACGACATCGTCACCCGCTTCTTCAACGAGGCCAAGTCGGTCAACGACATCGGGCACCAGAACATCGTCGACATCGTCGACTTCGGCAAGATCCGGCTACCGGACGAGGCCAACGAGATCGTCTACTTCATCATGGAGTACCTCGACGGCGAGGGGCTCTCGGCGCGGCTGGCGCGCACCGGCATGTCCTTCGACGAGACCTTGCACGTCATGGCGCAGTGCTGCTCGGCCCTCGAGGCCAGCCACAAGAAGGGCATCGTCCATCGCGATCTCAAGCCGGAGAACATCTTCGTCCTGAACCGCGGCGGGGATCGCAACTTCGTCAAGATCCTCGACTTCGGCATCGCCAAGCTGACGGGCCACGGCGGCGAGACGTCGTCCAAGACACGTACCGGCCTGGTGATCGGCACGCCGGCGTACATGAGCCCGGAGCAGTGCGAAGGCAAGGGCCTCGTCGACGCGCGCTCCGATGTGTACTCGCTCGGCGTAGTCATGTACGAGCTGCTCACCGGGCGGGTCCCGTTCAAGTCCGAAGGCTTCGGCGACGTGCTCGTCGGTCACATGATCACGCTGCCGCCCAAGCCCACCGAGTTCAACCCGCACGTCACGCCCGAGCTCGAGGCGATCGTGCTGCACTCGCTCGAGAAGGATCGCAACCGCCGCTTCCAGACCATGGACGAGTTCGGCGCCGCGATCGCCAATCCGGCGGCCCACCTGGCCAGCTATCGCGCGCTGCCCGCCCACGCGGCGGCGCCGGGCAGGCACTCGGGCGCGACCCTGTTCCTCGACGAGAACGCACCGCCGCCGTCGCGCGGGCCGGTGACCCGCTCGGGGCCGCACCCGCCGACCCCGACGACCCTGTCGGGCGCCGCGTCGGAGCTGAGCGCCGAGTACCCGCGGCCGACCCTGCCGCGCAGGCGCGCGCCGATGATCGCGGTGGGCCTGAT
Source organism: Myxococcales bacterium (assembly GCA_003170275.1). GTDB lineage: Bacteria > Myxococcota_A > Polyangia > Palsa-1104 > Palsa-1104 > PALSA-1104. Next base: position 17,410 of record PNAM01000089.1, read on the forward strand.
CGCCGGCTTGATCGCCCTCGGTGGCGTCGGCCTGGTGGTGATGCGCAAGCCGGCGGGCTCGCCGTCGTCGTCCCCCTCCCCTTCCAACGACCAGCCGGCGACCGTCCCTTTGCCACCCGCGCCCGACGAGATGGTGACGGTGAGCATCACCTCGGACCCGCCGGGCGCGCGGCTCGAGAGCGCGATCAATGGCCAGCTCGGCGTGACCCCGCTGGCGCTGCCGGTCAAGCGCGGCTCGCCCGACTTCGACGTGCGCGTGCTGCTGGACGGCTACAAGCCGGCCAAGGTCGAGGTCGCCACCGACGGCCCCAAGGCGATCCACGTCGGACTGTCCAAGGTCGACGTGGTGCCCCCGCCGGTGAAGCCGTCGCCGGTGGCGATCGAAACCCCGCCGCCCGCTCCAGTCGGGCAGACCGGCAAGAAGCCCTCCGCGCACGGCAAGCACTCCAAACCGGTCACCCCGGCCGGCGGCGATGTGCTGATGAAGCCAGACTTTCTCTAGCGTTGGCGATCGGCTTGACGACCCCCGGGAGGGCGCGCTATTCTTGAGCGTCCGACGCTACGCGTCGATGCTGGGTGGCTGAATGTCGTTGATTGGGAAGAGTATCGGGAATTACCACATCAAGGCCAAGCTCGGCGAGGGCGGCATGGGCGCCGTCTATCTCGGCGAGCACCCGCTGATTGGCAAGCGCGTCGCGGTCAAGGTGCTACTCGAGGAGCTCGCGGCCAAGGAGGACATCGTCTCGCGCTTCTTCAATGAAGCCAAGGCGGTAAACGACATCGGCCACCAGAACATCGTCGACATCGTCGACTTCGGCAAGGTCAAGAACGACCACGGCGGCGACGTCGTGTACTTCATCATGGAGTTCCTCGACGGCGAGAGCCTCGCCGCGCGCCTGCGTCGCACCGGGCTGTCGTTCAACGAGACCATGCACGTGATGGCGCAGTGCTGCTCGGCGCTCACCGCCAGCCACGCCAAGGGCATCGTCCACCGCGATCTCAAGCCCGAGAACATCTACCTGTGCCCGCGCGGCACCGACAAGAACTTCGTCAAGATCCTCGACTTCGGCATCGCCAAGCTGACCGGCGACGGCGGCACGTCGCACAAGACGCGCACCGGCCTGGTGATCGGGACGCCCGCGTACATGAGCCCGGAGCAGTGCGAGGGCAAGGGGCTCATCGACCACCGGTCGGACATCTATTCGCTCGGCGTGCTGATGTACGAGCTGCTCACCGGCCGTGTGCCGTTCCCCGGCGAGGGCTTCGGCGAGATCCTGGTCGCCCACCTGACCAAGCAGCCCGAGCCGCCGTCGACGCTCAACCCGGACATCAAGCCAGAGGTCGAGGCGATCGTGATGCGCGCGATCGAGAAGGATCGCAACCGGCGCTTCCAGTCCATGCAGGAGTTCGCCGAAGCGTTGGCGAACCCGATGGCGCACCAGTCGAGCTACCAGCAGCTCCCGGGCTATGCGGTCACCTCGGGCCAGACCCAGCAGGCGCAGACCCTGGGACGCGATCCGACGGGGCAGACCAAGGGTCCGGTCACCGGCGTCGGGCAACGGCCGACCACGCTCTCGGGCGCGGCTGGCGAGGTGGACGGCGAGCCGAGCCGCAAGTCCAAGGCGCCACTGTTCGCCGCCGTCGCCGCGGTGGTGGTGCTGGCTGCGGGCGGGGGATTCCTCGCCACGCGCGGCAAGGACAAGCCGGTCGACACGACCACGACCACCCTCACGCCGCCGCCCGAGAAGCCCAAGACCGAGCTGGTCAAGATCACCGTGAGCTCGGATCCGGCGGGCGCGCGCGTGTTCCGCGCCGACACCGGCCAGTACGAAGACGGCAGGACCCCGCTCACCTTCACCGTGAAGAAGGGCAACCCGAGCAACTTCGAGGTGCAGGTCAAGCTCGACGGCTACAAGTCGGCGCTCAAGTCCCTGGTGAGCGAAAAGGACGTCGCCGTCCTGGTGCAGCTCGAGAAGGAAGTCGCGGCGGTGGTGCCGGTCGCCGACGTCACGCCGCCGGTGGTGGTCAAGAAGGAGCACCACCACTCGTCGTCGACGGGCGGCGAGAAGCCCAAGAAGCAGAGCAAGGAAGAGGGCGGCGACGACATGAAGCTGCTCCAGCCGAAGTTCTAGCCCAGCGCGCCGGCGAGCCAGCTCTTCTCCAAGATTCGCTCGAGGAACCAGAACGCCGCCAGACCGGCCAGGATCAACGATCCGGCCAACCGCACGGCGCGATCGTAGCCGAAGCGCGGCACCACCAGCACCAGCGCGAGCGGCACGCCGAACACCACCACCGCCAGCTGCGCGGTAGGTAGCCCGAAGTGGTGCAGCAGCCCGAACGCGCCGGCCGCGAGCGCGGCGAGCCACGCGAGCCCACCTCGATTGCCCGCGCGCCAGGTTGAGCGGGTGAACAGATAGAGCGCCGGCGAGACCAGCGCGACGATCGAGAGCTGGCCGAGCTCGACGCCCACGTTGAACGACAACAGCGACAGCACCAGCCCGCGCGGCGGCAGCCCGATCTCGCGCAACACCGATGCGAAGCCGAAGCCGTGCACCAGGCCGAAGCCGAAGGTGAGCAGCCAGCGGTGGCGCGGCTTGTTCACCATCAGGTTCTCCACTGCGACGTAGAAGATCGAGAGCGCGATGGCCGGCTCGACGAAGCGCGCCGGCAGCCGCACCCAATCGAGGCCGGCGCAGATCAGCGTGAGCGAGTGGGCGACGGTGAACGCGGTGACCACGCCGAGCACGTAGCGCAGCCCGCCGCGCAGCGTCTGAAAACCGGCGACGATCAACAGGCCGAACAGGAACGCCAGGTGATCGTAGCCGGTGAAGATGTGCTCGACGCCGAGGTACAGGTAGTCGCGCACGTGGTCCCACAGCGTCACCGGCCGCTGCAGGTGCAGCTCGCGGTCCTGCGTGCGGAAGACGTGCTCGCGCTCGGCCTCGGAGCCGACGCGCACGCGCGCGAAGCCCTGGTGGCGCGGATCGACGTCGAAGAACACGTCGTAGCGCACCACCACGTCGGCGGCGGTGCGCTTGCACTGATAGTCGAGCCGCGCGACCGCGAAGAAGCCGTCGGCCTTGTCGGCGAGCTCGAGGCCGCGCGGCTCTGGCTTGCAGGGGAACTGCACGTTGGTGACGGTGACGTGGCGGGCGAGGTAGTCGAACAGCTTGCCCGAGCCGGCGAGCACCTCGGCCCGGTCGACCTTGCGCTCCTTGTCGATGGCCAGGGTCGCGGCAAGATCGGCGTCCGAGAGCTGGAAGGTGGCGGCGACGGTGCGTCCCTGCACCACCAGCTCGGAGTACACCACGCTCGATTGGTGCGCGCCGGCGCGATTGCCGCCGACGATCGTGAGGGCGACGGCGAGGAAGGCGGCGCGGCGCAGGCCGGAGCTCTTAGTTGTTGCGCGAGTGCTGCGCGTATTCTTGCGCGCGCTGCACGAACGCGCGCGGGTCGACGTCGAGGCGGATGCCCAGCACTTGCGTGAGCAGGAAGTAGATCGCACCGACGGCCACGAACAACATCAGCAGCGCCCCGAAGGCGACCGCGCCCGCGCCCGCGAGCGCCAGCACGGTCGCGCCGGCGAGGGCGATCTTGGTGCCTGTCGAGCGCTCGCTGGCGATCTGCGGCGTGAACATCTGGATCACGTCATCGCCCTGGTCACCGTCGCGGGAGAACAGACGCTTGAGGAACGCCAACGGCTTCGACATGTCCCGAATGCTACCGCAATCGGACTGTTGACGCACACCAGATCGAGGGTTAGCTTGAATCCGATTTATATGGACGAAAAGCGCGACTATTACGAAGTGCTGGGGGTTGAACGTAACGCCGCGGCCGGTGAAATCAGGAAGGCTTTCAAGCGCTTGGCGATGGAGCACCATCCCGACCGCAACCCCGGCGACCTCGCTGCGGAAGATCGCTTCAAGGAGCTGGCCGAGGCCAACGAGGTATTGGCCGACCCGCAGAAGCGCGAGCTGTACGACCAGTACGGCCACGCGGGACCGCGCCAGGCCGGCTTCCAGGGCTTCAGCGGCGTCGAGGACATCCTGTCGCACTTCGCCGACATGTTCGGCGGCTTCGGCTTCGCGCGCGGCGGCAGCGGCGGCGGTCGCGCGCGCGTCGAGCAGGGCGACGACGTGCAGATCGAGATGACCGTCAGCTTCCTCGAGGCGGCGCGCGGCTGCCACAAGGCGCTCGAGCTGCAGCGCCTGGTGAGCTGCAAGGTGTGCAGCGGCAACGGCGGCAAGGCCGGCACGCAGCCGGTCGCGTGCGGCACCTGCCGCGGGCGCGGCCAGGTCGCCTCGCACCAGGGCTTCCTCACCATCGCGACCACCTGCCCGACGTGTCGCGGGCGCGGGCAGCTGCTGAAGGACAAGTGCGACGAGTGCCGCGGCTCCGGCGTGGAGCGCATCAAGGAGAGCATCACCGTCAACGTGCCGGCGGGCATCGACGACGGGCAGACGCTGCGCGTGCCGGGCAAGGGACAGGCGGGGCCGTCGGGCGGGCCGCCCGGGCATCTGTACGTGACGTTCCAGGTTTTGGAGGACGCGCGCTTCGAGCGCTCGGGCGACGATCTGTACACGCACGTGTCGCTGACGTTCGCGCAGGCGGCGCTGGGCGCGCGGATTCAGGTGCCGACGCTCGACGGGGATGTGGAGCTGGCGGTGCCGGCCGGAATGCAGCCGGGCACGGTGCAGGTGTTGCGCGGCAAGGGAATGCCGAACGTGCACGGACGCGGCGTGGGCAACCTGGCGGTGCGCTTCACCGTCGCGGTGCCGAAGAAGCTGACCGCGGAGCAGCGCCAGCTGGTCGTCGAGCTCGCGCGGCACGATCCCGCGCAGCCGGCGCCGGAGGCGAGCGGGCGGCCCTCGCCCGAGCCCAAGGACGAACCAAAGGACGAGGAAGAAGGCGGCTTCTTCTTCCGTCGCAAGAAGAAGAAGCGCTGAGCCACGCGCGCTACTTCTTGCGCACCGGCAGCGCCGACGGGATCAGCGGCACGCGCTCGTCCGCCGTGCCCACTCCGGACAGCCACAGGTACGCGAAGTAGCTCGACAGCACGCGCTTGGTGTAACCGCGCGTCTCGTCGTAGGGGATCGCCTCCACCCATTCGTCGACGGTGAGGCCGGCGCGCTCGGGATCCTTCAGCCAGCGCCCGACCGCGCCTTCGCCCGCGTTGTAGCCGGCGATTGCCAGCGCCGCGTTACCCGCGTACAGGGCCCACAGCGCGCCCAGCTCGCGCGCGCCGATGGTCACGTTGATGGCCGGATCGCGCAGGGACTGCCGATCGTGGGGCAGGCCGTTGGCGAAGCGCTGCGCTGGCGGCGGCGTGAGCTGCGTGAGCCCGACCGCGTTGGCGAACGACTCCATCAGCGGATCGAACGCGCTCTCCTCGCGCACGATGGCGAACTCGAGCGACGGCGGCTGGCCGTTGAGGCGCGCGTGCTTGTCGATCAGCTCAGCGTAGCCGCGCGGGTACGACAACAGCCACTTCTTGCGCGCCACACCGATGGGCCACGAGCGCTGGAAGTCGGTCAGGATCCAGCGCGGGATGAAGTGCGAGATGCTGAACTCGCCGGCGCGATCGTAGAGCACCGCCGCCAGCCACAAGAGCTCCTGTTGATCGGGATCGCTCACCGTGTCGGTGCGCTTCTTGGGCACGTCGATGCCCGCTAGCGCCAGCTCGCGCTTGGCTTCCGGACCGAGCCCGAGGCGCGCCAGCTCGACGCCGCGCTTCCAGCCCGGCTGGGTGAACAGCTCGCGCGGCTTCCAGTGCCAGCCTTCCGGATCGCCCGGATCGGTCGTCAGCTTGGCGAGGAACGCGGTCGCGCGCGCCGGGTTCGCCTCGCGCAGGCGGTTGAGCGCTTGCAGCGAATAGTACGAGAGCGGGTATTCCTCGACGGCGCGCTCGAGATCGCGCACGCCCTTCTCCTCGTCGCCGGAGCGCAGCTCGACGCGCCCGAGCCAGTACAGCGTGCGGCCCGCCTCGAACCAGCCGTCTTCGCGCGGCAACAGCTTGAGCTCGGTCTCCAGCCACTTGCGCGCGCCCGCCACGTCGCCCTTGCGCCAGGCGCGGAACGCCAGCCGCCACAGCGCCTCGCCCTTCTGATCGCCGGCGGGAAACGCGTCGGGAATTCCGGCGTAGAGCTCGTTGACCTTGGCGTCGTCCTTGAGCGACTCGAACACCTCGGCCTCGCGCAGCCGCGCATCGTCGGCATAGCTGTGCAGCGGATGCTCGCGCCACGCCCGCTCGAACAGCGCCGCCGCCTTCTTGGTCGCGACCACGTCCTTGTCGCCCTTGACGCCGAAGCAGCGCCCGCCCTGGTACAGCGCCTTGGTGGTGAGATCCTCGTCCTTGGCCTTGGCGCACGCGTCGGCGGCGGCCTCGAACAGCGGGCCGGCACGCCAGCGATCGCGCTGCTTGAACACGCTCTGCGCGATGTGAAAGCGCGCCAGGCAGGTCATCTCGTCGGTCACGCCGGGCGCGGACAGCACGCGGGTCCATTCCTGCTCGCTCTCGTTGTTGCGCATGTTGTCGAACAGCGCGGTGGCCCGCGTCACCAGGTCGGGGGCGTCGAACGCCTTGCCCGCCTCGCCCAGGTGGGCGGCCGCCTGCTTGCCCCACGCCTCCTGCGGCGCCTCCACATACACGCGGCGGAACTGGACGGTGGCGTCATCGTGCTTGCCGGACTGGTCGAGCATCTCGGCCCAGCGAAAGCGGGCCTCGGCCGCGCGCCAGCTCGAGGGAAAGGCGTCGAGGTAGCCCTGATACTCGGCCGCCGCATCGGCCGCGCGCCCGAGATCGCGCAGGGACTCGGCGCGCAGATAGCGGGCGTCGCCGTCCAGCGCCGAGCTCGAGGGAACTTGTTTCGCCCGCGCGAGCGCCTCGCTTGCCCTTCCCGCGGCCAGCTGTGCCCGCGCCGCCCAGGTGCGATGGTAGTCGGCGAGCAGCGGGTAGCTCTTGATCAGCGCGTCGAAGTGTTGCGCGGCGTTGTTGAGCTGCCCGGCCTTGAGCTCGGCGTACGCCAGGAGGAACAGGGCCTGCTTGTGATCGGCCGCGTGCGGATGCTTGCGCAGGTAGTCGTCGAAGCCCTTGGCCGCCGCTCCGTACTCCTCGAGGCGCAGCCGCGCCGCCGCCTCGGCCGCCGCGCCCTCGGCGAAATAGGGCGCCGCCTCGGCGGGCTTGAACTCGGCCTCGCGCGCCAGGGCAGCGACGGAGACCAGCAGCGCTGCGACGACCAGCACAAGGCGCATCGATTGAGAATGGAACAACACTTGCTCCTCGACAAGTTGTGCGGCCGAAATTCCTGACGAAACTGATCCTGGTGGTGCTGGCCCTGGCGGCCGGTGGGGTCGTACGAGCGCAAGACCGCCAGGTGGTCTACCTGCGCGGCCAGGACGGTCACGGTCGCGCGTTCGACCTGCAACACACGCGCGGCCAGGTGGTCGCGCTCACCTTCGCCTCCCGCTACACCCGCGACGAAGCCGACAAGGTCCACAACGCGCTGCTCAACCACTCCGCCGACGGCGATCTGGTGGTGGTCAACGTGGTCGACTTCATGGGCATCCCGGGCATGTTTCACGGTTACGCTCGTCGCAAGGCCGCCGAGCACGATCAGGTGGGCAAGATCATCCATGTCGTCGATGAAGACGGCCAGCTGCGCCGCGACTTCCAGGTCGACCCCGGCAAGCGCGTCGACATCTTCGTGATCGATCGCGAAGGCGCCTTGCGCGGCCGCTTCACCGGCGCGGTCCAGGTCGACGACGCCATCCGCCTGGTCGACCAGCTGCGCACATCCACCGCGCAGCTAACTCGCTAGCTCGTTATCGGGTGTGGGCGGTCTTCAGGGCGCCTGCGGAGACGACCTGGTTGCGGCCGGCGCGCTTGGCGGAGTACAGCGCTTCGTCGGCGGCGGCGATCAGCTCGGAGTGCTCGCGCATGCCGACGTCGGTGACCGCAGCGACCCCCACCGAGACCGTGATCTTCAGCTCGATCTCCTGATAGAGGAACAGCTGCGCGGCGACCAGTCGGCGGATGCGCTCGCCGAACGCGGCCGCGCCGGGCAGGTCCACGCCGCGGCAGATCACCGCGAACTCCTCGCCGCCGTAACGCGCGAACACGTCCTCCTGGCGGATGGTGCCGGCGACCACGTTGGAGAGCGTGGCCAGCGCGTAGTCGCCCGCCAGGTGGCCGTGCGAGTCGTTGATCTTCTTGAAAAAGTCGATGTCGAACATGACCAGCGAGAGCGGCGTCTTGTGCCGGACCGCGTAGGCGAACTCGCTCTCGAGCCGGTCGAGGAAGTACTTCTTGTTGAAGATCTTGGTGAGCCCGTCGCGCAGCGCCGACTCGTACATCTGGCGCTGGAAGGTCTCGTCGAGCGAGTCGTGGAAGGTGAACTTGAGGATGGTGGTCGAGCCCACCTGGATCTTGTCGCCGTCCTTGAGGCTCTGTTCGGTGACCCGATCGCCGTTGCAGAAGGTGCCGTTGGTCGAGCCCAGGTCGCGCACCAGGATCTTGTCGCCGACGTGGACGATCTCCGCGTGGCGGCGCGAGATGCCGTCGTCCACTACGTGGATATCCGCCTGGTTGCCGCGCCCGATGATGGTTTGTTCCTTGGCGATCTTGTACATCTCGCCCACCGACGCGCCGGCCAGGACGATCAGGTAGGCGCGATCGCGGTCCTTGGAGATCGGCTGTTTGGCGATCTCCTCCTTGGACGCGATCTTGGTGTCGTCATCCCAGTCTAGGCCCACGATCCCAATCGTACCGCAGCCCGCTAGCGCGGTGCAAGCTCGTGCACACGGTCCAGAAGCTTATGTGTGTCCAGCGGTTTTACGAAGTAGTCGGCCGCCCCACACGCGAGGCCGGTGCGGATGTCTTCGTCGGACGAGCGGCCGGAAATGAACACCACCGGAATGCCGCGATAGGCCGAGTTCGCCTTCATCGCGCGGCACAGCTCGAAGCCGTTGATCCAGGACATGGCCACGTCCAGGAGGATCAGGTGCGGGCGATCCACCTCGAGCAGGCTCAAGAGCCGCAGCCCGCTCGGCGCCTGCGCCACCACGTAGCCGTCTTGCTCGAGGATCTGCTGCAATCGGTCGCGCAACGCGCGATCGTCATCGACGATCACGACCTTCGTGCCGGTGACGTCGGGGTTACTTACTGCCACGCTCCGGGGCCTCGAAAGGCACGGCTCTCACGTCGGCGTTCTCGACCTTGAGGAGGATGTCGATGCGGCTCTCCGCAGCGTCGAGGATCTCGGCGCCGCGCCTGGACAGCCGTACGCCTTCCTCGAACGTCTGCAGCGACTGCTCGAGCGACAGGTTGCCGCCCTCCAGCCGCTCGACGATGCCGCGCAGGCCGCCCAGCACCTGGTCGAAACCCTCGTCGGTCTTTTCCTTGTCGGACATACGATCCATGAAATTATCCCGCCCTGGTCTTTGGGGTCAACCGTGTACTTTGGGTGTGACACGCGGTCGCGCTTGACAGTTCGTCGTTCTAGGCTTTGATTTGCAGGGTGACCGGCCACTCGCCGCCCGACCCGAAGCATCTACGGCTGAAATTCGACGAGTACGTGCGCCGGCACCAGCTCAAGTCGACCCATCAGCGCGACGTGATCGTCGACCTGTTCCTCAAATCGACCGGCCACATGTCGATCGAGGACCTGCTCGCCAAGGTGCGAAAGAAATCGCCCAAGGTGGGCTACGCGACGGTGTATCGCACGCTCAAGCTGCTCACCGACTGCGGCATCGCGGCGGCGCGCCAGTTCGGCGACGGGCAGACCCGCTTCGAGGTGATGGGCGACGGGCAGGCGCACCACGATCACCTGATCTGCGTCTCGTGCGGGCTGATCCTCGAGTTCGAGAACGACACCATCGAGCAGCTGCAAGACGAGATGGCGGATCGACTGGGCGGCTTCAAGTTGGTGCGCCACAAGCTCGAGCTGTACGGGCAGTGCCCCAAGGCCGCCGGCGTCAAGAACGGCTATTGTCCAAAAGACGAGAGTAGTTAGAACGGGCTAGTTGACAGCGCCCGTCAAGTTCGCTACTTCAGAGCTAGATGAAAACGGTTTTCAATTTCATCTTGCTCGCCTGCCTGAGCGGGATCGCCGCGGCCGAGGAGCCGGGGCGCGACTCGACCGCGCGGCTGGCGGCGCTGGTCGACTACGTGGCCGCGGACTATCCGGGCGCGGTAAAGAACGGCAAGGTGGTCGCCGAGAGCGAGTTCCAGGAGCAGCAGGGGATGATCGCCGAGGCGCACACGGTGTTCCTCGGTCTGCAGCCGACGCCTGGCCACGAGGCGGCGCGCCTGCAGCTGTCGACCGAGCTGGGCGTGCTGGAGAAGGACGTGCTGGGGCGCGCCGCAGAGCAGCGCATCGCCGACGATTGCCGCGCGATCCACAAGCGGCTGCTCGACGACTACGGGCTGGTGCTGGCGCCGCTCGCGCCGCCCGAGCGAGCGCGCGCGCAGACGGTGTACGCGATGGCGTGCGCCGAGTGCCACGGCAAGGACGGGCGCGCGGACACGCCCAAGGCGAAGGAGCTCAAGCCGCCGCCGGTCGATTTTTTCGAGGGCGATCGCATGGCGCGCATCTCGCCGGCGCTGGCGTTTCATGCGCTCACCTTCGGCGTGAGCAACACCGCGATGGCCTCGTTCGAGACGCTGCCGCCGTCGGATCGTTGGAGCCTGGCGTTCTATGTGGTGTCGTTGCGTCACGCCGGCGCCGACACCGCGCGTGGCGCGCAGGTGATGCGCGCGGCGCAGGTGCCGCTCGCGGTCTCGGCCTCGCGCCTGGCCGGGCTCTCCGACGGGCAGCTCGACGAGCTGTTGCGGCCCGCCGTCGCCGGCGCGGCGGATCGCGAGAGCGCGATCGCGTACCTGCGGCGCGAGGCTTCGTTCGCCACCGCGCCCGGCGGCACGTTCGGTGAAGCGCGCCGCCTGCTCGCCGAGGTGAGCCGCAACGCCGGCGATCGCAAGCGCGCGCGCGAGCTGGCGATCGCCGCGTACCTCGAAGGGATCGAGCCGCACGAGGCCGCGCTCAAGACGCAGGACCGGCCGCTCGCCGATCGTATCGAGCGCGCGTTCTTCGAGCTGCGCCGCCTGATCGACAGCGGCGCCACCGCCGACACCATTCGCGGCGAGGTGGCGCGCACCACGCTGGTGCTCGACGGCGCCGACGAGCGCGGGGCGGCGGGCGCGAGCGTGCCGTTCCTTGCTGCGTTCGCCATCGCGCTGCGCGAAGGGTTCGAGATCAGCCTGCTGGTCGCGGCGCTGCTCGCGTTCGTGCGCAAGAGCGGGCACGGCGAGCTGGCGCGCTTCATCCACCTGGGCTGGGCGGCGGCGATCCCGGCGGGCGTGGGCGCCTGGTTCGCCGTCGGGGCGGTGCTGGCCGGCGCGCAGCGCGAGCTCACCGAGGGCATCCTCACGCTGGTGGCCGCCGCGATGCTCCTGTTCGTGAGCCACTTCGTGCTCGGCAAGCTCGAGTCTCGAAAATGGTTGAAGTTCCTCGAGCGGCGCACCCGAAGCGCGGCGGGCTCCGAGCGGGCCATCCCGTGGCCGCTGGTGGCGGTCGCCTTCGTGGCCGCGTTTCGCGAGGCGATCGAGGTGGTGCTGTTCTTCCGCGCGCTGGTGCTCGACGCGCCCGGCGCCGGGCTGCACGTGGTGCTCGGCGCGGCGAGCGGCCTCGCGGTGCTGATGATCGTGGTCCGCGTGATGTCGAGCCTGGGCAAGCGGCTCAACCCGCGGCCGGTGATGCTGGTCTCGGGCGTGCTGCTCACCGCGATCGCCATCTCGCTGGTCGGCCAGGGCATCCGCTCGCTGCAAGAAGGCGGCTTCGTGCACCTGCAGCCCCTGTCGCCGCACCTCGACGTGCCGGTGCTGGGCATCTATCCCAGCGTCGAGGGGATCTCCGCGCAGCTGGTGGTGCTGCTGCTGGTGATCGTGCCCGCGCTCCTCGAACGCAAAAAGGCGAAGACCCCGAAGCTCGCGTAAGATGGGGGACGCATGAGCTTGCGCACCCGGCTGCTGGTGGGGCTGGCGGTCCTGGTCGTGGCCGCGGTCCTCTCGTCGGGCTGGCTGCTGCTCACGGTGGCGCGGGTGCGGCTGGTGGGCGGGCAGGAGCGGCAGGCGCGGGTGCTGTCGGAGCAGCTCCTGCGCGAGCTACGCGCGAGCTACGACTGGAAGCTGCCGCTGTCCGACTTCGCGAATCGCACCCGGCTGGCGAGCGCGGCGCGGGCCATGGTGCTGCGAGGCGACGTGCGCGACGTGGCGATCGTCGACGAGGACGGCCAACCGGTGGCGGGGGACGCGTCGGGCGATCGCGCGATCGCCGGCGCGCGCGACGGGGCGCTGTTCCTGGCGCGGCGCAACGGCGCGGTCTACGTCTACGCGTCGCTCGCGTCGCAGGGCGTGCAGGCGGCGTCGGTGCGCTTCCGGCTGGGCGGCGAGGACGAGCTGTCGGCAGCGCTGGCCGGCGCGCGCTACGTGCTGATCTCGTCGACCATGCTGGCCGGCGCGCTGGTGCTGCTGTTCGGCACGCTGTTCATCCGCCGCGTGGTGGCGCCGCTCGAGGGGTTGGCGCAGATGGCGCGCCGCGTGGCCTCGGGCGATCTCGACGTGCCACCGGTCTCGGCCGGCTGGAGCAACGACGAGCTGGCACGCCTGTCCGAGGCGTTCAACCGCATGACCGCGTCCCTGCGCGAGCAGCGCGATCACCTGCTCGCGCAGGAGAAGCTGGCCACCGTCGGGCGCCTGGCGGCGGGCGTGGCGCACGAGGTGGGCAACCCGCTGGCCGCGGTGCTCGGCTATGCCGAGATGCTGCTCTCCGACGAGCCCGAGGGCGTCGAGTCCGAGCGCCGCGACATGCTCGAGCGCATCCGCAAGGAGACCGAGCGCATCCGCGGGATCATCGCCGATTTGCTCGACTACTCGCGGCCGGTGGCCGGCGCGGTCGAGCCGGTGCGCCTCGGCGAAGCGGTCGACAACGCGGTCGCGCTGGTGCGCCCGCAGACGCGCTTTCGCGGCGTCACCGTCGACAACCAGGTGCCGGCCGAGCTTCCCGCCGCCGCCGCGTCCACGAGCCGCATCATCCAGGTGCTGCTCAACCTGTTCCTCAACGCCGCCGACGCGATGGGCGGCGAAGGGCGCATCACCGTCGAGGCCAGCGCGCCCGAGGGGCTGGTGCTGCTCACCGTGCGCGACTCGGGCCCCGGCATTCCGTTCGCCGATCGAGCCAAGGTGTTCGACCCGTTCTTCACCACCAAGGAGCCCGGCAAGGGCACCGGCCTCGGGCTGGCCATCTGCCGATCGATCGTCCAGGCGTACGGCGGCGATCTGACGCTCGGCAAGATCGACGGCGCCGGGGCCAGCTTCGTGGTGCGCCTGCCGCGCTTTACCGCCCCGGTCGGTTAGCTATTCGGACTTACCGTTGGCCTGGCAGGTGAGCAGGATGACGGTGATGTTGTCGACGCCGCCGTTGCGATTGGCCTGATCGACCAGCGTCGCCACCGCCTTCTCGAGATCGCCCGAGCAGCCCTTGACCAGCTCGGCCATCTTCTTGTCCTCGAGCATGCCCGACAGGCCGTCGCAGCACAGCAGGAACGTGTCGCCGTCCTCGATGCTGTCGTGCTTGATGTCGACCTGCACCGAGTCGCGCATGCCGAGCGCGCGCGTGATCACGTTCTTGTGCGGGAAGTTGCGCTGCTCGTCCTCGCTCATGTCGGGCTTGGCTTCTTTGTAGTCCTCGAGCAGCGAGTGATCGCGCGTCATCTGTTTGATGCCGTCGCCGCGGATGCGATAGCCGCGCGAGTCGCCGACGTGCGCGAAGTAGACCTTGTCGCCGTTGACCAGCGTGGAGACCAGCGTGGTGCCCATGCCCTTGCAGCGCGGATCCTTGGTCGCCGCCTCGTAGATGCGCCAGTTGGCGAGCTTGATGCCGCACACCAGCCGGTTCTCCACGTACGAGAGCTGGCGATCCATCTTATAGGGCCAGGTGGCGTCTTCGTCCTTGGTGCGCTGGTAGAACTCGCCCAGCGTATCGGCCGCCATCTTGGAGGCGACCTCGCCCATGGCGTGCCCGCCCATGCCGTCGGCGACGATGAACAGCTGCTCGTCCTCGATCAACGAGAAATAGTCCTCGTTGTGAGTGCGCTTCATTCCGACGTCGGTCTTCGCTGCGTAGCGGATCTTCATGGCATCCCGTCGGTGGTGGGCGCGCGTCAGCCGGACTGCAACTTTATCAAGTACAGGGGGAAAGTCAAAGTGGTAAAAGGCTTTGTGGCCGCCGAGAAGCTGGACGCCGAGGTGCTGACCATCGGGGACGAGCTCAACCGCGGCGAGATCGTCGACACCAACTCGTCGTACCTCGCCGAGCGGCTCACCGAGCTCGGCGCGCACGTGCGCTGGCGCAGCTCGGTCACCGACGACGAGCCCGACCTGGAAGCGGCGCTGCGCGTGGCCGCCGCGAGGGCGCGCGTGGTGGTGTGCTCGGGCGGGCTCGGGCCGACCGACGACGATCGCACGGTGGACGTGGTCTCGCGCGTGCTCGGGGTCGAGCCGGTGATCGACGCGCACCACGAGCAGAAGATGACCGCGCGCTTCAACGAGCGCGGCTTTGCGATCACGCCCAACAATTTGCGCCAGGTGCGCGTGCCCGCCGGCGCCGAGGTGCTGGAGAACCGTCGGGGCCTGGCGCCCGGCTTTCGCGTCGCGCTCGGCTCCGCCCAACTGTTCTTCATGCCGGGCGTGCCGCGCGAAATGAAGAATATCTTTCAATACGGCGTCACCCCGCGCGTCGCCGCGCTGGTGGGCGACGGGACCAAGACCGCGCGCCGCACGTGGCGGGTGGCCGGCATGGGCGAGTCGCACGTCGACCACGCGCTGCGCGGGCTCCTGGACGGGCAGACCGGCGCGACCCTGCACTTCCGCATCCTCTATCCCGAGAATCTGGTCACGGTGATCGTGCGCCGCAGCGACGAGAGCGAGGCGCGCCGCCTGCTCGACACGCTGGACGTGGAGGTGCGCCGGCGGCTGGGCGATCACGTCTACGGCATCGACGACGAGACGCTGGCGCACGCGGTAGGCCGGCTGCTCCAGGCCACAGGTGCAACGCTGGCCGTGGCCGAGTCGTGCACCGGCGGGATGGTGGGCCAGCTGCTGACCGCGGTGCCCGGCTCCTCGGCCTACTTCGTCGGCGGCGTGATCAGCTACTCGAACGATCTGAAGGCCAACCTGTTGGGCGTGAAGCGCGAGACGTTGGCGACGGCGGGCGCGGTCAGCAAAGAGGTGGTGATCGAGATGGCCGAGGGCGCGCGACGGGTGTGCGGCGCGACCTGGGCGGCGGCGATCTCCGGCATCGCCGGGCCCGACGGCGGGACCGCCGAGAAGCCGGTCGGCACGGTATGGATCGCGGTGGCCGGCCCCGGCGTGGTCGAGACGCGTCACGTGTACTGGCCGCCGGTGAGCGGCAACGACGGCCGCGAGCAGGTGCGCATGATCGGCGCCCATTCCGCGCTGCACCTGCTCTACAAAACCTTGACCCGGTAGATCGGTTCCGTTAGCGTACTGAACAGATGAGCATCATCCGAACCTTCCTCGCGGTGAACCTCTCGGTGGCAGTGAACCGCCGCGTCGCCGAGGAGGTCGAGCGGCACAAGGCGAACGTGGGCGCGGGCGTGAAGGTGGCGTGGGTGCCGCCGGCGAATTTCCATCTGACGCTGCGGTTTCTCGGACCGGTCGAAGAAGAGCTGATCGAGGCGATCGCCGGCCGCTGCCGGATGCGCCTCGCCAAGCACGCGCCGTTCGAGCTGCGCGCGCGCGGCTTCGGAGTCTTTCCGGTGGCCGACCAGCCGCGCGTGTTGTGGGTCGGCGTCGACGGGGGCGAGCCGCTCGCCAAGCTGCAGCGCGACGTCGAAGGGGCGCTGGTCGAGCTCGGCCTGCCCAAGGAAGAGCGTCCGTTCCACCCGCACCTCACGGTCGGGCGGGTCAAAGAGGGGGCGGCGGTCACCTGGTCATCCGACGCTGAGCTGGGAATGTCACAGGTGCATGAGATGGTCGTCTACGAGTCCAAGACGACTTCCAAAGGTTCGGAATACACGGCGAGAGCGCGCGTACCGCTCGGAAAGTAAAAAGGAGACCAACGATGGCTTGGGGAAGAAACGAAGAGAAGAAGGAAGAGAAGACCACTGGCACTCCGGGTGAATCGCGCTCGGGACGCAATGCCGCCATCGATCTGGCGGTCTCCTCGATCGAAAAGCAGTTCGGCAAGGGCTCGATNNTGCCGCGCGGCCGCGTCGTCGAGATCTACGGACCGGAGTCCTCGGGCAAGACCACGCTCACGCTGCACGCGATCGCGGAGGCGCAGAAGCGCGGCGGCATCTGCGCGTTCGTCGACGCCGAGCACGCGCTCGACGTGACCTACGCGCGCAAGCTGGGCGTCAAGACCGACGATCTGTTGGTGTCGCAGCCGGACAACGGCGAGCAGGCGCTCGAGATCGTCGACATGCTGGTGCGCTCCGGCGCGATCGACCTGGTCGCCGTCGACTCGGTGGCGGCGCTCGTGCCCAAGGCCGAGATCGAAGGCGAGATGGGCGACTCGCACGTCGGCCTGCAGGCGCGGCTGATGTCGCAGGCGCTGCGCAAGCTGACCGGCACGATCTCGAAGTCGAACACGCTGGTGGTGTTCATCAACCAGATCCGCATGAAGATCGGCGTGATGTTTGGCAACCCCGAGACCACCACGGGCGGTCACGCGCTCAAGTTCTACGCGTCGGTGCGACTCGACATCCGTCGCATCGGAGCGATCAAGCAGGGCGACAAGCCGATCGGCAACCGCACCAAGGTCAAGGTGGTCAAGAACAAGCTGGCGCCGCCGTTCCGCGAGGTCGAGTTCGACATGATGTACGGCGAGGGCATCTCCAAGGAGGGCGACATCCTCGATCTCGCCTCGGAGATGAACATCCTCGAGAAGTCGGGCGCGTGGTTCGCATGGAAGGGCGAGCGCATCGGTCAGGGCCGCGAGAACGCGAAAGAGTTCCTGCGCACCAACCCGGACATCGCGCTGCAGATCGAACGCGCGGTGCTCGACAAGTGCGGCATCGTGCGCGCGGGCGACGGCATGGCGGCGATTCCGGTCGAGGTCGCGGCCGAGACGCCTGCCAACGGCGCTGCGCCGGGCAAGAAGAAGGCGGCCGCGGACGCGAGCAAAGAGCCGCCGCGCGCCTAGCGCGGACCCAATTGTTGACGTAACCGCCGCAGCTCTTCCGAATCCGGCGCGACGCGTGCGGCCTCCTCGAGGTCCGCTCTCGCTTTCTCTCGCGCGCTCGGATCTTCCCACGGACGCAGCCGAGCCCACAGCAAGTGCACCTCGTCGTCGCCGAGCAGGCGCATCGAATCGGGGGGCTTGTGCACGGGCCCAGCCGACGACAATCGCTGCGCGCGCGGAAGGTCGCGTGAGAACTCGGAGTGGATCTCGCGTTCGAGAGCGTCCGGTTCGAGCCCGGTTGCGCGCCAGGCCTCGTCGGTGGATGCGCTGGCGTGCAGCGCTTCGAGCAACCGGCGAAATGCGTCCGGGTGGTGGAATTGGAGCAGGTAGACGAGCCCCCAGGCTGCCGAGTAGTAGCGGTCGCGGTTTGCCTCCGCATAGAAGGTGCGTTGGTCGGCGACGATCAGATCTTTGATCGGCGGCCACTGCTCGAGTGGAACCCCCGACTCCGATCCACCGATCACCAACGCGCCCTGTTCCAGATCGATCCGCGCGCTCTCGAGCAGCTGGGCGAGGCCCTCTCCAAGCCACGTCGGTGTGCGCTGGAGCAGGCGCGAAAGCAGAAAGTGAGTGTACTCATGCTGCCAGCTCTGCAAGACGCCGGGCAGCGAGGCGACCCACCCCACGCGCGCGAACAGCACGACGGTCGGTGGAGTTTCCGGATCGCGTGGGTCCATGGTGAAGTGGCCGCCGGACCAGGTGGGCGCGCCGAGCTCGCGGTAGTCGTCGAGGTCCTCGAAGAGAACGACCTCGGGCCGTTCCGCAACGGGGATGGGGAGCAAGATCAACCCGGCGATATGGGTCGCCGCCGTCTCCAGCTCGTCGAGTGCCTCCTTCGCCGTCCACTCGCTCAGGTTGGTCTTGAGCACCACGCGCGAAGCAGTGAGCTGACGCCAAGCGGGCCCTCCGGCGGCCGGGCACACGAGCGCGTGGCCGCAACCCGCTGCGCAGATCGCGACCAGCGCAAGCGCCTTCACGACGACTGGGGCGGCGTCGGGGTCGAGGGGATCAGATCGTTTTTCTGCGGAGGAATGGGCGGCCTGGCGGCGGGCTCGACGGGCGACGCCGCCGGCTGCCCCTTCTTCACCAGCGACGGGCTGGGCGCAGGCCAGGGCGCGGGCACGCCGGACGTCTCGGCGGCCGGAACGTGGCCGCACCCGCACAGCAGCAGCGACAAGCACAACGCGCGCATGAGTGATTACTGGCAGATGACACGGCTGAAGCAAATCCGCCGCGCGCCGCCGCCGGTTTTGCGCGTGCAAAGCGTTTGCGGCTAGACTTGCCGAAATGTCCAAGCGCGCCTCGCAGAGCCTGGTTCCGAGCGAACGACCGACGCGCACCCCACGAGAGATCTACGCGTACCTCGACCTGTACGTCATCGGACAGGAGCGCGCGAAACGCGCGGTGGCGACAGCCGCGTACAACCACCTCAAGCGCTGCGGGCAGAAGGGCCGCCACAAGGGCCTGCTCAAGAAATCGAACCTGCTCTTGATCGGGCCGACCGGTTGCGGCAAGACGCACATCGCGCGCAACCTCGCCGAGTGTCTCAAGGTGCCGTTCATCGTCGCCGACGCGACCGAGTACACCGAGGCCGGCTACTACGGCAAGGACGTCGAGGTGATGATCGCCGAGCTGCTGTTCAAGGCCAACCACTCGATCGAGGACACGCAGCGCGGGATCGTGTTCATCGACGAGATCGACAAGATCGCGCGGCGCAGCCAGGGCGCGCGCAACGGCGCCGGCTCGCGCGACATCGGCGGCGAGGGCGTGCAACAGGCGCTGCTCAAGCTGCTCGAGGGGCGCGACCTGTTCGTGCCGCTCAACGTGACGCAGCACTGGAACAAGCACGACTTCGTGCAGGTGGACACGCGCGACATCCTGTTCATCGCGGCGGGCACGTTCTCCGATCTCGCGGCGGTGGGCGAGGACAAGAAGATCGGCTTCGACGAATCGGCGCGGGGCCATGGCCATGGGAACGCGCGCGCGCGCAAGCCGGGCGCCAAGGAGCTGACCGACTACGGCCTGTTGCCCGAGCTCCTCGGGCGGCTCCCGATGGTGGTGCAGATGGACGCGCTGGCCGACGATCAGCTGCTCGAGATCCTGTCCGGCCCGCCCGACTCGCTGGTCAAGGAGTATCAGGCGATGCTCGCGCTCGACGACATCAAGCTCGAGTTCGAGGACGAAGGGCTGCGTCAGGTGGTGCGCTTCGCGCTGCGGCGCAAGTTGGGCGCGCGCGGGCTGCGGGCGATCCTCGAGGAGGTGTGCGCCGATCTGATGTTCGAGGCGCCCGAGCGGCGCGGCGAGACCATCACGCTGCGCGAGGCCGACGTGCGGGAGAAGCTCGCGCAGCTGGAAGACGAGCGCTTCAAATGAAGTGTCCGGGGTGCAAGGCGGACGTCGATGCGGATCAAGACTTCTGCATGGACTGCGGCGAGCCGATCGCGGGCATGCAGCCGGCGTCGCAGCCCGCTCGCGCACCCGCGCCCGTCGCTGCGCCCGTCGCTGCGCCGATCGTGGCCAAGCCGGTCGCCGCGAAGCCGGCCGCCGCGAAGCCGGCCGTGAAGCGCCGCCGCAATCAGGAGCCCGAGCCGATTCGCTGTCCGGGCTGCGGCACGCCCACGCTCAAGGTCCGCTGCGGCGGCTGCGGGATCAAGCTGCGCGAGGACGACGAGGAGTAGCGATGCCGGATTCGCATTTTTACAGGCTGGCCGGGCTGCCGCCCTACGTGCTCGGCCAGGTCGACGAGCTCAAGACGCGATTGCGGCTCGCCGGCAAGGAGGTCTACGACTTCGGCCTGGGCAATCCGGATCGCGGCTCGCCGGCGCTGGCGGTCGAGCGGCTGATCGCCGAGGCGCCACCCGCGCGCAATCATCGCTACGCGCCGTCGCCGGGCGTGCCGGCGGTGCGCCAGGCGATCTGCGATTGGTACCGGCGTCGCTACGGCGTGGAGCTCGATCCCGAGCTCGAGGCGATCTCGACCATCGGATCGAAAGAAGGGCTCGGGCACCTGTTCCTCGCGGTGATCGGGCCGGGCGACACGGTGCTGGTGCCCGACCCGTGCTACCCGATCCATCGCTTCGGCGTGCTGTTCGCGGGCGGCGAGGTGGTGCCGGTGCCGACCGGTCCGGGGCGCGATCCGCTGGTCGAGCTGGAAGCGGCGCGCGTGCGTGCGCCGCGCCCGCCGAAGCTGGCGGTGATCAACTTTCCGCACAACCCGACGGCGGAGACGGCCACGCGCGCGCAGCTGGAGGCGATCGTGCGCTGGGCCGAAGAGCACGATCTGTGGCTGGTGTCGGATCTGGCCTACGCCGATCTGGTGTTCGACGGCGCAGCCTCGCCGAGCATGCTCGAGATCCCCGGCGCCCGCGCGCGCACGTGCGAGTTCTTCACCGTCTCGAAGAGCTACAACATGCCCGGCTGGCGCGTCGGCTTCTGCGTCGGCAACGCGGAGCTGGTGGGCGCGCTCAAGCGCATCAAGGGCTATCTCGACTACGGGCACTTCGCGCCGGTGCAGCTCGCCGCGGTGAGCGCGCTCGAGAACGGCGACCAGGCGGTGCGCGAGATCGTCAGCACCTATCGCGCGCGGCGCGACGCGCTGGTGCGCGGCCTGGGCACGGCGGGCTGGACGGTGCCGTCGCCGGCGGCGACCATGTTCGTGTGGGCCGAGATCCCCGCGCGCTTTCGCGCCGGCGGCTCGGTGCAATTCGCCATGGAGCTGCTCGAAAAGGCCGGCGTGGCGGTCGCGCCGGGCGTCGCGTTCGGGCCGGGCGGCGAAGGCTTCGTCCGCTTCGCGCTCGTCGAGGAAGTGGATCGAATCGATGCGGCCTGCCGCGCGCTCGGCCTGGCGCTCGCCGCGACTTGATCGCCCCTTCTGTAAGCGATACGGTCGGCCAGATGCGTAAGATTCCCGTCGGGCTGCTGGGTCTCGGCAACGTCGGCTCGGGCGTGGTCAAGCTGCTCGGCGACAACGCCGACGCGATCCGTCACCGGCTGGGCGGCGCATCGGTCGATCTGCGCCGCATCGCGGTGCGCGAGGCAGACAAGCCGCGCCTGGTCGACGTCGATCCGCGCCTGCTCACCACCAGCGTGGCGAGCGTGCTGGAAGATCCGGAGATCCAGATCGTCATCGAGCTGATCGGCGGCGAAGATCTGGCGCGCCGCTTCGTGCTCGAGGCGATCGAGCGCGGCAAGCACATCGTCACCGCCAACAAGGCGCTGCTCGCGGTGCACGGCGACGAGCTGTTCGCGGCGGCCGAGCGGCACGGCGTGGATCTGTACTTCGAGGCGTCGGTGGGCGGCGGCGTGCCGATCATCCGCGCGCTGCGCGAGGGGCTGGCGTCGGACCGCGTCGACGAGCTGGTGGCGATCGTCAACGGCACCTCCAACTTCCTGCTCACCACCATGACCGACGAGGCGCGCCCGTTCGCCGAGATCCTGAAAGAAGCGCAGGACAAGGGCTACGCCGAGGCCGATCCCACCCTCGACGTCGACGGCTGGGACGCGGCGCACAAGCTGTGCGTGCTGGTGCCGCTGTGCTTCGGCACGCGCATTCGCGTCGAGCAGGTGCTGGTCGAAGGGCTGCGCGGCATCGAGCCGATCGACTTTCGCTACGCCGAGCGGTTCGGCTACGTGATCAAGCCGCTGGTGATCGCCAAGGATCACGGCGACTCGGTCGAGGCGCGCGTGCACCCGACGCTCATCCCGCGCCGCTTCATGCTCGCCGCGGTGAACGGCGTGTACAACGCGGTCTACGTGTCGTCGTACGCGCTCGGCTCGTCGATGTACTACGGGCGCGGCGCGGGCATGATGCCGACCGCGGTGGCGGTGGTCTCCGACGTGATCGAGGTCTCGCGCAACCTCTTGTCGCGCTCGTCGGGAGGCGCGCCGTTGCGCATGCCGACGCCCTCGGGCGACCGCGGCCAGCGGCGCATCCGCGCGGCGGGCGAGCTGCAGTCGCGCTACTACCTGCGCTTCGCGGTGGTCGACAAGCCGGGCGTGCTCGCGCAGCTCGCCAACATCCTCGGCGAGCACGAGATCTCGATCAGCGAGGTGGTGCAGGAGGGCGCGCGCAAAGAGGGCAGCCCGGTGGCGGTGGTGGTCACCACGCACCAGGCGCTCGAGCGCAACGTGCAGACCGCGCTCTCGCTGATCAACGGGCTGCCCACCGTCGTCGAAAAGACGCGCCTGATCAGAATTTTCGAATGAAAGTGCCGACCACGCAGGTGCGCGTGTTGTACGTGGACACCGATCAGATGGGCGTGGTGAACAACGTCCACTACCTGCGCTACTTCGAGCTCGGGCGCGCCGAATGGATCCGCCAGCGCGGCAAGTCCTACAAGCGCATCGAGGAAGAGGGCTACCGGCTGCCGGTGGTCGAGGCGCACCTGCGCTACCGCGAATCGGCGCGCTACGACGACATCCTCAGCCTGGAGGTCGAGGTCGAGGACGTGCGCGCTGCGACGGTGCAGTTCAAGTACGCGATCCGCCGCGCGGCCGACGGCGCGCTGTTGTGCGAGGGCTACACCAAGCACGCCTGCCTCGGCGCCGACAACAAGCTGCGCCGATTTCCCGATGACCTCTTGGTCATGCTACGACCCGATACCTAGCAGCAACCTCACGAAAAGGAGATCGCGACATGGAGATGGATCGCAACCTGGCGTTGGAGCTCGCGCGTGTGACGGAGGCGGCGGCGCTGTCGTGCGCGCGCATGATGGGGCGCGGCGACGCCATGGGCGCGGACCAGGCGGCGGTCGATGCCATGCGGCGCGCGTTCGATCACGTGAACATTCGCGGGCGCGTGGTGATCGGCGAAGGCGAGCGCGACGAGGCGCCCATGCTGTTCATCGGCGAGCAGGTTGGCGCGGGCTGGAAGAGCGGCGCGGCCGATTCGCCGAAGGTCGACATCGCGGTCGACCCGCTCGAGGGCACCAACCTGTGCGCGACCGGCTCGCCCGATTCGATCGCGGTGATCGCGGTGGCCGACGACGGCAAGTTCTTGAACGCGCCCGATACCTACATGGAAAAGATCGCGGTGGGACCGGCGGGCAAGGGCTGCATCGATCTGACCCAGAGCGCGACGTGGAACCTGCACGCGCTCGCCGAGGCCAAGCGCGCGCGGGTCGAGGACCTGACCGCGATCATCCTCGAGCGCGACCGGCACCAGGCGCTGATCGAGGAGGTGCGCAAGGCGGGCGCGCGCATCCGCCTGATCACCGACGGTGACGTGTCGGCGGCGATCTCGACTTGCAAGGACTCGACCGGCATCGACATCCTGTTCGGCACCGGCGGGGCGCCCGAGGGCGTGCTGGCGGCGGCGGCGCTGCGCTGCATCGGCGGCGACATGCTGGGCCGGCTCGCCTACCGCTCCGACGACGAGATGCGCCGCGCGGAGAAGATGGGCGTCAAGGATCACAAGAAGATCTACCGGGTCGACGAGCTGGCGCAGGGCCACGTCATGTTCGCCGCCACCGGCGTCACCGACGGCGCGTACTTGAAGGGCGTGCACTTCTTCGGCGGCGGCGCGACTACCCACACGGTGGTCATGCGCTCGAAGTCCGGCACCGTGCGCTTCATCGAGGCCGAGCACGACTTCACCCGCAAGCCGATGTACGAGTGGCTCAAGACCTGAGGGTCTAGGGTTTGGCGTGCGCTTCCATCCAGTCGTAGATGGAGGTGGGCCAGGTGGGTTGATTGAAGTTGGGGACGTGGCCTTCGCCCATGATGGTCCAGAGCTCGGCGGCGGCGCTGGCGGGGCAGCCGTCGTGGCGTTCGATCTTGGTGTCGGGGTTGCCGAGCGCGACGTCCAGATCGAGCGTCATGCCGGTGTCGGTGAGCGCGGCGGCGCAACCGTTCTTGTCGGCCCAGGTGGCGACGGTCTGTGGGGCCGACGGGATCAAGGCGGCGCCCTGGTACGGGACCTCGAGATCTGCGTCGCCGTGCACCTCGAGCACAGCGACCTTGTCGGCGGGTTGGCACTTCGTCGGATCGAGCCAGACCGCGCCCGCCAGGCTGACGATCGCGGCGATGCGCGGCGCGGCGTCGCACGCCATCCGGTGGGACATGAACCCGCCGTTGGAGTGGCCGGTGAAGAACACGCGCTTCTTGTCGACGTTGTAGCGCGCCTCCATGTCGTCGATCACCGCGTTGAGGTACGCGACGTCGTCGACGTGCGAGCCGTCCATGTCGCAGCACGCGTCGGTGGCGTTCCAGTAGGGATGGTGCATCGAATCGATCAGGCCCTCCGGCATCGCGTAGAGAAACCCGCGCGACTCCGACACCGGCGTGAGCTTGTAGATCGCCTCCTCGACGAACGGCGTGGCGCTGTAGCCGTGCAGCATGATCACCAGCGGCGTCGGCTTGGACGGATCGTAGCTCTGCGGGATGTTGGTGTCGTACGGACGCGCGGCGACCAGCGCGTTGGTGGGACCCAGATCCATCGGCGCGGCGGCGTTGCCACAACCGGAAGCGAAGAGGACGGCGACGAGCAGGCAGCGCATGGCGCGCATGATATCTTCCGTCCGTGCGAATACAGCTACTTTTCGGCGTGCTCCTGAGTGCGTGCTCGAGCCCGCCGGCCACGCCCGGTCCGCCGTGGCTGGACGGCGCGCAGATCCTGGTGATGGGCGAGGGCGTCACCAACGAGGATTGCCGCGCGGCGATCTGCCAGCACAACGAAAATACCGATCTGGTGCAGTGGAAGGGCGCCATCTATTTGGTGCATCGCACCGCCAAGAGCCAGGTGCTCGGCCCCAACAGCGCGCTGCACGTCTATCGCTCGACCGACGCCGGCGCGCACTTCCAGGACCTGGCGATCATCCCCGCGCCGACCGATCGCGACCTGCGCGATCCGCACTTCTACACCGTCGGCACCGATCTCTACCTCAAGGCGCTCACGCGGCTGCCGGTCACCTCCGAGCGCGACTCGAACGTCGACACCATCGCGGTCGCGTTCAAGACCAGCGACGGCGCGACCTGGACCAGCGCCGGCACCCTCGGGCCCACCGGCTTCAGCTTCTGGCGCATCCGCGCGCTCGACGGCACCTTCTACAGCGCCGCGTACCAGGACGGCGATCAGAAGGTGGCGCTGTTCACCTCTACCGACGGGCTGATCTGGACACGCGGCGCCGACATCTACACCATCTCGGAGGACACGCCGCTCGAGACCGAGCTGACCTTTCTGCCCGGCACCAAGACCCTGCTCGCGCTGGTGCGCATGGACGGCACCGACGCCGAATTGCTCGGCGACATGGGGCGGCTGCGCACCAAGGTGTGCCTGGCCCAGCCGCCGTACTCGAGCTTCACTTGCCCGAGCGAGATCAGCGGCGAGCGCTTCGACGGGCCGCTCACCTTCTTCGTCAAGGGACGGCTGTTCATGGTGGCGCGCAAGCACCTGCAGCCGTCGCTGCGCAAGCGCACCGCGCTGTTCGAGCTCTCGGGCGATCTGGAGAATGGCGCGCTCACCGTCCAGGAGTGGGGCGAGCTGCCGTCGGCGGGCGACACCTCGTACGCCGGCGGCGTGCCGCTCGACGATCACCGCGTGCTGCTCTCCTGGTACGCGAGCGACCTGGTTCGCGACGAGAACTGGGCCATCGCGCTGCTCGGCGAGACCGACATCTGGACCGCCACGCTCGACGTCGACAAGCTCAAGTAGCGCTCTTCAGGAACGTCAGCTTCCAGCCGTCTTCGTCGGCGTGCAGCTCGAAGGTGAAGGCGGCGCCGCCGGCCGAGCCCGAGCCGCGCGCGGTGACCGCGTCCTTCTTGCGCACGAACGTGAACTTGCCCACGTCGACGACCTCGCCCGGATCGGCGAGCTGCACCAGCACCGGCACCAGATCCTTCGCGACGTCGGAGGTGAGCAGCGCCTCGGTGACCATCGGCCCGAGCTGCACGCAGCCTTTGTGGCGCAGCTCCTGCTCCGCCTTCCAGGTGTGCGTCGGGAGGCGCGCGCGCAATCGCTGGACCTCGAGCTCGACGGAGAGCGGGCAGCCGACCAGCGTGTCGACCACGAAGCGCAGCTTGCCGGACGGCTTGCGGCGATCCTGGACGAACAGGTTGGTGTCGCCGGATCTCACCATCAGCACCGGTGGAGCGGGCGATCGGCTCGCGCGCACGATCTCGAGCTTGGGCAGCACCTCCTGCGCGATCGGCATGAGCTCGAACGTGAGCTGGTCGAGCTCCGCGGCCTGCGGCGGCTGGCGCGCGAGCGCGTCGTCGTAGAGCGCGCGCTGCTCGGGCGTGAGCGTGGCCAGGTCCTCTGGCTTGGCGCCATGCACGGTGAACGCGGCGATCAACGCCAACAGCACGATCACTTCTTGCCCACCCCGTTCAGGTAGAACTGCACCACTGCTTCTGCTTGCGCGTCTTCCAGCATCCCGCCCATCGGGCCGCCGAGATGCACCTGCGACCAGATGCTCATCAGCCCGAACAGCGGCAGCGCCAGCAGCGGCGGCGCGCCCGGCCCGATCAGCCCGCCGGCCTGCGCCGCCTCGACGATCGAGGTGACGATCGAGAACGAAGGCATGAACAGCTTCCAGTAATCGATCGCCGGCGCGTCGCGCGGCGCCGAGTAGGCGGTGCGATAGATGAAGCGCGCCAGGTCCGGGCTCTCGCGCATGGTGCGGAAATCCGCGAGCACGAACGCGCGCAACCGCTCGAGCGCGGGCTTGGAGTCATCGGCCGCCGCGGCGTACCCGGTGCGCAGGCGCGCGAACACCTCCTCGCCGATGGTCTGGTACAGCCCCGCCTTGTTGCCGAAGTAGTAGTAGAGCATCGGCTTGGTGGTGCGCGCCGCCTTGACGATCTCCTCCACCGAGACCTCGGCGAAGCCGTGCTCGGCAAACGCCTTCAGGGCGGTCCTGAACAGCCGTTCTCGTACCCCCTGCGGTTTATTTGACGCACGCATCTTGTTTACCAACCGGTAGGTATGATATAGGAACGAGGTCGAATCGGGGAGGACCCAATGACACGCAACCTCGTGATCGCCTCCGTTCTCGTCGCTGCCGGATGTACTGGGAGTGGCTCGCCTGCCAACCCGAACTTGATCGATCCAGGGCCGGTTCCGGTCAACGGGATGCAGATCATCCTGCCCGTCATCAAGGACATCCAGCCGGGCACCGACAACGAGCTGTGCACCTGGACGGACACGATCGTCGACAAGGACCTCTGGGTGAAGAGCGTGCAGGGCATCCAGTCCGCGGCCGGGCACCACATCGTGCTCTACAAGACGAAGACGTATCAGCCGGGCGGGACCACG
Source organism: Myxococcales bacterium (assembly GCA_003170275.1). Taxonomy (GTDB): domain Bacteria; phylum Myxococcota_A; class Polyangia; order Palsa-1104; family Palsa-1104; genus PALSA-1104. Next base: position 44,920 of record PNAM01000089.1, read on the forward strand.
CGCAAGTGCACAGATGAGGACACCGCCACGCTGCGCTTCGTCGCCGGCGCGGGCGGCGAAGGCGTCAAGGAGGTCAACGAGGCGCCGGGGAACCTCGCCTTCACGATCGAGAAGGGCAACCAGATCATGATCAACCACCACTACATCAATGCGAGCCCCTTGCCGCACGATGTCCAGTCGGCGGTCAACATCGTCTACACCGATCCGAACGACACCAGCATCATCCCGAGCGGCGCGCTGGCGGTGGTCGATACCAACCTTCACCTCGCGCCGGGCACGCCGTCGATCGACATCAACTGCACCATGCAGCAGAGCGTCAAGGCCTGGTACTGGATCCCGCACATGCACGCCTACGGCAGCGAGATCACCATCGATCACATCACCCCGGACGGCGTCTCGGAGCGGCTGTTCGACACGCCGTGGACCCCCGAGTACACGTTCCATCCGCCGACGATGGTGACCGATCCGACCACGCCCAAGTTGCTCAACAAGGGCGATCAGGTGAAGGTGCACTGCGCCTGGAACAACACCACCCAGAGCGAGCTGACCTTCGGCATCGAGATGTGCGTGTTCTTCGCGCAGACCGTCGATGATCAGCACGTCGGCAACATCGCCTGCGACGCAGGTCAGTGGACCGACTTCTAGTGCGCGCGCTCCTGCTCGGCGCCCTGTTGATCGGGGGCTGCGGCTCGGACGCGGTGCAGCCGGCGCCGCCCGATCTGTCGATGCGGGCGCTCGACATGACCGCCTTCAAGTCGGACTGCGGGTTCCCCGGCGACGTCGGCAACTCGCTCGGCGTCGGCAAGTTCTGCACCGCGCAGACCTTCGTCGCCGACTGCGGCAAGAACACCAAGGCGAACCTGTGCGCCAACCTGGGCAGCGACACCGACTTCTTCTGCACCTTCACCTGCTCGTCGACCGGCTCGGCCAACCAGTGCGGCGAGAACGCGGAGTGCGCGTGCCAGGGCGGCCAGTGCGGTTGCTTCCCGCTCGCGTGTGACACCGGGCCGCACCCCGACATGGCCTCGCACGATTGAGTTCGATATCGCGCGACAGGTTCGATAACGCACGCCGTCACCCGTTTCAATCCGTATGATTTCCATTCATTAGATCATTTCGACGGTGGCACTGCGCTTGCTCTTCCTGGCGGCTTCAGTCCAGGGAGGACACACGGAATGGCTACCATCGGGATCGACGCCGTCGCCATCGCAGTACCGAAGGGGTATGTGGAGCTCGCGGATCTCGCCGCTGCGCGCGGGGTGCCGCCGGGCAAGTATGTCGAGGGGCTGGGCGTCACGCGCATGTCGGTCGCGCGCGCGCACGAGGATCCGGTCGCGCTCGCGGCCAACGCCGCGCGCCGCCTGTTTGCCACCGCGGAGATCGATCCCGGACGGATTGGGCTGTGCGTCGCCGGCACCGAGACCGCGGTCGATCATTCCAAGCCGGTCGCGGCGTACCTGCACCGCCTGCTCGGGCTGCCCGAGCGCTGCCGCGTGTTCGAGGCCAAGCACGCCTGCTTCGGCGGCACCGCCGGCCTGCTCGCGGCGATCGATTGGATCGCGTCGGGCTCCGCGCGCGGCCGCCAGGCGCTGGTGGTGTGCACCGACGTGGCGCGCTATGCGCTCAACAGCCCCGGCGAGCCCACCCAGGGCGCTGGCGCGGTGGCCATGCTGATCTCCGAGAACCCGCGCCTGCTGGCGCTCGAGCCCGGCATCTCCGGCTCGTACTCCAAGGACGTGAACGACTTCTGGCGCCCGCTGTACACCAAGGAGGCGGTGGTCGACGGCCATCACTCGGTGCAGTGCTACCTCGACGCGCTCGCCGGCGCGTACGAAGGCTTCAAGGACGCGTCGCGCGAAGCGGGCTATCACCCGGACTCGCTGGTGCGGCGCTGCTACCACGTGCCGTACGGCAAGATGGCCAAGAAGGCCCATCGCCACGTCATGCAGCTCGAGGGCAAGAACGAGGCGCAGGCCGACGCGTCGTACGTCGAGCAGGTGGCGACCTCGCTGCGCATGCCGTCGCAGGTCGGCAACATCTACACCGGCTCGCTGTACCTGGCGCTCACCTCGCTGCTCGAGGCCGAGGCCAGCGAGCTCGAGGGCAAGCGCATCGGCTTGTTCAGCTACGGCTCGGGCTGCACCGCCGAGTACTTCGCCGGGCGCATCCAGGCGGGCGCCGGCGCGTTCGTGGCCAAGCTCCAGCTCGCCGAGCCGCTCGCCGACCGTCGCTGCTACACGATCCCCGAGTACGAAGCGATCCGCCACGCGGACTCCGACGGGGACCGGCTGCCGCTCTCCGCCGAGCACGGCTACAACGGCTCGGTCGCGTTCCTCGGCGTCGACAACGAGCGCCGCGTCTACTCCAACTAACTCCTCAGCAGCTCCTCCAAGATCTTCTTGATGTCGTTCGGCTCGGCCTGGCCCTTGTGCGTCTTCATGAGGTCGCCGATCAGCTTGCCGGCCTGTTTGACATCGATAATGCCGAGCGCGGTCATGCGCTCTCGCACCAGCGTACGCAGCGCGGCCGCGTCCATGCCCTTGGGCAGGTAGCGCTCGCAAAACTCGACCTCGAAGCGCAGCTGGGCCGCCTGCTCGGCGCCCCGCTCGCCGGCCTTTTCGAACTCCTCGAGCGCCTTCTGCAGCTGCTTGCGATAGGCGGCGATCACCTCGGTCACCAGCGCGTCGTCGACCTCGCCGGTGAAGCCCTTGGAGGTACGGCGCTCCATGATCTTGGTCTTGATCATGCGCACCACATCGAGGGTGCGTGAGTCCTTGTCCTTCATCGCCGTCTTCAAGGTGTCGTTCAGCTGCTGTTCGAGACCCATCGCCGCCTCCGTGGTAAACTGCATACTATGTCGAAACTATCTTGCTTCGCGGTTCTTTTCGCCCTGGTGGGAGCCTCGTCCCAGGCGCGAGCGCAGCAACCGATCGACTCGGATGACGAGGACGAGCTGGCGCGCCAGCAGTACGCGGCGCAGCAGCAACAGCAGCCGCAGGAGCAGCCGCAACAGCAGGGCCCACCGGACGCGCCGCAGTACGGCTACGTGGGCGCGCATCCGATCCCGTACGACCAGGGCTCGGGCTTCTGCTACATCGCCGGCGCGCACTTCCACCCGTACGCGCCGTTCGATCAGTATCTGTTCCGCCAGCAGGCCGGCTACTTCTACTTCGTCGGCGACGTGGGTGACTTCGGCTACGCGCAGCAGACCTACGGCTACAACGGCAACCACCCGATCCCCGCCGAGTACGGCGGCGGGTATTGCTACATCACGTGGCCGCACCGCCATCCGTTCGCGCCGCCCAACAATCTCACCTACAACTTCGTCGGCGGTTATTACGCGTACAGCGGCGGTTGGGATCCCTTGTACTGGAGCCAGCGCGACCGCTACGTCGGCTACTACGGCGGCTACTACCGCAACAACTACTACGGCAACCGCTACTACACGGTGCGGCCGCCGGCCGTCTATCGCCAGACGCTCGGCTGGGGCGCGCCCGGCGTGTATCGCCCGGGCGTGACGGTCATCGCGCCGGGTGGCGGGCGGATCACGATCGGCGGCGGGCGTGGCTACGCCCCGGGTCCGCGCGTGTATGGGACGCCGCCGGTGCGCGGATACGTCGCGCCGCCTGCGCGCGGGTACGTCGCGCCGCCGGCCCGTGGATACGTCGCGCCACCGCGGGTGTACGCCCCGGCGCCGCGCGTCTATGCCCCCGCGCCGCGCGTCTATGCGCCCGCGCCCCACGTCAATGTCGTCGTGCCGGCACCGGCTCGCCGGCCTGCCGTGGTCGCGCCCGCACCGCGCCGCCGTTGAAGTCCGTCCTCCTGCTCCATACCGGCGGCACGCTCGGAATGGCCGGGCGCCGGCCGACGCCGCTACAGCCCGACACCTGGTCGCAGGCGATCTTGACGCGCGTGCCGGAGCTCGCCGAGCTCGCCAATATCGACACGCGCATCTTGTGCAACCTGGACTCTTCCGACATCGGGCCCGACGAGTGGGGCGGGCTGGTCGACGAGATCGCGGCCGCGCGCGCGTCGCACGACGGGATGGTGGTGATCCACGGCACCGACACGATGGCCTACACCGCCTCCGCGCTGTCGTTCGCGCTCTCGGGGCTCGATCGGCCGGTGGTGCTGACCGGCTCGCAGCGCCCGCTCGGCGAGATCCGCACCGACGCGCGGCGCAACCTGGTCGACGCGGTCGATCTGGCCACGCGCGACATTCCGGAAGTGGGCGTGTGCTTCGATGGGCAGCTCCTGCGAGGCAACCGCGCGTCGAAGGGCGACGCCTGGGCCTACGCGGCGTTCGCCTCGCCGGGCTGCCCGCCCTTGGCGCGGCTCGGGCTCGACGTCGAGATCGGCGCGCACGTGCGGCGGCCTGCGGGGCCGTTCGCTGCCGACGGGCGCTTCGATTCGCGCGTGGCCGTGTACCACGTGCTGCCGGGGATGGAGCCGGCCAACCTGCGCCGCCTCGCCGAGGGCATGCGCGGGCTGGTGCTGGCGGCGTTCGGCGTCGGCAACGTGCCCATGCGCACGCGCGCGGTGGCCACCGAGGTCAAGCGGCTGGTCGACGACGGGGTGACGGTGCTGGTGGTGACGCAGGCGCGCGCCGGATCGGTGGACCTGAGCCTGTACGCCAACGGCGTCGGGCTCGCCGACGCGGGCGCGATCTCGGGCGGCGACCTCGGGCTCGAGGCGGCGGTGACCAAGCTCATGCACGCGCTCGCGCGCTGGCCCGAAGAGGTCGCTCCGCGCCGCCAGTATCTCGAGGCCGACGTGGCCGGCGAACGAGCCGCGCGCTGATGCGAACGATGACCGCTGCGCTGCTCGCAATCCTTCTTCAGGCGATTCCGGCGAAGGCCGAGTCACCCGCGCCGCCGGTTCTCGACGAGATCAAGCGGATCGCGAGACAGGCCGAGCCGCGCTGCAAGACCCCGTGGGTCAAAGACTTCATCAAGGCTGCGCAGCAACTTCCACCGGTCGGCAATCGTCGCTTCTTCCACACCGCCGACAAGAGCGCGTACTTCACCGAAGAGGAGGCCGCCAAGCTTCCCAAGGTCGAGCGGGCGGCGCTGACGGCACGCGAGGTCGACGAGGAGATCTACTACGCGCGGATCACCGATCCGCTCGGGTACCTGCGCCCGATGGAGGTGCTCGCGGCTGCGGGCTTTCAGCCGGCTGGCAAGCGCCTGGTCGATTTCGGATACGGCAACATCGGGCAGCTGAAGATGCTCGCGTCGATCGGCGCCGACGCGCTCGGCATCGAAGTGGATCCGCTGCTGCCGAAGCTCTACGCCCGAGACGTCGGCCCGTTGGGGAGCGGCCGCGTGCGCGTGTTGCACGGCTACTTCCCGACCGACCCGAAGCTCGTCGAAGCGATCGGTCGCGGCTACGATCTGTTCCTCTCCAAGAACACGCTCAAGCGCGGCTACGTGCGCCCGGCGGTGCCGGTGGAGCCGAAGAAGCGAATCGACCTGGGCAGCGATCAGGCGTTTCTCGCAGCGGTGCGCGACACGCTCAAGCCGGGCGGGCTGTTCCTGGTCTACAACTTTGGTCCGGCGCCGGCCGCGCCCGGCAAGCCGTACGTGCAGATGGGCGACATTCGCTGCCCGTTCGAGAAGGCCACGCTCGAGCGGGCGGGGTTCGAGGTGCTCGCCTACGACGTCGACGACAACCGCGAGGGGCGCGCGGTCGCCAAGCTGCTCGAGTGGGACAAGGGGCCCGATGCGATGGAGCTCGAGCACGGGCTGTTCGCGATGTACACGCTCGCGCGGCGCAAGTAGTCGCGCGCGGCGCGCTATCGGCGCATTTCGGCGAGGCCCTCTTCGCGGGTGACGCTGCCGTGGTAGCCGAGCTCGCGGCGCGCCTTGGCGTCGTTCACCGTCACCTGCTCGCCGATCAGGCGCACGGCGGTGCGGGTGACCGGCGGCGCGCCGCGCAGGCCGAACAGCCGCCACACGCCCTCCATCGTCGCTGCGCCGGCGCGCGCGAGGAAGCGCGGGATGGTCTTCACCGGCGGCTCGATCCCGGCGGTGGCGAGCAGGTCGCTGATGAACGCGCGAAACTCGACCGGCGGTCCGTCGGTGAGGAAATAGATCTCGCCGGCCTGCCCGCGCTCGGCTGCCTTGAGAGCGCCTTCGCACACGTTGCGCACGTGGCAGGTCGAGGTGAGGTAGCGGCCGCCGCCGATCCATCTGAACTTGCCGCCCTTCACCGCCTCGGCGATCTTGGGAAACACGCTGGTGTCGCCGCGCCCCCAGATGAAGCGCGGGCGCACGATCATGGTCGTCAGGCTACCGGTGTTGGCGGCCAGCACGCGCTCCTCGGCCATCCCCTTGGTCTCGGGATAGAGCCCCATCGGATGGCGCGCGCGCGGCCAGCTCTCGTCGGCGTCGATGATCGGCGGCCCGCCGCACAGCACCGCCTCGGTGCTCACGTGCACCACGCGCTCGGCGCCGCCCGCGCGCGCCGCGTAGAGCACGTTCGCGGTGCCCTCCACGTTGACGCGCAGGAAGTCGGCGCGCGGGCCCCAATCTTCGACGTACGCGCCGGCGTGGAACACGGTCGTGCAGCCGCTGATGCCGGCCTGCAGCGCGGCCTTGTCGTCGAGATCGCCGCGCACCGGCTCGGCCCCGGCGTGCGTCACCGCCTGCGCGGCCGCGTCGGAGCGGGCCAGCGCGCGCACCGTCCAGCGCTGCTCGAGCAACGCGGCGATCAGATTGCGCCCGACGAACCCCGAGCCGCCGGTGACGAACGCCTTCTTGGACATGGCGGAAGGCTACGCTACTGCGACAGGATCAGCACTCCGTAACGGCCGAGCTGCACGGTGCCGTCCTGCGCGAAGCCGTCGCGCGCCTTGACGATGGTCGCCACGTCGGGTGACGGCGTGTTCTCGTAGTCGGGCGAGTAGGCGATCGAGTCGCTGTTGAAGCGCACGTGCCAGGTGCCGGCGCGCGGCAGCCCGAGCTCGTAGGCGGTGAACGCCTTGTCGGCGAAGTTGGCGACCACCACCACGTCGTCGCCCGCGCCGCCGGTCTGCCAGCGATGGTAGGCGATCACCTTGGCGGTGTTGTTGACGTGGAACACGTTGACGTTGTCGCCGGTGAGGCCGGCGGTGTTGCCGCCGCCGTTCTTGCGCAGCTTGATCAGATCCGTGTAGAGCTGCGAGATGCCCGCGTAGGTGGTGGTCTTCGACCAGTCGAGCGGGATGGTGTCGGCGAAGTGGCCGTTCTCGAGGAACTCCTGCCCCATGAACAGCATCGGGATGCCCGGCGTGGTGAGCACGATCGCCGCCGCCAGCGCCGAGCGCTTGCGCGCGGCGTAGCTGCCCGCGTTGCCCGGCGAGATCATCTCGGGAATGCGCGAGCGGCCGTTGGCGACCTCGTCGTGGTCCTCGGAGTACAGCACGCGCTGCGAAGGCACGCCGTTGTAGCGGTGCGTGATCGCGTCGTGGATCGAGGTCATGTTGCGGTCGACGTCGTTGGCGGTGATCACCGTGTCGTCGATGGGGTGGAAGAACGACGGGTCCCACTGCGTGTCGAAGCCGGCGCCGCCCTTGCCCGCCGCCTGCGTGATCACGTCGCCCGATGCGAAGTCCTCGGCGACCTGCAGCGTGCCGGGAAATTGCTGGTGCAGCGTCGCGTTGATCGACTGGATCATCGCCGCGCCGGTCGGATTCGGGTTGCCGCCGTTGTTGTAGCCGCGGATGTTCGACACCGAGTCCCAGCGCAGCCCGTCGCAGCGATACTCGCTCAGCCACATGATCGCGTGGTCGCGGATGTACGCCTGCACCTGCGGCTCGGCGAAGTTGGGGCGCGGCCCCCACGGCGTCGACGCGAGCGTGGCGTCGGCGTAGAAGTACACGCCGTTGTTCTTCGGACATTCGCCGTCGAAGCACTGCAGCGGATCGGAGCGGCTCGAGTAGTGGTTGTGCACCACGTCGATGACCACGCCCATGCCGTGCGCGTGCGCCGCGTCGACGAAGCGACGCACGTCGTCGGGCGTTCCGTACAGATCCTCGGCCGCGAACGGGATGTTGTTGGAGTAGCCCCACGACGACGCGCCGGGGAACTCGTTGGGCGGCATGACCTCGAGCATGTTCACGCCAAGCTGCTGCAGGTAGTCGAGCTTGGCCATCGCCGACGCCCAGGTCCCCTTGGTGCCGGGCGCGGGCGGGTTGAACGTGCCGAGGTGCAGCTCGTACAGCACCTGCTGGTTGAACGGCAGCGGCTGCCACGGCGCGGTCCAGGCGAACGCCGACGGATCGACGATGATGCTGTTGCCGTTGTAGTTGGTGACGGCGCGCGCGCGCGGATCGCTGCGGCGCAGGACGTCGGTGCCGTGGTGGACGACGTATTGGTACTGCTGTCCCGCGGTCGCGCCCGCCACCTCGCCGGCGAACACCCCGTCCGCGTCGAGGAGCAGCTCGTTGGCGGTGTCGTTCCAGGCGTTGAACTCGCCCGAGACGAACACCTGCGCGGCGTTGGGCGCCCACACCTTGAAGGTGGTGCCGCCCGGATGCGGGGTCGCGCCCAGGCCGGGCGCAGGCGGCGGCGGCGCGATCGATGCGTCGCCAGGCGCCGAGGCGTCCAGCGGGGGGAGTCCCATCGAGCCTGCGTCGACGGCGGCGGAGTTGGTGCTGCAGCCGGCCAGTAGCGCTAACAGAAGCGTCGAGCGCATGGGGACCTCCAGGCGGCTCCGTGTGCATCTACCCGTAACTCACTTCAGAGTCTCGTGTCAACGTCCGAAAAAACGGGGCGGGCGCTTCTCGCGAAACGCGGCGCGCGCTTCCCGGGCGTCGTCGCTGGTCCAGGCCTGCGCGCGAAGCAGCTCGAGCTCGGCCTGCACCTCGGGAGCGAGCGCGGGCAGCAGGCGCTCGAGGGTGCGGCGCGTGCCGGCGATCGCCAGCGGCGCGCCGCGCGCGATCTCGGCCGCCAGCGCGAGCGCGGTCGCCCTCACCTCGGCGGCCGGCACCACGCGATCCACCAGGCCCCAGCCGAGGGCGCGCTCGGCGGAGACCGGCTGCGCGGTGAGGAAAAGCTCGCGCGTGCGCGACAGCCCGATCAGGGCGACGAAGCGCTGCAGGCCGCGCGGCGCGTACACGATCCCGAGCCGCACCGGCGGCATGGTCAGCGTGACCTCCGGATGCGCGACCCGCAGATCGCAGGTCGCGGCCAGCTCGCAGCCGCCGCCGATCGCCTTGCCATTGAGCGCGGCAATCACCGGCAGCTCGCCGTCGGCGATCGCCGCGAGCGCGCGCTCGAGCGGATTCTCCGTGAGCGTGCCCACGGCCTCGGGCAGCGCGCTCAGATCGTAGCCCGAGGAGAACGCCTGGTCCCCTTCGCCGGTGAGCACCACCGCGCGCACGCCCTCCCGCGGAAGCTGCGCGAGTTGCGTGCACAGCGCGTCGAGCAGGTTCGGATCGAGCGCGTTGCGCTTGGCCGGATTCGACAGCGTCAGCACCGCCACCGATTGCACGACTTCGATCCTCAGCTCGCTCATTTCGGGATCTCGAGTGACAAGCGGGACTCCTCGCCTGGCTTGACCACCACCGAGCGTTTGACCGGCGGCAGCTCGGGGTTGACGAACGTGAGCAGGTGCGTGCCCTCGGTGAGCGGCACGTTGGCCATCGGCGTGGTGCCGAGCAGGCGCGCGCCGTCGAAGACCTTGGCCCACGGCACCGTGCGCACCGTCAGATAGCCGGTCGGCTTGCTCGGCGCGGGCCGGCCCTTGCGCAGGCTGGGGCGCAGCTCGACGTCGAGCGTGCGGTGCTCGCCGTCGCCGAGCTGCACCGCCAGCTCGCGCGGTTGAAAGCCGTGCCGCTCCACCAGCACGCGATGCATGCCGGTGACCAGGCGTTCGCCGCGCACCGGCGTAGACGCAGCCAGCGCTCGGCCATCGACGGTGACGTGCGCGCCGGGCGGTCGCGACAGGATGTCCAGCGCAGGCGCGGTCGCCGGGCTGGCGGTCGGGTGCGGCGCGGGCGCCGGAGGAAGCGCAGGGGTGAGCTGCGTGGTGATCGGCTCGCGCGGCTCTGGGGTCTGGATCGGCACGACGATCGGCTCCGGCGCGGCGGCTTGCGAGCGCCAGGGCCGGAACGCCAACAAGCCCACCACCATCACCGTCACCGCCGCGACCGCCGCCGCCACGATCGCGCGGCGATTCGAGCCGAGCGGCGCGATCACCGCCGTGTGCGAAGCCTTCTGATGCTCGCGCGTCGCGGCGGCGTCGTCGTCCCCGTCGGGCGTGGTGGGCCGGTCCTCGGTGTCGTCGAGGCGTTCCTTGAGGCCCTTGCCCGGCGTGGTGACCGCCAGCTCGGCGAGCGCGTCGTCGTGCATCGCCTGCTCCACGTCGTCGTAGGCGATCGGATCGGTGAGCGCGCCTGGAGGCGGCGTGGGATCGCGCCTGGGCGGCATGGCGCTGCCCTTGGGCTGCACCTGCGTGCCCTGCGGCTGCGCCTCGGTGCCTTGCGGCTGCGCCTCGGTGCCTTCGCGCAGCGCGGGCACGCCGCCGGAGGTGTCCTCGCCGGGCGGCCGCGGGTGCTCGCGCCGCAGATATTCGCCGAGCTGGTGCGAGGTGCCCAGCGCGTCGGCGCCCTTCAAGTAACGCTCGAGCTCGAGCTGCATCGCGCTCGCCGACCCGTAACGCGAGTCGCGCGCAGTGGCCAACGCCTTGCGCATGATCGACACCAGCGCGTCGGGAATGTCGGCGCGAAACTTCTCGGGCTGGATCGGCTTGCCGTCGCGGATCTCGCGCATCGCCGCGGTCACGTCATCGCGCCGAAACAGCGGCATGCCGGTGAGCAGCTCGTACATGCAGATGCCGATCGAGAACACGTCGGAGCGCCCGTCGAGCGTGCGGCCCTCGACCTGCTCCGGCGACATATAGGCGAACTTTCCCTTCACCACGCCCGGGCGCGTGCGGCCGGCGGCGAACGCGGCCTTGGCGATGCCGAAGTCCACCACCTTGATCACGCCGTCGTAGGTCACCAGCACGTTCTGCGGCGTGATGTCGCGATGCACCAGGTTCAGCTTGCGCCCCTGCGCGTCCTCGACGTTGTGCGCGTAGTTCAGCCCCGAGCACACGTCGGCCATGATGCGCGCGGCGAACACGAACGGCACCGGCCGCGCCTTGGCCTGGCGGATCAGCCGCCCGATGTCGACGCCGTCGACGTACTCCATGGCGATGAAGTAGTAGTCCTCGACCTTGCCGAAGTCGTAGATGTGCACGATGTTCGGGTGCGTGAGCTGCGCCGCCAGTCGCGCCTCGTCGAGAAACATGACGCGAAACTCTTCGGACTCGGTCAGGTGCGGCAGGATGCGCTTGATGGCCACGCGGCGCTCGAAGCCCTCGACGCCCACCAGGCGCGCGAGGAACACTTCGGCCATCCCGCCGCGCGCGAGCCGCCGCTGCAGGCGGTAGCTGCCAAAGGGGACGCCCTCCGCCATCGCTCACCAAATGTACCACTGCCCACCTGGGTCTGCAGGCATCAGCGACGTAAACCGTGTGGAATCAAGGGGTGGTCCGTGGCACGGATGGTGCAAAATCTTCACCTGATGAAATACGATGACGAGATCACGCAGCGCATGCCGGTGGTGCTGCTGTTCCCCGAAGAGCGCGAGGCGCCGCCGTCGAGGCGCGATCTCGAGCTGACGCTGCAGCCGGTGCAGGAAGCGTTCGAGCTGATGCGCCGCCGCGACGAGGACTCGACCCGCCCGCTGAGGATCCGCTACTAAAGGAATTTCATCGCGCCCGCGATGGAACCCGCCTTCGGCGCAAGGAAGGCTTCACTGGCTGGTGATGACGAAGTTGTCGCCCTTGCGCTCGATCTTCAGCTTCAGATCGCTGTTGCCGACGCGCAGCGGCACTTCCTTGGTCTGACCCTCGGCGAGCGGCACCTCTTCGTGCACGCTGGCCGGCGGGGCCTCGTTCAGCTTTCGCACCACTCCGACGATGCCGAAGATGATCAGCACCACCGCGAGCGCGCCCGCGACCAGCGGCGCCATCGAGGTGCGCACCGTCTCGGGCGCCAGCGCCGCCTGCGGGCCGCTCAGGAGCGGCTGGCCGGGCTTGCGCCGCTCGGTGAAGATGTGCACCGAGCGCACGCCGTTGCGTCCCTGCGCGAGCAGATCGAGATCGAACAGCGCCACCACTTCGGCGCCCGCGCCCGGCGCCAGGTTGAACACCAGCTTGGAAGCGTTCTTGAGCGCGGTCACCAGCCCGAGGCCGGCGCCCGACTCGCGCTGCTCCGGCTCGAGCGACTTCTGGGTGCCCTTCGACAGGAACTTCACCACCGTGTCCTTGTCGAGCGAGCCGTACGCGTCGCGCACCGCGACCGCGAAGTGCTGCCCGTTGGACGCGCAGGCGACCCGCACCTTCCGGTCGAAGGTCAGGGTGGTGAGATCCTTGCGTGACATGTGGCGGTACAGCGGCTTGCCGGTCGGATCCACCGGCGCGTGGTACATGCCGTTGATGATCAGCTCCTCGGCGACCAGCGCCATGCGATCGCGCACCGGCCCGCGCGCGCCGGCGAGCTCGGCGTAGGCGTTCAGCACGTCGAGCGCCTTGATCTTGTCCTCGTACGAGCCGATCTCCATGTTGTAGAGCGTCACGCCCCACGGAAAGTATTTCTGCAGGCCGAAGACCTGCCCGTGCAAGAGCTTGGTGACGGTGATGATGAAGTCCTCGGGCTCGAAGTGATCGTCGTAGGTGATCACGCTCCCGCAGCGCGCCAGCCTGAGGCACTCGACCATCTGCCCGAAGTCCTGCACGCCGACGATTGCGATCAGCCGCACGTCGGGGAACACCCGCTCCACGTCCTTGAGCTTCGGCGCGGACGCCGAGCGCAGATCGACGCACAGGAGGCTGGGCGCCGACTCGGGCAGCTTGGAGAGGTCGTTGATGAACTCGGTGACCGCGCCGGTGGCGGTCATCAGGCGCTTGAGCGAGCGGCGCATCGCCGGCTCGTTGGAGACGATCAAGATCTTGTGGCGGAGCATTTGGTCGGCCCCCCGCCGACGCTCCTTCTCCTTGGCTGAGGCCTCGGGCTTCGCTCCGCCTTTGGCGTCACCTTTTGCTTCGGGCTTCGCTTCGCTCTTGGGCGCGTCTTTGCCGGCAGCGGCCATCGTTTAGGCTTTGCCCCCCGCACCGATTGTGCCGCTCACCGGCTTTTGCGTCCCCGGCGCAGGCGGCGCCGCGGTCGCCTTCTGGTGCTTCTCGGCCAGCTCGAGCCGTCCCTTGACGCTGGTGGTCTCGTGGTGGTCGGCCTCGAGCTTCTCGATCTCGCTCTTGCGCGTCGAGATCTCCTTCTCGAAGTCCGAGATCTGCTGCTTCAAGTTCATGACCCGGTTCTCCAGGTCCTTCTGCTTGCGCGAGGCATCCTCGATGATGTCGCTCACCTTGACCTTGAGCGACTCGAGCGTGCCCTTGATGACCGCCACCACCAGCTCGACGTTGGCGTCGACGTTGGGTAGCGAGCGCATCAATTGAATGGCGTTTTCGATGCCGTAGTGCGGGCGCGGCTCGTCGTCGTGCGACGACGCCGCGCTGGCCTTGGCCGTCGCGCTGGCCTTGGCCTGCGTGGTCGCCGTTCCGCCGCCCTTGGGCGCGCCATCGAGTGACACTTGCTCCACCGGAGAGTCGTAATAATCCGAATCCTCGGCCGCGGGTGCACCTGCTCCGGGCTTCTCGTTACCTTTCTTGCTGCCGCCGCGATCGAAGATTCCCATAGGTCTCCTCCTCGTCGCGTGATTTTACTCCCGTTTGTGGCCGGTGTGTAAGATATGATCAGCCCGCTTGCCGCCTCCCAGCGCCCTCGCCATCGGCCTAACCATTTGTGCCGCCACGGTTTTTGGCTGCAACGACACCGCCGTGGTGGTGCGCGTGGAGAGCGATCGCGGTCCGTCGGAGCTGGACGCGATCTGTCTTCAGCTCGACGCCGCCGGGTCGTCGCGCTTCGGCCGGCGCTACCAGCTGGCGACACGACCGCTGCCGCAGACGCTCACCGCGCTGGCTGGCGGGCGCACCAGCTTTCAAGCGATCGTGTACGGGCTCAAGAACGGCATCGAAGTCGCTCGCACGCGGCGACAGCTCGCGTTCAAGGACGGCGCGGTCGAGCTCGTGAGCCTGCCGCTCGACACGTGCGTGCCGGCTCCGTCGAGCGGAACGTTTCGCCTGGCCGGCAACGTGCCGGGCGCGATCGATCGCGCGCTCCTCGAGCCGGCGGCCTCGGGCGGGCTGGCGCTCGCGCTCGGCGCCGGGCAGGCGTTGCGTGACGCGGCCAGCGCAACCGGCCTGACCGCGCTGCAGGCTGGAACGCCGGCGGCGCCCGCGGGTGCGGTGGCGCAGCTGTTGGCGGTCGATCTGGACGGGGACTGCCTGCAGGACGCGGTGCTGCTGCCGGCCGGCGCGCCGCCCGTGTTGTGGATGCGCGCGGCCGACGGCACGTTCAGCGAGCTGGCCGGCGCGCTCGCGATCTCGACGCCCCAGCGCGGCGTGGCGGCGGGCGACGTGGACGGCGACGGCACGACCGATCTGGTGCTGGTCGGCGGCGGCGAGGTGCACGTGCTGCTCAACGACGGCGCCGGCCACTTCCACGAGCTCGGCGGCGCGTTCGACACCGCGCCCACCGACGCGACCCAGGTGGCGCTCGGCGATCTCGACGGCGACGGCCACCTCGATGCGGTCGTGGCGCAGGGCTCGGCCATGCCCGACGTGACGCGCGTGTACCTGAACGACGCCAAGGGCTCGGGCCACTTCGCGCTGGCGGTGGCCGCGCTGCCGCCGCTCAAGGAGCGCGCGACCGCGTTGGCGCTGGCCGACGTGGACCTCGACGGCGATCTCGATCTGATCGTCGCGCACGCGGGCGCGCCGGTGCGGCTGTACCTCAACCGCGGCAACGCGTTCCTCGAGGACCGCTCGTTCGGCGGGCTGCCCGACCAGCTCGCCGGCGACGTGCAGACGCTGCTGGCGGTCGATCTCAACGCCGACTGCCTGCCCGATCTGGTCGTGCCGCGCGCCGGCGCCGCGCCGCTGGTCTGGCTGAACGCGGGGCAGGGCACGTTCGTCGCCGGCCCGGCGCTCGACGGCGGCGCTGCGCTCGGCGCGGTCGCCGACGACGTCACCGACGACGGGCTGCCGGATCTGCTGCTGTTCTCCGCGACCGGCCTGCAGCTCGAGGTGCAGCAGTGATCCGCCTCGCGCTCGCGCTCGCACTCGCGTTCGCGCTCACGGGGATCGCGCAGGCCGACGTCAACGGCACGCTCGCCGATGGAGAAAAGCGTTACGCCGATCAAGAGTACCGCGCCGCCATCGAGACCTTCCAGACGGTGCTCGGCGACTCGGGCTCGACGCGCGATCAGCGCGCGCGCGCGTTCGAGTACATCGGGCTCTCGTGGCTCATCCTCGGCAAGAAGCAGCGCGCGCGCGAAGCGTTCGAGAACGTGCTCTCGATCGACGCGCACTACGCGCTGTCGGATCCGGCGCGCTCGCCCAAGCTGCGCGAGTTCTTCGAGGAGGTGCGCGGCAGCTTCGTGCCCGGCTACGGCAAGGGCGCGTCGACCGAGGTGGAGCTCGAGCACGCCGCGCCCGCCGGCGCGATCGGCGGCCGGCCGCTGGAGGTCGCGGTGGTGGTGACGCGCGGCGCGCCGCTGGTGCACGACGTGGCGCTGCACAGCCGGCGGCAGGGCCTGCTCGCGTTCTCCGTCGAGCGCCTGCATCCGGAGAGCGGCCGCTTCGCGCAATCGTTCGCGCCGCCGCGCGAGCCGACCGACTACGTGCTCGAATATTACCTGGAGGCGCGCGACGACCAGGGGCGCGTGGTGGCGCGCGTCGCCTCGCCCGAGCGCCCGCTCGCGCTGCCGGTCAAGGGCGCGCCGCTCCCGCCGGTCGCCTGGTACAAGCGCTGGTACGTCTGGGCTGCCGTCGGTGCGGTGGTCGCCGGCGTGGCCATCGGCGCCACCGTCGCCGCCACCGCCCAGCGCGCTCCCGACGGCTCGCTCCCGCCCGGCAAGGTGACGCTGGGCCTGACGTTCTGAGACGCCGCTCTCAGTTTTTCGAGATCGCGCCGGGCCAACCGCTCGAAAGGATTCAAAGCGGTCTTGGTTCGCTGTTTGCTTTCCGGGGCGCCATGAGAATGCTCTTGGTGTTGTGCGCCGCGCTCGTCGGGTGTAGCGAGCGGCCGCTCGTGCCCTCGGGCGAGTCGCCTGATGGCGGCGCGCCGAATGATCTCGCGGCTCGCACCTGCGGCACGCGCGGCGGCGCCGACTGTCCGGCCGGCTTCTTCTGTGAGCTGTCGAATCAATGCGGCGCCGACGACTCGGGCGGCACCTGCGTGCTCGTGCCGACCGACTGCAGCGGCGAGAGCGCCAAGCAGCCGGTGTGCGGCTGCGACGGCCAGACCTACTCCAACGACTGCCTACGCCGCCAGGCCGCGACCTCGCTGGCGCACCCCAGCGCCTGCACCCCGCCAGACCCGTGCACGGCGGTGGGCGGCTACTGCGCGATGGGCGATCTGATCGAGCCGACCTGCAAAGTCGGCTTCTCTAAATCCGCGAGCATCAGCATGACCGGCGTGTGCGGCCTCGGCATCTGCTGCGTCCCAAACCAGCACTGAGCGTCCCCTGGCTAGCCGCGGTCGACGGGGATGTTGTACTTCTTGACCAGGCGGTGGATGTAGTTGCGGTCGATGCCGGCTTCGAGGGCGGCGCGCGAGATGTTGCCGTTGTGGCGCGCGAGCAGGTGCGTGAGGTACTCGCGCTCGAACGACTCGACCAGCAGGCCCTTGGCTTCCTTGAACGGCTTGGCGAGCACGTCGGCGGACATGCCGCCGTGCGCGTACTGCGAGGCGTCGCCGGTCGCTTCGCCGACGCCGCCCGCCGCTTCGATCGGCAAGGAGCCGCCTTCCAGCGACAGGCCGCGCTCGATCACGTTGCGCAGCTCGCGCACGTTGCCCGGCCAGTCGTGCGCCATGAGCTGCGCGAGGATGTCGGGCGAGACCTCGAAGTCTTCGCGCTTGAGCTCGCGCAAGAAGTTGCGCACCAGCAGCGGAATGTCTTCCTTGTGCTTGCGCAGCGCCGGCACGTTCGCGCGCACCACCGCCAGGCGGAAGTACAGATCCTCGCGGAAGCTGCCCGCGCGGACCTGCTCGGCCAGGTTGCGATTGGTGGCCGCGATCACGCGGATGTTGACCTTGCGCGCGCGCACCTCGCCGATCGGCCGCACCTCGCGCTTCTCGAGCGCGCGCAGCAGCTGCGGCTGCAGATCGAGCGGCAGCTCGCCGACCTCGTCGAGGAACAGCGTCCCGCCGTCCGCCTCTTCGATCAGCCCGCGCTTGGCGTTGAGCGCGCCGGTGAACGCGCCGCGCACGTGGCCGAATAGCTCGGAGCCGATCAGATCGCGCGGCAGCGCACCGCAATCGACCACCACGAACGCGCCCTGGCGGCGCTGCGAGCGCTGGTGGATCGCTTCGGCGAGCAGCTCCTTGCCGGTGCCGGTCTCGCCCTCGAGCAGCACGGTGGCCTCGGTCGCGGCGACGCGATCGAGCAGCCCGAACAGCTCCTTCATGTAGCGCGAGCCGCCGATCGCCTGGCCGAAGCGCTCGTCGGCGAAGCCTTCGACGGCGACGGGAACATCGGCCGGCGAGATCTCGATCTCGGTGTTGGAGCCGAGCTTGAGCCGGGCCGCACCGGTTAGCACCACCGAGCCCACGCGGGTCGGGCCCTGGAAGGTGCCGTTGGTGGAGTCGAGGTCGGTGACCTTGAGCCCGTCGGAGCGCAGCTGCAGCTCCAGGTGGTAGCGCGACACGCCCTTGTCGGTCAGGCGAAGGTCGGTGTTCTGGTGCGTGCCGACGAGGAACGTGCCGTTGTCGATCTCCGAGCCTGCGCCGGTGTCAGGCCCGGTCACCACCACCACGCGATAGCGGCGCGCGCGCAGCGTGCCCGAGGAGTGGTCCGTGTAGAGGATGCCTGTCTTCGCCGGATCTTCGCTCATCGTCGCTCGTGTGCCCTCGTCTTTCGACGTCTGCGCAACCCCGCCGCGCCGAGAAATACCACGATGAAGATCGCGTGGAAAGGACTTAGCGGGGTCCGGGCCACGCCGCAGCCACCGCTTCCGCCCGGCTCGCCTGCGTCCATTCCCGGTGCGCGCGCGTCGCGCGAGCTGGCCAGATCGGGCGGACCGCCGTGCGGCATGGCGAAATCGGGCGGCACCGACATGTCCGGCGGCGGGTCTTGTCCGGGATAGACCACCAGCGACAGATACTGGATCTGCGACGCCTGGATGTCCGACGCGGTGATCTGGCGGCACTGCTGCGCGCTCTTGAACCCGGCCGCCGAGGCGTGCGCGCACACGTAGTGCGGGGTCACGTTGTCCACGTTGTAGACCGTGTGGGCGGGCGCGTTGGTGTTCCACGTCGACAGCACGCCGTCGACGGTGACCACCGCGGTGGTGAGCGCCTTGGCGTCGTTGCCGAACTGCGAGTCGAACACCTTGCCGACCACCGACGCGCGGTACGGCGACACGCCATAGTGAATGCCGAGCTGATTGGCCACCTGCCGTTCGACGCCGTCCGAGGGCGACGAGACCACCCCGCCCTCTTTCTTCAGATAGAGCGTGGAGGCGCCGCCGCCGTCGAGCTCCAGCGCGTCCGAGACCCCGAGGCCGGAGAGGAAGCTGCCCAATTCCTCAGCGGTCATGCCCAGCGAGTCGGCCTGATCACCGTCGACCACCGCGAGGAACAACAGGTGCGCGCCGGTGGCGTTGTCGACGCCGATCGCGGTGCGCGGCCCGGAGCGGAACGGCTCGGTGGGATCGGCGGCGTCGAAGGAAGACTGCGCCTGTCCGCCCGCCACCAGCAGCGCGCGACCGCCCACCACGCCCTCGGTGGCCAGCGCCGCCGGCGGCTGCTCGATGGCAGAAGGCAGTGACAGGTACACCTGGTTGACGTCGTCGGGGCGCCCGAACGCGAAGTAGCCCTCGGTGGCGTTGTCGGTGGCGGCGTCGCTCCACGCGGTGGTGGCGCCGATCGCGAGCCCGGCGGGGACGAAGCCGAGCGGCGCGAACAGATCGCCGTTGATCGCCACCTCCGAGGGCACACAGCCCGCCACGCCCTTCTTGCAGGCGGCGAAGTCGCTGACCGACTGCCCGCGCTCCGCCGACTGGGTCGCGTAGAGATGGATCTCCTGCGACGTCACGTCGATGGTCACCACGTGCACCTTCAGCGGCACGGTCGCGTCCACGTACACCACGTGCGTCACGCCGGGGTAGGGCGTGGTCGTGGTGGCCTGGAGGGTCGCCCGCGCGTCACGCTCGCCCAGCACGAGGAGCAATGCCATGAGCGCGAGGCAGAGCACGAGCAAACTCCGCATCTACCCGGAGGATACCACGCTACCAGGCGTCGATCACGACCTTGCCGCCGGGCGCGACCACCACCTCGCGCTCGCGCTTTTCGCCGGTGTCCTTGTTGGAGAGGGCCAGCTTCTGCGGCCCGGCGGGGAGCTGCAGCATGGTCATGCCTTCGGGGCCGCCGGCGGTCTGCGCGGTGATGCCGGGCGCCTTGACCTCGACGGTGCCGAAGTCGAGCCGGTGCTCGATGGTCTTGCCCTTCTCGACGGAGACCGTAGCGGAGTAGCGCAGGTACGGGCGCTCCGCCTTGAGCTGCAGCGTGTGCTTGCCTTCGGTGAGCGCGAGCGGCGCGAGCGGGCAGGTGCCGACCGCCTTGTCGTCGATGAACACGCGCGCCACCACGTTGGTCTTGAGCGCCAGGACGCCGCCTTCGCCGAGGTGCGCCTTGATGGTCTTGTGCTCACCGCCGCCGAGGGTCACGTCGTCACGAAAGTCGATGAAGCCGGGCGCGCTGATCTTGATGTGGTGCAACGCCGCGGGCTTGAGGAAGGTGTCGTGCAGCGCCGACGGCGGCATGAGCGCCAGCCCGTCGACGGTGACGGTGGCGTTGGGCGGATCGACCTCGATGCTCAGCGCTGCCACGTCACCCGACAGCGGCAGCGACGGATGGTACACAGTGCGCTCGCCCGCGTTCGGGCCGGTGATCGACAAGGTCTGCTCCAAGAAGCCGTCTTTGTGCAGCTTGACCTCGGCCCTCTTCCCGCTCGCCAGCTCGAGCGTGACCGGCGACAGCGATCCCGAGTCCTTGCCGTCGACGAACACGTGCGCGCCGGGCGGATCGCTCTCGATCACCACCGCGCCGGAGAGCCCGGTCAGCCGCAGGCGCACGCTGCTCTCGCCGTCGGCCGCCACCACCAGCTGGTCGTCGTCCTTATGGCCGATCATCGTCGAGCGGACCGCGTACGAGCGGCCCGCCTCGAGCCCGTCGACCTTGAGCGGCGCGACGCCGCGCGTGCGGCCGTCGATATACACCGTCGCGCCGGGCGGATCGGTCTCGATCTTCAGCGTCGCCGACGGTGCGCGCCGCACATAGGGCAGCGCCACCAGCGTCACCGCGGTGATGAGCAGCAGCACCGCGAAGGTCATCATCACGGGCAACAGCGCGGTCGAGCGTGGCGGCAGCGGCGCGATGTCTTCGCGTCGCCGGCCGAGCCGCGTCGGCAGCGTGCGCACGCCCGAGACGCCCGGTCCCACCGAGCGCCCCTGCGTATCGAGGCTCTCCTGGTAGATGCCGAACGAGCGCAGCTGCGAGCGCGTCGCGCCCAGATCGAACGTACACATCACCTCGGTCGCGCGTCCGTCGAAGATGTGAAAATAGATCTCGGTCGCCGAGTTCGCCATCAGGTACAGCCCGAGCCCGGCGCCGCCCGCCTTGCGATCGATCTGCTCGGGTCCGCTCGCGTGCAGGCACTTGTCCAGGTACTGCAGCACCGTCTCTTTGTGCAGCGAGCCGAAGCTGTCGCGCACCGCCACCGCGAAGTGCTCGCCGTCGCACGCGTACTGCACCTGCGCTTTTTCCGCGACGCGCAGGCCGACGCGCTCCTTGACCGACACCTCCGCGAACAGCGGCTTGCCGTCCTCGTCGACGGGCGCGTCGTAGAGCGCGTTCATCAGCATCTCGTCGATGCACTGATCGATCTGCTCGCGGTACTTGCGCCGCACGCCCATCGCCGAGGCGAAGTCGCCGATGGTGGCGATGGCCAGCGACTTTTCCTGATAGTCGCCGACCAGCATGTTGTAGATGCGCACGCCCCACGGCATCACCTTCTCGAGGCCGAACAGATCGCCGTAGAGCAGCTTCGAGACCGAGCCGGACACGCTCTGCGCGCTCATCTCCTCGGCCACCAGCACCGTCGAGATGCGCGGATCGATCAGCAGCGAGACCATGCCCTCGAGCTGCGGCGCGGGCAGGATCGGCACCAGCCGCGCGCCCTCGGGCAGCCGCGCGAGCAGGCTGGTGAACGCCGGATCGGTGATCGACCAGCCCATTGCGTACAAGACCAGATCGGCCTCGATGCGGCCGGGCAGCTCCTCCGACGAGGAGAACGCCTGCACCGCGCCGCCTGCGGCCATCGCGCCGGCGATCAGGCGCTTCTGAAACGGCTTGTCCGCCGCGATCACGATCACGCGCTTCGAGAGCATGAAGTGCGCACAATTTTATCAGAGATAACGGCTAATTACTAAAGTTCACCGGGGCCGATGGGGAAGAAGCCGTCGAAGTAGAACTGCCACATTCGCCCAAAAGTGATGGCGCCAAACAGGTTTACGCCGATACCGACGAGGATGAGCGCCTTCCAGGTGCGCGTCATCGGCCGGTTGCCGATCGCTAGCAACATCATCAGCGCGAACAGGTAATCGAGGCTGAAGCGATAGCCGAACTGCACCCAGCCGTCGTTCTGGTACAGGAAGCTCATCAGCGCGATCGGCGCCACCGTCACCCACAGCGCGCGGTGCAGCGTCGATTGATCGCGCGGCCACAGCAGATAGATCAGCGCGGGTGTGGTGATCAGCATCGACAGGCCGTGCCAGCCGATCTGCAGGTACGGCGGTTTCGCCAGCAGCTTGGGCGTGAGCGTGAAGGCCACCGCCAGGTTGCGCGCGAGGAACGAGTAGTTGAACAGGCCGTAGCGCTGGATGCGATCGGTCCAGCGCACGTTGAGGTAGAAGTGCCCGAACTCGGAGAGCGAGTGGAAGCGCGCCCAGTTGAACGCCGCGCCCGCCGCGCCGAGCAGCAGCACCGGGACGCCGACCTTGAAAAGCGTGCGCACGATCGGTTTTTGCGCGCGCCACGTTTCGTAGAGGAAGAAGATTCCCCAGAAGCCCATCTGCGGGCGCGTCAGCACGATGCCGCCGAGCAGCAGGCCCGCCCAGATCGGTTGGCGCGCTTCGAACGAGGCGAGCACGAACAGGCCGGTGAGCACCGTTGCGACGATGTGCGCGGTGTACCAGACCTGGCCGATCACCGACGAGTAGTAGTAGACGCTGCCCAGGCCGAACATGGCGGTCAGCCACAGGTCGTCCGACTCGGAGCGGTTCGAGTCGCCGCGCTGCGAGAGGCGGCGCAAGACCACGAACAGCAGCATCGGGCCGAGCGCCGCGAGGATTACGGTGAAGATCACGTCGTTGAACGCCAGGCCCCAGATCGCGACGAACGGCAAGAACAGCACCGCCGGGAAGGGTGGGAACGAGACGTAGTATTTCTTCCAGCGGTTGGCGATCAGATCGTCGGTGACGGTCTCGATCTTGCCGCCCAGCTGGCGGAACTTGTACGGCAGCGAGCGCAGGTAGCAGCCGGCCAGCGTGCGGCCGTCCTTGAGGTGCAGATACTCGACCTCGGCCCAGTCGTTCTGGCTCGGCGGCGAGCGGCCGAGATCGAGCCGCTTCTCCATCCACATCTTGGCCAGGTACGAGAAGTGGGTATCGCTCGACGCGCGGCGCAGGCGCCCGCCCGACGCGCCCGCATACATGGCGAGCGCCAGGAGATAGATACCGATCGCGACCTTCCATTCGCGTCTCAAACGGGCGTCATCCTAGCCGAGTTAGCGCTTTCGTTGATAGAGGGTCACGATCGGGACGCCCTCGTCGTCGAGCACCACCGACGGGCGGACGGTCTTGTAGAAGTCCCAGATCCAATATTCGTATTTGTTGAAGTGCTTCTCGTGGATCACCAGCGCGAGCTCGCTCGCCTTGACGCCCGGCTCCTCGAGGCCGGTGTTGCGCAGATCGGGACGCAGGCGGCCTTCGCGCACGTCCATGTTGAGCTGCACCTGGTTGGTGTCGTGCCAGTACACCGGCGCGCCGGGCGGCGCGTGCTGGTTCAACCACGGGAGCAGGCCGGTGGTGGCGTAGCCCCAGAACTGGCGGTTCATGCCGAGATCGGCGCCGCCGGGCGGGCCGCCGGCGAGGAGGTTGTAGTGCGTCAGCCCGTACGGGTGCGAGCGCCAGGTCTCGACCAGGCTCGGCAGACAGACCAGGAGCGCGAGGCCGAGCCCGAGCGCGCGGCGCTTCGGCAGCGCGGTCGCGAGCAGCGCGTGCAGGCCGTAGCCGGCGAGCAGCGCGAGGAACGGCAGCGTCGCGTGCCAGTGCTTGGTGGCGCCGAAGATCGGCGCGCGCGTCACGGTCATGATCGCCATCGGGAACAGCGCGTTGAGCCCGACGAGGAAGCCGGGCGCGGTCGACAGCCCCGCCGCCGGTCGTCGCGAGGTCGGCTGCACCGGCGCGCCCGCGCTGAACAGGCCGATCGGCGCTTCGACGGTGTCGGCGTGCGCCGCGTCGGGTTTGCGCAGCGTGCGTAGCCAGCCGGCGATCAGCGCGACGCCGCCGCCGAGCGAGAGCACCAGCGTAGTCACCGGCGTGGTGAGCGCGGTCATCACGTACGGGAACGACAGCGGAAACGGCGGCTTGTTGTAGTTCCGTCCGAGGAACTCCATGTTGTAATAGACGTGATGGACGTGGAAGGCGAAGTACTCCTTCCAGTGCGCGACGGTGTCGAACCACAGCCACGGCCACAGCACGAAGTAGAGGATCGGCCCGACGGTGGCCATCCACAGGAACGCGCGCGGGATGGGCGGGATGCGGAAGCTGCGCAGCGTCGCGCGGTGCACCCACAGGTAGTGCGCGAGCAGCACGAACGGCAGGAAGAACGCGTTGTGCTTGGTGGACAGCGCGAGCCCGAAGATCACGCCGGTCTTCCACGCCCACTTCGGATCGTCGAGCGCCCGCCAGTAGGCGTACACCACCGCCACCCACAGCGCGGCGATCGGCGCGTCGAAGCAGGCCAGCTGCGCGTCGAAGAACAGGCGCGGCATGGCCACCGTCAACACCGCCGCGACCACGCCTGCGACTCTCGCCCACGCGAGCGCGCCGAACAGGAACACCATCGCCGCCATCAGCGCGGTGAGCACGTCGGTCGGCAGGCGCATCGCCTCCTCTTCGGAGAGCAGGCCGAGCGTGCGGTGCTTGTGCGGGTAGGCGATCGGGTGGCCGGGCTGCCCCTTGCACTTGCAGCGATGGAAGATGCGCCACGAAAACCCGAACAGCGTCTTCATCAACGCCGGGTGCTCGTGGTTGTAGGTGAACCAGCGGCTCACCGATTCGCGCGTGAAGCTCTTTTGCGGATGGCCGGCGAGCAGGTTGTCGCCCAGCTCGGCGTACCAGCCGTAGTACAGCTCGGCGGCGTCGAAGTAGGTGCCTTCGTCGCGCGTGTTGCCCTGCGTGCGGCCCGCCGCGACCAGCGTGAGCAGCGTGACCGAGAACACCAGCCAGGCGATCATCCGATCGCGCTTCTCCGGCCGGCGGATCATTTGCGCGACTCGACGTGGAAGCCGAAGGTGCGCCACGCGGGATCGGGCGCGGAGATCTCGAAGCGCACGGTGTGCTTCTGGCCGGCGAGCGCGGCGGTGTCGACGGAGAAGCGCTTGTAGCCGTCGGCGTTGACGGTGCGCTGCGCGAGCCGCTCCTGGCCGTCGAGGAGCACCTTGAAGTCGACCGGCCCGTCGGCGTTCTTGCGCGAGAAGTAGTCGTGGATGCCGGTGTAGCCGACCAGCGTGCGGCCCATCGGCACGTCGGCGAATTCGAGCCGCGTGGACCGCCCGCCTTCGGGCGGCGCGAGGATGCCGCGGCGCGGTTGGTAGTCGATCTCGAGCGTGCGCGGCTCGATCTGCAGCGCGCCGCAGCGAAAGCCTTCGCCGTTTCTATAGCAGGGTGTCTCGTTGCCGCCCGCGATCGTGCTCTGGGTGACGCGCGCTTCGTCGGCGTGCGCGGTGAAGTCGTACGAGATCTCGACCGCGTCCTTTTCGAACAGCGCGACCGCGACCTTGCCGTGCTGCGAGCGATGTGCGGCCTTCAGCGCGCCGACGTCTGGCGCCTGCGCACCGCGGATCGACACCTGCCAGATGCGGCGGTAGCGATCGGTGTCGGCGTGACCGGCCATCTCGAGCGTCATCTTGTCGCCGAGCACTGCGCGCCCGTGTTGATCGGCCCAGTAGGGCGCGAACACGATCAGATCGCCGTCGCGAAAGCCGGCGCGCACCTCGGCCGCCGCCGCCGCCCAGTCGGCCTCGCCGGCGACGCGCCAGGGCGCCAACAGCGCGTTGGCGGTCTCGACGATCGCCAGCAGCGCCAGCGCGGCGACGAAGAAGATTGGTGCCTTGCCCTTCACGGCTCCCTGTCTAACACAGGTGCGACCGGCTGCAGCAGGTAGCGCGGCTCGGTCGCTGCGCCCGAGACCACGTGCGGCCCGGTCAAGTGATCGACCACCTTGTAGTCGCTCTGCAGCGCCGGCCACATGTACCAGTTCCCGTCGATCTTGTTGTCCATGACCACCAGCGAGAACTTCCGCTGCGCGATCGCCTCGGCGAGCCCGCGCGGCGCGCCCAACCCCGCGCGGCCTACGTCGAGCACGCCCATGCGGTGCAGGTAGGTGTGCTTGCCGGCGAGGTAGCCGTAGAACGGATGGAACGGGATCAGCACCTCGCCCGGTTGCGCGCGCAGCTGCGCGAGGAGCGTGTCGGCGCTGCGGCGATCCTCGGCGGTCGGCAGAAAGCGGCGCGGATCGTAGCCGGTCGGATCGTCTTTGTTGATCGCCCACGACGACGGCGCGATCCGCGCGGCGATCGGCAAGAGCCCACCCGGCGCCACCAGCAGCGAGCTCGCCAGCAGCGCGTACACCACGTGCGATCGCAGGCGAGGCGCATCGCCGGCGGTGATCAGCCGCCCGGCCGCGACGCCGATCGCGATCGACGGATAGAACACGCCGGGAATGAACGCGTTGGTGAACGCCCACTGCGTGCCGAAGCCGAGGCACGCCGCGCCCGCGCCCGCGCAGCCGATGAACGTCGCGTACACCAGGCCGGGCGAGCGATGACGCGCCAGCGCCCACGGCACGCACAAGACCGCCGGCCCGAGGAGCAGGAGCAGCCTGAGCGGGCTGCCCAGGAACGCGCGTCCGGCGTAGAAGTCGTGCTGCTGGTGCAGCTTGAACACGTAGGTCCAGAACCAGCCGCCGGTCGAGTGGTTGAGCCACCACAGCGCCGGCAGCCCGAGGATCGCCAGCGTGCCCAGGTAGGCGGGCAGCATGCGCCAGTTGGCGACCAGCAGCACCAGGCCGAGCGCGATCATGAACGGCGACGCGGTCTGCTTGGTGAAGAACGCGGCCACCAGCAGCGCGGCCGCGATCGCGACGCCGGCGTGCGAGGAGCGCTTCCACCAGCCCACCAGCAGCCCCGCGGTGGTGAGCCCGAGGAACAGCGAGTCGGGGCGCGCCAGGTCGAACCACGCGCCGGTGGGCACGAACGCCGCCGCCACGATCGCCATCGCCGCCAACGCCGCCGCGCGCGATCCGCCCTCGCGGCGCGCGAACACGTAGCCGAGCACCATCGCGGCGAAGAAGCCGGCGAGCGAGACCAGGCGACCGAGCGCGTAGCTCAAGCCGAACAGCTTCGCCAGCCCGGCGACGACCACCGGGTAGAGCGGCGTATACAGAAACGGCACGAAGTCCACCGACGGTGGCCCGTAGATCGGCTTGCCCTCGAGCAGGCGCAGCGCGTGGCACAACATCCCGCCTTCCATCCACTCGAGGTCGTACGGATACGCGAGCCTGCGACCCAGCACGTACAGGAGCGCGCCGATCGCCAGCGCCGCCAGGCCGATCGTGATCGTGCGCAGCAGCTTCACTAGCGCGACACCTGAATGGTGGCCGCGTGCACCGCGCCGGCGCTCGAATGCGCGCCACGTGCGGGCGCGCGCGCGGGCGTCTTCCACAGGCCCACGTCGACGACGGTGGCGCCGGGCGGCCAGCCGGACGGGAGCTGCACGCGCAGGCGATCGCGCACCCAGGTGCCCGGCTCGAGGCGCGCGATCGGGATCAGCCCCTCGACCGGATCGTGATCGGCGTTGAGGTGGCGCCCGTCGGGGCCGACCACGTGGGTGAACAGCTTCCAGCCGTCGGGCGGCTTGCCGGTCACGTGGAACACCAGCGAAAGCTCCAGCTGGTCGCCCGCGTGCGCGACGGGGGTCTTCAGATCGGCGCCTTCGAGCACCAGGAAGTCGCCGAGCGTGTCGCCGAGCGGCAGCGCGAACGGGAGCGCGGTCTTCGACAGGCTGCCCTCGAGCTTGCGCTTGAAGTCGGCGGGCAGCGCGGCCGCGTCCATCCACGCCGCGAGCGCCTCCGAGAGCGTGCGCTCGGCCTCGGTGCCGTCGCCGGCGCGGTCGTGCTCTTCTTCGGGATCGCTGCGAAGATCGTACAGCTCGACCGTGTCGTCGGGGATCAGGTTGCGGATCAGATGCCATCCCGCGTCGACCACCGCCTTGCGCGAGGTCGGCCCTTCGTACCACACCTCCTGGAACACCCGGCGCGGCTGCGTGGACTTTTCGCCGAGCATCAGCCCGAGCACGCTGTCGCCGAGGAGCTGCGGCTCGCTCGCCGCCGGCTGCCGAAGCGCGTCGAGCAGCGTCGGCAGGATGTCGATGTGCCCGACCGGCTCGTCGACCACACGCGGCTGCACGCCCGGCACGCGGATCAGCAGCGGCACCTTGGTCTCGTTGCGATACAGGTGATACCCGTGCCGCTGGCTCTGCGGCAGCCCGTGCTCGCCGAAGCCGTCGCCGTGATCGCTGGTCACGATCACGATCGTGTTTTCCCACAGCCCGGCCTGCTTGAGCGCCTCGAGCACGCGTCCGATGTGCGCGTCGGTGAAGCGGATCTCTCCGTCGTAGAGCGCGATCTCGTCAGCGCCGAAGTCGGTGTCGGGCATGTCGGGGTGGCGCTCGAACCCGAAGTGGGTGTCGTAGAAGTGGGTCCACAAGAAGAACTTCTCGCTCTTGTGCTGCTGGATGTACGCGATGTCGAGATCGGCCAGCTGGCGCGCCGAGGTGCCGCTGGTGCGCGATGGATCGCCGCCCATCGAGTGCAGCGTCTGCAGGTGATAGTCGTAGTCGTCGAAGCCCTGGTTGAGGCCCCAGCCGGGCTCGAAGTAGTAGTACGAGAGCGTCGCGCCGGTGTGATACCCCGCGTCCTTGAGGATCTCGCCGATCAGCCGGTTCTCCGGCAGCACCTGCGGCGGCCAGTGCACGCGCGGGTCGTTGTTGACCGCGATCGTCGACGGATAGCGGCCGATGAGGATCGCCGGCACCGAGTAGCGCGTCGAGGGCGCGTGCGCCCAGCCGTTGGCGAAGCGCACCGATTCCTTGGCGAGCTGGTCGAGGTTGGGCGTGGTCGGGCGCCGGTAGCCGTAGCTGCCGACGTGGTCGGCGCGCAGCGCGTCGATGGTGATCAGCACCACGTTGGGCTGCGCGGGAACGGCCGCGGGCACGCTCGCCCAGCTGCGCGCGGGCGCCGCCTCGAGCGTGGCCTGGTGCCCGTTGCAGTCCTGATCGATGCCGTCGTCGGGCCAATCGAACGCGCCCGGGTGCACGTTGCGGTCGAGGTCGTTGCAGTCGCCGCCGCCCAGCACCGAAGAGTAGCCGTCGCGATCGAGATCGGTGGCGGCGTGGATCGCGCGCACCAGCGGGCCGGCGACGCCGGTGAACGCGATCGCGGCCTTGCGCACGCGATCGTTGCGGCCCGACGAGAGCGCGAGCACCATCAGCAGCGACGGCAGCAGCCACGCAAAACCGATGCGTGCCGGCCGGCGCAGCTCGCCGAGCCTGTTCCCCACTCCCAACAGCGCGGCGACGAACGCGACTACGATCGCCAGCCCGCAGGCGATGAACGGGCGCGCGTCGAGCTGGCGCGCGATCGCCCAGCTCGCGGTCACGAAGCCCGCGACCGGCACCAGCAGCGCGATCGCGATCGCGGCGAGCGCGCTGCCCGGCGCGTACAGCCAGCGGCGGCGGGCCAGCGACGGGCGCCACGCCAAGCGCATGATCCCGTGCGCGAGGCCGAGCGCGGCGAGCATCAGCGCCGGGGCCCAAAGGCCGGTGTTGAGCGCCTTGAGCAGCGGCGGCATGCGCAGGCGCTCCTGCAGCCCGAGGAGCAGCCGCGCCACCGCGCCCGCGCCGGCGAGCAGCCCGAGCGCCCACGCGAACGCCTCTGCGGCCGGCGCGGCGCGGAACGAGAGCCGCACGCGCGGGCCGAACGGCAAGATCGGGCTGAGCGCCGCGGCCACCAGCATCACGCCGGCGGCCAACGCCAGGGTCAGCCCCGCGGCGGTCGCACCGACGAGCGCGGCGATCAGGAGCCGGTTGTGGTAACGCTGCAGCGCATCGATCGTGAACAGGTGGATGGCCCACCCCAGCACGCCGGACGCGCCCGCGATCGTAACGACGTACGCCACCGCGCGTCGCCCGTCCGCGTCCTGCTCGCGCTCGGGACGGGCGAACGCCGCGCGCCACAGCGGCCCGAGATCGGTCGCCCAGCCCAGCCCGCCGGCGGTCGCGCCGACGATCGCGCCGACGATCGCGCCCGTCGCTCCGTACAGCGCGCACAGGAACAAGAGGAGCCGCCCGCGCCCCGACGGCAGGAACGCCGCCGCGCGCGACAGCCCGAGCGCGAAGTCGAGCGCGCCGGCCGCGATCCCGCCGAGCGCGCCGGCGAGCGCGCCGCGCGCACCGAGCGGGCCGGGCGAGGGCATCCGCGGGACTATGGCCGACGGGGCGTTGACCGTCAACGTCGCGTATATGGTAGGTTTCCCGCCCGAAGATGGCTTCCCGCCAACGCATCCTGGTGCTCGCGCTGTGTGCGATCGCCGGCGCCATCCTGGTGGCCCATTCGCTGGTCTGGAACTTCGTCACCGACGATGCCTTCATCTCGTTCGTGTACTCGCGCAACCTGGCGCGCCACGGCGAGCTGGTGTTCAACCTCGGCGAGCGCGTCGAGGGCTACACCAACTTCTTGTGGACGGTGCTGCTGGCCGGCTTCCTCAAGGTGGGCCTTGCGCCCGAGATCATGTCGCGCGTGCTCGGCACCTACGCGGCGGTCTCGACGCTGCTGGTGTGCGCGATCTTCTCGAAGTGGGCGCGGCAGGACACGCAGGGCTCGGCGTGGGACGCGCTGCCGGCGCTGCTGCTCGCGGGCGTGCCGGGCTTCGCGTGCTGGTCGTCGGGCGGGCTCGAGACCCAGCTGTTCACGCTGCTGGTGACCACCGGCATGGCGTTGTACCTGCGCGATCACCTGGCGGATCGGCCGGGACCCTCGCCGGTGTCGGCGGTCGCGTTCGGCTTCGCGGCGCTGACGCGGCCCGAGGGGCTCCTGTTCTTCGCGCTCACGGCGCTGCACCGCGGGCTGGTGATGTGGCGCAAGCGCTACCTGCCGTCGGTGGCAGAGCTGAAGTGGGTGGGCGTGTTCCTGCTCTTCGCCGTGCCGCACCTGGTGTGGCGGCACTGGTACTACGGCTGGTGGCTGCCGAACACCTTCTACATCAAGTCCTCGGGCATCGGCGGCACGTGGCAGCAGGGCGGCTACTACCTGATGCAGGTCGCGCTGCAGTTCCACCTGTGGGTGGTGCCGCTGGTGGCCGGCGCCGGGCTGCTGCTCAAGCGGCCGCGCGGCGCGCTCGCGCTGACCGCGTTCGGCGCGCTGGTGATCGGCGTGTTCTGTCTGTACGTCGCGTCGGTGGGCGGCGACTTCATGGGGCTGTTCCGCTTCTTCATGCCGGTGCTGCCGCTGTTGGCCATGCTGGCGGCGATGGGGCTGCGCCTGCTCCTCGAAGGACGCGGCCGACGCGTGTCGCTGGCGGTGGTGGTGCCGCTGCTCGCCGGTCACGCGGTCCACGCGTACGTGGTCGATCAGCGCTCGTTGGTGATCGGCGCGGACCGCGGCATCGACACGCCCGGCTTTCTGCGCTGGTACACCGCCGACCGCGCGGCGATCGGCAAGTGGTTCGCGCAGTACGCGCAGCCGGACGACTACGCCTCCGTCGGTGGCGCGGGCGCGCAGGTGTACTACAGCGGCATCCGCTCGCTGGATTGCTTCGGGCTGTCCGACGCGCACATCGCGCACGAGGTGCGGGCGATGTCGAGCCGGCCGGGGCACCAGAAGTACGCGCCGATCGAGTACGAGCTGTCCAAGCATCCGACGATCATCACCTCGGCGTTCTACCGTCTCGGCAAGTACGAGCCGCCGCCGTCCGAGGCCGCGATGTGGCGCGCGCGCGGCTACCATTATGTCAACGTGCAGGTGCCGGGGCTGAGCTCGGGATGGTACGCGTTCCTGTTGCGCAACGACCGCCACCTCGGGCCACTCGGTCCCGAGACCGCGCCGCCGCCGCCCACCGAAAGGGAGCCCTAGACCAGATGGCCACCGTCCAGCTTCGCTTGAAGGGCGCGACGCCGCTGCACCTCGCGGCTGCCACGATCTCGGCGCTGCCGATCCTCTTCATCGACTACCAGCTCATGGCGCACCACGCGCACCCGACGCTCGCGCTCTGGCTCTTGTCGGGCGCGGTCGCGTTCCTACCGTGGATCTCGCGCGCCATGGCGCGCTCCGCCTACCGCGCAAAGTGCGACGAGGTCGCCGTCCACCTGCGCGGCGAGGCGCTTCCGTACAAGACGATCAGCGAAGTCCGCGTCGAAAAAAACTTTCGCCGCACCGTGCTGCACCTCAAGCGCTCCGAAACCATCGAGCTGCAGCTGGTGCTCGCCGACGCCTTCGCCGGCCGGCTCGAACCGTTCGTCGAGCTCGACCGGCGCCTACGCGAGCATGGCCTGGAGATCCGGGGCGGTTAGTTCTGGGAGTTGCCGGGGCGCTTGGGTGCGGGGGCTACCGGCTCCATCGGCTTGTCGCCGCTCTTGGGCGTCTTGATGGCGACCTGCGCCGCGGAGCGCTCGACCACGACGGTCTCTTGCGACTGCACTTGCGTGTTCTCGCGCGCGACCACCGTGACCAGGTTCGCGCCCGGCCACAGCGGAATCTCCGCATCGAAGCCCATCTGCATCGGCGTCGCGCCCTTGCGATTCGAGCGGTAGAACACCTTGCGACGATCGATCTTGGCGGTGCGGTTCGAGACGAACACGAACACGTCCGAGACCCTGCGCTCGTCCTTGGCGATGCCCGACAGGTGGTAGGTGGCCGCGTCGACCAGCAGCGGCCCGTTCTTCACCTCGATGCGCGGCGGAGAGACCTGCCACGCCGGCGTGAACGCGGCCGTCTTGACCTCGCCGCCCGAAGACTTCTGCGCCGCCGACTGCGCGACGAAGGCCGGCCGTCCCGGCTCGAGCTCGATGCGATAGAACCCGCCCACCAGGCCGGTCAGCTTGAACGCCGCGCCCTTGACCGCGCTCGCCACCGCCGTCGCGTCCTTGGCCGCCGACGCCAGGATGTCGGTCTTCACGTCGCTGATCGTCACCACGCCCTGCGCCGCCTCGGTCTGCACCGGCTGCGCGATCGGAAACGACAGCTTGTCGGTGATGTACTCGTGCAAGATCGCGTCGTATACCGACAGCTCGACCTTGAACGTCTCCGGCCGGTAGTCGGGCTTGACGTCGAATGTGAAGTCGACCGCCTTAGATTCGCCGGGCTGCAGGTTGTCGACGTTGAAGCGCCCCTTGTTGATGTCCAGCCCTTCGTCCGAGAGGTTGCGCAGCTGCGCCAGCGTCTCGTTCGACTTGCCCGGCCCGATGTTCTTGACCGTCACGTGCAGCCGCACCGACTCGCCGCGCTGCACCAGCCCGTCGCCGTTGCCCTTGACGTCGTCGATCACCTGGTACGAGTACGCGAACACCGGCCGCGCCATCCCGGTCATCTTCACCGTCAGGCCGTCGGAGTCCATCTGCGTCTTGGCGCCGTGCTCCTCGAACACCTCGAGCTTGAGCGGATCCATGCGCGTGAGCGCGTCCTTCGGGATCTTCACCGGCACCACGAAGCTCTTGGTCTCGCCCGCCTTGAGCTTGCCGAACACGAACTCGCGCCCCTCGAGGAGCGGATCGTTGCCCTTGAGCTGCGCGCGCACCTGACCGGCCGTGCCCGGCCCCTTGTTGGTGATGGTGGCCTTGAACTTGATGGTCTCGCCGGCCATCACCGAGTTGTCCGGCCGGTCGGTCGAGATCGATCCGCTCAGCGACGGCGCCAGGCCCGCGCCCGCGAGGTTCCAGTCGACCGCCAGCTTCTTCATCGCGTCGACCACGTGCCCCTGCTCCTCGGCGACCTTCTTGTCGAAGAACGCCTTGGACGACGACAGCACCTCGCGGCGCTTCCAGCCCTTGGCCTGCGAGACCAGGTCGCGCGCGAACTGGATCTCGTAGTCCTCGACGAAGGTCTCCTCGGCGGCCAGCTCGTCGTCCGGCTCGGCTTCGGGATCCGCCTCGCCGTCGTCGGTCTTCTCGTCGTCGCGCAAGATGTTCTTGGCGATCTTCTTGGGCGGCTCGGGCGCGATGAACTTGATGGTCTCGAACGGCTTGTCGCCGGTGCGCGTGAACTTGGACTGCAGGTGCGCGTCGAGGTCCGCCTCGCTCATGCCCTTGTAGTCGCGGAACAGGTAGATGCCCTTGTCCTTGTCGACCGCGACCTTCTCGAGGACCACGTCCGGTGTGATGCCCACCGACTGGATCGACACGTCGCCGGGCGTGAGGTACTGCGCGATGGTCAGCTTGAGCGCCGAGCCGTCGTCGTTGTCGTAGAGCACCTGCACCGAGCCCTTGCCGAAGGTGCGCGTGCCGATGATCACCGCGCGGTCCAGGTTCTTCAGCGCGCCGGCGACGATCTCCGACGCGGAAGCGGATCCGTGGTTCACCAGCACCGCCATCGGCACGTGCGGCTGATTGCCCGGCGTCGCGCGCTTCTCTTCGCGCTGCTTGTTGGCGTAGCCGACGGTGGTGACGATGGTGCCGGTGTCGACGAACTCGTCGGTGACCTTGATCGCCTGGTCGAGGAGCCCGCCGGGGTTGTTGCGCAGGTCGAACACCAGCGACTTCATCCCCTTGGACTTCAGATCTTCCATCGCCCGCCGCAGCTCCTCGGCGGTGTTGCCGCCGAACGAGTTGTACAGCTTGACGTACCCGACGTTGTTCTTGAGCAGGTGCGCCTCGACGGTCTTCACCTGGATGATCGCGCGGGTGAGCACCACCCGCTTGGGCACCGCGTTCTTCTCGCCGACCTTCTCGACCCACACCTCGACCTTGGTGTCCGGCTCGCCGCGCAGCTTGGAGACCGCGTCGTTGAGCATCATGTTCACCGTCGAGAGCTTGTCGATGCGCACGATTTTGTCGCCGGCCTTGATGCCCGCCGCCGAGGCCGGCGTGTTGGGCATCGGCCGGATGACCGTGAGCGCGCCCTTGCGGATGCCGATGACGATGCCGAGCCCGCCGAACGAGCCGCGCGTGTTCAGCTTCATCTCGTTGTACATCTGCGGATCGAGCAGCATCGAGTGCGGATCGAGCGTCGAGAGCATGCCGTTGGTGGCCGCGTACTCGATGTTGCGCACCGTCTCGGAGTCGGTGTCCTTGGGCAGGTTCTGCGAGATGAAGCGGAACACTTCGCGCATCTTCATCGACAGCGCCCACGGCGAATCGACCTCGCCGATGCCGAACTCCTGCTTGGCGGTGTCGACCCACACCACCACCTTGTTCTGCTCCGGGTGCGGCTCGACGAGCACCTCGGCGACCGACTTCTGCACCTGGTCGAGGGCGGACAACAGCATCTGCTTGGGATCGACGCGCGTCGGATCGACGTACGAGTCGTTCACCCGCATGAGCGTGTTGTTGAAGATGCGCAACGCGGCCAGGTCGTACGGCCGCTTGTCGTCCTTCTGGGCCGCCCGCAGCGGCTCCACTCCGACGGGAACGCCCCCGTGCGGGCCGCGGCGGTGAATGGTCAGGACCAGCGCGATGATCAGCGCCACGCCCACCAAGATCGGCTTGAAATATCTGGTCATGAAGTGCTCCCGTCCTTGGGGGCTACCGGAGTCGAAGAGATCCACAGCTTAATTATAGGAATGGATCGACCGCACGTCTACCGAACAGGTTGCCAAAGTGTGAACCAACTGAGTGCAAACAAGAAGAGACAGGCGTCGAATGCCACCACCCGGGCAAGCGCCCGCCGCGATTCGAGGAAGTCGCCACGAAGGGTTCGTAGCACACGTTCGGCGCTGCGGTAGGGGTCGGACGGCGGAAGTACTTGCTGCCACTCTACCGAGCCGATCCCGAGATCGATGACATGTGTGTTGCCTACGCTCGCCAGAAGCGCGCGGTTCCGCGGGCGCAGGCCGGTCGGCTTTGGCAGTCGCAACAACGCGACCAGGTCGCGCGCACCGATCGCGGCGATCGCCAGCGTCGCGGCGCCGGCCATCACCGCGAACGCCGGGCTGGGCATGCGCAGCGCCGACATGACCGGGATCACCGTCGCGGCGACCACCCACACCCGCCCGCGCTCCGCGCGATCGACCAGCGAGCCGGGCCGCGCCCGTCCCACCGTCGCTGCGGCCGCGTGCACGGCCAGCAGCGCTCCGATCAGGACCACCGCAGCGACGATCCACAGATAGTCGCCGCCTCCAACCGCCACCAACAGAGCCCCGAGCGCAGGGAGCAGATACGGGCGGGCGAGCGCAGGACGGGACATCTACAAGATGATACGAGCGGGCGCGGCCGGCTATTCCTTAGGCGGCCTCGCGTTCGACGACGATCTTGAGCTTGCGCGCGAGCACTTCCTCGAAGAGATCGCGCTTGCGGCGCGCGCCCCACACCTCGAGCTCGGGATCGGTGCCCGGGCCGGTCGAGAGCGCCACCTCGATGCTCTTGTCACCGACGCGGCAGCGCACGCTCTTGACGCGCTGCGCGTAGCCGCGGTCGAGGCCGTCCGCCAGCCGCAGCATGGCGGCCATCACCCGCACGCGCTCCTTGAGCGGCGCGGCGAGCTTGCCGTAGTGCTCGTGGCCGTCCTTGGGCGTCGCCTTGCGGTGGTAGCGCACCACGCTGGCCAGGATCTGCACCTCCTCGGAGGTGAAGCCCTTCATCTCGGTGTTGGCGATCAGGTAGGCGGCGTGCTTGTGGTGCTTCGACGACGCGATGTGGAAGCCGATGTCGTGCAGGAGCGCGGCGAACTCGAGCAGCTCGCCGTCGGAGTTGGGCAGGTTGTGCAGCGCGCGCGTGCCGCGGAACAGATCGAGCGCCAGGCGCGCGACGTGCTCGGAGTGCACCATGTTGGTCTGGCAGCGACGGGCGAGCTGCATCACCGAGCGGCGGCGCAGGTCGGGGATCCCGTCGATCATCTCGATGTCGGGGCGGTGGCGCGCCACGTAGTCGAACACCAGCCCCTCGCGCAACGCGGTCTCGCACAGCACGTATTCGTCGGCGTGCGCGACCTCGAGCAGCGAGCGCACCAGGATCACGCCCGGGATGATCGAATCGACGCGCTTGGCGTCGAGACCGGGCAACTTCGCGCGCTCGACGGCCGGCAGCGCGCACAGCTTGTCCTCGAGCGCGAACACGTCCTGAAACTTCACCACGCGCGGCCGCTCCGGACCGGCGGGCAACAGCTCGGCGACGGCGCGTGCGGTGCCCGAGCTCATCGCCACCAGCTCGAAGCCGGCGTTGCGTGCGTCGGTCACCGGCTGCTGGAGCGCGCGGTGCAGCTGCTCGGCCAGGCGCGCTCGCTGATCGGCGGTGATCGGATCGGCCACCCCGACCTGATCGAGCAGGCGGAGGACGCCCAGCTTTAGCGACGCGGTGAAGTGCGCCTTGAGTGCGTCGCCGACGATCATCTCCACCGAGCCGCCGCCGATGTCGACGATCAACGCGCGCTTGCCGCCCAGGTTGAGCGTCGAGCGTGCGCCCAGGTAGATCAGGCGCGCCTCTTCTTCGGTGCCGATCACGTTGAGCTCGATGCCGGTCTCGTCGCGCACCATGCGCACGAAGTCGCCGCCGTTCTCCGCCTCGCGCGTGGCCGAGGTGGCGACCGCGACGATCGCGTCGGCTCCCGCGCGATCGGCGACCTCGCGGAAGCGCCGCAGCACGTCGGCGCCGCGCGTGAAGGCGTCGGCGGAGATCACGCCCTTGAACGCCGAATCGCCGAGTCGCACCATCTCCTTGGAGCGGTCGAGCGGCTCGATCACCCCGTCGGCGCCCACGCGCGCGACCAGGAGGTGGAACGAGTTGGTGCCGACGTCGATGGCCGCAATCTTCATTTCGCCACTCGCGCTGCGCGCTCGCTCATCAGACGGAGACCGCCTCGCCGTTGGACGGCGGCGGAGGTGGGGTCTCTTCGAGCTCTTCCTCGGCGCCCACGCCCTTCAGGCGCGCGACGCAGATCTCGAAGCGGCGCAGATCGCCGTCGCTGACCAGCTGGGTGAAGGCGAGCCGCACCTTGCCCGAGCGGCCCTGAAAGACGCACGGCTCGCGCAGCGCGATCTTGTCGCCCGGCTTGTGGCCGGGCGCTTCGTCGAGCGACAACATGCGCTCGCGACGCTCGCGGCGATCGATCAGCACCAGCCGGCTGCCGCCGTCGGTGTCGCGCTCGACCACCAGCAGCTCGCGCGACAGCGGCGCGGGGCGCCGGCTGGCCACGCGCATCGGCGAGATGCGCTCGAGCGCGTGGTTGGCAAAGCGCAGCGCATGGATCGCGACGTCATCACCCTCGGTGCCCTGAAAGAACAGCTCCTCGCCGTCGGGCGAAAAGGCCGGGTGCGCATCCGCGCGGGTGGGCTCCTCGAACAGCGCGTGGCGCTGGCCCGAGGCGAGCTCGAGGACGTACAGGTGCGGGACCGCGCCCGCGCGCTCGGCGGCGGTGAAGGCGAGCAGCCGTCCGTCGGGCGAAAAGGCCGGCTCGCGATAGACCAGCCCGTCGGCGCCCAAGAGCCGCACCGGCGGCAGCGCCGGATCGCCGGTCATCCAGATCTCGTCGCCGCGTCCGAACGCGAACGAGCCGTCCGGTCCGAATGCCGCGCCGCCCGTCGCCGGTCCGGCCAGCGTGCGCGCCACGCGACCGCGCCGGTCGGTCAACACCCAAGTCGCGTCGTGATCGTCACCGGCGGCGAACGCCAGCCATTTGCCGTCCGCGGACCACGCCGGGCAGCGGTGGTGGACCCAGCCGGCCGTCAGCCGCTCTTCGTCTTTCAGCCCGATCGACTTCCACCGCAACCCGCCGCGCTTGGCCATGGTTCCTCGTTTGCCGCCGGGATGATAGCTTTACCCGGGATGAGAGATCCACTGGCGAACATCGTGCAGTACAACCGGCAGTTCACCGGCGTGGGACGCGACCCGATGTGGCTGCGCGCCAAGCTCGATCGGCTGTGCGCCTCGCCGTTCGGCTTTTTGCGCGGCACCTTCCACCTGTTCGTCAGCGACTGGAACGCGTTCGGCGACGATCCGCTCAACCCCGGTGCGCCGCAGCCGATCGTCGGCGATCTGCACCTCGAGAACTTTGGCGCCTTTCGCGCCGAGGACGGGCGCATCGTGTTCGACGTCAACGACTTCGACGAGAGCGCGACCGGCTCGCCGGCGCTCGACCTCGGACGCGTGGCCACGTCGTTCCTGCTCGCCGACGAGCGCCACGGCGAGCTGCGCGCGGTCGATCGCATCGAGGCGTTCCTGGTGTCGTACCTCGAGGCAGCGCGCGCGAGCGACCTGCGCGCGATCGACAACGATAAGGGCGGGCGCGCGATGCCGCCGGCGGTGCACCACGTGATCGCCGAGGCCGAGGAGGGCTCGCGGCCGGCGTGGCTCGAGTCGCGCGTGCAGGGCGACGGCGGCAACCGGCGGTTTCGCCCGTCGGAGAAATATTTTCCCGTCACGGACGTGGCGGTGCGCGACGCGGTACAAACGTGCGTGCGCGAGTTCG
This sequence comes from Myxococcales bacterium, assembly GCA_003170275.1. Taxonomy (GTDB): domain Bacteria; phylum Myxococcota_A; class Polyangia; order Palsa-1104; family Palsa-1104; genus PALSA-1104. The sequence goes on from PNAM01000089.1 coordinate 84,023, forward strand.
CCGATCGCGTGGGCGGCCGGCCGGCCGATTGCCCGAGCTGGCCGACGGTGCTCGACGTGGCGGTGCGCATCGCCGGCACCGGCAGCCTGGGCCGCTTTCGCTACGCGGTGCTGTTGCCCGGCAAGGGCGGCAAGACCGGCAAGGAGCTGATCCTCGAGCTCAAGGAAGCGTTGCCCTCGTCGCTGGCGCCGGGCGAGCCGGCCGCCGAGCAAGCCGCGCGGGTGATCTCGCACCAGCGCAAGCTGCAGGGCGCGTCGCCCGCGTACCTCGGCACCGCCACGCTCGCGGGCCGCGCGTTCACCGTGCGCGAGCTACAACCAATGGAAGCCAAGCTCGACGCCGCCTCCACCAAGGGCGGCGATCTCGACGCGCTGTGCGCCGCGTGCGGCGTCGTGCTCGGCCGCCTGCACCAGCGCGGCGGCGGCCCGGGCCTCAAGGCCCGCCTCGACAACCGCGACCGCGCGCTCGCCCGTCGCGTCGCCGCCTTCGCCCTCCGCTACGCCGAAGTCGTCGTCGAAGACCACGCCCTGCTCCTCCAAAACCGCCCCGCCATCGAGAACCAACTCGGATTGGGTGAGCCTATTTGAACCAGGCGGGGTAGCGGGTTTGGAGGGTCAGGTGGAGGCCGTCGAGGGCGGCGGTGAGTTGGGTGCGGCGACGGGTGGGGTCGGGCTCGTCGCGTTGGAGGCGGGTGCGGAGCGCGCCGAGGGCGTCGACGAAGCGGGCGAAGTCGGGGCCGAGGGATTGTTCGAAGGTGGCGCGCAGGTGGGAGGCGAGCGCGGGGCTGTGGCCGGAGGTGGAGACGGCGATGCGCGCGGCGCCGAGGCGGGCGATCGCGGGCATGGCGAAATCGGAGCGCGCCGGATCGTCGGAGCACCAGCACAGGACACCGCGCGTGCGTGCGGCGGCGAACACCGTGGCGGCGAGCGACGGGTCGCGCAGCGCGAGCAGGACCACGCGCGCGCCGTCGAGGTCGGCCGGGTCGAACGCGCCGCGCTGCGTGACGATCGCGCCCGCCTCGCCGAGCAGCGCCAGCTTGTGGGCCGCTTCGTCGCCGTCGCCCACGAGCAGCACCTTGCACCCGTCGAGATCGAGCGTGATCGGCAGGCCGCGCGCGTTCACGTCCACGTTACTTCGCCGCGGCCGCCAGCTGCTTGACCACCTGATCGACCAGCGCGAAGTAATCTTTCGTCTGATCGCTCGCGCCCACATCGCTCGGCAGCACCACCGTCTTGGCGCTCGACTTGTCCGCGACCAGATCCACCGTCGAGCGCGGGTAGAACGACTCCATCATGACGATCTTCACGTGGTCGCGGCGCATCTCGCCGATCAGCTGCGCGATGTGCGACGGCGACGGTGGAATGCCGGGCTTGTTCTCGACGTAGCCCATCTCTTCGAGCCCCAGCCACTTCGACACGTACGACCAGCTCTTGTGGTAGGTGACCACCTTGATGCCGCGCAGACCGGCGATCTCCTGGTCCCAACCCAGCTTGCGCTTTTGCAGCTCGGCGAGGAACGCCGCCAGGTTCGCGTCGTAGGTGACCTTGCCGCCGGAGTCGATCTGCGAGAGGCGCTCGGCGATCTCGCGCGCCGCGATCGCCGCGTTGTCGGGCGCGACCCAGTAGTGCGGATTGCCCTGCGGATGGATGTCGCCGAGCGAGCGGTCGACGCGCTGGGCGGGCACGTCGAGCACCGGGATGCCCACCGAGATGTCGAGGTTGCCGGGCCCGCCGGGCTGGATCTTTTCGTTGCGCGCGCCGAGCACCAGCGGCGGCAGCCAACCGATCTCGAGCTCGAGCCCGACGTGCACCAGCAGATCGGCGCGGTTGAGCGCGATCACCAGGCTCGGCTTGGCCTGCACGAAGTGCGGATCGGTGTAGCCGTGCGACAGCGGCTGCACGTCGACGCGATCGCCGCCTACCTTGCGCGCCAGATCGGCGAAGGTCTCGATCGAGGTCACGACCCGCACCTTGGCCTGCGCCGGACGCGCGGCAGCGACGGTGACGACAGCTACCAGCGCCAACAGGAGCTTACGCATGGACATACCTCGTAGACGCGCGCGTGCCGCGTTCATTCATCGACTAAAATGGGTGCGCGCCGTGCGCGCCGATCGCCGCTTCGATCTGCAAGAACGCCGCGCCGTTGTTGCGCACGTTGGGCGTGAGGGGAAAACGCGCCTCGCCGTAAAGCCGCACGCGCGCGAACTCCGACAGCGCCCAGGTCAGGCTCGCCGCCGCCGCCAGCTCGCGCTTGACGTTGTCGGCCTGCGGCACGCCGAGCAGCTCGCCGCGCAGCCCGAGAAACCAGCGACGGTGCGCCTGGATCACCAGCTGCGAGTACAGCCCGCCCTCGGTCTGCCGGTGTGCCTTCAAGCCGAGCTTGAGGTCCGGAATGTCGCGGATGAAATACTCGGTTTGCCACGCCACCGAGGCCCAGGTCTTGGAAACGTTCGGCGGCTTCCATTTGAGATACAGGTCTACGCCGTACAGGTTCGAATACCAGTTGTCGTAAGGCGTCGGTCCGGGATGGCCGTCGACCACGTTGCCCGACGGCAGCGTCTCGTTGTGGCTCACCGATTGCGAGGTCTTGCCGTGCGCGTAGTTGAGCCCGAGGTACAGCGAGGTCGCCTCGCTCAGATCGAAGAAGGTCTTGGCGGTCGCCACGTAGGCGAAGTCCCAGCGCTCGCCCCCGCCGAAGGTCGCCAGCGGCGAGTCGGTGTCGGCGGCCCCGACGGAGAACGCCGACAGCGAGAGCAACAGATAGAACGGAATGCGCGGCACCAGCCAGTTCACCTCCAGGCCCGGCGCGCGCAGCCCGTCGACGCCGAGGAACTGCGCGTTGATCCCTGGACGGCGGGTGAAGTCCTGCAGGTGCAGGTGCTGCGCGTTCTGCCGGCCGAGCGCGGCGCGGAAGATGCCCGCCTTGATCTGGAAGTTGCCCGGCAGGTTGGTGGTGGTGAGGAACGCCTCCTCGACCTCCAGCCCGTGCAGGTTGGGGATGGTGAGGAAGACGTCGGCGCGGAAGTACGGATCGACCACCGCCTGCAGGGCGACCTCGACCTCCTGCACGTTGAAGCCGGTATTGCCCGGATCGTCCCCGCTCTTGACCGTCCCGGTGTCGTTCGAATACCAGCCGGCGGCAAAATCGACGATCGCCGAGAGATCCGGATTGAGCGACTGCACGAAGCGCGAGATCGCGCCCCAGCCTCCACCGCCCGCCGGCTGCGCATTGGGCAGCGGGGCCGGCGCAGCGGCCGGGGGTTGCTCCTTCTTCTTGGCCGCTTCGTCGTTGCGCAGCGCCTGCTCGATCTCGGCCGCCGACGGCTCGGGCGGTGTGGGCGGCGTGGTGCCCGCGTCCTGATCCTGGGCGCGCGCGACGGCGGCGCACGACACGAGCGCGACGATCAACAGGTTTCGCATCACGTGAGTCCTTTCACGCGCAGGCGGATCAGGCTCGGCACCAGGAAGATCCCGGTGGTCACCACCATCGACGCCCCCGTCGGCAACGACCATCTGAACGAGGCGTAGTAGCCCAGCGCCGCCGACAGCACGGCGACCACCACCGAGATCGCGAACACCGCCCACAGCCGGCCGCCGAGCAACAGGCCCACCGCCGGCGGCACCACCATGAACGCGAACACCGGCAGCGCGCCGATCGCGCGCGTCGAGACCGAGATCGCCACCGCGATGGTGAGGAATAGGAGCAGGTTCCAGCGCCGCGTCGGCAGCCCGAGCGTGCGCGCCATCTCCGGATCGAAGGTGGTGAACACGAACTCCTTGCCGAACACCCCGTGCGTGACGAGCAGCAGGATCGACGTGATCAACATGATCCACAGCTGCGCGGGCGGCACCGCGACCGCGTTGCCGTACAACAGCACGTCGACCTCGTGCGCCTCTTGCGAGACGCGCGGGCTGTTGAGGATCAAGATCACGCACGCCGCCGCGAGCAGGTAGCCGAGCCCGATCACCGTCTCGCCGGCGACGCGCCGGTGCGCCAGGTTGAGCGAGAACAGCGCCGCGCCGATCGCCGCGAAGCCGAGCGAGTACCACAGCGGGTGCAACCAGATCGGCGCCATGTGCGGATCGACGTTCATCACCGACGCCAGCCAGAACGCCAGCGCCACGCCCACGCCCGACATCTGCGAGAGCGCGGCCGAGACGAACACCACGCGCTTGAGCACGATGTACACGCCGACGAACGCGCACAGCGCCGCGGCCATGATCGCCACCGCCATCGGATCGCGCCACAGGAACCAGCTCTCCCAGAAACCGACGGTCTCCATCAGGTCGTCTTCGGCTCGGCGAGCGTGGCCGGATCGAGCTTCTCGAAGTCGCCGGTGTGGCACTCGTGCTCGACGAAGATCACCGCGTGCCCGTCGACGGCGCGCACCACGATCGGCCGGCCGTAGACCTTGGTGAGCCGCGCCGAGGTGAGGATCTCCTCGCGCGGCCCGATCTCGACCGGCTCGCCGGCGCCGCCGAGGAGCGCCAGATCTTTTGCGTAGTCGCTGACCGCCGCCAATTGGTGGCTGACCATCACCACCGCGAGCTTGCGCGCGGTGAACGACGCCACCAGATCGAGCATCGATCGCTCGGCGGGCAGGTCGAGCCCGGTGGTCGGCTCGTCGAGCACCAGGATCTCCGGCTCCGACGCGAGCGCGCGCGCCACCAGCACGCGCTGCCGCTGACCGCCCGAGAGCGCGTGGAACGGCCGCTCGGCGAGCTCGGGGATGCCCACGTCGGCGAGCGCCGCGAGGGTCCGTTTGGTGTCCTCCGCCTTGGGCCGCCGTCCCATGCCGATCAGGCCGTAGCGTCCCATCAAGGTCACCTCGAACGCGGTGAGCGGGAACGACAGATCGACCGACGCGCGCTGCGGCACGTAGCCGAACTTCGGCTTCTGCCGTGCGGGGAAGGTGATCGTGCCGGCGATCGGCTTGAGGAGGCCGAGGATGGTGCGCACCAGCGTTGTCTTGCCGGAGCCGTTGGGACCGACCACGCCGAGGAACGACCCCGGCGCGATGGTCAGGTCGATGGGCGGCAGGATCGGTTGGTGCTGGTACCCCACGAGCACCTGGCGGAGCTCGATCAGGTTTCCGGGCTGGTTCACGCTGTGGTTCCTTCCGAAATGGCGTAACGGCTAGAACGAGAGAAAATTCACGCCTGAACGGAGGACGCGGGCGGGCCGTGCTTGGGTGCGGCCTCGAGCGGGGAACGGCCGTGGGCGACGTGGGTGCGACAGATTGGCGCTGCGACCAACAGCGTGGCCAGCGGTGCGGGCAAGAGCGGGATCGGTTGCGCGCGCAGCGAGCGCGCCTCGGCCGCGGTGCAGGCGGAGCACGACTGCTCGTGGTTGCGGTCGCCGAGGTGCCCGTGCGACGAAGACAGCGCGCCGGCGCGCAGCAGCAGCAGCGCCAGCAGCCCGATGAGCGCGCGCGGCATTGCTATCTTCCCTCGACCACGGTCTTGAAGCGCGCCATCGAGCGGTGCACTTCCGAGTCCAGCTTGTCGAGCACCGCGCGGGTCATCAGCTTGGAGCCGAGGCCGGAGAACTCTTCCGACGAGGTGACCCGCGTGACGCCCGGCGTGTGCGTCTCGAGCGTGTAGGCGTGGTTGCCGGTGATGCCCCAGCCCTTGCCGACCCAGCGCACCTTGTACCAGGGCCGCGCGCGCTCGACCTCTTCGACTACCGGCTTCACCGACACGCTCACGCCAAAATCGAACACGATCTCGAAGCGCCCGCCGACGCGCCACGGATCGGAGTCGGCGCCCAGCGCGGCCGCATACTTGAGGCGCGGGAACCAACGCGGCCAGGTGGTCAGATCGGTCAGCACCTTCCAGCACGCCTCGGGAGAGGCCGTGACGTCGATGGCGTGCCGTACCACAGGCGGGGACACGGCGGCACTCTACCGCATCCCCCCCGCCATGACTATACTGGGCGATTCCATGGCCGGTAAGCGCAAGAGCCCGACCGCTGAAGACGCGGAAGCGCCCGAGGTCGTCGACGGAGAAGTAGTCGACGACGCGGACGCCGAGCCCGATCCGGCCGAGCTCGACGAGAAGATCTCGGCCGACGGCGATCTGCCGGTCCTCGGCCCCACCGATGATGACGAGGACGACGAGGCGCTGGTTCCGCCAGACAAGGCGATCGCGCCGGTGCGCAGCCGCTCTCTCAGCCGCCGCGATCCGCTGCAGGTGTACATGGACGAGATCCGCCGCTACCCGCTGCTCACGCGCGAGGAGGAGCACGCGCTGGCCGTCGAGTACACCAAGACCGGCGACATGGACGCGGCGCGCCGCATGGTGACCGCGAACCTGCGCCTGGTGGTCAAGATCGCGCACGAGTACCGCCGCGCGCACCGCAACCTGCTCGATCTGGTGCAAGAGGGGAACCTCGGCCTGTTGCAGGCGGTCAAGAAGTACGATCCCTATCGCGGCGTGAAGCTGTCGTCGTACGCGGCGTGGTGGATCCGCGCGTACATGCTCAAGTTCATCTTGAACAATTGGCGGCTGGTCAAGATCGGCACCACGCAGGCGCAGCGCAAGCTGTTCTTCAACCTGCGCAAGGAGAAGGACAAGCTCGAGGCGCTCGGCTTCGACGCCTCGTCCAAGGCGCTCGCCGAGGCGCTCGACGTGCCCGAGCGCGACGTGATCGACATGGAGAAGCGGCTCGGCCAGGGCGAGATGTCGCTCGACGCGCCGCTGTCCAAGGACGACGAGGGCGGGCGCTCGCACATGGACATGCTCGAGTCGTCCGGCGAGTCGCGTCCCGACGTGATGGCCGAGGGGACCGAGTTCCGCGACCTGTTGCGCGAGAAGCTCGAGACCTTCGAGAAGACGCTCAAGGGGCGCGAGCAGACCATCTTCCGCGAGCGGCTGCTCAACGATTCGCCCAAGACGCTGCAGGAGATCGGCGAGTCGTACGGCATCAGCCGCGAGCGCGCGCGCCAGCTCGAGAAGCGCTTGACCACCAAGCTCAGGGCGTACCTGCAGGCCGAGCTCGGCGACGCGGTGCAGATCGCGATGGGGCTGGAAGATTAGCGTCGGGATCCTCTACGTCGTCGCCACGCCGATCGGCAACCTCGAGGACATCACGCTGCGCGCGTTGCGCGTGCTCGCCGAGGCGCCGGTGATCGCGGCGGAGGACACGCGCTCGGCCCGTCACCTGCTCGATCGGCACGAGATCGCGGGCAAGAAGCTGGTCAGCTACTTCGACGGCAACGAGGCCGAGCGCTCGGTGCAGCTCCTCGAGCGGCTGCGCGGCGGCGAGGACGTGGCGCTGATCTCGGAGGCCGGCACGCCGGGCGTCTCCGATCCCGGGCACCGGCTGATCACGCGCGCGATCGAGGCGGGCGTGACGGTGACGGTGATCCCGGGGCCGAGCGCGGCGGTGACTGCGTTGGTGGGCTCGGGGCTGCCCACCGACGAGTTCTACTTCGTCGGCTTTCTGCCGCGCGAGTCGGGCCGGCGGCGCGAGCGGCTCGGCGCGTTGCGCACGCTGCCCGCGACGTTGTTGTTCTACGAGGCACCGGGCCGCACCGGCGCAACGCTCGCGGACCTGGCCGAGGTGCTCGGCGCCACCCGGCGCGGCTGCGTTGCGCGCGAGCTGACCAAGCTGTACGAGGAGCTGCGCCGCGGCACGCTCGCCGAGCTCGCCGCGCTGTACGCCGAGACCGCCCCGCGCGGCGAGGTGACGCTGGTGATCGAAGGTGCGCCGGCCGGCGCCGAGACCGTGGTCGACGTCGAGGCCGAAGTCCGCCGCCGCGTCGACGCAGGCGAGTCACCCAAAGAGATCGCCGCCGCCGTCGCGCTGCTCACCGGCAAACCCCGCCGCATGATCTACCAGCTCGCGTTGTCGTTGCGCCCCAGGTGACGCAACCTTGCAACGCCTCGTTAGAACATCACCTGGGCCCACAGGTAGAAGTCGTACAGGTTCACGTTGTCGACCAGATAGCGGCGGCCGACCTGATCGATGATCGGCCGATAGGCTGGGTTGAACTCGCTCGCCTGCGTGACGCGGCCGGTGCCGTTCATCGGCGAGCCGATGTCATCGCCGGTGATCAAGTGCGATTGATCGTGTGAGTAGATGAAGCCGGTGCGAAAGCGGATGAACGGGCCGAGCTGCGCCTGCAGCCCGAGGTCCACGCCGAGCGTGGCGTAGTTCTCGATGGTGGTCACGCCGGTGAACGCCGGCTTCATGTTGTAGGGATTGGCCGGGGCGCTCGAGCCGCACGCCGGGTTGTATTGCGCCTGCGCATCGTTGCACGCCAGCACCGGCGCGCCGGCCAGGAGCTCCCACGCCTCGGAATAGCCGCGCCCGCCGAAGTGCCCCTCGATCCGTCCGCGCACGTCGATGGCCAGCTTGTACTGCCGCTCGGCGCGGTCGAGCGGCACGATCTCGGTGCCGAACGACGTGCCGCCGCGCTGCATCGGATTCTTTTGCTTCTGCGCGCGCCCATAGTCGACGTACAGCGAGTCGCCGCGCGCGATCGGCAAGAGGTACCAGGCGCTCCAGTAAGGCTCGAACCAACGAAAGCGCTTGGACAGCGCGGTCTGGATGAACAGGTTGTGCGTGCCCTCGGAGACGCCGTGGTTGCGGTCGGGCGACGCGCGGTCGAAGGCCTTGATGTTGCCGATCGAGAACTGCCCTTCGACGAGGATGGTCCAGGTCGGCTTGGTGTCGTCGCGCGCCTGGCTGAGCGGCCCCCAGGTCAACCCGAGGTTGAGCGTGTCGAAGGCGTCGCCTCCGGAACCGCCGCGCGCGCCGCGGGTCACGCTGCGAAACACCTGACTGCCGCTCAGCCCGACGCCGCGGTTGGCCGCGTCGTAGCCGCCCGTCGGTACGATCATGTCGTGGAGGGTGGTCGAGTTCTTGTCGTTCACGCAGTTGGGGGTGCCCGGTCCGTCGAAGACGCAACCCGAGCCGGCTGATTGGTCGAGCGAGTAGCTCGAAGCCTCCTCCAGAATGATCGGCAACTCGGCGTGCAGCATGAGGTCGTGGTACAGGCCGAACTCGGCGCGCAGCGCGAGCTGATCGCGATGCGATTCATAGGTCAGGTCCTTGAAGATCGCGATCGTGTCCTGCCCGGGGCCTTCGGACTCGCGCTTGATCTGCGCGCGCTTCTCCAAGTGGTCGTACCGCACGCGAAAGCGAAAATCGAAGCGATTGCCTTCGTCGAACGAGCTGGCCACGTCGGTCAGGTCGGCGGCCCGCGCGGCTCCTTGCGTCGCTGCCAACAATCCGGCGGCGAGCAGGCAGGCGCGGAGCATGGCGTCACGGTAGATGGCGGCCTCTGCGGGTGTCAAGTTAACCGACATCGTCGGTGGGACGCTCACCGACGTGGACTGGGGGGGGCGGCCCCACCCCCGGACCACACTTACATGGGCTAACTCCAGTGACCATTGGCAGGGATGATTGGCCCGTAATTGGCATTACGGCATGCGCACCGATGCTATTCCCCCGCCCAGCCTCCGATCCGATCACGGTCGGACCCTATACGCTGACCCAGCTCATCGGGCAGGGCGGCATGGCGGTGGTCTACAAGGCCAAGCGAAACGGCCCGGCCGGGTTCGAGAAGACCGTGGTGGTCAAGGCCATGCTGCCGGGGCTGATCTCGCGCAAGGAGCTGGTCGATCTGTTCCGCGCCGAGGCCAAGCTGTCGGCGCAGCTCAACCATCCCAACATCGTCCAGGTGCACGACTTCGGCATCTCCGACGGGGTGCCGTTCCTGGTCATGGAGTTCTTGAACGGCCGCAACCTGACGCAGCTGCGCGCGGCGCTCGGCGGACAGGGCGGCAGGCTGCCGATCGGCGCGGCGCTGGCGATCGCGCGCGACGTCTGCCACGCGCTCGCCTACGCGCACGACTTCGTCGACTCCGAGGGCGTCCGCCGGCAGATCATCCACCGCGACGTCTCGCCGTCGAACGTGATGGTGTGCCGCGACGGCGGCGTCAAGCTGCTCGACTTCGGCGTGGCCAAGGTCGCCGGCCAGTTCGACTGCGACGTGACCCAATCGTTCCGCGGCAAGTACGCGTACATGGCGCCGGAGCAGGTGAACCGCCAGGCGATCGATCGCCGCGTGGACGTGTTCGCCGCCGGCATCGTCCTGCACGAGATGCTGACCGGCAAGCGCCTGTTCGCCGCCGGCTCGGAGCTGGAGACGCTCGAGCGCGTGTCGCAGGCCAAGGTGGTGGCGCCGTCGGTGGACAACCGCGACGTGCCGCGCAAGCTCGACGCGCTGGTCAAGCGCGCGTTGGCGCGCGAGCCGCAGGCGCGCTTCGCGTCGGGCGCGGAGATGGCCGAAGCCCTCGAGGCGCTCAACGGGCTGGTCTGGTCGCGCAAGAAGCTACAGAGCTGGTTGGCCGCGCTGTTCCCGGGCGCGTGGTCGATCACCTGCGAGGTGTGCGGCAAGCAGGTGCCGCCCGGCGACGACTGTCAGGAGTGCGGCACCGAGGCGCCGAGCGAGACCGGCCAGGCGCCGCTGCCGGTGCTCCCGTCGATGCCGTCCGAGCCGCTGCCGCTGCCGCCGCCGCCGGGCGGAACCGCGCCGCGCCTGCGCGTGGTCCGGTCGGAGCCGCAGCCGGATCCGTTCGAGGTCTTCGATCGCCCGTCGACGATGGACTCGATGGCCGCGTTCACGCAGCTGCCGGCGTCGAGCGGCTCGTTCGAGGCGGTGTCGGTCGATCGCACCCCGGTGGAGCACGTGTCGCAGGCCTCGACCGCGGCCGAGGGCGCGCCGACCTGGTTGCAGCCGCTCGAGCCGCAGGCACGAGACACCAAGCCCACGCTGGTGCCGCCGCTCCCTGCGAGCGACTACATCGAGCCCGCGTCGTTGCCGCCGGCGCCCGCCGCGCGGCTGTTCGTGGTCCCCAAGGCGCCGCTCCCGGCCGACGACAGCGTGCGGATGGGTCTGCACAAGACCACGCCGTCGCGGCCGCAGCCGGTGTTCGCTGCGTCGCTCCCGGCGCCCGCGCGCATCACGCGCATCACGCCCACGTTTATCACGCCGCCGTCGATGGGCGCCGCGCCCGATCTGCGCAAGAAGTCGCCGGGCCTCGGCCTGTTTCTCGCGGCGCTCGCGGTGGCGGGCCTGATCGGGATCGGCGTCTCCTCTTATCTGCACAACGCGCCGGTGAAGCTGACCAGCCCGGTGGTGTCGGTCTTCGGCCCGCCGCCGGCGCCCAGGCCGGCACCGATGCGCTCGATCGCGACCGATCCGGTGATCGTCAACGCCAAGGTTCCCGTCGCCTCATCGCCGGCCTCCGCCGAGCCGGCACGCCCGCACCGCGTCCGTCACCGTGCTGCCGGTGAGCGCACGCCGGCCGATCCGGCGGCGCGGGGCACCGTGCGCGAGGGTCGCATCGTCGATCCGTTCGCAGGGATGGATTAAGTGCCCGCGAGGGGGCCCGCTTCGCTGGTGAGCGTCGTGCTTGCGCTCCTGCTCGCGCTCCCGGCGACGGCGTTGGCCCAGGCGCGCGGCAAACGCGCGGCGGCCGCCCACTTCCAGAAGGCCAGCGGGCTGTACGCGGCCGGCCGCTACGACGACGCGCTCGACGAGTTCAAGGCCGGCTACGAGGCGTTTCCGCTGCCCGGCTTTTTGGTGAACCTCGGCCAGTGCTATCGCAAGCTCGATCGCCTGCCCGAGGCTACCGACGCGTTCAAGCGCTTCCTCGAGAGCAAGAATCCCGACGAGCGGCTGCGCGGCGAAGTGGAAGAGGCGCTCAACGAGGTGAGGGCCGAGCTCGATCGCCGCGCCGAGACCGAGAACAAGCGCAAGCGCGACGAAGACGACGCGCGCCGCGCGCTCTTGGCCTCGATCGCGGCGCAGCAGAAGGCCGAGGCGCCCGAGCTGACCGTGCACGAGAGCCGGCCGTCGGTCCACGCCGAGCTGACCGCCGCCGCGCCGCCCGCGCAGAAGAAGGGCCGCTGGTGGGTGTGGACGATCGTCGGCGTGACGGTCGCGGGCGCGGTGGTGGCGGGGGTGACGGTGGGCGTGATCTACGGCCAGCCGCAAGGCCCGCAGCCCGGGTCGCTCGGCCTGCTCGACGGGCGGCGCCCATGAGTCGCGCGCGCTTGCTCGCGCTGTTGGCGTGTGCGCTTGGTGGCTGCCAGTCGAGCACCACCAGCGTGCGCGTGATGCTGGTGCTCGCCGACGGCGCGCCCGCGCCCGCCTCGATCGCGCTCACCGTGTTCGATCCGTGGGGCAAGGTGATCGACGGTGCGACCATCGGCGACCCGCCGGTGCTGCCGGGCGACGTCGAGGTGCTGGTCTCCAACGACGCTTCGGTGGTACGCGCGCTTGCGGTCGGCAGTGCGCAGGACGGAAGCGTCCTGGCGGCCGCAGGGCGCGTCAACATCGGCGCAGGCGGCGAATTTCCGCTGCTGCTGGTGCTCGACGCCGTGGCGCTCCCCGACCGCGACGGCGACGGCGTGCCCGATTCGATCGACAACTGCCCGTCGGTGCCCAACCCCGACCAGGCCAGCTCGGCGGGCTACGGGCCCGGCGACGCCTGCTCGGACGCGAGCAGCTCCGCGCAGGATCTCGGCGGCAACCCGCCGGCCGACGCCAGCAACGGCGGCACCGACGGACCGCTCGTCACCAGCGCAGTCTGCGGCAACGGCACCGTCGAGCCGGGCGAGCAGTGCGACGACGGGGCGCGCAACAACGACGATCCTCTATCGGCGTCCACCTGCACCAGCGCGTGCCGCGCGCGCGCGCAGTGCGGCGTCCTGGCCGGCGCCGAGGCCGCCAAGATCGATCCCGCCACCGGCCGCTGCTACGTCTCGTGGGCCGGCCCGCTCACCTGGATCGGCGCGCAGGAGCAGTGCCGCCGCAACGGCGGCGACCTGGTCTCGATCAACTCGTCGGGCGAAAACGATCTGGTGAAAGGGCTGATCGGCATGGTGCCGCACTTTATCGGCCTGACCACCGATCCCACGCCCACGCAGCTGTTCAGATGGGTGACCGGCGAGGCGATCACCTTCAACGGCTTCGCGGCGCTGCGGCCCGACAACTTCGGCGGCGTCGAGGAGTGCGTCACCGCAGCGATGGGCGGCTGGGACGATCAGAGCTGCGGCTATCCGGCCAACGGCACCTTGCCGGCGGTGCGGGTGGGCAGCTTCGGCTACGTGTGCGAGTCCGCGTGCGGCAACGGCGTCGTCGATCCGGGCGAAGCGTGCGATCCGCCGGGCGTCGCGTGCACCGCCACCTGCCAGACCATTGCGCCGTGCACCGAGCCGGGCGGCATCACCTCGCCGCTCAACGGGCACTGCTATTTCCCCACCGCGTCGCCGATCTCCTACGCGAGCTCGCTCGCCGCCTGCCCGGCCGGCACGCACCTGGCCACGCTGAATGCGCCCACCGAGACCATCGCCGCGCTCAAGGCGATCGCCACCGACAGCTGGATCGCGCTCTCTGCGATGAGCGTCACCAACGCGTTCACGTGGGACGCCGGCCTGGAGATCTTCAACGCGCGCCGCTACCACTACTTCCTCGGCAGCGACCCCAACCAGGGCGCGCCCGCGTGCACGGTGGTCACCAACACGCCGCCCAGCGGCGCTCCGGGCTGGCGCGATCGCAGCTGCGACCCCGCCGTCGACACCCATCCCGCCCTCTGCGAACGCGACTAGATCATTCGCGATCGCGCAGGCCGAACTCCTTCATCTTGTTCTGCAGGCTCTTGCGGCTGATCTTGAGCTTGCGCGCCGCCTGCGTCACGTTGCCGCCGGTCTCGTCGAGGGCGCGCTGGATCAGCTCGCGCTCGAGGCGCTCGGTCTCGTGCCGCACCATCTCCTTGAGCGAGCCGTCGTTGGAGCGCGGCGGCTCCGACGGGCGGCTCGAGCCCGGCTCGAGCGCGCGTGACGGCGCGTCCGCTTGGGTCCCGGGTGAGACCTCCGGCGGCAGATCGCGCGCGTGGATGGTCGGCCCCTCGCAGAACAGGATGGTTCGCTCGAGCACGTTCTCGAGCTCGCGGATGTTGCCGGGCCACGGGTGGGTCACCAGCCGCTGCAGCGCGTCGTCTTCCACGCGCGTGATGTTCTTCTTGAGCCGCTCGTTGAACTTGGTGACGAAGTGCTCGACCAGGAGCGGAATGTCGCCGATGCGCTCGCGCAGGGGCGGCAGGTGGATGGGCACCACGTTCAAGCGGTAGAACAGATCCTCGCGGAAGTTGCCGCAGGCGACCTCTTTCTGCAGGTCGCGGTTGGTGGCCGTCACCAGCCGCACGTCGACCTTGATGGTCTTGATGCCGCCGACGCGCTCGAACTCCGACTCCTGCAGCACGCGCAAGAGCTTGACCTGCATCTCCACCGGGATCTCGCCGATCTCGTCGAGGAACAGCGTGCCGAGATCGGCCAGCTCGAAGCGCCCGGGCTTGGAGCCGACCGCGCCGGTGAACGCGCCCTTCTCGTAGCCGAACAGCTCCGACTCCATCAGCGTCTTGGGGATCGCCGCGCAGTTGATCTTGATGAACGGCCCGTCCTTGCGCGACGAGTTGGCGTGCAGCGCGCGCGCGATCAGCTCCTTGCCGGTGCCCGACTCGCCGGTGATCAGCACCGTCGACGGCGTGTCGGCGACCTTCTCGATCACGCCGAACACCTGCTCGAGCGACACCGATCGACCGACCAGCCCGAAGCGGCCAGGCGCCCCTGCGGCGGTGAGCGCGGCACGCGGCGCGCGGCTGTTGAGCTCGTGGGTCTTGACCGCCTTGGCGATCACCTGGCGGATCTGGCTCTGCTCGAAGGGCTTCTCGATGTAGTCGAACGCGCCCAGCTTCACCGCGCCGACCGCCGAGTCCACCGAGCCGTGCGCGGTGATCATGATCACCGGGATGTCGGGATACTCCGCCACCACCTTGCGCAAAAGGCCCATGCCGTCGAGCTTGGGCATGCGCAGATCGGTCACCACCGCCACCACGCCGGGGCCGACCAGGCCGAACGCCTGCTCGCCGTCGGCGGCCTCGAGCACCTGATAGCCGTCGCGCTGCAGGATCGCGCCCAGCACCTTGCGCAGGTTGGGCTCGTCGTCGGCCAGCACGATGCGGGGGCGGTTCATCGGCGGTGATGCTAGCAGACCTCAGCTTCGAGCGCCGGCAGCACCACGGTGAACGTCGAGCCGACCCCGATCCGGCTGCGCACCTCGATCGTCCCGCCGTGGTTCTCGATGATGCGCTGGCTGATCGGCAGCCCCAGCCCAGTGCCCTTCTCCTTGGTGGTGTAGAACGGAATGAACAGGTTCTTCAGCACCGCCTGCGGAATGCCCGGCCCGCTGTCGCGGAAGCGCACCTCGAGGAACTGCGCCGGCGCGCCACGCCGCCCGCCCTTGCGCACCGACGTAGAGATGGTGACCCTGCCGCCTTCGGGCATGGCCTGCACCGCGTTGATCGCCAGGTTCAGGAACACCTGGCGCAGCTGCTCGGCGTCGGCACGAATGCGCGGCAGCTCGTCGCCGAGCGCCAGCACCACCTCGACCGGCGGGCGCGCTTCACCGTCGGGCGTGGTCACCGGCGGCGGCGTGATCAGCTGCGCGGTCTTCTTGACCACCTCGTTCACGTCGAGCGGCGAGAGCTCGCCGCGAAACGGCCGCGCGTAGTCGAGGAACTGCGACACCACGCGGTTGAGGCGGTTGGCCTCCTCGACGATGATGCCGAGGAACTGCTGCGAGTCTTGGGCCGGCGCCGGCTCCAGCGTGTCACCAGATGACGATGGCGACGGCGGCAACAGCAGCTGCGCGGCGCCCTTGATCGCGCCGAGCGGGTTGCGGATCTCGTGCGCCAGGCCGGCCGCCATCTCGCCCAGCGCGGCGAGGCGGTCGCGCTCCTTCATGCGGTCGTACAGCTTGGTGTTCTGGATGATGATCGCCATCTGCGCCGCCACGCCGCGAAACAGATCCACCTCGTCGGCGGCGTAGGCCTCGCGCAGCCGTTCGTCCTTCAAGCACAAGAGGCCCAGCACCTGCTCGTCGGAGACCAGCGGGATGCACAGCGCGGCGTTCATCTCGGCGAGCGCGCGCGCGATCGCGTCGATGGTCTCGGTCTCGACCTCGCGCGCCGATCGCTCGGCGTGCTCGCGCTCGAGTTGCTCGATCGAGATCGGCTGGTGCGTGGTCTGCAGCCGCTCGAAGAACACGCGCCGCGCCACCGCGTCGAGGCGCTCGGCCGGCTTCTGCCCGACGAAGCCGAGCAGGTCGTAGCCGCCGCCGTCGGCATCGACCAGGTAGGCGGCAGCGTGCGTGGCGCGCCGCGACTCGTCGATGCTGAGCATGGTCACGCGCGCCGCTTCCTTGATGTCGATCACGTTGGCCAGCGTGCCGCGCAACAGATCGATGCGAATCTTCAGCTCGTAGCGCTCGCGAAACATCCACTTCTGGATCGGCCCCTCGATGACCGCGCGCAGCGGCTCGAACAAGATCAGGATCACGAACGACGCTACCAGCGTATTGAAGAAGAACACGCCGGTGTAGGCCGGCGGCACCCACGCGACCAGCAGCCCGTAGATCGACGCCAGGATCAGCACCAGCGTCGACAGCACCACCATCTTGCCGAGCACCTCGTTGACGTCGAGCAGGCGGTAGCGGAACAGGGTCTGCGAGATGAAGTACATGTAGATGATGGTGATGATGTTGCCGAGCGCGTTGAGCGGCGCGCCGGCCGAGGGCACGAAGTCGAGCCCGACCAACGTGATCGCCGCGACGCCGCCGATGCACAGGTACATGAGCGAGGTCTTCTCGCCGGGCGTCAGCGTGTTGCGGTACTTGCGGTACACGCTGACCATCGACGTGTACAGCCCGACGAACACGTAGGCGGCGAGCAGCGACTTGAACACCAGCGTGCGGTGGATGCCGAGCTTGCGGAACACGATGCAGTAGGTGATGACGATGCCCCAGCCAATGCCGATCCCGGCGAGCGAGCGCGGCGTCACCTTCATGCGCGCCTGCCGCTCGTCGGTCAAAAACGGGCGGAAGAAGCGCGCGGTGGCGATCGGGATGAGCACCGCGGCGTACAGCGAGACGAAGTACGCCCACTCCGATTCGAGCGTGAGCTTGAGGAACACCGCGATGTGCCACACGCACAACGAGAAGCACAGCGCCGCGAACCGGCGGTACGGCGGCTGCCGCCGATCGCGCAGCAGCACCGACGAGCCGATGGCGAACGTAACAATCGCGGCGAGGAGCGCCGACAGCGACTGAATGTTCATTCCGAATCGGAAGATAGCATTGTTCGCGCCCCCGGCTAATCGACGCTATACTCAAGGTAGATGCAACCGCCCGCCGACGTGAACGCGGCGCTCAGGCGACTGCCCAAGGTCGACGACGTGCTCGCCAGCCCGGAAGTCAGGGGCCTCTTGGAGAAAGCGCCGCGCTGGGCCGTCGTTTCGGCCGTGCGCGGCCAGATTGACCGGCTGCGCGCGACGCTATTGGCCGACGCCAGCGCGCCCGAGCCGGTGGTCGATGCGGCGCTGATCGCAGGCGCGGTCAAGGCGCTGCTCGAGCCGTCTCTGGTGCCGCTCGTCAACGCCACCGGCGTGGTCCTGCACACCAACCTCGGCCGCGCGCCGCTCGCCGAGGTCGCGCTCGAGCGGATGGTCGCGGTCTCGCGCGGCTACACCAACGTCGAGTACAACCTCGGCGATCGGCGCCGCGGCTCGCGCCACGATCACGTGCGCCACCTGTTGACCACGCTGACCGGCGCCGACGACGCGCTGGTGGTCAACAACTGCGCCGCGGCGGTGCTGCTGGCGCTCGCCACGCACGCGGCGGGCAAGGGCGCGATCGTCTCGCGCGGCGAGCTGGTCGAGATCGGCGGCTCGTTCCGGGTGCCCGACGTGATGCGCGCTTCGGGGGTGCGGTTGATCGAGGTCGGGACCACCAATCGCACGCACCTCAAGGATTACCTTCGCGCGATCGATGACCACGCCGACACCGCGCTGTTGCTCAAGGTGCACCGCTCGAACTTTGCGGTGGTCGGCTTCACCACCGAGGTGAGCGCCGCCGAGCTGGCGACGCTGGCCAGGGAACGAAAGCTCCTGTCGATGGTCGATCTCGGCTCGGGCGCGATGCTCGACCTGCGCGCCCTCGGGCTCGACGTTCACGACGAGCCGAGCGTGGCCGAGGTGGTGGCGCAAGGCGTCGACCTGGTGACCTTCTCCGGCGACAAGCTGCTCGGTGGCCCGCAGGCGGGCCTGCTGGTGGGATCGAAGGCGGCCATCGCCGCGTGCAAGTCGCACCCGCTGTTGCGCGCGCTGCGCCCATCGAAGCTGACGCTGGCGGCGCTCGAGGCCACGCTCGAGCTGTACCGCGACGGTCGCTCGAGCGAGATCCCGACGGTGGCGATGCTCTCGGTGCCCGAGCCGACGCTGGAGGCGCGCGCGCACCGCCTGTGCGAGCTGTGCGCGGCGGCCGAGCCGCAGCTGTCGTTCGATGCGGTGCGCGTCAAGTCGGCGGTGGGCGGCGGCGCGCTGCCGCTGTGCGAGCCGTGGTCGTGGGCGGTCGCCGCCACCCACGCGCGCCGCACGCCCGACCAGCTCGATGCGCTGCTTCGCCGCGGCGAGCCGCCGGTGGTGGCGCGCATCTCCGACGGCAGACTCCTTCTCGACGTTCGAACCCTCCGCGACGACGAATTGCCTTTTGTGGCCCGCGCCTTTGGCCTTCACAAGGAGACCTAGCTTGCAGACCTCGAGCGTGCTCGTCCTCAACAAACATTACCAACCGGTGCACGTCACCTCGGTGAAGCGCGCGTTCACGCTCCTTTATATGGGCGCGGCGCGCGTCATCGAGCCCGACTTCTCCACCTTCGACTTCGACGGCTGGGCCGAGCTGGGCGCCGCCGCCGAGCACGACGTGATCCGCACCATGACCCGCGCGATCCGCGTGCCGCGCGTGATCATCCTGCAGATGTACGACCGGCTGCCGCGCACCAAGGTGCGGTTTTCGCGCCTGAACATCTACGCGCGCGACGACAACACCTGCCAGTACTGCGCGCAGAAGCTGCCGCGCACCCACCTCAACCTCGACCACGTCATCCCGCGCGCCCGCGGCGGCCGCACCACCTGGGAGAACGTGGTGTGTTGCTGCGTGCCGTGCAACCTCAAGAAGGGCGCCAAGCTGGCGCACGAGGCCAGCATGAAGCTCATGCGCATGCCGGTGCGTCCCAAGTGGACGCCCACCTTCCGCACCCCCGGCGGCAAGGTCGCGCACCGCGAGTGGCTGCCCTTCCTCGGGCTGGTCGATGCCAGCTACTGGAACACCGAGCTCGTCGACGAGGACTGAACGACGCCCGAACGACGCCCGAACAACGATTGACGGCATTCCTCGCTGATCGCGCAGATCCGCGATAACCTAGTACCGTGGTGCGAGATCCGGACGACGGCGACGACGCGCAGCAGCCTTCCCAGGCGTCGCTGCCGCTGCCCCAGACCGAACGGCCGGGCCGGCGCATCATCGCCATCGGCGGCGGCAAGGGCGGCGTCGGCAAGTCGCTGCTCGCCGCCAACCTGGGGATCTACCTCGCGCAGCTGGGCAAGAAGGTGGTCCTGATCGACGCAGATCTGGGCGGCGCCAACCTGCACACCTTCGTCGGGGTCGAGCGTCCGACGGTGACGCTGGGCGATTTCTTCGACAAGCGCGTGGCGCGCATCGAGGACTGCATCGTCGAGACCTCGGTCAAGGGGCTCGGCCTGGTCTCCGGCGAGGGCGATCCGCTGTGGGCGGCCAACCCGCGGCCGGCGACCAAGAATCGGTTGATCAACCAGGTGCGCGAGCTCGACGTCGACTACTTGATCGTCGATCTGCCGCCCGGCTCGGGCTTCATCGCGCTCGATTTCTTTCTGGTCGCGCACGTGGGCCTGCTGGTCGTCATGCCCGAGCCCACGTCGGTGGAGAACACCTTCCGCTTCATCAAGAGCGCGTTTCTGCGCCGCCTGCGCGACGTGCGCGGGCTCGACACGCTGCCCACCGATCGCACGTTCGAGGGCGGCATCCCGTCGCCGCTCGATCTGTACGACGCCGCGCTCAAGCAAGATCCGGTGATGGCCGCGCGCGTGCTCGACGAGATCCAGAAGTTCCGCCCGCGCCTGGTGGTGAACCAGACCCGCACGCGCGCCGATCTCGATCTCGGCATGCAGATCCGCTCGGCCGGACGGCGCCGGCTCGGGCTGCAGCTCGACTACCTCGGCCACCTCGAGTCCGACGACGCGGTGTGGCTGGCGGTGCGCAAGCGGCGCCCGCTGGTGGTCGAGCATCCGGAGTCGAAGGTGGCCAAGAACGTCGAGCGCATCGTGCGCAAGCTGCTCGGCGCGGATCACGACCGGCCGCAGCCGCCGACCATCCCGAAGAAGACCGAAGATCAGAGCATGTACGAGGTGCTCGAGATCGATCCCGGCGCCTCCGACGAGGACATCCGTCGCGCCTACAAGCGCGCGCGCGAGATGTACGCCCCCGAGTCGATGGTGGTATGCGGGCTGTTCACGCCGGAGCGGCTGGCCCGCCTGACCGCGCACATCGAGAAGGCCTACGACACGCTGCTCGATCCGGACAAGCGGCGCGGCCACGATCTGCAGCTCTTCCCCGAGGGCATCCCGCCGCGCCCGACGCCGGCGCAGGGGGTCTCCCAGCCGATGCCGGTGATCTCGTCGTCCAAGCCGAACGCGGCGAATCCCGACGAGACGCCGATGAAGGTGGAAGTGGAAGAGCCGGAGATCTTGCCGGAGACCGAGATCACCGGCGAGCTGCTCAAGCGCCTGCGCGAGTCACGGCGCATCGATCTGCTGGAGATCTCGCAGCGCACCAAGGTGGGGATGGGTCATCTACGATCGATCGAGGACGAGCGCTGGAGCGCCATGCCTGCGACGGTCTACCTGCGCGGGTTTCTCGTCGAGTACGCGCGCTACATGCGCCTCGACGTGGGGCAGGTCACGCGGACCTATCTGGCGCGCTACAGCCGCGCGATCGCCGCGAAGTAGCGGCCCCGCTATGGCTTGCCGTCGTCCGGGCGGCAGCGATTGCCCGCCGCGTTGTCCGGGTGATAGTGGTGCTTGACCGGACGCTGCACGCACTCGACGCAGTGACCGCGCTCGGGCGTGGGCAGCTTCTCGCACTGCGCGACCGTGCGCGACTCGTGGCCGGTGTTGTGCGCGAGCGCCAGTGGCCCTACCAGGCCCATGGTGATGAAGGTCAATCCGACAACTAGCTTCCTCATTGATCCCCTCCTGGGTACTTCGACGTGGTGGTTGACCCGACTATTCCGGGCATCATACCATCGCTTCATGCAAGCAATCGACAAGCCCGATCGGGCCCGGCAGCTGGCACGGGCCATCGCCTCGGACCTCACGCTCTACCACGAGAAGGAGATCGTGGAGGGCATCGAGAACGACTCGCTGTTCGACGTCATGAAGGAGCACATCGAGGAGGGCCGCGCGCTGTTCAAGAGCCGCGTCACCCCCGAGATCTACCAGCTCAACCTCTACGATCGCGCGATCGTCGACGTCATGATCAAGTCCAAGGGGCACGTGAAGTCCAAGATCTGGTAGTAGTCCCTCGCTTGCCCGACGCTCCACAAACCTTCGAGTTCACCGTAGACGACGCCGGCGACGGCGAGCGGCTCGACATCTGGCTGACCGCGCGCGGGCTGCCGTATTCGCGCTCGCAGATCCGCCGTCGCATCGAGGAGGGCGAGGTGCGCGTGGGCGGCCAGGTGGCCAAGCCGTCACGCAAGCTGCACGCCCGCGAGCGCGTGCACTTTTCGCCGCCGGCGCCGATCGCGGTGGAGGATCGCCCCGAGGACATCCCGCTCTCGGTGCTCTACGAAGATCGCCACCTGATCGTGATCGACAAGCCGGCCGGCATGGTGGTGCACCCGGCGACCTCGCACCAGGCCGGCACGCTGGTCAACGCGCTGCTGCATCACTGCGGCGACTCGCTGGCCGGGGTGGGCGGGGAGCGCCGGCCGGGGATCGTGCACCGCCTCGACAAGGACACCTCGGGCGTGATGGTGGTGGCCAAGGACGAGCCGACCCTGGTCGCGCTCCAGGTGCTGTTCCACGAGCACGACCTCGAGCGCCGCTACCTGGCGCTGGTCGAGGGCGTGGTGGCCGAGAGCGGCGTGTTCAAGACCAAGTACGGGCGCGACCCGCGCGATCGCAAGAAGTTCTCGTCGCGCGTGCTGAGCGGCAAGCGGGCGGTGACCCACTACACGGTGCAGGAGCGGCTGCCCGGCGCCACGCTGATCGAGGCGCGGCTCGAGACCGGCCGTACGCACCAGATCCGCGTGCACTTCAAGGATCACGGCCACCCGGTGGTCGGCGACCAGACCTACGCGCGAACGCCGCGCGACCCGACCCTGGCGAAAGTGGCCAAGGCGCTCGGGCGGCAGGCGCTGCACGCGCACCGCCTCGGGTTCAAGCATCCGCAGTCGGGCGAGTACCTCGAGTGGTCGACGCCGGTGCCCGCGGACATGGCTTTTGCGTTGGCAACGCTGCGGGCGAAGCTCTGAGCCGCCGCGACAGAATTGTCCGATTTCGCGCGCGCCGGTCGGCCCTGACGCGCACAAGCAATTGAATTCGTTCGCGGCGGATCCTGGCCCGCTCAGTGCTTTGGCAGCGACCGAGCCTGGAGGATCGCGCCATGTATCGTGCCTTCGCCGCCGCTGCCTTGACCAGCCTGCTCCTGCCCGCGTTGGCCCATGCGCAGACCGCGCCGCCGTCGGCGGAGCCGGCCGAGCCGAGCGAATGCACCACCACCACCACGGTGCGCTGTACCGGCGCCGCCGCGCCGCTCGCGTTGCCGCCGGAAAATTCCGCGCCGCCGTCGTACGCGCAGCCGCCCGCCTATCCTCCGCCGCAAGCCAATCCGTATCCCTATCCGCCGCCGCAGGCATATCAGCCGAGCGCCTACGCCTATCCGCCGCCGTGCCCGATTCCGCCACAAGGTGATCTGGCGCACGGCCGGTTGGTGATCGATCCCGACGGCAGCCTGTGGCGCGAAAAGGAAGTGAAGCGTGGCACCCCGGGCCTGTGGGCGCCGGGCCTGGCGCTGTGGCTCGGCACCTACTTCGCGACGGTGGTCGGCGGGCTGTACGGCAAGGACTTCGAGTGGGCGCCGTCGAGCTTTCCCATCTTCGGCGCGTTCGGCAGCGCCTACATCGCCGGCGCCGACGGCCACGGCAGCGCGGCCGCGCTGTACGCGTTCTCCGGCCTGACCCAGGCCGCCGGCTTCGTCATGTTCGTCGCCGGCGCGGTGAGCGGCAAGCCCAAGCTCGCCCGCACCCGCGTGTACATGAGCGCGGTGCCGCTGCAAGGCGGCGGCGGCCTCGGGCTCAGCGGCCGCTTCTAGCCGACGCGCTAGGCTATGCTTCACCGATGCTCGTGACGACCTCGCCGCTGCTCGCGCGATTGGGGATTCGTCATGGGTTTTCGACGCGGCGGGGCGGCGTCTCGACGGAGCGCTATGCGACCCTCAACGTGGGCGCCAAGTGGGGTGACGATCCGGCGCACGTCGCGCACAACCGCAAGCGCCTGGCGGCGGCGGGTGGGTTCTCGCTCGAGCGCTTGTTCACCGCCAGGCAGGTGCACGGCGCGCGGGTGGCGCTGGTGGTCGACGGCGTGCTCCCCGAGCGGGTGGCCACCGTCGAGGCCGACGCGCTGGTGTCGGTGGTGCCGGAGTCGGTGGTGGGCGTGTACACCGCGGACTGCGTGCCGATCGTGTTCGCCGACGGCGAGGGCCGGGTGGCCGCGGCGCACGCCGGCTGGCGCGGCACGGTGCAGGGCGTCGCGCCGGCCACCGTCGAGGCGCTGGTGTCGGTCGGGGCGCGACGCGAGTCGATCCGCGCGGCGCTCGGGCCGTCGATCTGCGCGCACTGCTTCGAGGTCGGTGAAGAGGTGGCCGCCGAGTTCGAGCGTCTCGCGCCGTCGGCGGTGCTGCGGCCCGCGGGACAGAAGCCGCACGTCGATCTGTGGGAAGCGAATCGCCGCCTCCTGCTCGACGCGGGCCTCGCGCTCGGGAACATCGATGCGAGCCCGCCGTGCACCATGTGCGAGGCGGAGCGGTTCTTCTCGTTCCGGCGCGACGGCGCGAAGATCGGCCAGCACCTGTCGTTCGTGGTCGCGCGCTAGCCCCGTGCAGGAGCGGATCTAATTGCACTTGCATTGCAACTGCAATATTCGTAGCATCCCCGCCCATGAAGCTGCTGTTGTTCTGCGTCCTCGGTCTTGGATGCTCCGCAGCGGATCCGGCGGTCGTCGGTAGCGGCGGTGGGCTCGACGGCGCCGCCGCGCCCGCTCCGGACGGCAGTGTGCCGAGCGCGCCCGACCTCGGCGGCGGGCCCGCCCCGATCGTCGATCAAGATCACGACGGGCTCGACGACAACGACGAGCTCGCCTGGGCTCAGGCCTACCTGCCGTACATCTCGCATTCCCCGACGGAGGGCTGCGCGCTCGGGGGAATCCTGGTGCGCGTGTCGCCCCACGCCCAGAACCCCAAGCTGCTGCACATCCTGTACGACTTCCTCTACGACAACGACTGCGGCACCGCGGTCGGCGGCATCGGCGGCCACGTGGGCGACGACGAGGCCTTCGCGACCACCGTCGATCCGTCCAAGCCCGGCCCGCAAGGCATCGTCTCGATCAAGGCGATCTCGCACCAGGGCACGCTGTGCGAGCGCACCTCGGAGTGCGGCCGCTGCCCGGGCCAAACCCCGTGCGCCACCCTGCCGCGCAACGGGCAGGATTGGCCCGCGGTGTGGCCGTCGAAGGACAAGCACGGCAGCTACGTCAACCGAGCCGACAGCTGCACGCTGTTCAGCACCTGCGGGGACGTCTGCGAGGACAATCCCACGCCGGCCACGCCGCCGCTGGTCAACGCCGGAGAGCCGATGAGCGCGATGGTGCACGACCTGACCACCAACGGCTTCATCACCAGCGCCAACGGCTGGATGAACGCGGCGCTGTTTCACTACGATCCGTGGAGCGGAAAGAGCTTCGGCGGGGCGGGCAACGTGACCGGCGATCTGGAAGATCCGGCGTTCGCTACTGCCGCGTGCGACTGACCTACAACCGCGCGAGCTTGTCGGGGTTGAGGATGATGTGGACGCCGAACACCTTGTCCCCGTCGGTCTCGATGGTGAGCATCATGTTGGCGGTGGCGCCCACGCGGGTGATCAGCGCCGGCCAGCCGTTGACGTTGGTGAGCTCGATGATCGTTCCCGGCCCGGGCGGCGTCTTCTTGCCCACGCCGATGAGGAAGCGCGCCACCGCGTCGGCGCCCAGCACCGGCTTGAGCGCGGCGCGCACGCGGCCGCCGCCGTCGGACCACGCGGTCGCGTCGGCGGCGAGCATGGTGCGCAGCCCGTCGAGGTCGCCGGCCGTGACCGCCTGCAGGAACGTGCCGAGCAGCCGCTGGTGAGCTTCGGGGCTCGCGGCGAACCTCGGGCGCCGCTCGCGCAGGTGCTCGCGCGCGCGGTGCAGCATCTGCCGGCAGGCCGACTCTTCCTTGCCGACGATGACGGCCACCTCGGCGTGGCTGTAGTCGAAGACCTCGTGCAACAGGTACACCGCGCGCTCGACGGGGGACAGGCTCTCGAGCAGCAACAAGAACGCCATCGAGATCGACTCGGCGTCACGCACCGGCGGCTGATCGGTGCGCGTCGGCTCGGGCAGCCACGGCCCCACGTACGACTCGCGCTGCACGCGCGCCGACTTGAGCTGATCGAGGCACAGGCGCGTCACCACCGTCGACAGCCAGGCGCGCGGCGACTCGACCGGCTGGTCGGGCGGCGCCTGCCAGCGCAGCCACGCGTCCTGCACGATGTCCTCGGCCTCGGCCATGCTGCCGAGCATGCGGTAGGCGATCGAGATCAACAGCGGGCGGTGCGCCTGGAAGTCTTCGGCCGAAGCCATCGCCGACATCATGCCGCAAGCCGTTTCTGTCCGCTCGATCCGAGCGCCGGCGGGAGCTGACGGTGCACCCAACGGTAGTGCAGCCAGCCGCGCGCCTCGAGCCGCAGGCTGAGCCAGGTGTAGCGGCAGATCTGCTCCTTGATCCAGGCGCCGAGGCGACCGGTGTAGATCGTCTCGCGATTCGAGCCGTCTTTCCGTCGCAACTGCACGATCCCGTCCCGACGTCCGAGGCTGATACACATCCCGGTATCCCCAAAACGAAATGATCGTTCATTCCATCCGTGGACCCACGCGGTGAGGTTGTCGGCGGCGTGAGCGCCCATCGGCATGGCGGTCTTGCACGACATGGCGATCGGCGCGCCCGCGTCCTCGACCGGGCAGGCAGCGTCGCCCACCACATACACCTCGGGGTGCGAGACCGATCGCAAGAGCGGATCCACCAGCGCCTGCCCGCGCTCGTTCACCGACAGCCCGGCGCGCGCCGAAAGCGGCGAGGCGGCGAACCCGCCCGCCCACACGCACACATCGAACGGCAAGCCCACCGCGTCGGTGATCAAGTGACCCGGGCCGACCGCGCGCATCTGCGTGTGCTCGATCGCCACGACCCCCAGTCGCGCGAGCGCGCGCGCCAGGTACGCGCGGCCCTTGTTCGACAGCTCTTCGCCCAGCGCCCGGGCGGTCACCAGCGTCACCTTCAGCGACGGGTAACGCTCGGCCAACTCGCTCGCCGCTTCGATCCCGGTCAGCCCGCCGCCCACCACCACCAACCGCCCGGCGCGCGCTGCCACGTCGGGGAGCGCGCGACCGAGCGCCTCCGACGACGCCTGGTCGAGCGTGAACACGTTCGCCGCGACCGGAACGCGCGTCGTGTCGACGTGACTGCCGAGCGCCAGCACCAGCCGGTCGTAGGCGAGCGGGACGCCGTCGACCTCGACCTGGCGGCGCGCGGGATCGATCGCGCCGATCGTGCCGCGCACAAAGCGCACGCCGGCGCGCGCGAGGAGCGGCGCGATCTCGCGCACCGGCATCCGCTGCTCGGCCGCGACCTGGTGCAACCGGATGCGCTCGACGAAGCGGTCGCTCGCGCTCACCAGCACCACCTCGGCCTGCCCGCGAACCCGGCGTCCGAGCCGCACCGCCGTCATGACGTACCCGGCACCTAGCACCAAGATCTTGCGCATCATCGTCCTCCGCCTACAGGACGAGGCAGCCGCGCAGAACGTGACGGTGCTTGGTAACTATCCGACTACAAAAGAGAACGCAGCCGGCGCAGGCCGACGCGATAGCTCTCGCTGCCGTTCTTGAGCGGTGGCGTCTCGAGGTAGCCGGGCAGCTCGGCGAAGCGCGCATCGCGCACCAGCCGCCCGAACGGCTGCAGGCCGATCAATCCCTCACCGATCACCGCGTGGCGATCGACGCGCGAGCCGAGCGGCTTCTTCGAGTCGTTGAGGTGGAACGCTTCGATGTGGCGCAGCCCGATCACGCGATCGAACGCGCGAAAGGTCTCGTCGTAGCCCTTCTCGGTGGTCCACTCGATGCCCGCCGCGAACATGTGCTGCGCGTCCAGGCACACGCCGAGCCGCTGTTCACCCGCGGCCTGCAGCATCGCGTCGAGCTGCTCGAAGGAACAACCGACGCACGAACCCTGCCCGGCGGTGATCTCGAGCAGCAGCCGCACCTTCGGCGCCGGCCCGAGCGCGCGACAGATGCGCTGGAGCGCGCGCGCGACCTTCTTGACGCCCGCCGCGACCGGCGCGTCCCGCACCGCGCCCGGATGGACGATCACCTGCGTCACGCCCAGCGCCTCGGCGCGCTGGCACTCCTCGAGCAGCGTCGCGGTCGAGCGCTGGTAGATCTGCGGCGAGCGCGCCGCCAGGTTGATCAAGTACGAAGCGTGCGCCGCGGTCGGGATCTTGCGCTCACCGTAGGCGGCGTGAGCCTCTTTGAACGCGCGCACGTCTTCCTCGACGAGCGGCTTGGACGCCCACTGTCGGCCCGAGCGGGTCCACAGCTGCACCGCCTCGGCGCGATCGCGCGCGCAGCGCTCGAACACGCGGTGACACCCGCCGGCGGACGACTCGTGGGCCCCGAGCAGCATGGTCGGGTAGCCTAGCAGCTCTGCGCGCGAACGCGTCCCACGCGCGCGCCAGCCGGGCCACGCCCTGGTCGAGGCGATCGGCGGTCTCGAGCGAGTAGCACAGGCGCAGCGCGAGCGGACGGCCGGCCTGGTTGGGGCGGAACATCCGCCCGGGATCGAAGCTCACGCCGTGTCGCATCGCCTCGGCGAGGAAGTCGGTGTCGTCGAGCGCTTCGCCGGTCTCCAGCCACAGCGAGAAGCCGCCCACCGGCTCGTCGAAGCGCCACGACGGCAGGTGCCGGCGCACCGCCGCCATCAAGCGCGCACAGCGATGGCGGTAGAAGCGGCGCAGGCGAACCAGGCGCGCGTCGAAGTCGTCGTGCCGCAGAAATTCGCTGACGATCGCCTGCGCCAGCCCGTTCGACTGCAGATCGAGATCGTGCTTGTAGCGCAGCGCGCGCTGCAGCTGGCGCGGCGGCGGCACCAACCAGCCCAACCGCAAGCCCGGGCACAAGGTCTTGGAGAAGGTGCCGACGTGCCACACCTGCGCGCGCCCCTCGACGGCCAGCGGCGGCGCCGGCGGTCCATCGAAGCGCAGCTCCGCGTAGGCGTCGTCCTCGATGATCGGCAAGCCCGAGGCGAGCAGCTCGGTGCGGCGCGCGTGCGCCATCTCCGCGCCGCGCGGGTTGGTCACCTGCGGCATCACATAGTGCGCGTGCACTCGGCCGTGCGCGGCCGCATGGACGCCGCGCGTGCGGAACAGGTCGAGCGCCGCCGGGTAGCTCTCCGGGTCGACGCCGATGCGCTGCCCGCGCGCGAGCGAGAGGCGCACCGCGATCGCGATCGCCTGCTGCGCGCCGGAGGTGACGATCACCTCGTCGGGCGAGAGGCGCAGCCCGCGTGCGTTCAGCGAGCCGGCGATCCACTCGCGCAACGGGTCGATCCCCTCGGGCCAGCCGTATTGCAGCGCCGCGCCCCGCAGATCCGCGGTGGCGCGCACGAACGCGCTGGCCAGGAGCCGCCTGGGAAACTGCAGCGCCGAGGGCAGCCCACCGGCGAGGCACACCACGCCGTCGTTTTGTGCCGACTGTCGCTGAAGCTTGTCGATCCGCGCGTTCACCCACGGATCTACAGCAAGACGCGTGCTTACTTCTTGACGGCTCGCTCCCTGTCCTTGTAGGCCTTCGCCAGCTTGGCGTAGTGAGCGTTCAGTCGCCGCGCGGCGTCGGAGACGTCGACGCTGATCCCATACGGCACCAGCGTCGACAGCCCGTCGCCGACGTCGCTGCGGATGATGCGCGGGCCCTTCATGACGGCTGGTCTGCTTCTCGACGCTTCTGCAGGCGGCGGTCGTCGGACGGGCGCGGCGCCGGGCGAGCGGTGCGCATCAGCGCGCAGGTCTGCCGCACCACCTCGCGCAGGTAGTCCTTGAGCTGCGCCAGGCGCGCCGCATCCAGCTCGTCGCGCAGCTGCTTTTCCGACGAGCACAGCTGGATCACCGCGACCGGGATGCCGCCCGCCGCGTCGTCGAAGAAGGGCACCGACACCAGCGACTTGTACCACGTGCCGAACGGCGGCTGACCGGGCGGCGGCGTGGCGCCCTTGACCTCGTTGCGGTGGATCGGCTGACCGAGCGTGAGCGCCGCCTCGACCTCCGGGATCACCCCGCGATCGTGCTGCGGGACGAACGGCCGCGGCGCCTCGCTCGCGCGCCCCGGGATCGACGAGAACGCGCGCCGGTAGCTGCCGTCGAGGAGCGGCAGGAACAGGTTGAGCTCGAGCCGTCCGCCGAGCCCCGCCTGGCGCGCCAGCGCGTCGGTGCCGAGCGCCTGCAGCGCCGCGTCGCCGAACGGTGCCGCGCCATAGGTGTGGCGCGCCCAGGCGATGCGCAGCTCGCGGTGCCGGCGATCCCAGATCGCGTCGGGGAAGCGAATGCGCCGCAACAGGTAGTTCAGGCGATCCCAGCTCTGCAGCCTCAAGATCTTCACGCCGCGCGCCTTCCAGAAATCGTGCTCGTCCTCGTCGAGCAGGTGCGCCGCCTCGGAGGCCTGCGGCGACTCGCCCTCGGCCTGGTGGTGCAGCAGCACGACGTAGTGCTGCGGGCCGTCGTTGGCGTTGCGCGGCCGATCCGACAGGTACGCGAACAGCCGGCGCACGTTCGGGTCGGTCAGGCTCATGCCGACGATCAACACCGAGCGCGAATCGAGCAGCGCCAGGAGCTCGCGGTTGGTCCAAGCGCCGTGATCGTTCGACAGCCGGCTGTAGTCGAGATCGCTCAAGATCAGATCGCGCGCGAGCCGCGCCTTCTGCGCCGCCGGCGGCGGATCGAACGGAAAGTAGCCGTGCAGGTGCACGACGCGCGGCCCGTCGGACCAGTGGCGGCGGCCGTGGTGCACCGGCGCCGCGCGGCGGCCCGCCACGCTCGACAGCGCCAGCTCGAGCAGGTCGTCGTAGTTGGTGGTGTGCACGCACGGAAACGGCGGCTGCGCCTCGACCGCCATGCGGCACAGCGCATGGTGCACCTCGGTCGGCTCGAACTTCTGCAGCTCCTTGCGCTCGTACAGCGCCTGGCGCACCACTACGTGGAAGTCCGAGCCGGTGCGGCGTCGGATGAGGTCGACCGCCACCAGCGACTGGCCCTGCAGCTGATCGAGATACGCGCGGCTCAGCTCGCGCCGGCCGGCCGGCGAGCCGCCGGAGTCCGGCGAATGGCGGCTGAACGCGTGGTCGCACAGCGCGGTGTTGAACGCGTTCCAGCCGGGCAGCCCGACCGCGGCCGAGAGCCCCGCTCCGACGAGAAACCCGAGCCGCCCGTCGCGCTGCGCCTGCTGCACGTCGGCCAGCACGTCGCGCGCGACGCTAGAGAGGAAGGCTGGATTGCCTCGAAGGGGTGGCACGGGGGCATCGTACCCCAGGGTAGTGACACCGCAAGAGCGGGGAACTACAGGCGGGTTAGGGGCAGGTGCCAGTGCACGCGTGGGTGCCGCTGTCGATCGCGGCGCCGCCGCCGTTGTCGTGGCGCACCTCGAACTTGCAGGTGGTGGTGGCCACATCGCCGATCGAATCGGTGATCGTGTAGTAGACGGTGTACACGCGGCCGTTACCGCCGCCGTCGCGGTCGCTGGCCAGCGTGAAGGTAGAGTTGCCGGTGATCACCGCCTGGCCGCTGCCGGTCTCGTCCGAAGTGATCTTGACGATGTGCTCACTCCCCGTCAGCGTCACCGCGCTGCCGCAGCGATCGATCGCGCTGGTGACGCAGGCCGCTAGCGTCCACGCCTGCTGCTTGCCGTTGGGCGGCCACATCGAGCCCTCGTAGCCGTTCGCATCGGGGGGCTTGATCGTGACCACCGGACCGGCCGTCGGCACGATGGTGATCGGCGCGGTGCCCTGGAAGGCCTGCGTCGAATTGAGCTGGCCGGTGATGGTGGCGTTGGTGGCTCCGGTGGGCACGCTCATGCCGGCCATCGGGAAGTTGGCGATCAGGTCCTGCCGCCCGTCGCTGTTCAGGTCGGAGTGGCTGGTCGAGGTGGCCGCGACCCCGAGGAAGCGCAGCGTCGAGGCGTTGACCAGCGTGGCATTGAAGTCGCTCGAGCCGAACACCGCCACCGCCACGTTGCCCGTCTGGCCCGGCGCGATCCAGTTGGTGGTGCAGCCCGGACGGAGGTCGATGTTCTCGGTGAGCAGCGGGTAGAGCAGGCCCTCGGCCGCCGCGGTGTCCCAGCTGATCTCCCGCGCGCGTGCCTGGGGTGGTGCCGCACCGTCGCCGTTGGTCAGCGCGTTGCACTGGAAGTCGTAGCGAAGCGCGTTCCAGTCGCGGTGGCTCTGCAACAGATCGAAGCTTGCGTCGTTGTTGATCTGGGTCGCAGCAGCGATGGGCGCTTCGATGGCTCCGTCGCCGTTGAAGTCGAAGTCGATCGGTCCGGTGCCGGGCCCGGCGTGGCGGCCCGGGTGATACCAATAGACGACGTCGTTGTTGCCGGTGTTCACGCCGTTGGGCTCGTTGAGCATGCCCGCGTGCTCGTCGAGGTTGTGCAAGAGGCCGGCTGCGGTGAGCACCGGGGTGGTGTCCTGGAAGTCGATGCGCACCGGGCACGCCACGATCGCTCCCGTGTCGGTGTGATCGCTGGTGCAATTGGTGCGGTTGGGCCGATCCGCCGTGGTGATGCCCTGCAGCTGGTAGGCGTAGTTCATCACGCTGATGAAGTTCGGCTTGTAGTTGAGCTGGCGCTCGGCCGTGCCGTCGTACGGGCCGCCGTGATCGAGGCCGAGGTTGTGCCCGAGCTCGTGCAAGATGGTCGCTGCCTGGTTGATGATCGTCGGTGGCGCCTGGCCGCCGGTCTGATCGTAGCGGCCGCCGAAGGCGATCATGATGTCGTCGCCGATGTACTCCGAGTTGCCGCTGGCGCGGAAGTCGGGGTTCCCCGCCGATGAGCAGAAGGTGCTCATGCAGTTGGTGGTCGAGTCGCAGGCGTAGTCGTGGGCGAAGATCGCGTAGTGGAACGCGCCCTGGCGCCTGGCCTTGTCGAAGAACGCCGGGTTGGTCTTGTAGGTGTAGAAGTCGGCCGCGCGGCGCGGCATGGCCATGGTGAGCGCGTCATCGGCGGCGCAGCCCGCCACCGGTGGGCCGTAGCTGAGCACGCGGGTGTGCGAGGTGAGCGCGTGATGCACCGGATCGATGTGCAGGTTGATGCCGTGCGCCCAGAGCGTGGCCTGCACCATCGCGATCGCCGCCGGATCCGGCGCGTCCGAGTGGCCACGGCACACGCCCGCGATGCAGTACTGATCGAAGTCGCAGTCGGTGCTGAAGCCCGGGTAGCCGGCGATCGGCGTCGGCGCGCACCCCGTGCCCTGGTCGGCCAGCACCATGTAGTCGTACTGAAGGTAGACGTCCTTGACCCCGACGACCGGGTTCGCGCCGTTCGGGTTCGCCGGATCGAGATTCTGGAAGATCAGCTCGGCGCCCGCCACCGAGCCATTGCAGTCGACGTCGATACCCTGGTTGTTCTCCCACGCGTCCGACAGTCCGTCGCCGTCGGTGTCGATCCCCGAGCCGGCGCAGCCCGCCGCGCCCAGCCCGCAGAACGGCGTCGCGCACTGGTCGATCGTGACCGCCTTGCACGTCGTGCCGCCCATGCACAGAACGGTCGGCGCGCAGGTGGTCGGCGCCGCGCACACGTTGCCGCACGAGCCGCAGTGCGCCGGGGTGGTGATCGCCACGTTGCAGCCGTTGGCGCGGCGGGTCGCGTCGCAGTTGTCGAACCCCGCCGCGCAGGTGTCGCCGCAGTTGCCGCTCACGTCGCAGCTGGTCGCCGTGGTGTTGGTGGTGCTGCACGCGAACGCGCCGCCGCAGCCGCCGCACATCGCCCCGGTCCACGGCGCTTCGCATCCGTTCGACGCCAGCCCGTCGCAGTTGCTGGCGCCCGTGCATCCGGTCACCGTGCACACGCCGCCGTTGGCCGGCGTACACGCCAGCGTGGTGTTCGGCAGCGGGCCGCACGCCGTGTTGCAGCAGGTCAGCCCCCCGCCCGTGTTGACGCAGTTGCCGCTCGCGCAATCGGTCGCCACGTTGCACGTCGTGCCGTTCGCTGCAGCGCCCGAGAACAGCACCGCGCCGACGGCGGGGAACACCACGAGCGAGTGCCCTGCGCGGTCGGTGGCGACGCGCGGCGGGCTACCCGAGCTGGCGACCGCCTGCCCGACGCCGAACGGCACCGCCGACAGGTTGATCTGCTGCACGCCGGTCGAGGCGAAGCCGATGCTGTACGCGAGGAAGTAGGCGGAGCCGTCGAACACCAGCTCGGGGAACCAGGTGTCGGTGGTGCCCGAGTCGGCATGGATCGGTACGCCGCCGATCGGGTCGACCAGTACGCCGGCGGCCGCGGAGAAGCGCCCGCCGAACAGGTCATTGATATTCCCGCCGCCGCCGCCACCTGGGCGGCGCGCGTCGTCGAATACCACCAGGTAGTTGTTACCGTCGAACGCGACCGCGGTGTTCTGCGTGCTGCCGCCGTTGGTCAGGCGGACCCGCGAGCCCACCAGCGAGGTGGCTGCGCTCACCGTGCGGCCCGACACGCCAGGCGCCGCCGCGTCGAAATCGGTGTTGGCCACGAAAAAGTCGATCCCGCTGGTGGCGACGCTCTGGCCGAACACGCCGTTCACGCCGTCACCCGGTTCGATCCGGAAAGATGTGCCGAGGATCGCGGTGGCGCCCTGGAGGATGAACACGCCCCAGACCTCGAACGACCCGTCCTGCGGACCGACCTGCGACCAGACGACGAGCGTCTCGCCGCCGCCGTTGCTAGCGGTGCGTGGCGCGCCGAGCTTGAAGATCGCGTTGTTGTCGATGTCGAACGCGGCGCCGACAGCGGCCGTGGAGGCGTTGACGCGCGCGCCGCGGATGGTCGCCGAGAAGTTGGTGACCCATGTGCACAGATAGGTGTTGCCGTCCCAGGTCACGATCGCGCCGGTCCCATCATTGGAGCCATCGACGGTGTCGGTGCTGATGACGAAGGAGTCCGCGCCGACCAGCGCTCCGGTGAGCGAGACCAGGCGGCCGCGCACGCTGTTGACGCCGCCGCGCACGTCGGCCCAGGCCACCAGGAAGTTGGTGCCGCTGGCGCCGACGCCCGGCGACGACTCGGTGTCCCCTCCGCCCGGCGTGTCGATGCCGAACTCCGAGCCCAGGGTCGGATCGAGCACGGCGGGGAAGGCGGCGGATTCGACGACCTGGGCCGGCACGGTGAGGACGATCTGGCCCGCGTCGAAATGGGGGCGAACCTCGGTGCGCGCGCCCGCTGCATCAATGAAGGTGGCCACACCGTAGCGCACGCCTACGCCGGTCGCGCGATCGACGAAGTGGAGTCCCGTTGCGGTCTCGCTGGTGAACGTCTCGCCGCTGAACGCGACGCGCACCACCAGGTCTTCGCTGCCCGACGGGCGGGTGGCGAACGACCAGCTCTGCTCGAGGCCGGCGGCGCCGTCCCGCAGGTGCTCGGTGGCGAGCTCGCGCGCGACCTCGAGGCTACCGTCGGAGGTGACGCTTGCCGCGCCAGAGGCCGCCACTGCTGTGCCGCGACCGATGCTCACGGTGGCCAACGAGACCGGCGCCCCGGTGATGGGGGCGCTCTTGCGCAACAACCTCAGCGACGGTCGCTTGGACCGAACGGTGCTCTGCAGGTGTTGCGGACGGAAGGTGACCGCACCGTCGCTGCGAACCTCCACGCCGTGGTTCCCGGCCGCGACCAGGAAGCTCGCCCCGGCGGGCCGGAACGCATGAACCGCGCGCTCGACCGCCGAGGTCACGCTCAAGATGGGGCTCGCGGTCAGCTCGGATCGCGGCGCCGTCGTCGAAGGCTCTGGCGGCGTTGGAGCGTTCGTGCCGTGACATCCCGCCGTCGAAACAAGTGCGATCAACGCCCAACGAGCTGTCCGATTCACGTATGCCCCCATCCGAGTGAATGGGGAGATATACCTGGAACTCAGCGCACCGTCATTCAGTAATAATTGTGATGTCGACTACTTAGCGCGCAGTCCGCTGCTCTCCACCAATTTCCCAAAATAGTACCGGGGGATGTCGTTGTGCGCGAGCGACGAGGCCTTGAACAGGACCCCGTGCAGGTACATCGAATCGGGCCAGGTGGCGGTGGTGCGGTCATCAATGAGGATGCCGGCGTCGGCGGGGATCAGCTTGGCGACGTCGTTGGCCATGGTCGTGCTGTCGACGGCCGTCGAGCCGCCGGTCAGGTAGACGTCGGCGAAGCGGTGCGGCGGCGGGGAGCCCGCGAGCTGCGGGAGGTTGTTCGTCACCCAGGTCTCGAACGGCGTGGTTGCGCCGTAGAGCGAGTCGAGCAGACAAAGCTCGTCGACCGGCACGCCGCCCACGTTGGCGATGCCGGCGGCGGCCAGGTAGCCGCCCGAGTGGGTGAGCACGAGCACGTGGCCCACGTCGGCGAGGCCGAAGGTGCCGATCACCGGCTGCAGATCGAGGAGCAGCTCGCCGAGCAGGGCCTGGAAGCCGCCGGCCTTGCCCAGGTTGCCGGGGCTGCTGTCGGCGGCGTCGTAGACCACCTCCGGCGCGAGGAACAGCGCGTTCTTGCCCGACGCCTCGAGCTGCGCGGCGAGCGAGTACGCGTCGCGCACGCCGGCGCCGGGCGTGCACTCCTGGCCCGCGTCGCGGATGATGTTCTCGATGCAGTTCGAGTTGCCGTGGAGGTAGACGATCAGGTCGAGCGGGCGCGTGGGGTGGAAGCCGCTCGGTAGATACACCAGCGCGCTCGGGTGCGCGGCCGTCGGGGGAAATGCGCCGGCGTCGAGGGTGAAAGTGAACGTGCCGGAGACGGTCGCCGGGGCCAGGTCGTCGGGGACGGAGACGCTCGCGTCGAGTGGGCCGTCGCCGCCGGCGTCGCCGCCGAGATCGGGCGCGCTTGCCGGATTGCTGCAGCCGATGCTGAACAGGGAGAAGAGGGCGAGGTGCTTCAGTGACAAGGGTGTGCGCTAGTCTTCATAGCCGCCGCCGCCGCCGCCGCGACCACCGCCGCCGCCGCCGCCGCGACCACCGCCGCCGCCACCGCCACCACCACCGCCGCGACCGCCGCCACCACCACCACCGCCGCGACCGCCGCCGCCGCCCGCGTATCCAGCGCCGCCGCCGCCGCGACCACCACCACCGCCGCCGCCACCACCACGCTGCGGCTCACGCGCTTCGTTGACCACGATCGTGCGACCGCCGAGCTCGCGTCCGTTGAGCTCGTCGATCGCCGTCTTCGCCTGGTCCGGGCTGGAAACCTCGACGAAGGCGAAGCCGCGCGGGCGCCCGGTGTCGCGGTCAGTGACGATCTTGACCTGCGTTACCTGACGGGCGCCGCCGCCTTCGAAAAATGCTTTGATGGAATCCTCATCGACGTCGTACGGCAGGTTGCCAACATAGAGCCTCGTCCCCATGGCAAATCCCCTTTCCATCCCGAAGCGAAGGCCGTTGCGAAGGCGCTCTACGTGTCGTCCTGCCGCGGCGCAGATTCGCGGGATTCAATTCAACGATACGAGCGCAGGTCAAGAAAGTCAACGGTGCCAGAAAGGTGCTAGGGTGCCGGTCATCCATGCGTTTTTTCCTTTTCGTGACCGGCATTTCCGTCGTGTGTTGGTCGGGTGGGAGCCACGCTGACACGTCGCAGTTCCGCATCGAGAAGCTGCGCGTTTCGGGGCGCGTGCTGGCGGTCCACGCCGAGGATTTGAACGGCGACGGCAAGCGCGATCTGGCGGTGGTCTACTCGACCGGTCATCCACCGGCGACGCTGCGGCACGTGGCGCTGTTCTTCGATCACGGCGGCGCGTACGGCAGCGATCCCGATCAGGTGATCGATCCGCCGCGCAACGCGTCGTTCCTGGACTTCGGCGATCTCGACGGCGACGGCAAGCGCGCGCTGCTCTACGCCGACGCGCGCAGTCTGAGCGCGTACCACCTCGACGCGAGCGGCAAGTACGAGACCACCGCCCGGCCGGTGGTCAAGGTGAGCGGTCTGTTGGCGCTGCCCGACGAGGACGATCTGCCGTTCTTCGACGTGATGCGCGACTGGGACGGCGACGGCAAGCCGGAGATCCTCGTGCCGCTCGTCGAGGGCGTGGTGGTGATCACCAAGGTTGACGGGAGCTGGACGCGCGCCGGCGTGCTGCGCATCGGGCCGCGCGTCGACTACGCGGTGCGCACCGAGCAGTACGAGCCGCGCATGCGCAACTTCGCGGTGCGCGCGACCTTCGTCCTGCCCGAGTTGGTCACCGTCGACTACGATGGCGACGGCAAGCTCGACCTGTGCGCGATCGTCGAGGACGTGCTCGAGGTGCACAAGGGCGGCGCCGGCGCGACGGTGTTCTCGGTGGTCGCCACCGCGCGCCATTTCCTCGGCGTGCGCTCGGAGGCCGAGGCGCGGCTCGGCGCGCACGTGCACACCACCATCCGCGACATCGACGGCGACGGGATCGCGGATCTGGTGGTCAACAAGATCGCCGGCGGCCTCGGGCAGATGCACGCGCAGACCGGCTTCTACTACGGGAAAAAGGGCGGCGGCTTCGATCCGCCGTCGCAGATGATGCAGCGCGAGGGCTATTCCGGCGCGGTCTCGTTCGCCGATCTCGACGGCGACGGCAAGCCCGACCTGGTGATGCCGCACGTCTCGGTCGGGTTGGCGGAGATGGCGCGCGTGGTGCTCAGCAAGAAGATGGTGGTGGGCTTCGAGGCGCGCCGCAACCTCGGCCGCAAGTTCTCCGCCGAGGCCGAGACCATCAAGGAGGTCGACTTCCCGGTCGACTACTCGCAGCTCGCCGACATCGACGGGCCCTATCCCTCGGTGGCCGGCGACTTCAACGGCGACGGCAAGGCGGACTTCATCGCCGCCAACGGCGCCGATCAGTACGGCGTGTGGTTGGGCGGCGGCAAGACGCTGATCGCCGACGATCCCAAGGCGCTCGTCCACGTGACGCCGTCGCGCTACTACTTCGTCAGCGACCTCAACGGGGACAAGCTGGCCGACGTGGTGATCTTCTATCGTTCGCGCGAGGCATTGTCGGGCACGGTGATCGTATTACGTAATAGCGGGCACGGCTGGTGACAAAAATGATATCGTATTTGCCCGTCTAACATGGATGTACGCTGCGAAAAGTGCCTCACCGTCTACGAATTCGACGAGGCGCAGGTGACGCCCGCCGGCGTCACGGTGAAATGCACGCAGTGCGGCAACCTGTTCAAGGTCAAGCGCAAGGAGACCGCCGAGGTTCCGCTGTCGAACCTGGCGGCGCGCTCGCCTGCGTACATCCCGCCGGCCGGCGCCGCGCCCAGGCCCGCACCGCAGGCGCCCAAACCGCCGGTGGTCGAGCTCGATCCCAACCAGTTTCTGGTGCGGCTGGCGATCAGCGGCGAGGTGTTCAAGATCTACGACCTGCACATGCTCAAGGAGTGGATCCTCGGGCGTAAGGTCACGCGCGAGGACGCGATCTCCAAAGAGGGCAACGTGTGGAAGCCGCTCGGCTCGGTGGCCGAGCTGCAGCCGATCTTCCGCGAGCTCGATCAGGAGATCAAACGCGAGAGCTCGAGGCCCAAGCCGGCCCCGACGATTCAGGGCATGGGCGAGCAGGACTGGCACCAACCGGATCTGGCGCTCAGCACCACCGCGCCGATGAGCCAGCCGCAGAGCTTCGACAGCGAGCCCACCGGGCCGGTGACCTTCGGCGGCGGCGACGGCCCGACGGGGAATGACGATCCGGCGTTCGCGTCGACCACGCCCAAGCCGCGGCTCACGCCGTCCGCGCTCACCATTCCGCCGCTGGTCGACGAGCTGGCCGAGCTCGATCTGCCGCCGCAGAGGAGTCGCTGGCCGCTGGTGCTGTTCCTGCTGGTCCTGGTGATCGGCGGCGCGGGCGGCTACCTGGCGATGTTCCAGAAGGAGCTGATCCGCGGGCTGCTCGGGTCGGGGCAGGGCCGCGGGCACAAGGCGTATCAGGACGCGCGGCAGAAGCTGCTGCTCGACACCGACGAGGGGTTCCGCCAGGCGGCAGCGCTGTTCGCCGAGGCGCACGGCGCTGATGCCGACAGCGCGCCGGCGCTCGCGGGCCTGGCCGAGACCAAGGCCACCTGGGCGTGGTACCTGCGCGAGGACGCGCGCGCGCTCGATGCGCAAGGCCCTGCCGTGCAGGCGGTCGCGTCGACGCTGCGCAAGGAAGCGCAGTCGCACCTGGACGACGCCAAGCGCTACGCCGCCGACGCGCTGGCGCTCGGGCCTGACGCGCCGGAGGTGAACCGCGCGATGGGCGACTTCCTGCGCGTCGACGGCGCGCCGTCCGCCGAGGCCGATCGCTACCTCAAGCGCGCGCTCGACAAGACGCCCGACGATCCGGAGGCGGTTTACGTCTCGGGCGCGCTGTCGTACCGCGAGGGCAAGTACGACCAGGCGCGCACCGAGCTCGAGCAGGCCAACGCGCTGGCGCAGACCCGGCTCAAGCAGCCGCTGTTGCGCGCCACCTGGCTGCTCGCCAAGATCGCCATCGCGGGGGGCAAGAAGGACGTCGCGCGCGGCAAGCTCAACGACATCCTGACGGTCAACCCGCTGCACGATCGCGCCCGGGCAATGCTCGCCACGCTCGATGCGGCGACCACCCCCGACGCAGGCGCTGCGCCGCGCGCGCCCGATCTGGCGCCGGCCGCCGTGGTGGCCAATCCGCCGGCCGAGACGCCCAAGCCGCCGCAGGCTCCGGCCGAGGACGCGACCCGGCCAGGCAACTACAACACACTGGTGGCGCAGGCGGACCATCTGTCAGAGAGCGGCAAGGCCGACGCGGCGCGCAAGCTGTACGAAAAGGCGCTCACGCTCAACCCGCAGGGTGTCGAGGCGATCACCGGGCTCGGCTATTGCGATCTCGATCGCGAGAAGTTCATGGGCGCGGTGGAGCGCTTCAAGAGCGCGCTCAAGGTCGCGCCCGACTACGGCGACGCGCTGATCGGGATCGCCGAGTCGTACAAGATCCAGGGCCAGAAGACGCAGGCGCTCGACTATTACCATCGCTACCTGGTCGCGCAGCCGCACGGCGCCAAGGCGCAGATGGCGCAGAAGAACATCCGCGATCTCGAGCCGCGCGCGCCGCAGCCCGCGCCGGAGAACAAGCCCGAGCCCGAAACCGCCAAGCCCGAAACGCCCAAGGCGGAGACCGCGCTGCCGCGTCCACCGGCCGCCGCCGGCACCGACGATCCCCCGCCTCCATGATGGAGAAGAACAGCCCATGAGCGCCAAGAAGCCTTCGGACACGGAAGAGGAGTACTTCGCGAAGGAAGAGACCGCGCGCCTGCACGCGCTGGCGGTCGCCAAGCAGCGTGAGACCGAGCAGCACGATCTCGAGGCGCAGAAGAAGCTGCACTGGATGCACTGCCCCAAGTGCGGGTTCACGCTCGACACCGTTCAGTTCAAGGGGCTGGCGATCGATCGCTGCTTCCATTGCGGCGGGACGTGGCTCGATCCTGGCGAGCTCGAGCAGCTGGCCGGCAAGGAGCACGGGATCTTGAACTCGGTGATCGGGCTGTTCAAGCACGCGCCGCGCGCTAGCCGCGACAAGTAATCCGGATCAACAGGAGGTGGGTGATCGCTGCGCCGCTGGTCAACACCAGGGCGATCGTGTCGCGCACGAGCGCGGCGCGCACGGCGGCCAGCGACGGACCCGGCTCGCCGCGCACCACGCGCACCACCTTGTCGAGCTCGCGGTAGGGCGCCGGCGAAGCCACCCGCTCGTCGAAGGTCGCGTCGCCCATGCCGAGATCGATGCACTGCGCGTCGACCGCCACCAGGCTGGCGGGCCGGCGATCGCGCCGCTCGAGCCCTTCGGTCAACAGCGCCACGCGGCGGGCGTGCGCCAGATCGGCGGCATCGAAGGAGAACGCGATCGCCACGCCGGCGAGCGACACCACCGCCAGCATCGCAGCGCTGCCCTGACCGGTCCTGCCCGCCGCGATGCACAACGAGGCGAGCGCGATCGAGACCGCGGTCCACACCCAGATGCCGCGCCGATCGGTGGCGTCGACGATCGAGCCGCGGCTGGCGCGTCCCACCTTGCGGCCGGCGCCGGTCACCGCCAGCACCGCCGGCAAGAACGGCAGCGAAAAGAAGAAGCCCGCCACCAGCCCGACGACCATCCCCACGACCGCGCCGAGGAACATGCCGATGACCAGGCCGTTGACCATGCCGGCCGTCAGCGTGCTCAACACCGTGCGCGCGACCCAGGTCTTCTGCGTGCGCGAGCGCAGGCTCTCGCCGAGGAGCGCGCACACGGCGGGCGTGAACAGACACAGGAGCCAGGCGATGTACTGCTCGGAGCTGCTCGAGCCGATGGTCAGCCGGCCGGTCAGCCAGCCGCCGGTCAGGCCGAGCGCCGCGAACGGCAGGGCCAGCTTGGGAGCGTCGCGATGGGTCACATTCGTTCTACGCAGAACGCGCGCCGGCATTCCCCAGCTCAAGCGGCTGAAAAGAGGACCAACGGCATCTTTCCGCCGCGCAGCGTGATGCGCATGGGGGTGTCGCGCGCCAGCCGATCGGCAACCGTCGGATCGATCACGCGCGACTTGTAGCCGATCACCTCGATCTCGTCGCCGTCGCCGATCAGCACCTCGCCGGCGTGAATCGGCAACAGGTGGTGCGAGCGGCCTTCGGCGACCAGCGCCAACCCGCGCCGCGCCCGGGACTGCAGCCTGTCCGGCAGCGGCAGCGACAGAAAGCGCTCCTGAAACTCATCGTCGTACTTGGCCATCTTGGGAGGTCGCGCGATCAGCCGCGCATCGCCGGTCTCGATCCAGATCTGGGTCCCGGCCGCGTCGCCGAGCGCGAAGTCGACCGCCGCCTCGTGGATCACCGCGGTCCTAGCGGTCCTGTCGAAGGCAAATCGCATACGCCGGTAGACGCCGGGCCGGCCGTTCAGGAACGCCCGCAACGGCACGCGCACGCGCACGCGGCCACGCACGCGCACCAGCTCGCCGTCCGGAACCGTGGCGAGCTGCGCCAGCTCGATCGGCGTTGCCCGGCGCCGCAGCAGCGTGCCGACCACCTTCAGCGACACCGACAGCGTGCTCCCCAAGAACACGCCACCGCCGCCCATCAGCATCAGCGCGTAGTCCGGCGCGTGCGTGGAGAGCGCAAACGCGCCGGCGATTCCGGCAGCCGTCGAGCCCACCAGCGCGGCGACGCGCGCGGCGTTGATCGATGCGGGGAGCCAATTCTGATCCGTGAGCGCGAGGTGCGTGCGCTCCATCAGAGCGCGGCCATCCATTCGCGCAAGGACGGGTAGGCGGCGTCGGCGCCGCAGGCGCGCAGCTGGTCGACGGAGTGGGACCCGGTCGCGACCCCGATGGCGAGCGCGCCGGCGGCGTGGGCGGCGCTGACGTCGCGCGGCGTGTCGCCGATCACGATCCTCTCCTCGCGCCCGAAGGTGCGCGAAGCCCGTGCTTGCCCGCGCTCGATTGCGACGCGCACCAGCTCCGCGCGGC
Source organism: Myxococcales bacterium (assembly GCA_003170275.1). GTDB lineage: Bacteria > Myxococcota_A > Polyangia > Palsa-1104 > Palsa-1104 > PALSA-1104. The sequence continues at coordinate 126,991 of PNAM01000089.1, forward strand.
CGTCTTTGGTCGGGGGGGCGTCCGAGCCGAAGCCGCCGAAGGCGAAGCGCCGCCACAGATCGGCGCGCTCGAGCTTGATGCGCGCGCCCTCGGCCAGGTTGCCGGTGGCCAGGCCGATCACCGCGCCGCGCGACTCGAGGAGGTCGAGCACCTCGGGCACCGCGTCGTGCACGAGGTAGCTGCTCGAGGCCACCTCGGGCGCCAGGTGACGAACGTAAGCCTGGAGCACTGCGGCCGATTCCGTCGCGGTCGAGACGCGCTGCAGGTGCGTGGAGAACACGTGATCGAGGATCAGCGGGTCGGTCATCCCGTCCAGCTTGAGCCCGACCAGCGCACCCGCGACGCCGAGCACTTCGGCGCACGCGCGCTCGAACGCGCGGCGTCCGGCGCCGTCGCCGCTGACCAGGGTCCCGTCAATGTCGAAAAGATACAGCACGGATGAGAGTTTAGCCGACAGATGGGGGATACCAAAACTGTTGACCTCGACGGGCCAGTTTGTTACATCGATCGCGCTTCTTCTGAGGACAGACGACCCATGGCCAACCTGGACATCCTCACCCGCGAAGGCTGCGATCCGACCCAGCACATCTGGTCGCGGCGCAACTTCGTCGGTCTCGCCGCGTGGGGAACCGTGCTCGGCTCGCTTACCGTCGGCACGGTGGCGTTCGGGCGGTTCATGTACCCGCGCGTGCTGTACGAGCCCAACACGCAGGTCAAGCTCGGCAAGCCGAGCGAGTACATCGTCAACCAGGTCAACGAGAAGTGGATCAAGGACTACCGCCTGTGGCTGGTGCGCGTCTCCGACGGGTTCTTCGCGCTGTACGCCAAGTGCACGCACCTCGGCTGCACGCCGCGCTGGCTGCAGGCCGAGAACAAGTTCAAGTGCCCGTGCCACGGCTCGGGCTTCAAGGGCATCGACCCGTCGCTGGGCTCGCCCAACATCACCGGCATCAACTTCGAAGGTCCGGCGCCGCGTCCGCTCGAGCGCTGCAAGATCGGCCTGGCCGAGGACGGTCAGATCGTCGTCGACTTCGGCATCACCTTCCGCATGGAGCTCCCCGACCCGCAGAAGAGCTGGGCGGCACCCAACGCATTCCTGAAGTACGGCGCCTAAAGGAGCCTGGCTTTGGCAAACGGCACGACCACTTCGAACGGAAAAAGTAGTTTCTTCGACAAGGTCAAGGACAGCCCCGTCTGGAAATCGATGTTCCGGCACGGCTACGCCGATACGCCGCGCAATCGAATCCTGCAGGTGTCCTCGAACGTGTTCCTCCACCTGCATCCGTCCAAGCTGCCGCGGCACGCCGTGCGCGTCCGCTTCACCTGGTGCGCCGGTGGCGTGACGTTCCTCTTCTACCTGATCCTCGTCGTCACCGGCATCATCCTGATGTTCTACTACCGGCCGACCGGCGAGTACGCCTACCACGACATGAAGTATCTGCAGTTCGACGTGCCCTTCGGCATGATCATGCGGAACATGCATCGTTGGGCAGCGCACTCGATGGTGATCGCGGTGTGGATCCACATGATGCGCGTGTTCTTGACCGGCTCGTACAAACCACCGCGAGAGTTCAACTGGATCATCGGCGTGAACCTGCTGGTGCTGACGCTGCTGCTCTCGTTCACCGGCTATCTGTTGCCCTGGGATCAGCTCTCGATCTGGGCGGTCACCGTCGGCACCAACATGGCGCGCGCGGCACCGCTGGTGGGTCACGAAGGGCCGTTCGCGGAATTGCTCGGCGTGAACTCGCGCTACGACATGCGCTCGTTCCTGGTCGCCGGCCGGCTGGTCGGCGGTCCGACGCTGCTGCGCTTCTACGTGCTGCACTGCATCTTCATCCCCGTCGTCGCCTCGGTGCTCATGATCGTGCACTTCTGGCGCATCCGAAAAGACGGCGGGATCTCGGGTCCCCTGTAGTCTCGAGGAGCTCATGGCTGAAGCGACCGAAGCACCTGCGGCAGTAGCGCCCATCGCCACCGACGACGCGGCCGTCAAGACCGCGAAGAAGGTGAAGGAGATCGCGCTCCCCAACCGCATCCACACCTGGCCGTATCTGGTGCGGCTCGAGTTCCTCACCTCGCTGATCGTCATGACCGTGATGACCGCGTGGTCGATCGCGATCGACGCGCCGCTCGAAGAGCCGGCCAACCCGAACAAGACGCCCAACCCGTCCAAGGCGCCGTGGTACTTCCTCGGCCTGCAGGAGATGCTGGTCTACTTCGACCCGTGGATGGCGGGCGTGGTGCTGCCGACCATGATCATCGTCGGGCTGATGGTCATCCCGTACATCGACATCAACCCGCGCGGCAACGGCTACTACACCTGGGCCGAGCGCAAGTTCGCCATCGGCACCTTCCTGTTCGGCTTCCTGGTGCTGTGGGTGGTGCTGATCTTCCTGGGCACGTTCATGCGCGGGCCCGGCTGGTACTTCTTCTGGCCGGGGCAGTACTGGGATCCGCACAAGACCGTCGCGCTCACCAACGTCGATCTGCCGTATCTGCTCGGGTTCCGCACCAAGACCGCGCAGTTCATCGTCGGTGGCCTGGCGACCGGTGCGATCTATGCCTGGTTCGTGCCGCTGGTGCCGCTGATTCGCACCAAAGAATGGTTCAAGCAGCTGGGCATGGTGCGCTTCATGATCACCGCCGGCATGTTCGCGATGATGATGTCGCTGCCGGTGAAGATGGTGCTGCGCTGGACCTTCAACATCAAGTACCTGTGGGTCACGCCCTGGTTCAACATCTGAGCTAGGACGTTCGCGCAGCCAGCTCCCGCAAGAACGCAATCAGCGACGGCAACGCGTCTTCTCCCGCCGCCAGCTCCAGCGACCGATAACGAACCCCACGCTGCGGCCACACGCCGAGCCAGCCGGTGATGTGCGTCGCCAAGCGGCCGCGCGTGTGCTCATCGAGCAGGGCCGCGCCGGCGCCGCGCTTGTCGTAGACGTCGAAGGCGCGATCGAACGCGCGATCTTCGGTCTCCACGCGCGCGCCCGAGGCGTGCGGCCCGAGGCCGCGGGTGTCGCGCCGCTCGACGGAGAACGGCGGATCGCGCGGCGGCGCTTCGCCGACCGAGACCTCGATCTCGGCGATCACACCGGCGCGGCGCGAGACCACCACCGAGACCGGCGCGCCTTGATCGGGGCCCACCGGCGAGTGCAGGCGCGCGACCTCGAAGCCCTGCGCCCCGGTGATCGTCACCTGCGGCGCGCCCACCGCGCCCGCGCCGCGACGGATGAGCAGCTCGAAGTCTTCGCGCTTGAGCGGCACGCCGTCGACGCGCAGCGCCGAGGTGGCGATCGCCAAGAGGCCGATGGCGGCCATCACCAGCTGAGCCGGATGCTCGAGCTGCAGCCCGCCGAGCCCGAGCAGGAGCAGGCCCCAGGCTCGCAGCCGGTGCACGCCCGGGTGCGCGAGCAGCCGCAGCGTTGCGTAGAGCATCGACGCCAGCGCGGCCAGGCAGATCAGCTGGCCCCACGGCTGGATCGGCAGATCGACGCCGAAGCCGTAGGCCGCCACGCGCGCGGCGCTCTCCCAATCGCGGCGGATGAGCAGCGCGGCGGCGCACACCACGATCCAGGTGAGCACCGCGGCGAAGCGACTGCCGCGACGCGGGCGCGACGGGATGAAGCACAGCCCGGCCAACGCGAGCGCGCCGTTTTGCAGGTGCGGCAGCACCTCGGTGCGCAGCGGGCTCTGTTCGGCGAGCGCGCCGAAGCGGATCAGGATGCCGGGCACTAGATGCATCGCCATCACCGCGACCAGCAGCAGCGTGCCGATCTTGATCCAGCCGCGCGCCGGCGAGGCGACCACCGACAGCGAGATCAAGAGCGAGAGAAACAGAAAGCTCAGGTGGAGGTGGAACAGCAGGCCGGGCGGCAGGCCAAACAGCACGCCGAGGGTGGCCAGCGCCACGAACACCGAGCCGATCAGCGGCAGCGACGCGCGCGCGCCGGGGCGGAACTCCGAGCCCGACAGGACCACGCGCAGGATTCCCGCGCCGAGCAGGAGCACCGCCATCACCGAGAGCAGCTCGAAGCTGAACAGCGCGGTCACGTCGGCGGCGTGGGTCACCGACGAGCGCGGCTGTAGAAAGTCGAGGTGGATCAGGCGCAGCACGATCCGGTTGCAGATCAGCTCGATGCAGGCGACGCCTGCCAAGACGCCGAGGAGGGGGAAGCGAAACACGAAGGATCGGGAGGGAGACGCAGACACGAAGCTAAATGGTTAGCGTCCCAGGAACTTGCGCGCAAGGATGTAGCCGGATATCCTACATTCACCTACCAATGCTTGGCTTATTCCTTAGTTTGACCGTGGTGATCGATCCGGGGCACGGCGGGTCCAATACCGGGGCGCCGGGTCGCGCGGGCGCATTCGAGAAGCAGGTGACGCTGGCGATCGGGCGCGCGCTGCGCCGGCGGCTGGCGGCCGAGGGGATCCGCGTGGTGATGACGCGCGAGCGCGATACCTACCTGACCCTGCGCGAGCGGGTGCGGCGCGCCAACGCCGAGCAACCCGACCTGTTCATCAGCCTGCACACCAACGCGTCGCCGGAGCACGGCCGGCGCGGCATCGAGACCTACGTGCTCGACCGCGAGGCGAGCGACGTCGAGGCGCGGCGCGCGCAGGCGGCGGCGCCCGACGTGGTGGCCGGGCGGCTGGCGGATCTGGCGCTGCTCGAGGCGCGTCGTGCGTCGATGGTGCTGGCGCGCGCGGTCCAGACGCGGCTGTTGGCGGCGCGCGGCACGGCGGGCTCGAACCGCGGCGTCAAGCAGGCCGGCTACGACGTGCTGTCGGGCGTGCAGGCGCCGGCGGTGCTGGTCGAGGTCGGGTTCGTGGACCATCCGATCGAAGGCGCGGAGCTCCTGCGGCCCGAGGTGCAGGAGCAGACCGCACAAGCGCTCGCCGAGGCGATCTTCGACTTCGCCGCGCATCAAGCTCCGCCGCGGCTGGCGAACAACACGCATTGACGCTATCGTGGCGCGCATATGCGCCCCGACGGTAGACGTCCCGATCAGCTCCGCCCGATCTCCATCACGCCCGACTGGCTGCGCGACCCCGAGGGGTCGGCGCTGATCAAGGCGGGCAACACGTGGGTGGTGTGCACCGCGTCGGTCGAAGAGCGCGTCCCGCCGTTCCTCAAGGACAAGGGGCAGGGCTGGGTGACCGCCGAGTACGCCATGCTGCCGCGCTCGACCAATACGCGGTCGGGGCGCGCGCCGGGCGGGCGTGGCAAGGAGATCGAGCGGCTGATCGGGCGCTCGCTGCGGGCGGCGATCGATCTGAAAGCGCTCGGGCAGCGCAGCATCCTCATCGATTGCGATGTGCTGCAGGCCGACGGCGGCACGCGCACAGCGTCGATCACCGGCGCGTGGGTGGCGCTGGCGCTCGCCTGCAAGCGGCTGGTCGACCAGAAGCTGCTGGCGAAGTCGCCGCTGCTCGGCAACCTGGCGGCGGTCTCGGTGGGGATCGTCGACGGCGAGGCGCGGCTCGATCTGCCCTACGCCGAAGACTCGGTGGCCGAGGTGGACATGAACGTGGTGATGACCGAGGGCGATCGGCTGGTGGAGATCCAGGGCACCGCCGAGCACGGCACGTTCGATCGCAAGCAGCTCGACGTGTTGTGCGATCTGGCGGCGGTGGGCGTGCGCGAGCTGATCGCGGCGCAGAAGAGCGCGGTCGCGGCGGCCCGGTGAGCCAGGCCAAGCTGCTGTTCGCGACGCGCAACCGCGGCAAGCTGGCCGAGCTGAGCGAGTTGGTCCGCCCCTACGGCTACGAGGTGCTGTCGCTCGACGATTTCAGCGCGATGGGCGAGGTGGTCGAGGACGCGCCGACCTTCGCCGGCAACGCGGAGAAGAAGGCGCGCGCGGCGCTGGCGGCGACCGGCTGCCCGTCGCTGGCCGACGACAGCGGGCTGGAGGTCGACGCGCTCGACGGCGCGCCCGGCGTTCAGTCGGCGCGCTACGCCGGCAATCACGACGACGCGGCCAACAACGCCAAGCTACTGTCGGCGTTGGCCGAGGTGCCCGACGGTAAGCGCAGCGCGCGCTTTCGTTGCGCGCTCGCGCTGATCGACGTGAGCGGCACGCTGCAGCTCACCGAGGGCGCCTGCGAAGGGCGCATCGCGCGCGCGCCGCGCGGCCTGTACGGGTTCGGCTACGACCCGCTGTTCCTGGTCGGCACCGGCGAGCGCACCATGGCCGAGCTCGCGCCCGACGAGAAAAATCGCCTCTCCCACCGCGGCCAGGCGCTGCGCGCGATGGCGAATGCGCTTGCAAGCCACCGACGCGGCGGGTAGTACTCTTCGCTGAACACACGGGGCGTAGCGCAGCCTGGTAGCGCGCCTGGTTTGGGACCAGGATGTCGGAGGTTCGAATCCTCTCGCCCCGACTATCTCAACTGCTTGTTCTTCTTCGTCTTCAACATCGCCTTCAGAGTCGCGGCTATCCCGTTTGGACGATGTCCGTAGCAAATGCGTAGCAAACGGAGGCGGACCGAAGGAAAGCCGGTTGATCTCCGACTTCAGATAGTCGGGGGCAAGGTGTCCGTAGACCTCGGTCGTGATCCGCGGATCGCTGTGGCGCAAGATTCGTTGCACGGCTGCCGGGTTCGCGCCGGCCATCATGAGCAGCGATGCCGTCGTGTGGCGTAGGTGATGGAATCGCAGCGATCGCACCTCGCCGAAGGGCCAGAGCTTCATGTTGCACTTGGGGCAGCGCCGCAGCTGGTCGTCGGTCGCTTTCTCGACGTGGCCACACTGCTTGCGGCGGCAGGAGTGGCGATAGCCGGTGACGATGCCGGCCCGGCGGAGCGCACGCCGTAGGACCTGCTCGAGCTGAACATTTTCGGACATCATGGAGCCGTCGCTGCGAGGGAAGACGAGATCCGACGGTGACGATCCGATTGCCGCCTTCAGGTAGGGGACTAACTCGGCCGCGATCGGGATGACCTCGCCGCGACCACTCTTCGTGGTCTCTCGATCATAAGAGCGTGCGACCGTCAGCAGGCCTGTCGCGAGATCTACGTCGCTCTTTCGGAGTCCGAAGAGCTCGCCCTTGCGCAGCCCTGTGTAGAGAGCGGAAGCGAACAGCGATTGCCACTTCAGAGCCAGCGCGGACAGCACGAGCCGGACCTCGAAGTGCTTGAGGTACTCGGGCACTCCGCGCGGCACCTTGCGCCTCCGAACGTCAGTCACGGGGTTCACGCCAGCCCAACGGCCAGATCTCCTCGCGGAATTGAATACGCGGCTCAAGTACCCACGCACGTGGTTCACTGTTCGCGGCGTGAGCTCACGCGTCTTGCTTTGCAGGAACGTTTCCACTCTCGCTGACGTGACATCGAGCAGTGGCAGTCCTCCCAGCGAAGAACCGACCAGGTGTCGATTGATCGTGCCGATGCCTCGCTTGTAGGACGGCGTGCCAGCGAAGTACGTCTCGATCCACCACGCAAGCAACGCGTCCAGCGGCCCTCCGCCGTTGGCGACTTCTGCCGGCTCCAGCCCGCGGCGCGCTCGTTCGCCCTTGCGCTCGAGATCGTCGGCCAGTCTGCGCGCCTCGGTCTTGGTCTGCGCCTCGGATGAGCAGCCGCGCCAATGACCATTCGCGTCTTTGTATCGAAGATAGAACTTACCATCTCTTTTGTAGACCGATGCCATGTGTGTGTGCCTCGCTTCCCGTCACAAACGCGCGCGCTGCGCCGTCAGAATCCCACGAGCGTCGTTCGGACGCTCTCCCTCTACGTATGCACGAATCTCCGACGGTACGAACCGGAGGCAGCCGCCGATCCTGCGGTACGGCAGCTCGCCGGATTCGGCGCGATGATACACCCAGCTCCTCGACATCTTCAGGTAGCGCGCCACATCTTGCGCGTCCCAGAGTCCATCGCTGCGCAAATCCTGTTCCATGATCTCTCCTCCAGCGTTTTCGGCCCCTCGCCCGAGCGCCGTCTCGACGACAGCGACCCGGCATTGACACACATACATCGTCTCACCATGTATGGTCAACATTATTAACCATGCGGTTGGTCAAATGAGGGACGACGTTGCTTGTTGACGGGCTGTGCGTTATGATAGACAGTGTTGCTCATGCCTCCCAAGCAGAGGAAGGACGCCCGCAACACGAAACCGCCACGCCGCAAGGCCGGGCCGCCACCGATACCGCCGCCACCGGATGCCAAGATGGTCGGCGTCTGGTTTCCGGTTGCGTATCTCAAAGTCATCGGGAGTGAAGCCGCGCGCTTCGGCGTCGGTCGAGGGCAGTTTCTCACGATGCTCGTGAAGCGAAAGGCGGGCGAGATCTTCATGGACCGTCCACCAAGCGCGCCCACGTATGAAGCTACCGCGGAGGAGCTCACCAAGACGCAAAAGTACGTCTGGGCGATGCAGCCACAGATCCGCAACCAGATCGACGCCGCAAGGTTGCCGATGGGCAACATCAGCCTCGGCAATTACCTCATGCTGCTGGTCATCGAATGGCTTGGTCAGCCGAACGGATTGAAGATGCGAGAGAACTGGTCAGACGAATCACCGACGAACACCTGATGAATCTTCGAGGCCGCCGGCGACGCCGGGGGCGAACAGCCCTTGATGGAATTCAGCGACGGCAAGAATCGCGTCGGCAGCGAGCGTTTTCGCATCAAGGTCGGGATGATCGAGAAGCATTTGCTCGACGTAAGCCCGGGGCCCCTGGGCGTCCGGCGCTGCGAAGTTCGCGAGCAGGTCGTCGAGTCCGGTCTTGATCTCGCCGATCTGGTCGGCAAAGCGCTCTCTGACAGCCCGTGACGCCGCCATCGTTCCGCCAGCGTCGTTGTGCAAGAGCACGAATGCGATGTCGTACCAATCCTTCGGCTTTCGCCGAACGTTAGCTGCGGCCGTCTTGGCAAGCAGAAATCCAGCCAACCCGGTAACGTTCACCTCGGCTTCGTGAATGACATCGCCGATGCGGGCGCTGAGCTTCCTCACCACGACATCCCGCGATGCGAAACGGGTGCCACGGAGGTTGACCGCTCCGAGTTTTTCGCATTTGTCGAAATAGATCGTGCTCTCGGCCGCTGTGTGATCGAGATCCACGAGCAGTTCAAACTTGACGACGGTTCGGGGAGGCGCGGTATCCGCGATCCAGCGCCAGACTCGTTCGTTGTCCGGCTCGAAGCCAGCATCGCGAAGAGCGCGCTCGAGCCGGACCGCGTTCACTGCCCCGCACTCGATCTCGAGGTTGAGCTGCACATCGACGTCGGTTGTGCCGGCGTGATGGAAAGCGCTGTTAGCGCATAGCAGTTCTGGCACCAGGCCACCGAGGAGGACGAACTCAGGGCGCGAGCCGTAGTGGTGCACAACGCGGACCAGCGCGCGTTCGGCCGCCTCACGAGCGGCGCGGGTTCGCGGAGCTTCATCGCCCACGCACGACCTCGCGGAGATGCTCGGCGGCTTCTTCACCTCGAACGCCCGTGGTGCGGAGATCGGCGTAGACGCGAGGCCAAGGCGCCACGTGGAGGCCTTCTTTCTCCTCAGCAAACAGCTTCGTCGTTACCGTTGGGAACGGGAGCAGCGTTACACGTCCGCCTTCGATTGGTCGCAGTCCCGCCTCTGCGGCAATGTACTCCAAGGTGGCGATCGTTTCGGCATCGACGTAGACGTCGGCTGTGGTGACTGACGTAAGATGGGGAGCGATCACTGAGGCTGCCACTGCGCCGGTAGCTGCCCACGCTACGCCCGCCTTCTCCCACCGCCTACCAGTTTCACTGAGGCCGAAAACCATGTCACGCCAGGTGGCGCCTACTTGGAGGCTAACAGGCCGTGCCTTCGCTGCAGCAGCTGTCGCGTACGCGTCGAGCAATATTCCGGTGTCGACGATCGTTCGCGCCGAACTGCGCCCGCGCCGTGCTTCGGAGGTGAGCAACCTGAGTTCGGTGAGGGTGCCCAGCGCAGCTGTGCAAGCCCCTGTGGAAAGGCCCGTGGCCTCCGCTGAGGCAGTAACGGTTGGCGTCACGCCGCATAGCAGCGCTTCGGACACCGCAAGCACGGATGGTGTCCAATTGAGCGCCTTCTTGCGACGACCTTCGGGTCGGCCGCTCCTTGCGACGATGAGCGACCCAAACACGATTTCAGCTGCTCCGTTTTCATCGACCCAGCCGACACCGGCCGCCGAGAGTGCCTCGCGGGCCCCTGGTGAAATTCGGCGCGACACAACTATGCCGGGACGATTGCGCCGATGAGTGAGCAACTCGCGGACTTGGCCTAGTGTGCCTTCCCTCACCCACTTGAACTCGATTGCCACGCCATTGAGAGTCAAGTGGTCATGGTGGATGCGCAGTCGGACCGAGCGTGGCAGGACCGCGCGAAGAGCCGCCTCGACTCGTTGAGGAATACCATCCTCAGACATGCCCGTTGATGTCGTCTCCAACCCAATACCTCACCTAAAATATATACCTCAACCAGACAGTGATGTATATGAATATTGTGATATATTTTGAATGTTTCGTCTGACTCGGGCTGCCTGAATAGACTAATATTTACAAATGATTGCTGGCGCGCGCGCCCCCGAATATTGGAGCCGGTTCGCGTCACGTGGCACCACCAGCGTTGCGCGGCGAGTCGCCTTGATATTCGTGCAGTTCGCGCATGGACTGCTTCCATCGAGCGACCCGCGGGTTGTCGTTGGCGGAGGGTTCCAACTCGCGGCGTCCGAACGCATCCTCGGTTGCACGCAGGACGCCGTTTGCCAATGCACAGCCAACGCAGAGATCGTCACCAGTGCCGCCCGCGCCACCTGCCGGCGGAGTCACGGCTTGCCGTTCTGCGAATGGAGCAGACCCGTCTCGGTCGAGCTCTGAGCGCTGCTCGCCGAGAAGCGTCTTGGCGAGCCAGGTCGTTGCGTCCTTGCTGACGACCAGGACCTTCACCTTGCCCCGAGGACTATCGTACAGCGCATGTGCGATCTGGTAGATCTGGTCCCTGCGAGCCTCCGAGTGCGCGAGGAACACGAGGACTGCGCGTTTGCCGTCTCGGTACCGATGGGTGTAGGGGCCATTGAGAAACCCGGCATAGAGCCGCAACTGCTCCTCGATGCGCGACCTCGGGCGCTGTGATTGGTCGAGCTCCAGGAAAAAGCGCTCGGCTCGGTTCACTACCGTGGCGTCTGGCATCAGGCGGAACGTTTGCCCGAGCAGGTTCCGCCATTCGAAGCAGAGCGAGCCGCGCGGATTCCACTCGATCGCACTCGCCCGTAGCCGAACGGCCGCCGTCCACTTCCGAAGCTCCTGCCAACCCGGCGAGGAACTGCCCATCTCAGCCGGACCGCGACGGTCGCAGACGAGCGCGAGGTAGAGCTCGTTGAAGACACCGCGGTCGTAGCCATCGCCCAAGTTCAGGCCTGTCAGCCGCTCGTCGAAGCCCTCCTGAATCGGCTCGTTCGGATACTCGCGAACCAGCGCTGCGATCCCGCGCTTGGTGAGTCTCCACGCGAAGAAGTGCTCCAGAGTCGCGCCCTTGGTGTGTCGCGCGATCAGCTCGAGGTCCCCAAGCTTCTTCAACCGCCTGAGGCCAGCCTTCGGCGATGGAAAGAAAGCATTCACCAGCTCGACGCTGGAAACGAACTGAAGTCGTGCCAGCGTTCGGAGCATCTCGAGATCTCGCTGCTGCATGCGCATCGCGCTCTCCGCGGCAATTCACTCTGTGAACAGGCGAACGGCGAGCGCAGCCAACTTCCGCTCGTCGCTTGTTCCGCACGGTCGCGCTGAGGATCTCACTGCGCCGCGTTCGGATCGACGGTGTTGTAGCCGTTGGCGGCCATCCATTCCGCGTCTTCATCCCTCAGCAGAACGGACGAGAGCCAGGGCGTCGCATCTTGGTCACCCACCAAGCATTGACCGGCCCGGCCGAGGATTCTCTCCATGAGCCGCGCGATGCCTTGGCGCCGACCTTCGCTCTTGACCACGAACACGACCCACGGCGTGAGGCAATCGCGGTAGTGCCGAGAGTATTCGGTTCGCAGAAATGAGGCGTACCGGCCCAGGTGCTCCTCAATGCGCGAGAGCCCCTTGTTCGACCGGTCGAGCTCGATGAACAGTCGCACCCGCTTGGCCGGAGACACAACGGTGGCATCCGGGACGAGTTGCACACGGCCCGAGGCATCCTCGAACTGAATGACCACCTCTCCGTCGGCTTGCCAGCGCACTTGAGCGGCGCGTTTCCGGAGCATGTCGATCCACCCGGCAACAGTGCAGGTGCTGGAGTCCTCGAGCAGCTCGCCGGCGCCGCCGCGGAGCAGATCGAGATATACGCGCGAGATGGACCTTCGATGCTCGAGATGGACGAGCCCCTTTCGCGCCAGACGTTCATCGAGGTCGGCCGCGATCGCCTCGTCCGGAAACTCGTCGAGTACCGCCTTGATGCCGGTTGCAGACAGTCGCCACGCGGAGTACCTGAAGGACGCGGGCACTCCGAGCGCGTGTCGTCGGATGAGACCACGACTCGCGAGCCTTCGAAGTCGAGCCTTCACTGTGCACTCCTGCGAAAAGAAAACCTCGGCGATCTCCCAAGCCGTCATGAAATGAAGACGAGCCAACGTCCTTAAAATCTCCAGCTCCCTCGGTTCCAATTGAAAGGATGCCATCCTCGCCCTCGCTCAATACGCCGCGTGATTCCAATCCACTCATACCTCTCACTATCCGATTAGTCAACCATGCGGTATCGTTTATAATATTAACATACCCATATCACCGTCAGCTATGCTCTGCTAAAATCTGCTAATCGGTTCTCATCCCTAGACCCATCCTCGTCATTGACCCTCTTCCTCTCTTCCCGTTTCTTCTTTCTCCAAATTCTGTTTTCTTCCCGTTTCTTCTTTCTCCAACTTCTGTTTCTTCCTCTTTTGTTCCTGTTTTCTTGATCTGACTTATTGATTTCTTTCTACTTTTTACCTGTCTAATTTCTGTTATGTCACTTACCTTTGTCTTTCTGTTTGATCCACCTTCTCCCCACTCATTACTCTTCCTGTTCCCCACCCACCTGACCCCTNNAGGGGTCAGGTGGGTGGGGAACAACGGCGAAGCCGCACCGTCGGGTGGGGGAGGAGGTGAATCAACTCCGCGTCTTCCCTGAGGACGAGTTGTTCCCCGAAGTTGTCGCGTGCCTTGTCCCCTGGCCTTGCCCCCTGTGGGGTCACCGACTGAGGGGACAAGGCTCGGTACAAGTTGCGGTACAAGTTGCGGACTCAGTCCACTCACCGCTGCCTTCTCCGGCTCCGCAGCGACCAGAGGGTCGGCCGGAGCAACTCGGCGAATTGCCCCGCGGGCATGCGATACTGAGCTTGTTTGGTGGCACTTCGAACGCGAAGAAGCCCCGAAAGACCGCGGCTAGCAAGAGGGGTCACGATGAAGCGGATGGTCAGCCTACTAATCTCGATCGGATGCGCCCTGGCGGGTTGCTACCTGCGGCCGATCGCCACCAACAGCCCGAAGAGCTCCGAGGGCGTCCACGTGACGTTGGTCGGACAGGAGTGCGTGGACCGTATGGGCTCCGAAGGGGATCCGGTGTCGCGCAGCCTGGCAGTGAAGCTGAAGGTCGACAATCCGACCACCGAGCAACTGAGGTTCGAAACGCGCCGGGCGGAGCTGAAGGTCGAGGAAGACATCAGGATCCCCATTCGCGAGAGCGAGAACGTCCTCGTCGCGCCCGGCGACTCCCGTGAGGTGGAGCTGGAGTATCTTCACCACTCGCTCTGTGCGCAGGATTTCGCGATCGAGCTCGACAAGGCGCTCACCGTGGGCGGGCGCCCGGTGGAGATCGCCGCGTTGCACTTCTCGGCTCAGTGACGTCGCGCTGCCTGAGTCTCCGCTGCTTGTTCGGCGCTCCGATGGACGAGCGAACCGTAGTCCAAGGTCAGCGTCGCGAGCACCGAATGGCTGTGGTTCCCGAATAGCGCCCCGATTCGCGCCTGTCCGAGATTGTACAGGTACGCGACGTCGAGATTGACGGGTCCCATCTTGAACGACATTCCCCCGGTGGCCGTGCAGTTGGGACCGATTCCCAGCTCGCATTCGTCGACGCCACCGCGGATGACGAATGCGCGTCTCCAGAATGCCTGCTCGAACCCGAGGTTCGCCCCGCCAACGACGGACTCCGTCCCGGCGATTTCGTTGGCCCGGTCGAGCACCGTTCCGCCGACGTCGAGAAGAGCGCCCCGCCACGGTGAAAACGATACGCCGGCTCGGAACTCGTAGCTCCGATTCAGCCCTTCGCGCACGCCAGCTGGGTCCAGCCGCCGCTCCCAATCGTGGTTGAGGATCACGCGGGCCCCGATCAGCCAGCGGGCGTTTGGCATCCAGGCGACGCCGAGGCCGCCCGACGGACGCCATTCCGTTTCATACCGAATCGCGCTCATCTGGCCGTCCAGAATGGCGTCGAAATGCGACACCTCGTAAGTGAGCTGCAAGCCGATCGAAAATCCGTGGCCGAGCGGCATCGCCAACCGGACGGCCAGCAGCTCGTCCCCGCCGTCGCCGCGCACCTCGAGCGTAGCCGGCCCGAACGATGGATCGCGGACGCCCAGACGAACGCCCGTCGCCGTCTGCGCCAGGCCGAGGACGTAGATCGCCAAACCGCGCCACAGTGGAGGCGAGGTCACGCCGACGGCGGTGAAAGCGAACGTGTTGCCGTTCGTAAAGGCAGTGACACCGGCATCGACGACGGCCGTGTCGTGCTCGCGATAGACCAGGCCGTAGTTGCCCCACGTCGCGCCGTCACCGCCAAACCCGATCGAGCGCACGCCCTTCTTGATCTGGCCTGACGCGAACTCCCGCAGCGACACCTCCGGCGACTGAGCGGACGCAGCCCGTCCGCTCAGCAGTACCAAGACGACGATCCATCGAAGTCTCTGCATTGGGCAGCAGCTCCAAGGCGAGAGCGTCCGCCGATGCTGCCGGTGGTGTCAACCTTGGACGTGTCAGCTCGCCGACCGCTGCGTTCGGTCCGGCCGATCCGCCGACACCAGCGCGAGCAATCCGACAATGGGCGCTGCGCTGGCAGCGGTAGTGCCGGCCCCCTAGAGCCACCGCGGCACGCCGCGCGACCAGCCGACGAAGTTCGCGCTGTAGAGCGCCAACGCGAAATAAACGAGACTCTGTGCGCGCGACGCGCGCGATACCTGCTCACGATCGACGAGCGCGATCCCGGCGGCGACCGCGCCTGCGACACCGAGAAGCCACGTCATCCACGCGCTCGCGTCCAATCGTAGACCGATCAGCCAAACGACCACGAGGAAGACGCCGATGCCAGCCGCTTTCATATTCGGATATGCTGCGATCTGCTCGCTTGGGCCGAATGACTTCGTGAAATCGTTCCTCACCGCGCGCGCGATCACTGGTCCTGGACGATCGGTGGAATCGCTTCATGACATTGGGTGATGTGGGCGCCTGTGCAGTAGAACTGCTTCCCTCGACACTTCGCAGACCAGGTTGCCGTTTCTCCCTCGATGCTTCCTTCGATCGTTCGTAGAACGTTCTGATAGTCGGATACCTGAATCTCATTCGGCGGACAACCGATAGCCCCAGCACTCAGCGACGAGAGAGTAGGATCCTGCTGGGACGTCTGCGGCTGTGTCACGTCCTGGCGGATCGTCGCACCGCAACCAGTCAGAAGGAAAAGCGACGACGCTAGAAGGCCCCTCATGTTGCCTCTCCATTCACCGTGGAACGAGGTGTAGCTCTCCCAATGCTATGAGCCGTCGCTCGACGGAGAATGCATGGGCGAAGTCGAGCGCGAATGAATCGGCGCAGGTGGCCGGGTGCGCGAAGTGAAGGTGAACCGAGAGCGATTCGTTGCGCTGCACGAGATAGGTTTCGCTCAGCGCGGGATTGGCCCGGTAGTCGCCGACCGCCAACTGAACCTTGCCTGTCGAGAGCTTCAAGATGGAGCGGGTGGGATTGTCGATCTGTAGTTGGACATCCAGATCGTGGTCTGTGGCGAGGCTGGTCCCCTGACCGTCGAAGCAATCTACGCCGAGCAACGCGACGCGAAAGCCCTCCTGCGCCAGCACCGGACTATCCGTCTTGCGCGCAGCGGTGTAGCAGCCCCCCGCCGCCGTGAGACCCATCAGCCAAAGGACACCAAATCTTGCTTGCCGCATCCGGGCTCCTCCTTGCACGCCATCGGCGTAAGCAAGCGGGAGACCACTTTCGATTCCGTGTCCGCAGGCGCTGTGGGACCAATCCTGGGTCGATCTGAGTCAGCGAAGTTGCAAAAGGCGAGACCTGACGCGCCAACGGCGAATTGGTCTCTTCACCTACAGTTTCGATGGCTTGTGGATTGTCTGTGCCGTCGGCGTGTTTGCAGGATGCAGCAGTTGCTACGGCAAGGCCAGGGTAACGACCAAAAATCGCAAGAGCTGCGACGGAGTGCCGAACGAGTACGAGGCACGCGCGCCGCATTCGATCGACCGCTGGGCGAGAGCACGATCATCGTCCGCGAGCACCGCGATAATCGGTTTGCCGCGCGCGCCGCCCCGTGCTTCAGCAAGGACGGCCACGACGTTACGTGGAGTGACGAGGGCGAAGACAACATCGACGGCATCGCCCTCTGTAGAGAATTGCACTTCGACGTCGAGGCTGGTCGCCACGTGAGCGACAACCACCCTGAGCGCGTGTTGACCTTGGCCAACAACGCCTGCCCGTAGGATCTTCACCGCTGCGCATGCTGGGTGTGAGGGGAGATGCATACGGGCGGAGAGACGCAAGGTGTGGGCCAGCATCTCGCCATCGAGGACGGAGGATCACTCAGTCCGCATCAAGCGGGCCCCTCCCGTTGGGCCCATTCGTCTTCGACCGAGCTGCCGCGCTTGGCCAGCAGCAGGTAGATGGTCGGCACCAGGAAGAGCGACAGCACCGTCGAGGAAGTGAGCCCGCCCACGACTGCGAGCGCCAGCGGTTGGTTCGCTTCGGTGCCGTGCTCGAGGCCGAAGGCGGTGGGGATGAGCCCGATGATGGTCGCCAGGCTGGTCATGACGATCGGGACGAAGCGCGAGCGGGCTGCCTCGATGATCGACTCCACCTTGCCGGCACCTTCGGCCAGCCGGCGCGCCGCGTCGTCGACGAGCAGGATGCCGTTGGACACGGCGATGCCGATGACCATCAAGACGCCCATGAGCGCGGTGATGGAGAATCCCTGGCCGGCGGCGAGCAGCGCCGCGACGATGCCGACCAGCGACACCGGAATCGTGAACAGCATGATGAACGGCAGGCGCAGCGACTTGAACTGCGACGCCATGATCATGAAGACGACCATCACGGCCAGGCCGAGCGCCACGCCCAGGCCGGCGAAGGTCGTGCGCATGAGGCCGACCTGCCCGACGAAATCGAACTTCACGTGCGCGGTCCGCGGGTCGTGCGCGAGCGCGCGTTCGAGCTCGGCGGCCACGCTGCCGAGGTCGCGCCGCTCCACCTGCGCGAGGATGTGGACCGCGCGTTGGAGCTGGTTGCGTTCGATGGCCAACGGGCCGGTCGATCGTCGGATGGTGCTGTACGCGCCGAGCGTGACCGGCCGGCCCTGCGCGGAGATCCGCACCGGCAGCTCGCCGAGGGCGCGCGGGTCCTTGACCATCGCCGGGTCGTAGGAGGTCACCACGTAGTAGGACTGGCCGTTGTTCGGATCGATCCACACGCTGGGCGTGTTGATGTTGCCGAGCGTGGCGTCGAGCGTCGACTGGCCGATGTTGCGCGCGGTCACGCCCACCAGGCCGGCGCGCTCGCGATCCACGTCCACGCGCACCTCGGGGTAGTTCATCTCCAGCGAGATGCGAACGTCGCGCACGCCGGCCACTCCGCGCGCCACCTCGGCGACGGCACGAGCCTCCTCGTCGAGCGTCTCCAGGCGTTCGCCGCGGACCTCGATCACCAGCGGCGAGATGTAGCCGTTAGCGAAGACGCTCGCGACCAGGCCGCCGGGCATCTGCAAGAACACGGTGCCGGGAAACGCGCGGTCGAGGATCTCGCGCGAACGATCGGCCAGCGCTTGCTGCGAGAGCGTCCGGTGCTCGGGATCCGCGAGCGCGAGTCGGATGAAGCCCATGTTGGGTCCCCAGTTGGGGCTGGTCATCGCACTGCGGGCATTTCCTGGCGAGCCAACGTTGGCCAACACCATCTCGACATTGCCGGGCGGGAGCTCCCTCGACAGCGTCTGCCCGATGCGGTTGATCAGCTTTCCGGCCTCGGTGAGCGAGGTGCCCGGCGCGAGCTGGACGTAGACGCGCTCCATGCTCTCGTCGATCTCGGGGAAGAAGGTGCTCGGCAAGCGAGCGGCTACAACGCCCGACCCGAGCACCAGCGCGAGCGCCGAGCCGAGGATCATCCAGCGAAACGGCAAGGTGCGCCGCAGCAGCCGGACGTAGCCGTCCGCCAGGCGATCGATCGCGCGCTCGACGCGTTTCCAGAAGCCGCCCGACTCCGCGTGGCCGAGAAAATAGCGGCAGGCCACCGGGGTCACGCAGATGCTCACGATGTAGGAGGCCATCATCGCCACCGCGACGGTGAGCGCCAGCGGCGCGAACAGCTTCTTGGCCAGCCCGGCGAGCAGCACCACCGGTAGGAGCACTGCCATGGTCGTCAAGGTCGAAGCCAGCACCGGCAGCGCGACGGCATTGGTCCCGTGGAGCGCCGCTTCGACCACGCTCATGCCCTTGCGCTGGTGCCGGTGAATCGATTCGAGGACCACCACCGCATCGTCGACGAGCCGGCCCATCGCGAGCGTCAATCCGCCGAGCGTGAACGCGTTGAGGGTCTGCCCCTCGGCATACAGGATGATCAGCGTGATGGCGAAGGAGAGCGGAATGGCCACCGCGACGATCAACGTGCCGCGGATGCTCTGCAGGAAGATCAGGATGACGATGGCGATCAGCACCAGCGCCTGCGCGATCTCCTTGCGCAGGCCGAAATAGGCGGTGCGAACGAACGTCGATTGATCGAAGTACGCCTTCACCGCCAGGCCCGGCGGGAGCTCCTTCAGCTCGCCGACCGCCTTCTTGACCGCGTCGACGATCTCGATGGTGTTGCCGCCGGGGATGCGCAGCACGTTCAGGTAGACCGCGTCGGCGCCGTTGACGGACACGGACTGCGTCTCGGGCGCGCCGCCGTCCTCGACGCGTGCCACGTCTTGAATGAACACCGGGTGTCCGTTGCGTTTGACGATCACCGCCTCGCCGATGGTCTTGACCCGCGGCGGGATGGCGTTGGTGTAGACGTTGGCGTCCGAGCGCCGCGAGATCAGCTCTCCTGACGGCAACAGCGCGTTCGATTGCCGCACCGCCTGCGCCACTTGATACGAGGTGAGCTGCCGCGCCGCCGCCTTCAGCGGATCGACGATCACGTTGATCTGGCGTTGCCGGCCGCCGTTCAGCGCGGCGCTGGCGACGCCGGGGATGCCTTCGAGGATCGGCTCGATGTTGTTGAACGCGTAGTCGTAGAGCTGCGGGCCGGTCAAGCCGCCGCCCGAGACCACGACCTGCACGACCGGCGCGTTGGACGGATCGTACTGCAGGACGAACGGTGGTAGTACGCCGAGCGATTTCGGAATCGCCGCCATGGCGAACGCCACGTTCTGCTGCACCAGGGTCTGCGCGGCGTTGAGGTCGGTTCCCCACTGAAGCCACACGTAGATGATGGAGAGGCCGTTGCGCGAGATGCTCTCGACGTGCTCGACGCCCGGCGTGGCGCTGACGTACTTCTCCAGCCGCCAGGTAATGGTCTTCTCAACGTCTTTGGGCCCGAGCCCCGGCGCCTGCGTGCCCACCACCAGCACGGGCGGCGTCAGCTCGGGAAAGGTGTCGACGCTCATGCGCGGCGTGACCACCAGCGCGAACACGATCACTCCGATGCACGCCATCAGCACCGCGATCGGGTTCTTGAGCGAGAGCGCGGTCAATGACTCCCGCCCGGTACGGTCCCCACGGTCATCGCGTTCTGCAGCTCGGACTTGCTGCCCCCGCGCTTGGCCAAGAGCAGGTAGATGGTCGGCACCAGGAACAGCGACAGCACCGTCGACGAGGTGAGCCCGCCGACCACCGCAAGCGCCAGCGGTTGGTTGGCTTCGGTGCCGTGCTCGAGCCCGAAGGCGGTCGGGATGAGGCCGATCACCGTCGCCAGGCTGGTCATCACGATGGGCACGAAGCGCGAGCGCGCCGCCTCGAGGATCGAGTCGAGCTTGGAGGCGCCGTCTTCCAGTCGCCGGGCTGCGTCGTCGACGAGCAGGATGCCGTTGGACACGGCGATGCCGATGACCATCAAGACGCCCATCAGCGCGGTGATGGAGAAGCCCTGCCCGGCCGCGAGCAGGGCGGAGACGATCCCGATCAGCGAGACCGGGATGGTGAACAACATGATGAAGGGCAGGCGCAGCGACTTGAACTGCGACGCCATGATCATGAAGACCACCATCACGGCCAGGCCGAGCGCGACGCCGAGGCCGGCGAAGGTGGTGCGCATGAGGCCGACCTGGCCGACGAAGTCGAACTTGACGTGCGCGGTGCGCGGGTCGTTGCGCAGCGCGGTCTCCAGATCGCTCGCCACCGTGCCGAGGTCGCGGCCTTCGACCTGCGCGAGGATGTGCACCGCGCGCTGCAGTTGGTTGCGCTCGATGGCCATCGGACCGGTGGAGCGGCGGATGGTGCTGTAGGCGCCGAGCGTGACCGCCTTGCCCTGGTCCGAGACGTGGATCGGCAGCGAGCTCATGGCGCGCGCGTCGGTGACCGCGCGGCCGTCGTACGAGGTCACGACGTAGTACGACTGCCCGTTGGCGGAGTCGATCCACACGCTCGGCGTGTTGATGTTGCCGAGCGTGGCGTCGAGCGTCGATTGCCCGATGTCGCGCGCCGAGGCGCCGACCATTCCCGACTCGGCGCGGTCGACGTCGACGCGCACCTCGGGATAGTTCAGCTCGAGCGAGGTGCGCACGTCGCGAATGCCGGGTACGCCGCGGGCGATCTCGGCGACGGCGCGCGCCTGCTCGTCGAGCGCCTCGAGCTTTTCGCCGCGCACCTCGACGACCAGCGGCGAGATGTAGCCGTTGGCGAACACGCTGGCCACCAGGCCCCCGGGCGCCTGCAGCACCTCGATGCCGGGGAACTCGCGGTTGAGGATCTTGCGCGATTCGTCGGCCAGCTCCTGCTGCGAGAGCTTGCGATGCTCCGGGTCGGCGAGCGCCAGGCGGATGAAGCCCATGTTGGGGCCCCAGTTGGGGCTGGACAGCGCGGCGCGCGCGTTCGACGGCGAGCCGACGTTGGCGAACACCAGCTCCACGGCGCCCTTGGGCAGCTCCGCCGACAGCCGCCGGCCGATCTGCTCCATCGACTCGGCGGCCTCGTGCAAGGAGGTGCCCGGCGTGAAGCGGACATAGATGGTGTCCATCGATTCGTCGATCTCGGGGAAGAAGGTGCTGGGCAGCCGCGCCGCGATCACGCCCGAGCCGATCACCAGCGCCAGCGCGGAGCCGAGGATCAGCCAGCGAAACGGCAGGGTGAGGCGAAGCAGCCGAACGTAGCCGTTGGCCAGGCGATCGATCGCGTGCTCGATACGTTTCCAGAAGCCGCCCGACTCCGCGTGGCCGAGAAAGTAGCGGCAGGCCACCGGCGTCACGCAGATGCTCACGATGTAGGAGGCCATCATCGCCACCGCGACGGTGAGCGCCAGCGGCGCGAACAGCTTCTTGGCCAGCCCGGCCAAGAGAACCACCGGCAAGAGCACCGCCATGGTGGTCAAGGTCGAGGCCAGCACCGGCAGCGCGACCGCGTTGGTCCCGTGGAGGGAGGCCTGCACCAGGGTCATTCCCTTGCGTTGGTGCCGGTGGATCGACTCGAGGACCACCACCGCATCGTCGACCAGCCGTCCCATCGCCAGCGTCAGGCCGCCGAGCGTGAACGCGTTCAGCGTCTGTCCCTCGGCGTACAGGATGATCAGCGTGATGGCGAACGAGAGCGGGATGGCGACCGCGACGATCATGGTTCCGCGGATGCTCTGCAAGAAGATGAGGATCACGATCGCGATCAGCACCAGCGCCTGGACGATCTCCTTGCGCAGCCCGAAATAGGCGGTTCGCACGAACGTCGATTGATCGAAGTAGGCTTTGACCTGGAGCCCGGGAGGCAGGTCTCGCAGGTGTGAGACCGCGCTCTTGACCGCATCGACGATCTCGATGGTGTTGCCGCCGGGGATGCGCAGCACGTTCAGCGCGACCGCGTCCTGGCCGTTCACCGCGACCGACTGCGTCTCCGGCGCGCCCGAGTCCTCGACGCGAGCGACGTCCTGAATCAAGATCGGATGGCCGTTGTGCTGGCTGATGACCGCTTCGCCGATCGCGCTCACCTGCGTCGGAATGGCGTTGGTGTAGACGTTGGCGTCGAAGTCGGGCGAGATGAACTCACCGGACGGCAGGAGCGCGTTGGCCTCGGCGACCGCGGCGGCGATCTCCGAGGAGGTGACCCGGCGCGCCTGCGCCTTGACCGGATCGACCACCACGTTGATCTGCCGCTGCCGCCCACCGTCGAGCGCGGCCGAGGCCACCCCCGGAATGCCTTCTAAGATCGGCTCGATGTTGTTGAAGGCGTAGTCGTAGAGCTGGGGCCCGGTGAGCCCGCCGCCCGAGACCACCACCTGCACCACCGGCGCGTTGGACGGATCGTATTGCAAGACGAACGGCGGCAGGACGCCGAGCGACTTTGGAATCGCGGCCATCGCGAACGCCACGTTCTGCTGCACCAGCGTCTGCGCGGCGTTGAGGTCGGTGCCCCACTTGAGCCACACGTAGATCACGCTCAGGCTGTTGCGCGACACGCTCTCGACGTGATCGACGCCGGGCGTCGCGCTGACGTACTTCTCGAGCCGCCAGGTGATGGTCTTCTCCACGTCCTTGGGCCCGAGGCCGGGCGCCAGCGTGCCGACCACCAGGACTGGCGGCGTCAGCTCGGGGAAGGTGTCGACGCTCATTCGCGGGGTGACCACCAGCGCGAACACCACCACCCCGACGCAGGCCATCAGCACTGCGATCGGGTTCTTCAGGGAGAGCGCGGTCACGGCGCCAGCTCTTTGGCCGTCACCTTGTCGTTGTCGTCGAGCAGCGCGCGTCCCTCGACCACCACTGCGCTGCCGGCGGGCAGCGTCGGATCGACATAGAGCAACCCGGATTGTTCGCCGAGCACCGCTACGTTGGTGCGCTTGGCGACGCCGCCGTCGACGACGAACAAGGTGGCCTTGTCCCCGCGGAGCGTCGCGGCCTTGAGGGGAACCGAGGTGGCGGTCTTGGGCTCGCCGACGTGGATGGTGAGCCGCGCGGTGGTGCCGACCGGGAGCACGTGATTGGCGTTGGCGACATCGATTTCGAAGTGGACCGTGCGGGTAGTGTCGTCGGCGGCGGGAGCGCGGCGGCTCACCACCGCCTCGGTCTTGGCGCCGGACGCGTCAACCTCGATCTGAACCGGCGTTCCAGGCCCCACGATGGTGAAATCGGACTCCGGAGCATCCGCCGAGATCCGTACCATAGAGCGATCGATCACCGTCGCCACCGGGTTGCCGGGCCGCAGGTACGCGCCGGGATCGACAAACCGCTCCGACACCTCGCCGGCGAACGGTGCGCGCAGGATGCAGTCGTCGACCTCAAGGCTGCGACTGACCAGGGAGGCGCGCAGGCTCTCCACCTCGGCTTTTTCCGAGGCCGACTTTGCGGTCAGCTGCTCGACCTCGTTGGCCGAGGCAAACCCGCCGGCGGTGAGCTCCTTGGTTCGCTGCGTCTCGTGCTCGACGGCAGCCTGGCGCTCCTCGAGTGCCCGAGCGCGCGCGGCCATCTCGCGCGAGGCGGCGGAGGCGTTGCGGCAGTCGAGCGTGGCCAGCACCTGGCCCTGTTTGACCGCAGCGCCCGGACGAACCAGCACGGTTCCGACATACGCCGAGACGTACTGCGGACCGACCTTGGCGGCGTTCCACGGGTTGGTCGTGCCGACGTAGGTCCGCACCGGCCGGAAGGTGGTCGCCTTGGCTTTCTCGACGGAAACCGGCTTGGGCGCCTGCGTCAGCGCCACATGGTTGGTCTTCGACGAGGCCCGTAGATAGAGGCCGACCACCGCCAGGAGGAGGAGCGTCACGATCAGGAGGATCACCAGGCGCACCCGCCCGGCATCCGGTCCCGCGGCCGGCAGGGCATCATCGAGCGTCATCGAACGGTTGCCGCTCGGTGCGCTGTCTTGGCGCAGGCTGGTATCATCAGGCAATGTCATGATCCCTTTCCGGTTCGCTGGTTGGCTGGAGCGGTCGTTTGGCCCATCGCGCGACCAAGTTCGGCGCGCGCGCGCGCGACGGAGAATTGCCCCACGGCCAGCTCGAGCTGGGCAGTGGTGAGCAGCGTCTCGGCGTCGGCGAGCTCCAGCACGTTGCCGAGGCCGGCGCGGAAGCGCGCCTCCGCTTGCGCGTGGTTGGCCTGCGCGGCGGCAACCGACTCGGTCAGGCCGGGCAGGGCCTTGAGCGCCGCATCGAGATCGAGATAGGCGCGCTCGGTTCCGAGCGTGACCGACATGCGCGCGACGTCGAGGTCGGCGCGCGCCGCCTCCTCGCGCGCCTTGGCCGCAGACCGGCGGGCCAGCACCGTGCCGTCGAAGATGTTCCATTGCAGCACCAGCCCGAGATGCCAGTTCGCTACGTCGGGGAGCCAGCCGTTGCCAAACGGCGTGTCGCCGGTCGTCGGCGCCGCGCCGCCCGCGCGAACCGAGAGGCCGGCCGACGCGAACACGTTCGGGTACAGCTCGTGGGTGATGGCGCTGGTCGCGGAGTGCTGCGCCCGCACGTGGGCGAGCGCGGCCATGATCAGCGGATTCTTTTGCGCGGCGACGCGCAGCGCCTCGGCGAAGGCGGGTCCCGGTCCTTCATCCGCCGGTCCGGGCTGCGCGTCCACTTCGAGTGAATCGGAGGCCATCGCCGCCGCGAGCCCCGCGCGCGCCGCTTGGAGCCCGCTCAGCGCGCGGATTCTTCTCACGCCGAGCTGCGCGACGTCCGCCTGCGCCCGGGTCAGATCGATCGGCGGGCGAAGGCCGCTGCGGGTGCCCGCCTGCGCGAAGTCACGGTGGGTGAGGGCGCGCCGGTACGCGTCCTCGGTCGCGCTGAGCACTTCCTTGGCGGCGAGCACCGCATGGAACGACTCCTCGACGCCGAGCTGGACGTCCAGCGCGATCGAGTCCGCGTTTGCGCGAGAGATCTCCGCGAGCGCATCGGCGACGGAGATCTGGGCCGCGATCCGCCCGAAGTCGTACACCTGCTGGTCGACGGTCAGCGCCGCGATCGTGGAAGGCGAGGGCGACCAGTCGCCGCTGGTCGCGCTCTTGGTGCCGCCGATCCGCGGCAGGTCGATCTCCGGCACGTTGAGATAGCTGGCCGTGGTATTGTTGGTGGTGCCGACGAGGATCTGTGCGGTCGCGCCGACCTGGGGCTGCCACTGCGCGCGAGGGATGCGCGACTCGGCGCGCCGCGCGGCGAGCTCGGCAAGCGCGCTGCGAATCTGCGGCTGATGATCGCGCGCGTACGCCAGCGCCTGTTCCAGCGTCATCACCGGAACGCCGGCGTTCGGAACCGCCTGCGCGGATGCGGTTCCGCCGCACCACCAGCTGCTCGCGATACCCGCGAGCAGGGCGGCCGCCCGGATCAGTCCGCTGTGCGCTGAGACAGGAATCATGCCCGCGTACCGTACAGCATGTTGCATGCCAAGGGAGACTCCGCACCGGCGGGTTGGAAATCAAGTCGCACCACGAGCACCGATTCCCTGCATTGGTGCAAGAAGCAAGGGCGGAGTCGCTGGAACGGGCGGAACGGCGTCACTTCGGGACCCACTTGATTCTCCATTCAGTTTCCAATCACTGCCTGACCGCCTGCGCTGCCGGCGAACGACGCGGAAACCCGCGACTGCGCCAGCAAGTCGGCAGCCCGACGAACCCGAAGCTCACGGAAGTAGCCGCCGACCAGCCGCCCGAGACGGCGGACACGCTCGGGCTCCACCACCGACAGGTCCTTGCGTTCCTCGGGATCGGCGCGCAGGTCGTACAACTCCGTGTAGTTGAGCGTCCGATGATAGATGAGCTTCCACGCGTCGCTGATGACCGCGACTTGCGCATCTGGGGTGCGACTCGTCCTTACGAACGTCGCATCGTCGGCGACAAACCGGCTCCCGCTGACCACGCTCATCAAGAAGGGCGCAATTTCGCCCAGACTGTGCGGCAAAGAGCTCGCCCCGAAGTCGCGATGGTCGGCGCCGGCCGTCCATACGATGATTGGAACGCGCGCAGTCTCTTCGTGTAGACCCAGCCCGTGATTGGCGTTTCCGTGCTCCCCAAACTCCTCGCCGTGATCGGCCGTCACGACGACCAGGATTCGATCGGCGTCCGGCCTGGATCGCAGCGCGTCGGTGAGCCGCGCAATCTCCCGGTCCGTGCGCAGCACCTCCGCCGCATAGGCGTCAACGTCGGAAAACTCGGCCCGCGCTCCTGGCCCTTGAACGTAGGGCGCATGAGGGTCGAGGTAATGTGCCCATAGGAACAGTCCGCCCTCATGCCGCGACCGGCTGGTCGAGATTCGACCAAGCAGGTGCGAGGTCACTTCGTGCGAAGTGACGCCCGCCGGAAGACTGGCCTCCTCGACCAGGGAGTCATCGACCTCATCGAACGAGCGTCTAACGCCCAGGTCGGCGACGATGTTGGGATGCGTGACGATGACTCCGCTGGAATACCCAAGCGCTCGCAGCTCTGTTGCCAGATAGAAGGGGCGGTCAATCGCGATTGCCGGATCGGCGTCTCGATCGCCTGTCTGCAAGATGGTCATCGCCCTCGTGGTAACCGGATATTCGGTATGCGCGTCGAGCGAGGCGCGACCCTCCCTTGCAAGTCTGCCTAACGCAGGACAGATGTTCCGAAGCTCTTCGCGATCGCCAACACCGAAGCCGCAGCGAAACGCGTCGATGGTGAGCAAGAGGATGAGCGTCGGCGCGCCTTCTGCTCGCGCGTGGACGGTCGTCTCTTCTTCTTGTCGTGCGGCGCGACTGTCGATCCAGTCGAGACAGTCACGCCCCTGAATCGACAACGGGTGCACCAGGGCATCGCCGTCATCACAATCACCACCACCCAAGATCGGGCTGAATCCGTCGCCGTCTCGATCGACCAGCCTGCGAGCGGTGGAGAGAATCCACGGGGCGGTGCCCTGCGAACGCGCAATCGCCGCGTACACCTGATCGCGGGGCGGGCCGAGGATGAACGCACCCGCAAACGCAAGCAGGACGGCCGCGCCGGCCAACGTCGCGTGTCGCACGCGGCGGTCATCCACAAGCCACAACACGCTGCCCCCCGAAAAGGCTAGTGCGCTCGTGAGGGCAAGGCTCGATTGCACCGCGGCGTGTTCAGGCGATAGACCAACTGCGCCGTACACCCCCGACAAGCCGCCGGCAGCGAGGAGGATTCCCGCCCCCGCGTCAGCCCACCGCACATCATCTGGGGCATGCCGGTCTCCACGCAGCCGGCGGAACAGAACGGCTATCGATAGCGCGAGCACGAGCGACGCCGCTATGGCGATACCGTCGGCTGCAACGGCGGTCGGTCCCAATGGCGCGTCGACCAACCAATGGTTGGCCAGCCACAACTGCACGCCACCAATCCCCAAAGCAGCTGCAAGAAAGACCAGCACGGTCGCTGGATCCCACAGATGGCAAACGTTTCGTAGGTGTGTTCCCCACGGGCGAACCGCCAGCACCAGAGCGCCGAACGACGCCGTAACAGGAAACAGCAGTCCCGCGATCACGAGGAGGCCCGAGGTCGTTCGGCCTCGCAGCGCAAGAGTAGCGGCAAGCTCCGCGGCGACGAGTCCCGCCAGCGCGACTCTTGCGCCGCCCTGGAGAAGGCGCACCCGATAGCTCATGGAGATGGCTGAGCTCCCGGAAGGTCCGCTGGGTCACATGCCTGTGCGGCTGCCTTTGGCAACTCGAACCAGAAGAGGCATCCTTCGCCACGCGAAGAGCGCACTCCGACGCGGCCACCATGAGCGACCGCGATGCGCTTCACGGTGGCGAGCCCCAACCCAATGCCCTCGGCGAAGTTGGCCGGACCGCGCACGTACGCTTCGAACACGGACGCCTCGAGCCCGTCTGGTAGACCCGGCCCTGTATCCTCGACCTCGAATCGAACGCGGAGGTCACGATCGAGCACACGCAAGGCGATCCTTCGTTTGGGCTGCTCGCCGAGGTACTTGATGGCGTTCCGTAGCAGATTCGACAGCAGGCTGATCACCAGACCATCGGCACACGCGACCATGCAGGACACGATGGGACCGACATCGAGTTGAGCGTTCGCGTCGGCGGCGGCGCCGCGGATCTCATCGACGACCTCGGCAACCACTTCGCGAACCGAGCACAGCACGCCCGCCTTCGGCAAGGCGCCGCTGCGGGCAAACTCCAAGAGTGCATCCGAGATCTTTCGGACTCGTCGAAGGGCAGAACGTCCTCTAGAAAGCATCCGTACCATGTCTTGGGGAGGCTGCTGCTGGGCGCAGTAGTCGATCGCGATCGCAGCTGTGGAGATCGGCCCCAGGATGTCGTGTGCGAGTCGCGCCGAGAACTGCTCGAGCTCATCCGCTCGTTCCTTCAAAAGTTGTCGGTGTGCTTCGCGCACGCGCGCACCTCGTTTCAGCCAGAGCAAGAGGAGCCAGCCCGCCAGGCAGGTCAGAGCGATCCCGACGCCATCCAACGAGAATGCGATCCACATCGATGTTTCCCGGATCGAATCGATGGAGTCAGCCTGCTCACGCGCGCGGCGTGCATCCAATTGCAGGACCTCTAGTGCCGTTTGCGCAAGTTGCTCGATGCCGGGGCGTAGCTCATCCCGGTTGATTTTTCGCACGGATGGGACATCCGCTGCCCAGCCTTGCGCGAGCAATCTCGCGATGATCTGATTGAGCGAGGTCAACTCTTGGCTCAGCCTCGTTCGGCTCGCTTCCTCGGCGTGAAACGGCTTCAACGCCAAGAACTCCTGAAACTCTTGGTCGAACTGGCGCCATTCAGGCTCGAGCACATCCCCGGGAGCAGATACGTCTTCGCGGCCGGCAAACTCGGAGACTAGGGACTGGAAATGCCTGAGCCCCGCACGAGCTGCGGCGAGGTGCTGAATCCCGGGGGCCAGCCTGCCAGCGATCTGCGCCGCGACCCGATCGATGGCGAGTGAGCGGTACTGCGAATACGCGGTTGCCACGCTGAAGGACACGGCGACGGCGGCAAAAGCCATGACGAGCGGTCTTGCCGACGATCTTTCGTCAGGTGACATCGACTTCGCCTGTGCGCCCGGTCGGGGACATGTCCGGGCTCCCCTAAGCAGGGTCCGTGCCACGCGAACCCCGCGAGATTGCGCGTTCGGAACCTCGATGCAGCCCTTCCTTCTTGCAAAAAGCGGCGTTTGGCCTCACTCGCCGTTGTCTGGTCGCGTTGGCTGTCGGCGGGCAGCCCGTGGCATGCCACATGCTTAGGCAGGCATTCACGATGTCCATGCCGAGCGTTCTGGAATTGCCTCATCGACGGGTCCTGCTCGTGGTCGAGGATCTCGCGCTCGCCGAGCTGCTGCTCGACTCGCTGAAGGACGCGGGACACGAGGGCGAGCTGGCCGACGACGAGCGCAAGCTCGATCGGGCGCTCGATTCCAGGTCGTTCGACGCGGCGATCGTCGACATGGACACCCGGGCCCGCAACGGAGCCGAGCTGATTCAGTCGATCCGCTCGCGAGCGCCAGCCACGACGGTGATCGCGCTCCTTCCGTGTGGCGGGCTCGGATCCGGGCTTGCCACCCCGCACTACCACCTGGCTATCGAAAAGCCCGCGCGGCTCCACACGATCCTGGCCGCCCTCTCGGTCTCCAATCCGATCAGCGCGAATTGACGCCAGTGGCCGGCGAGCGTCCTTTGTTGCAAACTGCAAGTGCGATGGACGTGCGACGCGCCCGCAAGCTGAAGATCGCCATGATCGCCGCGGTGGTCCTGGTGTTCGGGCTCGCCTATGTGGATCTGCTGCGCGAGCAGGAGCGGGCGCTCGAGGACTTCACCGCGGAGCAGAAGACGCTGGCGGTGGCGCTTGCGTCGACGCTCCAATCGCGCGTCGAGAGCGTGCGTCACGATCTGCAGGTCGCGGGCGCCGCGGCGAGGTCCGGCAGCGCCGAGACCGTGCTGCGCAGCCTGGTCGCGGACGGCAAGCTCTATCGCGAGGCCGATGTGCTCGACTCGAGCGGTCGGGTCACCCTCGAGATCCCGGCGCTCGCCGATCGACGGATGGCCGATTCCCACGCGCTCCGGGACGCGCGTGCGATCGCGGTGCGCGACGCCCGCGGCGGGCGGCTGACCGTCACCGCGCCGCTCCGCCGCTTGCCGAACGACGCCGGGCCCGAGCACCTGCGGATCTTCGCCCTCGAGGTGGGCGGGCACACCATCGTGCTCTTGGTCGATGGGGACCGCTTCTTCGAGGCGCTCAGTCTCCCCGCCGCCGCCGAGGGGCGGCCGCTCATGCGATGCCTGGTGCTCGACGACGAGCATCGCTGGATCGAGCTCGAGCCGGCGGGAGTCGCGGCCTCCGCCGATTCCTGGCGCCTCGACGATGATCGCCTTCCCGCCGATGTCCTGCATCTGTTTGAGCGCATGGGCACGTTCGCGCCGGGCGCGGTGACCTTGAGCCGCGAGGCGGCCGAGGCGCTCGGGCTCGATCGGCGCCTGGCCGTGGCCGGCTTCGCGCCGGTGAGCCTGGCGGAGAGCCGCCCCTGGTCGATCGCCGTGGTCGCGTCCGCCAAGCGCGTTCGCGACCGCGCGCGCGTCGGCGCCTGGCGGCTCGGGGCGGCGACCGGCGTGGCGAGCCTGCTGGTCGCCCTCTTCGGGGTCATCGTCACGCGCCAACAGCGACGGTCCCTGCAGCTCGCCGAGCAGCTGCGGCTCGCCTCGACGACCGCCGCGCTGCGCGAGCGCTCGGAGAAGATCGTCGAGGCCATCCCCATCGGCGTGATCGCCCTCGACGCGGCGCTGAAGGTCACCTCGGTCAACCCCTATCTGCTCGATCGTCACGTGGTCGGCGGCGGCACGCTCGAGCAGGCCCTGCCCAAGGCGACGGTCGAAGAGCGCGCCGTCCTCTCGGCGCTGCTCGAGGACGCCCGCGCGCGCCGTCGCCCCGTCGAGCGCGCCGGCCTTCGCATGCGCCTGGCGTCGGACGAGCTTCGCGAGGTCGATGCGTACGCGATCCCGCTCGATCGCCCGCTGCCGGATACGGACTGCTTCCTCGTGCTCCACGACCGCACCGAGATGCGCATGCTCGAGCGAAATCTGGTGCGCGCCGAGAAGCTCGCCACCATCGGCACGCTCGCAGCCGGGGTGGCCCACGAGATCGGCACGCCGCTCGGGATCATCTCGGGCCGCGCCGAGCAGCTCCTGCAGCGGGTGCCGGAAGGCGAGGCTGGCGAGCCCATGCGCAAGGGCCTGTCGTCGGTGATGGCGCAGGTCGACAAGGTCTCGACGACCATCCGCCAGCTGCTCGATTTCGCCCGCGCCCGGCCGATCGAAGCGATCGCGGTCACGCCCACCCATTTGCTGGAGACGGCCGGCGCGCTCCTCGAGCACCGCTTCCATCAGGCGAAGGTCGCGCTCGAGCTCGATGCCAAGGCGGCCGTGCCGGCGATCCTGGCCGATCCCGGTCAGCTCGAGCAGGTGTTCGTGAACCTGCTGATGAACGCCGCGGACGCGTGCCCGCCGGGCGGCCACGTCAAGGTGACCGCGGCGCAGCGCGGCAGCCGGGTGTGCTTCGAGGTCGTCGACGACGGTTGCGGCATCTCGGCCGAGCACATGACCGCGGTGCTCGATCCGTTCTTCACCACCAAGAAGCGCGGTCAGGGGACCGGGCTCGGACTCACCATCGCTGCGGACATCGTGAAGAACCACGGCGGCGCGCTGGAGATCGACAGCGTCGTCGGACGGGGCACCACCATCCGGGTGCTGCTACCCATGGCGAAGGAGGCGCATGACCGCACGAGTGCTGGTAGTTGATGACGACAGCGAGATGGCCGATACGGTCGCCGATTACCTGACCGGCCACGGGTACCGCGCGGAGTGCGCCGTCGGTGGCAAGGCGGCCATCGCCGCGCTGAAGAAGAAGGAGTTCGACGCGGTCATCACCGATCTGCGCATGGATCAGCTCGACGGGATGGACGTGCTCGAGGCCTCGCGACAGGAAGATCCGACGCGGCCGGTCTTGATCATGACCGCGTTCGGCACCATCGACGGCGCGATCGAGGCGGTGCGTCGTGGGGCATTCCACTACCTGACCAAGCCCTTCAAGATGGAGGAGACGGTCGTGTGGCTCGCGCGCGCGCTCGCCGATCGCGGGTTGAGACGTGAGAACGATCAGCTGCGCAAAGTCGTCCAGGAGCGACTGGGGTTCCGAAACCTGATCGGCAAGAGCCAGGTGATGCAGCAGCTGTACGACCTGCTCGAGCGCGTCGGCGCCACCAGCGCGCCCGTGCTGATCGTCGGTGAATCCGGCACCGGCAAGGAGCTGGTCGCGCAGGCGCTGCACTTCGACGGTCCGCGGGCGCGCGCGCCGTTCGTGCCGATCAATTGTGCGGCGATCTCCGAGACGCTGCTCGAGTCCGAGCTGTTCGGGCACACCAGGGGCGCGTTCACCGGCGCCAGCGAGGCCAAGAAGGGGCTGTTCGTGGAGGCCGACACCGGCACCCTGTTCCTCGACGAGATCGGCGAGCTGCCGGTGACGCTGCAGGCCAAGTTGTTGCGCGCGATCGAGACCTCGACCGTCCGCCCCGTCGGTGGCGGCCTCGAGCGCAAGGTGGACGTGCGCATCGTCGCCGCGACCAACCGCGATCTGGCGCGCGCGGTTCAGGAGAAGCGCTTTCGCGAGGACTTGTACTATCGTCTGCACGTCATCCCGATCCACCTGCCTCCCCTGCGCGCTCACCGCGAAGACATCCCGCTCCTCATCGAGGCCTTCGCGTCGCGCTTCGCCGAGAAGCATCCCGACAGCCCGAAGCGAGAGTTCTCCGGCGAAGTGCTGCGGCGCATGGTCGAGCTTCCCTGGCCGGGCAATGTGCGCGAGCTGAAGAACACGATCGAGCGGCTGTTGCTGCTTGCACGCGGCAAGCGCATCGATCTGCGAGACCTCGCGCAAGCGATGCCTGAAGCGCTGCCGGAGTCGATGGCCGCGCTCGCCGCCGAGATCGTCCCGCTTCGGGTGATGACCCGCCGCTACGTCGAGTGGGTGTTGGCGCAGACCGGCAACAACAAGATCCGCACCGCCCAGCTGCTCGGCATCGACGCCTCGACCATCTACCGCATGCTCTCGCGCGAGGACGACGACCTCTGATTCGCAAATCGCACGACCCCGGCGATGTTTGCGTCAGTATCGCAAATGCTCCAGCGTTCCGGTCTATTACGACGTTTCGTGAGGGTCCACGCGTTCGCGTCGACTCGCACTTCGCGGCGGTTCAGCGTGAGTCGATCGAGCCCGCGATGCCCGTGGCGACGCGATGAGCCGTTACCTCGTAGAGATCTGACCATCGATCTCTTCGGCTCGAGGCAGGGCGGTCTACGCGCAATTCCCCTTCGGTCGTCGTCCAGCGAGTAATCAACTCGGCTCCGTCTGTCTTGCGCAGGCTGACCATCACGTCGAGTCGAAGGTCCTGCAACACCAGGGTAGGACCGACGTCGATCGCCTCCCGATCACCGACCTCGCCAAGCTCGGGAAAGCTCGACGGTGCTGGATCGATCGAAGGCCCAATGCCGAAGCCGGTGGACGGTTGCGATCCCGCTACCGGTCGATGCAGCTCGGCGCGCTGGTCTCGCCGCGTCACGACCGTCACACGGACCGCGTAGGGCAGGTGGGTGTCTACCGCCGTCACCTGATCGGTCGCCCAGGGAGGAAGCGGCTCGGCTCGAGCCAGGCATAGGACCGAGCGGACTCCCGCACTCTGCAACTCGTCCCGCAAGAGCGCGGCGAGTCGAACGGATGAATCGGTCTCGTCTCGAACGAACAGAGCAACCGCTGGCAGGTGATGCGCGGGCTGCAGCGCGGCGTGCTCTGCGGCTCGGCGCACAACCTGCTGCTTCGACGCACGAGGCGTAGCACACCCGATGAGGGACGCGATCACGAGCACCGATGCATACGGCAAACGCATGAAGCGGTGCAGACGCAAGCGTCGTGCCCCCTCACAGCTCCGCATGCGCGCGAGTCGCTCCGCATGCGCGCGACTCGTCAACCGCCCGATTCGGGCGATTTGCAAATCGATCTCCGACTCCGCGACACCAATGTTTCATCGGAACAGGCACTTACTGGCAACTGACCGCCTCACCCTCGACTGCGGCATTCTGCATGGGCCCTCGCGGTCCACCGCTTGAGTACGCCTGATCGAATGCGCGGAAGTCTCGGAGAACCTGGCACGGCTCGCGCAACGACGGCTGGGCGTGCGAACAAGAGGTGCTGCTGAGTTAGCCCCCCTGCCTCAGCGCGCCTCTTGTTCGCCGCCATTCTCAGTAGAGTGAGGCAAGCCCGCGAACGGTGGCGGCCGCGATCAGCACCAGCAGGGCCGAGGTCCGGAGCCAAGCCAAGGCCACGAGGCTGAGGGTTGCAACCAGATAGTCGGGCCACTCGTGGAGCGTGTTCCTTCCCAGGCTGAGCGCAGCCGCGAGGATCACGCCGATGACCACCGGCTTCACCGCCAGGAACACCGAATCAACCATCGGTGAGCGCCTCCACGCGGCGACCGAACGACCGGCGATGACGTTGAGCACGAACGCCGGCAGAAAGGCCGCGAGGGTCGCAGTCATCGCGCCGCTCGCTCCGGCGACCCGGTACCCAACGAACGTCGCGGTGATCGCGACGGGCCCCGGGGTGATCTGGCCGAGCGTCACGGCGTCGGAAAATTCGCGCGGCGTCAACCAGCCCAGCCGATCGACGACTTCGTGATCGAGCACGGGAATCATCGCCAGACCGCCGCCGAACATGGCCAGCCCGAGCCGCAAGAACACCAGCGCAATCGTCGGCAGCAGCGCTGCCAGCCCAATGATTGGTAGAAGTCCCATCGTCGGTGGCCTTCCGGTTTCGCCCGCGGGGCGACGAATCACCGCGGTCGTCAGTCCGCCTACGACGCCGAGCAGCACCACCTCGAAGACCCCGAGGAGCTGCAGCTCCACCAGCGCCGTGGTCGTGACGGCGACCGCGACTTGCCAGGCCTTGGATGACGACTTGGCCAACTGCCAGGCCGTGAAGACGACGATCGCGACTACGGCGGGGTTCATCCCGGCGAATACGGCCTCGATCTGGCGAAGGTCGCGGACGTGCCCGTACAGCGCTCCGAAGGCGACCATCAGCAGCGCCGACGGCAAGATGAACAGCGCGGTCGCCGCGGAGGCGCCCCACAGCCCGCCGAAGCGCAGCCCGAGCTGCGTGAAGACGTTGGCGCCGCTCGCGCCGGGAAGGCTCTGCGCGATCGCGACCACGTCCGCGTAGTCGTCGCTCGTTAGCCATCGCCATTTTTCCACGACGATGGCGCGGATCTGCTCGAGCACGGCATAGCCGCCCCCAAAACCAACCATCCCAAGCCACAGCGCCAGGCGCGCGACGGAGCCGGCGCTAGCGTTGCGGTCGCGCACAGGAGGAGCCTTCAGCACGCCGACCGTCCATGCAACTTCTCCGCCGACGGCCGGCGGCAAGCTACTTCCGGCATCGACCTTGCTAGAGCGAGCGGGCGGAGGTGGTTCATGCGCGTCTTGCCGATTGTAGCCGCCCTTGGTGCACTGTCAGGTTGCGCAACCGTGGGTGCCGGGCAGGCCGGAGTCGTCTGGCATGCGAAGGGAGGTACCGACCCGAAGGCCTTTGGGGAGGGATTCCACTACCTGTCGCTCTACGACGAGGTCGTGATGTACGACCTGCGAACCTTACAGAAGAACGAGCAGCTCGCGGTGCTCGCCTCCAACGGACTCTCGATCGCGTTGGATACCACCATTCGCTTTCACATCGTCCCCGAGGAGGTGAGCGCGCTTCACAAGGAAGCGGGTCCCGACTACTACAATGTGCTGCTCGGTCCCGTTCTGCGCTCGCAGGCGCGGCGCGTCGTGGGTCGCTACACGCCGGAGGAAATCTACTCCACCAAGCGGGAGATCATCGAGCGCGAGATGCGCGAAGCCGTCGAGAAGGCGCTGCACGGCAAGCACGTCGCGCTCGAGGCCATCCTGGTGCGCAACGTGGAGCTCCCGCTGATGATTCAGCGCGCGATCGTCGACAAGCTGTCCGAGGAGCAGGCCTCGCTCAAGATGAAGTACGTGCTCGATCGCGCCACCCAGGAAGCGCAGCGAAAAGCGATCGAGGCGAAGGGCATCGCCGAGTTTCAGCAGATCGTTTCCGCCAAGCTGAACGAATCGCTGCTGCGCTGGAAGCAGATCGAGGCGCTCGAGAAGCTCTCCCAATCGAACAACGCGAAGGTGGTCATGATCGGCGCCAGTCGGGACACGCCCATGATGATCGATACCAAGTGACGGCCATGGCGTCCGGGCGCGCGACTGAACGATGGAGTCCCGATCTGCTCCGCGCCGCGTTGTTCTGTTTCAACCGCTACGGCTGGGCGGGGAGCACGACCTCCCACATGCTAGGCCTACGTGCGTACGCAAGCGTGGATCCTGCCACGCTCGCCATCCAAATCTATCTGCAGGCCATTCGGGCCTATCACGCAGTCCTGCTGACGGAGCTCGGACGAACGGCCGACTTGCGAACCTCGATAGGTCGCCTCCTGGACGCCCAGTTGTGCTGGACAATCGCTCACGCAGATGAAGCGGAATTTCTGCTCGCGACCTCCACATCTGTCCCGCTTCTGGCACACCTCGAAGAGGCCAACGACCTCCAACGCGAGCTACTCGAGGCCATCGGCAATTGGCAGCGCGGGCTCGTTGCGCGCGGCGAGATGCGCGCGCTTCCACCCGAGATCACGCGCGTTATCCTGCTCGCGACTGGCGAACAACTCGCCCGTTATTGGCTCGACGGTAGCTACAAACAAGGCCTTCTCGATAACCGAGAGACACTGGCCGAATCGATCACCCGGGCGCTGGGCAACCCATCCGAAATGCGCGCTCGACGGAGTCCGCGCTGACCTTGCATGAAGCGGCACCGGAAGTCGTCTGACGGACGATTTCATGCAGAAAGCGTCAGCGTACATGTAGTCGACGCGGATCGGGCCAGGCGATTCCTGTGGGCATGAAGTTTGCTCTAACGTGTCGGAAATGGCGGCGCTCAAGAACAGTCCAACGAAGTCCGTTCGGCACATCCTGGTGCCCGTCGACTTCTCGCCGGGTTCAAGCGCGGCTGTAGACTACGCGCACTTCCTGGCCGACTCGTTTGGGGCGGCGATCACGCTCTTGCACGCGTGTGAGGTGCCGTCACCGATGAGCGCGATTGTTCCCGGCACTGATGTCGCGCGCGATCTGCAAGAGGAACGAGCGCGCGCGGAGGCGCTTCTGGCAGGCATGGTCGAGATGCTCGAGCAGCGCGGCTTGAGACGAACAAGCACGCTTATGCCGGACGGCTCCCCAATCGAGACGATCCTTCGAGTAGCCCGGGATGGCGGCTTCGATCTGATCGTCATCGGCACGCACGGACGCGCCGGGTTCTCGCGCCTCGTTCTCGGAAGCGTCGCCGAGGAGGTCTTGAGGAAAGCCTGTTGTCCGGTAGTCATGGTCCACGCACCGCCTTCGGAGCGAACATGACGGCGAAGAGGAGTTGGATGTGGCTCATCGCGAGCTTGGCCATGTTGGCCATCACCTTGCCAGCGGGCTGCGGTGGCAGTCCGCCGACGCTTCCGAGCGGGTGCACCGACTCGTGCTGCGGTGACCCGTGCTGTGGCGACCCGTGCTGTGGAGATCCCTGTTGTGGCGACCCCTGTTGTGGCGACCCGTGCTGTGGCGACCCGTGCTGTGGGGATCCCTGTTGTGGCGACTCGAGCTGCGTGCAGTCCACGAGCGCGCGGCCGCCGAGCGAGCCGAAGACCGGCGCCTCCGGCACGCGACCCTCGAACGAACATCCGCCGCTCGCAGCGCCGAGTGCCCTCCCCCGTGCGCCCGAATTCGCTCCAGACTAGCGCTGCTTGATTTGTCAGTCGTAAGGTCGCGCGTCGGTGAACACAATCGCATAGCCGACGGTGGCAGCGCGGGCGGCGGCGTCGCTCATCCCGTCGTAATTGGGAATCAGCACATCCTGAGTCTCGACGACGGCGTCCGCGCCGAGTCTGCAAGCTTGGAGTTGCAGCGAGAGATGTCGATCGCCGGGAGCGACATCCCACCAATCCTCTATCATCCGAACGACGCGAAACGGCCGGCTGGGATAGGAGCCGTGAGGAAGGAACGCGATCTGCCCGCAGCGTTCGTCGCGCAAGTCCGCCGCAAGTCGGCACTCACCCTGCGCATCGCGATCGACGACCGTCGGAAGCGCCGAGGAGGCGCATCCATCGCTCCACATAAGAAGCGCGCCCGCGACCGCCATGCCACCCATGCGTCCAAGGATGTTCATGGCTGCCGTTTGAGCAAGCTGGGTGCCAGCGAATGTCTTGAGGCCGTCGCTGGCCGGAGCGTCGCGGGCACGCCGCGAATCGCGACCCGCGAAGTCTCTGGCAAGGCTCTCGTGCTTCACTTGCAAAATGCGCGACCGGCGTTCCAGCTCACTTTCTGACAAATCTCCCTCGAAAAATCGCCAGATCCCCTTCGTCCCCACCGGAGACGAGCCGACGCGAACCTGCAGGAAGCAAGACTTCGCTAAACCCCGCACGGCGCGACCGCGAGTCTGGCCGCCGGTCTCCGCGCGAATCGCCACGGCCCGCCTCTTGCTGTTGACGCCGGACATGCGCTCGGTCGTCCTGGCGGTTCTGCTGTGCGGAGGGTGCGGGACCTCGATGATCTCGCTGCTCTCGCAGGGCGGGGTGCCGGTGACGCTCACCCCGGCGCACAGCGTCCCGCTCGAGGTGGTCACTCGAAAGGACGCGAGGGTAAGAGATCCACTGCCCGTGCGCGGCAGCTCGTTCGTCTTCGGAGACGTCGAGACCGCGCTGGGCTTCGCTGTCTCGTCTGCGGCCGTGCCCTGGGCCGAGAAGCACATGGCAGAGCGCCCCGAGGGCTGGCAGCTCGATGTCGAGCTAACCTCCGCAGACGCGCGAGCGCACGGGTTCGAGGTCACGGTGACGCTCGCGGTGCGCGCCACGCTGCGCGCCCGGACCGGCAACCGCTACCTCGCGCAGACCCAGACCCATTGCAGCCGGTCCGCGGTCGTCGAGGCGCGCAATGCATCACCCGTGGTCTTCGACTGCATGGCCCGCGTCGGGCGCGAGCTCGGCGGCTGGCTCGGCGGCATGCGGCCGTGAATGAGAAACGCTACCCAAGGAGGGAACATGCGCTGGATATGCATTTTGGTTCTCGCGAGCACCGCCTGTGGCGCGGTCATCGAGCCCGGCCACCGCGGGCTCTTGTTCAAGCCGCACTCGGGCGGGCTGCAGCATGACGTACTCGGCCCCGGCTGGTGGCACCTCGCCGGGATCGGGACGCGCGTCGACGACTTCGACGTCACCTACTCGACGCACAAGGAGGAGCTGCACGTCGTGTCCAAGGAGGGAGCGGAGATGGACGTGAGGATGTCGATCCGCTATCGCCCGGTGGTGTCACAGCTGTATGACCTCGACGTAGAGATCGGACCCAACTACTACGACGAGGTGATCGGGCCCGAGTTCCGCTCGGCGACCCGCGGGCTGTTCGCGCGCCACTCGTACCTCGGACTGCTCGAGCAAAACGAGAAGCTCGAGAACGAGATCGAGGAGGAGCTCCAGCGACGCGTCACGGGCAAGCATATCGAGATCTCGTCGGTGACCATGGAGCAGATCAAGGTCGCGCCGGAAGTGATGGCCGTCAACCAGGCGCGCATCCTCGGTGAGCAGGAAGCGCTGCGCAAGCGGACCGCCGACGAGGACGAGGCGAAGCGGGTGAAGCTCGGGATCGAGCACCGCCGGGAGCAGGAGCGTCTGCAGGCCGAATCGGAGCTGGCGCGCAAAGACCACGAGCGTCAGCTCACTTCCACACAGGCAGCGATCGACCAGCAGAAAGCCCAGGCGGAGGGGGCTCTCGAGAAGCAGAAGGCTCAGTCACAGGCGGACACCGCCAAGATCGAGGCCGAGACTGCAGCGTCAAACACGCTGCTCAAGGCCAGGTCCGATGCGGAGGCGCTGTCGCTGATGGCGAAGGCCCACGCCGAGGAGAAGCGCGCCGAGGCGGCGATGGTGACGCCGATGCAGGTCATGATGCACGCCTACGACGCGCTCGGAAAGCTCGGAGGTGAAAACACCAGTATCATGATGGGCGACTTCTCGAAGTTGCCGAATTGGCTCTTCCCCCGCATCCCCGCCTTCAACAGCAATCTACTCGGAGCCCCGTCCCAGCCGGTTTCGGTGGGTCAACCGACCGCCAGGAAGGGCAGCACACTCGCATTGCGTACACTGCGGTAGCGTGTCGCCGCTTCTCCGCGAGATGACCCTTTCGAATCTCGATGCTGATAGTGTCGGGCTCGATGGCACACGGTCAGCACCACGGACAGCATGGCAATCCCGACGACCTCGACGGCTACATCGCCAAGATGGAGGCGCCCGATCGCGCCGAATGGCAACGGCCCGACGACGTGGTCAAGCTTCTCGCGCTCAAGCCCGGCCAGACCGCCTGCGATGTGGGTGCTGGTCCGGGGTATTTCGCGCTGCGGCTCGCCAAGGCGGTCGGCGCGCAGGGTCGCGTCTTCGCGGCCGACGTCGAGCCGCGCATCTTGGCGGTGCTGCGCGAGCGCATCCGTGCGGCGGGATTGCGGAACGTCACGCCGGTGCTCGCGCTCGACGATGACGCACTCCTGCCGCGCGGCGCTTGCGATTTGATCCTGATCGTCGACACGTTCCACCATTTCCCCGACGGCACCGGCTACCTGCGCCGGCTGCGCGAAGCGCTCGCGCCCGGCGGCCACGTCGTGAACATCGACTTTCACAAGCGTGATACGCCCGTCGGTCCGCCCGTCGAGCATCGCGTGGCGCGCGAGGAGTTTCTGAAATCCGCCGAGGCGGCCGGCCTCATGGTCGTCAGCGAACCGACCCTCTTGCCGTATCAGTACTTTCTGGTGATGAAACCGCGCTGAGCGCTGGACTCGTCCGTGACCGTTTGCAGTTGGTGATATGGTTGGCGCGTGTCGAAGCCCAACATCGCCGACCACCAAGCCAATGAGCGCACGTTCCTAGCCTGGCTGCGCACTGCAATCGCGCTGATGGGTTTCGGTTTCGTCGTCGCAAAGTTTGGGCTATTTCTGCGGCTCATCGCGCCAACGAAGACGACCTCTAGGCCGTTCTCGTCCGGCTTGATTGGAATCGCACTGGTCGTCGTGGGTGGGGCCATGGCCTGCATGGCAGCTGTCCGCTATCGCGTTCTTCAGAAAAGGATCGAGTCAGGAACGTACGAGTCTCACTTGTTGCCGATGTTGGTGGCGTCGGGAACCCTCACGGTGCTCGCGATCCTGCTCGTCGTTTATCTCGCTAAGACCGCCTGGCACTGAGGAAGGGTAGGAACGAGATCGCAATCACCAAGATCGCAATCAGAACGGCAATCGGCATCGCGCCGAAGAGCATTCGAACGACGACAAACGAATCGCCCGCGATTCCAAGCGGCAGCCCGACCCCGGATAGTCGAAAGAGAAGTGGTGCGCGCCGAGCTCGTCGCCACACCGCTGCCACGATCGTGACGAGGACGCAGGCGCCACTGCAATAATGGACAATCTGCGAGTCACGCGGCAGCTCCTGGAATCGCTCCGAAAAGACAACCGCAACCTGCGCCAGTAGAATGCCGAGTTCGCCAATCGGCACCGATGCTGCTTCCTCGTCGCCGTCCATCTTGTGTCGCAGCGTCACTCGTCGGCCTCTCAAAGCCACAGTAACGGAGTAAGTCCCAATAGCGCCACTGCAACAAGTGCGCAAGCGCTGCCGATCCCCGTGCGGCGCTCGGCGAGGGCGAATGCATAGATAGCCTTCATGACGTTGTTGCTGGCCGCAGCGATGACGACTGCGCCCGCAGCGACATGAAGTGGCGTCGACGCGCCGGCGGTCTGGGTAAGGCCCATGATGAACGGATCGACGTCGGAGATCCCCATGATGCCGGCCAGCGTGAAGACTCCGGTCGTTCCGAGGTGGGTGATGGCCAGCTGGGTGACGATGAGCAGCGCCACGAACAGCGCGCCGAAGATCAGCGCTGCGCTCAACTGGAGAGGATTGCGCGCCGCGCCGTCTCCCGGCACCTTCGCGCCCTGTCCGTCGGAGCGACGGGTCCAGATCCATCCGCCTAGGGTCGCGACCGCAAAAAGCGCCGCGAAAGGAATCGCGAGTGCAACGAACAGCGAATGGTTGAAAAGGGCGACGAGCACGACCAAGCGCAGGTACATGACGCCCGAAGCCGCCAAAATGCTTCCGATGAACAGGCTTGGACGCTCCTCGTCTTTCGATCGCCGTGCCAGCACCACCGTTGTCACCGTCGAGGAATAGGCTCCTCCGAGGATGGCCGACAGGAGTATCCCGCCACGGCCCTTGGTGAGCTTCTGAAGCACGTAGCTCGCGTAGGAAACGCTGCTGACCGCGACGATCGCCAGCCACGTCTTGAACGGGTTGAGCCGAAAGCGTCCAAGATCCTGATGAGGGACGATCGGCAGGATGACGATAGTCAGCAGCAAGAACTTGGTGAATGTGAAGATTTCTTCTGCGGGTATTCGCTTGGACAGACCTTCAAGGACGACCTTGAGCTCGAGCAATAGAACGCTCAGAACCACGAGCGTGCAGGCGATCCAGATTCGCCCCTCGTAGACCATCGCGCCGACGACGTACGTGCCCAGCGCCGAGACCTCGGTGGTGATGCCCGCTTCCTTGAGCGACGCAAGCTTGTGCCGATAGGACAGAAAGCCGAATCCGCCGATCACCGCCAAGCCGACCGCCAGCGGCACCTGCCGGTCGCCCGAAATGAGCGCGAGGGAAAAGCCGAAGAGCCCGATGAGTGGAAACGTGCGGACTCCGCCAAAACCATAACGGGCGCCTTCGACCTTGTGCTCTTCGCGTTCGAGGCCCACGAGGAAGGAAAGAAACAGCACCAGCGCCATCTTTACGGCGTCGGGCGGGAGGAAGCTCAGCACCTGATTAAGAGAGTCTTGCAAACAACCTCAGTATCGCATGGCCTCGCTTGTGACCCCTCATCGATCTGCAACCCTGGGCCATTTGCTCGCTCGCGCTCGCCACGGGCTCACACGACCGCGCCGTTCCACGCGGAGGACGACTCCGCACGGGCCGCCGTTCCTCGGCTAGACGAACCGGTCGTCGTGCTCCTCCCTGACTCCTGGGATCGATACCGTTCCTGGGGTTGGATGAGTACGCGCTAGCCCTCAGCTCGCAGGCAGCAGGTAGGGCAACTGCCACTTCTCGGTCATCCGCTTCAGCTCGCCGGTCTTCTTCAGGTTGTCGATCGTCTCATTCACGATCTGGAGGAGGTCGGCGTCGCCCTTCCTGACCGCGACGGCCACTCGTAGCTCTTCGAGCAACTGCGCGTTCACCTTGAAGCCAGCATTGGCCTTGCGAAACGTGTCGAGGTCCACGAAGTTGCCGCCCATTGCAGCGGCCTCGCCCCTCGAGACTGCATTCACCGCCTCTTCGAAGGTGGGATAGGTGCGGATCGTCAGCTTCACGCCACGTTCATCGCCGATACGCTGTAGCTCGGCCGCGTAGTTGTTGAACGACTGTTTTCTGAACGCAATCGTCTTTCCGGCAAGATCGTTGAGGCTAATCGGCTCTGCCCTATCGAGCAGCAACAGCGATAGCCCAGACGAAAAGTACGGATGCGAAAACTCGCACTGTCCGGCGTTGTCCGGGGTCACCGGGATCATCGAGATCACCAGATCGACGGCGCCCGAGGACAGCAT
The DNA here is from genome assembly GCA_003170275.1 of Myxococcales bacterium. Classification (GTDB taxonomy): domain Bacteria; phylum Myxococcota_A; class Polyangia; order Palsa-1104; family Palsa-1104; genus PALSA-1104. The sequence goes on from PNAM01000089.1 coordinate 171,017, forward strand.
CGGCAGGCGCACGGGCCGCGCCAGGATGCGCAGCTCCACCTTGGATTCGTCACCCATGATTCGGCGTGTGATCGCGTGCGCCAGCTCGATCTCGAACCCGCGCTTGTTGAAATGCGCCGGATCCTTGTGCGGCTTCTTCGCGTCGTTTTTGACGCTGATGATGAGCTTGCCACGCGCACGGATCTGCTCGACCTTGCCCGCCGCGTTCGCCGTCGTCGACCCGAGAACGATCGCGGCCACGATCCATCGCTTGAACATGCTCAACCTCTGCTCCGGCGCCGGTTGCGGCCGGCGAGGGACTGGTAGCCATCGAGGAACGCTGCGATTCGCTTCGCCTGCCGCCGGAGGTCGGATGCCCGCGTATGCAGATACTCCATGCCAGCATTGGTGAGGGTGTAGACGCGACGGGGGGGACCACCTTCGCCGTCGGCCCAGCTCGATCGGGTAAGGCCGTCCGCATCGAGCGCACGAAGGAGCTTGTAGAGGACCGACGGGTCCTCGGCGGCACGTCGGAAGCCGAGCGCGGAGATCGACTGCGCCAGCTCGTAGCCGTGCGCTGGGCCTTCGGCGAGGCGAAGGAGCACGAACGGCTCCATTCCGCGCGGCGTGCCCTCCGGATCGCCGTCCGCGCCTTCGCGCGTCGCGCTGTAAGGACGTTTTGCCACTACTGGCATTAGTACCTTACGGCAGAAGTTCAGTCAACTGGCGGCGAGGAGGTCACGCGTGAGGATCGGCGTGTACCGCGGACCCGTCGAAACGGCCGGCGTCGTCGGCCAGGTCGAGCTGCTGCTGGCTCGGCCGCCATGGGCGCCCGCGCGGCGGTGCCCTCGCGGGGAGACCCAGATGGATCAAGATCTTCTTGGCGGTGTCCCGGTCCTCGATGACCGAGATCACGTTCATAGGGTCGGCGCGCCGACCCGCGCTTTTCGCAGATTGCTTCTAACTGAGATCCTCGACGAAGGCGTCGCGGGTCCCGACGAAGCCTGCCGCCTCGCCGCGGTCGCTTCACCAAGATTCGACTCACAGTCTTGCCCATTCGTCAGATCGCCGGACTCACCCTCCGAGAGCGTCAACAACTTCAGCCTGCAAAGCCGTTCATTGGACACCCTTCAGGTGGCGCGTAGCAACGTACGCCGCCAGATCCCGCGACGGCACCCGGACGGCATTGAGAACGCGTACGTGGGGAAGCTTGCCTCTATCGCAGAGCTTATAGACGGAGGCAGTGCACACTCTGAGCCGCGCGGCGACTTCGCGAACCGTGAGCAGCCGGTCCGATTCGTCGCGAGCGCCTGCGGCGAGGGAACCATCGATCGGGCGTAGCAAATCCGTAGCAAAATGTTGGCTATTTGCTACGAATCGCTGGGATGGCTGGAAATCTGACGATTTTGTAAGTGTCTGATCTGCAACAGGAAGCGAGGATTTGCCAACCGCTGCGATCGGGTCCTCACGGTTTTGGGACCAGGATGTCGGAGGTTCGAATCCTCTCGCCCCGACTAATAAACTATCGACCTCACAGTCCTTTCCATGGGGCGGGTCTCGTAGACTTTTGATCGGTTCCCACCAGAGTTCCCACTTTCCTCCCAGTCGTTCCTGCTCTCACCGTCGCTGACGCGATCTTCAGCGGTTCCCACTTTTGCTCCGCGGTCATCGCCTCACGTTGAGGTTGACGTTGCGCCGAGTTGCTTAAGCCTTTGAATGAGCAGAGGCAGGCGGATTCTGGCTCGCCGCGTCGGGTGGCAAATGGCCCGGCAACGCAGCGATGAAAGATTGATCGGCCAGCAGACGACGCAGCATAGTCGCGACGTACGCGACCAAATGCGGATCGGCATTTGCCACCTCGTCGACGACTTCGGAACGACCGTCGACCACCGCGATCATGTCTTCAAGATCGTGGCTGGCCTGGTAGTCGCCATGTCCACGGTCTTCGAACGCATCGAGCTTGGTCGCGAGGAAGGCTGGGGCGGTGACAATCCGCACACGCGGCCCGCCTGGAAGATCGAGATCGGTTGCAGTTGCCATCGCCACCGCGTACCAACGATTCGAGAAGCCAAGCACCGATCCAACGGTCGGCATCACGTCAACAATCAAGTCCTCGAAGAGCCAGCGGCAGAGCGGAGCTCCGTTACTCGTGTCCTCTCTGAATCCGAGGCGTAGTAGCTCGTCGCGCAGTACCGTCGCGTAGACGATCGTCGAAGCGACCTCCACGATCAGATCGACATCCTTCGTCGGACGAAAGCCCGCTCCCGCGGGGTCGGTGATCAGAAGCCCGGCGGTTGCACCCCCGAGAAAGACCACCCTTTCTCGCAACGGGCCCAGCGCGATAGCGACTCGTCGGATCATGGTGACGTTGTGGTGGGTAACGGCGGTCATTCGGCCAACCGATCGCGCAGCATCGATTCCGCGAGCTTTCGTTCTCGAGCCCGCCCGGAGCGGAGCGCGTCCACGAGGGCGAGGCACTCGTAGAGCTTGGGATCGTTGCGGGCCGCCGCGGGAACGGAATCGTAGAGCGGAGCAAGCGCCTCGCCTCGCACCGTGCCTTGTGGGTCGGGCCAGACAGGCGGCAGGTCATCGCCCGCCTCGATCCTGGCGGCGAGCGGCGCTGCAGCGTGCGCCGTGGGCATGCCGCGGGTGACTCCGCCCCGATCCGGTGGAAACGCATACTTGAGACCGTGAACCAGGAATTCCAACAGCGCCGTCTTGTTGGGCTGCCGGGCGCTCGCTTGGAGCAGGCCAGCCTGGGTCAGCCGCTGAACGGCAGCATGTACCTCGGACGGGCTCATCCCGACCTCGCCGGCGAGCGAGCTGTAGGAGGCCTTCTTGTCCTCTATGACGCACAGCTTGAGCGCCACTACGATGTCTTGAGGCTTCAGCACCACAGTCATATGTTATTCGCGATTCGCGAATAGCGCAACCAGAACCCTCCGTGTCTTCGGTGCCGGCTATTCTCGTCGGTCCAAGGAATCCATCTCCAACCTGTCAAGGGGCGACCGTGCCGTCGAGCCGGCGGCGATCGCCAGCGTGGAGTGCAAGCCACGTATCCCGTGTGCGGACCCTCATCACGTCGGCCTTGTTGCACATGCGTTCGATCCAAAATACGCGGCGATCGTGCCAGTGATTGCGGGAGAGGCGCGCGGTCGCCTTCCGGCCCTCCGTGAGTCGAGGGTAGTCGGGTTGATAAATTACTGACGCAGCAGTAGCCTCAATGTCGAAAGCCGTAATTAGGAGTGACCTGTGTCCAAGAAAATCGCAAGATTCCGTTGTCGCAATCGTTAAGCAGCTAGAGGGCCTTTCTCCAGAGGAGAGAAGGCGCGCGATCGACGCAGCTCTTACTGTCTTCGGTGACCCTCTAAATGGGACTTCCAGTAGCAGTATCGACAAAGCAGATAGCCTCGACGATAAGGACATCGATGCAGCCCCTCCAGGGATTAGTCCGGCCGGGAGAGCTTGGACCAGGAAGAACGCCGTCAGTGCCAACGCGATCGAGCAGACTTTCCATCTTGAAGATGGCAAGGTGACGCTGATCCTTGGCGAGCCAATCGGCAAGAGCGATCGGGTCAAAACAATCAACACCTATCTGCTGACTGGCATCGCTGCCTTGCTTGAGTCTGGTACGGCAAATTTCCAAGATGAGACGGCTCGCAAGAACTGCGAGAGCCTCGGCTGCTACGACCAGAACAATCACTCGAAGTACATGAAAGAGTTCGGTAACAAGATTACGGGATCCAAGAAGACGGGATGGAAGCTTACGGGCCCCGGGCTCGTCGCTGGTGCAGAGATTCTGAAGCCAGCTGAGCCTTCGAAAAGATGATTCCGGCGGCACAGGCGCTAAGCGCGATCCCACTGGGACTGCGTCAGCCACTGATTGATTGCTATGGCGAGATTGCCCGCAATTTTGCAGAGCATCGATGGGAGCCCGCAGAACTCAACGGTGGGAAGTTCTGCGAAGTTGTGTTTTTCGTTTTGGATGGGGCTCTCAGTGGCACCTTTGCAATTAGCCCGCAAAAACCAGCGAACATGGTCGCCTCATGTCGCGCACTGGAGAATCAACCGCCTAACGCGGGGCGGCCGGGGGATCGGAGTCTGCGCATCCTGATTCCAAGAATGCTGCCGGTGCTGTACGAGATTCGTAACAACAGAGGGGTCGGCCACGTCGGGGGAGACGTCGATCCAAATTTTCAGGATTCAACGGCAGTCTTCGGAATGGCTTCATGGGTGATGGCGGAATTGGTCCGGATCTTTCATCAGATTTCCCTTCCAGAAGCCCAAGCCACGGTTAATGCGCTTGTCGAGCGCAAGCATCCGATCGTCTGGCAGGAAGGCGGGCTCCGGCGGGTGTTGGACCCGAGCCTCTCAAAGGGAGACCAGTCTCTCCTTCTGCTCTACTCGAGCACTGATTGGGTCGAGGAGAAGGATCTGGCGAGTTGGGTCGAATATGTGGGCCTAACGCAGTTCCGCAGACGCGTCTTGGTGCCGCTGCACGCGGCCAGGGCGATCGAGTACGACATGGTGCACCGACGAATCAAGCTCACCCCACTCGGCAGCAATGAGGTTGAAACGCGACTTCTACCAAAATACAAGATCTGATTCCGTGGCCGTGGGATCTCGTCGGCTCTGGCGGCCGGGTTCGAGACGTCACCGACGTCTACTTCCGACGCTGGGCCGGCGGAACGGTTCCCACCAAAGTTCCCACTTTTGTCGTGACAACATGTGACGGCATGCGGCACGGTGAAACGCTACTCAGTTGATTTCACTTCTTACGACCACTGGTCTCCGACCCTCAGATGTGTTTTGGCACCAGGATTTCGGAGGTTCGAATCCTCTCGCCCCGACTACTAACTCCCTCGCCGCTCGACGTCTCACTTGGCAAGCAGAGCTACAAGACTTCGGGCACTTGAGCTAGCGTAGAGGCTTGGGGTTTCGTCTGTTCGCCGCGGTCGCGTTCGTGTCGGGCTGCGCGAGCCCACCGGCGGGTACGGCTTGCAACGGCCACGACGAGCTGTGCGCGCGGCGCTACGACGCGGTGGTGTTTCCCGGCACGCACGACGCGTATTCGAACGTGGCGAATCACTTTGGCGCGCCCGATCAAACCTACAGCATGACGCGACAGCTGGAGGACGGCGTGCGCGTGCTGCACCTCGAGATGCAAGCGTTCGACGGAGACGTCGCGCTGTGCCACTCGGTCTGTCAGATCGGCAGCCAGCTGCTGGTCGACGGGCTCACCGAGGTGCGCAGCTTCCTCGACGCGCATCCGCGCGAGGTGGTCACGCTGCTCATGGAGTCGAGCCAGGTCACCGCCGACGAGGTCGCGGCGGCGGTGAAGGCGAGCGGCCTCGATCGATACACGCACGCGCAGGCGATGGGCGTGCCGTGGCCGACGCTCGGCGAGCTGATCGCGAAGAACGAGCGCGCGGTCACGTTGCTCGCCGATCTGAGCGCGACCGGCGGCAGCAGCCGGCCCTGGCTGCTCGATCGCTTCGCCTGGACGTGGGAGACGCCGTGGGACAACGAATCGCTCGCCGACTTTGCGCGTTGCGACGCCGATCGCGGCACGATGGGAAACGATCTCTATGTCGTCGACACATACCTCGAGGATCAGGCCCTGGCTACCAAAGAGGAGGCGGCGCTGGTCAACGACAACCCATTCCTCGTCGATCGGCTGCTGCACTGCCAGTCGGCGGCTGGCCGGCTGCCCAACTTCGTGATGGTGAACTACTACGAGGTGGGCGACCTGCTCGCCGATGTCGACGTGCTCAACGGGTTTGCGGTGGTGCTCGACGCCGGCGCGAGCGACTGACGCGCTACGGAGCGCTGCCGGCGCTCTTGCTGCGTGACTGCGCGGCGAGCTTGGCCTGTTGGGCGCGATAGGCCTGCACGAGCTCGCAGGCGTTCTCGACCTGGGCTGCACACGCCTTCTCGTAGAGCGGCAGGACTTCCTCGATGATGTTGTGCAAGCCACCGAGGTTGTGGCCGTGCAGCTTGCCGAGACGATAGCAGGCCTCGTTGTTGCCGGCGTCGCAGCGCTGCTTGAACGCGCCGGCACTGCGGGCGGCAACCCAGTCCCGTGCGCCCATGAACGTGTCGAGCTGCGCGCAGCCGCCGCTCACACGCTCGGTGCACGCGTTGATGAGCGCATCCGCGATCTCCGTCAGCGGGACGCTCAGGTTCTTCGCCTGCTCACCGTGGTCGAAGATGTACACGAGCCGTTCACACCCCGTGCTCGACTTCAGCTTGCAGGCCTCGAGGTAGTAGACCATCGAGGTGTCGGCGTGACTCATCAGGAAGGCGATCAGTCCGCCTTGCTTGTCATCGTAGTACTTACCGACCTGGAGGCACTTCTCGACGTTCCCCGATCGGCACGCCGCCTTCTCGGAGCGCTTGCGGATTTCACAGCCGGAGAACGCGAAGATGATCAACGCGAACGGGAAGACGATGATCGGCCCCCAGACGAGGACCCGCCCGTACAGGCGGTCAGCGGCACCGTAGCCCATGGTCCGATCCTGCCGTACTTCGTCGTGCGACGGAAGATAGTTCGGATGAGCCTCAGTAGGGATGGTCGTAATGCTTTGGATCGTATTTCTGCTCGCGCGCGTGCCAATTGCTCCCGGTGCCCGGACGCCAGCGGAGCGCCTGCCGGCCGCGGATCCGGCGGATGAGCGCGATGGGCGTCACCAGCAGGAAGAAGAACAGCGATAGGATGATGCGCGAGTTCACCCAGCCAATCGCGCCCGCGCCCTTCATCCACGCGCCGCGCAGCGCCAGCAACACCGCAGGCGCCGCCGCACCGACGAGGAACAGCGCCACGCCCGTCCCAGCCACGATCGCGCCGGCGAGCGGGTGATGCTTGCGATGCTGGAGCCACAAACCGACCAGCGCGAACGCGACCACGCAACCGGCCCCGAACAGGAGCGCGCGCGCGCGTGGCGAGCGCGGTTTAGTCGAGCGCATATTCGCTCTTCCAGTCGGTATCGTTCTTCAGCGCGGGCTGCTGCTCTTTGCGCACCAGGAAGTTGCCGATCAAGAGCGCGTCCATCCCGGTGCGCATCAGGCAGCGGTAGGCTTCGGCCGGGCGGCACACGATCGGCTCGCCGCGCACGTTGAACGAGGTGTTCACGATCACCGGGCAGCCCGTCAGGTCCCGAAACGCCGCGATGGTGTCGTAGTAACGCGGGTGATCTTCCCGTCGCACGCTTTGAATGCGCGCCGAATAGTCGACGTGCGTAACCGCCGGAATATCGGAACGCGGGATATTCAGCTTGGCGATTCCGCCCAGCGCGCGCTCCGCTTCGGTCATGGCGACGCGGCGGCGCTCGACGATGCCCGCTACCAGCAGCATGTACGGCGAGTCACAGTCGAGCTCGAACCATTCTGACAGCGATTCGCGGAGCACCGCCGGCGCGAAGGGACGAAAGCTCTCGCGGTGCTTGATCTTGAGGTTCAGCGCGGACTGCATGCGCGGCGAGCGTGCGTCGGCGAGGATGGAGCGCGCGCCGAGCGCTCGCGGGCCGAACTCCATCGCGCCCTGAAACCAGCCGAGCACCTTCTCGTCGGCCAGCAGCCTGGCGGCGACCCGCGGTAATTCCTCGTCGGAGATCCGCTCGATCACCGCGCCTTCGGCCGCCAGCGCGGTCGCGATCTCGTCGTTGCCGACGGTCGGGCCGAGGAGCGCCGCGCGCATTCGATCGCGGCCCGTCGACGGGGATCGCTCCTTGCCGAGATAACCGTGCCACGCGCCCAACGCCGCGCCCAACGCGCCGCCTGCGTCGCCCGCTGCCGGCTGGATCCAGATCGACTCGAACGGTCCCTCGCGCAACAGCCGCCCGTTGGCCACGCAGTTCAGCGCCACGCCTCCCGCCAGGCACAGGTTCTTCATCCCGGTCACCTGGTGCACCTGTCGCGCGAGGAGCAGCATGGCCTCCTCGGTGACCACCTGGATCGAGCGGGCTAGATCCATCTCGCGTTGCGTAACCTCCGACTCCGGCGCCCGCGGCGGGCCGCCGAAGAGATCGGCAAATGCGCGATTGGTCATTCTCAGCCCGGCCATGTAATCGAAGTATTTGAGATTGAGGCGGTAGCTGCCGTCGGGGCGCAGGTCGATCAGCTCCTTCTTGATTAAATCGACGTAGCGCGGCTCGCCATAGGGGGCGAGGCCCATCAATTTGTATTCGCCGGAGTTGACCTTGAATCCGGTGAAATAGGTGAAGGCCGAATAGAGCAGCCCGAGCGAATGTGGAAAGCGGATCTCGCCCAGCAGCTCGAGCGAGCGTCCCCGCCCGACGCCGTAGCTGGTGGTCGCCCATTCGCCGACGCCGTCGACGCACAGCACCGCCGCCTCGTCGTACGGCGAGGGATAGAACGCGCTCGCCGCGTGGCTCTCGTGGTGCTCGCCGAACAGGACCTTCCCATCGTAGCCGAGGTCCTTCTGAATCGTCTCCGTCATCCACAGCTTCTTGCGCAGCCACTGCGGCATGGCCTTCAAGAACGAGCCCAGCCCGCGCGGGGCCATCGTGGCGTAGGTATCGAGGAGCCGCTCGAACTTCAACAGCGGCTTGTCATAGAAGACCACCAGATCGAGCGCGTCCACGTCGATGCCGCCTTGCGCGAGACAGGCCGCCGTCGCGCCGGCCGGAAAGCTCGCGTCGTGTTTCTTCCGCGAGAAGCGCTCCTCTTGCGCCGCCGCGACGATCTCGCCGTCACGGACCAGACACGCCGCGCTGTCGTGGTAGTAGGCGGAGATTCCGAGGATGTTCACGTCAGCGCCAGCTTAGCGCACCGGCGCGACCAGGTCGAAGCGGTTGCCGTAGAGGTCCTCGAAAACCGCCACCGTGCCGTACGGTTCCTCGGACGGCGGGCGCACGAACGTGACGCCGCGCTCGACGAGCCGCTGGTAGTCGCGCCAGAAGTCGTCGGTCTCCAGGAACACGAAGACCCGACCGCCGGCCTGATTCCCGACGCTGGCGCGCTGCGGCTCCGACACCGCGCGCGCGAGCAGGATGCCTGCGCCGGTCGATCCGGCGGGACGCACGCGGACCCAGCGCTTGCCGCCGCCGAGATCGGTGTCCTCGAGGCGCTCGAAGCCGAGCTTGTCCACGTAGAACGCGAGGGCCTCGTCGTAGTCGCGAACCGTGACGGTGAGCTGGGCGATGTGTTGGGGCAAGGCGCCCCCGATGGTAGCACCCGGCCAGGCGAGGGCGGTCATTGTAGCTTCCCGGGCAACAGCGGCCGCGCCCGTGGTCCAGTTACTGACGACAGTGGCGGTCGGGAGCAGGCAATCGTAGACTCGTGAGGTTGTTGCCTTGCGCCTGTAGCTCAGTTGGAAAGAGCAGCGGCCTTCTAAGCCGTTGGTCGTGAGTTCGAATCTCGCCAGGCGCGCTGTTAAAGTCTCGTGGTCGCAGGAGTAGTTCACTTCTCAGGACGTCTCATGGATCTCGCTGGTAGCAGCGTGTTGCTGCCGTGCTTGCTGCCAGTACCTTCCGCCTGCTCGTCCTCGGCGAAGAGGACGCTGCGCAGCGGCAGCGCGTGCAGCGGTTCTACGGCACGTAACTTGGCAGCCATGCCGATCCGGCCATAGATGCGCTCGACCATCTTTGAGTCACAGTGGCCGATGCGATTTGGTCGCGCGCGGCCGAGTGCGACGGCGGGCTGGCGGGCGGGCCATGCGGCATGGTGTCGCAGGGGGTAGACGGGCGCGTCGGCCTGCGTGCTACCATCGGGGGCCAGTAGAAACACCTCACGAGTGTTAGCCTGCTGGTTTTGGACGGGGGGGTGTTCTATATGCGTGCTCTGCTCCTATCGCTACTCGCTTGTTCGACACTCTGCGGATCGGTCCTTGCGCAAGGCCCGGCCAACGTTGGCAACGACACGGCTCTGCCGCTTCCCACGGTTCACGAAATCACGAACGCTGAGCGGGCCGCCGCAATGGGAGAATGCGCGGGTCAGCAGGCCAACTACGACCTGTTCTCGCGCAACGTCCGAGGCAAGCCCAGAACGCAGCGCATCGCCGATGCGGACGCCAAGTACAAAGGCGCGCTTGACGCCTGTACTCAACGCGCGGAAGCGCAGCTCGAAGACGTCCGAACGCACGGCAACCTTGCCGAGCGACAGGAACAGGAGCGCCAGAAACAGGCCGCGCTTGAGCAGAAACAGCAGGCAGAGTTGCAAGCGCGCGTCGACGCGCTCCGAAGCGACCCCAAGATCGTCCAACTGGCGTACTCGGGATTGCTCTGTGGGTGGACCGACGACTACAACGCAGCGATCCACGAAGTCGGCGAGTACCACAAGGCGGCGAAGATCGGCGGCGTGCTCGATCTCGGAGAGGTCAATAGATGGCAGGACGAGGCGATGCGCGCTCGTCGCCATCAAGCGACGGCGCGCGCCGAACTCAAGCAGGCGAAACTCAAACCGCTGCCCTGCAAAGATCCGACGGTCGCGAAGATCGCCCATTGCATTACCGATGAAGTGCGCGGGGCGGCAGAGTGCGAGGGCACCCAGGACTACGTGCTCGTCGCGGGCGGCGAGTGAGAGATCCGACGGACTCAGAGGATGAAGATGCCAGATCCGAAGCACTACGAGACACTCAACAAGTTTCGATCTCGATCGCTGGAACTCCTGCGACTACTCCATACGAGGCACACGGAACAGATACGTTCACCCTTTCAGCTACTCGTAGGAGCGGGCTTCTACCTCTGGCGGTCGGCGTTCATGGTCGGCGCCGAGCTGACCGACAAGGACAGCGGCGAGGCGGCAGTCAATGTGCTCGTGCAACTGTTGGAGGATAACGCAATCGCATTTCCGGGAGAGAAGCGGGAGCGCAACTGGGTTGCAGGGTTCTACCTGAACTCGGCAGAGGCCCGCGTCGTTGCAGCCGGCCGGCGCCTCAGGATCGAACCTGGAGAGCCTGCCTTCGATGCTGTGGCTCAGCGAGTCCAGAGGTACATGACGGACACCGAGGATGAGGCGCGCAATCCCGAGGATCTGTTGGCCACGCGATGGGACGATGCCTGTACGGCGGCAGAGTGGATCGTCAACGACAAGTTGACGAGAAACTGGGCACCGGGGGCTCAAGAACCGACGCAATAGGAGCCCCGTGGTTGAACGATCTCGGGTCGGGCAATACCCCGCGCCCCGCCGATCAGCCGATCATGGCCGCGACCATCGCGGCCAATTCCCGATCACCACCACCTGACCGGGGAGCATCGCGGTTGCCGCGCGCGGTGTGGACCGCTGACGCGAGCCGGTCAAGCAGTGCGTGGGGCTCGGCACCTGGTTCACCGTCTTCGGCGTGGACGTGAGCGCGGGCGGCTACGGGTTCGTCTCGCAGGTGGCGCTGGAGCGCGGCGAGGAGATCCTGGTGTCGATTCCGGCGGCTGGGATTTCGTCGCTGCACTCGACGTTGCGGCACGCTGTCGGCGGCGGATGCCGACTCGCTGGCGGCCGCGTAGCTAGCGCCAGCCGAACGTCGCGGCCGTGCCGAGCTCCTCTTCGATGCGCAACAAGCGGTTGTACTTGGCGACGCGCTCGGAGCGGCACGGTGCGCCGGTCTTGATCTGACCGCATCCGGTGGCCACCGCGAGATCGGCGATGAAGGTGTCCTCGGTCTCGCCCGAGCGATGCGACACGACGGTGCGGAACCCGGCGCGGCCGGCCAGCGCCATGGTCGCCAGCGTCTCGGAGAGCGTGCCGATCTGGTTCACCTTGATCAGCACCGCGTTGGCGGCTTTTTCGGCGATGCCCTTCTCGACGAACTTCACGTTGGTGACGAACAGGTCGTCGCCGACCAACTGCAGGCTGGAGCCGAGCGTCTTGGTGAGCAGCTTCCAGCCGTCCCAATCGTTCTCGGCCAGCCCGTCCTCGATCGACACGATCGGATACTTCTCGGCCCAGCGCTTCCAGTACTCGACCATCTCCGCCGAGGACTTCTTCGACTTGTCGCTCTTGGCGAACACGTAGTTGCCGTCGCGGAAGAACTCGCTCGAGGCCGGATCGAGCGCGATCGCGATCTCCTTGCCGGCCTTGTAGCCGGCCTTCTCGGTGGCTTCGAGGATCAGCTCGAGCGCCTCTTCGTTCGACTTGAGCGACGGCGCAAACCCGCCTTCGTCGCCGACGCCGGTCGAGTAGCCCTTCTTGTGCAAGAGGCCCTTGAGCGTGTGATAGATCTCCGCCGACCAGCGCAGCGCCTTCTTGAAGGTGGGCGCGCCGACCGGCACGATCATGAACTCCTGCAGGTCGACGTTGTTGTCGGCGTGCGCGCCGCCGTTGAGGATGTTGAGCATGGGCACCGGCAGGCGCTGCGCGTGCACGCCGCCGAGGTAGCGATAGAGCGGCAAGCCCGCCTCGGCCGCGCCGGCGCGCGCCGCCGCCAGCGAAACGCCGAGCATGGCGTTGGCGCCGAGCTTGGACTTGTTGTCGGTGCCGTCGAGCGCGATCAGCGCCGCGTCGAGCTCGCTCTGCGCCAGGCCCTCGAGCCCGACGATGTGCTCGGCGATCACGCTGTCGACGTTTTCGACCGCCTTCTTCACGCCCTTGCCGAGGTAGCGATCCTTGTCGCCGTCGCGCAGCTCGACCGCTTCGTGCTCGCCGGTGGACGCGCCCGACGGCACCGCCGCCGTGCCCTGCGCTCCGGAGGCGAGCGTGACGTCGACCTCGACGGTGGGGTTGCCACGCGAGTCGAGGATCTCTCTTCCGTGCACTGCGATGATCTCGGACATGTGCGGATGCTCCTGCGTTGCGAAGAAATGGTTACTTGAGGAAGTCGCGGATGCGCGCCGCGACCAGCGGTCCGGTGAACCCGAGCTTCTCGGCGATCACCGGCGCGGGCGCCGAGGCGCCAAAGCGATCGATGCCGATCGCCAGGCCGTCGACGCCGACCCAGCCGAGCCACTCGTTGGTGCGGCCGGCTTCGATCGAGACGCGGCGGCCCTTGGCCGGCAACACCTGCGTGCGGTAGGCGACGTCCTGGCGCGCGAACACCTCGAGGCACGGCAGCGACACCACGCGCACCTTCTTGCCGTCCTTGGCGAGCAGCCCGGCCGCTTCGACCGCGATGCCCAGCTCCGAGCCGGTGGCCATGATGATCACCTCCGGCGCGCCGCCCGTCTCCGCGAGCAGCACGTAGCCGCCGCGCGCGGCGTCCTCGGCGGTGGTGCCGGCCGGCGGCTGGGCGACCTTCTGGCGCGACAGGATGATCTCCGTCGGGCCGTGCGTGTGCGTGAGCGCCGAGGCCCACGCGGCGGCGCACTCGGCGGCATCGCCCGGACGCCACACGTCGACGTTCGGGATCAGCCGCAGCGCCGAGACGTGCTCGACCGACTGGTGCGTCGGCCCGTCCTCACCGAGGAACACCGAGTCGTGCGTGAACACGTGCGTCACCTGCGTGCCGGTGAGCGCCGCCAGGCGGATCGCCGGGCGCATGTAGTCGCTGAAGGTGAGGAACGTGGCAGTGAACGGGATGAACTGCCCGTACAGCGACATGCCGTTGGCCATCGCGCCCATGGCGTGCTCGCGGATTCCGAAGCGCAGGTTGCGCCCCTCGAAATTCGCGCGCGTGACCTTGGGCGAGTCTTTGATCGGCGTCTTGGTCGAACCGCCGAGATCCGCATCACCGCCCACCAGCGACGGGACCAGCGCGGCGGCCTTCTGCAGGATGGTGCCGGCGAGCGAGCGGGTGGCGTCGGTCTGCGCGGGCGCGGCGGCGGCCAGTTGCTTCAACAGATCCGCCGGCACGGTCTTTTCGCCGAGCGCCTGGTACAGCGCCGCCTTGTCGGCGTGCGTGGCGAGCCAGTCGCGCTCCTGCCCGCGCCAGGTCTCGTGCGCGCGAGCGAGCTCCTCGGCGCGGCGCTTCCACAGCGCCTTGACCTCGTCGGGGATGTAGAACGGCTTGTCGAGCGGCCAACCGAGCGCCTTCTTGGTGGCCTCGGTCTCTTCCTTGCCGAGCGGCTCGCCGTGCACCTTGTGCGTGTCGTGCTTGTGCGGCGCGCCGTTGCCGATGTGCGTGCGCGCCAGGATCAGGAACGGCTTCTCGGTCTCGGCGACCGCCTGATCGTACGCGGCGCTGATCTGCGCGTGATCGTGCCCATCGATGTGCAGGATGCGCCAGCCGTAGGCCTCGAAGCGCTTGCCCACGTCCTCGCTCATGCACTCGTCGAGGTTGCCGTCGAGGGTGATCTTGTTGTCGTCATAGATGTAGGTCAGGTTCCCGAGGCCGAGGTGGCCGGCGAGCGACGCCGCCTCGTGCGAGATTCCTTCCATCATGTCGCCGTCGGAGACGATGCCCCACACGCGGTGATCGTACAGGCCGGGGAAGCGAGCGGCCGACATCTTGCCGGCCAGCGCCATGCCCACGCCGTTGGCGAAGCCCTGGCCGAGCGGGCCGGTGGTGCACTCGACACCTGGCGTCAGGTGCGCCTCGGGGTGGCCCGGCGTCTTCGATCCCCACTGACGGAAATGCTTGAGCTCGTCGAGCGACAGATCGTAGCCCGACAGGTGCAGCAGCGAGTAGAGCAGCATCGATCCGTGACCGGCCGAGAGCACGAAGCGGTCCCGATCGGGCCACTGCGGATCGCGCGGATCGTGCTTGAGGTAGCGCGACCAGAGGATGAACGCGTAGTCCGCGGCGCCCATGGGCAGCCCCGGGTGACCGCTGTTGGCGGCCTCGATGGCGTCGATGGAGAGGAACTTGATGGTCTTCACGGCCAGGTCGGTTACGTCTGCGGCCGAGGCCGGTGCGGGCTTGAACAAGGGTCACCTCACTTGCGAAGGGAGAGATAATGGCCTGCAACCTGCTTCTATTTCAACCTGATGATCACTCGCGTGATGCTGGGGTTGCTATGGGTCGCGGTGCCGACGTATGCCGAAGGAGCGAGCGGGCCCCCGCCCGGTATGTCGGCGACCCTGGCGCGCGTCGGTGAAGCTGCGCAGCTCGCTCGCTTGCACCCCGACCAGGCGTGGACGCACGCGCAGTCCGCCGACCGCCAAGCGCACCGGCTGGCCCGTCAGTTGCGCAATGATCCCGAGCTCGCGCCGGAGGCCACGTCGCTGGCGCGCGCGACGCGAGAGCTGTCGGAGGCGTCGCGCCGCCAGGAGCCCGCGGACGTGCGCGCGCGCGCGATCGACGTGCAGGCGAGCGTACGCGGGTTCGCCACTACGCTGGAGTCGCCTTGAGTCGCGGCGCGCTCGGGCTCGCGCTGTTGCTCGGCGCGTGCGCGCATCATTCGGTGGCGCCCGAGCCGCCCGTCGTGGTCGGCAGCTCGCACCAGCCCTATCGGGGCCGGCCGGGTTATCTGAGCGCCGAGCGCTCGAGCTACCGGGACTTCGTCGCCGATCGCCGTCCGATCGCCGAGCGGCCGCCGCTCGAGTCCGCGCAGCCCGATCGCCTGCGCGCGCTGATGGCGACGCTCGACGGAAAGGTGGCCGGCCTCGGCGAGCAGCCGACCGACGCCGATCGCAAGGCGCTCTCGGTCACCATCGAAGAGATCGGCGGCCTGTTGGCCGCGTATCCGGATCAGGCCGCGGAGGTCGACGAGCTGCGCGAGCTCACCGACAAGCTCGGCGCCACGCGCGGTCCCGCGGTCATCCAACTGCGCGCGCGCATGGGCGACCTGATCGATCTGATCCGGCTGCAGTTGCTCGCCGGCAGGTGAGTGATACGCTACGGGCGTGCTCGAGCTGGCGCGCGCCCACTATCGCTGTACCGGTTGCGGCGATTGTTGCCGCGGCTGGGACGTGCCGCTCGAGCCGGGCGAGGCGGCGGCGTTCACCAATTTCGCGACGCCGCTGATCTCCGCCGAGCGGCTGCGCGGCGCGCTCGGACGTTCGCGCCAGGCGGGCATCGACGTGGACACGCTGGCCGGCGCGGCCGGGCAGTGCGCGGCGCTCAACGACGATCAGACCTGCGCGATCCACGCGGCGCACGGCGGCAAGGCCAAGCCGCGCGCGTGCCAGATCTTTCCGTTCACCTTCGTGGCCACGCCCGCCGGCGTTCGCGTGGGGCTGTCGTTCGCCTGCCCGGCGGTGGTCGACGAGGAGGGACCGCTTCTCGACGCGCAGCGCGGCGAGATCGAGGCGCTGTTCGCCATCGCGGTCGACGGCACGCGCTACCTGCTGCGCGTGGGCGACGAGGTCGAGATCGGCGAGGGGCGCACGGCGTCGTACGCGCAAGCGGAGCCGCTGTTCGACGAGCTGGCGGCGGCGCTCGAGCGAGACGGCCGGCTGGTCGAGCGGGTGTGCCGCGCCGGCGCGCTGGCGGCGTTGCTGCAGGCGCGGCTGGGCGAGCAGATTCCGTTCGCGCGCGCGCTCGATGCGGCGCGCGGTGGGGTGGAGGCGCTGGTCGGCGAAGCGCTCGGCGAGCCGGCCGAGGTCGATCGTCTGTCGCGCGCGCTGTTTCGCACGCTGCTCAAGTCGACCGAGCCGGGCCGCGCGGGCGCGATGGGTCGGATGGGCGGCGCGCTCGCCTCGCTGTTCGGCTCCGGCGAGGTGCGGCTGCGCGGCGCGCGACCCGACGCGGCGCCGATCGCGGTGCCGTGGAAGGACGTCGAGCGCGTGACGCCCGGCCTCGGTGCGGACGGCGAGGCGCTCTACGCGCGCTGGATGGGCGACAGCCTGCGCGCGCTCACCTTCTTCGGCGACGCGGCCTTCGGCCTCTCGCTCGCGGGCGGGCTCGACCTGAAAGTGCTGTCGCTGGCGGTGGCGGCGTTCCTCGCGCGTGCGTACGCGGCGGCGCGCGGCGCTCCGGTGGTCGCGCTCGACGACTGCAAGCGCGCGTTGCGCCAGCTCGACGCCGGCATCACCCACCGCGCGAGCATGCCGGCCGGCTTCGGGCGCGCGCTCGCGG
Organism: Myxococcales bacterium; assembly: GCA_003170275.1. GTDB lineage: Bacteria > Myxococcota_A > Polyangia > Palsa-1104 > Palsa-1104 > PALSA-1104. The sequence continues at coordinate 187,842 of PNAM01000089.1, forward strand.
CCACCGCGTCACTCGATCTGTTGCGTGAGCAACTGGGGGACCGATCGTGAAAAAAGGTTGGAAGATTGCGCTGCTCACCGTCGGGCTGCTGCTCGGCGGGATCGGCGGCCTGGTCGGGCTGGTCTTCTACGCGACCAGCGGCGTGGTGACCGCCGCCGACGGCTTCTTGGCCAAGATCGGCACCGGCCAGCTGCACGCGGCCTACGAGGAGACCGGCGCCGCATTCAAAAAGGATCTCGACGAGCCCGGCTTCGAGCGGCTGGTCAAGGAGCTGGGCCTCGACGGCTACGCGTCGCGCACCTGGTCGAACCGGCAGCTCGCCAACTCGAGCGGCGAGGTAGAGGGCCACGTGACCACGCGCGCCGGCGAGGAGATCCCGCTCAAGCTGACGCTCGCCAAGCTCGACGGCGCGTGGCGCGTGGTCGGGCTCACCAGCCAAAAGGCGGTCTCGGTGCCCACGGTGCGCGAGCCGCCCGAGCTCGTCCCATTGCGGGCGCTGGTCACGCGCAACATGCTCGACTTCAGCGCGGCGGTGCTGACCGGCAAGTTCGAGAGCTTTCACGCGACCATCTCGAAGCTGTGGCAGAAGCAGATCGATCCGGCCGGGCTCAAGACGGCGTTCGCGGCCTTCCTCGATCCGCGCGTGCGCATGCCGGCCATCGACGAGTCGCAGCTGGTGTTCGATCAGCCGCCGATCGTCGACGAGGGTGGGCTGTTGCACGTGACCGGCTATTACGTCGCCGCCTCGCGCGTCGGCTTCAAGCTCGACTACCTGTGGGAGGAGAGTTGGAAGCTGGTGGGCTTGAAGGCCAACACCAACGCCGTCTCGGTGACCCGCTACGTGCCGTCGGACGCGGCGCTAAAGCCGGTGGTGCAGGCCTCGTTGGTGGCGTTCGCGCAGGCGATCAAGTCACGCGACATGAAGTCCCTCTACGCCGGGGTCTCCAAGATCTGGCAGCAGCAGACCACGCCGGCCGGCCTGGAAAAAGCGTTCGCGGCGTTCGTCAAGAAGAAGGTCGACCTCAGCCACGTGGGCGAGCGCGCGCCCACCTTCACCGAGCCCGCGCACACCACCGACGAGGGCGTGTTGATCGTCACCGGCACCGTCCCGCTCACGCCGGCGCCGCTCAAGTTCCAGCTCAAGTATCTCTACGAGCACCCCAGTTGGCGTCTCTTGGGGATCAACGTGTCGACGCTGGAGTGAGCTGGACCAGGGAGAGATCGGGGACCGCCGGTTCGGCGCTGACCGGCGCGCCGGCGATCGCGGTGACGATCTTGACGAAGCGCTTCGACGCCGACGCCCAGTCGTCGAGCAGCGCGCGCGCTTGCGGGCTGTGGGTCTCGGTGACGTGCGCCTCGACGAGCGCGCGCAGGCCGGCGAGATCGTCGGGCGACGCTACGGCGAGCTTGACGCTCTCTTTGTGCAGGCGGTTCTCGACCGTAGAGTCGGTGTCGTAGATCCACACCACGCCGCCGGTCATGCCCGAGCCGAGCACCGGCCCGACGGGCCCGAGCACCACGCCCACGCCGCCGGTCATGTACTCGAACGCGTACTTGCCCGCGCCCTCGCACACCATGATCGCGCCCGAGTTGCGCACGCCCAGCCTTTGGCCGGCTGAGCCCTCGACGAACAGCCGCCCGCCGGTCGCGCCGTAGCACGCCGCGTTGCCGATCACCGACGCGTGGCCGCGCACTTCCGCCGCCACGCCCTTGGGCTGCTTGACCACCAACGTGCCGCCCGACATCGCCTCGGCGACCGAGTCGTTGGCGTAGCCCTCGAGCTCGAGCCGAATCCCGTCGGTGAGCGCGAAGCCGAGCCCCTGGCCCGCATAGCCGCGCAGCTCGACCAGGTAGCTCTGTCCCGCCGGCGCGGCCTGCTTGGAGAGCCAGCCGGCGAGCGTCGCGCCGACCGAGCGATCGCCTGTTGTGACCGGCAGCTCGAGCTCGTGCGCGCCCGATTCGATCAACGTCATGATCTGCGCGTTCAGCGCCGAGGTCGGATCGGCCAGGTTGGTGCGCAGCGGCCTTCCACCGCGCCGTCCCCCGCGGGCGATCGCCGCGTACGGATCGATCAGCAGCTCGCTCAGGTCGACCTTGTCGAGCCGCGGCGTGCCGGTGGTGATCTGCTCGAGCAGATCTACGCGCCCCACCAGCTGCTCGGGTCGCTGCAGGCCCAATCGCCCGAGCACCGAGCGCACCTCGGCGCCGAGCGCGAGCAGGTAGCGTTGCACGCCCGAGAACGCGTCGCGGTAGCGGTCCTCTTCCTCGTCGGGCAGCGCCGCGTCGGTGGCGCGTCCCTTCTTCTCGGTCATCAGGCGGCGCGCGGTCAGATCCGACTGCGTGGTGATGCCCGCCGGGCAGTTTCCCTTCGAGCAGCCGTGGCAGAAGATGCACTGCTCGGCGATCATCAGCGCGGTGCCGAGCGAGACCTCGTCGGCGCCGAGCGCCAGCACCTTGGCCACGTCGTCGCCGGTCTTGAGCCCGCCGTCGGCGCGCAGCCGCACGGTGTCGCGGATCCCGTTGACCACCAGCGCCTGGTGCGTCTCGGCCAGCGCGCGCTCGAGCGGCAGGCCGGCGTGCTCGATGCTCGACGACGAGGCCGCCCCGGTGCCGCCCTCGAACCCGCTGACGTCGATCACGTCGGCGCCCGCCTTGGCGATGCCCACCGCGATGGTGCCGATGTCGGTCACCGCCGGGATCTTCACCGACACGCGCGCGCCCGGGTTGGTCTGGCGGAAGTTGTAGATCAGCTGCGCCAGATCCTCGATCGAATAGATGTCGTGGTGCGGCGGAGGGGAGATCAGCGTCACGCCCACCTGCGTCTTGCGGATGCGCGCGATCTCCTCGGTGACCTTGCCGGCCGGCAGCATGCCGCCTTCGCCCGGCTTGGCGCCCTGGCCGATCTTGATCTGGATCTCGTCGGCGTGCGCCAGGTAGCGCGCCTCGACGCCGAAGCGCCCCGAGCCGACCTGGCGGATGCGGCTGCGATCCTTCTCCCACCGCGCGCCGCGATCGCGCCGCGAGTCTTCGCCGCCTTCGCCGCAGTTGGACGCCGCGTCGTACAGGTTGAACGCCCCGGCGATCGCGCGGTGCGCGGTCCTGTGCAGCGCCCCGTGCGACATGGCCGCGCCGCGGAAGCACGCGCGGATGATCTCCTCCGGCGTCGCCGCGTCGTCGGTGGCGACCTCGGTCAGCACGCCCGGCTTCCACCTGAGCAGATCGCGCAGGTAGACCGGCGGCGTCTCGCGCACCAGCCGCAGGAAGCGCTCGTACGCGCCGTCGTTGCCGCGCGCGGTCTCCTGCAGCTCCTGCCACACCTCCTTGCGGTAGACGTTGACCTCGGTCTCGCGGTGCGGCGAGCCGCCCAGGCTCGCGCGGTGCACCAGGTCGTCGTACAGATCGTCCAGGTCCACGCCGCCGATGCGCGACTGGATGCCCGGCAGATAGAAGTCGACCAGCGACGGCGAGACGCCCACCGCCTCGAACAGCCGCGAGCCGCGATAGCCGTCGAGGGTGGTGATGCCCATCTTGGACATCACGCGCCGCAAGGTCGAGTCGAGCCCTTCGATGAGGTTGCGCTCGCCCTGCGGATCGCCCTCGGCCAGCTCCAACAATAGATAGGGATGGATCGCGTCCACGCCGTTGGCGATCAGGAGCGCCGCGTCGTGGCCCTCCTGCACGTCGCCGGTCTCGACGAGGATCGACATCGCGCGGCGCAGGCCTGCTTCGGTGAGCGCGTTGTGCACCGCCGCCGCCAGCAGCAGCATCGGCAGCGGCAGCCGGCGTGGCTCACCTTCTATTGGCGGCAAGATGGCCACGCGATCCGAGAGCAGCACGATGGTCGCCGAGCCCAGCTTGGCGGCCTTGACCGCTTCGCGCGCCAGATCAGCGATGCGCTTGGCGATCGACTTCGATCCGCCCACGTCGGCAAACGTCGCGTCGATCGGCAGGCACGCCGGCACGCTCGCTCCCGCGCCGTCGCGGATGCGCACCAGCTGATCGCCGAGCAGGAACGGGCCGCTCAGCTTGTACTGTGGCTGCGGGTCGTAGTTCGGCGTGGCCTCGTGCACCGACGGATTCTTGCCGAGGTACACCGTCAGATCGAACGCCGAGCCTTCGCGCAGCGGATCGATCGGCGGGTTGGTCACCACCGCGACGATCTGCTTGAAGTACTTGGCGAGCGGCGGCCGCGCCGGCGAGAACACCGCCAGCGGCCGGTCGAAGCCCATCGACGTGATCGGCTCCTTGCCGTTCTCCGCCATGTACTTGCACATGCGCGTGCGCTCTTGCGACCAGCCGAAGATGTTGAGCACGCGGCGGTCGGGCTTGGGCGTCTTGGGCGCGCTCGCCCGCACGCGCGGCGGGCACGGCACCAGCTGCGACTCCGCCAGCTCCTGGAAGTTGATCGGCGAGCGCGCCACCACCTCGCGGATCAGCTCGCGCGGGTGAATGAGCTTCTTGGCGCTCAGATCGATGGCGATCCCTTCGCCCGGATCGAGCTGCCCGGTCTCGGCGATCTCCTCGGCTGCGATCGGCACCGCGCCCAGCTCCGAGCCGATCAGCACGCGGCCCGACGTGGTGACCAGCCAGCGCAGCGGGCGCAGGCCCATGCGATCGAGCATCGCCACCAGGTGCTTGCCGTCGCAGGCGACCACCGCCGCCGGGCCCTCCCAGGCGCCGAGCGTGCCGAGCGCGCGCTGCACGCCTTGATAGAAGCGCACCACCTCGGGCGTCGGCTCCGGCAGATCGGCCCACGCCAGCGGCATCATCCGGCACAGCGTCTCGGGCAGCGACACGCCGTGCACGTCGAACAGCTCGATGATGCGATCGAGATCGGCCGAGTCCGAGCCCTGCGGCATGAGGATGCCGTCGCGGCCGACCTCGCCTTCGAGGTTGCGGACCGCGTTGCGGTTGGCCTTGATGGTGTTGATTTCCCCGTTGTGGCAGAGCATGCGGAAGCACTGCGCGAGGTACCAGTTCGAAAAGGTGTTGGTCGAGTAGCGGCGGTGGAACACGGCCACGTCGCTCGACAGCGCGGGGTCGGTCAGATCCGGGTAGTAGCGCCGCAGCTGATCGCCGGTGGCCAGCGCCTTGTAGACCATCGTCGACGACGACAGCGACGGGATGTACAGATCGCGGAACCAGCGCTCGAGGTGGTGCTTGACGTCGAACAGCGAGCGCGCGAGCTCCTCCTCGGCGACCATGCCTTCGCCGATCAGCACCTGCCAGGTGTCGCGGCGCGAGGCGCGCGCCTTTGCGCCGAGCACGCCGTCGTCGACCGGCACGTGACGCCAGCCGAGCGGCTGCAGCCCGTGGCGTCGCAAGGTGGCATCGATCTCGAGCTGCCACGCGGGCAGGTTCGACTCTTCGCCGGGCGGAAAGTAGATCACACCGACGATCAAGCGGTGATCGTCGGGCAGTCGTCGACCGGGCGCGATGAAGCGACGGAAGAACTTCTGATCGGTGCGCAACAGCAGGCCCGCGCCATCGCCGGTGTCGTCGATCGCGCCGCCGCGATGCTCCATGCAGCCGAGCCCCGCCAGCGCCTGCGCGATCACCCCGTGCGAGGGCTGATGGAGGTCGACCACCGCGCCCACTCCGCAGCCGCCGCGCCCGGGGTGTTCCCGGTACCGCTTCAGGAGGTGACTCAGGTCAGAGTTCCGTTCCAACTTGGTTATTCTCCGTCGGAAACGAACGAACTATGACGCGATGCGCTAATTCCGTCCAGCGAAAAGGGATGCGCTTGCGGACGCCTCTTGGTGCGGGTATCGTCCGCCCCCGATGGCGCGCGACAAACGGCAAGACGACGACGAGACCGAGACCGAAACCGAACCGGCCGAGTCCGACGACGGCAAGGCGACCTCCCGCCTCGGGATGTGGTTCGAAGAGGCGTGGGAAGGCTGGCTGAAGTCGGTCGGCGTGGTCCTGCTGTGCGCGGTCGCGTATCTCGGCTACAAGTTCGATCTGGTCACCGAGAGCCTGGCCGGCGCGCTGCTGGTGGCGGCGATCGTCGGTGGGTTGATCGTCTCGCTCGGGCTGCCCGCCTGGCACCTGGTGCAGCTCAAGCCGGCGGGGCAGCGCGCGCTGTTCGTGACCATGATGATGCTGTGGGCGGTGGCGGCCGGCTATCCGTCGCTGCGCGCGGCGATCCGACCGGCGGCGCTCGCCGAGGCCACCGTCACCACCGAGGGGCAGTCGGTGAAGGTCAAGCCGGGCGGGACCGGACCGTACGAGCTGACCGTGAGCGGGCACTTGAAGCCCGGCGCGGCCGAGACCGACGCCAGCTATGCGATCATCGCCGACGGCAACGGCGGCGGGCAGGATCGCGCCGAGGACGCGCTCGAGCGCAAGCAGGTGCGCGTGCGCGTGTCGCGCAAGGGCGGCACGTCGACGTCGATCCAGGAGCAGAACGAGCACACGCACGCGCTGCCGACGGTGCGCGGCGCCGAGATCACCTTCACCGCCGAGCGGCTCGAGCCGGAGAAGCTCGAGGGCGGCCTGCTGCTCACCGTGCATTCGGCGGGGCTCAACCCGATCATCTTTTGGGTGCTCGGCGGGCTGGCGTTCCTGCTCGCGATCGGGTTCGACGCGCGGCTCACCGACTCCAAAGGCAAGGGCAAGACCTACCTGGCGGTGGGCGTCGGCATCTGCGTGGTCTTTGCGATCTTCCTGCCCATGCTCGCCACGCCGCACTCGCTGGTACGCCCGGCGGTCGACTCGCTGTTGCGCGCGCTGTTCCTCGGCGGGATCGGCGGCTGGCTGTTCGGCGCGATCGGGCGCGGGCTCGCCGGCCCGAAGCCGGCCAAGAAGGCCAAGCGCTAGCGGGGCGCGTAGCGAACCCCGCTACTCTGGCACTTTCATCAGGCGCGCGAGGATGTCTTCGCGCAGGAGCGGGGCGAGGCCGCCGCCGCCCAGGATGTTGACGATGCGGCTCTCTGACGCGCGCACCGCGCCTCCCGATGGCTGCGGGGCGACGGTGGTGTTGGTGTAGGCCGACAGATCGACGAACAGCGAGCGCTCGCGCGGTCCGTCGGGCTCGACGCGTAGGTGCGGCTCGCGCGCGGCGAGCACCAGATCCTGCACCACCCACGCGTCGCCGTCGCCGAGCGCGAAGTCGACCAGCTGGTTCCAGTCGATGGGTGGCCCGCCCTCGCGGCCGAGCACGGTGCGCAGGCGCGCTTGCGAGGCGTCGGAGTCGAGCTCGGCGCCGAGGAACACGCTCTTGCCGCCGTAGTCCCAGCTGCGCTTGAGCACCAACGCGGCGCCGTTCGCGCGCACCCACGGGACCAGATCGGCGATCGGCGCGCCGGCGGGATCGGGCGTGGCGCCCGGCTCGAGCACGCGCGTCCACGGCACGGTTCGCAGCACGGCGTCGTGCTCGTCGTCGGTAAGGCCGAGGTCCGCGCGCCCGGCGGCGGCGGAGAGCAGGCCGAGCATGCCCTTGACCTCGAGGTGGCTGGCGATCGGGTTGAGGATGTGGAAGCGCTCCGGCTCGAGGCACATGCGCGCAAACTCGGACCCGGGCGGAAGGCGGCGCGCGAAGATGTGGCGGTAGATCAGATCGGGACGACGGCCGGCGACGCTCGCGCCGTCGCCGTCGCGGCGCGCGTCGTCGGGCGCCGCCAGATACGCCGTGTGGCCGAGCTCGTTCCATCGGGTCACGTAGTGCTCGAGCTCGCCGCGCTGCGCGTCGCCGGTGCGCGCGATGATGGCGATGGTCAGCCCGCGTTCGCGCGTGCCGCCGAGCCGGACGTGGTGCGCGATCAGCGACGCGAGCAGGTCGTCGGTGTTGCGGCCGTTGTCCGCCACCAGCGCGTCGGCCTGCGCGGTCGACAGCCCGCGCGTGCGCGCCACCTCGCGCAGGAACGCCTCGGCGATGCAGTCGGAGTACCCCTGCATGGCGGGGATGGTGGTGTTGACCTCGAGCGCGCGCGGCACGCCGGCGGTGTCGACGAGAAAATCGACGCGCGCGGTCGACAGGTGCGCGGCCGAGCGCCAGGTGCGCGCCAGCCCTTCGGCCTCGAGCGGCAAGAACGAGCCGAACAGCCGCGCGCGCAGCGGCGCCCGCGCCGGATCGGTCATGAGCCGCTCGGTGAGCCGCACCAGCCCCGAGAGGATGTGGTGCGCGTCGGTGCTCACCGACCGCAGGCGCGCGCGATCGATCACCGCGGGCGTGAGGATGGGCGGGATGGGCACCACGCTGCCGTCGGGCCGCACGACGATCACGCCGCGTGCGCGCGCGGCCTCGGCGTAGGCGCGTGCCAGCTCGAGGCGCTGCCCCGACGGCAGGCTATCTAGCCAGGTCCTGAACTGTTGCGCGGCGTTACCCACGAAGGAGGTTCCTTTGTAGTCGGTTTTCGGCCGGAAGAGAAGCCGCCTGCGCTCGTAGATAGAGTCGATGCGGCTATTCGGCTGGCGACGAATCGGGATCGACGACGTGATCGCGCGCTGGCCCGCGCTCGCCGCCCCGGCGTCCGACGAGCGCGTGGTGCTGGCGGCGCTCTACCAGCTGCGCGCCGAGCAGGATGCGACGCACGCGCGCCGCGATTTTCTCGCCGCCGAGCCGCTGCTCGAGCGGCTGCTGCACGGCTCGAGCGCGCAGGTGCGTCGCGCGGCGCTCGATGCGTGGGCGACCATCCTCGAGGGTCGGGTGCGACGCGCGCACGTAGATCTGTTGTTCGATCTGTCGAGCGAGCCCGATCTCGATCCGCTGGTGCTCGAGGGTGCGATTCGCGCCGCGCTCAGCTTTGGCGACGAGGAGGGCCGCATCACCGCGGCGCTGGTCGAAAATTCTCAGTCGAGCACGCGCAAGAACCAGCACTTGAGGTAGTCGGTCTCGGGGACGCCGACGAGCGGCGGGTGATCCCGACCGGCGCCGCAGCGCTCGAGCAGCTGGACCGGGCGGCCCACGTCGCGCGCGGCGTCCTCGAGGAGCTCGCCGAAGCGCTGCGGGGTCAGCTTGCCCGAGCAGCTGCAGGTGATCAGCACCCCGCCCGGCTTGCACAGGCGCAGCCCGCGCAGGTTGAGCTCCTTGTACGCGCGTTCGGCGCCACGCAGCGCGCTCTTTCGTTTGGCGAGCGCCGGCGGATCGATCACCACCACGTCGAAGCGCCGGCCTTCGGCCTCGAGCGAGCGCAGCGCATCGAACGCGTTCGCTTGCTGCACGGTGACCTGCGCGAGCTGGTTGCGCTGCGCGTTGGCGCGCGCGCGTTCGACGGCCGGCGCCGCTTCGTCGAGCGCGAGCACCGAGCGCGCGCCGCCGCGAGCGAGCGCGAGCGCGAAGCCGCCGTGGTAGGTGAACGCGTCGAGCGCGTCGCCCGTGGCGTAGCCGGCGGCGCGCGCGTGGTTCTCGGCCTGGTCGAGAAAGCCACCGGTCTTGCCGTCGGTGAGCACGTCGACCTCGAAGCGATTCTGCGCGTCGTGATAGGCGACCGTGGTCGGCCCGTCGCCACAAAGGATCCCCTTGTCGCGCGGCAGCCCCTCGAAGTCGCGCGCCGAGCCGTCGTTGCGCGCCACCACCAGCCGCGCGCCGAGCACCTCGCGCACCAGCGTGGCGATCTGCGGCTGGCGCGCGTCCATCGCCCGCGCGGCGGTCTGGATCACCGCCACGTCCTGATAACGATCGACGATCAACCCCGGCAGCAGATCGGCCTCGCCGTGCACCACGCGGAACGCGTCCGCGCCGGCGAACACCCTCGTGCGGCGGGCGAGCGCCTGCTCGAGGCGTTCGCGGATCAGCTTCGCGTCGAAGGTCACCTCGCCGCGGCCGATCAAGCGGATGGGCAGCTGCGCGCCCTCCGCATACAGCGCGGTGCCGAGCAGCTTCTTGGCGCGATCGCGCACCAGGACCACGTCGCCTTCGGCCTGCGGAGGCGCCTGCAGCACGTCGCCGGCGAACACCCAAGGGTTGCCGCCGCGCAGCCGGGCCGCACCTTGCTCGGTGACGATCACCGTCGCTGGCATGGTTCCCCATACCACGCCGGGCACGTCCTGTGCACATGCCATATCCATGTCCCTCCACCCGTTCACCGAGGACGACGCGACGCAGGCGCTCTACGCCCGGGGCCTACGGGCGCTGGTCGACGCAGACGTGCCATTTCTGGTCGGCGGCGGCTACGCGCTGTTCGCCTACCTGGGGCGCTGGCGCTCGACCAAGGACATCGATCTCTTCATCGAGGCCCCGGTCCTCGAGCAGACGCTCTACACGCTCGCGCGCGCGGGCTTCCAGGTCGAGGTCACCGACACCTCGTGGCTGGCCAAGGCCAAGCGCGAAGACGCGCTGATCGACATCATCTTCTGCTCGTACAACGGGCTGTTCCCGGTCGACGAGTCGTGGCACGACAACGGCCGCGAGGCCGAGGTGCTGGGCGTGCCGGTGCGCGTGGTCGGGCCCGAGGAGATCTTCGTGTCCAAGTGCTTCGTCGCGGCGCGCGATCGCTTCGACGGCGGCGACGTCTCGTGGCTGGTGCGCGCGATGGGCCACGAGCTCGACTGGCAGCGCATCGAGTGGGAGCTGCGCGATCACTGGCAGGTGCTGTTGTGGCAGCTGATCCACTTTCTCTACGTGTTTCCGTCGGAGCGCAAGACCATCCCGGCGGACCTGATGGAGCGCTTGCAGCTGCGCCTGCGCCACGAGCTCGCCTCCGCGCCCGGCGACCCGCTGGTGTGCCGCGGCCCGATGCTCGATCCCAAGCTCTACAAGAATGACTTGAAGCAGAAGGGCGGAGAGGACCCGCGCCCGCGGCGTGAGCTCGTCGAGCCGCACCTGATCGCGCTGTGCGGCGTCGAGGCCAAGGAATAGGTCAGACGACGCGCGGGCGTGAGAACAGGCTCGCCGACATGGCCAGGACCGCGCCCAGGAGCAGCACGTGGATCCAGCCACCGGCTGCGAACGTTCCAGACACTCCCAGCAGCCACAAGAGAACCAAAGTTCCTGCGGCGACCCACATGGCATACAGGCTCATTCGCAATCCTTTCCAAAGCAGGGCGGTTTCCCTCACAAAATACAAGCGCCGTGCCGGTTCGTGGGGGGTTGCGGCTGGCCCCCTGCTTGCACATATACCCGCCCACGATGCTGCGAATTCTGATTGTCGACGACTATCCGGGACTCATCGAGCTCTATGACCTGGGCCTGCGCGCCCGCGGCTTCGAGGTGGTCGGCGCGGCCAACGTCGGGGAAGCGATGACGCTCGCCGCGACCCAGCCGTTCGACGCGGTGGTGCTCGACATGCAATTGCCCGACGGGTCCGGGCCCGACCTCCTCAAGCGGCTGCGCAACCTGCCGTCGCTCGAGGGCAAGCCGGTGATCGGCATGTCCAGCTTCGAAGGGCGCGACACGCCCGCGCCGCTCGACAACTTCCAGTTCGACGCGTTCCTCACCAAGCCGCTCCATCCCAAGAAGCTGGCCGCGACGCTGCGCCGGCTGCTCCTCGCGAACGAAAGGAAGCTCGCCATCGCGTGATACGTTAGCGTCGTGGAACGGCGCGACGTGGTGGTGATCGGATCGGGGATCGGCGGCAGCTCGTGCGCGGCGCTCCTGGCCAAGGCCGGGCTGCGCACGCTGCTCGTCGAGAAGAACCCGCGCATCGGAGGCTCGTGCGGCTGGTACGACAAGCGCGGCTTTCGCGTGGACTACGGCACGCACATGTTCACGCGCGGCGATCGTGGCCCGCTCGGCGTGGCGCTGCGCCGGTTGGGCGCGGGCGGCGAGGTCGAGTTCCTGCGCGTCGACGATCTGGCGGAGGTGCGCGGGCCGGGCGTGCAGCTGGTGCTGCCGGCGCAGAAGTGGCGGCTGCCGCAGTTCTGCGTCGAGGCGGTGCGCCAGCTGCGCATCCCGGCGCGCGAGCTGCCGCGCGTGGTCAAGCTGTTCTACGACCTGATCACCATGTCGCGGCAGGAGGCCGAGCGCTGGGACGAGCGCACCATCGAGGAGTTCATCTTTCGCTACACCGAGCACCCGCGGCTGTTCGGGCTGCTCGGGTTTCTGCTGGGGCTGTACTTCATCCTGCCGCCCTGGGAGGTGTCGGCCGGCGAGGCGATCTTGTGCTTCCAGGCGATGGTGCGCGACAACCGGCTGTCGTATCCGCGCGGCGGCTCGGGCGCGATCCCGCGCGCGTTCGTCGGCGCGCTCGAGCGCTACGGCGGACAGGTGCGCACGCGCGCCGGCTGCGCGTCGATCGAGCCGCTTGCGCGCGGCGGCTACCGCGTCGGGCTCAAGGACGGCGGTGAGGTGCACGCGCGCATGGTGGTGTCGACCACCACTCTCGGCGATCTGGTGCGGCTGGTCGGCGCGGACCGTTTGCCCGAGGCGTTCACCGCGCGCGCGCGCACCATCCGCAAGTCGTACGTGGCGGTGCAGGTCAAGGTCGCGCTCGAGCGGCGGCACGAGCGCTCGGGCTGCATCGTCGGCGGCTGGGCGCGCGATCCGTCGTTCGATCCGTGGAACATCACGCGCGAGGACTACCGCAGCCAGTTCGCCGATCTCGACCAGGGTCGCGTGCCCAAGGTGGTGCCGGTGTACTGCCCGATCCCGTCCAACTTCGATCCGGCGCTCGCGCCACCCGGCGGCCAGCTCCTGACCGCGTGCGCGGTGGCGCCGTGCACCGACGTGCCGCGCCCCGAAGACACGCGCCCGCACGCGCGCAACGATCGAGCCTTTGTCGACGGGCTGCTCGGCGCGATGAACGGGCTGATGCCCGGCTGCCTCGACGGCGCCGTGTTCGTCGACACGATGGGCACCGAGGCGCTCGCCGCGTGGATCGGCAAGTCCGGCGGCCCGGCGGTCTCCACCGGCCAGACCCCATCGCAATCCGGCAAGAACCGCCCGTCGGTGCGCACGCCGCTGCCCGGCCTCTACGTATGCGGCGACGCCGCCGGCGGGCGCGGCATCGGCACCGAGCTGGCGTGCGACTCGGCCATGGAGTGCGTTGCCGCCGTCCTCAGCGACGTCGAACGCCGGGTGATCTAGTCGTCTTTGCGCTTGATGTTGTAGACCGCCTTGCCGGTGGCGATGGTGCTCGCGGGGTCACTGGGCTGGAACACGCGCACGTCGCACACCGCCACGCGGTTGCCGACGCGCACCACGTTGGCCTCGCACACCAACAACTCGGGCTTGCCGGGCGACAGGTAGTCGACGCGCAGATCGATCGTCGAGACGCGATCCTCGAACGAGATGCGGGTCCACACCGCGAAGCCGCCGCACGCGTCGATCACCGCCGAGATCACGCCACCGTGCAGCGCCGGGCGGGAGGAGTCGCCGATGAACTCCGGTCGGAACGGCAGCTCGAGCCGCACGAACCCATCCTCGGCCTTGGCGATGTGCACGCCCAGGTACTTGTTGAACGGCACCAGCTCCTCGAAGAACTTCAAGAAGTCGGGTGGTGGGTTCGGCATGGCGACACCATAGCATCGCGCGTTGTGCTACGAGATCCGCATGGGGAATCCGCACGCCGCGCGTCGCAAGGCGCTGATGGACCGGGTCGGGCCGCGGGCGGTCGCGGTGATCGGCTGGAAGAAGACCACACAGCGCAACAGCGACGTGGAGTTTCGGTTCCGGCAAACCTCGGATGTCTTGTATCTGACCGGATTTCCCGAGCCGGAGACGGTGGCGGTGATCGCGCCGGGGCGCGCCCAGAAGTTCGTGCTGTTCGTGCGGCCGCGCGATGCCGAGCGCGAGACCTGGACCGGGCGGCGCGCGGGTCTCGAGGGCGCGATCGCCAAGTACGGCGCGGACGCGGCGTTCCCGGTCGACCAGCTGGCGGTCGAGCTGCCCAAGCTGCTCGACGGCGCCGACGAGGTGATGTACGTGCCCGGCGACGACCGCGAGATGGACGAGCTGATCTTGAAGGCGCTCGCCGATCTGCGCGCCGGAGAGCGCCGCGGCATGCGCGCGCCCACGCGCATCACGGATCTGCGCACCACGCTGCACGAGCTGCGCCTCATCAAGGACGACGACGCGCTCACCAAGATGCGGCGCGCGGCCGAGATCACGCGCGATGCGCACGTGGCGGCGATGAAGGCGGCGCGCGACGGCGTGCACGAGTACGAGATCGAAGCGCTCATCGACTACACGTTTCGCAAGAACGGCGGGCACACCGGCTACGGGACGATCGTCGGCGGCGGCGTGAACGCCACCATCCTGCACTACGTCGACAACGCCGAGCCGCTTCGCCAGGGCGAGCTGCTGCTGGTCGACGCCGGCTGCGAGCTCGACGGCTTCACCGCCGACGTCACGCGCACCTACCCGATCGGCGGGCGCTTCGGCGTGGCGCAGCGGCGCGCGTACCAGCTGGTGCTCGACGTGGAGAAGAAGTGCATCGAGAGCGTCAAGCCGGGCGCGACCATCGACGGCATCCACCAGCAGGCGGTCGAGCTCTTGACGCAGGGCATGGTGGACCTGGGCCTGCTCAAGGGCACAGTGCGCGAGCTGATCGACAGCGGCGCGTACAAGCGCTTCTACATGCACCGCACCTCGCACTGGCTCGGGCTCGACGTGCACGACGTGGGCTCGTACACCGTCGACGGCAAGCCGCGCCCGCTCGAGCCGGGCATGGTGCTCACCGTCGAGCCCGGGCTCTACGTGCCGCCCGACGCGACCGACGTGCCCGGCGAGCTGCGCGGGATCGGCATCCGCATCGAGGACGATGTGCTGGTAACCGCCGGCGGGCACGAGGTGCTCACGCGCGCGGTGCCCAAAGAGCCGGCCGATCTCGAGGCGCTCACCACCAGCGCCGCCTGAAGCTCACGCGACGATCAGGCTGGGCCCGTCGAGCTCCGCCACCGCGTGCGCGACGTCTTGGGCCGTGTTGTCTTCGCCCGGCTCGTTGACCTCGTTCTCGAAATAGCCGTGCGACAAGATCACCATGTCGTACGCGCCGGCCGCGGCCTCGTCGGCGATCGCCTGCGCGGTGCCTTCGGTGTCGGCGTCGTCCGCGAATACGTACTCGATCTGGCTCTCGCGCACGCCGCGATCGAACAGCAGCTGGCGCGCTTCCTCGAGCCCGGCGATCTGTTGGTCGCGCCACTTGTCGATGTCCTCCACGTCGACGTCACCCGCGTCCATCGACAGGTCCAGCTCGGACGTCCGGCCATCGCCGTCCGAGGCGTAGGCTTCCGGTGACGGGCGGATCTTGGTAAACACGAACACGATCAGCCCGCCCTCATCGTTGATGATGTCGGCGGCGCGCACCACCGCTTCGTAGAACCGATCGCTCGGAAAGACCGGAACCAGCATCTTCTTGGCCATTGGCTAGACTCCGTTTCTGCCGTTGCGGCGGATGCGGTTCGCGACTGTGGGCAGCGCGACTGCGAGTCCAGCCGCCAGGACCATGCCAATGATGAACAAGACCATTCCGGGGTTCATGCTTGGGATAGAAGCAAGGTTCGCACCGTCGGCGGCGGACGAGCGGGTCCTTGCCTGCCCTCCTACCGAGCGACATGGTACGATCTGGGCGCCGTGAGCTCCGTCAATCTGTACGCCAAGGAGATCTCGCTCAAGATCGTCTATTACGGGCCCGGGCTGGGCGGAAAGACCAGCTCGCTCCAGCACATCCACCGGGCGATCAAGGCCGACGCGCGCGGCCAGCTGGTGTCGCTCTCGACCGGCACCGATCGCACGCTCTACTTCGACTTCTTGCCGGTCAAGCTGCCCAAGCTGCGCGGCTACACCATCCGCGTGCAGCTCTACACGGTGCCCGGCCAGGTGCACTACAACTCGACCCGCAAGCTGGTGCTCACCGGCGCCGACGGGCTGGTGTTCGTCGCCGACTCGCAGCGCGCGCGCCACGAGGCCAACGTGGAGAGCTTGTCCAACCTGCGCGAGAACCTGCGCGAGCAGGGGCTGCAGCTCGACCGCGTGCCGCACCTGTTCCAGTACAACAAGCGCGATGTCTCCGACGTGATGCCGGTGAGCGAGATGGATCAGCAGCTCAACGTGCACCACGCGCCGTACTTCGAGACCAGCGCGACGGCGGGACGCGGCGTGTTCGAGGCGCTCAAGTCGATCACCACGCTGGTGCTGGCGGATCTGCGCCGCCGCGGCGTGTGGCGAGCCGAAGCGCTGCCGGCCGGCGCGCCCGAGCCGGCGCATCCGAACGCGCCCGCCAACGAGCTCAAGGACGAGCCCAGCGATCCCGGCCTGTACGCCGGCCGGGCGCCCACCACCGACGGATCGATCTCGGCCAGCCTGCAGGCGCTCGCGGACACCGATCCGGACGAGATGCTCGGCGCCGATCTGAAGCCGCTCGAGCCCGAGGAGGCGCCGGTCGACGGCGGGGTGCTCGCGCGCGGCGCGGCGCTGTCCGAGATCTTGCCGTCGGGGCCAGGGCGCGACGCGGTGGTGGCGATCGAATACTTGATCCATCGCGGCGACTACCCCAACGCCGTGGCGCGCGCCGCCAAGGTGTTCAACGAGGGCGCGGCGGCGTCGGCCGCAGTCGCGTCGGGTCCCGAGGGGCCGGCGCTGCACGCGCTCATGCTCGGCATTCCCGGCGATCGCTACCTGCGCTTTCGCGAGACCGCCGCGCGTGCGGCTTCGGGCGGCGCGTCGTCAGCCGACGCGCTGTTCGCGCTGTTCTTCCTGGTGGACGTGGCGCTGCGACGTTAGAAGAACGCTAGAAGTGGAAGCGTCCGCCGAGAAGGAAGTCCCAGTTGCCGAAAAAGCTGATGCAGGTGCCGTTGGTCGCGCCGCACGCGAGGCCGGTGCCGGCCCGCGGATAGATGCCGGGACCGAACGTGAAGTTGGTCTCGACACCGAGGCCGAGCTGCTTGAGGATGTAGTAGTGGATGCCGCCGCCCAGGCGGAGATCGAAGGCGCCGCCCAGGTTCGAGCCGGCGTAGACCAGGACGTCGCCGCCGAGGCCGGCCTGAACGTAGGGCACCAGCGGGATCTTCATCAGCTTCTCGAGCGTGATGCGCACGAACACCTGCAGCTGGATGTCGTGGGCGCAGCCCGCGCCGGTGAAGGAGAAGCAGCTATAGCTCGGGTGGCCGTAGGCGAATCCGCCGCCGATCCAGACCCCGAACTTCTCCATGTTCTTCAAGTTGGCGGCGAAGTCGGCGGCGAACTTGTACCCGCCCGTGGAGAATCCATCGAACGCGGCTTGCACGCCGAACGGATTGACCGACACGGCGAACTTGCCGGGAAAGACCTCGCTGCCGGATTTTTGGATCTCGGCCGCGTGAGCGGAGCCGGCGGCGAGGGCGAGCGTGATGATCAGCGCGAGCGGGGGCGCGGAGCGATGTCGGATCAAGGGGCCCTCCTGATCGTCCGACTATATGCGCGCGCGAGGGCCCGCCGCAAGAATTACAGATAGAACTCGGCGCCGACCATGAAGTCGAACGCGCCGTAGAAATCGGTGTACGAGTTGGTGGTGCACACCGCGTTGCCGCTGCCGTGGAAGCCGGGGCCGAACGCGGCGTTGATGCCGGCGCCGAGCCCGATGCGCGGCGTGAGGAAGTAGCGCGCGCGCACGCCCGGCCGCACCACCACCGCCGCGCCGTTGTCGCCGCAGTTGCGGTTGTAGAGCACGTCGACGCCGACCAGCAGCGGCACCTCGATGAGCAGGGGAATGCGGGTCTTGAACTTGAGCCGCACACCCGCCGCGACGCCCACATCCCAACCGCCGCGATAGCAAGTCGAGTCGACGCTGTTCACGCAGCGCCCGTCCTTCGAGCCGAAGCCGAACGTGTTGCTCAGCTGCAGGTCGAACCAGGCGATGGGGTGGAAGCGATAGGCGTAGTCGCCGGTGATCTTCATGCCCGACGGGCTGCCGAAGTCGCCGCCGAAGCCCGCCTGGTAGCCGAGGTCCACCGACAGCTCGTGCCGCGACGGTTGGATCTCGAACGTTCGCTTCACCTCGGCCTCTTCGGCGCGCGCTGAGCTCGCCGTTGCCGCCACCAGTCCCAGGACCATCACGAGCTTGTTCATGTGCGCCCTCCCGTTTTTCCCCCAAGGTCAATAGTTCCCGACGATTCATCCTTTGCACCGGCCGCGCGCGGGCGCAATTTTTTGGCTATTCTTTTCGGACCATGAGCACGGGCCCGATCACCACCATCCTGCGCGTCGGCGAGCGGCCGGTCGCGGTCGAGGTGCGCGGCTTCCAGCTGACGGTGGTGGAGGGGCCGGATCGCGGCAAGGAGGCGCGGCCCGCCGGCCGGCGGCTGGTGGTCGGCACGCACGCGCCGAGCGATCTGGTGCTGGCCGACCCGCACGTCTCGCGGCAGCACCTGCGCATCGACGCGGGGGACGAGTACGTGCTGCGCGATCTCGGGTCGACCAACGGCACGCGCGTGCAGGGTGTGCGCGTGCGCGAGGCGGTGCTCGACGACGGCATGGTGATCGAGTGTGGCTCGACGCGGCTGCGCTTCCATCACATCGAGGCGCCCACCCGCATCGAGCTGGCGGCGGAGGACGCGTTCGAGGGGCTGATCGGCAAGTCGGTGGCGATGCGCGAGCTGTTCGCGCTGCTGGCCAGGATCGCCATCGCCGACGCGCCAGTGCTGATCGAGGGCGAGACCGGCACCGGCAAGGAGCGGGTGGCGCGCGCGGTCCACGCGCGATCGCGGCGGGCCGCGCGGCCGTTCGTGGTCTTCGACTGCGCGGCGGTGCCGGCGACGCTCATCGAGTCCGAGCTGTTCGGCCACGAGAAGGGCTCGTTCACCGGCGCCACCGACCGGCGCGCCGGCGTGTTCGAGCGCGCCGACGGCGGAACCGTGCTGCTCGACGAGCTGGGCGAGCTGCAGCTCGAGCTCCAGCCCAAGCTCCTGCGGGTGCTCGAGTCGAACGAGGTGTGGCGCGTCGGCGCGCAGAAGGCGACCCCCATCGACGTGCGCGTGGTGGCGGCCACCAATCGCGATCTGCAGGCGCGCGTCGCCGAGGGGCTCTTCCGCGAGGATCTGTACTACCGCCTGGCGGTGGTGACCTTACGGGTGCCGTCGTTACGCGAGCGGCGCGACGACATCCCGTTGTTGGCTTCGAGCTTCGCGCGCGATCGGATTTTCCCCGGAGGCGCCGGAGGCGCCGGCGGTCGCGGGCCGGGGTGGGAGACCATCTTCGAGTTCATGAAGACCCACGACTGGCCGGGCAACGTGCGCGAGCTGCGCAACGTGGTGGAGCGGGCGGTGATCATGGCCGATCCCAAGCTGCTGGCCGGCGATCCGCTCGACGCGCTGGCCGAGCTGCGCAAGAAGGCCGAGCCGGCGCTGCGGCGCCGCGTCTCGCTACGCGCGGCGCGCGATCAGACCGAGCGCGAGTACCTCGAAGATCTGGTGCGCTCCACCGACGGCAATCTCGACCAGGCGGCGGAGATCGCCGAGGTGCACCGCAAATCGCTCGAGCGACTGTTGCGCGAGTACGGCATCAAGCGCGGCGAGCTGAAATAGAGCCGCGGCGCTAGACGCCGTCGGTGATGCGGCGGTGCGTCAGATCGAGGTAGGTGGTATCGGTGTCCACGCCGATGTAGCGGCGGCCTGCGCCGAGCGCCGCGACGCCGGTGGTGCCCGAGCCGTTGAACGGGTCGAGCACCAGCTCGCCCGGGCTCGAGCCCGCGCGCACGATCCGGTCGAGCAGCTGCAGCGGCTTTTGCGTCGGGTGGCGGCCGGCCTTCTTCTCGCTCTTGGGCGGCGTCGGCAGCGACCACACGACCTGCACCCCGTCGGGCTCGGGCAGCTGCCACAGATCGCGCATCTGCTTGCCGCCGTTGTCGGCCTTCATCTCTTTGTAGTGGAAGGTGTGCGGCAGCGGCTTGCGCCTGGACGGCGACGCCCACAGCACGATCTCGGTGGAGTGCGTGAAGAAGCGGCACGCCAGGTTGGGGCTCGCGTTGGGCTTGAACCAGGTGATGGTGTTCAAAAGGTGGAAGCCGAGCGACTGCATGGCGAAGCCGATCGAGAAGATCACGTGCTGCGTTCCCGAGACCCAGATGGTCCCCGACGGCTTGAGCACGCGCTGGCACGCCTTGAGCCAGGTCACGTTCCAGGCGTGATCGGCGGCCAGCCCCCCCGACGCGTCCCAGCGTCCCTTGTCGACCGCGACGCGTTTTCCCGATGCGCAGGTCGTGCCGCCGTTCGAGAGCAGGTACGGCGGGTCGGCGAAGATCAGATCCACCGAGCCCTCGGGCAGCGCGGCCAGCACGGCGAGACAATCGCCATGGACCAGGCGCGAGTCGCGGGTCCGATGACGCACCTCGGTCTTCGCATCGAGGATCTTGAACAGATCTCCATCGTGGACGTGCGACCGCGCCGATCGGCCCATCCCCCACAATTGGGGTCAAACCGGGACGCGCACAACTTTTCTACTCGGGCTTGTGGGCCTTGAGCGCGCGTAGGCGGGAGCGGATGAAGTAGATGCCGCCCAACACGATGATGATCCCGATCACGAAATCGAACCGGTGGAAGTACGGCTTGAGCGCTTCGCGGTTCTCGCCCAGCTTCGCGCCGGCGTAGCCCAGGGCCAGGCACCACGGCAGGCTGCCGAGGAACGTGTAGAC
The DNA here is from genome assembly GCA_003170275.1 of Myxococcales bacterium. Taxonomy (GTDB): domain Bacteria; phylum Myxococcota_A; class Polyangia; order Palsa-1104; family Palsa-1104; genus PALSA-1104. Next base: position 208,328 of record PNAM01000089.1, read on the forward strand.
GTGGAACTTGACCTGGTTCATGCGCGCGATTCCGGCCGGCAGCGCGATGAAGGTGCGCACCACCGGCAACAGGCGGGCGACGAACACGACCGCTGCGCCGCGTTTCTCGAACCAGCCGTCGACCCGCTCGAGCTCGTGCGGTGTCACGAAGAAGCGCACCCAGCGGGTCTTCTCGAGGAACGGGCGTCCGAGCCGGGCCCCGACGAAGTAGGCGACGATCGATCCGAGGTTGCAGCCGATCGCGCCGGCCAGCCCCGCCAGCCACAGGTTGAGCGGCGCGTGGTTGTAGGAGGCGGCGATCGCCGGGACCGTCACCGCGCCGGCGAACGGCATGATCAGCTCCGACGGCAGCGGGATGCACGCCGACTCGATTCCCATGAGCAACGCGATCCCTGCATAGCCCATCACCAGGATCACGTGGCTGATCCAGTCGCTCAACCAAAGCAGGACGTTGGCAATCACGGCAGAATGGATAGCAGGCTACGGCTCCGAACTCAATCGCGCAGGGCCGCGGTACCCCTTGTCTGCGCCGCCGTACCAACCCACGGCCAGGAGCGCCACCAGCCCCGCGAACGTGTAGCCGGTGCGCTCGTTGGGCGGCAACACGAACAGCACGGTGATGAACGCGATCCAAGCCAACGCGATCAGGTTCAAGAGCGGAGACCAGCCGCCGAGCTGCCACGGACCGCGCGCGCAGCGCCCCTCGCGCCGCGCTCGAAAGGCGGCCAGGATGGGCAGCCCGTAGGCGGCGTACAGCCCGATCGTGCTGATCGAGACGATCACGCTGTACGCACGCCCCCACACCGCGAGCGCGAAGGCGGTCACCACGCAGGTCCACACCGCCCACGTCGGCGTGCGGAACCGATCGCTCACTAGCGCGAGCGTGCTCGCCAGTGGCGGACCGCCGTCGCGCGCGAACGCGAACAGCATGCGCGAGTTGGAGGTGACCGAGGACAGCCCGCAGAACCACATCGCGCCGATGACCATCCACACCATGGCCTGGCCCAGCCGGCCGCCGAGCGCGGTCTTCACGATGTAGACGAACGGATTGGACGCCGCTGCCGCCGCCGGCAGGTTGCGGATCGCGAGCGTGATCGCCACCAGCATGATCGCCCCCACGACCCCCGACACCAGCACCGAGCTCACGATTCCGCGCGGTGCCGCCTCGCGCGCGCCCACCGTCTCTTCCGATGCGTGCGCGGAGGCGTCGTAGCCGGTGAACGTCCACTGCGCCTGTAGGAGCCCGATCAAGCACGCATACGCGAACGGATAGACCACCGGGCGATCCGCCTCCGCACCGACGAAACGCTCGAAGAGGAACGAGGCCGGCTGGAGCGGCGCCAACCAGACCAACGCGCCCACCAACAGCGCCGTCCCGGCGAGGTGGTACCAGGCGGACAGCTCGTTGAGCACCGTCACCACGCGGATGCCGACGTGGTTGAGCAGCCCGTGACTGAGCAGCACCAGCGCATACACCCCCAGCACCTCGGCTCGACTCGGCGCTTCGCGCACCGCCGCGCACGCAAACTCGGCGAGCGCGTAGTCGACGCCCGCCACCACCGCGACCTGCCCGACCAGGTTCAACCATCCTGTCACCCACCCGAGGCGGCGCCCGCCGAGGATCGACGCCCAGTGATACAGCGCGCCGGCCGTCGGATAGGCGGAGGCGAGCTCGGCGAGGCTCAAGGCGACCGACAGCGTCATCAAGGTGACCAGCGGCCAGCCCACGGTCATCTCGATCGGACCCCCGTGGTTCAGCCCGAAGCCGTACAGCGAGACCGCGCCGGTCAGGATCGAGATCACCGAGAACGAGAGCGCGAAGCTGCCGAAGGCTCCCATTCCGCGACGCAGTTGCTGCGCGTAGCCGAGCCGCTGGAGTGCTTGTTCGTCGTCGCTGCCGGTCGCCACCGCGCGATTCTACTCGCTCAGCACGCCCACCGCGACCCACGCAGCGCGCACCGACGCCTCCCCACCGCCCAGATCGTGCGCCGCCCGCAGCGTCGCGTCCGCGGCGTCGAGGAAGGTGGCGCGCGAGGTGAGGTAGCGGGTCAGCGCGCGGTACCAGATCTTCTGCGCGGCGGTCGGGCCGAGCGGCGCGACGTGCCCGTCGCCCTCGGTCATGAGGTAGGCCGCGTGCGAGACGATCGTCGAGTTCAGGTGTACGCCGCCCTGATCGTCCGTCGTGTCCTGGTACTCCGCCATGGTCGCCGGGTTGGCCGTCGCGTGCGGGCGCTGGAGATCTCGCATGGCCTGACCGCGTCCGTTCGGGTGATAGATGGTCTCGCCGACCTGCCAGTCGGAGCCGTTGCCCGAGCCGTAGGTGACGAAGCAGCCGAAGATGTCGGAGATCGCCTCGTTGAGCGCGCCGCTCTGACCTTCGTTCGCGAGCTTCGCGGTGAACGCGGTCACGCCGTGCGTGTACTCGTGCGCGACCACGTCGAGCGCCGCCGACAGCGGCGAAAAGGCGTCGCCGTCGCCATCGCCGAACACCAGCTGCTTGCCGTTGAAGAAGGCGTTGTCGTACTGGCTGCCGAAGTGCACCGTCGCGTGTGGGCCGGTTCCCTTGCCGTCCCAACCGGCGCGGCCGTGCACCTTGAGGTAGTAGTCCCAGGCCTTGGCGACGTTGGCGTGCGCATCGACGGCGGCGCCGGCCGCGTCGCCGGTCTCGTCCCAGTGGAGCGGCGAGGTCGACTTCACTTCGCCGCCGGGGAGCGTCGAGCGCCCGGCCGCGCTGTAGGTCTTGAGCCCGCCGCGCGACGCGTCCTCGAGCAGGTACGACTTGCCCTTGAGCGCGACCGTGAGCGGCTTGCGATCGCCGAACACGCCGACCCCACTGCCGTCTACGGTGTCGTAGAGGTTGCTGCGGTGCAGGATCGCGCCGTCGGTCGCGTCGACGAAGGTCTCGAGCAGCATCGGTTGAACCAGATCGTTCACCTCGACCTCGACGCGAAACGCCAGCTTGAGCTGATCCGGCGTGACCGGGTAGATGAGCAGCTCCGGCACGTGGCTGTCGAACTTCGCGGCGTCGACCTCCGGCCGCAGCGCGCGCGCGTCCAGCACCGCCGCCACCGCCGCCTCGTCGGGGCTCTTGGTGGCCGCGAGCATGAGATCCCCGACCGGCAGGTAGCGACCGTTGATCTGCACCAGCGCGCCGTCGCTGTCGAAGTGGACGATCAGATCACCGCCCCACACTGGCAGCTTCCCCTTCTTCTGCGTGAAGCGCGCGTGGGTCATCCCGAGCTCGTCGGTGTCGGCGCCGGCCGCGGCCAGCTCGTCGTCGGGGGAGCTCATCTGATAGAGCGCATGGACCTTGAGCAGGAACGCGCGGCCGGCCCGTTCGGCATCTTGCGGGCTGGCGGCGATCGGTGCGGTCCGGCCGGCGAGCAGCGCGGGCGTATGCACGTCTGCATGCCAGCGCACCGTCCAGGTCTGCCCCGTCTCTTGCTCGAGCGAGGCCAACGGATCGCTATTGCCGCCGTCGGTGGTGGACTCGTCGGGATTACAGCCGGCGAGCGCGAGCAGGACCAGCGCGCCGAGCACGCTGGCGAGAGAACGGAAGGATCGGGTCATGGGCGCCTCCTTGGAATGGCAGCGGACAGGGCGCAGAGCACGCGACGTGCCGATTCGCGGCGCGCGTGATTTCAACCAGATGCAGCGTTTTCGACGGGAGGGGTCGTCCGAACCGGACGACTTGCGTCCGGCAGCCGGACGGATGGCTAGGACAGGTGGTGGCGCAGCTTGCCGAGGATCAGGTCCACCGCGATCAGGTTCTCGCCGCCTTCGGGGATGATCAGATCGGCCCAGCGCTTGGACGGCTCGACGAACTGCAGGTGCATCGGCCGCACCGTGGTGTAGTACTGCTCGCGGATCGACTGGAACGTGCGGCCGCGCTGCTCGATGTCGCGGCGGATGCGGCGGAAGACGCGCAGGTCGGCGTCGGTGTCGACGAAGATCTTCACGTCGAGCAGCTTGCGTACGCGCTCTTCGACGAACACCAGGATGCCTTCGACGATGATGATGCGGGTGGGTTCGAGCCGCCGCCGGTCCTTGTGCCGCGAGTGGGTCTTGAAGTCGTACACCGGCACGTCGACGCCGCGCCCGGCGCGCAGCTCCTCGAGGTGCGCGACCAGCAGGTCGTTGTCGAGTGCGTCGGGGTGGTCGTAGTTGAGCCGGCTGCGCGCCTCGGGATCGAGGTCGGAGTGATCGCGGTAGTAGCTGTCGTGATCGATGATCCCGACCGAGCTCTGCGGCAGGCCCTCGACGATCTTGCTGGCGACGGTGGACTTGCCCGATCCGGTCCCGCCGGCGATCCCGATGAACAGCGGCTTCACCCGTATTGATCTAGCACAACGGGGGGGCGTTTCAGGAGACGTACAGCGGGCGGGCGCGCAACGGGCTGCGCCGCATGCGGCCGCCGTCGCGCTCGAAGCCGGCGCCGCCGAGGGCCTCGAGCAGCGGCGTCTCGTGAACCGCGACGCCGTCCACCTCCTCGATCTCGATCACGCCGGCGAGCGTGGCCAGCGCCGCGACCGCGCGAGTGAGCGCGGCCGGCTCGCGCGATCCGGTCACGCGCAACCGGCGCGCCGCGATCTCCAGCACCAGCGCCGGCGCGCCGTGATCGATCACCACGAAGTTCGACGGCAGCCGCGTTACCGCGCCGCCCTCGCCGAGGCCTGCCGCCAGGGGCACCGGCATGAGGATGCCCCACGCGCAGGCCGGGTCACACGCCGACACCACCACCGTCGAGGGCGGGACGTCGGCCCGCAAGGTCTCGACCGCCGCCGGCCAGGCGAATTGGGTGCCCGAAAGGCCCTCGATGAAGTACCCGCGGCGCACCTCGCCCTTGAGCTCGAGCCGCTTCCACACGTCGAGCAGCTCGCGCCAGGAGGGCGGCGGCCGCTCGGCGATCACGTGCTCGCGGGTCACGATCCCATATCGATCGAGTAGTTGGTGCGCCCACCACTCGGCGTCGATCGGCGGCGTTCCCACCAGCGACCAGCGCCCGCTCTGGAAGCGCGGGGTGACGCGCGACTGGCGCGCCGCCCGATACGACGCGAGCTGCTCGGGCCCGACTCCGCTCCGGCCGCGCCGCACCACCTCGAATCGATCGTTGGTCACCAGGCCCGCGCCGAGGAGCTGCCACAAGGCCTCGGCCAGCGCGCCTGCGTCCAGGTCGGTCACGGTCCACAGATCGCTGAAGAACGATGCGCCGCGGGTGGACAGCTGCTGCACCACGCGGCCTTCCGCCGACTCGGGATCGATCTCGGGAAGCGCGGGTGGACTCAGATCCGCGCGCGGCCAGAAGGTCACCCGCGGCGACCTGGCGTTGCCTGCGAGCGCGCCGCGAAAGGTCCAATCGCCGTCGCTGATGCGACGATCGAGCCAGCCCGGATCGTAGACACGCAGGCGGCGGCCGAGCAGGTCGCGCTCGGCCAGCTCGGCGGGCAGGGTGAACCCGCTCAGCTGCTCCAGCGCCCGTTCCAACCCGGCCGCGCCTTCCTGGCGGCTGGCCGGCGTGAGGTGGTGCCAGCGCAGGAGAAAGTCGGCGTAGCGCGACGGCTCGACCGGCCGGACAGCCCGGCGCGCGGCCGCCAGTGAGCGTCGATGCAGCCGCTCGAGCATGCCCGTCTCGACGAACTCCGGCTCGCTCGACGTTTGCGGGTCGGGGCGGAACCGGCCCTCGACCGCGTCTCCGCGCGTCACCAGCGTGGCCAGCGCGCCACGCACCTGCCCCTCGTCGAGCACTGCGCGGTCGGCCAGCTCGGCCAGGCGCTGTGGGCCCCCGGCGCGCAGGGCGCGACGTGTGATCGCTTCGATGGCGTTCGCGTCGCCGGCGCGCGCGGCCTGGTAGCGATCGAGGTCCTCCGCGGCAAACCAGCGCCCCTCGATCTGCGCGGCCCTTCCGGCGCGGCCGAGCCCGGCCAGCCAGGCCTCGGCGTCGTCGGGGGCCATGATGCGCCGGCGCGCAGCCGCGGCATCGAGCGGTCCCAGCCGGCGCAGCAGATCGTGCAGCTCGTCGAGATCGCGCGCACGGAGCTGCGGGGAGGTCCGCTCGGCGCGCGCCTCCTCATCGGCCAGCACCGCAGGATCGAGCAGCTCGCGAATGGTCGCCGAGCCGAGCAGGTCCGCCAGCAGCCCGCGCCCGACCGGCAACAGCTGCGCCCGTCGCTCGGCGCGCGGCAGATCGTCGTTGTACAAGAACGAGATCACGAACCCGAACAGCAGCGAAGCGGCGAACGGCGACGGCGAGCGCGACTCGCACACCGCGACCTCGACTCGTCCATCCGCGATCTCATCGAGCAGCTGCATCAGCCGTGGCACCTCCCACGAATCGCGCAGGCACTCGCGATAGGTCTCGACCAGGATCGGAAAATCGGGATGGCGCCGCGCCACCTCGAGCAGATCCTGGGCGCGCAATCGCTGCAGGAATAGCGGCGTGCGTTGGCCGGGCATGCGCCGCGGCAGGAGCAGGGCACGCGCGGCGTTCTCGCGAAAGCGCACCCCGAACAGCGTCGTCGAGCCGAGTGCCTCGACCAGCGTTCGCTCGACGTCTAGCCCGCGCAGGAGCTGCAGCGGGTCGGCCGGCGGCCCATTTCCTTCGCTCGCCGGCAGGCGGAACAGGATGCCGTCATCGGAAGCGGTCCAGCTCGGGTCGACCCCGGTGGCCTCCGCGAGCTTGCGCGCGAGCAGGATGGCGAGCGGCGTGGTGACTCGCTTGCCGAGCGGCGTGTGGATGGCGATGCGCGCGTCGCCGAGGTCGTCGGCGAAGTGCTCGATGACCACGCGCCGGTCGGTGGGTAGGACGCCGGTCGCCGCACGCTGCTCGGCCAGGTAGGTGGTCAGGTTCCGGGCCGCGCGCGCATCGAGGTGATGCTCGGCCGTGAGCCAGCCCTCGGCCTGCCCCTCCTCCTCGAAGCGCCGGCACAGCGCGCCGACGCGCGCGCCCAGCTCGGGCGATCGCCCCGGTCCTTCGCCATGCCAGAACGGAAGCTGCGGCGGCTCGCCTGGCGCAGGCGAGACCGTCACCCGATTGGTGCCGATGCTCTCGATCCGCCAGGTCCCCGAGCCGAGCTGAAACACGTCGCCGACGCGGCTCTCGTAGACGAACTCCTCGTCGAGCTCACCCAGCCGCGGTCCCCCTTCGCCCAGCTCGACCGGGTACAGGCCCTTGTCGGGAATGGTGCCGCCCGACGTGACCGCCAGCCGCAAGGTGCCCGGCCGGCCGCGGATGATGCCCGCGCCGCGGTCCCACACGATGCGCGGGCGCAGCTCGGCGAACTCCTCGGCCGGGTAGCGCCCGCCCAACATCTCCAGCACGGCGTCGAGCTCGGCGCGGGTCAGCTCGCGGTACGGCCAGGCGCGCCGCACCAGCTGGTACACGTCCTCGACCTTCCACTCGCCGTCGGCCGCGGCGCACATGGCGACCACCTGTTGCGCGAGCACGTCCAGGCACTTCTCGGGTACGCGCGTGGTCTCGATCTCGCCGTCGAGGATGGCGCGCGTCAGCGCCGCGCACTCGAGCAGATCGCCCCGGAACTTCGCGACGATGCGGCCTTTGGACTGCGCGTGGAGCACGTGGCCGGCGCGCCCGATCCGCTGCAGCGCCCGCGACACCCCGCCCGGCGAGGACACCTGCACCACCAGATCGATCGCGCCGATGTCGATCCCGAGCTCGAGCGACGAGGTGCACACCAGCGCCGGCAGCGCGCCCGCCTTGAGCTGGGTCTCGACCTCCTCGCGCGCGCGCCGCGACATGGCGCCGTGGTGGGCGCGCGCCGCCGGTTTGCCGAGCGCCTCATTAATGGACGTGCACAGCCGCTCCGAGGATCGCCGGTCGTTGACGAACACCAGCGTGGTGCGGTGCTGCTCGATCAGGCGCGCGAGGTACGGGGCGAGCGCCGGCCAGATGCTCGATTCGGGCAGCTGGCGCAGATCATCGACGGGACAGTCGACCTGGAGGTCGATCGACTTCTTCGATCCGGCGTCGGCGATGGTCACTTGCCGGCCGGTGCCGCCGAGGTACGCCGCGATCGTCTCGAGCGGCTTCTGCGTGGCGGACAGCCCGATGCGCACCGGCGGCGGGTTGCCCGCGCGCGCGATCTCGCTCTCCATGCGCTCGAGCGAGAGCGCCAGGTGCACGCCGCGCTTGTTGCCGGCCAGCGCGTGGATCTCGTCGACGATCAGGTAGCGCACCGAGCGCAGGGTCTCGCGCGCCCGCGAGGTGAGCATCAGGTACAGCGACTCGGGCGTGGTGCACAGGACGTGCGGCGGCCGCCGGGCCAGGCGCGCGCGATCTCTCGGCGAGGTGTCTCCGGTGCGCAGCCCGACGGTGATCTCCGGCACCGGTTGGCCGAGCGCGCGCGCCGCCTCGCGAATGCCGCCGAGCGGCAGCTCGAGGTTGCGGTACAGATCGTTGGCCAGCGCCTTGAGCGGCGAGACGTAGA